>NZ_MWWW01000009.1 GCF_002259745.1 Bifidobacterium myosotis | reverse complement strand
CGTCGCTGCATCAGGCTTGCGCCCATTGTGCAATATTCCCCACTGCTGCCTCCCGTAGGAGTCTGGGCCGTATCTCAGTCCCAATGTGGCCGGTCGCCCTCTCAGGCCGGCTACCCGTCATAGGCTCGGTGGGCCATCACCCCGCCGACTACCTGATAGGACGCGACCCCATCCCATACCGGAAAAACCTTTCCCGCACCACCATGCAGCAGTGCGGAGCATGCGGCATTACCACCCGTTTCCAGGAGCTATTCCGCAGTACAGGGCAGGTCGGTCACGCATTACTCACCCGTTCGCCACTCTCACCCAAACCGAAGTCCGGGATCCCGTTCGACTTGCATGTGTTAAGCACGCCGCCAGCGTTCATCCTGAGCCAGAATCGAACCCTCCACAAAAAAACATTCATGAAGAAAGCCCGAAAAACAGACCCTCAAAACAAAAAAGACGAGAAAAATCCTTTATAAGGAAAAGGACCTCTCACACAAAACCCCATCACCATTCAACCATCTCTCAGGCACCCACCAGAAAACCAGCAGGCAGGCAATGGACTGGCAATCATTGACTATAAAGAAGTAGTACAAACACGCTCTTGAGTTCTCAAACCACCACCACACACAAACCAGCCCGGCAAAACCAACAAGAAGGAATCAACCAGACCGCTCAGCGGCAGCAAGGAAGTAATTTACACGAACAGGAACAGGAACGCAAACCGGCATGCGAAAACCACGCCAAAATCGTTGAAACGACGGCGTTCCCCCGGCGTGTCGAAAACAACGTTCTCGACACGCCGTTACTGCCAATATACCGCCGCCAGCAACCGAAAAATAGGTATTACTTGTTGCGCGTCGGCGTGTTTCCCATAAATTCACCCGCATGCAAGCCCCCGGATGGGCAGAGCAGCCAATCCCTGTCTCACCCCATCACCGCTCTCATATGCATGGACCGCAAAAAAGACTCCGAGCCTAAATCTGGACTTCTCAATCACCCCAAAAAGAACTTAGTGAAACTTCTCAAAATTATTGAGAAGTTGTAAATACTGGGTGGTATAGCCATTATTCGCCCACTGATGGCACAGCCATACCGTTTGAGGTCAAATCCGGTCGCACCTACAGGGCACATGCGGCAATCGATGCCGTGATGGCGAACCCGAATTACCAAATCAGCCGGGGAATCGTGCTCTCCCGCGGCAATGTGGAGCATGAGGGCAGGATAACGTATTTGCCAATCTATGCCTCCTGGTGCCTTAAAGATATCTACGGGCTGATTTCCACCACTGGAGACAGCGACAAGGATACCGGCCCATTCTCTCTGGAGACGATTCCGGTATGAGCGGGCAGGACACTAACCCGATGCCACATTTGTTTCGCACAGCGCGGTAATCGCCTACTGTCCCGCTTATCCGCCCCACCAAACCGCACATAACCAAAACAGCAGCACAACGTCGTAATGAAAACAGCCGAATCCAGTGCAGTCATCAAAGGGCAACGATGATCAGCATCGGATTCGGCTGTGCTATTCAGCGATATTCAATTATTTCGTAGCTGGATAGCGGAAGTGACCCGCCGCGCGCAGGCTGCCCCGCTTCTCCCTTAAACGTTGCATATACGAAACGGCTCGCCCGAAGATGGAGCGAGCCGCTTCGTTATTCAGTTATCGGGCAAAGGCCTCATCGGTTTGCTTGTCTGCGGCAGTCGCCGCTGGCGACTCGGTTGCATAGGCAGCAGTCGCAGCCGACGCAACCGAGTCAGCCAACTCAGGCCTGAGCGACCGGCGTGGGCGCGTCAATCGAAACGACGGCCAGCTTGCGACGCTTGAGGTACTTCTGGACGGTCAGAATCTCAAGACCGATCACCAGCACGGCGGTCACGCCCCAGACCACGTAGGTGATGGTCTTCCAGATCGGGGTCGGCACGTCCGGCTCGCCGTTCTCGTACAGCCAGCTGTTGGCGGCTGTGTAGAGGATGTTGTGCGAGGCGGTACGCATGGCCTTGATGGAGGTGGCGGACTTGTCGGTGATGTGGTTGGTCACGTCAGTGGTGGCGAGCATCACGTCGTTGCCGCCACGGATGGCACGATCAGCGTTCTGGTAGCCGTAGCCGCCGAAGTAGTCGGTCAGGACCATGCCACGGAAGCCCCACTCGTCGCGAAGGACGGTGTTGAGCAGACCGGCGTGGGAGCCGGCCCATTCGGTGCCGATGTAGTTGAAGGAGCTCATCACGGCGCCTGCGCCGCCTTCCTTGACACTCATCTCGAATGGCTTCAGGTAGATTTCACGAATCGACTGCTCGTTGGCCCAAGTGTTGAGCTCGCTCAATCGGTTCGTCTCCTGATCGTTCAGAGCGAAGTGCTTCATGAAGGCGTACACGCCCTTGGCCTGAGCACCGGCCACCTGCTGGGAAGCCATCGTGCCGGAGAGCAGGGCATCTTCAGAGAAGTACTCGAAGTTACGGCCTGCGAAGGCGTTGCGATGGATGTTCATGGCGGGGGCGTACCAGCCGGCGACATGCATGTCGTGGGCCATGTTGCCGATGCCGTCACCGAACTGCTTAGCGAGATCCTTGTTCCAAGTGCAGGCCACAGAGGTGGACGACGGGAAGCCGATCGAGCCAACGCCGGTGAAGTTGTTGTTCAGGGAGGCCGGGCCATCGACGTCGGTCAGAGCGATCTTGCCGATGGAGTTCACGGCCTGGGTGCCGTAGCCACCGAAGGCGATGAGGTTGTCCATCTCGTCGAAGGTCAGCTGGTCGAGCAGCTGGTTCCACAGCGGATCGTCGTAATCCTTGCCGGTCAAATCGGCCAGACGGACGCCGTTCTTGGCGCCGGTGGTCGGCATCTCATCCGAATCGTTGTTGGTTTCGGAGGCCTTGTAGTTGGAGTTGTTACGGAAGTTGGCCTTGAGGTCCTCCGGCAGCGTGTAGGTGGCCGGGGCGGCAGTGGCCTTCTTGTAGTTGGCGAAGTGGTCGGCACGCGAGAGGTAGGTGATGCCGAGCTCGTCACCGGTCGCATCGTCGAACACGTTGGTGGCCACGGTCTTGTCGCCGTTGTGGGTGTTGGAGTCCGAGTTGTAGGTCACCGTATCATCCACGGTGATGGTCTTCTCGGCGATGGTCGTGTGGGAATCGGACTGGATGGAGATGTCGTAATCGCCCTTTTCCAGCACGTAGGCCTTCGCGCCCTTGGCGTCGTAGGAGGCCATGTCATCGTCGTCGAACTCGATCTTTACGGTCTCGGAGGCGCCCGGAGCGAGCTCCTTGGTCTTCTCGAAGGCCACGAGGTTCGTGGACGCCTTCTCAATGCCGCCGTTGGTGTACGGCGGATTGTAGTAGACCTCGACCACGTCCTTGCCGGCCTTGTCGCCGGTGTTGGTCACGGTCACGTCAAAGCTGACCTTGCCGCCGGAATAGGTCACGTCGCCCATCTTCTGGTCGAACGTGGTGTAGGACAGGCCATAGCCGAACGGGTACTGCACGTAGTCGTCGTAATTGATCGCACCCTCGTCTGCAGCGGTCTCCCAGTACTTGTAGCCCACGTAGATGCCCTCGACGTAGTTGACGAACGCCGGGGAGGTCTCGCCTTCCTCGAAGTTCTCGGTCGGGAATTCGCTCATGTTGTCGTACTTGAAGTTGCCGAAGTTGTTATAGCTCGGCTGGGTGGTCAAATCCTTGACAAAGGTATCGGAAGTCTTGCCGGACGGATTGGTCTCGCCAGCAAGCACGTCACCGAGGGCCGAGAAGCCGGTCTGGCCGGCGGGCGGGCACCACAGCACGGACTTGATCTGCGGATACTGATCGACGAAGCCCAGTTCGAACGCGTTTGCACCGTTGTAGACGACGGTCACCTTGTCGAAGTTCTTTGTGACCAGATCGATCATATTCTTCTCGGTCTGGCTCAGCTCCAGGAAGCTCTCGCCGTCCTTGAAGTCCTCGTAATCCTTGGAGTTGTTGGTGTAGGTGATGCCCTTGGCCTTCATGTTGAGAGGCAGATCGGCACCCTCGCCTCCCACACGCGTGATGACCACGACGGCCTCGTCGGAGAAGCTCTTGGCCTGGGAGATCAGCGAGTCGGAATACTGGTCGGCCGGCACCTCAGGCAGGGTCCAATCCTGCTCGGCCATGGCCACGACCGGACGGTCGGAACGATAGTCGGTGTACAGCTTGCTCAGGTCGGCGTTGGTCTCGATGCCGGCCTCCTTGAGTCCGTCAAGCAGGGAGGTGGTCTCGTAGTTCTGGTTCATCGAGCCGGAACCCGTACCGCCATAGACCGGATTCGTAGAGCCCCAGCCGAACACGTTGACCTTCTTGTTGGCCAGCGGCAGGTTGCCATCCTCGTTCTTGAGCATGGTGATGGCCTCGGCCTGAATCTCCTTGGCCAGCTTGCTGGCGTTGGAGATGGTGGTCTGCGAAAGTTCGTACTTGGTGGCGGTGGCGCTGTTGAGCAGCGAAGCCAGCGGGCCGAACAGCATCATGGATACCGCCACGACCACGGCGACCAGGAACACCAGCCAGGACTCGGAGTGGATAAGCTTGCGGGTACCTACGTTCTTGACGGTCTTCTTGTTGATGCCGATGGTCAGCGCAAGCGCCAACACCAGTACAACGCCGATGGCGATGAGCTGCGGCATAACCGAGGCGACGACATTCCAGACGTCGCTCCAATTGATGCTAAGCATGGTTCTCCTCCTTGATTCTTACTGTCGCGGCATGGCTTCGATACCGTTATCGAGGCCTTGTGTGGATGGCCGGGCACTGCCCTTGCACCTTGCCGTCCGTGGGAACGTCCGCTTGGCTCACCATTGGGTCGCTTCGCTGACACGTCCTTGATGCCGATGACCTTAGATTCTCAGATTTGCGCCGGCCGGATGCGCCGTTACACCCATCCTGTCATTTCACGCGCATAATCTGCTACCACATGCACGCCGGCAACACCTTGTTCACCGCGTAAACGGCACTATTAAATACGTAAACGGCATGCATCGCCGCCGCACCACGTCGCCGCACCACACCATGCCGCCGCACCGCGCCGCCGCACTACGCCCCACGGTGTAGGGAACGGTCCACCGTGTAGGGAAAATCCCACCGTGTAGGGAGAAAAATTTTACCATCCGCGGAATAAAGCCATTTTGCATCCCTACACCATGGGATTTTCCCTACACGGTGGGCAATTCCCTACACCATGGGACAAGCCCTACACCGTGGGCCAGCAGTAACGCCGCCGGGCACCGTAGAAGGCACAACGTGACGCCAATGGCCCGGCGATGTTCACCAACCGGTATCACAGCACGCCCTCGATGAAGCAGAGACATGCCTCACCGGCACCGCAACTCACGATTAACAACACGATGCCCTCGATGAAGCAGGGACATGCCCGTGGCCCATAGACGTCATCCGCAGGTATCACGGCACGCCCACGTTTGCACGGCTAGGATGGGGACCATGAGCGATCTGAACGCATTGAATCTCGAACCCGGCGAAATCGTAGGCGGCTATACGCTGATTTCACGTCTCGGTTCGGGTGCCATGGGTTCGGTGTGGCGCGTGCGCGACGATGGCGGCGCCTACTACGCGATGAAGATACTGCGCGACTCGCTCGCCGAGGAGTCCGATGATGCGTCGGGCTCCGGCATGCCCGGCTCCGGCGCGTCCGCCGAGCAGGACCCCAATCTCAAGCCGGACGTCACCCCGCGCGAACGTCTGCGCCGCGAGGCCATGGCCTTGAAGAAGGTCAATCATCCGGGCGTGTGCGGCATCGTGGATATGGAACTGGATGATTCGCTGGCATTCATCGTCACCGAACTCATCGAGGGACGCAACCTCAAGGACGACGTGGCCGTGAACGGCCGCTACATCGGCGACGACCTTGAACGGCTGGCCCGTAAGCTCATCGAAGCGGTACGTGCCGTGCATGCGGTCGGCATCGTCCACCGCGACATCAAGCCCACCAATGTGATGGTCTCGGCATCCGGCCCGGTGCTCGTCGATTTCGGCATCGCGATGGGCGAGGGCGAAAGCCATGTGACCCGCACGGGTCTGGTGATGGGCACGCCCGGCTTCATCGCCCCGGAAATCATCGAAGGCGCGGAATCGGACGAGGCGACCGACTGGTGGTCGGTGGCGTCAGTGCTCGCGTTCGCCGCGACCGGCGCACCCGTGTTCGGCACCAAGCCGATGATGGCCGTGCTGGAGCGCGCGGCCTCCGGCAACGCGAATCTCACCGGTCTTCCGGCCGGTACGCTCGCGGCCTTCCGGTCAGCACTGAACCCCGACCGGGCGAAGCGTTGCACACCGGAGCAACTGTTGCAGGCCATCGCCTTGGACGCTCTGAATCCCACCGCCTGGCAAGGCGCGCAGGCCGGTCCGTTCGGAGCCGGGGCAATCGTCGGAGGCGCCGCCATCGTAGCCGGTAGCACCGATGGCAGTGATGCGGCCGAGGCGATGCGCCCTTTTGGCCCAAGCCTCTCCGCCGCGAAAGCGACGCCGGATACTGATTCAGGGCTTGACCCCGGTGCGGAATCCTCGGCGCAGACCGCCCCCGCAACGCGCGGAGTCGCCGAAACGCACGGAATCGACCGCGACAATCCACGCACCATCTGGCGCGCGCAGGATGACGCCGACATCATCCGCACCGAGGCGTTGGCCGCCGGTCCGCCGCCACCTCCAACGACCATGATCATGATGACGGCCGCGCCAGCGCCAGCACCAGCACCAGCACCAGCACCAGCACCAGCGAGCGCATCGCGCCCCGCCGACGCATATGCCCGGTCGGCGCGCACATTGGTGGGACGGGCAGGACAAGCAACATCCCCGAGCCCTGAATCGGCGGAAACCCATGCCGGGCGCGGCGTGGCCGGCACGACGCCCATGCCGCGGCCCGCCACGCCGCCATCGGCTTCCCCCGCACGGCCGCAGCCGGCGCAATATGACTCCTCCGATCCGTTCAACCCGCAATACGGAACGACCGAGCCCCCGTTCGGCACAAATGACAGTCGGGACGCCAATTCGTATGGCCCGTACAGTCAATATGGTCAATACAACCAGTACGGCCAGCACACCCCATACGCCAGTCCCGCCCAGCCGTACGGGCAGTACGCTGCAGCACCGGACGCGCAGCCCACCGTTGCCGACCCGTCCATCCGACCGGCCCTGCAGCGCATGATCGACCACACCGCGCAGGTCTCCCCCACCGAAGCCTTGGTACAGGCGCAGTCCGCACCCAATCCGTCGGACATCCGCCGCAACGCATACCTCAGCATCGGCACGATGCCGCTGTGGTTCATCGCCCTGCCATTGGCCGCATTGACCGCGAGCCTGCCGGTCATCGCCCTGTTCGTCGCCGCGACAATGCTCTGGCTGATGTTGACGCTTGCCTGTGACGCCAGCTCGCAACTGGACCGCGAAAGCAAGCGCGGCGGCGAGCGCAAAGGCTCTGATTCCCTGGTCCGCGCAGCCACCTTGCCGTGGCATCTGCTCAAAGGACTGCTGCTGACACTGCCCAGAATGGCCCTTATCACCGTCATATGTTCGGTTGGTTCGGCCATCGCCGCGATGCTGCTGAATCTACCCGTGGAGACGGCCCAACTGCCCATCGGCCCGTGGTCCCTGCCGATGCCCATCCTCACCGATATGCCGGCGTCCGCCTCCGGGCTGACGTTGGCTGGATTCATGGCCGCAGGATGGCTGGTCACCGTATTCGGCCCGCAATCCGCAACCGTTCGGCTAGGTGCCGGCGTATTGCGTGGCATCCGGAAGGGGACCGCGTTGCGCAAGGATGGCATTACGGCTGCCGGAGAGGCATTGCTGACCAGTACGGCTCAGGCCACCGCCCCGACGGCGCACGCGACACCGGTCATCGGCCCGAATGGACTGCCCGTCGTACGGCCGGCACCGGCATCTTCCGGCAACGCCGAGTCCAAGGGAGGCCGACGTGACACCGTGCTGTTCGCCATCTGGCTGGTCGTCACCGTGGCCATGATCGCGATGCCGTTGGC
This sequence comes from Bifidobacterium myosotis, assembly GCF_002259745.1. Classification (GTDB taxonomy): domain Bacteria; phylum Actinomycetota; class Actinomycetes; order Actinomycetales; family Bifidobacteriaceae; genus Bifidobacterium; species Bifidobacterium myosotis. The sequence goes on along the minus strand of NZ_MWWW01000009.1, from coordinate 67,070 downwards.
CGGTAATCCAATCGACTGGACGCCGCTGGTGTGAGCGGTGTGACACAGTGTGCCATTCGGATGGCACAGCCAGTACGGGGATAAGCCCGCGAACACCCCACTTTTACCTGAAATTCATCTTGGATGCGCTCTGAGCGCAGTCCTCCTCAGGACCGGACATTATGATGGGCCACATCCATCGAACTGTTTCAGGGGGATATTCATGGCAGATCCAAAGCGTCAGGCCAAGCGTGTCACGCGCGCCGAGCGCCGTGCGGCAGAGGAGGCGGCACAGCGCGCCAAGGCCGAGCAGGCGGCCAAGGAACGCAAGCAGCAGACCATCATCGGTATCATCGTGGTGGCTCTCGTTGTGGTGCTGGTGGCGGTCGGCGGATTCTTCGTCTACCGCGCCATCACCAACAGCACCTCCAGCGCCAGCGGCGATGTCAACGAGGCCTACAGCAAGCTCGAGGCCGTGGGCACCAAGCCGGCCAAAGCCGACGACAAGGCCGGCTTCCTCGTCTCCGACAAGGGCTACGGCCAGAAGGTGGAGGGCGTACCCACCGTCGGCATCTACATGGAACCGCTGTGCCCGGGCTGCGCCGCCGTGAACCAGCAGCTCGACCCCACGCTCGTCAAGCTCATGGACGCCGGACAGCTCAACCTCGAGCTGCACTTCCTCAACTTCCAGGACAACAAGAGCTCCGACAACTACTCCAACCGCGCGTTCAACGGCGCGATTTACATCGCCGAGCACGACGACGATCCGAACCATCTCATGGACTACCTGTACAACATCTACGCCTCGGACTTCCAGCCCGGCGAGCTGTCGAACTACGTGCCGGTCGATAACAGCAAGCTCGAGGAACAGGCCGTCAAGGCCGGTGTGAGCAAGGATGTGGCCGCGGCCGCGTTCAGCGGCAAGAATGAGTACGTGGATTGGCTCACCGCCTCGAACAACTACACGGTGCTGCGCCCGGAGCTGTTCTCCACGTCCGGCGGGTTCTCCTCCCCCACGCTCACCATCAACGGTGAATACTGGGCTCTGAGCCAGATTTCCGCAGCGGACACCACCATGGTCGACGGCTTCCTCAAGGCCGTGGGCCTCAGCTCCGATCAGGTGGGCGTGGAGGGCAAGCTGCCCTCCATCGGCGCCGACGGCAAGCCAATCAGCCTCACCGCCTGATTCGTCTTACGGCGGCATTCGCCACAACGGGTGCCGCGGCATCGCCCCACGATGCGGCGGCACCCCCGACACAGGCACCCCGAACTCGGGGACTGCTGGTATGCTATTCAGTTGTTCCAAACGGTTGACGTTGGGCAACACGCCTCTTTAGCTCAGATGGCCAGAGCGGCCGCCTTGTAAGCGGCAGGTCGTCGGTTCGATCCCGACAAGAGGCTCGTCGCGTAAGAAAAAAGCGTATGATTGATATGCGCGGTTTTTCTGCGCACTGAATTCTTGCCTTGAGTAAGTAATCCAGGAGCCTTCCCCCAACTATGGGCTTCCTGGAGTAGGGCGGAGCGTCCCCCCAACTAGCTCCGCACCTTCAGGGGGCGGGAACATCCCCTTCTCTCCCGCCCCCTTCTTCTTTATCTCTTTATGCCGAAAAGATCCGCAGTTCAGTTCCCCGGGCTCTTGAGAGCACTTCGACACCCGGTCCCGTAACGCACGAGCGAACATTGCGCAGCACGAAGCGCAAGGCCGCAATCAACGGTGTAATCGCCGGACGAACCGGGCAGGAATGGTGACGGTGACCGGCCGAGACGGCCGTGCGGCAGCCCCAACCATTACGATGGTGGCGTAGAACTTCGGTACGACAGGAAGGAAAGCATGGCACGGCGTTGGACCCCGCAGCGGTTTGTTGCACTGCGTCGCATCCGCGTGATTGCCAGCGTTCTGGCGCTGAGTCTGGCCATGGGCGGCACGTTCGCCTTCACCGCCCGCAAAACCGTGGCGCTGAGCGTCAACGGCCAGACCACACAGGTCACCACCTATGCCATGACGGCCTCGCGTCTGTTGCAGGAGCAGGGCATCGACGTCAAAACGCACGACATCGTGGAGACGTCCTCCGGCAATCGACTGGAGGATCATGCCGTAGTCACCGTTCGCTCCGCCTATCAGACCACCATCAACATCGACGGCGTGTCCGTGCCGTTCTGGACCGTGGCCACGAGCGCCGACCAACTGCTCGGCTTCTTCCAGGAAAACGAAACGAACGCCGCCAAAATCACCGTCGACATCAAAAACGTGTACAACCAGCTCACCGGCGGGTTGGTCATCAATCAGCAGGGCCCGGTGACCGTCATCGCGGACGGCAAGAGCTCCGTGGCCCCCAACGGCAAGCTGCCGGCGGCCTCCATCCTCGATTCCAAAGGCATCGTGCTGGGTAAGGAGGACCGAGTCAGCGTCGAGAAAGACGGCGACAAGACGATTCTGCGCGTGCGGCGCGTGACCCATGGCGAGGAGACGCGCACCGTCGCCATTCCGTTCTCCACCCGCACCATCGTGGACAGCTCCCTCGCCCCCGGTACGACGGAAATCCGCCAGCAGGGCGTCAACGGCCAGAAGACCCAGGTGTACGACGTCACGTACGTGGACGGCGTGGCCGAGTCGGAAACACTGAAATCCGAAACCGTGACCACGATGGCTATCGATCAGATCATCGCCGTCGGGCCGTCTTCGTCAGCCAACAAGGGTGATTCCGGATCGTCGAATATCGGCAACGGGTCCGGTACCGGCAACAGCGCCGGCTCGAATGGGACTGGAAGCGGGACCGGCTCCGGCGACAACGGTGGGACAGGCAACGGCTCCGGCAACGGTGGTGATTCCAACAATTCCGGTAACACCGGCAACGGCAACACGGACACCAACGGCTCGGACGGAAACGGCTCCGGCAACGAATCGAATAACGACGGCAACGCCAGCGACGAGCCTTCCGATGGCGGCGACAACGCCACCCCCGAGCCAACCCCGACACCCACCCCGACGCCTTCGCCGGACCCCGCCCCGTCAGGCCGTCTCTGGCATCCGACCCCGGCCCAGGCACAGGCCTACGCCTCGGGAGCGGCGGCACAGCGCGGCTGGACCGGCAATGAATGGGACTGCCTGGTCAAACTGTGGACGCGCGAGTCGAGCTGGCTGTGGTACGCCGAAAACGCCAGCTCCGGGGCCTACGGCATCCCGCAGGCCCTGCCGGCCGACAAAATGGCCGCGTTCGGCGCCAACTACCGCGATGACGCCGCAGTGCAGATCGACTGGGGTCTGGCGTACATCGCCGAGCGCTACGGCAGCCCGTCGGTGGCCTGGCAGCATTCCGAAGACGTCGGCTGGTACTAGTCGGCCAGCCCAATCCCCGGCAGCGAGAAGACCCAGCCGCACGAATCCGCCCGTCATATGCCGGGCAATCATCAAAGGACAGACTTGGACAGACTTATGGAAACCGAAACCACCTCCGCCCCGACCGGGAAAGGCACCGAAGCACAGGCCGCAGCGCCGACCTCGCAAGCCTCGGCGGACGGCCACCCGACCGCATCCGCCGCCGGCCGCCTTTTGGGCGCCGCGGACATCCGTCGCATCGCGGACGAGGCCGGCGTCAGCCCGACCAAGAAGTTCGGCCAGAATTTCGTAATCGATCCGGGCACGGTCCGTCGCATCGTGCGTGAAGCGGGCGTCACCGCCACCGATCATGTGATGGAGGTCGGTCCCGGCCTCGGCTCGCTGACTCTGGCGATTCTGGAGACCGGCGCCACGATGACCGCCGTCGAAATCGATCCGCCGCTGGCCGAGCGCCTGCCGGACACCGTGGCCGAGTTCATGCCCGACGCCGCCGGACGCCTCACCGTGGTCAACCGCGACGCGCTCACGGTGACGCCGCAGAACATGCCCGATTTCAATGACGACCGGTCGTTCACCTTGGTGGCCAATCTGCCGTACAACGTCGCCACGCCGATTCTGCTGACGCTGCTCGAACGCTTCGATAACCTCGGCTCATTCCTGGTGATGGTGCAGAAGGAGGTGGCCGACCGCCTCTCCGCCAAGCCCGGTTCCAAGATCTACGGCACCCCGAGCGTCAAACTCGCCTGGTACGGCACGGCCGAGCGTGTGGGCACCATCGGTCGCAACGTGTTCTGGCCGGCGCCGAATGTGGATTCCGCACTGGTCAAGTTCACCCGCTACGCCGCCGACGATCCGGCTGCCCCGGATTCCGGCCCGGATGCCGCCGACCGTGAGCTCACGTTCAAGCTCATCGACGCCGCATTCGGCCAGCGCCGCAAAACCCTGCATGCGGCATTGAAGCAGCTGGTTCCGTCCGACGTGTTCACGGCCGCGAACATCGACCAGACCCGCCGCGGCGAAACGCTGACCATCGAGGAATTCGCCAGCCTGGCCAAGGCGTTGCAGGCCGCCGAAGCCGCGGGGGTCGCCACCGAGGTGGCACGGTGACCGCGGTGATGACCCACCCGATACGGAATGCGGATGGGCGGACGGCCACTAGCACTCCGGCATCGGAGCGGGAATCGACGGCATCCCAACCGACGCGCAGGCCCAAATCTGATCGTGCGAACGGATCCGACGACGGCAGCATCACGGGCAACATCACGAGCGGCGTCACGGTGAGCGTGGATTGCCCCGCCAAGACCAACCTCACCCTCGAGGTCGGCCCCACCCATGCCGAATGGGGAGGCCGTCACGAGTTGGACACCATCTATTGCGCGGTGGGCGTATACGACACGGTGACCGCCTCGGCAAAACGGGCGGGCACCGGGTTCTCATTGGACCTCGCGGGCGCCCATCTGGGCGATCTCGCAGCTTCGGACAGCGACATGCGCCGCAATCATGCGGTGTTGGCGTTGTTCGCCATGGCGCAGGCCGCCGGCCGCGACCCGGACGTGGCCCTGACCATCACCAAACGCATCCCCGTGGGCGCCGGCCTCGGCGGCGGATCGGCAGATGCCGCCGCCACCATACTGGCCGTCAACCGTCTGTGGGGATTGGGCTGGCCCATCGAACGGCTGCGCGGCATCGCCGCCACGCTGGGCGCGGATATGCCGTTCTGCCTGACCGGAGGATTCGCGCACGGCACCGGATACGGCGAGCAGATCGAGGACATCGCCTTCGACTCGTCGGCCGGGCGCAGCCTGATCGCCCAAGGATTTGCCGGGGAGGTACTCATCGGTGCCTATCAGACGCAGCTGCGCACGCCGGACGTGTATCGCAAATTCGATACCTTGAGCGCGAAGGCCGGTGCCGCCTCCGCGAATCGCAATCATCTGCAGTCAGCGGCAATCGACCTGCATCCGCGTAGCGGACAGGCGATCGACGCCGCCGCACGGGCCGGCGCACACCATGCGTTCGTTTCCGGCTCGGGCCCGTCCGTGGTGGCGTTCGTGGCCGATGACGCCGTCGCCGCGAAGGTGATCGGCGCTTGGCGCGGCGACGGTCTGGTGGATCGGATCATCCGCGCGAAAGCCCCTGCCAAGCCCATTATCGGCGTCAGGCAGTGACGCTAAGGTAGCAACAAGCCACAACCCCAGAAGGAAGTCGAACGATGACGCAACAGGTATACGAACGTGAGGCTCGCAAGGCGTATGTACGCCGCCGTCAGACCGTCGTGTTCTCCATCACCGGAACGGCGCTGGCAATCATCCTCGTCGTCGCGCTGATGTTCAATTTCCACCTGTTCGGACTGGGCGCGTACGTGACACCCACCACTGAGCCGAATTACGGCAACGTGGCCCCCTGCGCCGTGGCTGGCAAGGACGGCAAGGCCAAGTACGTGGCCAATGGCTCGGTGGGCATTCGAGTGCTTAACGGCACCGCGCATCTGGGATTCGCCAAGGCCGTGGGCGGCGCGCTGACCAAGCGCGGATTCAGTGTACAGTTCATCGGCAATTATCAGGTGAAGAAAATCGTCAAGGGCAAGCCGGTGATGGAGAACGTGTCCAACGTGGAGCGCACGACGATCTACTTCGGCAAGAACGCCGTCAACGAGGCCTATACGTTGGCCGGCAACTTCACCGATGCCACGATGATCATGACGGCCCGCGAGGACCAGCTTATCGATGTGGTACTCGGCGCCACGTTCACCGATCTGCAGAATGAGGACGCTTCCCCGCAGGAGGGCAAGGAAATCACCAATGTCGAAGGCTGCAAGGCCGCAGACAAGATGACCAACCTGCCGGCAGACACCGACCACACCGCCTACACCGCGCAGCAGACCCAGCAGCAGTAGCCGTTACGCACAATATGCACGCGCAATATGATGCGCGCGCAGTACGTATGAAGTAAGGGTCCGTGAGGACCCTTACTTGTATCCACGCTACTGTTCCGTGACTTCGGCGTACCAGCGCTTGAGTTCGGCCACGGCCACGTCATGGTCGACCGGGCCGTTATCGAGACGGTAGTCGAGCATGTGCTTGTAGGCGCGCCCGACCATCGGCCCCGGCGCAAGCCCCAGAAGCTCCATGATCTCGTTGCCGTCCACGTCGGGACGGATCGCGTCGAAGTCCTCTTTCTTCTTGAGTTCGCGGACGCGCTCCTCCATCTCATCCATGGCATCGGAGAAGATCTGCGCCTTGCGCTTGTTCTGCGTGGTGGCGTCCGCCCTCGTCAGCCGGTTGAGCCGTTCGTACAGGTGCCCGGCATCCTTGACATACCGGCGCACGGCCGAATCGGTCCATGGCTCGTCCACATACCCGTGGAACCGCAGATGCATGTTCACCAGTTCGGAGACGTCTTCGATGAGATGATGATCGAACCGCAGCGCCTTCAACCGCTTGCGGGTCATCTTGGCGCCCACCGCATCGTGATGGTGGAAGCTCACCTTGCCGCCCGGCTCGAACTTGCGGGTCTTCGGCTTGCCGATGTCATGCATCACGGCCGCAAGACGCAGGGTCAGGTCCGGGGCCGGCACCGGGCCGTCCGGACCGGTTTCCAGTGCGATCGCGCGTTCCAGCACAATCATCGTGTGCTCGAAGACGTCCTTATGCCGGTGGTGTTCGTCGATCTGCAGCTGCAGGGCCGGAATCTCCGGGAAGACGATGTCCGCAAGCCCTGATTCGACCAGCGCCTCGAGGCCGGCGCGCGGACGGTCGGACAGCAGGAGCTTGGTCAATTCATCGCGCACGCGTTCCGCGGAGACGATGTCGATGCGGTCACGCATGGAGGTGATGGCCTCGGCGGCATCCGGCGCGATCGTGAAGCCCAGTTGGGCCACGAATCGCACCGCGCGCATCATGCGCAGCGGATCATCGTCAAAGGACTGGCGAGGATCGACCGGCGTACGCAGCACGCCTTTGGCCAGATCATTCGCGCCGCCGAACGGATCGACGAACTCGAGGTCCGGCACACGCAACGCCATCGCATTGACGGTGAAGTCGCGACGGGACAGATCGCCCTCCAAGGTGTCGCCGTAATTGACCTCAGGTTTGCGCGAGTCGGGATCGTAGGTGTCGGACCGGTAGGTGGTCACCTCCACCTTCACTTCGGTACCGTCCGGGCGACGGCGCATTGCGCCGAGCGTGCCGAACTTGCGGCCCATGTCCCAGAAACCGTCATGCCCCCAGCGTCGCAGGATCGGTTCGAACTGTTCAGGCCGCGCGGATGAGCAGAAGTCCAGATCGTGACTGTGCCGATGCAACAGCAGATCCCGCACCGGTCCGCCGACCAAAGCCAGCTCGTAGCCCTGTTCGGCGAACATCCTGCCAAGTTCGATGGCTTCGGGCCATACTTCGAAATCCAATGGGCACTCCCCCGTTCGCGACGTTTTTCTGCCCTACCAGCATACCGTTACCCCACCTGCACACGGGATTGAGTATGGTGGAGAATATGATTACGCCCGCCGACTTTGCCCGCATGCTGCGGCAAACACCTGATTCGGCGGATAACCGTACCCAAGACCAGCTGCTGTATACCTCCGAAACTCCGCGGCATTCCGCCGATTCCTCGCCGAATAGTCGGCCGCGCGACCCGTCCGTCGGCGCACGGCCGACCAGCGCCGCAACAGAGTCCGCCGACGATGACGACGTTGCCCAGGCAGCCGATTCCGCATCCCATCCGTCGCGTTCGTCCATTATTCGGCCCGCATCCCAAACCGGTGGCCCGACAGGTCAACCGATGATGCGCCCGACGATTCATCCTACGCCCGCCACCGTATTCGGCGTGCGGGCCACGGTGACCATCGCCACCGCCAACGGAACCATCGAGGGGCAGGCCGAAGGCATCGCCGGCGAGACCGGCGCCATTGCCGCGGCACTCGCCACCGGCGTCCCGATCGAAGACGCGGACACGGCCGTTCCGGGGAATCCCGCCGCCGAGACAGGCGGTTCGGCTGATCTGGATGGCCTTGACGACTTGAACGAACTTGCCGACCTTGCCGAACCATCGGCGTCGCCGACCCTGACCGTGACCTCGGCAGCGGCGGCCACGGCATCGGCAGCCACGGTCGCGGCTGGGCAAATCGCCATCAGCGGCCCGACACCGGCCACGGTGTTCGGCCGACTCCGTCATGCCGGAATCACGTACGGCCCCGGCACCGGCGTTACCAAGGATGGCGCGCGGCGCGCCCTGCCGACGGCGGATTCCGACATGCCGTCCTCCGCGCAACCCCCTGCACCCGTGCAGACGCCCAGCGGCCCGACACCAGCCATGATGCCGCAGCGTCGAGCCTCGGACGGCCCGACCACCTTCGCCTCGCTGGACGCGCAGGAACTGCCGGTCGTACGCGAGTATTCCGCCGGCGGTCTCATCTTCGACAAGCACAACCGCGTGGCGATCATCGCGCGGCATTCCCGTTCCGGCCATCTTGAATGGTGCCTGCCCAAGGGGCACATCGAGAAGGGCGAGACCCCGCAGCAGACCGCCGTGCGTGAAGTGCACGAGGAGACCGGCATCCTGGGCGAGGTCATCGATTCCATCGCCACCATCGACTACTGGTTCACCGGCACCACGCAACGCGTGCACAAGCTAGTGCATCACTTTGCGCTGCGGCAGACCGGCGGCGAGCTGACGGTCGAAGGCGATCCGGATCATGAGGCCGAGGACGCCATTTGGGTGCGATTCGACGATTTGGACGATGTGCTGAGCTACCCGAACGAGCGTAAAATCGCATGGCTGTATGCCAGGAAGAAGAACAGGCAGGCAAACGAGTGAATCTACCCGCAGTATTACGACATCACGGGCTCCTCGCGCGCACGCTGATCGTGCTGCTCGCGTTCGTGGCGCTGGTGGCGTCCCCGCTCCCCGTCCATGCGGATGACACGGACGATCCGGCCGGCTCGAGTCAGATCGACGGGTCCGGTGACGCCGGCGACATCGGCAACCGGCCCAAACAGTCCCTCACCATCGAGCGAAGCACGGCGGTGGTCACCGATTCGTCGGGATTCCATGTGACGGTGATGGTCGCCAACAACAACGACAAGCCCACGCCGGCCGGACGACTTGATGTCAGCGTCAACGCCCTGTTCACGTTCGTGTCGCGCACGGATATCCAAGCCTGGGCCGAGGGGGACGCGCCGATTCCCACGCCGAACGGGCTGGGTTCGGTGCAGGTGCCGGTCATTGCTCCCGGCTCGACCGTCTCCGTCACGCTTGATGTGCCGTCCAACCATCAGGGGCTTGCGGCCATCAGCACATGGGGGCCCAAACCGTTGTTGATCTCCTATATCGCCGATGGGCAAATACTCACCAACCTGACGAGTTTTCTGACGCGATCGGCGGATGGGCTTGATACCGCGCAGACGCCGGCCATGAACCTTACCGTGGCCATGCCGTTGACCGCGGACGGATGGCAGGCCGATACCGATGTGGTGGATGCCCTTATCACCGACAAGAACGGCACCGGCACCACCAATGGCACCAATGGCAACGCCACCAGCAGCGGCAAACCCGGTACGATCGGCGGCAACAGTAGCGGCAACGGCAGCGAATCTTCGGATGCCGGCACGAACTCGGGCTCGAGCGGTGGCGGCAACGACGCAGCAGCCGGCAACGGCAATGCAGGAAGCAGCGGAAACAGCACCGGCTCCGGCAAGACCGAATCCACCAAGACCGACCCGCAACCCGTGACGCTGTCCGAGCAGGAAGAGGATTCCGCACACACGCTGATGGAGGTCGCCGAGCGACACCGCAACCTGCAGGTGGTGGCCGATCCGCTGTATTTGCGCGCCGCGAACATCGAGCCGATCATGGCCGGCATCATGCAACCGGCCGATTTCGACATCACCGCCTACACCGCCATAGGCAACGAACGGGCGTATCGGAAGGCCGGCGTGGACGAGGCGCAATGGAATGCCGACCAGGCCAAGGCGCTGGTCAACGGCAAGTCCGTCACCACTTACGCTTGGCAGGGCAACGCCGGCTGGTCGCTCAAGGCCCTGACCAAGGCCCGCGAGCAGGGGTATTCCACGGTGATCGCGGACGATTCGTTCGACGCGGAAACCACCGATACCGTGCACACCGGCACCTATGTGGTCAACACCTCCGCCGGTGACGTGACCGTACTCAAGGAACAGGCGGAACTCAGCGCATTGGCCCAGGGACAGGCCACCAGCAAGGACGCCGCGGGCGAGACCAGCGACGCCGGCCGACTGGCCCGGCTTCTGGCGCAAAGCGCGTTCTATCAGATGGAACAGCCGTATACCGCACGCAATCTGCTCATGACCTTCTCCCGAGCCAGCTCGTCCGGATGGGTCGATCAGGTGATGGGCGCTCTGGAACAGGCCTCCTGGCTGCGTCTCACCGATCTTGAGACCATGGCGAAGACCGAACCATACAGCGTCAGCGACACGGTCAACCTCAGCGATGCCGCCACCGATGCATCCGCGCAATCCGGTACGCGAACCGTGCTGGATCAGTTGAACGGCAGTCGCAAGGACATCCTGCGTTTGGGCGAAGCAGTGCTGAAGCAGGGCGTGGACTCCGATTCCCCCGCGCTCGACCCGCAGGCCCTCGCCCGGCAGGATGCCAAGGATACGGCCTCGCGTAACGGCGACCCGACCGAGTGGGTGGTCTCCCTGCTTGCGGCCCACGATGACTTCGCGCTGCACGCGTTATCCGGCACCAGCCGAAACGACACCGCCCAACGCATGGTCAACGCCACGCGCGCCATGGCGGACACGCTGCTGGGCAAGGTGTCCATCACCCCATCCGAATCGGTGTCGGTATTCAGCGAGTCCGCGAAGATGCCGGTGACCATCAGCAACAAGCTTCCGTATGCCGTCAGCGTCACGGTGAATTCCATCACCGATTCCATGCAGATCGTGACCTCGCGGTCCACCACCGTCGACGTCCCGGCGAATGGCGAGGCGCAGGTCTCCTTCACCATCCGCGTCTCCACCTCCGGATCGACCACCGCCCATGTCTCACTCGCCGATCGTGACGGTCGCGCCTTCGGCAACGTGCAGGACACCGCCATCACCAGCGTGATGCGCATCAGCGATATGAGCGGTTTCGTCATCATCGGCTTCGCAGTGCTGTTGGGCATCATGGGCCTGTGGCGTCAGTTCAACCGTAAGAAGGACCCCGACGAATGAGTTCCACCGTTGGCCGTAACTCCTTGATCATGGCCACCGGCACCGCGGCATCCCGCGTGACCGGTCAGCTGCGCACGATTCTCCTGGCTGCGGCGATTGGTACCACCGGTCTGGCCGCGAACGCCTATCAGGCGGGATCGATGATTCCGCAATCCGTGTTCACCTTGGTGTCGGGCGGCATCTTCAATGCCGTGCTGGTGCCGCAGATCGTGCGCACGATGAAGGAGAAGGACGCTCAGGAGCGACTGAACCGACTCATCACACTGGCCATCGGACTGCTGCTGGTCATGACCCTGATCATGGCCGCCGCGGCACCGTTGCTCACGCTGCTGTACGTGGGCGGCGGCGATCATCAGATGATTGCGCTGACCACCGCGTTTACGCTCTGGTGCATGCCGCAGGTGTTCTTCTACGGCCTGTACACGGTGCTGGGGCAGATTCTGGCCGCACGCGATCATTTCGTCACCTATGCATGGAGCTCCACCGGAGCGAATGTGATCAGCTGTGCGGGTTTCGCCGCGTTCATCATGTTGTTCGGCAAAGCCAACGAGCAGCCGCTCGATTTCTGGACCGCCGACAAAATCGCGTTGACGGCCGGCACCTGGACGCTGGGCGTGGCGTTTCAGGCGCTCATTCTGTTCCTGCCGCTGGCCCGCATCGGGTTCAAGTACCGGCCCAGTTTCGGCCTGACCGGCTTCGGCCTCAAGGCCATGGGACCGGTGGCGCTGGGCTCGCTGGGCGTGGTCATCACCAGCGAAATCTCCGGCATCGTGCTGACCCGTGCGGCCACGCTCGCACCGCAGTACGCGCATGATCTCACCGGCGCAAGCCTGTTCTCCGTGGCCGGCAACGCCACCTACCAGAACGCCTACACGCTGTTCGTGCTGCCGTATTCGCTGATCGCCGTTTCCGTGTCCACCGCCATGTTCCCCAAGATCTCGCGATCCGTGGCGGCGCGGGATCTGGATGAGGCCCGCCGGGATCTGGGTGGCGCGCTCAACAATGTCGGATTGCTGCTCATGTTCTTCGCCGCGGCGATGATCGTCTTCCCCGAACCGATCATCCGCGCGCTGCTGCCGTCGGTGTCGATGGACGAGACGATGCTCATCGCCTATGCGCTGACGGCCCTCTCCGTGGGCATCCCGCCGTGTTCCGCATTCCTGCTCATCCAACGCACGTTCTATGCCTTCGAGGACGGTCTTCATCCGTTCCTGTCCGCATTGCTGCAGTACGGTCTGGTCTCGGCGTTCATCATCGGAGGCGTGATGGCGCTGCCACCCGAGCACTGGGTGACGTGGATCGCCTGCTCGGTCACCATCGGCGCGTTCCTGGCTTTGCCGCCCACACTCATCATGCTGCGCAGGCGATTCGACGGCCATCTGGGCGGTCGCGGCATCATCATCACCTACGCCAAGGCCGTGGCGGCCGCCGTGGTCGCCGGTCTGGTCACATGGCTGCTCAAGGGCCCGGTCACCGATCTGTTCGGCGTGAGCATCCGTCATACCGGCGGTCACATGGGGTGGTTCGCCGCATTGGGCATCTGCGTCGTGCTCACCATCGTGTTGGCCGTGGTATATGTGGGCATGCTGTGGATATTGCGTACGCCCGAACTGACCGGTGCGGTGCAGGCGGTGACCGCGCGATTGGGGCGGGGCAAGCGCGCGGCATCATCCTCTGGGACTATCCCCAAGGCCAGCCCGGCGGATAGAATATCAACGTCAATTCCTAATATCAGCAACAACCATACGGAGCCGGATGAGCCTATGAAACCGCAGCTGGGAGATACCATTCTCAACCGATACACGCTGGTGTCCTCGTTGCGCGAGGAACCCGGCATCGCAGCGTGGAAGGCGAACGACCGTGTGCTGGCGAAGGACTGCCAGCTGTTCATCGTGTCCAACAGTCAGGTCCTGACCACGGTCGATGACATCGCGGGACGTATCGTGGCCACCAAGCCGGCCCACCACGTACCGGTGCTCAAGTACCGCATGCAGGCTGGCGTGCTGCTGGCCGTGATGCCGCTGGATCGCGGCCTGTCCGTTTCCGAATACCTGGCCGGGGCGGGCAATGTACTGAGCCATGACGCCATGCGCTCCATCATCGGCGAGACCCTGCAGGCCATTCGCCCGATGCTGGCCGGGTCTCCCGTCAACGAGGCCATCACCACCGACACCGTGCGCCTGACCGCCTCGGGCGTGGAAATCGCGGACGCCCCGTTCACGCCGTTGTTGGCGGACACCTTGGGATTGGGCGTCGCACAACAGCAGTCGCGCCAGCCGGAAGGACCCGAGCAAGTGGCCATCCGTCAGCTTGCCGCACTGCTGTATGCCCTGCTGACGCATTCGCCCAGCCAGGCCGAACCGCATTTCGACCTCAGCCAGTTGCCCATGGACACTCCAGGTGAGTTCCGGGTGATTCTCAAGCGCGGTCTGAACCTCATCGAGGCGGACGATCCGACGCTGCCCATGGCCTCCCTTGCTGAACTTGAGGCGCTGTTGGGTGATTGGAAGCCGCTGAGCGATATGGGCTCGAACAGCTCCACGGATATCGCCCTGCCGAACGTCGATGGCGAATGCTCGATCGCCACGGCGCCGTTGCAGCCGGTCGCTGAATCGGACGTGAATCCCATTCCCGCCGGATTGGTGAGCAGCCAGCAACTGCCGACGCTGTCCATCAACACCAGCGCGCCGAATATCGCGATGCCGGCGGTTCCGCTGCCGGATGCCACCGGCAAGAACGGTGCGGCCAACGGCACGCAGAAGGACGAACGTCGTCTGTTCGATTTCAATAATCTGTCCAACGCCTGGCAGGATGAGAATCTGTCCGGCGAGGATACCGGCGATTGGTATAGCACGTTCAACCCGGCTCCCACCTCGGCTGCCGTGGGCAACTCGAGGCTGACCGTCCCGATTCCGACCGGCAATCTTGCCGAACCCGCACCGGGCGAGACCACGAGCCGCATCCCGATCTTCGATGCCGCCGGCCGCGAGGTGGCTCCGGGCGAGGAGTCCCTGCGCGCATTGGAGGAGGAACAGGCGCGCATCGCTGAAATCGCAGCCATCCCGCCCAGTTTCGAACCGAAGAATCCACCGAAGAAGACCGTGGACGCGGAGTTGCCCAATGAGCATCTGTTCGGTAACTTCACCACGAAGGTGGTGGCGATTGTGGTTGCCGTGCTGGTGGTCGCAGCCGCCACGGTCTGGGCCGTGATCGCCTTCCGCGACAGCTCCAGCAACCCCGCTGACGTCTCCACCGGCAAGTCCGCAGCCGCAGGCCAGTGGCCCGAGTTCGACGAAAGCCAGGTCCCATTCGGCAGCGGCACCGGGTCCTCCGCATCCGGTGATAACGAATCGGATTCGTCCTCCCAGTCGTCCTCCTCCGACTCCAGCCAGACAACGAACGGTTCCTCTTCGTCCGATTCCCAGTCCAAGAAGAGCGAGAAGGCGACCACGGCCGATAAGGATTCGAAGGCCGTCCCCACCCCGAAGCATGTGAACAATACGCCGTACACCATCTCCAGCGCGAACTTCCTGACCAATCCCGGTGGACAGTCGGGTTACGCGTACTATCTGCATCTCGACCAGCCGCATGATGTCTACCGCATGACGGTGACCATCCGCACGTCGGGTGGTAAAGGGTACATCCGCGCGAACACCACCGGCGATCCGACACAGGGTGAGCAGGTTGCGGAGTTCACCTTCGCCGAGGGAGGCACCACCGAAATCAAGTTCACCAAGACGGTGAACGCACAGGACCTCATCCTGTGGGTGCCAACCGACAGCATGCCGCAGAACCAGCTCTACATCCAGAAGGTGGAGGTATTCTAATCCGGTTTTTCATCGGATGGCGCGAATGAGGTCCTGAATATAGCCCCTCGAAAAACCGGCTTCCCGAATAAACGGGAGGCCGGTTTTCTTATAGGTCAGCAGAGGTACCGAAGAGACCTGTTCCCATTGAAGTGACTTTTCCGACCGAATAGCATACGGATGGTGTCACGTCATAGTGGTCCGTCATAGTGGTCCGTCTCGCTAATAATCGAGTACTGCATCTCCTATCTCTCCCCCCAGTCAGCTTCGCTGCCAGTCCCTTCATCAGAGGGGACCACCACCACTCAGACAAGTACGGGATAGACCAATAGGTCCGCCAATGAACTCACGGCAAGGATTCGGTAGTCGTAGTGTTCAACATCAGCTGAAGGTCTTACGAAGATGTGAGAATGTTTCACGTGAAACATCGTGTGATTATTATCGGTTCCGGTCCTGCCGGATATACCGCAGCCATCTATTTGGGACGCGCGGGATTCAATCCGCTGCTCATCACCGGCGCTCTGGCACCGGGAGGCCAACTCGTCAACACCACGGAAGTAGAGAACTTCCCCGGATTCCCCGAAGGCATCATGGGTCCGGATCTCATGGATCGTATGAAGGAACAGGCCAAGCGATTCGGCGCGGAGTTCCTTGCGGACGATGTGGTGTCCGTGGAGGTGCTTCCCGCTCAAGGAGGCGATAAGCCGCTATACCGTCTGACGACTTCGGACGGGGAGCAATTTGACACCGCTGCGGTTATCGTGGCCACCGGTTCGAATGTGCGTAAGCTCGGCGTGCCCGGCGAAGAGGAGCTCTCCGGTCATGGCGTCTCGTACTGTGCCACCTGTGACGGCTTCTTCTTCCGCAACAAGCCAATCGTCGTGGTCGGCGGTGGAGACTCAGCCTTCGAGGAGGCGTTGTTCCTCACGCGCTTCGGCTCGTCCGTCACGCTGATTCATCGGCGCGACACGTTCCGCGCATCGCAAATCATGGTTGACCGTGCCAAGGCCAATCCTAAGCTGACCTTGGTGACCAATACCATCGTCACCGCCATCGAGAGCGGCACCGACTCCCCTGCAAGTGCGGATGCAGCACAGTCCGAGACTGCCGGGTCCAATGCGGTGAGCCCTGTAGCGAATGCTCTGGGCGGCGGTTTGTTGGCCAATCACGCCGGACTGTTGGCGGGCTTGTCCAAGCAACCGCCGAAGCACGTCACCGGCGTCACGTTGCGCAACACCGTCACCGGTGAGGAAAGCAATCTGGATTGCGCCGCAGTGTTCGTGGCCATTGGTCACACCCCCGCCACCGATTTTGCGGCCGATCTGGTTGAACGCGATGATGACGGATACATCCTCGTGGATGGTGGCAGCACACGCACATCTGCGCTTGGTGTCTTTGCAGCAGGTGACTGCGTGGACCGCACCTACCGTCAGGCCATCAGCGCCGCCGGCATGGGTTGCCGCGCCGCCCTCGATGCCCAAGCTTATCTGGAGTAGTTTCTCCTGCGCTGGAAGTGACGGCTTACCGGACTTCTTTTGTATTTGCCATGACCAATGCACGGCTGTGACTCATAGCCGTTGTGGGGTTGATGGAGAGGGCTCCCAACACACTCAAGGCCGTTCGGCCGAGCCTACGGTTGGGAGCCCTCTCCATCAACCCCACAACGTTATACAAACCTTCGTATTGAGTGTTCTTGTATGGATGGCTACATTGCCTATCAGAAATCCCCTTGCAGGAGCTGTCGGGTTGGGGAAGGTGTTGTCCAACCGTAGGCTCGGCCGAACGGCCTTGAGTGTGTTGGACAACACCTTCCCCAACCCGACAGCGGTTAGCATCAACATCACCGATTAGCCCATAAACAGCGAAGTCGCAATCCAAGCCCACATACACCAACTCGTCGCATTACGGGAAAAGCCACTCAACTCTCATTCTTGAATACGCGAGAATGAGAGTTGAGTATGGGCCTAGCGTCCTGCGCCAAAAACTCATTGCATATATTTCGGATCCCCTTGTTAGGACGTTGCCGTGAAGCAAACAGCGGAGCTGTTTGCAGGCGACGTGCGAACCGACAGGCGAGCCAGCAAAACACGCGCGAACCGCGTCCTTAATTGCAGGACGAGCTGGCCCGCGAAGCGGGTCTGAGGGGTAAGTGAATTCGTTAGCGAACTTCTGACGCAGGACATTAAGTGGAAGTATCCCCTGAAGGAGAGCTGCTGGACTGACGTGGGCATCTCCCAACCGTAGACTCGGCCGAACGGCCTTGAGTGTGTTGGGAGATGCCCACGTCAGTCCAGCAGCGGCCAATACCGCAAATGGTTAATAGTCCAGAATTATCAGGTCAGAATATCAGACCCAATGGCTTTCGGACGTCTTGGCATCGGTTGCTTCGGTTCCGCTCTGTCCGGGAACAAGCAGCTGAATGATGCGATCCATGTCTTCGGGCGACGAGAAGACGATCTCGATGCGACCGTGCTTCTGGGTACCTTTGATGGACACCTTGGTGTCGAAGTGATTCTCCAGGCTTTGCTGAATGGCAGAGCCGACCCACGGGTTGGTTTTGGAGGTCTTCGGCTTCTTGGGCTGCTCCCCCGAGGCGATCTTCATGGAAACGATCTCCTCGGTACTGCGAACGGACAGTCCCTCCGCAATGATGCGTGAGGCGAGCTTGTCCATCTCCTCCGGATCGCTGAGCCCCAGCAACGCGCGCGCATGGCCGGACGACAGCACGCCGGCCGCCACCTTCTTCTGCACCGCGGCCGGAAGGTTCAGCAGTCGCAAGGTGTTCGCAATCTGCGGACGGGACTTGGACACCGACTTCGACAGCTGCGCCTGCGTCAGACCGAATTCATCGATCATCTGCTGGTAGGCGGCCGCCTCTTCCAACGGATTCAGCGCCACACGATGCAGGTTTTCCAGCAAGGCGTCGCGCAGCATGTCGTCGTCAGCCGTCGTCTTGACGATGGCCGGAATGGTCTCCAAGCCGGCGAGTTGCGAAGCTCGCCAACGACGCTCACCCATGATGAGTTCGTACGGGCTGTCCATACGACCCGAGAACGGGTTGGCGTTCGCCTCATGTCCCTGCTCTTCAGTCTGCGCAGCCTTGGCTGCTTGGGCCGAGGCAATCTGATCGGCGGGACGACGACGCACCACAATCGGCTGCAGTACGCCGACTTCCTTGATCGAAGCGGCAAGCTCGTTGAGATCATCCTCGTCAAAGATGGTACGGGGCTGATGGGCATTCGGGCCGATATCCGCCAGCTTCAGTTCGGCAAGGTAGCCACCTTCCACCGGCTTCAGCTCCTCCTGAGGAGAATCCTGCTGATCCTTGTCACTGGACTTCTTGGCTGTCGATTCCTGTGATGTTTCACGTGAAACATTCTTGCCGGCCTTGGAGGACTGGTCGCCATCAGGCGACTGAGTGGAGGCAGCGGAGCGATCAGTGACCTTGCCGCCATGCGGCACCGGAATGAATGTGTCAATCGGCGTAGTCGTCACCGGCACATCCTCACCACCGAAGAACAAATCGCTGGGATGAGCGATGGCGCCGATGCTTGGCATCGAGGCACGCTTGCCGGCGGATTTCTTCGCGGCTTTGCCAGAGGGCTTCTCGCCAGACGCCTTGCTGGTCGAGCCGCTCGATGACTTGGAGTCGGCGTTCACAGACTTGGTGGCGGACACACCGGACTTACCGCCACGGTCCGAACCGTCTTCCGCCGCATGCTTGTCCGCATCAGGCAACAGTTCCAGCTGAGCACTTGCATCCTGCTCCCCCGGCAGCGTGGGGAACAACGCACCGAGACCTTTGCCGAGTCGAGATTTCGATGTCATGAGTTGTGCTTCCTCCTCGCATCAATGGCCTCAAGTACCTGCTTGGAATGTTTGGCAATCTCCAATGCCGCCTCACCATAGGCAATCGCACCGATGCCACGAGGGTCATAGGCGATTACCGATTGCGAGAAACTGGGTGCCTCGGAAATCTTCACGGAACGTGGAATAGTGGTGTCAAGCACGATGCTGGGGTAATGGCCCTTGACCTCGTTATACACCTCGCGGCTCAGCAGTGTGCGTCGATCAAACATGGTGATCAGCATGGTGGAGACCAGCAGCACCGGGTTGAAATGCGTCTGCACCAATCCAATGGTGTTAATCAGCTGTCCCAATCCTTCCAGCGCGTAGTACTCGGCCTGAATCGGAATCAGCATTTCCGTCACCGCACACATGGCATTGATCACCAGCAGACCCAGACTCGGCGGGCAGTCGATGAACACGTAATCATAATGCTTGTCCGACTGACGAAGGTACAGATCAAGCGCTTCCTTGAGCAGGGTGTTACGATTCGGCAGGTCCGCCACCTCAAGCTCGGCGCCGCTCAGATCAATGGATGCCGGCACCACGTCCAGAGACGGAAAATCAGGGCAGACGGTCATGACGTCACCCAATCCCGAACGTCCCTCGATGACGTCATACACCGACTTCTCCCCCGACGCATGCGGCACACCAAGAGCCGTCGAGGCATTGCCCTGCGGGTCCATATCGATGACCAGCACCTGCGCGCCTTTGCTGGCCAGCGCGGCGGCGATGTTCACCGTGGATGTGGTCTTACCGACACCACCTTTCTGGTTCGCCACAGCAATACGGCGGGTCTTCGCGGGCTTCGGAAAAGCAGCATGCTTCAGCGCATCGTACCGGGAGGATTCATCGGCAATCTGATTGCCAAGCACGGAGCCCTGCCCATCAAAAATACGATGAAGGGTTTCGGAAGCTGTTTCCATCGGTTCCGATTGATGATCCTGTGCGGCCATCGTTCCTCCTTGCACAAACGTAAGTTCCAGTGTTCACATTCGTATGGACATGATTTCGGTTTATCCACAATTCCACCATGCTATGTGGATAACTGTGGATAACCAGCGGGTGAGCGACGATATATTACGCGTTTATCACCCTTGTAATCGCTGATTTTTCAACGTTTTTCGAGTTGTGCACCAGCATGGCGCAAAATTGTGGATAACTTTGCGAGCGATGCGTGATTGTGGATAACTGCTGTTTCATGTCAAACGCACCCATCAGCGCTTATCCACCAACACGACGTGCGTGGGCTCCAGATCAGGTCCCACGACAGCCTCGACAACGCGCGGTGACTGACCGCCGAAGCGTACGATCTCCTTGGCGGCCTTATCGAGCTCAGCCTGTGCGGACCGTCCTTTGAGCGCCACCAGTCGCCCTTGGGTCTTCAGCAGAGGCAATGTCCATCCGGACAGTTTCGTCATAGGAGCGACAGCACGGCAAGTGACCACAGCGAATGGATGCATTTTGCGCTTACGCACCTGGGCAATCACTGCATCGGAACGATCGCGAATGATGTCAACATTACTCAGCTCCAGCAGGTCCACGCATTCGCTCAGCCATTCCACGCGACGCTCCATCGGTTCGATCAGCGTAAACCGATGATCAGGCAGACAGGCCGCTGCGACGATACCGGGGAAACCTCCCCCACTACCCACATCGGCCACGGTTTTGAATCTCGCTCCTGCGGTGGCCTCACGCACATACGGAACAATAGCCGCCGAATTCAGGATATGACGTTCCCAGATGATATCGACGTCACGCGGACCAATCAAACCACGAGGCTCACCCTCCTCGGCGAGCTTGGCATGAAAACGTTCCAGCGCAGGCAATGCATCACCCAGCACTTCGGCAAGCACCGGCGAGCCATCCAGCTGATCCGCCATCATCATCCCCTTTGCACTATGTTCCACGTGAAACACCAACGGTTTCACGATGCACACGTATACATGGAAAAGGCGCCGTGCGATACGACGCCATCTCCATTTCATTTCAGGAGTTATAGTCGGCGATTCGACTTCACCCCATCCGCCCATCCGTCGACGTAGTGCCGGTGAAAGGTTCTCCCTAGTAAACCTTCCACCGGCGCCGCGCCGACGTGTACAGTCAGCGGGAGGGGATTCCGTCGGTTTTCACCGAAGTCTTATGTTCGGACGACTCACTCACTCCTCGTCAAGTTCGTCGTCTTCGTCCTCGGCCTTGCTCCGCATGTACACCGTAACATAACGGTGCGGCTCTTCGCCATGCGAGCGAGACTTCAGACCTTCCTCGCGTACCACATCGTGAACCACCTTACGCTCGAAGGAGTTCATCGGCTTCAGGTCTACCGGCTCACCGGAGTCCTTGACCGCGTCAATGGCATCGAGTGCGATGTCGCGCAGGCGCTGACGCTTGCGCTTGAGGAAGCCGTCCACATCGACAATCAGATGGGAGCGTTCGCCCGTCTTCTGCTGGACGGCAAGTCTGGTGAGCTGCTGCAGCGCATCCACGACCTCGCCATTGCGGCCGATCAGATGCTTGATGTCAGTGTCATCATCGGCGACGATCTGCACCGTCGGGCGATCGTTGCGTACGCCCATCTCGATGTCGCCTTCGTAGTCGGCGATGTCCAACAGGCCTTCAAGGTAATCTGCGGCGATGTCAGCTTCCTCATTGAGCTGATCAATCGTCTTTCCATCATCCTGCGCCATACGCCTCTCCTTTTACGTCAGGTCTGAATTCCAAGTCTAAGCCCTGCCCACCCGAAACGGTGAACAGTGTCGCGGGTGTCCGGTGTTTCACGTGAAACACCGGACACCCGCTTCGCGATCCGTTACTTCTTCTTTCGCTTCCTCACCGGCTGCTGACGCTGGTAGCCCTGAGTCTCCTTGCGCGCGGCCTCCTCCTTGGCCTTCTGCAACGCCTCCTCCTCAAGCGAAGGCTGACCGGCCTTGGCGCGGCGCTCGTTCTCGCGGCGATGGTCGCGCTTCTCCTTGTCAGCGGCGGCCGGGGACCCGGGCGTCGGGAAGTAGGTGACCTGCCACAGGGTACGCAACAGGTTGCACACGTTGCTGGTAAGCCAGTACACCAGCACGGCGAACGGCATGGTGGTGCCGGAGAAGATGTACATAAGCGGGAAGACCCACAGCATCATCTTCTGCATGGTCTCGGTCTGCTTGTTCATCGAGGCCGCCGCCATATTGCGCTTCATGCTGAAGTACTGCACGAACCACAGGCAGAAGCACATGAGGAACACGAAGATGCCGATGACGACCTTGCCGCTGGTGGAAGCGGAGCCGAAGTTGTCACCCACGCTCACTACGCCGAAAACGTCGGTCTTCGTGAACTGCTGGGCAGTATCGACGTCGAACGCACCAAGCGGGCCGCGCTTCTCGCGAGCGATGAACGGAATGGCCGAAAGCGTGTAGAACATCGACATGAACACCGGGCCCTGGATGAGCATCGGCAGGCAGGACCCGGCCGGATTGGCGTCGTTGTCCTGATAGAGCTTCATCATCTCGCGGCTCATGGCCTCCTTGGAGGCCTGATCCGTCTTGCCCTTGTACTTGTTCTGGATGCGCTGCATCTTCGGGGCCAATGCCTGCATCTTGCGCATCGACTTCATCTGCTTGTAGAACAGCGGGAAGATGCCCGCCTGCACCACCAGCACCAGGCAGATGATGGCGATGACCCACGAGACGCCGATCGGGCTCATGCCAAGCATGACGAAGAAATCATGCACCAGCTTCAGAATCCAGGTCTGCAGCCACTCGATAGGGGTGAGGATCTTATAGAAGAATCCCCAGAACCCGGTATCGAGGTAGAACACGTTTTGGTTTAGCATCGATGGGCCTCTCCTTGAGTGTGGGCCAATGGTGTCAGCCGAGGCTCCTCATGGGCCTTCGACCACGAAAATCTGTAGAAAATCGAATACCGCTGCGGCACATCGTCGATTCCCCCGCGACTCCACGGCCGACAACGCAGCAGACGAAGCACGGCGAGCAACCCGCCGCGAAATGCACCATACCGTTCGAGCGCCTCGATGGCATAGTTCGAACAGCTGGGGTAGTACTTGCAACAAGGCGGTGTGTTCGCGGAAATGGTGCGCTGATACCAGCGCACTCCCGCAATCAACACCGCCCTGAGAGAAGTCATGATGTCACGCCGTCTTTCGCGCCACAGTGGCGAACGCCTTGGCGATCTGCTCGTCCAATGACGAATACGACGCTGCAGCCGCGCTCGGCTTCGCGCGCAACACGATATCGCAGCGTTCGGGCAGGAGATCCTCATGGGTTCTGGCCAGCACCCGGAAGCGGCGCTTCACGGTATTGCGTGTAACGGCCTTGCCGACGGATTTGGATACGGCCAAACCCAGACGACGATACGTCGCCTGTTCCTCATCATGAGCGTCGTCGGGCACCAGATAGTGCACGACGATGTCCTTGCCACCGACTTTGCGCCGGCGCTTCAGCACGGTGACAAAATCACGATGGCTTTGCAGCCGCTCCACCTCGACTATGCCGCTGTGGTAATGGTCCGACCGAATCAGGCGGACAGGGTCTTGCGGCCCTTGGCACGACGACGGTTGATCAGCGCGCGACCGGAACGGGTGCGCATGCGCAGACGGAAGCCGTGCTTCATGTGACGACGACGGTTGTTCGGCTGGAACGTCCTCTTCATAATCTATTGCTCCTAGGTCTATTCGGCAACGCTTCGCGCTGCCCTCACGTGAGTCAAGCTATACCAAGCTACCCTCACCCCTCCCCTGAAGTCAAAACGAGAGAGGTTTTTTCACATTTCGACACGGCGCGCGACACGCCGAGACACCCCGATAAACGGCGGAAAATCAAGCATTCACGGCTCAGAGTTATCCACAAATTACATGCCTGTTATTCACATTCCAGTATTTTCAACACGCAACGCGGTGGATAACTTCCTCACATCGGAGTAAACATAGAGAGTTGTATTATCCACGAGACCGAGCGAAGAAAGGGCCGACGACCATGGTGCATGCTTCCGGCGACCCTGCAGTCGAAGCCGCTCATATCTGGGCCAACGCCCTTACCATGCTCAAGCATAACGCATCGCTGAGCGCAAGGGAGAAGGGCTGGCTCGAGGGCGTGGTGCCCGAAGGCGTGTACGGCTCGACCATCGTGTTGTGCGTGGACAACAACGTCACGATGCGCGCCATCCAAGGCGATCTCAACGAACCGCTGGTTCAGGCCCTGCACACGGTGACCGGCCAGAACATGTTCCCGGCGTTCAAGGTGGTGCCGCCCAGCGAGCCCGAACGCACGCCGGTGGCCAAGCCGTTCACGATGGAGGCGAATCCGACCGTCGCCGATTTCGGCAAGGAGCCGTTCGGCGCCGCCGCGGCCATGTCCGCCCCCGAGCCCAAGCCGATCGTGCCTCCGTCGGAGCCGCGTTTCCCCATGGGCCAGCAGAAGATGAACCGCGACCCGGAGACGCATCTCAATAAGAACTTCACGTTCGATTCGTTCGTGCCCGGCGATTCCAACCGATTCGCCCGCACGGTGGCCCTGGCCGTGGCCGAAGGCTCGGGCCAGGACTTCAACCCCCTGTGTATTTACGGCGGATCGGGCCTGGGCAAGACCCACCTGCTCAACGCCATCGGTAACTACGCCCTGGTCAAGGACCCCAGCCTCAAGGTCCGCTACGTCACCAGCGAGGAATTCACCAACGAATTCATCGACGCGCTGCAGAACCCGAACCAGAGCCAGGGCCAGATCGCCGAATTCAACCGCCGCTACCGCCAGGTGGACGTGCTCCTCATCGACGACA
The DNA here is from genome assembly GCF_002259745.1 of Bifidobacterium myosotis. Classification (GTDB taxonomy): domain Bacteria; phylum Actinomycetota; class Actinomycetes; order Actinomycetales; family Bifidobacteriaceae; genus Bifidobacterium; species Bifidobacterium myosotis. The sequence continues at coordinate 42,129 of NZ_MWWW01000009.1, read as the reverse complement.
TCCAGTTCCTCGGCGGCAAAGAAGCGACCCTCGACCAGTTCTTCCACACGTTCAACTCGCTGCACCAGGCCAACAAGCGCATCGTCATCGCCTCCGATGTGGCGCCCAAGAACCTCAAGGGCTTCGAGGCGCGCCTGATTTCCCGCTTCGAATCCGGCCTGACCGTCGATGTCAAGCCGCCGGACCTCGAGACCCGCATCGCCATCCTGCGCATGATCGCCTCGATGAACGGCTCCAAAATCCCCAACGACGTGCTCGACCTCATCGCCGAGCGCTTCACGGAGAACATCCGCGAACTCGAAGGCGCGCTCACCCGCGTGACCGCCGTCGCCTCGCTGAGCAACCAGCCCGTCACCCGCGCACTGGCCGAACAGACCCTGCAGGACTTCTTCACCACCGATGTCGAAATCAAACCCACCGACATCATCGGTCAGGTGGCCAAGTACTTCCACCTGACTTTCGACGATCTGGTGGGCCGTTCGCGCACCAAGAACGTGGCGCTGGCACGGCAGATCGCCATGTATCTGGCCCGCGAAATGACCAGCATGAGCCTGCTCGACATCGGCGAGGTGTTCGGCGGGCGCGATCACACCACGGTGATGCACGCCTACACCCGCGTGAGCGACGAAATGCAGCAGAAGCAGGAGATCTATAACTACGTGATGGAGCTCACCGTGCGACTCAAGCAGAACAGCGACTGATTGCCGTCCCGCACGATCCGTTTGACAGACCGTTTTCGGCCCTTTTCCCGAGTCGTTCGGGGAAAGGGCCGTTTTCGTTCGCTGGAATCGATTCTGGTGGATGGGAGTCTTCACGGGTCTTCACGGGTTGCCGCCCGCGAACGGCGGCATGGGCATTGCCACCGACGTCTCTTCCCCAGTCAGCTGCGCCGACAGCCGTCCTGCAAGCATGGACGAGTTCTGCGCGCAGCCTGCTGGATCGCGTCATCTTTCGACCGTCGAGCGTCGCATCCGCAGACTCTATCGAGGAGAATGCGTTCTGAAGAACGTTTTCGGCACTTTCGTTCGAGCCTGCCGGAAAACCCTCGAAAACGGTCTCTGAAATCGATTCTCCCAGTCGAAACGGGTGCGCAACACGCCGTACGGAAACCAAAAGTAGGGAAAAGTTATCCACATAGTTATTCACAAATGTGGGTAAACTCTGCGGATAAGTCGTGGATTACCCCGGATTTTATGGTGGAAAACTCGTGCATAATCGAGGCTCGATGGTGGAAAACCATTCCCGGCCGTTGAGGCTGTGGATAAGTCGGCTAGTTATCCACCGTTTATACAGAAGTTATCCACATTCTGCGACGAATTATCAACCGTTGCGACAGTAGGGCTCAACCCCACTTATCCACACTATCCACCGCCCTTATTATGGCTATTACCTACCGTGCTTAAGAATTCATCGTCGCCATGATAACCGCGAAGGTCCCTATGAACGGCAGCCAACCGGCCAGCGGTTAGAATGTTCTTCAGCACAACCGACGAAGGGAAAACACGCACTCATGAAAGTCGAAATCGACACCACAGCCTTGGCCGACGCAGTGGCATGGACCTCACGCGTCATCGACGCGCGCCCATCCAACCCGATTCTCGCCGGCGTACGTCTTGAAGCCATCGATGGCACGCTTCAGTTCTCGGCATTCAACTACGAGATTTCGGCTCGGCACCACATCGAAGCCGGAGTCGACGAATCCGGCTCGGCACTGGTGCTGGGCAAGCTGCTGGCGGACATCACCAAGTCGCTGCGCAGCGAGAAGACCTACTTGGTCACCAACGAATCGACCTTGACCATCACTTCCGGCAAGTCGACGTTTACCCTGCAGCTCATGCCGGACGCCGAATATCCGGATCTGCCGACTGTCCCGCCGGCGCTGGGCCAGGTCGATGCCCCCACGTTCGTGCAGGCGGTGAACCAGTCATGTGTCGCGGTCTCCCGTGAGGAGAACCGCCCGGTGCTGACCGGCGTGCGCATGCAGTTCCAGGGCAACAAGGTGGTCATGACCTCCACCGACCGCTTCCGTCTGGCCCGTGCCACCTTCACTTGGACCCCGCAGGACGCGAACGTCGAAACCACCACGCTGGTTCGCGGCTCCCTGCTCAAGGATGTGGCCCGTTCGCTCGACGAGCACCAGAACATCCGACTCGATTTCGACGCCGACTCCCCCACGCTGCTGGGCTTCGAGAACGCCGGCCGCGTCTCCACCTCGCAGCTCATCGACGGTGAGTTCCCCGCGGTCGATCGCCTGTTCGCCGATGACTACCCGATCCAGGCGGTGGTCAGCCGACAGGATCTGCTCGATGCGATCAGCCGTGTGGCGCTGGTGGCCGAGCGCAATGCCCCGATCCGCATGGTCTTCTCCGGTCAGGAGGTGCAGCTTTCCGCTGGTTCCGCCGATGAGGCCCAGGCCAACGAAACGCTGGAAGTGGACATGGATGGCGACGACATCACCGTGGCGTTCAACCCGTCCTACCTGAAGGAGGGTCTGTCCGCCATCGCCGAGCCGTTCGTCCGCGTCAAGATGACGACGCCGGTCAAGCCGGTCGAGTTCAACGGCCAGCAGGAGGCCGACTCCGACGAATCGATGGACTACCGCTACCTGCTGGTGCCCATGCGGTTCAACAGCTGATGTACATCTCCCGTCTTGCCCTAGACCACTACCGCTCATGGAGTCAGGTAGTGGTCGATTTCGTTCCGGGCGTCAATATCATGGTCGGCCGCAACGGGTTGGGCAAAACCAATCTGGTCGAGGCCGTCGAGGTGCTGTCCACCGGGGCAAGTCACCGGACGTCCAGCACCCTGCCGCTGATCGAGCGGGGGCAATCGACCGCCACGATCCGCGCGAACGTCGTATTCGATGACGAACCGGTCACGTATGAGGCGTCGATTCACGCGCGCGGCGCGAACCGGGCCCGCGTGAACTCCGGAAAATCGCTGTATCTGCGCGATATCGTCGGGCGGATACCCTCCGTCAGCTTTACCCCGGAGGATCAGCGGCTGGTCGCGGGCGATCCGGGCAGCCGTCGGTCGATGCTGAATCAGGCCGGTGCGCTGCTGGAGCCCGGATATGCCGCGGCGTTGCAGCAGTTCACCCGCATCGGCAAACAGCGCGCGACGTTGCTCAAGCAGCTCGGCGCCAACGCGAACGCCGGTCGTCCGGTCGATGCGCAGTTGAGCGGGTTGGAGATCTGGACCGGACAGTTCATCGAGACCGGCATGACCCTGACCCGGATGCGGGCGCGCGTGATCGAACTGCTCGCCGAGCCGTTCGCCTCGATGTACGAGCGGTTGTCCGACCGCCATGGACAGGTGCGGCTCGCCTATGCGCCGTCATTCGAGGAAGTGCTCGTGTATGACGATCCACATCCGGAGATCAGCGAGCATTTCCAACGCATCTACCCCGGTGAGGTGGCTCGCGGCGTGAACCTCATCGGTCCGCAGCGCGATGATCTGCAGCTGGATCTGGACGGGATGGCCGCCCGCGAATTCGCCTCGAACGGCGAGATGTGGACGATGGCGCTGGCGCTCAAGATGGCGTTGTTCCATGTGGTGCGCGAACGGCTGGGCATCAAGCCCATCGTCATCCTCGACGATGTGTTCGCCCAGTTGGATGACGGCCGGCGCCGTCAGATCCTCGATTTCGCGGACGGTCAGGACCAGGTGCTCATCACCGTGGCCGCCGAGGGCGATGTTCCCACGCATCGGGACGCGCATCTCATCGACGTCGGGACGCTTGTGGGCCCGGATTCCAACGAATCAGCGATAATGGATTTATTGTCCGGTTTGCGAGAAAAGCGAATGACCGAACCTCAGTGGGGAAAAGAAGGGTTGCTGCAGCCTGATGACAGCTCGGCCTCTTCTGAGAACGGGGAGGGTGCCGGAACTGGGACGACTGCCGACGGGGCACGGTCATGATGCCGCCGATCGCCGAGGCCCTGCATCTGGACGCCACCGCGCTGCCGGCTGAGGTATTCGAACGTCTCTCCCGGCGCGGGGCGCTCCTCAAGGACCGTCGCAGGCGTAACGAGGAGTCGATTGAGAACTTCGGCAAGCCGGGGCGCGATCCGGCCGAGCTCGGCGACGTGATGTCCACCATCGCCGGCAACGGCGTGTGGTCCACCAACCTCAAGCTCGCGCAGCTGCGCAATCACTGGGATCAGGTGGTGGGCGAGGGCGTCGCCCGTCATTCGGCCGTGGCGGACTTCACCGACGGCGTGCTCGTCATCCGCGCCGAATCGACGGTCTGGGCCACGCAGCTCACCTACCTCATCCCCCAGCTCACCGACACCATCCGCCGCAATCTCAAAGGCCTGACCATCAATGAGATACGCGTGACCGGCCCCGCCGCCGGATACACCAGGAAGTGGGCCCGTCGGCGGTGATGCCGGTGGGCCAGGTGATCCCCCGGTGATGCCGTCGTCGCCGATACTGCCGATGCCGTGACCGTCGTCGCCGCGGACGGTCGCCGCAGATGGCATGCGAGGCTGTAGGAGCCTCGCTATGGCGCTCGTCGTGTGAAACGAGTAAAATACATAAAGCATGGTCAAACGGCTGGAGGAGCCCTTTACGAGCGTTCTAAGCCATATCACCCCGAACGTGACCGTCATTTGCGGGGCTGACCTTGAAGTTACGGAAGGAAGCCTGTTGGCAGACGAAACCAGCAAAGAGGAGCAGCTGAGGGCGGCGAGCGATCGCATCAGCAATGTGGAGCTCACGGAGGGTGAGCTGGATGAATCCATGGCCCCCGAACATTACGAGGCCTCCGATCTGAGGGTGCTCGAGGGACTTGAGGCGGTGCGCATCCGCCCGGGCATGTACATCGGTTCCACCGGACCGCGCGGTCTGCATCATCTGGTCTACGAGATCGTGGACAACTCGGTGGACGAGGCGCTGGCCGGATACGCCAGCCATATCGAGGTCACCATCCTGCCGGACAACGGCATCCGCGTGGTGGACGACGGCCGCGGCATCCCGGTGGACGAGGTGCCCGGCGAGGGCATGTCCGGCGTGGAGACCGTGATGACCAAGCTGCATGCCGGCGGCAAGTTCGGCGGCGGCGGTTACGCCGTTTCCGGCGGCCTGCACGGCGTGGGCATCTCCGTGGTCAACGCCCTGTCGACCCGTGTGGAGATCGAGGTGCGCCGTCAGGGCTTCCACTGGACCCAGACGTACATCGACCAGCACCCCACCGACCGCCTGAAGCAGGGCGAGCCGATGGCCGAAGGCGAGTCCACCGGCACGTCCGTGACGTTCTGGGCGGACCCGAAGATCTTCGAGACCACCGTCTACGACTTCGAGACGCTGCGTTCCCGCTTCCAGCAGATGGCCTTCCTGAACAAGGGCCTCAAGATCAGCCTGACCGACCTGCGCGAGAACGACCAAGCCGGCGACGAGGTGACCGGCGACGACGTGCCGGACGCCGGCGAGACCCATCAGACCGTCACCTACCAGTACGCCAACGGCATCCAGGACTACGTGGACTATCTGGTCAAGATCCGCAAGGCCACGCCGGTGGAGGACGAGGTCATCAGCTTCGAGGCCGAGGACCTCAAGCTCGGCATCTCCGCCGAACTCGCCATGCAGTGGACCACCGCGTACTCCGAGTCCGTGCACACGTTCGCCAACACCATCTCCACCACCGAGGGCGGCACCCACGAGGAGGGCTTCCGCGCCGCGCTGACCAGCCTGGTCAACCGCTACGCACGCGAGAAGGGCATCCTCAAGGACAAGGATGAGAACCTTTCCGGCGACGACGTGCGCGAGGGACTGACCGCCGTGGTCTCCGTCAAGCTCACCAACCCGCAGTTCGAGGGCCAGACCAAGACCAAGCTCGGCAACTCCGAGGCCAAGGCCTTCGTGCAGCGCGTGATGACCGACAAGCTCGGCGATTGGTTCGACGCCCACCCCAGCGAGGCCAAGAACATCATCCAGAAGGCCATCGAGGCCTCCCGCGCTCGTCTTGCCGCCAAGAAGGCCCGTGAGAACACGCGCCGCAAGTCCATTTTCGAATCCGCCGGCATGCCGGACAAGCTCAAGGACTGCCAGTCGAACAACCCGGAGGAGTGCGAGCTGTTCATCGTGGAGGGCGACTCCGCAGGCGGCTCCGCCATCCAGGGACGCAACCCGATCACGCAGGCCATCCTGCCGCTGCGAGGCAAGATCCTCAACACCGAGCGCGCGAGCCTGGACCGCATGATGAAGTCGGACACCATCGAATCGCTGATCACGGCGGTCGGCGGTGGCTACGGCGAGGACTTCGACCTGTCCAAGGTGCGCTACCACAAGGTCATCATCATGGCCGATGCCGATGTGGACGGCGCGCACATCGCCACGCTGAACCTCACCCTGTTCTTCCGCTACATGCGCCCGATGATCACCGCCGGATACGTGTACGTGGCCATGCCGCCGCTGTATCGCCTCAAGTGGACCAAGGGTCCGCACGACTTCGTCTACACCGACGCCGAACGCGACCGTGTGCTCGCCGAGGGCAAGGAGGCGGGCCGCCAACTGCCCAAGGGCGAGGGCATCCAGCGCTACAAGGGTCTGGGCGAGATGAGCTACCAGGAGCTGTGGGAGACCACCATGGACCCCGAGCACCGCATCCTCAAGCAGGTGCACATCGAGGACGCGGCGGCCGCCGACGAGACTTTCTCGATGCTCATGGGCGACGAAGTGGAGCCCCGCAGGCTCTTCATCCAGCGCAACGCCAAGAACGTCCGCTGGATCGATGCGTGACGCGCATCCTCCGCGAGCGGAGAATGCAATCCCTTGGCTCCCCTCAGAGAGAGGGAGCCAGATATCACCAAAGGAACGGTAATAAGTGGCAGACGAAACGAATAACGTGCCGGGCGGCATGAGCGACGCCGACGGCAGCAATGGCGACGAGCAGTTCACCCCGGACGGCTCGATGGAGCCGTTGAGCCCGCAGGAGGCCGACACCACCGACTATGGCCTGATGACCGGTGAGCGCATCCAGCGCAAGGACCTGCAGCAGGAGATGCGCGAGTCCTATCTGGCCTACGCCCTCTCGGTGATCGTCGAACGCGCCCTGCCGGACGTGCGCGACGGCATGAAGCCGGTCCACCGCCGTGTGGTCTACGCGATGTACGACGGCGGCTACCGCCCCGACCGCGGCTACAGCAAGTGCGCCCGCGTGGTCGGCGAGGTCATGGGTAAGTACCACCCGCACGGCGACGCCGCCATCTACGACACCCTCGTGCGCATGGCCCAGCCGTGGTCGATGCGCTACCTGCTCGTGGACGGTCAGGGCAACTTCGGCTCCCCCGGCGACGACCCGGCCGCCGCCATGCGTTACACCGAGTGCCGCATGGCTCCGCTCGCCATGGAGATGGTGCGCGACATCGACAAGGAGACCGTCGACTTCGCCCCGAACTACGACGGCAAGACCCAGGAACCGAAGGTGCTGCCCGCACGCTTCCCGAACCTGCTGGTCAACGGCTCCGCCGGCATCGCCGTGGGCATGGCCACCAACATCCCGCCGCACAACATGCGCGAGGTGGCCGAAGGCGTCCATTGGGCGCTTGACCACCCGGACGCCAGCCGCGAGGAGCTGCTGGACAACCTCATCCGCATCATCAAGGGACCGGACTTCCCCACTGGCGCCACGATCCTCGGCCACAAGGGCATCGAACAGGCCTACCGCACCGGTCGCGGCCTGATCACGATGCGTGCCGTGGTGAACACCGAGGAGATCAACGGCCGCATGTGCCTGGTGGTCACCGAGCTGCCCTACCAGGTCAACCCGGATCGTCTGGTGGCCTCCATCCGCGAGGCCGTGCGCGACGGCAAGATCCAGGGCATCGCCGACATGCGCGACGAGACCTCCGGCCGCACAGGCCAGCGCCTCGTACTGGTGCTGAAGCGCGACGCCGTGCCGAAGGTGGTCCTCAACAACCTGTACAAGCACTCCCAGCTGCAGCAGACGTTCGGCGCGAACATGCTGGCCCTGGTGGACGGTGTGCCGCGCACGCTCTCGCTGGACGCCTTCATCCGTCACTGGGTGGGCCACCAGCTCGACGTCATCGCCCGCCGCACCGCCTACCTCAAGCGTGAGGCCGAGGAGCGCGACCACATCCTGCAGGGCTATCTGAAGGCCCTTGACATGCTGGACGAGGTCATCGCCCTCATCCGCGCATCCGAGGACACCGATGCCGCCCGCACGGGCCTGATGAAGCTGCTCGACATCGATCAGGTGCAGGCCGACGCCATCCTGGCCATGCAGCTGCGCACGCTCACCCGCATGAACCGCGACAAGATCGTGGCCGAGCATGAGGAGCTGCAGCGCAAGATCGCCGATTACATCGACATTCTGGCCAAGCCCGAACGCCAGCGCAAGATCATCGGCGACGAGCTCGACGAGATCGTGACCAAGTACGGCGACGAACGCCGCACGCGCATCCTGCCGTTCTCCGGCGAGATGAACGTCGAGGACCTGATCGCCGAGGAGAACGTGGTGGTCACCGTCACCCACTCCGGCTTCATCAAGCGCACCAAGTCCGACGAATACCGCGCCCAGCACCGCGGCGGTAAGGGCATCAAGGGCACCAAGCTGCGCGAGGACGACGTGGTGGACCACTTCTTCCTGACCTCCACGCACAACTGGCTGCTGTTCTTCACCAACAAGGGCCGCGTCTACCGCATCAAGGCGTACGAGCTGCCCGAGGGCTCACGCGACTCCAAGGGCCAGCATGTGGCCAACCTGCTGCAGTTCGCACCGGACGAGACCATCCAGACCGTGCTGTCCATCCCGAACTACGAGGTGGCCAAGTACCTGGTGCTCGCCACGCGTTCCGGCAAGGTCAAGAAGACGCCGCTGGCGGAATACGATTCGCCGCGTCAGGGCGGCCTGATTGCCGTGCGACTGATGGCCGACGACAACGGCGAGAACGCCGACGAGCTCATCGGCGCCGCGCTGTGCAACGCCGAGGACGACATCATCCTGGTCTCCAGGCTCGGCATGAGCCTCAAGTTCCGCGCGGACGACGACCAGCTGCGTCCGATGGGCCGTCAGACCGCCGGCGTGCAGGGCATGAAGTTCCGTGACGACGACAGCCTGCTGGCCATGGACGTAGTGCCCGAGGACTCCGACAAGGACCTCTTCGTGGTCACCAACGAGGGCTTCGCCAAGCGCACCGCCATCAGCGAATACCGTCTGCAGGGCCGCAACGGCTTGGGCATCAAGGCCGTTCAGCTGGTCGAGGGCCGCGGCTCGCTCGTCGGCGCGCTGGTGGTCGGCGAGGACGATCAGGTCATGGCCATCATGAAGTCCGGCAAGGTGATCCGCTCCGACGTGGCCGAGGTCAACCGCACCGGCCGCACCACGCAGGGCGTCACGTTCGCCAAGCCCGACAAGGGCGACGAGATCCTGTCCATCGCCCGCAACGAGGAACGGGACGATGACGAGGACGATGCGGCGGCCGGCGAGTCCGGCGCTGCCGCCGTTGCCGACGCCACCGGCGAGACCGCTGCGGCGAGCCAATCCGGCGAGAATGTGAACAACCCGGAACAGGCGTGAACCGCGTCCCGAAACACTGGTAGCCTCGCTAGCAACGAGGCTACCGACAAGCCCTTGAAGGAGAAACGATGAGCGAGAATCTCGAAAACGACGAGCCCTCGGCGATCCAGCCCCAGAGCGATCAAGCTGCACCGCGTGTGGCCCGCTCCGTTTCCAGCGACCCGGAGGAGTCCACGCTGCCGCCGTCCGGCACCGTGCCCGTGCGTCCGGCCGTGCGCCGCCCGGCGCCGCGCGCCCGCCGCATGAGCCTGTCCCTGACCCGCGTGGACGCCTGGTCCGTGGCCAAGGTCTCGTTCCTGCTGTCGATCGCCGGCGCCATCATCCAAGTGGTCGCCGCCACCATCGTGTGGCTGCTGCTGGATGCGGTCGGTGTGTTCAACCAGATCACCCAGATCGTCTCCTCCACCGGTCTGGATGCGGACGCCTTCGATCTGGGCAACGTGCTGTCCCTGCCCACCGTGGTGTCGGCCGTGACCATCTTCTCGATCATCGAGGTCGTAATCATCACGCTGCTCGCCACCATCGTGGCGTTGCTCTACAACGTGGTCAGCACGCTGGTCGGCGGCGTGCACGTCACGCTCGGCGACGACTGAGTTTCCGCCTTTGTTATTACGGTGATGGCCCGTCTCCCCAGTGCTGGGAGACGGGCCATCACCGTATTTCCCGCATGTTCGTTCGATGTTCCCGCATCCAGTCTTCTGGCCGTTGAACCTTGGATGCTGGATTATCAGACACGAGCCGGTGGTGTGAGGGAGGTGGCTCCCGACCGTAGGCTTGGCCGAGCGGCCTTGAGCGTGTCGGGAGCCACCCCCCTCACACCACCGGCGTCAGCCTTACTTGACGCTTCAAATACATACGTCGAACGTTGGAAGCTATCACTCTGACACCGCCGGCGCAGCCATACCGACGTCTCCGAATCCGCTGGACGTCGGAAGCCATCACCCACCACCGGCGCAGCCCCCTACTTCACGCGGACTGCCGCTCCACAATCGTCGTGGGCAGCAGTCGGACGTAATCCGGTTTGACGGTGGCGCCTTGCATCATCGAAAGCAGCAGATCGGCCATCGTGCGGCCGTGCAGCTGCGAATCCTGACGGACCGTGGTGAGCTTCGGCTGCGAGAGCATGGCGACCGGCGAATCGTCGAATCCGGTGACGGCGATGTCCTCCGGCACCCGGTAGCCGAACCGCGCGAGCTGGCTGATCACGCCGATGGCGATGTCGTCGTTGGCGCACACGATGCCGTCCAGTTCGCCCAACATCGGCTGGAAGCTGACGGCGGCCATTTCACCGCTGGTCATTTCCCAATCGTCCGAGAAATACACCTGACGTTCGCTGAAACGGCTCCCCAAGGCCTTCTGAAAGCCCTTGAAGCGGTTGATGGCGGTCGGTGAGTATCCGGGGCCGCAAACGTACGCCAAACGCGTACGGCCGGCGTCCAGTAGCCTCCGGGTCATCTCCTGCTGGCCGTCCTCGTTGGCGAAATCGACGGCAGGGAACGGTCGGTCGGCGCGGTCGCTGACCTCCGACATCACCACCGGACGGTCCGTGTGGAGGAATGCGGCGGCGAGGGCGTCGTCCTCGCTCAGCGAGAACAACATGTACCCGTCGGCGAAATCGCTGTTGACCAGCTGGGCGATACGGCTGGTGGACGCTTCGGTGTTGGCGATGACGGTGACCATCTGATAGCCGGCGTCGCCGATGGTCTGGTTCGCGCCGGTCATGGCCTGGGCCACGCTGGCTTGGATGAGCGTCTCGTTGGATTCGACCTGGATGACCAGCGCGATGGTCTGCGTGCGCTGCTGCGCCAGCGATCGGGCCGCCTGATTGGGAGTGTATCGCGCCTCCTCGATGGCCCGCGCGATGCGTTCGGCCGCATTGGGCGAGACGTGCGCGCTGCCGTTGAGGAACCGGGAGACGGTGCCGTAGGATACGCCGGCCAGCTTCGCTACGTCGCGGATGGTCGCCTTCTTGCCTGCATTGGTCATGGTATTCATCGTATTCGCTTCCGGCAGTACCGGTGAATTTCCGGTTTGGGCGACACGCTCTTGTGACCGGTTACATACGCCTATATACTAGGTTCTGTAAGCGGTCACACAAGGCGTGTCGGAAACCACTTGCAGGCTCGATGGGAAGGGTCGGGCTCAGTGAAGACGTTGCATGAATAATCTCCTTCCACAGCCGGGGTCGATCTCCCGATCCCGGCTGCTCCTTTACTCGGCCATTTGCGGCTACATTGGAAGGAAGGCTCCGGCCCACGACGCTGTGGCCGGGCGAAGTGATCGTACAGGTACGACAGAAAGGCAGCATCCATGACCAATTCGATGAAGGCCGAACGGTTCGAGTCCGCATGGCTTGACGACCCGCGTGTGTTCGCGGTCAACAGGCTCGCCGCGCATTCCAGCCATCGGTTCTACGACCATACGCCGGCGGCCGGTGAGACGAGCGATCTCAAGCAGAGCCTTGACGGCGACTGGCGGGTGAGCGTGGTCGATCTGGTGGATCTGCCCGGTGGCGCGTCGGCGCTGGAGGATGCCGAATTCGCCCGACCGGACTTCCCGGACGGCGACTTCGGACATATCGACGTGCCTTCCACGCTCGAGACCCGCGGATTCCTCGGTCACCAGTACGTCAACCAGCAGTATCCGTGGTCCGGCCACGAGGCTCCCGAGGCCCCCGGCATCCCCGAGCACAACCATGTGGCGCTGTACCGTCGCAGGTTCACGGTGAGCCCGAAGCTTGAGGATGCAATCGCGGCCAATGCGTGCGCGGTGGCCCCCACTGGCGTCGCGGATGCCGCTCAGCAGTCCGTCGATGGTCCCGCGCACCCCATCACGCTGACGTTCCACGGTGCCTCCACGGCCATCGCCGTGTGGCTCAATGGCGCGTTCATCGGCTACTCCGAGGACTCCTTCACACCCAGCGAGTTCGACGTCACGGCGGCCATCCACGCCGGCGGGAACACGCTCGCCGTGGCCGTCTTCGAGTTCTCCTCCGCCAGCTGGCTGGAGGATCAGGACTTCTGGCGCATGCACGGCATCTTCCGCTCGGTGGAACTCGTCGCGCAGCCGGCCGTGCATGTGGAGGATCTGCGCGTCAGCGCCGACTACAGCGCCTCTGCCGGGGCCGACGGCGATAACACCGACGGCGAAGGTTCGCTGTCCATCGACGCGGCCGTGCGCAACGTTGCCGGTGCGGCGTCGTTCGAAGCGGTGCTCCGCGATGCGCAGGGCACCGAGGTCTGGCGCGAATCGCGTACGCCGGCCGATGCGGTGGCCGCCAGAAGCGGCGTTGCCGGTGTCGCAGTCGGGGCGGAGCATGCCGCAGATATCGCGGGCATCGAGATTCCGGCGGATGCCGCTCCCGCCGACCCTGCCGCAGTCCTCCCCACCCTGACCTGGCGCGCGCACGTCGGCGCGGTCGCCCCGTGGAGCGCCGAATCGCCGACCCTGTACACGCTCACCGTCACCGCGTTCGACGCGGACGGCACCATCATCGAAACCGTCCCCCAGCGTGTCGGCTTCCGTCACTTCGCCATCGAGGACGGGCTCATGAAGCTCAACGGCAAGCGCATCGTCTTCAAGGGCGTCAACCGCCACGAATTCGACGCGCGCGAAGGCCGCGCGGTCTCCGAGGCGGTGATGCTGCAGGATATCCGCGAGTTCAAACGCCTCAACATCAACGCCGTGCGCACCTGCCACTACCCCAATCAGACCCGCTGGTACGAGCTGTGCGACGAATACGGCATCTACGTGCTTGACGAGACCAACATCGAAACCCACGGCACCTGGACCATCGGCGACGGTTCGTTCCACCCGGAGACCGCCATCCCCGGCAGCCGCGACGAATGGCGCGCGGCCTGCGTGGACCGGCTCAACAGCATGATCCGCCGCGATTGGAACCACCCGAGCGTGATCATCTGGTCCCTCGGCAACGAATCGTTCGGTGGCGACGTGTTCCGCACCATGCGCGACTTCGTCCACGCGGCCGATCCCTACCGTCCGGTCCATTACGAGAGCGTGTTCAACGACCCGGAATACGGCGACGTCACCGACATCATGAGCCGCATGTACGCCAAGCCGGACGAGATCAAGCGGCTCTACCTGTTCGGCGAGGGCCAGAAGCCGTACATCTCCTGCGAATACGCGCACTCGATGGGCAACTCCACCGGTGGCCTGCATCTGTACACCGAGCTTGAGCAGTACCCCAAGTATCAGGGCGGGTTCATTTGGGATTACGTGGATCAGGCCCTGTTCCAGCGCCTTCCGGACGGCACCGAGCGGCTCGCGTACGGCGGCGACTTCGACGACCGGCCCAACGACTACGAGTTCGCCGGCGACGGCATCGTCTTCGCCGACCGCACCCCCTCCCCCAAGGCGCAGGAAGTCAAGCAGCTGTACGCCAACGTTCGCCTGACGCCGGACGAGGGCGGCGTGACGATCGTCAACGACAACCTGTTCGTCTCTACGGCCGATTCCCTGTTCACCGCGCGCGTGCTGGTGGATGGCGTGGAGCGTTGGCATGCGGACTACCGATTCGATGTGCCCGCCGGCGAGACCGTGCGTGAGCCGATCGCCTTCCCGAAGGTCACCGATCTGGTGCCGCTGGCCGAACTGGGCCGCGGCGTCGAGGTGACGTATGAGGTGGATCAGCGGCTGGCCGAAGCCACCGACTGGGCGCCGGTCGGGTATGAGCTCTCGTTCGGTCAGTATGTGGCGGCGGTGTCGTTCGACGGCGTCGGCGATGATGCGGATGATACGGCGGTTGGTAGCGCCTCCGGCTCGACGCTGGCTGTCACCGCCTCCGATGGATTCAACGCCGGCATCCACACCGATTCCGGTGAGGTGCTGCTGTCCAAGACGCAGGGCGGCATCGTCTCGTTCGTGCGCGACGGCCGCGAGATGGTGATTCGCCGGCCTGCAATCACGACGTTCCGCGCCCTCGTGGACAACGACCGTGGTTACGGTTCCGGATTCGAGCGCGCCCAGTGGTTCGCCGCCGGGCGGTACGCACGCGTGGTCGGCACCGAGGTCGAGGAGACCGATAACGGACTGGCTGCCGTATACCGCTACGAGCTGGCGGACACGGCGCATACGCCGGTGACGGTGCGGTATGAAGTCGATGCGGCGTTGCGCGTGCACCTGACCGCCGAATACCCGGGCGAGGCTTCCGCGGCGTCGCTGCCCGCGTTTGGTCTCGAATGGATGCTGCCGGCGCAGTACGACCGGCTGAAGTTCTACGGATACGGGCCCGAGGAGACCTACGCCGACCGTCTGCATGGCGCGAAGCTGGGCGTGTTCTCGCGCACGGCCGCCGAGGACTTCGCGCCGTACCTTGTGCCGCAGGAGACCGGCAACCATGAGGGCGTGCGCTGGGCCGAGATCACGGACGCGGATGGCCGTGGCATGCGCGTGACGGCCGGTGGCGCCGGATTCGGCGCTGTGGGTGCCTCGGATGCTGCGGGCTCTTCGGATGCGAAGCCGTTCGCCATGAGCCTGCTGCCCTACAGCTCGCTCATGCTCGAGGAGGCGTGGCATGCGGACGAGCTGCCGCCGGTGCGTCATACGTTCCTGCGCCTGCTCGCCGCCCAGATGGGTGTCGGTGGCGACGACACGTGGGGCGCTCCGGTTCACGACGAGTTCCAGCTGGCCGCAGACCGTCCGCTCACGCTCGATGTGACGTTGGAGTTGATCTGAGTTTTCGCGGGTGAGGTATCGCTGCCACACCCGCGGGGGTGGGCATAGCGGGGTATCGCGGGACGGTGCTGCAAAAAGCGGTTTTTGCAGCACCGTCCCGACCCGTTGCGTCCCGACCCGTCGTGATGCCGGTTTGCGCTGTCTATGTGCGGAATCGTTGGAATCGCAGCGATTGTTGACTCTGATGAGTGCCACGATATGTGGTTTTGGGGTGTAATTCAGTCATCGGGACACGGTTGTGCGGGACGGAACGACAAAACGGCGGTTTTTGCTGTTTCGTCCCAACCCGGCGCGATGTCGGGTTTTATGTCCGTGCGCGAAATCGGCGGAATTGCAAGGGTTGTCGATTGCGGTGAATGCCACGATGCGCGATTTTGCGGTGAAATCGGGCTGTCGTGGCACGGGCGCGCGGGACGGAAATGCAAAAAGCCCGATAATCACGTTTCGTCCCGCGATTGTCTCATATTGAAAGACGAAAAAGTCCGACGCATGGAGCAGAGAGGATTCGCCCCACACGCCGGACGTGTAAGCGCCCGCGGCTGGCCTTGTGGGCTCTCGAATGCCGGCGGGCAAGTATTGAAAAAGCTGTTTCTTGCTGGGGATTTGGGCTCAGAAGGCTGTGATTGGCCTTCGTGGCCGTTGGGTCCTAGTGGGCTGTCCGTAATTGTCTGAATGGTATCGGCCCTCTCTGATGGGACGTTGCCGTGAAGCAAACAGCGGAGCTGTTTGTAGGCAACGTGCGAGCCGACAGGTGAGCCAGCATGCCGCGCACGCAGTGCGTCCTTAATGACAGGACGGGCCGGCAGCGAAGCTGACTGGAGGAGAGACAGAAGCTAGCCCCCTCAATTATTAGTGAGACAGACCACTAGGTAGCACCCGACGAGGAATCCCCGACTAAACAACCGGCCGTCCGGGGAGGTGCTCTCCCGCGGACGGCACTGAATCACAATCGGATCACAGCACGCCCTGGGCGACCATCGCGTCGGCCACCTTGACGAAGCCCGCGATGTTCGCGCCGGCCATGAGGTCGCCCTCCTCACCGTACTCCTTGGCAGCCTTCAGCGACTCGGCGACGATGGACTCCATGATGGACTTGAGCTTGGCGTCCACCTCGTCGAAGGTCCAGGACAGACGGTAGCTGTTCTGGCTCATCTCCAGACCGGAGACGGCCACGCCGCCAGCATTCGCGGCCTTGGCCGGGCCGTACAGGAATCCATTGGACTTGTAGACCTCGATGGCCTCCGGAGTGGACGGCATGTTCGCGCCCTCCACCACCACGGTGCAGCCGCCGGCGACCAGTGCCTTGGCGGACTCCTCGTCGATCTCGTTCTGGGTGGCGCACGGCAGCGCGATGTCGCACGGCACGGTCCACACGCCCTTGCAGCCTTCGTGGTACTCGGCGCCCGGCACGCGCTCGGCGTACTCCTTGATGCGGCCGCGCTCGACCTCCTTGATCTGCTTGACCACGTCGACCTTGATGCCTTCCGGATCGTAGACGTAGCCGTTGGAATCGGAGACGGTCACGACCTTGGCGCCCAGCTGCTCGGCCTTCTGCACGGCGTAGATCGCCACGTTGCCGGAGCCGGAGACCACCACGGTCTTGCCCTCGAAGGAATCATTGCGCAGCACGCGCAGCGCCTCGGCGGTGTAGTAGCACACGCCGTAGCCGGTGGCCTCGGTGCGGGCCAGCGAGCCGCCGAACTGCAGGCCCTTGCCAGTCAGCACGCCGGAGTACTCGTCGCGGATGCGCTTGTACTGGCCGAACAGGTAGCCGATTTCGCGGCCGCCCACATTGATGTCACCGGCCGGAACGTCGGTGAACTGGCCGATGTGACGGCACAGCTCGGTCATGAAGGCCTGGCAGAAGCGCATGACTTCGGCGTCGGACTTGCCCTTCGGGTTGAAGTCGGAGCCGCCCTTGCCGCCGCCCATCGGCAGCGTGGTCAGGCTGTTCTTGAGGATCTGCTCGAAACCGAGGAACTTGATGACGCCCTCGTTGACGGTCGGGTGGAAGCGCAGGCCGCCCTTGTACGGACCAATTGCGGAGTTGAACTGCACGCGGTAGCCGCGGTTGACCTGCACCTTGCCGGCATCGTCCACCCAGGCCACGCGGAACTTGACCAGACGCTCGGGCTCCACCAGACGCTCCAGCACGCCGTTGGTCTCGTACTCAGGATGCTTGGCGATGACCGGCTGGAGCGTATCCAGCACCTCGTAGACGGCCTGCAGGAACTCGGGCTGGTCGCCATCGCGCTTCTCGACCTGTTCGTAGACGCGCTTGACATACTCGTTGGTGAGCATAGTGGAACTCCCCCTTGGGTTGGACTACCAAATAAGACGTTTCCGATTGTAGGCGCGTTGACGGGAAACGCTCAAGGGTTCGGTACGGGATTAGTCAACTGGTGGACATGCGCGGGTCGGTCGCATGCGACAGGCGGGCGGTGTGCCTTGTCGCGTGCCGGTTATGCGCGACCGCACGTGCATCGGTCGCTCCGTGGTTCAATGGGCGAAATAGGTCTGCAGGATCATCGTGGTTTCGGTGCTCACCGGCACCGTGCGGTGAATGAGGTTGAGCAGTTCCTCCAGCGCGCCGGGGGACGCCACGCGCACCACCAGCACGAAACTGGGGGCGCCGGCCACCGAGTAGCAGGAGACGATGCCCTTGATGTTCTTCAACTTCTCCGGAATCGACGATTCGGCGGAATAGTCGAGTGGTGTCACATTGACGAACGCGCTGATCGGCAGGCCGCGCTGCTCCTGGTCGACGATGGCCTTGTAGCCTTTGATGATTCCGCGCTTCTCCAGCTTCTGCACGCGTGACTGGGCCGCGGAGACGGACAGACCGGTCTCCTGCGCCAACTGTGCCAGCGTGGCGCGCCCGTCGGCCTCGAGCATGGTGAGGATGCGCTGGTCGATGTCGTCGATGCCGGTCATGGTGCCTCCGTGATTCCCGCGTTGTGTGCCGGTCCTTGGCTGTTCCTGATGCCACTGTACCCGCTGCCGGCCTTGTTGCCCATTGCCGCTGCCTGCCTCTGAGTGGTACGTCTTGCAAGTGTCTAAGTGGTAGGCCCCTGACGAAGGGCTGGCAGTGAAGCTGGCTGGGGCTGGGGAGGAGGAGACGGAAGCTGGAAACTTCAATTATTGGCGAAGTAGACCGATAGTTGGATTGGGTGACTCGGGATGGCGGATTCGGTGTGGTGGATATTCTATTGAAGAGGGATGTGCGGACGCTCGCGGGCATATGCAGGCGTCCACTGCAGGCGTCCACGGAAGGTGAATGCGGCGCATCGAATGCGTGGATGTGTGACGTGGGTGCGTGGATGCACAGACGTATAGACGTATAGACGTACGAGGAGGCTTCCATGCCGCTGCAACTGGTCAGGCAGGACATCACGCGAATGCCGGTGGACGCCATCGTCAACGCGGCGAACACCAGGCTGCTTATGGGCGGCGGCGTGTGCGGTGCGATCTTCCGTGCGGCCGGGGCGCGAAGGCTGCAGAAGGCCTGCGACCGCCTCTCCCCCATCCGCACCGGTGAGGCCGTGGCTACGCCGGGCTTCGACCTGCCCGCACGGTACGTGATTCATACGGCCGGGCCGATCTGGCAGGGCGGCGGCCATGACGAGGAGAGGCTGCTGCGTGCCTGCTACCGCAATTCGCTGGCGCTGGCGGTGCGTCTGGGGTGTGCGAGCATCGCGTTCCCGCTGATTTCCAGCGGGATCTATGGATACCCGAAGGCGGAGGCGTTGCGCGTCGCCATCGACGAAATCCGACGGTTTCTGGAAGAGGAGCCGTGTACGCGGGGTGACGGTGCCGATACCGGTGAGGACGGTGGAACCGGCGCGGTAGGCGACGGCGACGGTCCCGCTGGTGATGCTTCCGACGACCTCGACGTGTACCTGTGCGTGTTCGACAAGGCGGCCTTCGCGGCCGGAACCGAGCTGGATCGTCAGATTCGGGAGTACATCGACGACCATTACGTCGCCGAGCACGCCGGCAGACCCAGTGACCGCGCGCAGGAGATGCGCGAGCTTGGGTACTGGGGTGGCGTCTCCGCCGGCGATGAGATTGAAGCGGCGGGGGAGGAACCGGAGGCCGTGGAGCCTTCGGCCACGGAACTGCCGGTTGCCGGGTCGCCCGTGCCGTTCGATGCCGCCGACGAATCGGCCGTTGTTACGCCTATGGCCGCGCCCGAGCCGCGCGGTGCCCGGTCAATCAATGCGGCAGGTGTGCGACGAGGCCCGGAGGACGATGTGCTCGCCGATCTGGACGAGCCGTTCAACGTCATCCTCATGCGGCTCATCGACGCCAAGGGCTACACCGACGTGGACGTGTACAAACGCGCCAACATCAACCGGAAGCTGTTCTCGAAGATACGATGCGGCAACGGGTACATGCCCGGCAAGAAGACGGTGCTCGCGCTGGCGATCGCCCTGCGGCTCGATATCGACGAGACGGACGATTTGCTGGCGTGTGCCGGATACGCGCTGTCGCACAGTGTGAAATTCGACGTGATCGTGGAGTTCTTCATCATCCATGGCGTGTTCGACGTGTTCGTCATCAACGAGACCTTGTTCCGGTACGATCAGCCCTTGCTTGGTCAGTGACTGCCGTTCGCCCGGTTGCGTTCCGAAGTGTCGCTTGTGAAGCGACCCATCGACCGTCCGCTGGTGCGATGCTCGTCTCATCACCGGCAAACAGCCGAGATGAGACGAAAGGACACATCATGATGATGGGCAATGGAATCAACGACGAGCGTATCGGCAATACCCGCAATAGCGAGCGTATCGGCGGCAACGACCGCACCGAACTGGTGTTCGTCGTGGACCGCAGCGGATCGATGGGAGGCCTCGAATCGGACACCATCGGCGGATTCAACGGCATGCTCGCCAAGCAGCGTGCGATTCCCGGCGACTGCTCGGTGACGACCGTGCTGTTCGACAATCGCCTCGAGACCCTGCATGACCATATCAATCTGCACGCGGTCGGCGACTTGACGCCGGACGACTACTGGGTCCGTGGCAGCACCGCCCTACTTGACGCGGTCGGCTCCACCATCGACCGCGTGGTCGCCATGCAGCGTCACACCGCTGCCCCCTATCGCGCCGATTATGTGCTGTTCGTCATCATCACCGACGGGTATGAGAATGCGAGCCGCCGATATTCGCTGGCCAAGGTGCGGCGCATGATCGAGCACGAACGCGAGAAGTGCCATTGGGAGTTCGTGTTCCTCGGCGCCAACATCGATGCGGTTCAGACTGCGGATGAGTTCGGGATCGCGCCCGAGTGCGCGGCCGATTTCCATGCGGATGGGCAGGGCGTCCAAGCTTCGTTCGCAGCCGTGGCGTGTGCTGCGACGGCCGTACGTCACGGGCATGGACTCGCAACCGGGGCCGCGGCGGACGCGTTGCGCGGGGTTCGGGAGGATTACCGGTCGCGTTCGCGCCGGTGATTCCGTCCCCGGCCGGCGAAGATGCCTGTGCTGCTGTGTGGCCATTGGCGTGCTGGAAGGCGGACTTTATCCCGCGTATGTGGGCAAACGCCGGCATTATTCCGATGGGAGCTGCTTGGAAACGTAATGTTTACATAGATGGTCGCTCTATTATGTAATAATTCCTATGGAATTACTCTTGGGTCGTAATAATTCCCGTTATTGCGGCATGGGAGGTGATTGAGCGTAGGAGGGTGATCATGCAGCAGCAGTCCGTCGTGTCGCGGCCCAAGTCATCCGAGGCGTCCCTGTCCCGGATGCCCGTGGCGTTCGAGTCGTCCTTGGTGGTTCAGTCGTCCGCGACAGTGTCCGAGCCGAAATCAGCAGTGACTCCCGGTGCGTCGCGTGGCAAGGCTTCCGGCGAGGCCTCCGATGCGCCGGCCGCTGCGGCATCCGGCGTGAATCCGCCGCTCTCCCCCGCGGCGTTGGCCATCCCGCGGTCCGGCATCCGCGACGTGTTCGATCGCGTGGAGCAGGTGCCGGACGCGATCTCCCTGACCGTCGGCGAGCCGAGCGCCACCGCTGCGCCGCACATCGTCGAAGCGGCGTGCGAGGCCGCGCGCGCCGGGCATACGCGATACACCAACGTGCTCGGCATCCCTGAATACCGTCGGGCCGTCGCCGAGTATTCCGCACGGGTGAAAGGGATTTCCTACGATCCGGAGTGCGAGATTCAGGCCGTGGACGGGGCCACGATTGGCCTGTATCTGGCATTGGCAGCCGTCGTGGCGCCCGGCGACGAGGTGATCATCCCCTCGCCGTATTTCACCTCGTATGATGCCGAGGTGATGCTCGTGGGCGGCCGTCCGGTCACGGTAGCGCTGCGTCCCGAGAACGGCATGCGCATCAATGCGGCGGACATCGAGGCGGCGATTACGCCGCGCACCCGCGCGGTGATCATCAACTCCCCCGGCAACCCGACCGGCGCGGTCACGTCGGCGGCCGAAATGGCGCGTATCGCCGAGGTCTGCACGCGGCGCGGCATCTGGGCCATCGCGGACGAGGTGTATCACCCGTTCGTGTTCGCCGATGATGACATGCGTGATACGGACGACGTGCGCAATGCTGCTGGAAAGTCGGCGGTGGCGCCCTCCATCGCTGCGGTGCCGGGCATGAAGGAGCGCACGATCGTGGTGGAAAGCCTGTCGAAGACCTACGCGATGACCGGCTGGCGCATCGGCTATCTGCTGGCGCCTGAAAATGTCATCGAACAGACTGGCAAAATCGCCGAACTCATGCACTCGTCGGTCAATTCGCTGTCCCAGTACGCCGGCGTGGCCGCGTTGACCGGTCCGCAGGATCACGTCGCCGCGATGCGCGAGGAATACCGTGCCAAGCGGCAGATTGTGCTTGACGGATTGTCTGACTGCCCGGTGCTGCGCCTCGTCAGGCCGCAGGGCGCGTTCTACGCCTTTGTGGACGTACGCCTCACGGGTCTCGATTCGGACGAATTCTCACGTCGTCTTTTGGATGAGGAACGCGTGGCCGTGGTGCCCGGTGAGGCGTTCGGCGGGGCGGGGCGCGGCTTCGTGCGCCTGTCCTATGCGGGCGACGCCGATGACCTGCGCGAGGGCGTCGCGCGGCTGCGCGCTTTCGCCGAACGGGTGTGGAACCCGATCACCGGTCGCCATAGCGCGTCCTACCATCCTGTGGCCGTGATGGCGTAGACGGCCGTGCCGTTTGTCGGCTGGCTCCCTTTGCCGGGGAGCCAGCCAAGGGCGCGCTGACAGGGTGCGGACCGGCGTATGTAGCCGGAAAAGGTCGGCCGTTCTTCGAGTTCCGGTGCTGGCGGTCGGCTATCGCATATTGCCGCGCCGTCCATGGATCACGTCAGTTCCAACGATTCGGCCACCTCGTCCACGATGGTGCGCATCGCTTCACGGGCCTGGTCCGGATTGCCGCGCCAGATGCCTTCGGCCACCGCGTCGTGGGCGTCAAGGGCGGCCGGCTTGGGCTTCTGCGGGTACATATGCAATTCCACGCGGCCTTTGAGCACGATGCCGATGATGTCCGACATGGACGCGAACAGATCGTTGCCGCTGCTGAGCAGGATCGAGGAGTGGAAGCGAACGTCGAGGTCGTGGAAGGTGTCCAAATCGCCGGCCTCACCGCTTTTGCGCAGTTCGCTGGCCATGACGGGGAACAGCGCACGAGCCTCCATGGAGGCGTTGCGGGCTGCTGCCGCGGTTGCCGCGGGCTCTACCGCCAGCCGCAGTTCGGTGAGGGTCCGCAGCTGCTCCTTGCGCTTGTCGGACATCAGCTTCCAGCGGATCACCTGAGGATTGAGCGCCGACCACTCACCCACTGGGCGCGGCATCAGCCCGACGCGGCGCCGGACGGTGACCGCGCCCATCGCCTCCAGATATTTGGCCACCTCGCGCGCCACCGTGCGGGAGGTGGAGAACCGTTCCTGAATGTCCTCCAGCGTCATGGCCTCGCCGATGGGCCAGCGGCCCTCCAGCATGGCGACGGCGAGTTCGTCGGTGATTGCCGTATGCAGCAACGCGCTTTCGTGTGACTCGTCGGGGGCGCGGTTGGCAAGCGTGACGGTGTGGGTCGGAGCTATGGCCTGGTTGGCGAACGGATTTGAGGCTGGGCGCGTAGTTGGATGTGCGGTCCGACTGGTGGCCGGGACGGTGGTCGGGACGGGGGCCGACGTCGCCGCGATGGTGTCGCTGGTGCTTTCATTCATGGCTGCTCCCTCCCTGCGTGCCGGTGTCTTTGTGGCCATGTGCTCCGGGCCATGTTCGCCGATGTATCGTGTGCCTGCTGTTTCGTCATATCTCATCATAATTGTCAAAAAAGTCATGCCATTCCGAAAATAAGTAGTACTTTTAACTTGACAAGTAAGATGAATAAGATGTATGGTAATACTCATCAACCATTGTGGTTCAACAAAGCAGTTGAAAGGACAATCCAGATGAGCATTCACGTCGTAGTGATGGGCGTCGCCGGATGCGGCAAATCCACGGTCGCCGAAGCCATTCGCGACCAGCTGGGCTACGTCATGGCCGAAGGTGATGATTTCCATCCGCAAGCCAACATCGACAAAATGAGCGCCGGCATCCCCCTGACCGACGAGGACCGTTGGCCGTGGCTGCGCGTCATCAACACCTGGATGGTGGCCCGCGAGGCGCTCCACCAGAACACTGTGGTGTCCAGCTCCGCGCTCAAGCGCGCCTACCGCGACCTGTTGCGCGAGAACGTCGACGTGTTCTTCGTGCACCTTGCCGGCTCCCAGGAGCTGATCTACAGCCGTCTTTCGGCCCGCAAGGATCACTTCATGCCACCGTCGCTGCTGGCAAGCCAGTTCAAGGATCTGCAGCCGCTCGAGTCGGACGAGAACGGCGTGGTCGTCTCGGTCGAGGGCACCATCGATGAGGTCGTCGCCCAGGCCGTGGAGGCCGTCCGCCAATATCAGGCGTCCAAGGTCATCGGCGACGCTACGGTATCCGCAGCGGCCTGATCGCCTACGAAGCCAGCCCCGGACTTCCGAACCTCAGACGTGGTAGCCGCGGCACGCTCCGTGGCCTGCCGCCGGTCCCGGCCGGTAGCCGTTGATCGCCGGTTGCCGGTCGCCGGGTATCTGCCGGCTATGCCGATGCTTTCCCGTCCGACTCCCCCTGATCGCTGACCGCCCCTGATCCCGTCTCGCATGACTGCGTTCGGGCAACAGGGCCCGATATGAGCCCGAAAACGTAACTTCAATCCTTCCAACGAATGCAAGGAATCCCATGAATCTTATTCTTGCCGCCATCATTGGCATCGCCGCCATTGTGCTGCTGATCGCCGTCGCCAAGGTCCATCCGTTCATCTCCCTCATGGTCGGTTCGTTCGTCATGGCCATCTGCGCCGGCGTGCCGTTCGACGAATCCTGGAACAGCTTCACCTCCGGCGTGGGCTCCACGGTCTCCAGTGTGGGCCTGCTCATCGCCTTCGGTTCGATCATCGGCACGCTGCTATTCGCCTCCGGCGGCGCCGACGTGATCGTGGACACGATCATGGCCAAGACGCCACTGCAGCTGCTGCCTTGGGCGATGGCGCTGATCGCGTTCATCGTCGGCATCCCGATGTTCTTCGAGGTCGGCGTCGTGATTCTCATCCCGGTGGTGCTGTTCGCCGCACGCCGCGCCAAGATGCCGGTCATCCTGCTCGGCATCCCCGCCCTTGCCGGCCTGTCCACCCTGCACGCCTTCGTGCCGCCGCATCCCGGCCCGCTGGTGGCCATCTCCGCCCTTAACGCCAATCTCGGCGTCACGCTGGCCCTCGGTCTGCTCGTGGCCGTGCCCACTGTCATCATTTCGGGCCCACTGATGTCGCGCATCATGGCCAAGTGGGTGCCGATCCCCGCACCGGAGCAGGCCGCCGAGAAGGAGGCCGTCAAGGACGAATCCAAGCGTCCGTCCTTCGCCCAGGCCATGACCGTCATCCTGCTGCCCGTGGTGCTTATGCTCGCTGCATCCGTGGTCGATCTGACCGAACAGACCGAATCCCTCTGGGGACGTACGCTGGTCTTCCTCGGTACGCCGCTGACCGCACTGTTCATCACCGCCGTGGTGGCCATGGTGCTGCTCGGCTTCATGCAGGGGCGCACCCGCGAGTTCATCAACGGCGAGGTCGGCAAGTCCTTCGCGTCCGTGGCCGGCATCGTGTTCATCGTGGCCGCCGGCGGTGGTTTCAAGCAGACCCTTGTGGATTCCGGCATCGGCGATGTGATCGCCAACGGCATTTCCGAATCCGCGATGAACCCGCTGATCGCCGGTTGGCTCGTGGCTGTGCTCATCCGCCTTGCCACCGGTTCCGCCACCGTGGCCACCGTGACCGCCTCCGGCATCATGGTGCCGCTCGCCACCGGCATGAGCCCGACCCATCTGGCGCTGCTCGTGCTCGCCATTGGCGCCGGTTCCGTGTTCTTCTCCCATCTCAACGACGCCGGCTTCTGGCTGGTCAAGGAATACTTCGGCATGACCGTCTCCCAGACGCTCAAGACCTGGTCGCTGATGGAGACCGTACTGTCCGTGGTGGGCCTCGGCTGTGTGATGCTCCTCTCCCTGGTCTTGTGATCGGTTCCCTCGGCCTCGCCCTCAACTCCTCTTCCTTCCCCTCTCCCTCCCCCTTTCTTCCACCATTTCTCCCAACCACAACGCTGTGAAAGGAATTCGCAATGCAAATCGGAATGATCGGACTCGGTCGCATGGGTGGCAACATGGCCAAGCGCCTGGCAGCCGGCAGACATCAGGTCGTCGGCTACGACATGTCCCCCGAATCGGAGCGTGACGTTGATTCGCTGGAAGCGCTGGTCGCCGCGCTCGAGGCCCCGCGCGTGGTATGGGTCATGGTGCCGGCGGGCAAGCCCACCGACGACACCATCGACCGGCTGGCGTCGTTGCTGGAGGCCGGCGACATGATTATCGACGGCGGCAACACGCGTTACGTGGATGACGCCCGTCACGCCGCGCAACTGGCCGAGCTCGGCATCCGTTTCATGGACTGCGGCGTCTCGGGCGGCGTCTGGGGCGTCGACCGCGGGTATGCGCTGATGGTCGGCGGATCGCCGGAGGACTTCGAGTTCATGCGGCCGATTTACGAGACCCTGAAGCCCGAAGGCGAGTACGGCTTGGTGCTGGCCGGACCGGTCGGCGGCGGCCATTTCGCCAAAATGGTGCACAACGGCGTGGAATACGGCATGATGCAGGCGTTCGGTGAGGGCTTCGCCACCATGGTGCGTTCCGAACTCATCGCCGACCCGGCCGCGGTGATGACCTCGTGGAAGTCCGGTTCGGTGGTCGGCTCCTGGCTGCTTGATCTGCTCGCCAACGCCTTCAAGGCCGATCCGACGTTGAAGTCCATGCCGCCGGTGGCCAACGAATCCGGTGAGGCCAAGTGGATGATCGAGGCCGCCCTTGAGCTTGGTGTGCCCACCCCGGCCACTGCGGCCGCGCTCTACGCTCGGCAGACCTCGCGCGGCGGCGGTGATGATACGCTGCGCGTTGTCTCCACCATGCGCGCCCAGTTCGGTGGCCACGTCACCAAGGCATGATTGGGACTTTCTAGCGTCCCGCGGCGGAAATTATATTTGGCTCTGTTAAACCAGAATTGACACGGACTGGTCAGGTCGGGGTTTGGCTGGGTTGATCTCCTTGGGAAATCAACCCAGCTGACTCACCTCGTATGTCAAAAGTGGTTCAACAGAGCCATTATATTTGGCTCCCCTTTGGTCGCTGGCCTACGAAGGGCGGCCTGATGGGTAGTGAATGTGTTAACGAACCTCCGAAGCGGGGACGCTAGTCATCAAACCGACTGTATGTACGCGGCTCAACGAGGGTGCCGCGTACATACAGTCCCGAACAACGCGAAAACCGACTGTAAGTTCGCGGCATATTGGTTGAGCCGCGTACTTACAGTCGGTTTTCGCGGATGGATGTGTGGACGACGTTGGTCGCATCCTCTATCTGCCTTGCGTGGGGTACTATTGTCCGGTTGCGGAAAGGCATCTGCCTTCCATGGGGTACCTCAATCAAAGAAACCCGAGTATGAACGCTGCAATATCAGCGCTTATACTCGGGTTTTCCTCGTTCTGGTACCCCATGGAAGGCAGATACCTTTCCGCAAACACCTGAATGTACCTCATTCAAGCGAGTTAGTCGGTTCGCGGTCCGGGCTGCCCGGCACGGGCGGAGGTTATGCTGCGCGGGTGATGGCCTGCTCGTAATCCTTGGTGCCCTTGAAGATCTCCTGCATCCACGGATTGACGCCCTGCTTCTTGGCGCGGACGAGGATGTAGCCGAGAGCGAGCACGTTGGCCACCAGCGCGATCAGCGAAACCACGAGGTTCACGTTCGGGTTGTTCACGGACTGCGTGGAGAACACCGAGTAGTCCTGGAACATCGGGAACACCTGCGCGAACATGCACCAGATGGCCAGCGTGAACGCGCGGTTCTGAATCCAGCCGCCCTTGTTCCAGAAGAAGTTGGCCACGGTCGGGGCCAGCAGCAGCGCCAGACCGCAGTACCAGGAGTGGGTGGGCAGGCAGTTGTAGGTGTAGCAGAAGTTCCACAGGTCGTAGGCCACGATGAACACCCAGGTCATGTCCGGCCAGAGCATGTCGTCCTTCTTCTTGGAGGCGTAGATGCCGAACCAGCCGGTCATGCAGAAGATGTTGAGGATGCCGGCCACGCCGTTGAACACGTTGTGCCAGCCGCCGTACAGGGTCACGCCTTCGGTGGAGATCCAGGTGGTGCCCCAGCCGCGGATGGCGGATTCGAAGTCGGAGACCACGGCGATGAGGATGTTGATGGCCACGATCACGAACGGAAAGCACTTGAACCAGTGCGACTTGCCGATGGAGCCCCACTTGTATTTGAGCGCCATGAAGCCGATGCAGCCGATGGTGGCGGCATATAGCTTGGCGTAGTGGAACCAGCTGGTCATGTGTACGTAGGTGGGGTTGTTGAGCGCCCATTCCGCGCCCATGGCGGCGGCGGTGTAGATGGTGATGAAGTAGACGGTCAGGACGGCCGGTACGACGAGGAAGGCGATGACGCCACCTGCTTTGGTGCGTCGGGCGAGCTCGTTGGCGCCGATAAGGCAGCAGAAGACGAGAATCCATCCAATCCATTGATATACGGCGTTGTCGCCGTAGACCTGAAACAGCATAACGGTCCTTTCCTGTGTGCTGTGCGCCCGTCAGCCCTCATTGGTGCCGGGCTATTGGCGCTCGGTCTGAGGTATTGTGCGCTGCTATGCGCGCTGTGTTGACAAAGCGTCAATTTCTCTCGCAGCTTATTGTAGCGCTCGCTTTGACATGGTGTCAATGCGGTGTGTGATGAGATATCGCGCAGGAGGCGTTGGTTCATTGTCGTCTCGGAATAGGTGGTGTCAGGGAATAGCAACCCCATGCATCCTTAGCTCTGTCGATTTTGGTTGTTTTGAGATGAAAACAAGCAGAAAACGCAAATAGAAAAACCCTTGGAATCGTTGCAATTCCAAGGGTTTTGGGAGTGGAGCATACCGGATTCGAACCGGTGACCCTCTGCTTGCAAAGCAGATGCGCTACCAGCTGCGCTAATGCCCCGTGAGAAAAAAATAGCGGCATAAAGCCGCTGTTATTTTCTGTGGGCCCGGGAGGACTTGAACCTCCGACCTCATCCTTATCAGGGATGCGCTCTAACCAGCTGAGCTACGGGCCCGTCCATGCACTTCAAAAGCGCACAAGTGATTACAATACCAGTGAATGCGAGTATGTCAACGTGTGCGTGTCGTCGGCGTGTCGCGTTTCTCGAATCGTGCGGACAGGCTTGCGGTGGGCTGTATTTGTGCGGCGCATTAGTGCGGAGCTGGCGGAAGGAACGGAGAGAAACGCACGAATGGCGGTTGGCCGTCCAAGCCTTCTCGAAGTGACGTGTTGCGGCGCTGGGCCGGTGCGAAGGTTCAGACCGTACGCCCGTCTGCGGCCAAGCCGGTGTCTGGCCGCCGCCGCACAATAACCGCATGAACATTGACGGGCTGGAAGTGCAGGTGGCGCGTAAGCCCATCAAAAACATGTACATCCGCATCAAACCGCCGAATGGCGACGTGGTGATCTCCGCTCCCCGGCGTATGGCCGACCGTGCGATCATCGACTTCGTGCGAGGTCGGCGGGCATGGATCGACGAGCATCGTCGCCGGATGATTCAGGCCCGTAATCGGGCGCTTGCGAATATGGGAGAAACAGCCGCTGGGGTCGATTCCGGCAAGGTGATGGAGACGGATGGCGGTGCTCGCGACGGGAGTTCCGCGAGATTCGCAACCGTAGGGTCTACAACTATTGGCCACGCATCTACCGGTCCCACAACCACCGGATCGGCATCCGCTAATCCGACATCCACTGACTTTCCAATACGGGCTGAAGTCACCGCGATCTGGACCGACGAACGCAAACGCGCCGCCGCGGCCTCAATCAACGCGCAGCTGCCGGCGTTGCTGGCCAAATGGGGGCCGATAATCGGCCGGACGCCCTCGCACATCACCCTGCGGCTCATGACCTCCCGCTGGGGCTCATGTACGCCGGCGACGGGACGTATCCGCCTGAACCTGCAATTGGGGCTCATGGAGCCGCGATTCCTGGAATATGTCCTGGTCCATGAGATGACACATCTGTGGGAACGAGGTCATGGCGTGGGCTTCCAACGCCGCATGACGGCTTACCTGCCGCAATGGAAGGCGTTGCGTCGCGAGCTCAACCGTCGCGTGGTGCTATAGGCGGCTGAGGGGAGTTCCTATGCCGGGATAGAGCTCCCCTCAGTCAGCTTTGCTGACAGCTCCCCTCGGAGAGGGGAGCCATGTGCAACAAGTTCATATACTTCCAACAAAAAATGGGATTTGAACTGCGTTTTCCAATCATGGAAACCGGTATTTCGTACGCTTTTCGGTCAGCTGCTACGACAATCTCGGTCATGAAATAGTGTTTGCAGTCAAGAAGTCACTCATGAAATGTTGTGGATAGTAGAAAACTCGCTCATGAAATGTGGATTTTCAAGGGAAACCCAATCATTAATACGTGTTGCCCGTGCCGGGGACTCCCCTCAGCCAGCTTTGCTGACAGCTCCCCTCAGAGAGGGGGCCATGTGCAAGCGCAGATGCATCCGATGATTGTATGGCGGCGCTTTTCATAGAGCCGTTGTGCAGAATCACTGTTTAGGGACGCTGTATAGAGTCGCTGTGTGAAGGTGCTGACCTGAATCAGCACCTTCACACAGCGACGTGCTATCGGAATACCTGTGATTACGCGGCGTCACGCGAGGTGGCTGCGCATGAACCACTGGAACTTCTCGAGCTGCTGGACGTGGTCCTGGATGACGTTGGAGCTGATGACATCCAGCTCGTCCAGCTCGGCGATGGCCTTGCGGTCATCGGCGATGAAGGCGTCGTAGTACTCGATGAGCGCCTCAAGGTACTTTTCGGTGCCGACGCGGCCATCCGTATCGAACGGCTTCCAGGTACGGTTGCGCACGATGGCGTCGGCGCGACCGTCCGGCGTGCCGCCCAGCGTGGCGATGCGCTCGGCGGTCTCATCGGCCTGGGCCAGCACGGATTCGACCTCCGGGTCGAGCATCTCGTGCACGGCGATGAAGTTCGGGCCGGTCACGTTCCAGTGCGCGTGCTTGAGGACCAGAGCGGCTTCCTGCTCCTGGCTCAGACGGTTCTGCAGAATGGCGATGGCCTTTTCGCTGGTCGCCTCATCGAGACCGGGGACCACAAATGCAAGTGTCATGATTGTTTCCTTCCTTTTCGCGTTCATAGAACGGTCCCTTCAGTCTACGCGGCCGTGTTATGCGACGGGCCGAACGGCAGAAGAACATCGGACGAACGGCGAAAGGAGGGGTTTGGCTGGGCCGGTCCTCCCAGACAAAGAGGGCCAGCCAGTAAGGAAGCTCGGAAAGCCCGAGAAACCAGAGCGATCAGGCTTTCGTCTCGGCCGATTCGGCGGGCTGCCCCTCTGCGGCGCCGGCGCGGCGGACGTCGATGGTCTCGATGCGGCGGCCGTCCACCTTGGCGACCACCATGTCGTAGCCGTCGTCGGAATGCAGCACGTCACCCACCGTGCCCATCTTGCCGGTGTGCGCGAGGAAGTAGCCGGCCACGGTCTCGTACGGGCCGTCCTCCAGTTCGATGCCGGTCAGATCGGCGAAGTCCTCGATCGTCATGCTCGCGTCGATGGTGGCCACGCCGTTGACGAACACCGTCCGGGACGTGCGCTCGCCGCCCTTTTCGGTGGGCAGGTCGTATTCGTCGCGGATGTCGCCCACAAGCTCCTCGGTCATATCCTCCAGTGTGACGATGCCGTCCGTGCCGCCGTACTCATCGATGACCACGGCCAGATGGATGCCGCGCTTACGCAACAGCTCGAGCGAGGGCAGCAGCTTGGAGGTACCGGGCAGGGAGATGCCCTCGCGCACCACGTCGCGCACGGTCTTGGCGTTCGGGTCGCGCACGTCCAGCAGGTCGCGCACATGTACGAAACCGATCACGTCGTCGAAATCCTTACCGGTCACCGGGTAGCGGGAGTACGGCTGATTGCGCACGAACGCTGCGGCGTCGGCGATGGGCTGGTCGCCCTCGATGAACACCACGTCGGCGCGGGGGCGCATGACCTCGGCCACGATGGTTTCGGAGGCGTCGAACACGTCGTCCAAGATCGTGCGTTCGTCCTTCGAGAGGTTGGTGTTCGAGCTGACCAGCACGCGCAGCTCGTCGTCGGACACCTCGGATTCGGTCTGCTGCGGGTCGAAGCCGAGCACGCGCACGATGCCGTTCGTGTTCTTGCCGATGAGCCAGATGATCGGGCGGCAGATCGTGGCGAACGCGTCGATGGCGGGCACCACGGCGCGCGCGATCTGCTCGGTACGCTGCATGGCGATGCGCTTGGGCACCATCTCCGAAATCACAATGGAGCAGTAGGAGATGATCAGCGTGAGCACGATGTTCACCAGACCGCCGGCGATGCCGGTCGGCACACCCCAGCCCTCCACCACGGGAATCAGATACGGGGAAATCGAGGAGGCGCCGAACGAGGCGGACAGGAAGCCGCACAGCGTCACGCCGATTTGCACAGTGGACAGGAAGGTGTTCGGATCGCGTGCGATTTTGGCCACTTTCGCGCCACGCGCGTCCTCCTGCTCCATCTGCTCGATCTGCGAGCCGCGCAGCGAGACCAGCGCGAGCTCGGTGCCGGAGAACACCGAGCCGAGGAGCAGAAACACAAAGATCAGGAGGATATTCAAACCAAGTGACATACGCCCCACTCTAGGGGAGCGGGGCGTCAATGCCGGTCACCGTAGCCTGTTGCCCGTTGCCGTCGCAGCCCGCGCCCGTCAACCTCCATCGTCGTCACGCCATCGCTACCGCGCCGGTTAGCGTTGCCCCGCGCCCGTCACCGATGCCGCAGTTTGGCGGCCGCGTTGCTCACGCACACGCGCAACACCACGGTGAACACCAGCACCATGAGCGCAAGGATGCCCAGATCGAACCAGAATTGGTCGGTCGTGTGTTCCCACAGGTCGTCCTTCTTGAAGGTCGGCACCTTGGTGGGGCCATATAGCAGGCCGTTGAGGTCGATATCCGAAGCGGTCGCGGAGAAGCCCCAGCGGCCGGGGAAGACCATGCTCACCTGTTCGAGACCGTCGCGCCCGGTCACCGGGATCATGCCGCCCGAGAAGACGAGCTGCGCCATCACCAGAATCACCAGCAGTGGCATGGTCTGCTCGCCGGACTTGACCAGCGCGGAACCCACCTCGCCCAGCATGGCCGAGGCCCACGCGGTGAGCCAGACCACCATCACCAGCTCGGGGATGCCCGAGTCGGTGAGCACGCCGTGGTCCGGATGCGGCTTGCCCAGACTGATCGCCGTGACCAGCAGCGCGGCCTGCAGCAGCGTCTGCAATCCCATGACGATGAGCTTCGAGCCGGTGTACGACGTGGGGGAGAGGCCCACCGCGCGTTCGCGGTCGTAGATCGTGCGTTCGGAGACGATATCCCTTACGGACAGCGCCGAACCCATGAAGCAGGCGCCCAGGATGATAAGCGAGAGCAGTTGATTTGGCTCGGTGGCGGCGTCCTTGAAGTCCGGTTCGCCCAGACCGTGCGAGCCGGGCACCACGAGTGAGAGCAACCCCAAGAACAGTGGCAGCAGCACGAGGAAGATGAGCAGGCCCGGGTCGGCGGCGATGAGATGCAGCTGCCGGGCCACCAGCGTTACCGTCTGCTTGATGCGGAACGGCTTGGCGGGCTTCTCATGCTCGGGGTGCTCGCGGATGGTCCGCTTGGCCTGCTGTGTGCGTTTGCTCGGCTCGGTGATTGAATACACGCGGTCGGGATCGGACGCGACCGCGGTGAAGATATCCGCCCACTCCTGACCGTGGAAGGCTTGGCCGAGTTCGGCGACCGTGCCGAAGAACGCCGGTTTGCCGCCGGGGGCGAGCATGAGCACGTTGTCACACAGCTTGTTGATGTACGCCAGCGAATGGGTTACCACGATCACCACGCGACCGGCGTCCGCCAACTGGCGCAGCATGGTCATCACCGTGAGGTCCAGGGCAGGGTCGAGGCCGGAGGTCGGTTCGTCGAGGATGAGCAGTTCGGGGCTGGTGAGCAGCTCGATGGCGGTGGAGACGCGCTTGCGCTGGCCGCCGGAAAGCTGGTCCACGCGGTTGCCGCGTCGGCCGGTGAGTTCCAGTTCGTCCAGTACGTGATTGATGATCTCGGTGCGTTCGGCCTTGGTGGAGCCCGGCAGACGCAGTTTGGCGGCGTATTCGAGGGCGGCGTCCACGGTGAGCTTGCGATGCACCACGTCGTCCTGC
This sequence comes from Bifidobacterium myosotis, assembly GCF_002259745.1. GTDB lineage: Bacteria > Actinomycetota > Actinomycetes > Actinomycetales > Bifidobacteriaceae > Bifidobacterium > Bifidobacterium myosotis. The sequence goes on along the minus strand of NZ_MWWW01000009.1, from coordinate 8,066 downwards.
GGCACGAAGCCGATACGGCTGCGCAACAGTTCGATGTTCTGCTGCACGTCGTAGCCGTCGAACAGCACATGGCCTTCGGTCGGCGCGTTGAGACCCGCCACGATGGACGTGAACGTGGTCTTGCCGGCGCCCGAGGGGCCGATCACCGCGGTCAGCGTGCCCTTGGCGAACACCGCGTTGATGCCTTTGAGCAGGCGCGTGCCGTTGCCGACGGTCAGGCCCACGTTCTCGGCGATCACCGCATCCGTGCCGGCCAGCGGTTCGCGGTCGCGCAGCACGCCGTCGTGCACGATGAGGTCGGTGTTGCCCACCGTGACCAGATCGCCCTCCTCCAGCCAGATCTTGGCCACGCGACGCCCGTTGACGTACGTGCCGTTGGCGGAGTCGAGGTCGGTCAGCAGGATGCCGTTGCTTGTGGACGCCAGCGAGCAGTGCCGACGGGAGACGAGGTAGTCATTGATGCGAATCGTGCAGGATTCGTCGCGGCCGAGCGTGCCCTCCTGATCATGGGCCGGGTCGAATGCGCCGGTGACGCGATGCGCGGTGAGCTGCGATTCCAGATGGGCCGCCTGCGTGCTGCCCGCCAGCACGGTGCTTGGGGCGGCGGACGGGGTGTTGGACCGGGTGCCGGACTTGCGGGTGAGGTCAGTCCGTCCGTTGGAGTCCGTCCGTCCGGTGCGGTCGGTGCGGTTGAGATCGGCGTGAGGCTGGTTTTGGGTGGGGGCGGTCTGCTGCATCGGCGGCTGGGCCGGAGCGTTGCGGTGCTGCGGCCGGCTGGGCGTGTCGGGTTGGCTGATGGCGGTGGGCCGGCTCGTATGACTGGCCTGATCGAGCCGACGATTGGCCGTTGGCTGCCTGTCGTCCGGCGGAATCGGCGGACGCACGACCGATGCCGCTGATGCGGTTGGCGTCGGTGATGATGCCGGTCGGGCCGGAATCGACGGTTTCGGCCCGGCGACAGGCACCTGCTGGGCTAGTGCGGCGGGTGCCTGTGCGGCTGGCGTTTGTGCGGTTTGCGGCTGTGTTATGCGTACCTGCGTCGCCTGCGCCTGTACCGCATGTCCCTGTACCGTCTGCGCCTGCGCAACGGGCGCCGCGGACGGCATCTGCGCCGCCGCCGGTGCCGGGTCGCCCACCACGCAAGTGAGCGTGGCGTTGCGGGCCAGCATCACGGTGGTGGTCGAGGTCAGCAGTACCGAGCGGGTATGCATGCCGCGAATGGACAGGCCGTTGGCGCTGCCCATATCCTCAAGCAGCCATCCGTCCTCGGTCCAAGTGATGCGCGCATGATGATGCGAGACGTACGGATTGGGAATCACCAGATCGCAATCGGATGCGCGTCCGATGATGACGGTGTGTTTCGGGCTGACGACGTATCTGGTCGAGCCATAGTAGACGGTAAGCGCAGGTGGCATGATGCGGCTTCTTCCGATGGTCTTCTCTCGATACCCACCATCATCCCCGCATTATCGGCCCGGTGCAAGGTCGCGGTGCCATAAGTGTTCCGCCGGGCCGCGCCGCCCTTGTGCATGTGCATATCGCCTGACCGCAGCATCGCTTTGGCATAGCCCTGGTTTCGCTCCGGCGTCCCTCGTCCTCGGCGTCCCACCTCACGGGTAGGAAGCCGCATCGGAAGCCGGAGCGGGGTCGCCGTGCCGGGCGGCATCATGCCTCAGAAGCTCAGCACCTCGACCTTGCCGGACTCCAGCTCGTACCGTGCGCCCACGATCATCAGACGCTCCTCGGCGAGGGCCTGCTGAATCGCGGGGGAGCGGTCCACCAGCATTTCGATGGTGCGCGCCACATGCACGCGCTCGAAATCCTCGGCGCACTCCAGTTCGGCCTCGCGGGCCTGCCATACGGACATGCCGGCCTGTCGCATCACGATGGAGTCCGAGTTGGCAATCTGCTCGTCGAAGTCATCGATGGCGTCCGCGGTGGCCAACGAGTCGTCGGCGTTGGCGGTGATCGAGTGCATGAGCTCGTCAAGCTCGCGGTCCGCGGTCTCCAGCGCGCCGCAACGGGCGTGGCCAAGCACGCAGATGAGACTCACATGCAGTTTGTTGACCGCGTATTCCAGCGATGCCACCACCGCGTCGTCGATGATCTGGCCGGCGGTGCGCACGGTGAACAGGTCGCCCAGACCCTGATCGAAGATGATTTCGGGGGGAACGCGTGAATCCGCGCAGGCCAGCACGGCCGCATCCGGATTCTGCCCGTCGGTGAGCATGTGACGGGTCTCCTTGTCCTGCCAGGGATGCTCCGCCTTGCCGGTATAAAAACGACGGTTGCCCTGCAACATGCGGCTCCACGTCGCGTTCGCGGTGGCCTCCGCCAGGGAATCTGCCTGAGCCATGACACCTCCATGATCAATGGTTCGTACGGTTCCATCTTACTTGGAACGGGGTCATCGCCCCGGGCTCGTTCGCTGATGGGGGTGGCTGTGGGGCGGATGCGGGGCGGGTGCGGGCAACGAGCAGGCCGGGTGATTCGCGGCCAAAAGGAGCGGGGGCGGCTGTGACGAGGGTCATAGACCGATTTCGCCCGAACCGGAAGCGGTCAGGTTACGATGGAGTCGGTAACGGTACTCAGTCAGTACTTAGTCAGGAAAGGACCGAATATGACTCTTCTGCAGCACGAGCTCACCGATTTCAAGGTGAACGCCTTCCAGAACAACGAATTCCACGAGGTGACCAAGGCGGACGTGCTCGGCCACTGGTCCCTGTTCTTCTTCTACCCGGCCGACTTCACCTTCGTGTGCCCCACCGAGCTCGAAGACCTCGCCAAGAACTACGAGAAGTTCAAGGAGATCGGCTGCGAAATCTACTCCGTCTCCACCGACACCCACTTCGTGCACAAGGCGTGGCATGACGCCAACGAGAAGATCGCCAAGATCCAGTACCCGATGCTCGCCGACCCCACCGCCGTGCTGGCCAAGGACCTCGACACCTACAACGAGGCCGACGGCATGGCCGAGCGTGGCGACTTCATCGTGAACCCGGAGGGCAAGGTCGTGGCCTACGAGGTCATCTCCTCCAACGTGGGCCGCAACGCCGAGGAGCTGCTGCGCCGCGTGCAGGCCTCCCAGTTCGTCTACGCGCACGGCGACCAGGTCTGCCCCGCCAACTGGACCCCGGGCGAGGAGACCATCGAGCCCAGCCTCGACCTCGTCGGCCAGCTCTGATCTGCGCTGAATAGGTAACTTTGGCTCCCCTCTCTAAGGGGAGCTGTCGCTGAAAGCGACTGAGGGGAGTGCTCGCGAAAGCTAGCTCAATCCGATATGTTCCCCTCAGTCTCGCTACGTTCGACAGCTCCCCTCAGAGAGGGGAGCCGCTGTATGTATGTAAGGAGTTTCGATCATGACTCAGACCAACAATCTCTACGACGTCGTGGTCATCGGCGGCGGTCCTGCGGGCCTCACCGCCGGCCTGTACCTCGCCCGCGCCCGCTACCGTGTGCTCGTCCTCGAAAAGGACGATTTCGGCGGGCAGATCACCATCACCAACGAAGTCGTGAACTATCCGGGCGTCGGTCGCACCACCGGCCGTGCGCTCACCCAGACCATGCGTCAGCAGGCACAGGACTTCGGCGCCGAGTTCCTGTCCGCCGAGGCCACCGGTCTTGACGTTGACGGCGATGTCAAGACCGTGCACACCTCGCGCGGCGACCTGAAGACCTTCGGCATCCTCATCGCCACCGGCGCCTCCCCGCGCAAGCTCGGCTTCGAGGGCGAGGCGGAGTACGCCGGTCGCGGCGTGGCCTATTGCGCCACCTGCGACGGCGAGTTCTTCACCGGCAAGGAGGTGCTGGTCATCGGCGGCGGGTTCGCCGCAGCCGAGGAGTCGGTGTTCCTCACCAAGTACGCGTCCAAGGTCACCGTGCTCGTGCGTGAGGACGACTTCACCTGTGACGCTTCCGTCGCCGCCGAGGCCAAGAACAACCCCAAAATCGACGTGCGCTACGGCGTCGAGCTCAAGGGCGTCACGGCCGGTCAGGGCGGCCTGCGCGAGGCGACGATCCTCGACCGGGCCAGCGGCGAGACCGAGACGTGGAAGCCCGCCGATGGCGGAACCTTCGGCGTGTTCGTCTTCGCCGGATACGTGCCCGCCACCCAGCTTGTGCGCGGCGTGGTCGAGCTCGACGACCACGGCTATGTGGTCACGCACGGCTATCTTGAGACCTCCGTGCCCGGCGTGTATGCGGCCGGCGACCTGCGCGTCAAGAACCTGCGTCAGGTGGTCACCGCCACCGCCGACGGTGCGATCGCGGCCGTGGAGCTGGAACGGTACGCCAAGCAGCTGAGCGAGAAGACCGGTCTGGTGCCGCCGCGCCCCACCGCCTCCGCGTACGAGAAGGCCGAGGCGGCGTCCGACGCCTCCGCCGCACCGGGCACCACGCCGGCCCCGGCTCCCGCCAAGCGCAGCGCCGATGCCGCCGCGGCCGCCGCACAGACGGCGAAGCAGCCCGGCGAACTGTTCTCCGCCGCCATCAAGCAGCAGCTGGGCGTGGTATTCGGTCGCATGACGCGCCCGGTCACGCTGGCCCTTGAGCTGGATAACACCCCGCTTTCCGCGGAATTGCAGGGATTCGTAGGCGAGATGGTTGCACTGTCCGGCGGCAAGCTGAATTCCGTGGCCGTGGACGCCGCCGGTGTGATCACCGCAATCGACGGCTCGTCCGTGCCGGCCGGTCTGGTGGTTGGCGAACCGCTGGAGGTCGTGCTTCCGGGCGCTGGTGCTGGTACTGGCTCTGCAGCGGGCACCGGTGACGGTGCCGCGTCGCTGCCGCTGTACGGTTCGTTGGACGATTCCGGTCGTGCCGAGTTCGACCCGGCCGGCGTGCTGCCGCTCGCCCGCCCGGTCGTGCGCCTGTGCGTCGCGGCCGAAGGCGATGGCGCCGACAAGAGCGTCCTGACCTTCACCGGCCTCGCCTTCCACGGCGTGCCTTCCGGCCATGAGTTCAACTCGTTCGTGCTGGGCCTGTACAACGCTGCCGGCCCCGGCCAGCCGCTCGGCGACGACCTCAAGGAGCGCACGGCGGCGATCAAGGAGCCGACCGACATCATGATTCTCGTCTCCCTGACCTGCACGATGTGCCCGGAGACCGTGCTGTCCGCGCAGCGCATCGCCTCGCTGAACCCGGCCGTGCGTGCCGAGGCCTACGACGTCTCGCACTTCCCGGAGCTCAAGGACCAGTACGGTGCGATGAGCGTGCCCTGCATCGTCATCAACCGGCCTGACGGCGCCCAGACGGTCGAATTCGGCAAAAAGAGCATTCCCCAGATGCTCGAGCTCGTCGGCGCCTAGATTTTCGGGCTTTCTGGGATTCCCGGAATTCCCGAAAACCTGCCTTGCGGTCCTCGCAATCCCGAGACTGGTCCTCATCACAGTCGCACTAATGCCCGGAATTCGGATGCATCCGAATTCCGGGCATTATCATGTGCGATGCGCAGGGTTTCATCCCCCGGAGTATGGCGTCGAATCCCGAACGCCGGCATCTTTCACTCTCCTTTCAATAATTCTTTCATGTAAGAACTTGAATTCTTACATGTTAGAATTATTGAAAGAGTGGTGAAATGGGAAAGGACCGCGGCGATGATTCCCGACAAGGAAAGCCTGACCGTAGAGTTCAAAAGCGAGCAACGCAGACCGCAGACCGATGACGAAATTGTGGATAATGTGGTGGCGCTGGCTAACACGCAAGGTGGCGTCCTGTACCTTGGCGTGGAGGATGACGGAATCGTGACCGGTGTGGACAAGCATCACCGGAATATCAATGGGCTGGCGGCTTTCATTTTCAATAAAACAGTGCCGCAGCTTTCCGTGCGTGTTGCGTTATTGCAGGAAAACGGCAAACCTGTAGTGAGCATTGAAGTGGACAATAGCCAACAGATTGTATCCACCAGTCAGGGAAAGACGCTGCAGCGCCGTCTTAAAGCAGACGGAACACCGGAAGTCGTTCCGTTGTTCGTTGCGCAATTCATCAGCCGTCTATCCCAGCAGCGCTCCTATGATTTCAGTGCGCAGCCGGCTCCGGAAGCGCAGCTGAGCGATTTGAGTTCTGAGTCGCGGAACAAGTTGAGAAGTCATATTCGCAGCGCCAACGCTCATAATTCATTGCTGTCTTTTGACGACGAGGATTTCGATCGGGCGCTCGAGTTAGTGGTTGACGGCCCCTATGGGCTGCAGCCGTCCGTTGCTGGTTTGTTGACCATCGGATCCATCGATGCTATTCGCCGATCGGTCCCCGCTGCATCTGCGGTGTTTCAGGTGATGAAAGGTCTGGTTCCCAAGGTCAACACGGATCCATTCATATTGCCGTTGGTGGATATGTTTGATCGTATCGGTGAACTGATGGAGCCATGGAACCCCAGTCATGAAATCATGAGTGGTCTTATCCGCGTCGATTTACCTGATTTCGACCATGGGGCGTTCCGCGAAGCGATGATCAACGCGTTTTGCCATCGCGATTATGCGCGGATGGGTTCGGTGAGATTTCTGGTTGACGATGAAGGATTGACCATAGCCAATCCCGGGGGATTTATCGAGGGAGTCTCCGAGGCTAATCTGCTCACTGCACAACCTCGTTCGCGCAATCCGCAGCTTGCCCTGATTCTCAAAGCTGCTGGATATGTTGAGCGGACCGGTCGAGGGGTGGACACCATTTATGCGGGATCGCTCGCGTCGGGTGGCGCGTTCCCTGATTATTCGCAGTCCAGCGCCGAAGAGGTTGTTCTGTTCTTACGCCGTATGGTACCGGATAAGGCGTTCGTGACAATGATCGGTGACGAGGAGCGACGACGTGGCGCTCCGCTGCCGGTTTGGTCGTTGATTGTGCTTTCGCTATTGAAGGAGCACCGCAGATTGACGTTGTCCCAGCTTGGTGAGTTCTCTCATCTGGAGCACCGTCGTATCACTTCCGCTGTTGAAAGCCTGGTGGAGTCGGGCCTTGTGGAGGGGGTCGGAAACGGTGGTACGCGAGCGTATATGCTGAGTGCGCAGGTGTATAAGCGTTCTGATGGCATGACGTCCTATGTGCGGCAGCGCACTATTGATGCCACGCGTCGTAAGGGTCTTATTCTGGAGTTCGCCGAGAAAAATGGAGGCACCGTTGCCACGGCAGATGTCATGGATTTGTTTGGGCTGAGTTATATCAGCGCGTATAGGTTGCTGAAGCAACTGGAGGACGGTAATAAACTGCGGCGCGAGGGGAGCGGACCGTCATCGCGTTATGTATTGGTGTGACCGGTATGAGCAGGCGTGCATATCGCCTATCCTTTCACTCTCCTTTCAATAATTCTTTCATGTAAGAACTCGAATTCTTACATGAAAGAATTATTGAAAGAATTCGAGTCTTTGCCGAGAATCGAATAGCCGGCAAAGGAGGTTTTCCGTTCCACTGGGGGTGCGGGCGCAGCTCGGTGATGAATGGCTTGGGTGAGCTTTGGCGGCTGACGATGTTGATTGGGATGAGAACCAGCGATGCGGAGTTCTCCAATGCGTGATTATATGAGCCTTCGCCAGTTTGTGTGGTGGGGTGTTGAGCCTTGGCGTCGTGGCCGGGGCTTTTTCGTGTGCGGGTATGGAAGGGGCGTTCGCCTGTTAGGTTTGTTTCCGCCAAGAAATGGAACCGAAGAACAGGGGAACGCCTATGCCCACCATATCAGCCGGCGCGCTCAAGCGCATGCTGCATCTGCCCGCCAACGTCGTGATCGGCACGCCCCGCGTCGAACGGGATCACGCCGGCCGTGAGATCGTCGTCGTCCCGGTCCGCCCGTATGCGAGTGTCATGGGCCGGTGCGCTGAATGCGGCGGGCATGGCCGGCCGTATGACCGTCTGCCCACGCGACGATGGCGGCATCTCGACATCGGCTGCGCGAGGCTTTTCCTGGAGTACGCGCCTCGGCGCGTGACCTGCGCCGGGCATGGCGTGACGGTCGCGATGGTGCCGTGGGCGAGACGCAAGAGCGCGTACACGTATGACTTCGAGCAGCAGGTCGCGTGGCTGAGCGTGCACGCGCCCAGAAGCGCCGGGTCGGCCCTGACTCGCGTCGACTGGAAGAGCGT
>NZ_MWWW01000008.1 GCF_002259745.1 Bifidobacterium myosotis | reverse complement strand
AGCGCCGACACGGCGCTTCTGGGCGCGTGCACGCTCAACCAGGCGACCTGCTGCTCGAAGTCGCGTGTGTACGCGCTCTTCCTGCGCGCCCACGGCACCATCGCGACCGTCACCCCGTGCTCGCGGCACGCGACGCGCGGCGGCGCGTACTCCAGCAGGAGCCTGGCGCACCCGAGGTCGAGGTGACGCCAGCGTCGCGTGCCCAGCCAGTCGTACGGACGGCCGTGCCTGCCGCACTTCGCGCACCGGTCCATGTCGTTCGCGTACGGGCGCACCGGCACCGTTACCACGGTGCCGCCATGTGGATCCTCCCCGATGCGGGGCTTGCGGACCACGATGTTGGAGGGCAGGCTGAGCATGCGCTTGAGCGCGCCGGCTGATATGGTTGGCACAGGCGTTCCCTTGTTCCGGTTCTACTTTCTTGGCGGAAACAAACCATACAGGAGAACGCCCCTCTCACACCCACACACGAAAAAGCCCCGGCGAAGACGCCGAGGCCCAACACCCCACCACACAAACTGGCGAAGGCTCGAAAATAACCAATCAGGATGATTGGACGCTGCAGCCGTTTGGTTCTGCGGTTCAACCGATTGCACATCGGCGCCGACCGGGAAGTACACCAGAAAGTCCTTCATGCGGAAGGTGGTGCCGGTCGGCGACTGACTGTCATCCACGCCGGCGGGCGGGTCCAGACTGTACGTATCCTCGTTGTAAGTGGCCCGGCGGTACTCGCCATCGACGCAGTATTCCCCAACCGAATCCGCCATGACCGTGCCGCCGCAGTCGCGCAGATCCATACCGGCGTACAGTTCGAACATCCTCCAATCCCTGATCAGCAGATGGTTCCTCATCGGCAGCTCATATTCGGCCATGCTGCCGTATGCACTCCGTATAAATGATTCCTATGACCGCTGGCCGCCAGAACCCTTCCATCATGACTACGATGGGCTGATGTATGCAGTGACCCACGTAGAAAGGGAATGGACATGGCAGACGAGACGACCGCCGCGCAGCCGACCGCGCAAACCACCGAGAAGCCCGTGGTCGAAAGCTTCCAGCTCGATCACACCAAGGTCAAGGCGCCGTACGTGCGCTACATCGACACCGAGAAGGGCCCGCACGGCGACGTGATCTCCAATTACGACCTGCGCCTGACGCAGCCGAATAAGCAGGCCATCCCCACCGGTGGTCTGCACACCATCGAGCACACCATCGCCGTGCTGCTACGCGAACGCATCCCGGGCTACATCGACTGCTCGCCGTTCGGCTGCCGCACCGGATTCCACCTGCTCACCTGGGGCGAGCACTCCACCGAGGACGTGGCGCGCGCGCTCAAGGAGTCGCTGGAGTTCATCGCTTATAAGGCCACATGGGACGACGTGCCCGCCACCACCGAGAAGAGCTGCGGCAACTACCGCGACCACAGCCTGTTCACCGCCAAGGAATGGGCCAAGCAGATTCTCGAGGAGGGCATCAGCTCCGACCCGTTCGAGCGCAAGGTCGTCTGACCGCGGCATTGATTCCTGTGGCATTGATTCCTGTGGTGTTGATTCCCGCGTCGGACGCAGCATCGATTCCCGGGAACGACGCCCCAGCTCTCAAACCCCTCTCGTGGCGCATGTCCGGCATGCAACGCGAGAGGGGTTTCTTGTGCCCGCGGCATGGTAGGTTTACCGTCGGTTGGTTGTCGGTTATCATGTCGTCAACCTGCGTATCGGAGAGGTAGGGCATGACTCAGTCGATTCAGTCGAACACGGTGGATAAGGCGGCGCGCCGGTTCCGTCACGCCACGATGCGTGATTTCGCGCAGATGCAGAAGATCTACGCCCATGCCCGCACGCTGATGGCGGCCAGCGGCAACCCCACCCAGTGGGGTACCGCGTTCCCGCGCGAATCCGTGATTCTTGACGACATCGCCAACCAGCGTGCCATGCTGTTGGTGGACGAGGTGGGCGGCCGCGAGCGCATCCTCGCCCAGTTCGCGCTGTGCCCGGGCGAGGACCCGACCTACGCCAGAATCGACGGCGCCTGGCTGGACAACGACAGTTACGTGACCATCCACCGCATCGCGGCCTCCGGACTGGTCAGGCATGCCGCCCGCGACTGCATCCGCTGGGCGCTGAAGCATTACGGCAATGTGCGCGCCGACACCCATCCCAACAACAAAATCATGCAGCATGTGCTGGAAAGCTCCGGTTTCGCCCGATGCGGCCTCATCCAGCTGCTGGACCGTCCGACCGATACCACGCGGATCGCCTACCAGCGCCACGAGTGGTGAGGCGCGTCTGTCGCAGGAGGGATTTGCGTTTATACAGAGATGCTGAGTGAGTGATAGCGGACTTCCTCTATGTGAGGAATCGGTGGCGCCGCGGTGTACGGCGCGGGTCGTGTCCCGCTCTCTCTGTGTGTCCCGCTACATGCTGAAACCGGTTTCTTAATGATTGGGGGCAAATTTCGTTGTCCCCATTTCTGAAATTCATCGATATTGTCGGATGGTGGCAAGAAGGTTTGTCCCCATCCGTTTTTTGAAGGTTCCAAACAAGAATTGTCCCGACAGGCTGAATCTCAGAAACGTTGAAATTCAGCCGTTTCTCCGCTGCGGGCTTCAAACTGGTGGGTGTCATCCTGCTCGGTTGGTTGTCCCCATTTGCCGGAAAGGCCTGAATGTCGAATTCGTGGCACGATTCTTCCGCAGAATCTCACAATATGAACGAATCCATTCCAACAATGATCAGTGCATTGCGGCAGTCCAAACAAAAAGGGGTTTCTCATGAATCAACATGAGAAACCCCTATCAGGACGATGTGCCGGGAGCTGTTCCCCGAATCGGTGTCAGGCCTTGTCCGTCGTGGCCGTGACCTTGGCCTCGACGGCCTTCGCGCCGGCCGCGCCACCAAGCTTGGAGCGCTTGCGGCTGTAGGCGAAGTAGACGATTAGGCCGAGACCGAACCACACCGCGAACCGCACCCAGGTCTCCCAGTTGAGGCCTGCGATGAGCACGAAGCAGAACACGATGGAGATGATCGGCGTGAACGGCACGAGCGGGGCCTTGAAGCCGCGGTGCGCGTCCGGCTGCGTCTTGCGCATCCACAGGATGCCTGCGGAGACGATGATGAACGCGGTCAGGGTGCCGATGTTCACCAGCTCGAACAGCACGTTGATGTTGATGAAGCCGCCGGCGACCGCGGTCAGGATACCGAAGAACCACGTACCCTTGAACGGCGTGCGGTACTTCTCGTGCACATGGCCGAAGAACTCCGGGAACAGGCCGTCGCGGCTCATCGCGTAGCAGATGCGGGACTGGCCGTAGAGCTGCACGAGCATCACCGTGGTCATGCCGATCAGGGCGCCGAGGTTGACGATCACCGCGAGCCAGTTGAGGCCGGTCGCCAGAATCACGCCGGCCACCGGGGCGTCGATGAACTTGGCGAACTCCTGGTACGGCACCACGCCGGTCATGATGAGCGTCATCACGATGTACAGCACGGTGGAGATAGCCAGCGAAAGCAGGATGCCGCGCGGCAGCGTCTTGTTCGGGTTCACGGTCTCCTCGGCCGAGGACGACACGGCGTCGAAGCCGATGAAGCTGAAGAACACGATCGAGGCGGCCGGCACGATGCCGTACGGCTGGGTGGAGCCGGGCTGGAAGGTGTAGATGCCGTACGGGGAGAACGGGTGCCAGTTCTCCGGGTTCACGAACCACACGGTGCACACGATGAACAGCACGATGATGATGAGCTTGATCATCACCATGATGTCGTTGGTGCGCTTGGTCTGGTTGATGCCGATGGACAGCACCCAGGTGATGAGCAGCACGATCACGAAACCGGGCAGGTTGAAGTACGTGGTCACGCCCGGCGTGGTGCCGTACGCGGCCGTGAGCTCGACCGGCAGATGCAGGCCGAAGCCCTCAAGCAGCTTGTTGAAATAGCCCGACCATCCGGCGGACACGGTGGCCGCCTGCAGGGCGTACTCCAGAATCAAATCCCAGCCGATGATAAAGGCGATGAGTTCGCCGAACGCCAGATAGGCGTAGGAGTAGGCCGAACCGGAGACCGGGGCCATCGAAGCGAATTCGGCGTAGCACAGGCCGGCGAAACCACAGCAGATGGCGGCAAGCAGGAAGGAGACGGACAATGCCGGGCCGGCGGTCAGCGCGCCCTTGCCGGTGAGCACGAAGATACCGGTGCCGATGATCGCGCCGATGCCGAGCATCGTCAGATCGAACGTGTGCATGGTTCGTTTCAGCGGAGTGGATTCAGATACCAGCTGATCCACGCTTTTCTTACGGAAGAGATCCATGTTCTTCTCTCATGAACTTGGGTTATGGGGCTGAACCGGACGGATTTCCGGGATCCCGGCACGCCTCAACGCCGGGAATCAGAACGGTTCGCATCAGTATGCGGAGGACCGTATAGTCCGCACAGTGTACGCCGATGGCGGGGACAATGCGCGTCCCGTCCCAGAATCAAGGACATCCCTGTGTAACTTTTGCGTTACTTTTCGGCCCTCTTCCGGCGGTTATGGACGCACGTCACATTCCCGCGCAACAATAGGGACTCATGAGCATGAACGCAGCACCAGAAATCGCATTCTCGTCCGAGCAGGGCAGGGCCAACTACGCGGCCGCCCGCCGTCAATACCCTGCACAGGCCATCGTGGACCTCAAGGCCATGCGGGACAACATGGCCCATCTGGTCTCCGTGGTGGGCGGGCCGGACTCCGGCACCGCGGTCATGGGCGTGGTCAAGGCGGACGCCTACGGCCATGGACTGCTGCCCGCCGCCCTCGCCGCGCTCGCCGGCGGCGCCACCTGGCTCGGCACCGCGCAATCGCACGAGGCGCTGCTGCTGCGCAAACTCGGCATCGGCCCTGATCGTTGCCACATTCTCACCTGGGTCTACAACGGCACCGAAGTGCCGTTCGACGAACTCATCTCAGCTGATATCGACGTGTCCGTCGGCTCCCTGCCCGGCATTGATGCGGTGGCGGAGGCGGCCCGCCGGCTCGGCAAGCCCGCCCGCGTGCATGTGAAGGTCGATTCCGGCTTCGGCCGCAACGGCTTCACCCCTGCGGGATTCGACGCGGCGCTCGCCAAACTGGTGCCGCTCGCGCATGAAGGCGTGATTCAGGTGATCGGCCAGTGGAGCCATCTGGCCGTGGCCGATTCGCCGGACGTGCCGGAGTTCGTGGCCTCCACCGACCGGCAGATCGAGGCGTTCAAGGACTTCACCCGTCGCATGGAGGCAGCCGGCCTTCCGCCGCAGATCCGCCATCTGGCCAACACCGCGGCCACGCTGGACCGTCCGGAGATCCATTTCGAGCTCACGCGTCCCGGCATCGGCCTGTACGGCTACGAGCCCGATCCGGCCATGGGCACCCCGCGCGACTGGCATCTGACGCCGGCCATGCGCCTGCAGGCCCAGCTCGGCACGGTCAAGGACGTCGAGGCCGGGCACGGCATCTCATACGGCCGCACGTATCTGACGCCGGACAACACCTCCACCGCCATCGTGCCGCTCGGCTATGCGGATGGCATCCACCGCTCCGCCTCCGGTTTCGACATGGAGGGTGCCAAGCATGTCGAGAAGCCCGGCGGTCCGGTGCGTATCATGACCGCCGCCGGTCCGCGGCTCTACCGTGTGTGCGGCCGTGTGTGCATGGACCAGTTCATCGTGGACCTGCACGGTTCGGCCGCCGAGCTCGGCGTGCACGAGGGCGATACGGTCGAGCTGTTCGGCCCGGGCCGCGGCGAGGAGTACGCCGAGCCGACCGCCGACGATTGGGCCCGCGCCGCCGACACCATCAGCTACGAGGTCTTCACCTGCCTGAGGAACCGCATCCCGCGCCTGTACGAGCACGCCACCGAGGTGCTGCCCGCAGCCGACCTCGCCAAGCTCGACCCGGCGTCGCTGCTGTAGCGTGCGGCGCGTGGCGGTGCGGTACGGGGCTGAGGCGCGGCGAAGTTTGCTGAGGTTTGGTGCGGGGACGGGCGCTGGGGAACATCCGCATGTAGTGGTGCAGGTTGCGTCGGCGTGTAATCGTACGGTGCGGCAGCCTTATCGCCGGGGTTGCCCTATGCTGGAGCCATGGAGACGACGCGGGATGGGGAACCGGTGCTGAGCGACGAGGGCTACGACGCCTTCGATGAGGAACGCTGGGCCCCCGAACCGCCCAAATCCAAATCCCGTACCGCCTTCGAGCGCGACCGGGCCCGTCTCATCCATTCCTCGGCCCTGCGCAGGCTCGGCGCGAAAAGTCAGATTCTGGTGGCCGGCACCGATGATTTCGCCCGTACCCGGCTCACGCATACGCTGGAGGTCGCCCAGATCGGCCGGCAGATTGGCGCGATGCTCGGCTGCGACCCGGACGTGGTGGACTGCGCCTGTCTCGCCCACGATCTGGGCCATCCGCCGTTCGGACACAACGGCGAGCGGGCGCTTGCGAACATCGCCCGCAATATCGGCGGCTTCGAGGGCAATGCGCAGACCATGCGCATCCTGACCCGTCTCGAACCCAAGATCTTCCACCCCGACGGTCGTTCGGCTGGCGTGAACCTCACCCGCGCGGCGCTTGACGCGGCCGTCAAATACCCGTGGACGCTGGCCGAGGCGGACCAGCATCCCAAGGGCGAACGCTCCAAGAAATTCTGCGTCTACCCGGATGACGAACCCGTGTTCCGGTGGCTCAAGATCAACGCCCCCGCGGCCACCAAGCCGATGGAATGCCAGATCATGGACCTCTCGGACGACATCGCCTACTCCGTGCACGACGTGGAGGACTCCATCGCCACCGGCGCGTTCGATCCGATCGTGCTCACCGACCCCCGGATGATGGACCGCATCGTCGAGGCCACCCGGGCATGGTACGGCGCGAAATGGGACCCGGACAAACTGCTCGCCGCCTATCGCCGGTTGCGTCGCGAACAGCTGTTCCCCTCACATTTCAACGGGTCACGCCGAGCGCTCGCGGAACTCAAGAACATCACCTCCGACCTGATCGGACGGTTCTGCTGGTCCGTGGAAACCGCCACCCGCGACACCTACGGTCCCGGCCCGCTGACCCGGTATTCCGCAAACATCGTGATTCCCGAGGAGACGAATTACGAGATCGTGGCGTTGAAGGGCATCGCCGTGTATTTCGTGATGGCGCCGCGCGAACGCGAGCCGTTCCATCAGGAGGAGCTCAAGATCGTCGAGGACCTGATCGACGTGCTTATGGCCGATTCTCCGCGCCCGTCGGATGCCTTGGAGGACCAGTTCCTGGACGACTGGGACGAATCGACCAACGACGACGAGCGACTGCGTGTGGCCATCGATCAGGTGGCCTCGCTGACGGACGGGTCGGCCTTGGCGCTGCATTCGATTCTGTGCTGATTTGGGGTTGGTGACCATCTGCTGTGTGGTGGTAGTGGTCTATCTCGTAATTGTCTGAGTGGTGTTGGCCCCTCTGACGAGGGGGCTGTCAGTGAGCTGACTGGGGAGAGACAGGAGATGCAGTGCTCAATTATTAGTGAGACGGATTACTAGACAGTGCCATCCTGCGGTGAAAACGGCTTTCCGCCGTCGCTTTCGGTAAAATTTTACCGTGTCCCGGCTCTGGCGGTACTCTTGTGACCTATGGTCGGGATGATTAAGAAGGAAGACATCGAAAAGGTTCGCGCCGCGGCGGACCTGTACGACATCGTGTCCGCGACCGTGACGCTCAAGCCTTCCGGCACCGGCACGTTCGTGGGGCTGTGCCCGTTCCACGACGAGAAGACCGGCAGCTTCAACGTGCGCCCCTCCCTCGGCGTATGGCACTGCTTCGGCTGCGGTCTGGGCGGCGACGTGTTCAAATACGTCGAGCAGGTCGAGAACATCGACTTCCGTGAGGCCGTGGAGCTGCTCGCCGACCGATACCACATCGAGCTGCATTACGAGAACTCCGGCACGGGGGAGGGGCGTCCCGAAGGGGGCGGTTCCAAGCGGACCCGGTTGCTCGAGGCATGCGAGGAGGCCCAGCGGTTCTTCGTGTCCCAGATTCTCACCAAGGAGGCGCTGGCGGCACGCAAGCTGCTCGGCGGCCGCAACTTCTCCCAGGCCGATTGCGAGCGGTTCGGCTGCGGCTACGCGCCGCAGGGTTGGGACAATCTCGTGCGCCACTTGGCCTCGAAGGGCTTCACGCAGAAGGAGATGCTGGACGCCGGCCTCGCCCGTCAGGGCCAGCGGGGCATCTACGACTATTTCCGTGGACGCGTGACCTGGCCCATTCGCGATTCGACCGGTCGCACGCTCGGCTTCGGTGCGCGCAAGCTGTATGAGGACGACCAGATCGCCGCCAAATACATCAACACGCCGGACACCCAGCTCTACCGGAAAACCCAGGTGCTGTACGGCATCGATCTGGCCAAATCCGCCATCGTCAAGAAGCGGCAGGCGGTGATCGTCGAGGGATACACCGATGTGATGGCCATGCATCTGGCCGGCATCGACACGGCCATCGCCACCTGCGGCACGGCGTTCGGCGCCGAACATGCCAAGATCGTGCGCCGGCTCATCGCCGACGATTCGTTGGGCGCCGTGCAGCTCATCGGACCGCTGAAGGTCAAGGACCAGCCGCTGAGTTCGCGTATCGTGTTCACGTTCGATGGCGACGCCGCCGGGCAGAAGGCCGCGCTGCACGCCTTCGGGCTGGATTCCGCGTTCCTCTCCCAGACATTCGTGGCCGTGGCGGACGACAATCTCGACCCGTGCGATCTGAGGATCGAACGCGGCAACGAGGCGGTGCGCTCGCTGATTGCCAATGCCAAGCCGCTCTATGATTTCGTGATCGACGCCGCCATCGGCCGCTTCGACCTGACCTACACGCCCGGGCAGGTGGGGGCGATGAAGGCGGTGGCGCCGCTGGTGGCGCAGATTCGCGACCGATCGCTGTGGGACGCCTATGCGCGCAAGGCCGCCGGCCGCATCGGCGTGGACCTTGAGGTGATGCGGCGTGAGGTGCTTGCGGCGCGCAACCGGTTGCATGTGCGTGACGAGGACGCCTATGCTCCGCGTCGGCGGTTCCAGCGTGAGGAGGAGCCGTATCAGGAGCCGGGCTCCAACCCGTATGCGAATCCGGCCGCGCGCAAGGCGTTGGAACGGCATGATGCCTCGGAGCAGACGTATTTCAAGATCGACGACGCCGTGTTCATCGCCGAACAGCAGTTCATGGCCACGCTAATTCAGGTGCCGCGCGCCATCGACCGCGCCATGTTCGGCCAGCTCACGCTCGACCATTTCATGACTCCGGTGTTCCGCACGCTCTTCCAGGCCATCGTGGCGGCCGGCGGATTGCCTCCGGACGACACCCCGCAGGGCCTGTGGATGCACAATCTCACCAAGGCCGGCGGGCCCATGCTCAATCAGGTCATCAACGAGCTGGCCGTCATGCCGTTGCCGCTGCCCGGGGATGACAAGGGCACGGGGGCTCAGGTGGCGCAGCAGAACGCGGCCGGAGGCGGTGCAGCGGGTGCCGCTGCTGGGGGTGCCGCGGCCGTGCAGCTGCGCCAGCCCACCAAGGAGGAGCAGCGCTATGCCTCCGAACTGCTGACCAGATTGGTGGATATGGGCTTCATGCGTCAAATCGGTCTTGCCCGACGTCGCATGGCCCAGTTGCCGGACGGCGAGGAGAAAATCGCGCTGCTCGGCCGCATCGCCCGCATGGAGACCGCCCGCAAGGACCTCCAAGCCCAGGTCTACGGCAACACCGTCGGCTAGCGTCCCGCACGGAGGTTCGTACATGGCGTTTTTCTGGCTCCCTTTGATAGGGGAGCTGGACTGCGAAGCGGGTCCGAGGGGTAGTCAACAACGACCGTACGGTGTGAAATACTGGCAGAGAAGGCCGATTCGCAGCCCATGACGACCGCCAGCCGGATTGGTCGGGTCGGAAAACATCGAATTGGCCCCATCCAAATTGGACTGGTTTGGTTGCATTCCGTGTGCGTGTTTGATAATGGGCGGGTCGATAACCGCTCAACATCGAACACAAGGGGACGAACAATGACGCAGAATCGTGCGGAACTCAACCGGAATCTGGCCCAGATGCTCAAGGGCGGCGTGATCATGGATGTGACCACGCCCGAACAGGCCAAGATCGCCCAGGACGCCGGCGCCTGCGCCGTGATGGCGCTCGAGCGCATCCCCGCCGACATCCGTGCGGCCGGCGGCGTCTCCCGCATGAGCGACCCCGCCATGATCAAGGGCATCCAGGAGGCCGTCTCCATCCCGGTCATGGCCAAGGTCCGCATCGGCCACATCGCCGAGGCCCGCATCCTGCAGGCCATCGAGATCGATTACATCGACGAATCCGAAGTACTGTCCCCGGCGGACGACGTATACCACATCGACAAGAACCAGTTCGATGTGCCGTTCGTGTGCGGTGCGAAGAACCTGGGCGAGGCCCTGCGCCGCATCGCAGAGGGCGCGGCCATGATCCGCACCAAGGGCGAGCCCGGCACCGGCGACGTGATCCAGGCCGTGCGGCACATGCGCACGATGAACAAGCAGATCCACGAGCTCGTCTCCCTGCGTGACGACGAGGTCTACGAGGCCGCCAAGCAGCTCGCCGTGCCGTACGACCTGGCCAAGTACGTCCACGACAACGGCCGTCTGCCCGTGGTGAACTTCGCCGCCGGCGGTGTGGCCACCCCGGCCGACGCCGCGCTGATGATGGAGCTCGGTGCCGAAGGCGTGTTTGTGGGCTCCGGCATCTTCAAGTCCGGCGACCCGGCCAAGCGCGCCGCCGCCATCGTCAAGGCCACCGCCAACTGGCAGGACGCCGACCTGCTCGCCAAGCTGTCCGAAAACCTCGGCGAGGCCATGGTCGGCATCAACGAGGACGAGATCCAGACCATCATGGCCGCCCGCGGCGAGTGACGGTTCTTGTGCTTCCCTTGGCGGAACTTAGTCAGTGAGGCCGCCGATTATCCGGTCAGCGCGCTTCTCCGCTCAGGCCGGTCTCCCTTGGCTGGTGAGGCCGCCGAAGCCGATGATTCCGCCAATCGAAGAGAGCATCGTGCAAAGAGATGACGATGGTCTTCCCTTTCCGGCTCCCCTCGCGGAGGGGAGCTAATACGATGCGGCAGAACAGGCGGACAATCCCATTTCCGGCTCCCCTCGCCGAGGGGAGCTGTCAGCTCTGCTGACTGAGGGGAGACTCGCAAAAGAGGTAACCATGGTTGTAGCTGTTGAATACATTTCCAAAGAGGAATCGGACGGTGTCGAATCCGCCAAGCATGGCGTGACCGGCATCCTCGCCGTGCAGGGCGCCTTCGCCGAGCATGCGGCCGTGCTGGACAAGCTTGGGGCCCAGTGGAAGCTGCTGCGCGCCGCTGAGGACTTCGACGAATCCATCGATCGCGTGATTCTGCCTGGTGGCGAATCCACCACGCAGGGCAAGCTGTTGCGCTCCACGGGCCTGTTCGAGAAGATCGACGCGCACATCAAGGCCGGCAAGCCGGTGTTCGGCACCTGCGCCGGCATGATTCTGCTCGCCAAGAAGCTCGACAACGATGCGAACGTATACTTCGGTGCACTCGACGCCGTGGTGCGCCGCAACGCCTACGGTCGTCAGCTGGGCAGCTTCGCCGCCACCGCCGACTTCGGCAAGCCCGGCGATGCGGACTACATCGCGGACTTCCCGCTGGTGTTCATCCGCGGACCGTATGTGGTGTCGGTGGGGGATGCTGCTGTGGCGAAGACCGAGGTGGACAGCCATGCGGTCGCCCTGCGGCAGGGCAACATCCTCGCCACCGCGTTCCACCCCGAACTTACGGACGACACGCGTCTGCACGAGCTGTTCCTGTCGCTCTAGCGGATGTCCTATCGCTATAACGGGTGCCTTGTCGCTGTGAATGGACGCCTACGGCCCTCCGTGCGGTCCATCGCGTCTTGCGAACCTGTGGCTGCCCATAAGTCATGAGTCCCCGTGAAGGCCCCACGTGTGTAGGGATTGCCCCATGATGTAGGGACTTTCCCACCATGTAGGGAAACTCCCACGGTGTAGGGATGAAAAACGGCGGAAAACCGCCATTCCTGAAAAACGGCTCCCTACACCATGGGGAAATCCCTACATGGTGGGAAAGTTCCTACGCCGTGGGGTGATGGGCGTGACAGACAGCACGGTGCGTTGCATTGGGGTCGCGGCGCGCATATGCGGGGTGCCGATATGCTGTACGTGGAAACCGATACGTCCTGCAATGTGCAGGCGTATGGGAAGCGTGATACGGAAAACATCCGAGCTGTGGATGCGCCCTGCAATATGCGGCATTCGACGCGAGGAAAGGCGGTGAACATGCAGCTACGGTTGAATCGGCACAGCAGCGTGCCGTTGTATCGGCAGCTGGCCGCCGAGTTGCGTGAACGAATCGTCTCCGGAGCGCTCGCCGAAGGCTACCGGCTGCCACCCGAGCGCGAACTGGCCGGTCAGCTCGAGGTCAATCGGACCACGGTGCTCCAGGCCTATCAGCAGTTGAAGGATGAAGGGCTCATCGCCTCCAAGGTCGGCAAAGGCACCTTCGTATTACCAGTATTACCAGTATTACCCGTAAAACCGGCTGTGGCGCCGGCGCGAAGCGATACGCCGACGTCGCCGTCGGAGGTCCGGCATACTGAACTCCATACGCTGCGCCAGCAGCATTGCCCATCGGACGCACCCGAGCCGACCATCGTCCGACCACCGTGGTCCGTGCTGTTCAGCGACTATTCCAATCGGTTCACCTATCACGACATCGCCTCCGCCGAACGCGCCCAGCGCGGCGACACGACGATCGACTTCGCCACCGGCTCTCCCAATCCCGCCGACATTCCCGATGACCTGCTGCGCGCGGTCAGCCTTGAAGCGTTCTCCTCACACGAATTCGATGGCCAGCCCGAGTCACCCATCGAAGGATTCGATGAACTGCGCGAACTGCTCGCCCATCATATGCAAACCCGTGGCGTGCGCTGCGATGTGCGCAATGTGATGGTGCTTTCCGGCTCCGAACAGGGCATCGATCTCATCGTGCGCGCGTTCGTCAATCCTGGGGACTGCGTGCTGGTCGAACAGTCCACGTTCTTCCCGGCCCTGCAGACGTTCCGTTCGGCGGACGCGCGTATCGTCGGCGTGCCCATGGACGAACATGGCATGCGCGCCGACCTGCTTGAGGGGTATTGCGCGCGGTTCCGGCCGAAACTCATCTACACCGTGCCCACCTTCCAGAACCCCACCGGCACCACCATGCCGCTCGACCGTCGTCGCCGGCTTATCGACGTGGCCCGGCGATACCAGTGCCTCATCGTCGAGGATGATGCCTACGGCGAACTGTGGTACGGACCGGCGCGGAAACCCGAGTCGGGCGACATGCCGGGATTCGCATCCGCGCCGGGCCGCGTGCAGGCGAGCGTGCACGAGTCCGCGCAGGAACAGAAGCTGTCGCGACACAGGCCAGTGCCGCTGGCCGGCATGGAGAACGAAGGATACGTGATGTATCTGTCCACATTCTCGAAGACCGTGACCTCCGGCCTGCGTACGGGCTGGATCGTGGCCGACCCGCATGTGATCGGCCGACTTGCGGCATTGCGGCGGATGGTGGATCAGCACACGAGCACCTCCTCGCAGCGCATCTGTCTGGAGCTGCTCAAAGAGGGGCGCATCGCCGAACACATCCGCACACTGACCGTTTCGTATCGGCATCGTCGTGACACGGCCATTGCAGCGCTGAAAGAGTATGCGCCTGCGGGGATGCGCTGGACCACGCCGGAAGGCGGCTACTACATCTGGGTATCGATGCCGGAGGGCGTGCGCTCGCTGGACGTGCTCGCCGCGTGCCGCGCGCGTGGCGTCACCTTCATGCCGGGAAGCGTTTTCGACGTCGATGAGATGGACGATTCCCACCTCCGCCTCAACTTCGTGCGTCCATCCGCCTCCGATATCGACCGCGGTGTCCGTATCATCTGCGACATCATCGGCGAAGCGGTGCGGTGACGGTGGGCACCATCGCGTTGATTGGTGCGGCTGTCTTGAACATCTGCGCCTTCGGAAGGCTGCCGCAACCGTGGTTGCGAGGCTGCCGGGTGAAGGTGCGGCTGGGAAGCCGGTGGAAAGTGACGCCGTTGGCGTTACATTGTCGCGAAGATAGCCGGTGTTTCGCGACAATGGCTCACTGACAGTTCCTCAGCGTTACATTGTCGCGAGATATGGGGGTGTTTCGCGACAATGTAACACTCAGCGGCGCTCAGTGAGCCTTTGTCGCGAAACCCGTTGATTTTTCGCGACAATGTAACGCTGGAGCATTTCGATTGCTGGATAGTGGCCGACAATTCATCAACAGATTCATCAACAGAGTTACGGCACAGGCCACCGGAAACCGATTCCCGTCGGATTCGCCGAGTCCGGTAAGTGCGACGGAATCGACCGAAACCGGCGAATCCAACGGAATCAGGCGATTTGGGCGAGGAGCGTCGGCAGCTCCGCCATCGTGTCGATGACGGCGTCGGCTCCGGCGTTGACGAACGCGTCACGGGCGGCCGAACGGGCGGCGGCCTTGTCTCCCTCGGACAGGGCGTTGAACTCGGCCTCGGACAGCGCCATCTGGGAGCTGCCTTCGGTGACGCCCACCGTGAACACGCCGGCGTTCTTGCCCTCGCGGATGTCGGAGAGGGTGTCACCCACCTTGACGGCCTTGCGCACGTCGGTGACGCCGAGCTTCTCAAGGTTCCTGAACACCATGTACGGGTAGGGGCGGCCAAAGCCGTTCGTGCCGTCCGGGCTGATCCAGAAGTCCGGCGCGTAGCCGTTTTCGGCGGCCTTCGGCACCACGATCTCCATCATCTTATCGGTGTAGCCGGTGGTGGAGCCGATCTTGAGATCCATCGCGCGCAGGGCGGCCACGGCGTCAATCACGCACGGCTTCGGGTCGGCGAAACCGTCCAGGATCGAGAGCAGTTTGGGCTCGAAGTGGCTGTAGACGGCGTCCACGTCCGCGTCGGTGGGGGCTGCGCCGTGGGCGTCCTCCCATGCGCGGGCGATGCGGTTCATGTGCAGCATGGTGTTGATATGGTCATGCTTGAGCATGCCCATCGGCTTGCGGGTCTCATCCATGGTGGGTTCAATGCCGAACTCCTTGAACGCCTCCTGGAAGGCGCGCACCGGGGCAAAGCATCCGTAGTCCACGGTGGTGCCGGCCCAGTCGAAGATGACGGCTTCAAAACGGTTGGTCATGATGGTTCCTTCATTGGGTTGTATCGGGGGAGTTTCGGCATGTGTTGCTCGACATGCTCAAGGCCGTTCGGCCAAGCCTACGGTCGAGCCTACGGTCGAGCAACACATGCTGAACGCCCCATCATCCGTATTGCTGTAAATATGTGCTAAGGGAGGTTTTTGGTGGTGTGGTGAGTGTTTCCCGACTGTAAGCAGCGCAGGCGTGTGCTAAGCCTTGTGAGCACGCGCCGGAGCGAGGCCAAACGGCTTTGAGTGTGTCGAGTGTGTCGGGAAGCACGCGCCCCACCACCAAAACGGCGGAGCTCAGGCGACGAGCTTGACGCCGGCGGGGGCGGCTGCAAGAATCGGCGCGCCGGCGGCGTCCATGGCGGCGATGGCGGCCGGCACGGAATCAAGGCCGGTTGCAGGGGCAAGCAGGCCGCGCTCGCCCATGTACAGGGCCAGCAGCTCGGTGACCTTCTCGATGTCGTCGGTGTAGATCTCGCCGATGTTGCCGAGACGGAAGGTTTCCTCGTCGGTGAGCTTGCCCGGGTAGATGGCGTAGCCGCGTTCCTTGATGAACTCGTACATGTCGTGGAAGTCGAACTGGGTGCCTTCCGGGTAGAGGAACGTGGTGATGATCGGGCCCTGGTGGTCCGCGAGGAACACGCGGAAGCCGAGCGCCTTCATGCGGGCGATGAGCAGGTGGTTGTTCAGGGCGTAACGGGCGGAACGGGCCGGGATGCCGCCTTCGGCGAACATCTCGTCAAGCGCCTTGGAGAAGGCGAGCACCACATGGGTGGGGGAGGTGTAGCGCCACTTGCCGTTGGCCTTCTCGAGGGTGTTCCACTGGTCCCACAGGTCGAGGGAGAGCGAGCGGGCCTTGCCCTTGGAAGCCTCGAGCTTGGCCTTGTTGCAGATGATGAAGCTGAAGCCGGGCACGCCCTGGATGCACTTGTTGGCGGAGGAGACGAGGAAGTCGATGCCCCAGTCCGCGACCGGGATGTCCACGCCGCCGAAGGAGCTCATGGCGTCCACCATGAAGGTGCAGCCGTGCTTCTTGGCCACGGCCGCAACCGCCTGGATGTCGTTGAGCAGGCCGGAGGTGGTCTCGGAGTGGATCATCGAGACGTGGGTGATGGACGGGTCGGCGTCCAGGTACTCGGCCACGCGCTCGGCGCTCGGGATGCGGTCGTACGGCTCGGCGTATTGCGTATAGGCGATGCCCGCGTGCTCGCAGATCTTGACCTGGCGGTCGCCGTACGCGCCGTTGGTGCACAGCAGCACCTTCTCGTCCTTGCCGATCACGGAGGTCAGCACGCTCTCGACGCCGAAGGTGCCGGAACCCTGCATGAGCACGACGGTGTAGTCGTCGGCGTTGCAGTGGGCCAGCTCAAGCAGCTGGCGACGGATCTTCTGCGTGATCTGCTGGTAGTCCTCGTCCCAGGTGCAGTGGTCGAAGAGCATCTCCTCCTTGACGGTGCGGGTGGTGGTCAGCGGGCCGGGGGTCAGCAGCTTGTATTCGTTCGCCATGATGGGTTCCTTTCTGTTCATCTGTTCAGTTCCGCGATTCGCGTCGTATGCCGTATTCGGTTGCCGACTCTAGTCGCGGATGTAATTTCTGTAATCTTCTACGTAGTCTGTGTGATAAGAACGGCGTGTTGCCTGTAATTAACTACAGGCAACACGCCTGTGGATTAGGGGGTGGGTTATATGGGATGTGGGAGGGCGTCAAGTCCGGGACTGGTGATGAACAGTCATGGTGGACTGTTCATCACGCTCTCCGGTTTGTGGGTCTCGCCTCGCGGCGAGCCTGTGTTTCTGCCCTCGTTCGGCTATCGCCTCACTTGGGGCTCGGCTATGGACAGTCCACTGGACTGTTCGCTTATTCCTCGTTTTGTGCGATGCGCTTGCACTCGGACGAGAAGTCCTGATGCTGCTGGAGCAGGTCCACGGTCAGGGGCTTGGGGAAGGACTTCGAACGCTTGGAGGCGTTCGACGGTGCCTCTTCGCCCTCGTACAGCGGGGTCGGGTAGGTCTGCAGCAGCTCCTGGCGGCCCTTGTCGATGATGACGCCGGCCATCTTCTGCGCCTTCGGGTTGGTGTTCGCGCCCTTATCGAGCACGGCCACCGACTCGGTCAGCGAGTAGTTGCCCTCGGTCGGATCGACGTAATCGATTGGCAGACCCTTCTTCTTGTCCGCGACCGCCTGGTGACGCAGGCCGAAGCCGATCGCCACCTCCTTGGCGCGCACGGCCTTGAGCGGGCCGGAGCCGGACTGCTCAAGGTGGGGGCCGGCGTTGCGGTAGATGTCCGTCAGAATCTGCTTGCCCTTGTCGCCGGTGCCATAGGCATCGACGATGGCCTGGACCATCAGCCAGCCGGTGGAGGAGCCCTCCATGTCTGGCACGGAGATCAGGCCCTTGTACTCGGGCTTGGCCAGATCGGCGTAACTCTTCGGCGCCTCGACGCCCGCGGCCTTCAGGGCCTCGGTGTTGATGATGATGGCGCCCTCCTGGGCGGTGGTCGGGGAGCGGTAGGCCGGGGCCTTCGAGTTCTCCGTGGTGCCGAGCAGCTTGGAGTGCACATCGGTCAGGTCGGCGAACATGTGGTTGCGCTCCTGCGCGGAGTCCACGTAGTAGGAGCTCATGGTGAGCATGTCGGCCTCAAGCGCCTTGCCTTCGGCCAGCATCTTGCCACCGAGCTCGGAGGTGCCGAACTCCTGGATGATGTACTGGTCCTTGTAACCGTTGTTATCCAGCGCGTTCTCGAAGGCGGTGACGGCCTCCTCGTCGGCGTTGGTGTAGATGACCACCTTGCCGCCGTTCGCGGCGGCGCCGGTCGAGAAGGCGCCGAAGGCCACGAGCAGCACCACGACCACGGCCGAGACCGCGCTTGTGATCATGTTGCGGGTGTGGCGTCCGTTGTCGTTCGGCAGCTGGAAGGCGGCCGCGGCTGCGGTCAGCTGGCTGCTCGGACGTACGGCGGCGGCCGCGGCGGCCACCTGCGGGGTCTTCACGGCAGCGCGGGCCTTCTTGGCCTCCTTGGCGCGCTCCTTGGAGCGGTCGCGGGTGGCGAGGGCGATCAGGCCCTTGACCACGAGGTTCACCACGAGGATGAGCAGTGAGAGCACGAACACGTCGTCGAACTTGGCGATATGTTGCAGGGCGGAGATCTTGGTGGTGATCACCTGGGTGCGGGCACCGGTCAGGAAGACCACGGCGGAGATCGTCACCATGGCGTTGACGAAGTAGTAGCCGAAGATCTGCAGCAGTGTGGGCCACGCGTTCGGCGTGACCACGCGCACCAGAGTTTTGATCCAGTTGTCGCCCATGAGCTTGGCGGTGGTCTCCCAACCCGCGTTCATCTTGGTCAGGGAGTCCTTGATCATCTGGTACGGGGTGGCGAAGTAGTGGATGATGTTCGCGATGATCAGAATCCAGAACGTGTTCTGCAGCGGCGAGCCGGAGAACATGAACAGGAAGGCGATACCGAGCACCATGCCAGGCACGGTGTTGATGATCGCGGAGATCGCGTCCACCGAACGGCGGGCCCATGCGGGCAGCTTGGAGCGGGAGGTCACCAGACCGGCGGCGTAGACGAACAGGCATCCGAAGATGGCGGTCATCACGGCCACGTACAGCGAGTTGGTGAACACCTGCGTCAGCTGGGAGTCGGTGAACAGGTTGGCGATGTGGCTGAAGGTGAAGCCGAGGTGGTCGGGCCATTCCTGAACGAACGGGATGAGCAGGATCACCAGGAACACGGAGAGCACGCACACCAGCGTCACCGTGGAGAGGATGCCGCAGATCCAGTCGCGCTTCTTGCCCTTGGGCAGGTCAACCTGGCTGATCTGCTTGTAGCGGATAGCGAAGCGCTCGAGCACGGTCATCAGGATGATCGAGATGATCGAGGGGATGAGCATGAACACGGCGATCACGGCACCACGGTTGAAGTTCGGGATGGAACCGAGCATCTGGTTGAACAGGGTCATGGCCAGCACGTCGTATTCGCCGCCCACCGAGGTCGGGATGCCGTAGTCGGTGAACGCTAGGAAGAACGACTGGATGAAGGCCACGGCCATCGTGCCGATGAGCGGGCGCAGCACGGTGTTGAGGAACGTGGTGAGCGGCTTGTCGCCCATGATGTGGGAGACGATGATGAACTTCTTGTCCACGAACTGGAAGCTGTTGTTGATCAGCAGGAAGCAGGTGGGCAGCGTGTAGATCACGTAGCCGATGAGCAGGCCGTTGAAGCCGTAGATGTCGAACAGCGGGTGGCCGATGAGCTGCGTGATCAGACCGTTCTTGCCGAACGAGTAGATGATGGCGAAGCCGTAGGTGATGGTCGGCAGCAGCATCGGCAGCTGCGCGAGCAGGGCCACGGCCTTCTTGAAGCCGGCCGGCACGTTCGTGCAGTTGATGGTGTAGCTCAGCAGGAACGCGAGGACCACGGCCACCAGCGCGGAGACCGAGGCCACGGTCAGCGAGTTGGTGATCGAGCGTGCGAACTCGGGGCGCGACAGGATCGTCGTGTAGTTCTCGAGGGTGGCGGCGCCGCCCGGGGTGGTGAACGAACGGATGATCACGAGGATCATCGGCAGTACGAGGAAGCCGATGAAGCATACCGCCACGATGATCAGCAGCGTCCACAGTTCGGTCTGCTTGGGCTTGGACGGCCGAGATTCGTAATTGTGAATCTCGGGGCGGATGTTGGGCAGTTGGTTGCCTGCCTGGATGGATTCGACCGACATCGCTCAGGCCTCCTGCGCGGTGGCGGCCAGCTGGGCGTTGGCCTTGGCGGCGTCGGCATCGCCCTCGTTGAACAGGGTGTAGATGTTGTTGCGCTTGACTTCGAGCTGGTGGAGGATGAACTTCTTGACGAAGTCGGACGCCGGGTGCTCGATGATGTTCTCCGGGGTGTCGAACTGCGCGACCTTGCCGTGGTTGATGATGAGCACCTTGTCGCTCATCGTGCAGGCCTCCTCCGGATCATGGGTGACCATGATGGTGGTGAGCTTGTACTGGTCCACGATCTGCTTGATCTTGGCCTTGATGGACTCCTTGATCACGCCGTCGAGGGCGGATAGCGGCTCGTCGAGCAGCAGCAGCTTCGGTTTCATCACGAGCGTGCGGGCCAGGGCCACACGCTGCTTCTGGCCGCCGGACAGCTCGTCGATGTGCTTGTTGAGGTGTTCCTCAAGGCCAAGCAGGCTGATGAGCTCCTTGATTTCGGCTTCGGAGGAGATGCCCGGGTTGTTGCGCAGGCCGTAGGTGATGTTCTGATATGCGGTGAGGTTCGGGAACAGCGCGTAGTCCTGGAACACGATGTTGAAGCCGCGCTTCTCCATCGGCACATGGGTCAGGTCCTCGCCGTTGTACAGCAGCTGGCCGCTGGTGGCATCGGTGATGCCGAGGATGATGTTGAGCAGCGTGGTCTTGCCGCCGCCGGAAGGGCCGAGGATGGACATGATCTGGCCCTCGTCGAGCGTGATGGTGATGCCGTTCAGGACATGAGTGTCACCGAATGATTTGGTGATGTTCTTCAGTTCGAGCATATTTCTTCAACTTGCCTTCTCTTGGGCGGCCCGTGGGGCGGCCCGTTTGTGGTGGTGCCGTTGTTGCGTTGCTGTTGGTGCGTTGCCGGCACCGGGATCGGTGTTCAGTTGTGTTCAGTTATCGATGTTGAGTTATCGCGGCTGAACCTCATGCCGTTACCTCTATGGTCGGTCAGGGGCGCGTTGCCTGAGTCTTACATTGGAGAAAGTTGGGAGAAAGAAAATTGAATAGCGAGTGAAATTACGAATCGGCGACGTAGTTTGCGTAGCTGCCGCGAATCGGGTGGTGAGGTTATGACGGGAATGTGGGGAAGGTCACTGTTTTTTGATTGATTGCGCTACGTATTTTTCGGGGGAGGTCGCGTAGCCGGCGCCGGGCCCGGTCGTAGTGCCTTGGGCCGGGTCAAAGCTGGGCCCGGGGATGGGGCGCGGGGTCTTCGTTCGGGGTCGTCGGCCGCGGTTGTGTCGGTGGGACGCGGGACTGCGTCGCTAAGTCATAGCGTCGGCGATTGATTCGCGTGCATTTTGATATAAAATGGTAACAAATAGTGTTAGGAGGATAACATGAGTGTACAGATTGCCACTCGTGTCGACGATGATCAGGCCATGCTCTTTCGGGAGACGACCAAGCGTCTCGGCATCACCCCGGCGGATGCGCTGCGTATGTTCATCAGCGCGTTCAACGATTACCGGGGGTTTCCCTATGCGGTGCGTGTGCCGCGTGAGGAGGCCGAACCGTTCACGTCCGAGCGCGAGGCCACGGATTACGCAAGCCGCCTTGCGCTGAGGATGTCCGATGAGACGCGGTGAGATCTGGACGCTTCAGGCGGACGGGTATGCAAGCAAACCGAGACCGGTCGTCATCGTGCAGAACGATGCCGTCGATAGGTTCGATTCCGTGATTACCTGTCTGCTGACCTCGTATGATTCATCCGATATCACAAGACGAGGGTGCGGCTTGAACCGAATGCGGAAAACGGTCTCAACAAGACCAGCTATGTGATGACGGACAAAATCGTCACCGTGGACCGCAATCTGCTCGGATATCGGGTTGGCGTCGTGGATGGTGCCTCCATGGATGAGATCAGCCGTCAGCTGGCGGTGGTGCTGGGACTGTCGTAGCGCCGTATCGGCACATCGTCGTGACAGGATCGCGCGGAGGACACGACGCGGAGGACGACACGGCGGTCGTGGCATGCGCAGACGTGCGCAGCCGCACGGCCGGACACCATGCGGACTCGTAACAAACCCGGCAACATGGGGCGGGCATCATGGCGCCTATGGGTTTGAGCATTGAACTGAACGACGAGCTGTGCGCCTGCGCGAAGGGGCCGCGCAACCTCATCACCGATGTGCCCGGCGTGCGTGTGGGACATGTGACGTTGGAGGGGGATTCGCCAGCCGGCCCGCTGCACACCGGCGTGACCGCGATCGTGCCGCCCGGCGACTGCTTCACGGACAAGCTGCCGGCCGCCGCATATGTATCCAACGGATTCGGCAAGTCGATGGGACTGGTGCAGGTCGAGGAACTCGGCAGCCTTGAGACGCCGATTCTCATGACCAACACGCTTTCCTGCGGCGCCTGCTTCGACGCGCTCGTACGGTATTCGCTGGATCGTCACACTGAAATCGGCGTCGAGACCGGCACCGTGAACCCGGTGGTCATGGAATGCAACGACGGGCCGATCAACACGATCCGCGCCATGGCGGTGACTGCGGACCACGGGATGGAAGCCATCGACGCCGCAGCCGGTGACTTCGCCGAAGGCGCGGTCGGCGCGGGGGCGGGCATGACCTGCTTCGGGCTCAAGGGCGGCATCGGGTCGGCGTCGCGCGTGCTCACGTTCGACGGCAGGGATTTCACGGTCGGCGTGCTGGTGCTGACGAACTTCGGCTCTCTGGCCTGTCTGCGCATCGGCGGACGCGCGGTAGGCCGCGAACTGGCCCGCGTGGGATTGCCGGAGGACGTGCCAGGAGAGACGTCGGTTGGTGATGCGCCGGATATGACTGGTATGCCGGATGTGACCCGCGCAGCGGATGTGACCCGTGCGGCGGATACTCCGGATAAGGGCAGCATCGTGGCCGTCATTGCCACCGACTTGCCTGTCGATTCCCGGCAGCTCAAGCGCATGGCCAAGCGCGTCACCGTGGGCATCGCCCGATGCGGCGGGTACATCGGCAACGGCAGCGGCGAGATCATCGTGGCGTTCAGCACCGCGAACCGCATCCCGCACTGGGCAGGCGAGGCGCATGCCGGCGAGGTGAACAGCAGCGAAAAGGGTGGGGCGTTGCCGATGATCGACCGAGTCGAGCGGCTGAGCGACAACGCGATGGACGCCTGCTTCCGCGCGGTTGCGTCGGCCAGCGAGGAGGCCATCGTGAGCTCCTTGTGGCACGCGCATAGCGTCGTTGGCCGTGACGGCCGCACCACATGGTCCCTGCGTGACGCGGCGTCCCACGCCGGAATCCTGCTCGAATCCATCAGCTAGCGGTCTCGCTTCAGCAACGCGCAGCAATTCGTTGATAGTATTTCCGGCTTCCCGTCCAGCGGAGATGGCCTGCGAATCGGGTCTGAGGGGTAGTGAATTCGTCAACGAATGTGCGGCGCGGCATGCCGGATTATCATCCGAAAGCAGCACTTCAAACAGCACCATCCAGAAAAGAGGAACACCATGTCCAACCCCATCATCCCGGTATTCGACGGCCACAACGACCTGCCGTGGGAGGCGCGCGAGAACCGCGGCTACAGCGTCGAGGGTATCGACCAGGAGCTGCCGCAGACCCTGCACACCGATATTCCGAAGCTACGCCGCGGCGGCTATCTCGCCCAGTACTGGTCCGGCTACGTGCACAGCGACTACGCGGGCGGCGATGCGGTGGTCGCCACGCTCGAACAAATTGACTTCGTACACCGCATGTGCGCGCGCTACCCGGAGACGTTCAAACTTGCCACCACCGCCGACGACGTGCGGGCCGCACAGTCGGAAGGCCGGATCGCCTCGCTCATCGGTATCGAGGGTGGCCATCAGATCGCCAACAATCTGGCCGTGCTGCGCGAATACGCGCGCCTCGGCGTACGCTACATGACGCTCACCTGGAACAACACCAACGAATTCGCCGACGCTGCCGCCGGCGAGCACAAGTGGCACGGGCTCAACGACCGAGGCCGCGAGGTGGTCGCCGAAATGAACCGCATCGGCATGATTGTGGACCTCTCCCACGTCTCCGCGGATACCATGCGCGACGCGCTCGCCGCGTCGAAGTTCCCGGTGATGTTCAGCCACTCGTCCTGCTACTCGGTCAACCCGCATCCGCGCAACGTGCCCGAGGACGTACAGCGCATGCTCGCGGACAACGGTGGCGTGCAGATGATCACCGCAGTGCCCGGTTTCGTCTCCGCGGCCGTACACGAATGGGTCGCGGCCGGCGAGCACGGCCCGCGCCCGGCCGTCGGCGTTAAGGACGTGGCCGACCATGTGGAGGCCGCCCGCGATGTGATGGGCGTGGATCACATCGGCGTCGGCGGCGACTACGACGGCACCGGCGCGATGCCCACTGGCATGGAGGACGTCGGCCGCTACCAGAACCTGTTCGAGGAGCTGCGCTCGCGCGGCTGGAGCGAGGCGGACCTCAACAAGCTCGGCTGGCAGAACGCGCTGCGCGTCCTCGAAGCCAACGACGCCGCGTACAAAGCGTTCATGGCCGCCGGCGAGTGAGGTTATGAATGATGAATTTCAGTAGCGCGGAACGACTGGATGCCCTTACCGTGGCGGATAGGATTCACATGCCGGCTCCAATGAAGTCGATGCTGGAACGGTTCCGACCATGGTATGAATCTCACGACTCGGTACAGGATTCCGCCGCTCAGCTGATGAATCCTCACGGTTGACGGAATATGCCTGATGGATGTGCGCCGTGTTGTCTGCTGCAAGGAGTGCAACTATGACAAACAACGTTGAAGATGCGTCCACGGTGACAGTGTTGCCGGCTCCGCGCCATATGGGCGTTGGGAGTGGAAGCGTGGTGATGCCGCTTACCGGCCGAATTCTCGAGTCTACATCGGTCGGCGACGACGCCTGCGTGCTGGCCGGGCAGCTCACCGACGACATCGAGCGGGCGACTGGTGTGCGTTGGGATATTGGCTGGGGAGACAACCGAGGAGCCCACTGGAGCGGATTCATCACCCTCGGCCGCGACGACAGCATGGCGTTGGGCTCATACTCCCTGACCATCGCCGAGGATGGCGTCGTCGTGGTCGGCGGCGGCTTCGAGGGCACGCGCAACGGCGTGCAGACGCTACGGCAGATCATCCGCCAATGTGCCCCCGCACTGCCGTCGCTCACCATCGAGGACACGCCGGACTATGCGGTGCGCGGCTATTATCTGGATGTCACGCGCGGCCGGGTGCCTACGCTCGACTGGCTGAAGCGTTGGGCCGACGAGCTGTGCCTGTACAAATACAACCAATTGCAGCTGTACGTAGAGCACACGTTCCGGTTCGACGGGCTCAGCGGCACATGGCGGGGCATGGATGCGCTCGAGCCCCGCGACATCATCGAGTTCGACCGGTACTGCGCCGAGCGGGGCATCGAACTGGTGCCCTCGGTCTCCACGTTCGGCCATCTGTACACGGCGTTGCGAAGCTTGGACCTGCGCGATCTGGGCGAATTCCCGGAGGATGCCGATCGGCCGTTCAGCTTCATCGAACGCATGGCCCACCACACGCTGAACATCGCCGATGAACGGGCACTGAAGCTCTCATATACGCTCATTGATTCGTATCTGGAGCTGTTCCGCACGAAGAAGTTCAACATTTGCGCCGACGAGACGTTCGATTTGGGCAAAGGGCGCTCGCATCGGTACGCCGAACGGGTGGGCGTGGCCGCCATGTACGCCGACTACGTGTCGGCGCTGTGCCGTCACCTTTCCGAACAGGGCCATGAACCGATGATGTGGGGTGACATCGCGCTGGAAATGCCGGAGATACTGGGCCGGTTGCCTAAGGACGTGGTCATGCTGAACTGGGAGTATTCCCCGAACGTCACTGACGGGAAGGTTCGGCAGGTGAGCGAGGCCGGCATCCGGCAGTACGTGTGCCCGGCCGTATGGGGCTGGAGCAATCTCGCGCCGCGAACGCGGGACGCGTGGAGCAACATATCCCGCATGGCGCGGTACGGTCTGAGGTACGGCGCCGAGGGAATCCTCGTCACCGATTGGGGCGATTTCGGGCATGTGAACGATCCGAGACTGGTGGTGCCTGGCATGATGTACGGCGCGGCGATGTCATGGAATGCCGTGGCATACGGCGACGAGGATGATACGGACCGGGCCATCGACGTCGTGCAATATGACGGCGGGGCCTGGACCGCCGCGCTGCACCGTGTGGACGAGGACTCGAGCTTCCGCTGGTACGACCTTGTGCAGTATGTCGAACTCGACGATGGCGAGGGCCGGCTCAACCGCGGTGTCGCCGAACTGCTCTATATCGGGAATGCCGAGCAAAGCGCTTGGGTGCGGTCAAGCACAAGCCTTGAAGAGGCTCGCACACGGTTGATGACGGTGCTTCGCGATCGCGTCGCCGCAGGGCACCATGCGAACGACGATCTGCGTGATCTGCTGCGTCACCTGCCCCGCGCGGTATCGGAGGAGAGCCGCACGATGATCATGCAGCCGCTGCTCGTCGCCATCCACGGGCAGATGCTGCTCAACACCGTCGGATGGATTTTCGCCGTCCGCGCCGGCGCCGTCGAGGGGTCGGAACTAGGGCTGGAGTCGGGTTCTGAGTTGAGCGCGAGGCTGGGGGATCTGGCCTTGGAAACCGCCCAAGCATTGGAACGTTGGGCTGAGACCTATGCCCAGACGTGGCGCGAAATCAGCCGCGAATCGGAACTACGCCGGATTCTAGAGCTCGTCTGGCGCTGTAGCGATGAGCTGCGGAAGTGAGGCCTCTTTCCCGCGGAATCGGCCAAGAGATGTTCATAGCGCGAGATGAGCGAGAGGTCGTTGCACTACGCTGTGAAATCTCCTTCGGTTGACTGAGTCACATGTGCCAGTGGGGCTGACTGAGAGGATGCTGTTCCGCCGTGTTTGTTGCCGGCAGGTTTCGCGACGTAACGCAATGATGCCCATTGCGGCATCTGACGGTAATACGCGAGGTCTTCAATGCACAGATATGAACGGGGTTACCCGTCATTCCTAGACCGATGGAACCAGCCTGAGGTCCACGGACCTGAAGGAGGAAGACTATGAACGCGAATCGTCGGATATTCGGCAAATTCATGCGGACCGTTGTTGCCGCCTGTGCCGCTGGTGCCATGGCACTGTCCTTGGCTGCGTGCGGT
The DNA here is from genome assembly GCF_002259745.1 of Bifidobacterium myosotis. Lineage (GTDB taxonomy): Bacteria > Actinomycetota > Actinomycetes > Actinomycetales > Bifidobacteriaceae > Bifidobacterium > Bifidobacterium myosotis. Next base: position 162,517 of record NZ_MWWW01000008.1, on the reverse strand, counting down.
GGGGCGGAGGGCTCGAAGAACGCCCAAGCGTCTTCCGCCGGCGATAGTGGCTCGCTGGTGGTGGATAGCGATTTCGATCTGATCACCATGGATCCGGCCCGCAGCTTCGAGACCGCGACCGTCTCGATTCTGCGTGCTACCTACCAATCCGCCTTGAAGTACGTGGACAACAACATGTCCGAGCCGCAGCCTGAGGTGTGTTCGTATGAGATTTCGGATGATAATCGGGTTGTGACGTTGACGTTGAATGGTGATCATTATTTTGCGGATGGTAAGAAGGTCACTGTTGATGACATTGTGTATTCGTATCAGCGTGTGCAGGGGATTAAGGGTAATCCGTCGTTTTATTTGGATGGTGTGACGGTTGCGAAGAAGGATGATAGGAGTCTGACGTTGACCAGTGAGTCTCCGAATCCTGCTATTCCGTATATTTTGCCGAGTGTGAATCTGGGTATTGTGGAGAAGAGCGTGGTTGAGGCCAATGGTGGTACGACGGATGAGAAGGATGGTGCGGAGAAGTATTTGAACCAGCACTCCGCAGGCTCCGGACCATACCAGTTCGACACGGTCGCCATGGATTCCAAGGTGACGCTCAAGCGCAACGACAAGTTCAAGGGCGACAAGCCGAAGTACGACAAGATCATCATCAACAATGTGGACAGCGCTACTGAGCTGACCAACATCAAGGCCGGCACCACCGACATCGCCCTCGACCTCAACTCCGATGAGGCCGCGAAGCTTTCCAGCAGCGAGGCCGAGGTTTCCGCCGGTCCGTCGGGCTCCACCACGTTCCTGTGGTTCAACGCTGACTCGCAATACGGCAACATCGCGTCCAACGTCGATTTCGTAAACGCCGTACGTCACGCCATCAATTACCCCAAGTATGTGAGCGTCTACGGCAAGGGCTCCGAACAGGCCTACGGTGTGGTGCCGAACCAGTTCCTTGGTGCGTTGAAGAGCTCGGACGACAACAAGTACGACCTTGACAAGGCCAAGGAGCTGCTCAAGCAGTCCGGCTACAACAATGAGGAAATTCAATTCCTTTATTCTTCGGACGATGATTCCGCCACGCAGATCGCCCAGCTATTCCAAGCGGACATGAAGGCCCTTGGCGTCAATATCAAGCTCGTCGGTCAGCCCACCACCACCCGACTTGACACGTTCCGCTCCGGCAAGTTCCAGTCCGGTCTGAGTACGTGGGGCGCCGATTACCCCGACCCGTCCGACTACTTCGTGTTCACCCCTGACCAGAACATCTCCAAGCGCGCCGGCTGGTACACCACCGAAGGCGCCCAGAGCTCCAATGGCTGGAACGGTTCCGAGTCCGCCGACAAGATTCAGTCGCTGGTCGAGGCGGCCCGCAAGGCCACCAGCGAAGAGGACCGCGACAAGACCTGGCAGGACCTGCAGGAAGGTCTCAACCAGAGCAGCCCGTTCATCCCGCTGGTCGTACAGGGCGCCAACATCGCCTCCCGTCCGGGCATCGGTGCCAAGTACGACATGCTTAACAACATCGACTACACCGTGCTGAAGTAGATTCGGCCCGTTATTCGTCGCTGTCCGTGCCGTTTGGTGGGCGAACCCGTTGCGATTCGCCCACCTTCTGGCGGATACGGCTCGATGATTCACGGCATTCCGACTGTATGTACGCGTCTGAACGAATATGCCGCGTACATACAGTCCGTTTTCGTGCCTTTACAGACTGTAAGTACGCGTGACCATCGTCATGCCGCGTACTTACAGTCTCTCGTCGGCCTCAGCGCCGGTTCCATTTGCTGGCGGGAGAGAAAGCGTAAGTTGATGGTGCGCTTTTGAGGGGAGATGGGGCATCATCAACTTTGTCGAATGTCCCAGGGCTTTGTCCCAGGACTCATCGTAGAAGTGCGTGCGTCAGGGCTCGTATGATGTCATGCGCCTGCTCTTCCCCGTATCCGCTAGTGCAGACCGCCAATACCCGCATATCGTCGCTATTCGGGTCGCCGATGAATGCCACATCGTGATTGATGCCATCCACCCAGCCCGATTTTGAGCCCCAAACCACATCGTCGCCCAATTGCGGTCCGATGACGGCGTATTGCTGATTCATCAGCGCATGTCTGAGCACGGAAGTGGCCGTTTCGCTGGTATGCGTCCCACGAACTATCTGACGCATGATTTCGCTGAGATCGTCGGTGGTGACTTCATTACTTATTCCCGTTTGCTTGGCGGCGGCAACATCTCCGATGAGACGATCGACATGCATGTCGTGCAATCCGCATAATCGGCAGGCATCTTCGGCTGCCGCGACTCCGATGTGTTCCAACAGCATATTGGTGGCTTCGTTGCATGATCGGTCAATCATGCATGTGACAAGTTCTCGGATACTGATCGGTGCTCCATCGGAGGGGAAGAGCGGGTCAATGTCGTCCGGGTCGAAGGTGAAGACGCCGCCCACCGCTGAATGATAGGTGTGCGAGACCGGCAATTGGTCGGTCCAGGAGAGTGTTCCAGTATCGATAAGTCGTGCAGTGGCCAAGGCTGCGGCAAGCTTCATGGTGGAAGCCGCGTAATACCGTGTTCTTCCTTGATATGCGGCTATGACATCGCCTTTGGCGGTACGTAGCGTGTAGCTGATGCTGATAGGCCTCATATGCAACTCCTTCGCCGTAAATATCGCTGTAAACAATACGGATACAGTCTAGATTCATATGGAGCGCGGAACTGTGCCTCCGATTAATTCCGTAACATTCGGGAAACCCCGATAAAACTCCACAGGAATATCGCGGGTCTTAGATTGCCTGATGGCGGATGCGGATGCGTCTTCCTGCGACGGATGAATCTGTGATGGGTTTTCCGTTGGAGGAAGGGGATCGACAGTGTGAACCCGTCTGACGCCGTATCGACGGTGCGAGCAGTGCAAGGAGGATCATGGCAATGGCACAGACGACGAGTGGTCGTGGATTCCATATCGGGAAAATGATTGGCGCGGTGACCGCTGCTGCGGCCATGGTGATATCCATGTCGGCGTGCGGCGCGGCTGAGGGATCGAAGGCTGCGGCTTCCGGCGGCAATGCTTCGAATAGCGGGACACTTGTCGTTAACAATTCACTGAATGTCATCACGCTGGATCCGGCCCGTAGTTTTGAGACCGCGACCATCTCCATCCTGCGCGGCGTGTATCAGACTGCATTGAAATTCGTCGATAATGATCTGACGAAGCCGCAGCCTGAGGTGTGTTCGTATGAGATTTCGGATGATAACAAGGTTGTGACGTTGACGTTGAATGGTGATCATTATTTTGCGGATGGTAAGAAGGTCACTGTTGATGACATTGTGTATTCGTATCAGCGTGTGCAGGGGATTAAGGGTAATCCGTCGTTTTATTTGGATGGTGTGACGGTTGCGAAGAAGGATGATAGGAGTCTGACGTTGACCAGTGAGTCTCCGAATCCTGCTATTCCGTATATTTTGCCGAGTGTGAATCTGGGTATTGTGGAGAAGAGCGTGGTTGAGGCCAATGGTGGTACGACGGATGAGAAGGATGGTGCGGAGAAGTATTTGAACCAGCACTCCGCAGGCTCCGGACCATACCAGCTGGATTCCGTTGCCATGGATTCGCAGATCACGTTGAAGGAAAATCCAAAGTTCAAAGGCAAGAAGCCGGGCTTTGACGCGGTGAAATTCGTCAACGTTGATTCCACCACCGCGCTGACCAACGTAAAGTCGGGCACCGCTGATGTGGCGTTGGACGTCAATCTCGATGAGGCGGCGCAGGTTTCCAAGGATGAGGCGCAGGTGCTGTCCGGCCCGTCCGGCAACACCCGATTCCTGTATTTCAACGCCAATCCGACGTATGGGAAGAGTGCCGCCGACCCCAACTTCTGGATGGCCGTGCGTCATGCGCTGAACTACAAGAAGTACGCCACCGTGTATGGAGGTGACTCCAAGCAGGCATTCGGCGTGGTCCCGTCCGCATTCCTTGGTTCGCTGAAGTCCTCTGAGGAAAACACGTACGACGTAGCCAAGGCCAAGGAGTATCTTGCCAAATCCGGTTATGACGGATCTGAGATAGATTTCGTATACGCATCCGATCAGGACACGGCCGCGCAGGTTGCTCAATTGTTCCAAGCCGATATGAAGGCCATCGGCGTCAATGTGAAACTTGAGGGCAAGGCCGGCACTGCGCGTCTTGACGCGGAACGTTCCGGCAAGTCGCAGTCGGGCCTGAGCATGTGGGGCGCCGACTACCCCGACCCGTCCGACTACTTCGTGTTCGCTCCTGACGGCACCATGGCTCAGCGCTTCGGATGGCTGACTGATGCCGGTGTTGCGGAAGCGAAGGTCGAGGGGGGCTGTTGCATCTCCGTCCGCCGAAAAGGTGGTGCCGTATGTCGAGGCTGCGCAGTCCGCTTCCGGCGATGATGCGCGCAAGAAGGCTTGGGAGGACTTGCAGACGGCCATGAACCAGAACAGCCCCATCATTCCAATCGTCAACGATGCCGGTACCATCGTGGCACGTAATGGGCTCGAAGGTGCCTACTACGACACGTTGAATACGTTCGATATCACCGAGTTGGACTGACCGTCCGGCAGGCAGTCGGGAGGGCCGCCATTCGCTGATTGCGGCAGAAGCGGCCCTGTCGTCTCCGTTTTTGATTTTTGGAATCGTCCATCTTGATATATGGACGGACATCTTGGTGTGAAACACGCCATTCCTACATTGACCCACTATGTATTACAGGTAAAATCCGGGGAGCAGAAGCATATGACAGCAAGTACGGCCGCGGCGCAAACCGCGCGGCCTCGGCGGCGTCCGAGCGATTCGGGCGCAATCGCGTGGCTGCACGTTCATCATCCATTGGCGCTGTATATCTTTAAGCGATTCCTGATCAGCGTGTTTCTGGTCTTCGGTGTCACACTGATCACCTTCATCCTGACCAATCTGGTGCCGGCCAACCCGGTGAACTCGATTCTGGGCGAGCAGGAGGCCAACGATCCCGAGGCGGTGGCCCGTATGGAGGCCAAGCTCGGACTTGACAAGCCGCTCTACGAGCAGTACTGGCTGTATCTGGTACGTCTGGTCCATGGCGATTTGGGTGAGTCATTCCTGACCAAACAGCCAGTGGCGGACGATCTCAGGCGAGTGTTCCCCGCCACGCTCGAACTGGGTGGATTCGTGTTCATCTTCACCATCCTGTTCGGCGTGCTGCTTGGCCTGTACGCGGCCCTGCACCACCGCAGGTTCGGCGACCAGCTCATCCGTGTGCTGTCGTTGGGCGGCGTGTCCATCCCGACCTTCTGGCTGGGCGCCATGTGCTACTACTTCCTGTTCTACGAGCTCGGACTGTTCCCAGGCTCCGGACGTCTCGACTCTCGTATCACGCCGCCGCCGCATGTGACCGGCATGTATACGGTCGACTCAATCATTGCCGGTGATTGGGCCACCTTCGGCAATGCTGTCTGGCATCTGTGCCTGCCCGCGTTGGTGCTCGCCACCGCGAACCTGAGCAGTCTCATGCGTTTCGTGCGTTCGGCCGTGCTGGAATCCATGAATCAGGATTACGTGCTGGCGGCCAAAGCCAAGGGACTGCCGTCTCACAAGGTCGTCTTCGGCTACATCCTGCGCGGTGCGGCCGTGCCCATCCTCAACCGCATGGGCCTGTTGTTCGCCGGCCTGATCACCGGTTCGGTGCTCACCGAGTCCATCTTCGCGTGGAACGGCCTTGGCCAGTACGCCTTCAAGGCCACGATGGCCCTTGACCTGCAAGGCATCATGGGTGTCGGCATCATCATCGGCGTGATCTACATCTTCGTCAACTTCATCGTAGACATCATCACCGGTTTCGTGGACCAGAGGGTGAGAATCCAATGAGCGAGAACACCATTGCCGCCAAAGCCACCACGGCAACAGCCGATACGGCCAAGGCATCCGTATCATCCCCCAACGCCGGAGTGCCCGACAAGGTCATGCGAAAAATGACCAAGCGACGGTTCCGCGTGCCGTCCGCGTTGCGCACGCCGCTCGCCATCATCGGCCTGATCGTGCTCGCCCTGTGGGTGCTGGTCATCATCTTCGCGCCGCTGCTCGAACCTCACGACCCGCTCGACCAGCTCGGCACCAGACTATCGGCGCCGAGCGCGGAATACTGGTTCGGCACCGATACACTCGGCCGTGACATTTTCTCCCGCGTGGTGGCCGCATCCCGCATCTCGATCCCCTCGTCCATAGTGCTCGTGATTTTCTCGTCCGTGATCGGCAGCCTGATTGGCGCCATGGCCGGCTACTTCGGCGGATGGGCGGATGAGGTGTTCATGCGCATCACCGATCTGGTGTTCGCGTTCCCCTCGACCATCCTCGCCATGGTCATCTCCGCGGCGCTCGGTCCGAGCATCCAGAACGCGATCATCGCCGTCGTGCTCGTCAGTTGGCCGACCTATGCACGACTGGTGCGTTCGCTGGTATTGGGTTTGCGTAGCAGCGAGTTCGTCATCGTCGGCCGGTTGCTGGGCCGCAGCTCGTTCGCCTCGTTGTTCAAGGACATCCTGCCCAACATCCTGCCGCACATCTTCGTGCTCATGTTCGTGGATTTGGGCGATTGCCTGCTCACCCTCTCCGGCCTGTCCTTCCTCGGTTTGGGTGCCACGCCGCCCATGCCGGAATGGGGCCAGATGGTCTCCGAAGGCGTGACCCGCATGACTTCATGGTGGCTTGCGTTCTTCCCCGGCCTCGCCATCTTCACCGTGGTGATTGCGGAGAACTTCGTCGGCGACGCGGTGCGCGATTGGTTCGACCGTAGCTACATTTCCGGCAATCAGGAGGGCCGCTGACATGACTGACGCAACGCAAACGGCTTCGGTGAAGGCTGACCGGAACGCACAGGAAAACGAACTGTTCACCAATCAGGGTGCGCCCGTGGACATCACCGTGCGCGGACTCACTATGGATCTGTACGGCAAACGTCTGCTGGACCATGTCGATCTCGACATCGCGCCCGGCAAGATCAACGGTCTGGCCGGCGAATCCGGCTCCGGCAAATCCCTGACAAGCATGACCGTCCTCGGTCTGCCTCCGGAAGGTGCGCAGATCACCGGATCGATTCTCTATGATGGCAAAACCGAGTTGCTCGGCATGAAGGAACACGAGCGCAACACATATCGAGGCCGACGCATCTCCATGGTGTTCCAGGACCCGACCTCCAGCATGCATCCGATGCTCTCCATCGAGCGACAGCTGACCGACGGCATGCGCTACCACCTGCATTTGAACCGCAAGCAGGCGCGCAAACGTGCCATCGAGCTGCTGAAGCTGGTGCAGGTGCCCGATCCGGAGAATGCGCTGGAGCGTTTCCCACATCAGTTCTCGGGCGGCCAATTGCAGCGCATCGCCATCGCCACAGCGCTGAGCTGCGACTCACGCGTGCTCATCGCCGACGAGCCGACAACCGCATTGGATGTGACCGTGCAGGCCGGCATCCTGCATCTGCTCAAGGATTTGAACGAGCGGCTCGGCCTGACCATCGTGCTGGTCACCCATGATTTGGGCGTGATGAGCGCGCTCGCCGACACCATCGCCGTGATGCGCAGCGGCCGAATCGTCGAGGTCGGGCCGCGCTACGACATCATCAACCATCCGAAGCACCCGTACACCATCGATCTCATCAACTCGTTGCCGACACGTATCGAACAGCGCCTTGAATCCGAAGGCAAGACCATGGCTTCGGCCGAGGAGGACCTGTGATGGAAGACAAGCCACTTGATTTTCGCACTGCTGCGGACATCCGTTCCGGTCTGCATCTGAAGGACATCGTCGTGGATTACACGATGGGTGGCAGAACCGTGCATGCGGTGCGCGGCGTCGATCTGGACGTGGCTCCCGGCGAGGTCGTCGGGCTGGTCGGTGAGTCCGGATGCGGCAAATCCACCCTTGCCAAGGTGATTTGCGGTCTGGTCGCTCCGACGGAGGGCACTGCGATTTACGATGACACGCCCATCACGCCATTGAAGTTCCGCAGCCGGCCGATGGAGCTTCGCCGAATCCAAATGGTGTTCCAGAACCCGTATGCCTCGCTCAATCCTCGACGTACTGTTCGTTCGCAGATCGAAGAGGCCCGGGCCGTCAGCCCGGTGCCTGTGCCCAGTGTCGAGGAGCTGCTCGCATCGGTGGAGTTGGAGGCATCCGACGCCGATAAGCTGCCCCACCAGTTCTCCGGCGGCCAGCGGCAGCGCATCGCCATCGCCCGCGCCATGGCCACCACACCCACGCTGCTCATCGGTGATGAGCCGATCGCCTCGCTGGATGCTTCGTTGCAGGCGAAGACCGCCATTCTGATGAAAAAGGCGGCGGCGCGTTCCGATGCGTCACTGCTGTTCATCAGCCATGACCTATCCATCGTGCGACTGATCGCCACGCGCATCGTGGTCATGAACAAGGGCCTGATTGTGGAATCGGGCCCGACAGAGGAGATTTGGAACCATCCGCAAGAGGATTATACGAGGAACCTACTCGCTGCGATTCCGGTTCCCGATGGACTGGGCCACCTGCCCGCCTACCACGGCGAGGAATAAGGGAGAGTCACTGCGAAAACCGGAATCCCGGTTGACGCGGGACGGGCAAAATAATGGATGGTTTGGGACAATCCAACAGGGATGCGGCCTGAAGTGAGAGGCGGAAGATGACGGAATTGCTAAAACATGGCGAAATGACGCTTATCGGTCATGACGATTTACAGAAGCTGTTGGACCGGGGGCTTGCCGAGTATGGCGTTCCCGGCGCGCAGGTCGGAGTGATCGCTCCGGACGGTGATGGGCTAAGCGCTGACACAGTCTGGGCCGGCATTGTCAACAAGACTACCGGTTATCCGGTGCTCAAGGACACGCTCTTCCAAATCGGCTCGATCAGCAAGATCTGGACAACCGTGCTCGCCATGCAGCTCATCGATGAAGGCAAGCTGGGCCTGGACACGCGAGTCAAGGACGTATTGCCGGACTTCCGCGTCATCAATTCGCCGGAAATCACCTACGGTTGCACGATCCGCCACCTCATGTGCCATATCAACGGCATTGAGGGCGACGCTTTCCCCGCAACGCTCGGCCGAGGCGACGACTGCGTGGCCTAATACGTGGATTACATCGGTAAGTTCCCTGCGCGCACACCGTTGGGCGGGCCGCTGAGCTACTCCAATGGCGCTTTCGTGGTGCTCGGCCGTGTGATCGAAGCATTGCGGGGCGCCAGCTGGGACACGGTGTTGCGTAAGCGGATTGCCGAACCGTGTGGATTTGACCATGTGTGGACGCTCCCGGAGGATGTGCTGCGCTATTCGAGCGCATTTGGTCATTTCCGTGCAGTGGCGCTGGATAAAGAGGTGTTCCCCGCGCCTGTCGAGCCGGCGAAGCTGTGGCATCTGCCGCGTTGCACCGGTCCGTGCGGGCAGGTTTCGTCATCGATTAGCGATCTGCTGGACTTCGCCTCCCTGTTCCTCAACGGGGGAGTGGCGCCCAATGGTACGCATGTGATGTCCGAACGAGCCGTAAAGCTCATGACCACGCAGCAGGTGAGTCTCACTGATCAGGGCATCGAAAACATCGGCTGGGCATTGGGCTGGCAGTTGCCGAACTGGGGCAGTGAGCCCGCGTTCGGTCATGGCGGTGCGACCGAAGGCCAGCGTGCGAACATCGTGGTGTTTCCGAAGCATCGTATCGTCATCGCCGTGCTCACCAACGCCGATGCGGGTACACAGATGGCGGCGGCGCTCACCCGTGACATCGCGTCGCGTGCCGGCATTGCCTCACCTCCCAAAGTCACGCTGTCCGACCGTCATCTGAGCGACGATGAAATCGTGAACATCGTCGGCGTCTACGAACGTCACGGCGAGCATCAGGAATACCGTGCGGGCGGTCCTACCGGCGTCGAAGGTGTATTCGAGCCGGACGAGGATGACGGCCCGTGCGGCGTACGGCTCACCTTGCCTCTCCACGCCACGGAACAAGGCCATTATGCCGTGCAACGGCCCGACCGTCATGAGCCCACGGAAATCGAGTTCGTCAGCGCGTCCGATGGCACGAAGTACGTGGCCTACGGGCATCGCGTCACGCCGAAAATCGCGTAGGCCTGTGCTCCTCTCGGCGGCGGATTGCGGGTGGAATGCCGGCGGTTTCGCCCGGGAGGGCAGACGCGTGTGGACGCTGGGCCATGGAATGGTTCGGACTACTCGGCGGACGGTGGCACCGGCTGACGGAGGCGCCAGGATTTGTGAACGTGATGACGGACGAGCGAAAGGAACGAGATGACCCAGCAACAGGAACTCGTCGGCGATGATGATCGGGTTGGCACCGATACTGGCGGACGATTCTCCGCTTTGGGCAGTATAGCGCTCGACCCGCGCATCGACTGGTCCATCATGATTCGCGACGCGGTCACCGGTGAAACCCTCTATGAGCGCACGCCGGACGCGGTGCTTAAGACGGCGAGCATCGGCAAACTGTTCCTGCTCATCGAGGTCATGCATCAGATTGAGACCGGCGAACTGGGCTTGCACGAGATTATCGACCGCCGCGCAATGTCGTCGGACGACTTCTGCGAGGACTCCGGCCTGTTGTACCTGCTCGACCAGCAGACGCTCAGCGTGCATGACCTGGGCTTTCTCGTCGGCTCGTTCTCCGACAACTACGCCACCAATCTGCTCATCGAACGGGTCGGATTGGACCGGGTGCAATCGTTTGCCAAGGCGCAGGGATTCGAACGGTCGTCTTTGCTGGACTACGTACGCATGGAACTGCGGCCCGACGGCCCGGACGACATGTCATGCGGCTGCGCCCGCGAACTGTGCGACTATATGCTCCGTCTCAACGCCGGCACGCTCGTCTCGCCGTCCGCGTCCGCCCAGATCGAGCGATGGCTTGGTACCGACACCGACACGTCGATGGCCTCCGGAGCCTTCAACGTGGACCCGCTCGCGCATTGGGAGGCGGGCGACCCGTTCCAGCTGCGGCACAAAACCGGCACCGAATCGGATGTACGCTGCGACGTCGGTTTCGTGCGGTGCGACCCGACCGGCCGCACCGTCGCCTACGCGATCCTCGCCAACTGGGACAAGGCGCGATACGGTCATCTGCGTGACGTGGCGCTCGCCGACATGCGACGCCTTGGCGCCGCAATCCGTGCGTATATCGAGGCGTAGGCGCGGGGCTGGGTAGGACGTTAAGCGACTTAGGGCAGTTCGGGCCAGGGCGACTATCCCTTAGGACTGCCGCACATCCCAGCTCGTCCTGCAAGTACGGACGCGCTGGGATGACTGCTCTCTCAGGGCCACGCAGCACAGCGCCCCGACGCGTTGGCCGCCTATCGCGCCTGAAGCACGATGTCGGCGAATCGGCGGGCGAACGCCTCGGCCAGCTTCGTGTTCTCGGCGTCATAGACGGAGTTGCGACGCAGCACTTCCTCCCAGTTGAATCCGTCATGCTCGACGTCGCGGATGTCGTCCGCATCCCATGCGGCAATGTTCGCGGCCGACACTTCGGGATGGAACTGCAATCCCCACGCGCGATCGCCCAGACGGAACCCCTGCACCGGCGAACGGTCGGAATGGGCGAGCAGCACTGCTTCGGCGGGTAGTGACGTGATATGGTCCACATGGTTTTCGGTCATCGGGAAGAACTCCGGCAGCACCGAGAACAGCGGATCGTCGGCCGCCGCCGCGTCCAGTGTGATCGGCGTGATACCGTGTTCCGGCTGCAATTTGCGATGCTCCACCGTGCCGCCGCCCACGTAGGCGAGCAGCTGACCGCCCAGGCAGATGCCGAGCATCGGGATCTGCCCGTCAATCGCCTGACGGGTCAGCGCGCGCGTGGCCGGCAACCACGGGAACCGGTCGTCCTCATACGGCAGGGGAGCGCCGCCCAGCACGATAAGCGCCGCGTATCCATCTAGCGACTCCGGCAGCCCATCGCCGCCGAATTTCACTTCATAATCGAGTCCCTGTTCGTTGAACCAAGGGCCGAGGCGGCGCAAACCCGCCGTTTTCGAATGCCCAATGACCAGTGCGGTTGGCATATGTCGTCCTTTCGATGGTTGGTAATTGATGTCGCTGTGATATACCGCAGGTGCCGTGGGTACCGCAGATTCGCGTGTACGCCCCTACCAAAGAATCCGGGTGCCGGGCGTGACGGTGACGATGTCGTCGGTGCGGGGCGCGTCGGCCCGTGCGAACTCCAGCGTCTGCACCTGCGGGTGTTCCAGAGAGTTGAGCTGGATGGTGCAGCGCAACGGATGCCGTTCGCAGGGGACCGTCCACGACAGTTGCGCCGGTGAATCCGCGTGCTCGTCCGTTGCCGTGAGGTGGACGGTCGTGAGAGAGGTAGTCGTGCAGTGGCCGGACGTAAGGCAATCGGAGACAAGATAATCGGCTCCTCCATCGGCCTTCTCCACGGTCTCGTCACCCTTACCTTCGTCATTATTTTCGTCGTCGGCGACTGGAACGTGGGAAACCGGCAGCCCGGTACCCTTCAGCAGCCGGGCGAGCTGCGCCCCACGCTCCTCGAACGTCCAATCCATCGTGACGTTTATCGCTAGGATATCGGACAGCGAGGCGATGGCGCGGGCGCATGTTTCGGCGTCCGCAGCATCCGCCGCGATGGCGCGCTCGTCGGCGGTATCCCGGGCGTCCGCGTGATTGCTGATGCATTCGCCGGCACATTCGCCGCCGCGTTCGCCCGCGTGGCCGTCCGCACCCGCCGTCGCCGCATTTTCAACCAATCCACCCAGCATCGCGTTCACACGCCGCTGCGCCTCGCGGGTCTCCGCCCACAGCGGGAAGCTCCAACCGGCCACCAATCCCTTGCGCGACGCCTCCTCCAACAGCAGCGACAGCACGCGAATGGCCAGCACGCTCGGCGTGGCATAGCGTCCGTTCGCCAGCACCACCACGCCGAGACCGGAGTCGAGATGCCACCTCATGTTCGACCCGTACCCCGGATATCCGCCCGAATGGTAGGCAATGTCGCCGAACCGCTCGTCATGCTTGATGATGAGCCCGTATCCGTACGCCTCGATTTCGTTGAAATCGCGTTTCGTGAGCCAACCGCGGCTCGAGCCGGAACGCAACACAGGCGGCATCGGCGTGTGGGGCATTTGCATCAGGCGACGGTAGCGCTTCGGCAGTACCTCGTCATCGGTCGACGGCTCATCCTCGAATCCGCGCGCCAGCCACGCATCCCACGCGGCCACATCATGCACGGAACTGATCACCCCGCCGATCACGCTGAACGCGCCCGGGTCGGCGAACGGCTCCGCCGCCCAAGCCTTGGTCTCCGGGTCGAAATGGTAGCCGCAGACCAGCGCGGATGGGCTGACTTCACGCCAGTCATAGGTCGTCTCATGCAATCCCAAAGGCTCCAGCAGATGCGTGCGGACATAATCCGGCACATCCATGCCGCTGACGTTGCGAATCAGCTCGCCGACGGCTGCATATCCGATATTCGAGTATTCGTAGCGCTCGCCGGGCGCATAGATGGACTTGAGCCGCTGGGCCAGCAGCGACCGTAGTTCATCCCTGCTGATGGATTCCTGCCGGTCCGCCCATGCGTCGTCGGTGGCCAGTCCGCAGCTCATCGCCAGCAGATCATGCACGGTGATGGGGAAGGAGTCCTCGCGATACGGCTGCACACGGCGCAGTTCCGGTACATAACCCGAGGCCGGCGCGTGCAGGTCGACCAGTCCTTGCCAGGCCAACTGCATGACGGCCGCCGCCGCAAAGCTCTTCGACATGGAGGCGATGCGAAACCGCGTGTGCTCGTTGAGCGCAACCGTCGCCCCATCGGCGCTGACGCCATCCGTCGCATCTCCGGTATCGACGGCACCGGTGGAATCGGCTGCGCAGACGGAATGATTCGCGCCGACGGCCTGCGCTCCATGGTCCGGGCGCGACACCGACCCGCCATGCCCGCAGTGCATGAGCCCATGGCGGTCGAAAATCCCATAGACATACGCGGGGGCTTTGTCTTCGGCGATCAGCCCGTGGAAGATACGGTCCACCTCGGCGATCGTCGCCTCATCGGGGATATAGCTGTGCCGCATCGTCACCGTTCGCTCCAATCCGCTTATGATGCAATCCAACGAAGCACCAACCTAGTCCGTCCCTGTTATCCCTCGCGGCCAAGGCGATATATGCCGGTAACACGCCCGATATAAACGGACCCGACGGAGGAGGAACGGAAGGTGTCATAAGGGGCTCACCGCGAGGTGACCAGCGTGACGCTGTACGGTGGAATCTTCATCGCCAGTAGCGACGACGGGGACGGCAGCGTGTACGTCCGTCGGGCGCGGTCGATGGCCTTTGTCGCCTCGCCACGATAGCCGATGACGGTTTTCGCATCCGGTTCGGCCGTGAGTGTCTCCACCTCGATTCGGACGGGCCCGTGGGATGCCGTCGCGCTCAGTCCGGCCAATCCCCGGGCGATTTCCAGCGTCACATCCACCGGCCGTTCGGCGGTGTTGACGATCTTGATGTGCCGGTAGGGATCGTCGTTGTCCGCCCCGGTGACGCTCACGTACAGGTGCTTGGCGTTCGGATTCGACTCGATGGCCACGTCGTAGGTCCACGGTCCCAGATGCGTGGAGAACAAGCGCTCCACCTCGTAGTTCACCGTCGGATTCACATGCGCCGGATTGAACTCGATGAGATTCTGCGCCCAGCCCTTCGCGGGGATGTGCGCGAGCAGCGGCGCGTAGGAGGTCATGCGCACCACGTCAGAATTGCGCTCGCAGCCGGTCAGGAACGCGGCCTCGCCAAGCGCGGAACGCCATGTGTTCGCGCCCTGCTCGGTCTGCGGCTGGCCCGCGAAATAGCCATTGGCCGAGTATTCGCCGAAATACACGCCGGCGCCGCAACGTGGATAGTCGTCGAAACGATGGGCCTGTGACTCGAACCAGGCGGGGGAATGGTAGGAATGCTCATCCACGAGGATCGCGTCGCCGGTGGCCGAGCCGACGGCGGCCAAGGGGCCGCGGGATGTTGCGCTGTCTCCGGTTTTCGCAGTCGCGGCGCTGCCAGATGCGATCGCCCGCGCGTGATGCCATGTGCGCGCCATCGCCGGGCGGAACGGGAACAAACCGGCGCTCATCACACACAGCATGTCCGGATACCGCTCATGGATGGCGGCGGCAATGCGGTCGAATTTGTCCACATAGTCGGCGCCGAAGTTCTCGTTGCCCACGCCGATCATATCCAATCCGAACGGTTCGGGGTGGCCCATGTCCCGTCGCACAGCTGCCCACGGGCTGGTGCTCGGGTCGCCGTTGGCGAATTCGATGAGATCGAGATAGTCCTGGATCACGTTGCGGCGGAACGGCTCGGAATCGGTGTCCATGTGCCTCGGGTCGCGGCCCGGCGACTGGCATGCGATGCCGGCGAACAACGTGGGCAACGGCTTGGCGCCCAGATCCTCGCACAGGCAGAAGTATTCGTAGAAGCCGATTTGGTAGCTTTGGCAGTAGCTGGACCCGTCCGGCATCTTGAACGACCACATCGAATACTGGGCCCGACGGGCCGGCAACGCGCCCACGGTGTCCTTCCACCGGTATTCGTTGCCGGGCGTCACGCCCTCCACGATGCATCCGCCGGGGAAACGCACGAACGCGGGGTGCAGTGCCGCGATGGCCTCCACGAGGTCGCGCCGCAGCTTGCCGTACCGCCACTTCGGGTCGCCGGCGCCCCAGTAATCCGCATCCATGAACTGCACGAGGTCCAAGTCGAAGACGACGGGGGAGGCGGGGTCGTCAAGTCCATCGGCGGTATTGGGGCGGCTGGGCCCATTGAGGTTGTCGGGGTTGCTGGGCCCCTCGGCATCGGGGACGTCGCCGGGCCTGATGCCGATGCTGATTCCGGTTTCAATGCGGATGCGCAACTTGCCGTAATCGGTGGCCAAGCCGTTTACCTGCGCCGAAACGCGCACCCACCCGTCATCCAGCTGTTCGATGGTCGCGGGTGAGACGTCGGCGGAAACCGGCGAGTCCGACGGGTTTCCGGCGGGCGTCCGGTCTGCCGTGCCGTCGTTGTGCGGAGATGATGGATCAGCAATCCCGCGGACGGACGGTGCAGTGCAATCACTGGCGCAACCACCGGTGCAATTACTGGCGCAATCACCAGCGCAATCCCCGGCGTTCGCACCCGGCGTGCGTCCGGCCTCGCAGATGAGCCGAGCGCTTCCGGTCAGCGGAGAACCGTCCCCGCCAATCACGCAGATGGACAGTCGCGCCGCGCCGGATACCGCGCGGATGCACAGGCTCACGTCATAGGTATGCCCGGCGGTGATGGCGAAGGCGGGCTCGCCGGCGTTCGTGCCGCCGCCGTTGTACCCGAGGTTCTCGATGGTGGCGGCACGGTTCGCCGTTGCGGGACCGTCCGTGATGGTGACCCCTGTCATGCCATCGGTTGCGGCATCGTCGGGCTGGACGTTGGCGTCGCCGGCTCCCGCGCTTTCGCACCCGTCCCCGACCGTAATCCTGGCATACCGGCTGTGCGCATGAATCGGCGGTGCCGGGCAGTCGGCGGACGTATCGAGCGTCTGCCCATGCGTGCCGCGTATCTCGGTACCGCAACTGACCGCCGAGCAGCCGTCGAACCGCCAGAATCGTAAGGGGTCGGCCTGTGTGCGCCATCGGTCCGCACCGGACAGGCGCCAGGTGTGATGGTCCAGATAGACGCCGTCGAAGCTGTAGTTGTTCACCATGTTGGCGTTCAGACCGCCGTCCGCACTGTGATTGATGTCCTCGAAGAACGCGCCGTACAGTCTGCCGCTTGTCTGATGGGTGGGCGCACCCACGCTGATCCGCACCATGCCATCATTCTATAGTGGCGGGGCGGCGGATGCCATGCATGCGACAGAGCCGGGGAACACTGGCTTTGGGAAAGTTCAGTCACAGTTCACATTGCGGTTAATCCAATTCGGACCAGCGGCCGGTCGCAACCGGTACGCTCGGAATCGTAAGGTTGAACGGAATGACGTCAGGAGCGTATTGTGCAGTCCTCGGTGGGAATCCGCGAGCGCATCGACCACGTGTATCCGACGCTTCGCCCGGCGGAGCGGTCCGTGGCCCAGTATATCCGGGACCATATCGAGGAGGCTGCGGATCTGACCGTCGGCCAGATGGCGGATATCGCGCACGTCAGCCAGCCCACGGTGATTCGTTTTTCGCGCAAGCTCGGATTCGGCGGCTACCGTGAGCTGCGCTATGTGCTGCGCCACCCGGACGCCGAGCACAAGGTGACGTTCAATCCGCTCGCGGGCTTCGACCTGAACCCGTGGGACAGCGCGGACGACATTCCGGCCAAGGCCGTGGACAGCGCGAAATCGCTCATGGACGAGCTGTACAGCGCGCTTGACGGCAAAGCCTACCGCAAGGCGATCGCACTCATCGCCGAGGCGCGATTCATCGATATTTTCGGCGTGGAGAACTCCCTGACGCCGGCCATGGATCTGTTCACCAAGCTCGAGTATCTGGGGCTCATGTGTCGCCTCAATACCGATGCGTACCTGCAGCAGATCAGCGCCGGACACCTCACACATGGCGATGTCGCCATCGCGTTCTCCCACTCAGGCAGCTCGGCCGATACGGTCAAGGCGCTGCGGTTGGCGAAGTCGCGGGGAGCCAAAACCATCGCGATCACCAACGCCGTGGGTGCGCCCTTGGCCGGCTGGGCTGATGTAGTGCTTCTCACCGGCCGCGACTCGCATACCATCTACGGCAATGCGATTTTCTCGCGCGTGGCCGATACCGCATTGGTGGACATGCTCTACATGGGCGTGATTCTGTCCGACTACGGCCGGTTCTCGACCGCGTTGGACGAATCCGGCCGCATGATTCGCGACCGCGTCTTCGAGGGCTGAGCCGCGGGGGCGGACGGTGCCTATGGGCCGTCCGCAAGGTGTGCGTTGCGGGGGAGCCGCGCGAATGCTGCCGTGCCGGCTTGTGGCTGCTGACGGGGTACGGGAATAACCGGTTTCTCGGCCGACTGGCGTGTCCGCATCGCATGACCGAACGTCGAACGTCGCGGTCATTGCGCGCGGCGGAATCAGACGATGGAGTACGTGGTGGCCCGCGAGCGGCCGTGCTTTGTGATTTTGCCGTCCAACGTCAGCTGGCGCAGCAGCTTGCCGGCCTGATCGCGGCTCAATCCCAGTTGCTCCTGAATCATTCTGCGGCTCAGGTTCACTCCGCTCGACGCCAGCAGATTCAATGTCGTCTGTTCCAACGTCTCGTTCGACTGGCGCAGCGTCGTCATGTCCAGAGCCGGTGAGACCGGGCCGGCGCTGCCGGATGCCGCTCCGGCGGCTAGGGAGGCTAGGGCAATGGTGCTTTGCGCGGGCTCGGCGTGGGTGTTGGTGATGCCGTTGGATGAGCCGGTGGATGGGACTGCGGCTGGGGCTGCAGTCGGGATGGTGGTCGGGATGGTGGTTGCAACGCCGCCATGGCCGTCGGCCAAGATGTATGACTCCCAATCAAACCCCCGGCCGAGAACCAGCGTCTGCAGCGGTGAGCACCCGATGACGCGGGCCCCGGCCAGCGCCTCGGCCGCCTGATCGGTCACACGTTGGAACGTGGGGAAGTGGTAGACGTTGTCATGCCCGGTGCCGTCGGTTCTGCCGGACGAAGCCGCGGCGGCATTGGCGCCGGAACTGGCGGAACCGCGATTGCGTGGATTGGGGGAGTTGGCCGCCTCGACCAGCGTGGGCAACACCAACGCCACTGACGACGGTCCGACGCGCAACTGCGGGCTGATCGGATTGCCTGCGTAGGCGTCCATGATGCGTTGCACGCCGGTGCCACAGTCCTCGCACAGGCCCAGATTGGCCAGCAACTGGGCCAGCATCGGGTCGCGAGGCTGGCAGATTCCGTTTAGCAGGTCGTTGATGGCGAAGCCGTCGGTCAGGCCGCCAAGGGAGATGATCTCCAGTCTCGAATCGAACACATTGATGAGTGTGGGGCCGGAGTAGGAGTAGTCGCGGTGCTCCAGCGCATTGACCAGCGCCTCGCGCAGGGCTGCGGCAGGGTATCGACCGGATTCGTTGATGCGGTTGAGCAACATGCCGGCCTCGTCCAGCTGACTGAGCAGCGAGCCGGTGAACGTGTATCGCTCGCGGATGCTGTGCTTGCTGTCGCCGTCAAAGATGATGGCCTTGGTCGCATACGGGCACTGGTCTGAAAGCAGTGTGGCGAGCAGCGGGTTGGCCGATGCGGGGGTGATGGGTGGATGTATCGTGCCGGCGGTTGTGGCAGTGGCGGCGGTTGTGGTAGTGGTGGTGTTGGCAGCAGCAACAGCGGTGTCGGCGTCGGTGCCGGCGGTAGCCGTAGTGACGGTGTCGGCAGAATCAGTGGCAAAGGCGGTCATGCGGGCCGGGTTGTTCGTGCCGGCGGAGACTATGGCGTTGGCGGTGTTGGCTGTGTCTGCCGCACTGGCTACATCAGTCGCGTATGCCGTATCGATAGTGTCAGTGGGTGCAACGCTGTCGCCTGCTGCGGTCGCGTTCGTTGTAGTGGTCGTGCCGGTTTCGTCCGTCGTGCCGTTCGCGTCGGTTGCGTCTGCCGTGCTGGTTTCGTTTGTCGTGCTGGCGTTGCCGGTGGGTGCAACGCTGCCGCTTGCGGAGGTCGCGCCTGCTGTGTTGGCTGCGTCTGCCGTGCCGGTGGCGTCCGTCGTGTCGGTGGGTGCAACGCTGCCGCCTGCTGCGGTCGCGTTCGTTGTAGTGGTCGTGCCGGTTTCGTCCGTCGTGCCGTTCGCGTCGGTAGTGGTGCTTGTGTGGGCGACAGCAATCGTATTGGCGACAGTGATCGCGTCAATCGACAATGATTCGGCTACGTTTCCCCAGTCGAGGCCGGCGGTCGCGAAGCTGTGCCTGGCATAGTCATACGTGAGATTCGATGTACCGGAATATCCGGCATCGATGCCCGCTGAAATGTGTGCCGCTGTCCCCATGCCTCGATGGTACGTACTTTCCTGTGCCAGACACGCGCAACAGCGAGCAAATGCGAGCAAATATGGTGAGTGCGGTTTGTCCGGTCTCCTTCGGTTTGACATGCAGGGCCTTGCGCCGTGCCCCGTAGCGTCTGCAGGATGGCAGGTGGGATCCGGGTAGGCGTTCGGAGTCCTCTGCTCTGTGCCCCCGTAGCGCTTACTACCCGGATTTCGAGCTTCCGTGGCACACGACTGTGCCCCCGGAGACGTTTCAAGCGTCAAATTCGCCTGCCGGGGCACAGCCCGTGCCCCGGCAGCTACTTTATGGATGTTTTTCGGCTGCGGGGGCACACTGTTGTAGACCAGAAACCGCATGATTCCGCCATTTTCGTTAAACCACACGATTTCGCCCAGAATCTGGGTGTGCCCCCGCAGCTCGAATTAAGCCGTTTTTCGGCTGCGGGGGCACGCCACCAAGCACCGCTTCCGATTTCGAACGACAAAATTCGCATGACCGTAACCCAACGCGCGCGGATAAGATCTGCGCATCACCCCACACTCTCTGCATAACCCCACGTTCAGGCCTCTACCCCATGACGACATGGGACAACATGGGAAGGACTCGATTCGGTTTACCGGGTGACGATTCTAACGTGTACAGATTCTGATGCGGCATATTCGTCAATTACTCATCAATTGCCTGTCAATACTTGTCAATGCTCGCCAACACCGGTTGAACAGCGCAAAAAGCAAAAGGCACCGACCAAAAGCCGGTGCCTCATCGTGCCCCCGACCCGACTCGAACGGGCAACCGACGGATTAGAAGGCCGTGGCTCTATCCATTGAGCTACAGGGGCATCAGCGGATAAACATACTAGTCGGTCGCGACTCGGAAATTGAGGCCGGTCCGGAATCTCTGGAATCCCCGGAATCTTTGGCTCGCGGACGTGTTATGATATGCCTCGTTGTACAGGGCAGTGATCCGTTATCAGCGGGGAGCCTTCGGAAGAACGGCGAGTCATCGCCCAGTAGACCCGACGGGATCGGCCCGAAACAGCCGAACGCAAGCGGTCGCGCTTGAACGGGCTCCGGTCCGGTCGAGCGGCGGCAAGCGAGGTGGTACCGCGGTGGCGGGTGCGGCGGAAGTCGTCCGGCATCGTCCTCGTAGCAGGGCGACGAGATGGTCGCTCCGGACGGAACGCAAGGTTCCGGCTGCGAGACGGACGGTCGATGGTATCACGAACACCTCAGGCCGGCGGAGTCCACGGCTGAATCACCACGTAACGCCCGTCCGGCGCAATCATCGCAACCAATCGTCCCTGTGGACCGAACCAGACCCACGAGGAGATTTACGGTGAGCGAAAACGTATATCCCAAGGCGAACGAGGGCGGCGAGACCGCGCACGTAGCGCCGAACCCCAGCTTCCCCCAGATGGAGGAGACCGTCCTGGACTACTGGGACAAGGACGACACCTTCCAGAAGTCCGTCGAACGCAACCCTTCCGGCGACCACAGCCAGAACGAGTTCGTGTTCTTCGACGGCCCGCCCTTCGCCAACGGCCTGCCGCACTACGGCCACCTGCTGACCGGTTATGCGAAGGACGTCATTCCGCGTTATCAGACCATGAAGGGCCGCAAGGTCAACCGCGTGTTCGGCTGGGACACGCACGGCCTGCCCGCCGAGCTTGAGGCGCAGAAGGAGCTCGGCATCGACTCGGTCGACCAGATCGAGAAGATGGGCATCGACAAGTTCAACGACGCCTGCCGCGCCTCCGTACTCAAGTACACGCACGAATGGCAGGACTATGTGCATCGTCAGGCCCGCTGGGTGGACTTCGAGCACGGTTACAAGACCCTGAACATCCCGTACATGGAGTCCGTGATGTGGGCCTTCAAGCAGCTGTACGACAAGGGCCTCGCCTACCAGGGCTACCGCGTGCTGCCGTACTGTCCGAAGGACCGTACGCCGCTTTCGGCCCATGAGCTCAGGATGGACGCCGACGTGTATCAGGACCGTCAGGACACCACCGTGTCCGTGGCCGTCAAGATGCGCGACGAGGACGCCTACGCCGTCTTCTGGACCACCACGCCGTGGACCGTGCCCACCAACTTCGCCATCGTGGTCGGCGCCGACATCGACTATGTCGAGGTCAAGCCCACCGAAGGCAAGTTCGCCGGCAAGAAGTTCTACCTCGGCAAGGACCTGCTGCCGCACTACAGCAAGGAGCTCGGCGAGAACTACGAGGTCGTGCGCGAGCTCAAGGGCTCCGAGCTCGAGGGACGCCGTTACTGGCCGGTCTTCCCGTACTTCGCGGGTGAGAAGGCCGAGACTGAGGGCAACGTGCCCGGTCCGAACGGCTACACCATCTTCACCGCCGACTATGTCGACACCGTCGAAGGTACCGGTCTGGTCCACCAGGCCCCCTACGGCGAGGACGATATGAACACGCTCAACGCCAAGGGCATCAAGAGCACCGACGTGCTCGACGCCGGCTGCCGCTTTACCGCGCAGTGCCCGGAGTACGAGGGGCTCTTCGTTTTCGACGCCAATCTGCCGATCCTGCGCAACCTGCGCGCCGGCGACGGTCCGCTCGCGTCCATCCCTGAGGAGCACCGCGCGATCCTCTTCCAGGAGAAGAGCTACGTGCACTCCTACCCGCACTGCTGGCGTTGCGCCACTCCGCTGATTTACAAGCCGGTCTCCTCCTGGTTCGTCTCCGTGACCAAGATCAAGCCGCGTCTGCTGGAGCTCAACCAGCAGATCAACTGGATTCCGGAGAACGTCAAGGACGGCCAGTTCGGCAAGTGGCTCGCCAACGCGCGCGACTGGTCCATCTCCCGCAACCGCTTCTGGGGTTCGCCGATCCCGGTGTGGGTGTCCGACGATCCGAAGTACCCGCGCGTGGACGTGTACGGCTCGCTCGACGAGCTCAAGGCCGACTTCGGCGACTACCCGCGCGACCGTGACGGCAACATCAACATGCACCGTCCGTGGATCGACAACCTGACCCGTCCGAACCCGGACGACCCGACCGGCAAGTCCACCATGCGCCGCATTCCCGACGTGCTCGACTGCTGGTTCGAGTCCGGTTCGATGTCGTTCGCGCAGTTCCACTACCCGTTCGAGAACAAGGAGAAGTTCGAGCAGCACTTCCCGGCCGACTACATCGTCGAATACATCGGTCAGACCCGCGGCTGGTTCTACCTGCTGCACGTCATGGCCACCGCCCTGTTCGACCGTCCGGCGTTCAAGAACGTGATCTGCCACGGCATCGTGCTCGGCTCCGACGGCCAGAAGATGTCGAAGCACCTGCGCAACTACCCGGACGTCAACGGCGTGTTCGACAAGTACGGTTCCGATGCCATGCGCTGGTTCCTCATGAGCTCGCCGATTCTGCGCGGCGGCAACCTGATTGTCACCGCCGAGGGCATCCGCGACACCGTGCGTCAGGTCATGCTGCCGGTGTGGAGCTCGTACTACTTCTTCACGCTGTACGCCAACGCGGCCAACGGCGGCAAGGGCTTCGACGCGCGCCAGCTGCGCCCCGACGAGGTCGTCGCCCTGCCGGAGATGGACCGCTACCTGCTGGCCCGCACCCGCCGGCTCGTGGAGCGCGTGGAGAAGGCGCTGGACGAGTTCGCGATCTCCGATGCCTGCGACGCCGCGTCCGACTTCATCGACGTGCTCACCAACTGGTACATCCGCAACACCCGTGACCGCTTCTGGAACGAGGACGCCAACGCGTTCAACACCCTGTACACCGTGCTCGAGGTGTTCATGCGCGTGCTCGCGCCGCTGGCCCCGATGGAGGCCGAGTCCGTGTGGCGCGGCCTGACCGGCGGCGAATCCGTGCATCTGGCCGACTGGCCGTTCGTCGTCTCCGAGGAGACCGGTGAGGCCACCGAGCTCGGTCGCGTGCTCGTCGACGATCCGAAGCTGGTCAATGCGATGGAGAAGGTGCGCGAGGTCGTCTCCGGCACCCTGTCCCTGCGCAAGGCCTCGCAGATCCGCGTGCGCCAGCCACTGTCCAAGCTCACCGTGGTGGTCGAGGACGTGGACGACGTGCGTGCCTACGCGGAGGTGCTCAAGTCCGAGCTCAACGTGAAGGACATCGAGTTCTGCACGATGGAGGACGCCGGCTCCCAGGGTCTCAAGATCGTTCACCAGCTCAAGGTCAACGCCCGTGCGGCCGGTCCGCGCCTCGGTAAGCAGGTGCAGTTCGCCATCAAGGCGTCCAAGACCGGTGCGTGGCGCGTGGATGCCTCCGGCGCCCCCGTGGTCGAGACGCCGAATGGCGAGATCGCGCTGGTCGAAGGCGAGTACGAGCTGATCAATCGCGTGGAGGAGGAGAACGCGGCCGAGGCGGCAGCTTCCGTGTCCGCCGCGCTGCCGACCGGTGGCTTCGTGATCCTCGACACCGCGCTGACCGACGACCTGGTGGCCGAAGGCTACGCCCGCGACGCTATCCGCGCCGTGCAGGACGCCCGTAAGGACGCCGGCCTCGACATCGCCGATCGCATCGCGCTGACGCTGACCGTGCCGGCTGCCGATGCGGCGAAGGTCGAGCAGTTCCGCGACCTCATCGCCCGTGAAACGCTGGCCACCTCGCTGGAGGTCAAGGCTGACGAGGACGCCAAGGAACTGGCCGTGGAGGTCGCCAAGGCGTGATGACGTCGTCATTGACGGTCTGATCGGCTGGTGATTGGCTGGCAATTGGCTGGCGATTAGCCAGACGTCTGGCCGTTTTCTGACGGCGGTTTCGCCAAGATGTGCCACATAAGGTGGGCTGAGCCAAACGGTTCAGCCCACCTTCCTTTTGTCTGTGCCAGACCAAGGTGTGCATTTGTTCTGAGTAATCGCGGTGTTCCGAGTGGCCCGAGTGCGTTTTTCCCAAGGAAGACTCGGCGCGGACCGGTTCCTTATCAGGACAGACATCATTGGTTATTCCGAGGTAATTCACTGTCCCGTTAGTTGGAACGCTCTCTGGTTAAGCACACTTTGGTCTAACACAACCTTTCTTTTTAGCTATGTTCGACCAAGGTGTTGCTGTTCGTAGGACGCTCGTGTTGATTTCCCGCTGTTCCGGCCTGATTGGGAATGCTTGGAGGACAGTAATTGCAGCGATTCCAGTGGTTGACAGCACTTTGGAATAACAAATCCATTCTTTCCTTTCCATTTCCTTCCATTCAGTTCTGGCCATGTCTCATCAGTTGGCATAGGCTGGGTCTTCTCCTCGGACTCGGATTGGGATATCGGCTGAAATGTGTGTATGGCGACCCTAGTAATCGGATGGTTATTGGACCGGGGCGTGGAGGCTGTTCCAGTCGGTGCTATGCCATATCGATTGGTGATCTCCTGTCTTCGCGGATTATTTCCCCGCGAAGTTATCCACAACACGCCGGATTGCCGAAGCTGTATCCACATAGGTCGGTTCAGCTGGACAACGACGGCGAGCGGCCGTTAGCGTCGTCCGCATGAAAACGCATCACACCATCACGGACAAACTCATGCGGGCGCAGCAGCAACGAAGCTGTGTGTTCGCGGCAAACGACGCCGAAGGCAAGGCGCTCCGGCGGCGGACGCGCGACGGCGAACTGGTCAGTCCGCATCGTGGCCTGTTCATTGACGCCCAATATTGGAAAACGCTGAATGGCGCCGACAAAGTGAAGCACATCGTGCGGTGCTTGTCACAACGGCATCCGTCATGGGTCTTCGCCGGGCCGACGGCAGTGGCCATACACGGTTTCGCCCATCAGTGGTCGATTCACAGCGCCGTGTATATCGCTTCCTCCGTGAATGCCGGACACGGCGCAAAGGGCGTGCATCGTATTTTCATGACCGATTTGCCTGCGGTTGAAATACAAGGCATACCAGTGACATCGGTTGCCAGGACGCTGGTAGATTGCGGATTGATGCTGCCGTTTGCCAGTGCGTTGCCCATATTCGATTCGGCATTCAGAAATGGTCATGAGGCGAGCGCCGTGCGTGCCATCTGCTCGGCGCTTCACCGTGATACCGCGGCGGTGGAACGCCTCCTGACGCATGCGAACCCGTTGAGTGAGAACGGCGGCGAATCGCTGGCCCGCGCCGTCATGATTGAGATGGGTTTTGCGGTACCGCAGTTGCAGCATATATTTGCCAATCCGCAGAATGCTGGTGAATGGTATCGAGTCGATTTCGCGTGGCTGTTCCCGGGCGGGTACACGGTCGTTGCCGAGTATGACGGCGTGGCCAAGTATGTCGATCCGGCGATGACGGGCCGCAAAACAATTCAGGCCGTGGTGCACCAGCAAAGCGAGCGCGAGCGCCGATTATATGCGTGGGGCGTGAGTCGTATAGTCCGCTTTACTTTCGATGACGTCGTTCATCGGCAGCCATTGGCGGACAAGCTGGCCGGCGTGGGGATTCCACGAGTTGGCGGTGTGCCTTGAGGATGATGGGGTTTATTGGCGCTGGTGGTCATGCCGGTGGCGGATTACAGAAGGGTTTGGTGACTCGGGTTGTGCCAGGACGTGGTGGTTGTATTCGGGCCCGATGCTTAGTGACATCTTCGTGACAGGTGGACTCAGCGGCCGTTTCCTACCAGAAGAGCCCCGCTTCCAGTAGAAAACAGCCGCTGAAAGGCCGGTAAGCGTCCGTTTTCTACTGAGAGTGAGGTCCTTCTGGTAGAAAACTACCGCTGAGCGGCCGATTAGCGTCCGTTTTCTACCAAGAGTGGGGACTTTCCAGCAGAAAACAGCCGCTGAGCGGCTCGGTAGCGGCCGTTTTCTACTGGAAGCGGGGCTGTCCTGGTAGAAAACGGACGCTGAGGCCTGAGAGGGGCTGAGGGGGAGTCGGTTGTCCGACGGCCTGCCGGTCCGCTGTCTGGGACGGGGTCGGTCCGCAGCCCGAGACCGGGTCGGTCCGCCGCCCGAGACTGGGCCGGTGCGCAGAGGCGATGGCTGTCCGAATCGGCCGATTCGCTCAGTGCGCCAGCATCTCGGTGGCCACTTCCTCCTTGCTCAGGGACGCCGGGTAGTAGGTGGGCCAGTTGTCCATCTCCTTCAGGGTCTCCTCCTGGGAGTCGTCGCCCATGAAGATGTGGAAGTGCGCGGATTTGCCCGGCGCGATGCCATGATCGGAGAACTGCACGATCTTCGGTGCGCCTGCGGGCACGTCACCGGTGGCGGTGAACAGGAACCGCACGCCGCGGTTGCCCTTAGCGTAGTCGAGGATCTTGAATCCATCGTACTTGTAGGTTGCGGTCGCGGTCTTGCCGCCACGGGTGAAGCTCATCTGGTCGCCCTTGATGACGATCTTCTCCACGTCGGTCTTGTAGCCGGTGTCGTAGTACTGCTTGTACTCCTCGGCGGTCATGTCGCCCTTCTTGGCCTTAGCCTCCATCACGGAGTCGAGCGTGCCGTCCTGAAGGTACGGGTATACAGACTGCCATTCGCCTTCGTAGTCGGCAAGCGTGCGGTCCTTGACGTCCTGCGTGAGGAAGAAACCGTTCGTGGTATCGGTGGCCAGCGCCTGCTTGGCGATCAAGGTGAGCCAGTCGAGCAGCGTCTTCTGATTCTCGGGTAGCTGTTCGGTGGCGGAGATGATCGTCTTGTTGCTGGAGATCGCGGCTTCGTTGAGCTTCTTGGCGAAGCCACCCATCTCCTGCGGGTTGACGACGAGGATGTCCACGTCGTCGCTGGCGACGATGTCCATCGCGTTCTTGAGGTCGGCGGCAGAAGGCTCGGCTTCGCTGTTCATCGCGTTGGTGTAGGTTTCGGGGGTCTTGTCGGTCGCGCCGATGTAATCGAGCAGGTAGCTGATGATTGACTCGGTGGCCACGTAGTTGCGCTGCACCCCTGCGGCCCGGCCCTTGTTCACGAGGGCGACGAAGTCGGCGTACTCGCCGTTCCACTCGTTGAAGTGGCGCTGCACGGTGGCGGCGGTCTTCGAGTTCTCGCCGGCCTTGGTTACGTACGCGTCGTTGATCGCCTCGGCGGCTTTGAGCACGCCTTCAGGGCTGAACCACACATGGGGGTTGGTGGAGCCGTGATGGTGATGGTGGCCTTCCTCGCCTTCGGCCCCTTCCTCATGCTCGTGTGAGTGCTCCTCGGTGGCGGTGATGCCCATGAGGTCGCCCACGTTCACGATGGCCTGCTTGTCCGGGTCAAGCTGAGCCTTTTCCGCCCAGCCGTCGTATCCGGCGCCGTTGAGCACTACGATGTCGGCCTTGGCGAGCTTCGCGAGGTCCGAGGCGGTGGCCTCGTAATCATGCGGATCGGCGGAGGTCGAGTTGATCAGCGAGGTGACTTCGGCACAGGAGCCGCCGAGTTGCTCGGCAAGCGAACCCCACTGATTCACCGAGGCGACCACGGTGAATGTCGTGTCGCAGGAATCCGCAGCCGTCGCCGTGGTGCTGCCGCCGGGCTCACCGCCGGACGTCTGGCCTTGTCTTGCGTAGGCGAATCCGCCGACAATGCCGCCGGCGAGCAGCGCGCCGACGCAGAATGCGGCGATGCTGGCGATGACCGGTGTACGGCGTTCGCCGATGGCTGCGCGAGCGTTGGGATTGGTTTCGGGCGTGGGCTGGCTAGCGTTTGGGTTAGTCATGTTTAGGCTTTCTACCTGATTGTTTTGATGATTCAGTTTCTGGGTGTGCTCTGTTTCAACGGTCGGTCTTTGCGGGCGAATTTTGGGGGAGAGCCGTATATATCCGGCGACTCTACAAAGAGATGCTCGTATGCCGGCTTGCGGAGGTTCTGCCATGTCTATGGGCAGTTCGGCTAATGTCCGGCGTCGGAGGCTGTTCATGACATTCCCGCTCCTTGCTAGGAGAGCCGCTCGCAAAGCGAGGCCTGAGGGATATCCAATTCGTCAACACATTTCCGACGCAGGACACGCGGGACATTAGGGCTTCATATACCCCTTCCGTACGGCTGCGGCCAGATTCTGGGGAACTTGGACGACTTCGCCTTCCGGCGTGGTGACCGTGGCCAACTGTGGGACTTTCGCCTTCCAATTGGCTCGGCGTGAGCGGGTGTGTGACCGTGAGGTCCGGTATTTCGGCAGTGCCATCAGCCTTGCCTCGCTTTCCAATGCGGATTCTTCTTATTGATGACGTACAGATGTCCGCGGCGTCGGACGACATAGGAGCCGTCCTTACGTGCCAGCGATCGAATGGAGGATTTGACTTTCATGGTGTTGCTTTCGTGGTTGTAGTGAGATGGTGGGCCTCGGTTATTTCCGGCCGTACCGCTCGTGGAACTTCTGCACCTGGCCTGCGGTGTCGAGCACGACGTTCCTGCCGGTGTAGAAGGGATGGCTGTAGCAGGACACCTCCACATTGACCAGCGGATAGGTGTTGCCGTCCTCCCATGTGATGCTTGGCAGGTTTTTCGCCTTGGCGACCAGCGTTGATTTGGTCAGGATGTACTTGTCGGCTGAGCGGTCGTAGAAGACCACGGGGCCGTATTCGGGGTGAATGCCTTGTTGCATTAGTTGTCGCTCCTTGGTTGTTGTGGTGATTGCATTGGCTGTTCGTCTATTGCGTGCGATTGCCAGCGGTCACCAGCTTGATTTCACTACGCCGGGCAATTCGCCCCTATGCGCCTTTTCGCGCAGATTGATGCGCGAAAGTCCGAACTTGCGGTTGAAGGCTCGCGGCCGCCCGTCGATGGAGTCCCGGTTACGCAGGCGGGTCGGGCTGGCGTCGCGGGGGAGCGCATGCAGTTTACGCATCGCCTCGGCGCGTTCCTCGGGCGACAGGTGCGGGCTGACGCTGTCCCGCTTGTATTGCGCTCGCCGTTCGGCGTATTTCGCCACGATGCGCTCGCGTTGCATTTGTCGGTTGATTTTGCTGGTTTTGGCCATTGGTGGCTCCTTGGGAATGTGTGGATTCATTTCTTAGGCAGATTTCTCGTTACTTAGGCACCTCGCTGCCATGCCGTGCTCGGTCGATGCCTGTATTCGCGCGGTTTTGCGTATGCGGTTTTGCGGCGGATGTGCCTAGGAAACGCAGAATCTGCCTAAGAAACGACGCGTGGCGGATGTAAAGGGCGAGGGGCTTCTAACGCGATTCCCGGAAGACGACGCGCCTGCGCACCACCGGGTCGAACTTCAGCAGTTCGAGTCGGTCCGGCGTGTTGCGTCGGTTCTTGCGGGTCGTGTAGGTGAAGCCGGTCCCCGCCGTGGACTTAAGGGTGATGACCGGTCTGATCTCCGATGATTTGCTTGACATGATGCTTCGACTGCTTTCTATTGGATGTTTGTTGGTTGCATCTCAGGTGTCTGTCGGATGGCTGTTAGGTGCCTATTTCCTGCCGAGTGCGCATCGCAGGGCTGATGAGCGTCACCCGCGTCGCGCAACCGGCGTCTGCCGAGCGCGTATCGGGCGCGAGTCATCGGTTGATGTTCTGGTTGCGGCGGATGCGGGCGAGCGCCGCTTCGATGCCGATGCGGTCGATGGTCTTCATGCCTTTGACGCTCACGGTGAGCGTGACGGTGTGCCCCAGCGAGGGGACCCAATACCGCTTCGTTTGCAGATTAGGCGAGAAGGTTCGTTTGGTTTTCCGATGCGAATAGGAGACGCGATTGCCGGTGGAGGCATGCGTGCCCAGGATTTGACATTGTTTGGACATGATTGCAGACTATACACCATAATGATAACCATTATCAAAAAAGGAAGGTTGTTATGGTTCATCCGGTATTGCAATCATTGGGAAACGCGGAGCGCGGCACTGGCGTGCCGGTGGTGCTGCTCACCGGGGCTGATCGGCTCAGTCTTGATGCCGTTGCGTTTTCGCTGGCTGATTCCTGTCCGTCCGTGTGCTCGATCACGTACGATGTGCGGCCGAATGCCGCCGTCGAGTCCGGGCTGGATGTCGTGCGTACGATTACTCGGCCGCGGGTCGACGGTCTGGCGTTCGGGGAGACCGACTCGTTCGGTTTGGAGGAATGCTGCATGAGCTGCACGGTGAAGCACGACGTCGGACGCGTGTTGGAATCGATGTGCTCGGCATTGTTGCCGGGATTGCCGGGATTGCCGGGATTGCCGGGATTGCCGGGATTGCCGGGGTCATCACGATTGCCGGTGTCGTCGGAATCGCTGCCGGCCCCCATGCCTGCGGTGTTTCTGATTTCGCTGCCGGTTGGGCTCGAGGGTACGCCGGTGGCGCAGTATCTGTCTGATCTATTCGATCTCAGTGACTGGGGCGTGCCGCTGTATGTGGGAGACGTTGCCAGTGCGGTGGGCCTCGATGAGTTCGAGGAACGGTTCTTCGATGACGACCGTCTGTGCCTGTACGGGCTGGGCGGTCTGGGTGAAGAGGATGCCGTCTATGATGAACGGTCTACCGGCGCGGTGGTGTCCCGCCTGATTCGGGAGGCGTCCTGCATACTCGAGTTGCCGGTGGTGGGTGCGGGGTGCCTGTCCCGGCATTTGGATGCGGCGGGAGAGTGCCGTTGTCGGGAGATCATCCGTGCCGTGGCCGAACCGGACGCGGTGGTGTATGAGGATGCGCGGGCTGTGGGAATCCGTGATTTGCCGCATTGTTCCGTCGGCATGAAGCTGCCTGCGCGGTGATGGTGGCGGTTTCGGGTTCGATTGTGGTGGGGTGTGGTGACACGCCGTGCAATAATGCAAATGATAATAATTCTCGATATGTGTTATGCTCAGGTGCTGGAAATCGACCGATCCATGCGGATGCATAACACGGATGCATAACGCGGAGGCGAATGGCGCGAGAGCGCGGTCGCCTCGTGAGAAACGCGAAGAGCGGAACGTTTGACGCAATATCTCCGGCCGCACGACTCGCGCGCATCGGCCAGCATCCGATGGAACAGTCCAACCGAACCCATCAGAGAGGAAACCCATCATGTCCATCATGTCCAACGCCAAGCGTGCAATCGCGGCAGTCGCAGCCGCCGCGGCACTGTTCTCCATGGCCGCCTGCGGCTCCGGCGATTCTTCCAGTACGGCCAAATCTGACGCCGCCGACGCTTCGCAGGCTTCCGGCAAGATCGAGGTCGTGGCCTCCATCAACCAGTGGGGTTCGGTGGCCGCCGACCTTGGCGGCGACAACGTCGAGGTCACCAACATCATGACCAAGACCAACGTCGAAGCGCATGACTACGAGCCCACGGCCGCGGACGTGGCCAAGTTCGGCTCGGCCAAGGTGGCCGTAGTCAACGGCGCTGACTACGACCCGTGGGCGTCCAAGGCGGCCGGGGCTACCAATGCCACGTTGGTCGACGCCGCCGAGACCGCCGGCATCAAGGAGGGCGACAACCCGCACGTCTGGTTCTCCGCCGAGGTCCGTTCTTCCACCGCCGACGCCATCACCGCCGCCTACCAGAAGGCCGACCCCGCCCACAAGGACGACTACGCCAAGCTCAACGAGGATTGGCACGCCAAGGAGGACAAGCTCGAGTCCAAGATCAAGGAGACGTCCGCCAAGACCGCGAACCTGCCGTATGCCGCCACCGAATCCGTGGCGTGGTATCTGGCCGACGACCTCAAGATGACCGACGCCACGCCGAAGGGGTATGCGCAGGCCTCCGCCAACGAGAGCGAGCCGACCCCGGCCGACATCAAGGACTTCCAGGACGCGCTCAAGGCCGGTTCCATCAAGATGTTGGTCTTCAACTCCCAGGAGGCCAACTCCACCACCGATCAGATCACGGGCTCCGCCAAGGACGCCAACGTGCCGGTCGTGGAGCTCACCGAGCAGATGCCCGCCGAATACGACAACCTGTTGGATTGGATGGACGCGCTCGTTGACCAGTTCTCCGCAGCTGTGAAGTAGACGCAGTAAAGATAAAGGAGCAGAGGGGTGAAGCCGGCCGGCTCGGGAACCCGGAAGCCGGCGATGGCGAGCTCGGCCGTCATACGGTGAGCTCGGCCGTCGCGAGTGGTGCAATCATCGTGCCGCCGGTTCCGTGAACGGCGGAAGCGTGTAGCCGATTCGATGCTCCGCAGATCGTCCTGTCCTGCGGCGACCTCCATGTAGCGAACGTCGTGCAGCGAGCGCCGTGTGGCGAACGTCGTGCAGCGGGCGAGCAAAAAGCGCCCCCGATATTCAGGGTCATGTTCAGGGTGCTTCGGGATCATCCCGAGGCACCCTTTGCGTTAAGGTTGCTTGAGCATGAATAGACGGTAAACGGCACAGGGTCCCGCAACCGGGGCCACAATATCCCCGCAACCGGGGCCAGTGTCCCCGCAACCGGGGCCAATAGTTAGGGAACCGTGAGGAAACCGGGAGAAACATTGATTCTCCAAGGTTCGGCAACGACAATATGCGACTGGACAAGCATCACAGGACAAGCAGGCGAATGAGCGAAAACACCAGTAACACCACATCGAAGTTCCGTTGGCGGCTCTGGACGAATCGGGCCGAGGCGGACGAGGTCACCCCGAAGCACCCGCACAAGCCATTTCCCGGTTGGCTGTACGGTGTGCTGTTCGTCGTATTCGACATCATCGCCGTGGCCGCGCTGGAGGTGGGCGTCTCGACCAGCTCCACCCGCGTGCAGCTCTCCAGCCCGGACGTCGGCTTCAACTTCGTGAGCAAGATGTGGCTCGAAGGCAACTTCGTGTTCCTGCTCAACGTGCTGCTGGTCGGACTGCTGTACCTCATGCTGCTCATGCTGTGCAACCGGTTCTGGGTCGCGAGCGCGGTGATCGTGGGCGTGGCGATTTTCGTGGCCGCCATCGAGCATTTCAAGATCGAGATCCGCTACGAGGCCATCCTGCCCGCGGACCTCAACTTCCTCGGCTCCAATACGGGCAATATGCTCACGTTCATCCCGGCGGGCGCCCATGTGACCATCCTCGTGGCACTTGCGGTATTCGCGGCATTGCTGGCGTTGATTTTGGCGCTGCGCCATCTCGACGGGCGCAACGGCCGTATGCTGCGTTCGAGCAATCTCGGCCTGAACCTCGGCGTGCGACTGCTCGTTATGCTGCTCGCGCTGCTCGGATTCTCCCTGTATTGCATGCAGGTGAGCACCACCGACTCGTGGGCCAACAAGTTCTCGCATGCAATGGGCGACAAGCCGTCCATGTGGGATTCGGTGTACGACGCGCAGCGCAACGGTCCGCTCGTCGCCTTCACGCGCCAGCTCAACCCGAAGGTCATGGACAAGCCGGACGACTATTCCGAGGAGACCATGAAGCAGGTGGCCGCGCGTTACAAGAAAGCCGCCGAGAAGCTCAATGCGGACCGTAGCAACGATCTCAACGACTCCACCGTGGTCTACGTGCTGTCCGAATCGTTCTCCGATCCCAGCCGAGTGCCGGGGCTCAAGGTGAACAAGGACTCCATGCCCAACATCCGCAAGATCAAGGAGTCCACCACCTCCGGCCTCATGCTTTCCTCGGGCTACGGCGGCGGTACGGCCAACCTCGAGTACATGGGGCTTACGGGCCTGTCCATGGCCAATTTCGACTCCTCGCTGACCAGTCCGTACCAGCAGCTCGTGCCCACCGAGCACTGGACGCCGACCGTCAACCAGCTGTGGGGCGCGCCTGCCAACTCACTTGGCTACCATCCGTACGAATCCAGCATGTATTCGCGCGCCACGAACTACAAGAAGTTCGGCTTCTCGCACTTCTACACGCTTACCGGTCCGGACGTGATCAAGTATCAGGACAAGATCGACGAGTCGCCGTACGTGTCCGACAAGGCCACCTACGATTCCGCGCTCGAGGGCATCAAGGACGGCACCGCGAACAAGTTCATCCAGATCATCACGATGCAGAACCACATGCCCTATCACGAGTGGTATGAGAACAACGACTTCACCGCCGAATCCACCACGGGCACGCCACTCGAGAAGGACGAACAGGAGTCGATTGAGACCTACCAGAAGGGCGCGTCGATCACCGATCAGGCCACTCAGGAGTTCCTGAACGAACTCGACAAGCTGGACAAGCCCGTCACCGTGGTCTTCTACGGCGACCATCTGCCGGGCATCTACTCCTCGGCCAGCGAGGACGAGAACAACTCGCTCGCCCTGCATCTGACCGACTACTTCATCTGGTCCAACAAGGCCTCCGGCACTCAGGGCAACAAGGCGGATGACGCGGACTACTCCTCGCCGAACTTCTTCGTGGCCCAGGCCGCCGAGCATATGAATGCGAAGGTCTCGCCGTTCCTCGCCTTCCTGACGCAGATGCACTCCAAGATCGCCGCCATGGAACCGCCCGTGGTCAACAAGATCCAGGGCTGGGACCGTATCCCCGAAGGTCAGAGCATCTATCTTGACCAGTCCGGCAACCCCATGTCCGAGGCCGATTTCGACGACGAGACCAAGCAGCTCCTCGCCGACTACAAGCTCATCCAGTACGACATCACCACCGGCAAAAACTACCTCAAAGACACCGATTTCATGACACTGCCGTAAAGCAAACAACCCAGTGGGTTGTTTGTAGGCAGTGTGGCGAGCCGACAGGCGAGTCAGCAAAGCGCGGGCGTAGCCCGTCCGTAATTGCAGTGCCGCTGCCGTAAAGCAAACAACCCGGCCGAGCCGTGAAGCGGACAATCCGGTGGGTTGTCCGTAGGTGAGGGGAGCGGCTTGCCGCGACGGAAATCCGGAGGATTTCGGTCCGTAGGCAGTGTGGCGAGCTGTGTGGCGAGCCGACAGGCGAGTCGGTAAAGCGCGGGCGGAGCCTGCTGGTGTGCTTCTTGGCTCCCCTGTCATGGGAGCTGACCCGGCGGGCCTGAGGGGTAGTTGTTTGTTCATCGAGTTACGGGTATGAGACTGCTCGCCGTTGCGGAAGCACTGTCATTATCTCCGTGTGCGGTATGAAACGGCGAAATCACGGTTTTTGTGGTGTTGTACCGCGCTGTTGCGGTACAACACTTGCTGCAATCGTTGTCTTCACATGTCGTACCGCGGCAGCGCAAAGAGAATCGTTGCAATTCCGCCATTCCTGCATGGGTATCCGAATCGGCGGCCGCGGCACGCGTGGTACGATACGCGAAAAACGTCGATAATCACGGATCGTACCGCGCCGATACGTACACAATACGAAATATCGGGCCTTTTCCGTCTGTTGTACCGCACACGCGCCACGCACATGCCCCGCACACATGCGCACATGCCGCCGCACATAGGCGGTTCTGCGCACAGGTGCCGGAGCATTGCGTACCGCACCGCCGCACCGGCACATGGCGACCTACAATAAAGCCATGCAACGCATCGACGTGAATCATCATTGGCAATTTCGTTCAATCGATGGGGGATCGTGGCAGTCAATCACCCTGCCGCACGATGCGATGATTCACGAACGCCGCGACCCGTACACCGCCAACGGCTACAACACCGGCTATTACCCCGGCGGCAGCTACGAATACCGCACGGTGATGCACTTCGCCTCCGAGCCGCCCGCCGCGTGCCTGCTCGAATTCGAGGGCGTCTACCCCGGCGCCACCGTGCTGGTCAACAACGAACCCGCGGGCACGCTCACCTACGGCTACGGCGATTACTACCTCGACATCGCCAATCTGGTCCGGCCCGGTGCCAACACGCTGACCGTACTGGTGGACAACACCCGAATCCCCAACTCCCGCTGGTATTCCGGCTCCGGCATCTTCCGCCCGGTTTGGCTATGGGTCGCGGATACGAAGGGCACGTCCGCCGCCGATACAGGCGCTAACGCATCCGGCATGCCTGATTCGTCCGGTCCGTCCACTGCCCATGCCATATTCGACGTGATTCGTCCGAACGGCGTTCGCGTCAGCACTGTTTCCCTCCCGGATGCCGCCGAAGTGTCTCACGACGATTCAGCCACCGTCGCCGTCGAACTCGACCAGCCGATTGCCGCGAACCAGTACCTGCGAACGACGATTATGGATGATTCCGGCACCATGGTCGCCCAGTTCCGTGGGGTAACCGGCATCATCCCGTGTGCGCGGCCCTGGTCGCCGGAATCGCCGGTGCTGTACACCGCGCGAATCGCGCTGTACAGGACCGATGATGACGATGTTTCCGGTGACAACGATGGCAACACCATCAACAACGACCACAATACCGGTACGCTGCTCGACACCCACGTCGAACGTTTCGGCATACGCACGTTGACCTGCGATGCGACGCATGGTCTTCGGCTCAACGGCAAGCGTGTGCTGCTCAACGGCGGCTGCGTGCACCACGACAACGGCATCCTTGGCGCGGCCACCTTCCCGCAGGCCGAATACCGTCGCGCCCGCATCATGAGGGAGCAGGGCTTCAATGCCGTCCGCTCGGCCCACAACCCGCTGTCGAAGGCATTCCTCGATGCGTGCGACGAGGTGGGGCTTTTGGTCATGGACGAGGCGTTCGACATGTGGTGGATGCACAAGACCTCCTATGATTACGCCTCCTCCTTCCGCGACCATTACGCCAGCGATCTGGCCGCGATGGTGCGCAAGGACCGCAATCACCCAAGCGTGGTGCTGTATTCCATCGGCAACGAGATCGCGGACACCAAATCGCCGCGTGCGGCCGAAGCCGCCCGGTCGATGCGCTCGATCATCCGGTCGTTGGACCCGAGTCGACCTGTCATCGATTGCGTGAATCCGATTTCACTGTCGCTGGCCGCCCGCACCAAGGCCGGTATGGACGAGCATGATGCCACAGTGGAGGGCGAGCCGGGTCTCAACACCACGCTCGAACATGCCTCCGGACCGATTCTGCTCACCATGATCGACCGGCTCATGCCGCTTGCGCTGCGCACCGGCGTTATGGACCGGCAGACCAACGCCGTGTTCTGCGAGGTCGATGTGGCGGGGCTCAACTACTGTCGTCAGGGACCGGAGTACTTCCACCGCGTCCATCCTGAGCGCGTGTTCTGCGCGAGTGAGACCTATCCGCAGGAAATCGCCTTCACTTGGCCGGCCATGCGCCGACTGCCCTATCTCATCGGCGACTTCGTGTGGACCGGCTGGGACTACATCGGCGAGGCGTCGGTCAGCGCCTGGGCTTATGCGAATCCGGAACCGGACGGCTGGATGCGCGAGTACGGTGACCACATGGCTCTCCGTGGGAGGCTCACCGGGCCGTACCGCCGGTATCCGGGATTGCTCGGCGGCTCCGGACTCATCGACATCACCGGTCGGGCGACCGGACAAATGCTGTACCGGCAGATCGTCACCGGCGTGCGTCGCCGACCCGCCATCACCGTACGGCCGATGCAGCTGCTGTATGGCGACGGCGCGACGAGACCTGGACGCACCGCGCGATTCATCGAACGCGGACATGACGGCGTGGCCAGCTGGTCCTGGGCCGGTTACGAAGGACGCGACGCTCTGGTGGAGGTGTATTCCGGCGGACGGCACGTTCGGCTGCTGCTTGATGGTCGTGAGATCGGCATGGCGCCGGTGTACCGGTGTATGGCTCGGTTCCGCGTACCGTACGAGCCGGGGGAGTTGACGGCCGTGGCCTACGACGCCGCCGGGCTCGAGCTTGGACGGGATACGTTGGTGTCGGCGCAGGCTGATGAGATGGTGGTGACCACGAGCGTTGAGCGCGTGCCGAACCCGTATCCGAAGAACGATCCGCGCTGGGATGATACGGAATTGGTGTTCGAATCCATCGCCCTGACCGACGCGCGTGGGGTGGTCCATGTGACCGATGACCGTAGTATCACGGTGATTGGTGACGGATGCGAGGCGGCGCCGCATGATTCATCGCAGGGGCTGTTCCGTGAGTCGGCAAATGAGTCGGTGAATGAGACGGTGGCGAACCCGCTGATTGCGGCGGAACCGGTACGGCCGGCGGGCGCGTCGCCGCATGAAGCGCCGAGCGAGGTACTGCGCGTGTCGCCGCGTGAGGTATCGCATGAGGTATCGCATGAGGTACGGGACATGTCCAGTGCCTTCGGGACCGTGACGCCACGCGAGCCGTCTCGTGACATGCCCGCGTATGCCTGCTCCGACGCCCAACTGCTCGGCGTGGCCAGTGCCAATCCCATCACGGCCGACGAGCTCGCCGGCAATTCCTGTACCACCTATTTCGGACGCGCCCAAGCCATCTGGCGGGTGCCCGCCGGTACCCCGATCCGTTCTCATGTCATCGTGGACCCGGCGTGATGGCGCGGTGCGATGGTTGGGCATGACGGTGTGGTGTGATGGTGCGTCGTGATGGTGCGGTGAGGCATCCGCCTTCGGGCGGTTCCCGGACCGGCGGATTCCGATACTATGGCGGAAGCGCATCGTTCCAAGGCGAGAGGACGGGAGTCCGAGGCGAGCGACTGAGGGTGAGCGCTTGAAGCAAGCATGCGGTGCAAGGAGATGAGGCGGCGATGGCCAGCAGTACGACATCCAATATGGCATTCACCCGATTGACGGCTGCCTACGCCTCCGGGCGCACCCGGCCATTGTCTTGGCGACGCGCTCAGCTTGACGCGCTGCGCCGTCTGGTGATGGACAACCGCGAGGATTTCGTGGCGGCGGTGGCTGCTGATCTGGGCAAACCGGCCGGTGAGACCGTGCTGATGGAGCTCAATCTTGTGGCCGACGAGGCCCGGTTCGTACGCAATCGGCTCAGCGTCTGGGCCGCCCGCCATCCCAAGCCGATGCCGTGGGCATTGCAGCCCGCCGCCGGATGGACCATTGCCGAGCCCAAAGGCGTGGTGCTGGTCATCTCCCCGTGGAACTATCCGGTGCTGCTGGCGTTGGCGCCCGTGGCGGACGCATTGACCGCCGGCAATGCCGTGTGCCTCAAGCCGTCCGAACTGGCGCCCAATACCGCACGTCTGCTGAGCGAATTGGTGCCGCAGTATCTCGACCGTGAGGCCGTATGTGTGGTCGAGGGCGGGCCCAAGGAGACGGGCGACTTGTTGAAGGCGCCGTTCGACCACATTTTCTACACGGGCGGCGAACGGGTCGGCAAGATCGTCATGAAGGCCGCCGCCGAACATCTGACGCCGGTGACGCTGGAACTTGGCGGCAAGTCGCCATGCTTCGTGGATGGCACGGCTGATCTCAATGTGGCCGCGCGACGCATCGCTTGGGGCAAGTTCACCAACGCCGGGCAGACGTGCGTGGCCCCGGATTACGTGCTGGCGACCCCGGACGTGGCGGAGCGGCTCGCCAAGCGCATGGCCGTGGCGGTCACGGAGTTCTTCGGCGAGCATCCGCAGACTTCCGTCGATTACGGACGCATCGTCAACGATCGCCATATGGAGCGTTTGATTGGCTTGTTGCCCGCGGGAACCGTACCGTCTGCGGAACCGAGTTCGCCGCTGATCAAGGCCGCATCCGCGGTAGGGGCGGCCGTGGAGATGGTCGGACGTCGCATCGGCGCCGGGGCCGCAGGCGACGATACGACGGCTGCTGTGAGCGCCGGCCGGGTGGTGTGCGGCGGCACAGTGGACCGCAAGGCCCGGTATATCGCGCCCACTGTGCTGTACGGCACATCGCCGGACGCGCCGGTGATGCAAGAGGAAATTTTCGGTCCCATCCTGCCGATTCTGGTGGTCAAGGACGCTGATGAGGCCATTGCATTCATCAACGGACGGCCGAAGCCGCTTGCCGCGTACGTGTTCTCACGCGACCGTGGGACGCGTCTCGCCTTCGAGCGGCGCACCAGCTCCGGTGCCTTGGGATTCGATCTACCGTTGGGCCACCTGCTATCCAGTAGACTGCCGTTCGGTGGCGTTGGCGCTTCCGGTATGGGCACTTACCACGGCAAGGCGGGATTCGATACATTCAGCCACCTCAAGACCGTGGTTGCCAAGCCGTCATTCCCGGATACGCTTGGCTTGGTGTACCCGCCTTTCGATGAGGCCAAGCGACAGCTCATCGAGCTTATTGCCAAGCTGAGCTGACTGCGTGTTTGCCTGCTGCATGTCTGATTGAGTGCCTGTTGCGTTTGTCATGTCCCCACCATGCGGCGCCTGATAGACGCAACACCGACAGATGCAACGACCACATACGCAACAACCACATACGACGGTGGCTCCCCTTCTCTGAAGAGGAGCCACCCTTATTGATGTTCGTTTGTCACAGCCCGAAGGGCATATGTCCTAGTATGCCGCGTCATTAATTCGTCGAATATATCCTGGCTCCCCCTGTTAGGACGTTGCCGTGAAGCAAACAACGGAGCTGTTTGTAGGCAATGTGCGAGCCGACAAGCGAGCCAGCAGAACACGCGCGAA
Organism: Bifidobacterium myosotis; assembly: GCF_002259745.1. Taxonomy (GTDB): domain Bacteria; phylum Actinomycetota; class Actinomycetes; order Actinomycetales; family Bifidobacteriaceae; genus Bifidobacterium; species Bifidobacterium myosotis. The sequence continues at coordinate 121,473 of NZ_MWWW01000008.1, read as the reverse complement.
GCGCGCCCGTAATTGCAGGACTACCCCCGCGAAGCGGGTCTGAGGGGTGGTGAGAATTAATCAACGAATTAATGACGCAGCATGCTAGCACTACTGCAGCGCCTTGAAGCCGATGTCGTGACGGTAGAACAGTCCGCGCAACGGCAACTGGTCGATGATCGCGTACACCTTGTCCTGCGCGGACTTGATGTCCGGCGCGGAGGTCTCGACGAGCAGGACGCGGCCGGAGTTGGCCACCAGACCGCCCTTGCCGTCGGACACCACGCCGGCGTAGTAGACATGCGAATCCTCGTCCACGTTGATTTCAGGCACACGGGCGCCCTTGATCACATGCTCCGGGTATCCGTTGGAGGCAAGCACCACGCCAAGCGTGGCGTTGTTTTCATCCCATGTGAACTCCGGAGTGCCGCCGTTGAGGATGTCGCTGATGCCGGCACCGAAATCGGAGGTGAGCTTTGGCAGCACCACTTCGGTCTCCGGGTCGCCGAAACGAGCGTTGAACTCGATGACCTTCGGGCCGTCTGCAGTGGCGATCAGTCCGGCGTACAGGATGCCGGTGAACGGCGTGCCCTCCTCGGCCATGCCTTCGACGGTGGGACGCACGATCTTCTCGATGGCTTCGTCGATTACGGACTGCGGAATCTGCGGCACCGGGCTGTAGGCGCCCATACCGCCGGTGTTCGGGCCTTCGTCGCCATCGTGGGCGCGCTTGTGGTCCTGCGAAATCGGCATCGGCCAGAAGCGGGTGCCGTCCACAAAGCTCATCAGGGAGAACTCCTGGCCCTCGAGGAAGTCCTCGATGACCACCTTGGCTCCGGCGGTACCGAAGCGATGATCGATGAAGATGTCCTCCAGTGCACGTTGGGCGGTGTGCTCATCCATCGCGACGGTCACGCCCTTGCCGGCGGCCAGACCGTCCGCCTTGATGACGATCGGGGCGCCGTGCTCGTGCACATACTCCTGAGCCTGCTCGAGATCGCCGAAAGTGCGGTATTGTGCGGTCGGAATGCCATGACGTGCCATGAGCTGCTTGGCGAAGTCCTTGGACCCCTCGATCTGGGCCGCGGCCTTGGTGGGGCCGAACGCCTTGATGCCGGCGGCGGCGAAATCGTCCACCAGACCCTCGATCAGCGGGACCTCCGGGCCGATGAACACCCAGTCATACTGGTTGTCCTTGGCGAAATCGATGAGTGCCGCATGATTCGACTCGTTCAGCGCCGTGATGTGGATGCCGTCCTTAAGCATGCCCGGATTGCCCGGTGCCACGGTCACTTCATCCACGCTGGCACCCTTGAGCAGGGTGTAGGCGATGGTGTGCTCGCGTGCGCCGGAACCAATGACCAGAACCTTCTGTCCCATGTTGTTCCTTCCTGTTCCGTTCGTTCGCTTGGGGTTTCTTCGTCTGCCGTCGCGGCCGTCTCACAGACCCTTGTGCAGCTGCACGCGGGTGCCGTCCACGTCCTTGACGATCTTGCCGATCGTGTGGTGTTCCTCATTCTCGGCGTCGAGGATGCGCTCGACCTCGGCGACCTTGTCCGGCGCGACGACAAGCACCAGACCGATGCCCATGTTGAAGATGTTGTACATCTCCAGCTCATCCACCTCGCCGAGCTGCTGCAGCAGACGGAAGATTGGCGGCACGTCCCAGCTGGTGATGTCGAAGGCGGCGGCCAATCCCTCAGGGATGATGCGCGGCACCTTCTCCACGAACGCGCCGCCGGTGATGTGCGCCACGCCGTGCAGCAGGTCGTCGCCGGCGAACAGGGGCTTCAGGGGCTTCGCGTAGATGCGGGTGGGCTTGAGAATCTCCTCGCCCAGCGTCTCGCCGCCCAGTTCCTCGGGCTTGGAGTCGACGGTGAGGTTGTGGTCCTTGAACAGGATCTTGCGCACCAGCGAGTAGCCGTTGGAGTGAATACCGGAGGACGGCAGGCCGATGAGCACGTCGCCTTCGGCGATCTTGGTGCCATCGATGATCTTGGACTTCTCGACCACGCCCACGGTGAAGCCGGCCAGATCGTATTCGTCCGCGTCGTACATGTCGGGCATTTCGGCGGTCTCGCCGCCCACCAGCGCCGCGCCGGCCTGGACGCAACCGTCGGCAACGCCCTTGACGACCTGCTCGAGCAGCGCCGGATCATTCTTGCCGCAGGCGATGTAATCAAGGAAGAAGAGCGGTTCGGCGCCCTGCGCGAGGATGTCGTTGACGCACATGGCCACGCAGTCCTGGCCGATGGTGTCGTGCTTGTTCATCATCTTGGCGACCATGAGCTTGGTGCCCACGCCGTCGGTGCCGGAGACAAGCACCGGCTCCTTGTAGCCGAGGGAGGCAAGGTCGAACAGGCCGCCGAAACCGCCGATGCCGCCGGCGCCCGGGCGGGCGGTGCGCGCGACGTGCGCCTTGATGCGGTTGACGACTTCGTATCCGGCTTCGACGCTTACGCCGGCGTTTTCGTATGCTTTGGGCATGTGATGGCCTTTCTGTGTTGATGATGTGGCCTTTCGTCGTGGGAAAGGCCGTCCATGATGGTCGTCGGGTATTCGATGGTTCGTTGATGTGTCACTGGCCTGTTCGTGCCGTCACTCCGGGCGTCGTTCGTGGACGTGCCCGGCGGCCCGATGGCATCGGGCGTTCGGTGGTCGCTGCCGAACCGGCCGAGGAGAGTCCGTCGTGACATCGCGTGGTGCCATATGGAATCGCGCGATGCCGCGACGGTTGTGGTCGTTTACTGGACAGGCTGCACGGTGTTGTATTCGTTGCCGATGTACTTGCTCTTGTACAGCGCGAACTCGGGGAGGCGCACACGGTCCTCCGGCGTGAGCGACTTGAGGAAGTCGGCCTCGTAGTCGTCCAGTGCGGTGGGGTAGTCGCCGTTGAAGTAGGCCACGCATAGGCCTCCGTACGGCGCGTCTGCGTTCAGTCCGATGGATTCGATGAGGCCGTCCAGAGACAGGTAGGCCAGCGAATCGGCGCCGATGTAGTCGCGGATCTCCTCCACGCTCATCTTCGCCGCGATGAGCTCCTGGGTGGTGGAGATGTCGATGCCGTAGAAGCAGGGGTACTTGAGCGGCGGGGAGCTGATGCGCATATGCACCTCGGCCGCACCGGCCTCCTTCAGCAGCTGCACGATGCGCTTGGAGGTGGTGCCGCGCACGATCGAATCATCGATGACGATTACGCGCTTGCCTTTGACCACGCCGCGCACGGCGGACAGCTTCATCCTGACGCCCTGCTCGCGCAGTTCCTGCGTGGGCTGGATGAAGGTGCGGGCCACGTACTGGTTCTTGATCAGACCCATCTCGTTGGGTAGACCCGCGGCCTCCGCATAGCCGGATGCGGCCGACAGGGAGGAGTTCGGCACGCCGATGACCATGTCCGCATCCACCGGGGATTCCGCGGCGAGCCGTGCTCCCATGCGCTTGCGGGCGGAGTGCACGTTGATGCCGTAGATGTCGGAATCAGGCCGGGCGAAGTAGATGTACTCCATCGAGCAGATGGCCAGTTGGGTGTTGTTCGTGTACTGGATGATCTTGTATCCGTGGTCGTTCACCACCACGATCTCGCCCGGACGGATGTTGCGCACGAGCTCGGCGCCCACCACGTCCAGCGCGCAGGTCTCGGAGGCCAGCACGTAGGCGCCGTTCTTCATCTTGCCGAGGGAGAGCGGGCGGAAGCCGTTCGGGTCGAGTGCGCCGATCATGGCGTCCTCGGTCATGAGCAGGTAGGCGAATCCGCCGTGAACGGTGTTCAACGCCTCTTTGAGCTTGTCCATGAAGGTGCGCTGCAGCGAACGGCGGATGAGGTGCATGAGCACTTCGGTGTCCGAGTTGGAGTGGAAAATCGCGCCTTCGTCCTCCAGCTTGCGGCGCAGTGACGGGCAATTGGTCAGGTTGCCGTTGTGGCACAGGGCCACGTCGCCGTCGTGGAAGCGGAAAATGAAGGGCTGGATGTTGTCCGTGGTGCCGGAGCCGGCGGTGGCGTATCGCACATGGCCGATGGCGCGGTCTCCCCGGAGTCGTTCGATTTCCCGTTCGTCGCCGAACACCTGGGTCAGCAGGCCCAGGCCGCGGTGTCCGATGAGGTGGCCGTGATCGTTGGAGACGATGCCGGCTCCCTCTTGGCCACGGTGCTGCAGGGCATGCAGACCGAAATACGTGAGTCGGGAGGCGTCGGGATGGCCCCAAACGCCGAAAATGCCACATTCCTCGTGAATGTCTTCGAGTTCAGCCGACAAGCCAAAGCTCCTTTTCAACCATGGGATTCACTACCTGTTAACCCTACCAATCGGCGGCTACATCCCACTTCTCGGCGTGTCGAACAAATGTTCGAACTTTTGTGGTATGGTATTGGAACACAGAACATCGCGATGCTCTTGCGGGCGGGGCGAGCGAGGTTCGTGGGCTGGCGGACGTCAGCAACCGGTGACAGGTGATGGCGGGTGATGGCGGACGCCGCCGACCTGAATGGTGGTGCTCCGGGCGAAAGACTGGACGGAAGGCCATGCGAATCGATTAATGGGAAAGGAGGGCACGGTCATGGATACGGAATATGGGACGAAGGCGGACGGCGGACGCCGGCGTGCGTATATCGCCATCGACCTCAAGTCCTTCTATGCCTCGGTGGAGTGCCATGACCGCGGGCTCGACCCGTTGACCACGCATCTGGTGGTCGCGGACGAGACGCGCACGGACAAGACCATCTGTCTGGCCGTTTCCCCCTCGCTCAAGGCCTACGGCATCCCCGGCCGGGCCCGGCTGTTTGAGGCGAAGCAGCGGTTGGGCACGGTCAATGCCGAGCGCGCGGCGAAGCTTCCCGGTGGTCGTTTCGTCGGCGAATCGTGCGATGCGAGGGATCTGGCGCGTTCGCCGGCGCTCAAGGCGTCGATGGTGATCGCACGGCCGCGCATGGCGCATTATCTGAAGGTCAGCGGCCGGATATACGGCATCTACCTGAAGTATGCCGCCCCTGAACACATCCATGTCTACTCGATCGACGAGGTGTTCATCGATGCCACGCCGTATCTCATGGCGTTGGGCATGACCCCGCACGAGATGGCCCGGGCGGTGGTGAAGGACATCCTCGAGAACACCGGCATCACGGCCACTGCGGGCATCGGCACCAATCTGTATCTGGCCAAGATCGCTATGGACGTCGTGGCCAAGCACATGCCCGCCGACCGGGATGGCGTGCGTGTGGCCGAGCTGGATGAGATGTCATACCGCAGGCTGTTGTGGGATCATCGGCCGCTGACCGACTTCTGGCGTGTGGGGCGAGGCTATGCCCGCAAGCTGGAACATGCCGGTCTGCTGACCATGGGGGATATCGCCCGATGCTCGATGGGCCGGGCGTCCGACTACTACAACGAGGATCTGCTGTACCGCATGTTCGGGGTCAACGCCGAACTGCTTATCGACCATGCGTGGGGTTGGGAGCCATGCACCATCGCGGACATCAAGTCATATGAGCCGGACGCACACAGTACCAGTATCGGGCAGGTGCTCACCGGGCCCGCGGATTGGCGTACTGCCCGTCTCATTACCAAGGAGATGGCGGATGCGCTTGCTCTTGATCTGGTAGGTAAAGGGGTCCGTACGAATCGGCTCACTCTCGCCGTGGGATATGACATCGCTAGCCTTGATCCCGCGAAGCTGGATGATTGTGAAAGTCTGGGGCTGCGCCGGCTCGCTGAGCGGGCGGCGCGGGACTATCAAGGGCCGGTCGTGCGAGACCATTATGGCCGTACCGTGCCCAAACCGGCCGTTGGATCGATTGGTTTGGGTGATTTCACCGCGTCATCCGATCGGATTCGCATGGCCATGACCATGTTGTTCGAGCGCATCGCGGACCCGTTGCTCATGGTCAGACGCCTGACCGTGATTGCTGATGATCTGGCTACACCCGAAGAGTTGGCTGCTGGCAAGCGATACGAGCAGCTCGATCTGTTCGACGGATTGGAGTCGGATGGGGGAGGCGGAAGCGTTCCGATGCCTTCCGGGGACGCCGCGGTTGCCGATTCGGAAGTGCCGGATATGGAGGGCGGAACGGCGAAGACCGTACGCGGGGCGACGTCCGGGGCAACGACCGGAACGTCGCCCGGAGGTGGTGATGGTGGTCTGGCGGGCAGACGCATCGGCGGCGCGGCTGACCACGAAGAGCATATCGAACGCACGCTGCTGGATATCAAGCAACGGTTCGGGCGCAACGCTGTGGTCAAGGCCATGGATATGGAAGAGGGGGCCACCGGCATCGAACGCAACATGCAGATCGGAGGCCATCGCGCATGACGGTCGCATGGAAAGACGCATGGTGGTTTCCGGAATGGTTCTCAGGGTGATTTCCTGGGATGGTTCCCAAGGTAATTTCCTGCCGGCCGCGATGGAGGGAATCGGAAAAGCTCTGTTAAACCAGAATTGACATGCGCTGCCCAATTGGGGTTCTGAGTGGGTCGATTCCTTGGGAAATCAATCCACGGCTCACCCGGTATGTCAAAGCCGGTTGAACAGAGCCATTGGAAATGCCGAGGGAAAGGAGGAACATGGCGTTAACGGAAACGCATCGCTACGACGACATCATCGATTTGCCGCATCATGTCTCGCGCAGGCATCCCCGGATGTCCCGGCACAACCGTGCCGCTCAGTTCATGCCGTTCGCGGCCTTGACCGGCTACGAACAGGTCATCGAGCAGACGGCGAAAAACGCCGAAACCGCCATCGCGCGGGCCGAAGCCCAAGGTGATGACGATTTCGGCGCATGATCATCGATTCGACTTGGTCTGATCAGCCTACGTGACGTTCGAAGCGGTGGAAGCCGGTGATCTTATCGATTTCAGCCATTGCGTCTTCCGGAATCACGAAGCCGGAGGCCTTGAGGTTGTTCTCCAGCTGGCTCGGCTTCGAAGCGCCGGCGATCACGCAGCTGATCTCCGGGTGCTGCAGGATCCACGCCATCGAGAGCACCGGCAGGTTCGTGCCGAGCTCGTCGGCCACGACGCGCAGGCGTTCGACCTTGTCGAGGTTCTCGTCGGTGAGCAGATCGTTGATTTGGTGGTCGGCCTGCCAGGTGGCGCGCGACCCGGCCGGCAAGGGCTGTCCCTTGCGGTACTTGCCGGTCAGCAGGCCCTGCGCGAGCGGGGAGAACGTGGTGATGCCGATGCCCAGCTTGCGGCAGGTGCCCATGATCTCATGCTCGATGTAGCGGTCCTGAAGGTTGTACTGCGGCTGGACCACGGTGATCGGGTAGAGATTGTAGCGGTCGATGATGCGCTGTGCCTCCTCAAGGCGCGCGGAGCCCCACTCCTCGGAGACGCCGTAGTAGAGCACCTTGCCTTGGGCGACCAGATCGCTCATCGCACGCAGGGTCTCGGTCAAATCGGTCGTCTCGTCGAAACGGTGACAGAAATACATGTCGAGGTAGTCGACCTGCATGTTCTTCAGCGTCTGGTCGATGCTCTCGAAGATGTGCTTGCGGGAAAGACCGCGATCGTTGACGCCGTCACCGGTGGGGAAGTAGACCTTGCTGGAAATCACGAGCTCCTTGCGCGGGTACTCCTTGAGCACCTCGCCAAGGAACCGCTCAGCCGCGCCGCCCGAATAGGCGTCGGCGCAGTCGAAGAAATTCACGCCGGAATCGAAGGCGAGCTTCACGGTTTCGTGGGCGACCTCCTCGGCCGCCGTGCCCTTGAGGTCGGTGACCCAGCTGCCCAGTGCGATTTCGCTGATCTTCAGCCCGGACTTGCCTACGCTGCGATACTTCATATGTGCTCCTTGGCAATGGTCATGTCGCCGGACCGCCATGGCCGGTCGTGAACGCTAACAATCCCATTGAAGCAGTTCAACCGCACTTGAACGCAAACCGGCATGACGTCCCTACGCGTGTCGCTCATTCGTACCAGTCCGGCACGGTCTGGTCGCTGATGAGATATGACGCCTCTATGCGTGTAGCTCGTCCCGCGTGTCCTCTGAGACCGGCTTGTCGAATCGGCATTGGCGTATGGATGCGTGTCGACTCTCAATCGACTTGGCTGACCGGTCCGCGGAAGAATCCCTAGACAGAATCCCTCGGATTTTCGGCGGGATTTTCAGGGGAATCGCAAAGAACAAAGAAGGGGCATGTTGGTACTGGTTTGACAGAGCCCGGCTATACCGGTTGTTACAACGGTCGTTGAACCGTTGTCCATAGACTCGTAACCGATGAAAGGAGGCCCGCATATGGCGGAGGTGTTGACGATGCTGATGTTCTGCGCGGTGTTGTTCGTCAGCGTGGGATTCGGATGGTCCATCATCCCGGCGCTGCTCGTCGGTGTGCTGTTATTCACCGGCTACGGTCTGGTGCGACGGGTTCCATTGCATAGCATGGCCATGCACGCCGCCGGTAGTATGCGCTCGGCGTCGACCGTGCTGGTCACCTTCATGCTTATCGGTCTGTTGACCTCCCTGTGGCGTGCGAGCGGCACGATTGCGTATATCGTGACCCATGCGACCTCCATCATCCATCCGATTACGGTGATTCCACTGAGCTTTCTGCTGTGCGCGGGTATGTCCGTGCTGACTGGTTCGTCGTTTGCCAGCGTGGCTACTATGGGGACAATCTGCATGTCGCTTGGCCTATCCATGGGTGCGAGCCCGGTGACGCTTGGCGGGGCGATTCTGGCCGGCATTTATGTCGGCGATCGTTGCTCGCCAGTATCCACCAGCGCGTTGCTGGTTGCCCAGCTCACCCATACCAATCTGTTTGGGAACCTCGGACGTATGGTACGCACCGGCGCCATACCGTTCGCGTTGAGTTGCGTGGTGTATGTGGTAATCGCGTGGGCGCAGGCCGGCGGCGACATGATGGTGGATGCCGGGGCCGCTCGTCATTCCCCTGTCGCCGGTTCGATATACGGCAGCGGCGATGCGGCTGGTCCGGGGAATGTAGCCGACCTGTTCTCGTCGGCGTTCCAATTGCATTGGGTCACCATGATGCCGGCGGTCGTGGTGATCGTGATGGCGCTGCTGTGTGTGGACGTGCGGTTGACCATGCTCGTCAGCATCGCCGTTTCGGCGACGATCTGCATCGGTGTGCAGGGCATGGGGTTCACGGGCATACTGCGCCTGCTGGTGTTCGGGTACCGTTCGGACGATACGCGGGTTGCCGCGTTGCTCAACGGTGGGGGAGTGGTTTCCATGGTCACGGTGATGGCCATCGTGTGCATTTCTGCAGCCTATTCCGGCATTTTTGCGCAGACCCATATGCTGGACCGGCTGCGGCTCGCGATATCGGTGATGGCCGGACGTCTCGGGGCCACTACGGCCACGGTGATCACGGCGATGGGCGCGGCCATGCTTGCTTGCAATCAGACGCTGGCCATCATGCTTACCCATCAGCTGTGCGAAGGACTGCACCGCACGAGGGGCGTCCTTCGGAATGAGGCCGATGCAGCCTCGGCTTCCGACGGCTTCGGCGATGCCGTGCAGGTAGCCGACGAGGATGCCGATGATCGCGACCGGCTGGCGCTCGCCATCGAGGATTCCGCTGTGGTCATCGCGCCGCTGGTGCCATGGTCGATTGCCGGTGCCGTGCCGTTGGCCACCATCAATGCGCCGACGTCCAGCCTGTTCGCGGCGGTGTTCCTCTATACCCTGCCGATTTCACGCATCATCGGTGACGCGTTTTCAAGAAAGCACGTATGCATCCAGCGTCAATAATTCGTCGACGAATCAACCGTCCCGGGGGCCGATTCCCACAGGGACTGGCTCGTTCTGCAATGATGGACGCGTCGCGCGCGGCCAGCTGGTTCGCATGTTGGCTCGTAAGCTACCTTGCAAACAGCTTCGCTATCCGCCTTGCGGCAACGTCTTGGCCAGAGAAGAGCGGGAAATACGATCAACGAATCCTGACATGGACACGGTCGTTACGGTGTCATGCCGCATCGGTGCATTGGTGCATCAGTGCATCCTCGAAGGCCGCGCGATAGACGGCGACGAGGTCGGGCAATCGCATTGCGGCGTTGGCTGGGCTGGTGGACGGCAACGGGGTCATCGGCAGCGTGATGCCGGCCGCGGCCAGTTGCGGCTCGATGAGTCTGCGGTAGAGCTGCGCAGCCTTTGCGCCGGTTGTGAAGACATGGACGATCGGCGCACCGCGCAGTATCGGCGTCAGGTCGTTCGGCACGGCGTTATGGATGCTGGCGTCCGAGGCGCCGACGATATCACAGGAGGCGATCACATCCCACAACGCCACATGGTGCCGCAAGGCGAACGCGCGACGGGACTCCGGCGTATCGCCCGCCGTATCGCGGCCGATGCCTGACTGTTGGATATCCAACCATCGGATGTCCGCGACAGCCATGTTCGGGGATATACCGGCTTGCGTGTCGATTGGCGTATCGGTTGACATATCGCCAGGTGGGTTGATTGGAGGGTCGATTGACGTGTCGGTTGACGAATAGCCCGGCGGGTTGATCGGCAGGGTAATCGACGTCCCATTCACCGGACTTGCTGATGGTCCATCGACCAGGCCACCTGACGCCGGTGGATTCATAGACGGTTGTGTCGATAAGTCGGCGAGACGCGGATAATCCGATGCCGCATGTCGAATCGTGTCGGAGTCCGGGATACCAGCGAATATCGCCTCCATCACCGGCCAGAACCGGTTGCGTGGATGCATGTAGTAGAATGACTCCTCGCGCGATTTCGGACTCGGCATGGAACCCAGAACCAGCAGCCGCGATTCAGCGTCCCACACCGGACCGAATCCATGTTCCACATGGTGTTCCACGCGGCTATCCATGATGCTCACTCGCAATCCTCACGATTCCCGTGATCCTCGCAATCGGAACAGCTGAAGCGGTCGGAGCGGCTGAAGCAGTTGGCGCAGCCGGAGCGATTGGATGGCCATACGCCATGCTGGACTGCTCCGCCGCCTTGCCGAAGATGCCGGACGGCATTTCAGAGCCGCACGAACACGGTCGGGGAGCCGGAAGCCAAATCGGTGACACGTACCGGTTTACCATCTGGCCCGAGCTGGAAGACCGTCAGATTGTTCGAGACCTCGTTCGCCACGAGCAACACGTTCCCGACCCGCATGATATGCCGCGGCCGGCTTCCGCCGCAGTCGATGCCGCGTCCGCGCCAGCCTGGCTCGTGCTCAGGTGCGAGACGGGACAGGCGCTCGCCATCCCACGCCAAGGCCACGATGCGCTCCGAGCCGCGCAATCCCACGTAGGCGACGCCGGCTACCGACGACTCATCAACCGGGATCGTCGCTGGAGATTCGCTTATCGGTGAACCCGACGTGATGCTATACCCGATGCTGGTACCGTGTGCATCGGCATCGCGGGTGCCGTCATCGTTCCGATTGCCGGGATTTCGGTATGCTTCCCCTGCTGAAGAACCATTGTTGTCCGTTGTCTGACGGATGCCCATGCGGAGGATGGCCCACGGCACAAAAGCGAGCGACGCCGCTTGATCGAGGGCGTCTCCGCCGAGACTGACGGTCTGCAGCACGCGGATGCCATCGGAATCAATCGATTGCGCCGGGTCGTCGTTCTGACCATCCGCCTTGTTCGAGATGCCGGGCACCGGGCCGAGCAACGTCACCGTATCCGCCCATTCACCGACCACAGCCACGCGCCAATCGGCTCCAGACGTTGTCGCGTCCTTATCCGTGACAGGCAGCAGATGCAGGTCACGCGGGCCGGTGCCAGCCGCAAGCTGCACCATGCCGACACGCACGAGCTCACCGGACCGCCAGTGATGTACATAGATGCGGTCGGCGCCCAGATCGGTGGACAGCACACGGCCGTCCGGCAACGGCAGAATCCAGTGCGCGTGTGGTCCCTCCTGCGCCGGCAGCGGACCGTGTCCCTCGCCAGCAAGTACCTGTGTGGCTTCGAGCAACGTGCCGTCGGCCGCGATAGGATGCACGCATACATGGCCGTCGGCATAGTTCGCCACGATGAGATGCTTGCCTCCGATATCGTCCGTCACCACCACCGCATGGGTGGGGCTGACGCCTGAGGCCGGCACACGGGAGAGCTCTGTCAGTGTCGGCACGGCTGCGGTGTTGTTGATTGCGGTGGTGTTGACTGCGATGTTGTTGGTCGCGACTTCACTGGTCTCGACATCCCCGGTCCTGGAATCCCCGGTCGCGATGTTGCTGACTGTGGTGTTACTGAGTGCGGTGTTGTTGGTCGCAACTTCACTGGTCTCGGAGGGCCCGGTCTCGGAATCTTCGATTGCGGTATTGGCCGTCTCAGCGGAGTTTCGATTGATGCGGAATGCCGCGACCTCGTTCGTATCCTCCAGCACCGCATACAGCAGGTCGCCATCACGCGCAATCCAAGTGGGGGAGGGGACACTGGCCAGAACGCCATCCTTGTGCAGTGAGATGTTGACCGGAAAACCGTCGTTGTCGGCTGTCGCATCTGCCGTATGCAGCGTCACTGCCTCGATGCCGGGGCATGACGAGCCACGCCGTGCGCCGAAGCCACCGACGGCCAGTACCATATTCGAATCGTATGCATCCACGTCGTGAGTCATGGCATTCAATCTACTCTGTATCGACTCCGCGTGGCTTCCCTCGACGCATTTTGGCAAATGACGGGTGACCTTGCCTGGACGGTCTTAGCGGTCCGTCTCATAATTGTCTGAATGGTGTTGTCCCTCTAACGAGGGGTTTGCAGCGAAGCTGACGGGGGAGAGGCAGAAGCTGAAGCTCTCAATTATTAGTGAGACAGACCACTAGATATTCCGAGCGACCGCGGCCGATTGCGGGCGAAGAGCCGTCTGTCCCTGTGCCCCGGTAAGCCTCAGCGGCTGTTTTCTACCAGAACCAGCTCTCTTCCGGTAGAAAACAGCCGCTGAGCCGACCATCAGCGGGCGTTTCCTACCGGAAGACATGCCGTTCTGGTAGAAAACGGACGCTGAGATGGCGAATTGCGTCCGTTTCCTACCAGAAGCAAGCAACTACTGACAGAAACCGGACGCTGAGATGTCGATTTCCGTCCGATTGTGGTCAGGAGTGCGAAACTCCTGACCACAATCGGCTTGTTGCGGCTTGTTGCGGCCTGTTGCGGAGTACACAAAGGCCGTTGTCGGTCAGTGGGAAAACCCTTCTGATCGACAACGGCCTTTGTTTTATCTGGGATTTATCCGGGAATTACATCCGAGCCGCGCACAAGGCCTCCTGAACGCAATTCGTTCGGCGGGACGGACTTGCCTGTGGCTCATCCGGTGTGACCCCTGGCTTCTCAGCTCCGGCCCCTCAGCTCCGGCCCATCTGATGTAGTCCCTCGGCTCCGGACCCTCCGATGGCCCATCAGAGACTGAATGCCGGATACCGGAGCCGGACGGCACAGCCGGCGGTATAACCGTTGGCTGTGCCGTCCGCGTATCGCCCGTTCAAGCCGGCCGGCCGCGTTAATCGGCGAAGAACATGAGCCCGCACATGAGGCTCATGGCACAAGGCCGCCCGTCCGCGTCAGGCGGCGAAGTACTCCACGCCGGCCTCGAAGATCGGCTGGTACTTGTCGCCCGGCACGTTGGCGTACAGGCCGTTGCCCGAGCGCTCCGAGTGGCCCATCTTGCCGAACACGCGGCCGTCCGGGCTGGTGATGCCCTCGATGGCCAGCATCGAGCCGTTCGGGTTCACTGCGAGATCCATGCCCGGCACGCCGGCCTCGCTTACGTACTGCGTGGCGATCTGGCCGTTGGCCTTCAACGAAGCCAGCACTTCGTCGGAGGCCACAAAGCGGCCCTCGCCGTGCGAGATGGCCACGGTGTGCACGTCTCCGACCGAGGTCTTGGCCAGCCACGGCGACAGGTCGGAGGCCACACGCGTACGCACCAGACGGCTCTGGTGGCGGCCGATGGTGTTGAAGGTCAGTGTCGGGCACTCGGCGGTCATCGGCACGATGTCGCCGAACGGCACCAGACCCAGCTTGATGAGCGCCTGGAAGCCGTTGCAGATGCCGAGCATCAGACCGTCGCGGTTCTTGAGCAAATCGCGGACCGCCTCGGTCACGGCCGGCGCGCGGAAGAACGCCGTGATGAACTTGGCGGAGCCGTCCGGTTCGTCGCCGCCGGAGAAGCCGCCCGGAATCATCACGATCTGGCTCTTGGAGATCTCCTCCACCAGCGCGGCTGTGGATTCGGCCACGGCGGCCGGCGTGAGGTTGTTCACGATCAGCGTGGAGACCTCGGCGCCCGCGCGCTCGAAGGCGGCGGCGGAATCGTACTCGCAGTTGTTGCCCGGGAACACGGGGATGATCACGCGCGGCTTGGCCACCGAAGCGCCCGTGTACACGGTCTTCCGGATGCCGGCTTCGGCGGAATCGGACACATGGAAGTCGATGGTCTCCACGGTCTTGCCCTGCTCGTCGCCCTTCGAACGGTACGGGAACACGGATTCGATACCGCCTTCCCATGCGTTCTGCAGGTCAGCCAGATCGATGGTCTCGTCGGCGGCACGGAAGGCGTAGTCTTCCGTGGTCACGCCGATTTCGCCCACCTCGACCAAATTGGAGACCGCCGGAATCTTCTCGTTGTCCGCGAGCTCGACGATGAACGAGCCGTACGCCGGAGCGAACAGGTCGTCCACAGCGATACCGTCGTTGAGATCCACGCCGATGCCGTTGCCCACGGTCATCTTGAACAGGGCCTCGGCGGTGCCTCCGTAGCCCGGCGTGGATACGGCCAGCGCGGTGTGGTGCGACGGGTCGGTCAGCTCCTCGACCAGCGCGAACGCGTCGAGCAGCGCATCCTTGTCCGGCGTGAGGCCGTCGGCCAAATACCGCGGGGCGATGCGCACGATGCGGTGACCGGCGCCCTTGAACTCGGGGGAGGTGGCGCGCTTCATGTTGCCCACCGCCACGGCGAAGGAGATAAGCGTGGGCGGCACATCCAGATCCTCGAAGGAGCCGGACATGGAGTCCTTGCCGCCGATCGCGCCGGCGCCGAGGTCCACCTGGGCCATCAGCGCGCCGAGCACGGCCGCCGTGGGCTTGCCCCAGCGTTCCGGCTCATCGCGCAGCTTCTCGAAGTACTCCTGGAAGCTCAGGTAGGCCTTCTCGTGCTCGAAGCCGGCGGCCACCAGCTTGGCCAGCGATTCGACGACCGACAGGTACGCGCCGGTGAACTGGTTCTTCTCCATGATGTACGGGTTGAAGCCCCAGGCCATTGCGGAGGCGGTGGTGGTCTCGCCGAACACCGGGAACTTCGCCACCATGGCCTCGTTCGGGGTGAGCTGCTTCGTGCCGCCGAACGGCATGAGCACGGTGCCCGCGCCGATTGTGGAGTCGAAACGCTCCGATAGGCCCTTGTTGGAGGCTACGTTGAGGTTGGTGACGAGCGCGTGCATACGCTCGCCGAGGGTACCGGAACGCCATTCGGCCGGCACTTCGTACGCCTGCTGCGCCTCGACGTGCACGGTCTGGTGCTTGGATGCGCCGTTGGAGGCCAGGAACTCACGGGAGAGGTTCACGATCTCGTCGCCGTTCCAGGTCATGACCATGCGCGGGTTCTCGGTCACGGTGGCGATCACTGTGGCTTCGAGATTCTCCTCGCGCGCGTAACCCAGGAACTCATCCACGTCCTCGGCGGCCACGTCCACGGCCATGCGCTCCTGCGATTCGGAGATGGCCAGTTCGGTGCCGTCCAGACCCTCGTACTTCTTGGGCACGGTGTTGAGGTCGACGTACAGGCCGTCCGCCAGCTCGCCGACCGCCACGGACACGCCACCCGCGCCGAAGTCGTTGCAGCGCTTGATCAGGCGGCAGGCGTCGCCGCGGCGGAACAGACGCTGCAGCTTGCGCTCGACCGGCGCGTTGCCCTTCTGCACTTCGGCGCCGTCCAGCTCCAGCGACTCCACGTTGTGTGCCTTGGAGGCGCCCGTCGCGCCGCCGATGCCGTCACGGCCGGTGCGGCCGCCCAGCAGGATGATCTTGTCGCCGGGGGCCGGGGTCTCGCGGCGCACATGGTCGGCCGGGGTGGCGGCCACGACCGCGCCCACCTCCATGCGCTTGGCCACGTAGCCGGGATGGTAGATCTCGTCCACCTGACCGGTGGCCAGACCGATCTGGTTGCCGTACGAGCTGTAGCCGGCGGCCGCGGTGGTCACCAGTTTGCGCTGGGGCAGCTTGCCCTCGAGCGTCTGGGAGACCGGCACGGTCGGGTCTGCGGCGCCGGTGACGCGCATGGCCTGATACACGTAGGAACGGCCTGACAGGGGGTCGCGGATGCAGCCGCCGATGCAGGTGGCCGCGCCACCGAACGGTTCGATCTCGGTGGGGTGGTTGTGGGTCTCGTTCTTGAACAGGAACAGCCAGTCCTCGTCCTTGCCATTCACGTCCACCTTGACCTTGACGGTGCAGGCGTTGATCTCCTCGCTCTCGTCAAGACCGGTCAGGATGCCGTTCTTCTTGAGCCACTTGGCGCCGATCGTGCCCATGTCCATCAGACACACGGGCTTGGCGTCGCGACCCAGCTCGTGACGCATCGCGAGGTAGCGGTCGAACGCGGCCTTGACCACGGCGTCGTCGATGTCCACCTCGTCCAGCTCGGTGCCGAACGTGGTGTGGCGGCAGTGGTCGGACCAGTAGGTGTCGATCACCTTGATTTCGGTGATCGTAGGCTCACGGCCCTCCTCGGCGAAGTACTTCTGGCAGAACTCCAGATCTGCCAGATCCATGGCCAGCCCGCGCTCGTCGATGAACCGTTGGCCCGCGGCCGCGTCCATCTCGTTGAAGCCGGCGATGACCTCCACCTTGCCGGGCGTGGGCACCTGGGTCTTCAGAGTCTCGCGCACGTCGAGCGACGCCTCGCGGGCCTCAACCGGGTTGATCACGTAATGCTTGATGGTCTCGACGTCCGCCTCGCTCAAATCGCCCTCGAGCGCGTACACCTTGGCGGAACGCACGGCCGGACGCTCGCCCTGGGAGATGAGCTGGATGCATTCGCTGGCGGAGTCGGCGCGCTGGTCGAACTGTCCGGGCAGGAACTCGGTGGCGAACACCTTGGCATCGCCGAAGTCGGGCAGGTCGGCGGACACGTCGTCCACCTGCGGCTCGCTGAACACGGTGGGCGTGGCCGCGCGGAACAGCTCCTCGCTGATGCCTTCGACGTCATACCGGTTCACGATGCGCACGGCCTTGAGACCCGTCAGGCCGAGGATCGTGCGCAGCTCGCCGGCGAGCTGCTGCGCCTCGACGTCGAAGCCGGGCTTCTTCTCCACGTATACGCGGAAAACCATGGGATTCCTTTCGCAATAAAGTCAGAAAAGTCAGATATGACAAGGATTTGGCTCCCTCCATGGGGAGCTGTCGGGTTGGCTGATGACGACGGGCCGACTCGCAATTTGGCTCCCCTCCGTGAGGGAGGAACTGCCATCGTAGACGACTGAGAGGAGCCATCGGCGAGATGTCCTCGCCCTCACCTCAGTCAGCGTTGCTGACAGCTCCCCTCCGTGAGGGAAGCCAATGTGGTATGTCGTGATGCGCGCGGCGTCACTATGCGCGCGGCGTCACTCGGCGACTTCGATGCCTTCGGACTTGGCCAGCTCGGCCAGACGCTCCTCAATCTCCTCGTAGGCCGGGATGATCGAGCCGAGGCCGCGGCGGAACAGGTCCTTGTCCAAATGCTCCACCTTGCCGGAATGGTCGCGCTGATCCCACAGGCGGCAGGAATCCGGGGTGATTTCGTCGGCCAGCAGCAGCGTGCCGTCGGAGGCGCGGCCCATCTCGATCTTGAAGTCCACGAGCTTGACGTCGATCTTGGCGAAGATCTCGATGAGGGCCTCGTTGATCTTGCGGGCGAGCGGTGCGATCTCGGCCAGATCCTCGCGGGTGCAGACGCCCAGGGCCACCAGGTCATCGTCGTTGACGAACGGATCATGCAGATCGTCGTTCTTCAGGAAGTACTCGAGCACCGGCTCCTTGAGCGGCAGACCCTCCTCCACGCCGAGGCGCGAGCAGAAGTGGCCGGCGGCGGTGTTGCGCAGCACGATCTCGAGGGGGAACATGGTCACCTTGCGTACCAGCTGGCCGGTGGCGTTCACGCGCTTGATGAGGTGGCTGTCGATGCCGCGCTTCTTGAGCAGGTCGAAGATGATGGTGGTGATGAGGTTGTTCAGACGGCCCTTGCCGGTGAAGTCCTCCTTCTTCTCGCCATCGCCGGCGGTTGCGGTGTTCTTGTATTCGACCCACAGAACCTCGGGATCGTCGGTTGCGTACAGTTGCTTGGCCTTGCCCTCGTAGAGCTTTTCCAGTTTCTCCATGACTGCCTTCCAAATCGTGCTGAAGAGCGGATTTCTGGGTGAACTAACGGTAAAAAGGGTACCAATCGCCGGGGATATCCGACACCCAGGGCCGCAATCGTCCATAATGGGCAATGACGGTAATGACGTTGTTCAAAGGAGGTTCGTCATGATCGATCACATTGGACTGTTCGTCGCGGATGCGAACAAGCGCGCGGAGTTCTACGGCAAGCTGCTGGCCCCGCTCGGCTACGTGAAGAAGGCCGAATTCCCGGGTGCCGTGTGCTTCGCCAACGACGAGGATGGCGACAGCGTCTGGCTGGAGTCCCCGAAGGGCGACAACCCGGTCGTGCCGACGCATGTGGCCTTCCGAGCCAAGGACGAGGACACCATCAAGGCGTTCCACGCGGCGGGGCTTGAGGCGGGTGGAACGGACAACGGCCAGCCCGGTCCTCGTCCGAACTACGGCCCGACCTACTACGCCGCCTTCATCCATGACCCGGACGGCAACAACATCGAGGCCGCGCTGAGCTGACGGCTGAGCTGAGTCTTGCTCAGCCGACGATTGCGCTGACGATTGCTCACTGCCAGTCCGCAGGGCAGTTGACTTCGACATCCTGTTGGATGGCGGAGGGGTCTCCCAGCGCAGCCTTGTCAAGTTGCTCCTGCAACGCCTGACGCATGACGTCGTCGACTTTGTTGCCCTGCATGTAGGGCATGTCCTTGGCGGTTTGCAGCTGTTGCAGAGCCTTCTTCGCCTCATCGAGATTCGTGCCGTAGGTATCGAGCCAGTCTCGTTTCCATGCGCACTCCCAGACGAAGGAGGCTCTCGTATCCCCAAACCCTTTCTCATACTGGTCTGCGGTCAGATTGTCCATGGTTTCCGGCGGGGTGTATCCTGCCGGAAACTCCAGTTTGCCCAACGATTCCCGATATTCCTGTTCGATGCCCGCCTTGTCGGTGAATTGTGCCGAAGCGTCACCGTTCTGGGCTGACTGGGATTGTTCGTTGGGGGTGTCGGTCGAGTTCGCCGATGAGCAGCCGGCAAGTCCAAAACTCAGGCATGTTGCCGCGATAAGGGCCGGAATGGTAAGGCGACGGTTGCTGGGCATGATGAGGATCCCACTCTTCGGAGGCACCGGTGATGCTAACAGGATGACCGATGGCCGTCTAATCGATGTCGCGCTTTTCGCTACTGAGTTTTCAGGGACCGCTGTTCGGCAGGTAGATTGCAGGCGGGTAGCTGCACGCAGGGAAGGCGCATGAAAACGATTGCGAGACAGACCACTATCATGCTGCACGCGAATCGCATCCGTACTTGCAGGACGGACTGGCCCTCGAAGCGGGTCTGAAGGGCGATCGATTCGGCGGTTTATTCCCACGGGGCTTATTCCACGGTGACGGTCAACGCGTCGGCGACGTGCGCGGCCTTGGCACGGGCGTCGGCCTCGCTATCGCCGATGGCCAGTGCGACGGCCATGCGGCGGTGGCCATGCACCTCGGGCTTGGCGAAGATGCGCAGGTCGGTGCCCGGCTCAGCCAGCGCCTCGGCAACGTTCGTGAAGGTCGCCTCGCCGTCGCCCTCGACCACGATGGCGTGGCTGGCGGCCACCTGACCGTCGCGCAACGTCAGCGCGACATGTTCGGACGTGACCGGCAGGCCCAGGATCGCGCGGGCATGCAGCGCGAACTCGCTGAGCCTTTGCGAGGCCATCGTCACCATGCCGGTGTCGTGTGGGCGGGGGGAAACCTCGTTGAACAGCACGCGGCCGTCGGTCAGCACGAACAGCTCCACGCCGAACACGCCCCAGCCGGTCTCGCCGCTTGCCTTCGCCTTGGCGACCAGTCCCTCGACGGCCGCGCGGGCGATGTCGTGGGCGCGGCGCAGCACGCCGTCGCCGGTCGTCGAATCAGCGGTGGCGCCGGTAGGTGTCAGGTGCGCGGCACGGGTGCTGGTACCGGCAGCGGCATCAGCGGTAGCAGCGGCGTTGGCGGCACTGGCGGAGCCCACCACGGCCGCCGGCTGCCACGATTCGCGGTAATCGCCGGACTCCTGACGCTGCCCGATCGGCGCGCAGGTCACGATGCCGGCCGACGACGAGACCGTCAGCACGGTCAGCTCGTAATCCAGCGGAGCCAGCGCCTCCACGATTACGCGCGAGACGTCACCCTCGCCGGCGGCGCGACGGCCTTCCTGCGCTTCGATCCAGGCGGCCTCTATCGCGTCGGCCGAACGCACCACGGACTGACCGTGACCGGACGAGCTCATCACCGGCTTGACCACGCACGGGTAACCGACTGCGGAAGCGCCTGCGCGCAGCTCCTCCAACGACCCGGCGAAACGGTACGGCGTGGTCGGCAGCCCCAGTTCCTCGTGGGCGAGCACACGCAGGCGTTCGCGGTCCATGCAGATCGCCGCGATTTCGGCGCTCGGCACCACCTGCGCGCCGGTCTTGGCGGCTCCCGCCAGCACATCCGTGGCGATGGCCTCCACCTCGGGCACGATGATGTCCGGCTTCACCTCGTCGAAGAGGGCCTGCAGCGACTCCGCGTTCGCCATGTCCAGCACGCGGTGCTCATGCGCCACCTGCTGCGCCGGCGCGCCCGCATAGGAATCGGCGGCGCACACCCAAGCGCCCAGACGCATGAGCTCGATGGTCACCTCCTTGCCCAGCTCGCCGGCGCCGAGGAACAGCACGCGCGTGGGGTGCTTGCCCAGCGGCGTGCCCAGCGGCCGGTCATATACGGCTGCGGTGGTGTGCCCGACTGCGGTCGTGGCTGCGGGGGAGTCGCTTTCGGGGGAGTGAGGACGGGAGATTACGGAATCGTTCACGGCATGCTCAGTCATATCCCACATTCTGCCATGCCGCGATGATTTCCAGTGATGGCGTTGCAAGTGCGGTTGCGTGATTACAGCACTGATTGCAACATCCCACCGTCTAGGGAACTTCCGCGGGCCACAATGGTGGCGTACTTCCTGCCCATGCTACCCACGGTGTAGGGAATTGCCCATCGTGTAGGGAACTTCCCACCATGTAGGGATGTAAAACGGCTTGTTTCCGCCATTCTGCAAAAACGGCTCCCTACATGGTGGGAAAATCCCTACATGGTGGGAAGTTCCCTACACCGTGGGTGCGGGATCGAGTGTGAGCGCTGCACGGCCGGGGTGCGTCTGCAATGGGCAGTGGCATGGTGAGCATGCTGCAGAGCGGCCCCGGCAAGCGAGGTAATTCGTTGTAACCCGCTATAAGCATCGCGTATAGACACGCCATTGCATCGGAAACCTGTCTCCCGTACGGTATGAATCACCGGCCGATATGTTCATCGCGGTCGGGCCAACGTTATAGGGGGAAGTGCTCGGCTGGCCCATAGGTTCATAGCCCATCGGCGGCCAGCCTCAGCGGTTCAGACGGTCCAGCGGCCATTGTGGCCCGGCGCCCAGTGGTCCGCGGGGTTCAGCCGGGCGGCATGACCAGTCACACGGTAAGCAAAGGGGGATGCGGCATGTCGACGCAGGACGCTGCACTGGTTTCCGAACTGATTTCCAGAAGAGCGGCGGGACTGCCCGGCAACCCCTTCGCCGAAGCGGATGCGCGCGCCGCCGCGGCCGTCGCCGCAGGCAAGGACGTCATCGATCTGAGCAAGGGCAATCCGGACGGCCAGCCTCCAGAATTCGTGCAGGACGCGCTTGCCCATGCCGCCCACGATCCCGCGCTTTTCCGTTATCCGGCATTCGACGGTCTGCCGCAGTACCTCGAGGCGATATCCGGATGGTATTCCCGCCAGCATCAGGTGACCGTGGACCCCGCCACCCAGTTGCTCGCCACATCCGGTTCGTCGGTGGGCATTACCACGGTGATTCAGGCGCTCATCGACCCCGGCGACACCGTGGTGGCGGTCGATCCCTACTATCCGCAATACGAAGGGTCCACGGCCGCGGCCGGAGGCCGGTTCGAAACGATTCCCGCCGACGCCTCCCGAGGGTTCCTGCCGAATCTGGACGCCGTGCCCCCGCAACTGTGGGATCGCGCCAAACTGCTCATTCTCAACTATCCGAACAATCCCACCGGCGCGGCGGCCACGCCCGAACTGTACGCAACCGCCGTGCGTCTCGCGAAGCGGCACGGATTCGTCATCCTCAACGACTTCGCCTACGCCGGCTTGGAATTCGGCGACACACGCTCGCTGAGCGTACTGGAGACGCCTGGTGCGTCGGATGTGGCGCTGGAACTGGGGTCGCTGTCCAAGATGTTCATGGTGGCCGGCTGGCGCGGTGGGTTCGTGGCCGGTAACGCCGAGGTGCTACAGGCGGTCAAGGCAGTGCATAGGCAGACCGCGGTGCTGGCCTCCAGCGTCATCCAGCAGGCGGGCGCAATTGCGCTGGGCTCGGATCAGTCCACCGTGAAGGACTTGGCCGTGCAGTACCAGCACCGGTTCGAGGTCGTGCGCGACGGACTTGCCGGCACCGGATTCGAGGTCCATGAGTCGAAGGGCGGACTGTTCGCATGGGCCCGGGTGCCGGAACGGTTCGGTTCCGGCACCGGTTCCTCGACTCGATTCACCGACTGGTTGCTCAACAAGGCCGGCGTGGCGCTGATGCCGGGCTCCTGCTTCGGCGAGGCCGGTGAAGGCTGGGCGCGCATCTCCCTGCTCAAGCACACCGCCGATCTGTATCAGGCCGTGGCGCGTATCCGACGCGTACTCGGGTAGTTGCCGCAAACGTGGCGAATGTGGCGTGGCATGCGGTGAGCGGCATGCGGTCTCGTAGAATGCAGCATGCCGGTGACTGATGTCCGGTTTTGTTGGAACGGCGTAATTAGGCATTTTCGTGGCCGCCACACGATTGTGCCAGGTCATGCGACTCGACATGCGGTAGCGTATGGGGCCGTCGGGCGTCGCCTCTGCCGTGTGACCTAATATGAGGCAATGCATGAAAACGGGAATGACGAGAGCGTCGCTGAGGGTGCCGCGGGCATCGACCGACCGCTGACCATCGCCTTGGTGGTCGATACGGTGGGCAATCAGGGCAATGGCACATCCAACTCGGCATTGCAGTGGGCGGCCGAGTTGGAGCGTCAGGGCCACCATGTGCGGCTGGTCGGCGTCGGAGCCCCTGAATATCCGGCCCGAGTGAACAAGGTGCCGTTGGTCTCCTGGGTGGCCGCCAAGCAGCTGATGCAGTTCGCCAAGCCCAGCGACACGCTGTTCCGCACCGCATTCCGCGGCGTGGACGTCGTGCATATCTACATGCCGTTCAAATTCGGCCGTCACGCCGCCAAAGTGGCCCGTCAGATGGGCATCCCCGTCACGGCCGGCTTCCATCTGCAGCCCGAGAACGTGCTGTACTCGGCCGGACCCTTGCGCCACATCCCCGGTGTATCGAATTTCCTGTACTGGCTGTTCAAGCATTGGCTGTACAAGCGCATCGACCACATCCATGTGCCCACCGAAATGACCGCGAGCCTGCTGCGCTCGCATGGATACAAGGCCAAGCTGCATGTGATTTCGAACGGCTATTCGCCGGTGTACGCGCCGGGGAAGCCGGTCGATCCGTCCGCCCCCACGCCCGTGCCGTTCCGGATCATCGCTTCGGGGCGATTGGCCCGTGAGAAGGACCAGATCACGCTGATCAAGGCCATCTCCATGTCGAAGCACGCCGGGGACATCCAGCTCATCATCGCCGGAACCGGTCCGCTGCGTCACTACCTCACGTTCCGTGCCGGGCGTCTGTTGGCTCGCAAGGCCGAAATCGGATTCCATAAGCACGCGGACATGCCCGATCTGCTGCGCTCGGGCGATCTGTTCGTCCACTGCTCGATCGCGGACATCGAATCGGTGAGTGTGATCGAGGCGATGGCCTGCGGCTTGGTGCCGATCATCGCCGCGTCCGAACTATCCGCAGCAAGCCAGTTCGCATTGCTGGACGAATCGCTGTTCCCGGTGCGTGACGCCGCATTGCTCGCGCGCCGCATCGATTGGTGGATCGCGCATCAGGCCGAACGCGCCGAGTGGGGCGCGCGCTACGCCGAGCACACCAAGGAGCACTACTCCGTCGAGGCATCCGTCCACAAGTTCGTGGATATGGAACGCGAGGCCATCGGCGAGTAGCGCACGGCGGCGTTACTCGCCGATGGCGCTGTGACGCCGCCGTGCCATCGCAGCGCCGTCACAGCAGTGCGATGAGTTGGTCGACCTCGTCGGCGGTGGTGGCCCAGCTGGTGCAGATGCGCATCACCGTATGCGTGTCGTCGGCCTTCTCCATGAAGCCGAGCCTGATGTGCTGTTCGAGGCGTTCGATCGTGGGACGATCCAGCGTCACGAAGATCTGATTGGTGGGCGCGTCGAACGTAAGCGTGTATCCCTTGGCCTTCAGCGCCTCACGGATGCGGTCGGCCGCCTCGTTGGCGTTGCGGGCGATGGCGAAATACAGCCCGTCCGTGAATAGGGCGTCGAACTGCGCGCCCAGCACGAATCCCTTGGCCAGTAGCGCGCCGTGCTGCTTGATGCGCGTGACGAAGTGCTTCGGCGTGTTGTTCTTGGTGAAGACGACGGCCTCGCCGAACAGCGCGCCCACCTTGGTGCCGCCGATGTAGAACACATCGGCGATGCGCGCCAGATCCTCAAGTGTCATGTCACCGCCGGTGGCGGTCAGCGCGTATCCTAGGCGTGCGCCGTCCACGAACAGCGGCATGTCATAGCGATGGGCCACTTCGGCGATGGCCTCGAGCTCGGCCTTCGAGTAGATGGTGCCGTATTCGGTGCTTTGCGAGACGTACACGGAGCCGGGGAACACCATGTGTTCATGATTGGCGTCCGCGTAGAAGGTGCGGCAGAATTCGTCCAGTTCGGCGGCGTCCATCTTGCCATTGTGATGGGGGAGCGCGAGCACCTTGTGACCGGCGAATTCGATGGCGCCGGCCTCGTGCACGTTGGGATGGCCGGACGAGACCGTCACCACGCCCGCATACGCCGGGGTGATCGTGTCGATGACCACCTGATTGGCCTGGGTGCCGCCCACCAAAAACCAGACGTCCGCATCCGGCGCGCCGCAGGCCTCGCGGATTTTGGCTTTGGCCTGCCCGGTGAGTTCGTCGGTGCCGTATCCGGAATACAGGTGCTCGTTGGCGCGGGTTACGGCGTCGAGCACCGCCGGATGCGCGGCGCGGGAGTAATCGTTCTCGAAAGACAGCATGATGGACCTCTCTTGGACCTTGATGATTTCGCTGGTCGGCTAGCCCTGAGTCTACATCACGCGAGCAATACGGGCGGTTGTCCGTTCTTTGCCAGCCCAGCCGCGTTGCCGGACGTTGTCAGCCCAGCTGCGTTGCCGGACGTTGTCAGCCGATAACGAAAAAGACCCTTCCGAAACCGGAAGGGTCTTTGATGGGGTGGCCAACGAGGCTCGAACCCGCGACCTTCTGAACCACAATCAGATGCTCTACCAACTGAGCTATGGCCACCATGTTTGCTTTCCAGAGGACTGGAAGACAACAGATGGATACTATACACAACTTTCGGCGGTCGTGCGCGTCGGCGTGTCGCGTGTGTGCCCACCGGTGTCGCGCCCCTGCGTCGGTGGCCGGACCTCATCATGACCACCGACAACACCAACATCCCCGGTCGTGCCCCTGCGTCGGTGGTCGGGTCGCACGGAAAACGGAAAACCGTCACGAAAGATTGTGGCGGTCGCATCCCCGCAGCGGAGGCCGGGTTTTGGAGAAACGCACAACAATGCGCATCCGATTTCGCGCAAACGTCCAAAAACGACGTTGCCGACTGCGTGAGCGTTCACAATGTGAGCAATAGTTTCGTGTCAAGTCGTATGGGCTTAGTTTCAGGCGTTGTCACATCCATTACAGAGAGAGAAACACAATGGAAAAGGTTAAAAGGTTAAGGCTTTCGCGGACTGGCTGACCAAATGGTTCACGGTCATCGTCATCGTCTGGGCCGTCTTCAACTATTTCGTGCCGCAGGCGAGCCTGTGGGGCAAGGCATACACCGGATACATGCTGGGCATCGTGCTGTTCGGCATGGGCCTGACGCTTACGCTCGATGACTTCAAGCGCATCCTCACCCAGCCGCTCATGGTCATCGTCGGCACCGTGGCGCACTTCGTCATCATGCCGCTCATCGCCGTGTTGCTGTGCTGGATCTTCCGCCTCGACGGCCCGCTGGCCGTGGGTGTGATCCTCGTGGGCTGCTGCCCGTCCGGCACCTCCTCCAACGTGATGAGCTACCTGTCCCGCGGCGATGTGGCGCTTGACGTCTCCATCGGCATTCTCTCCACCCTGTGTGCGCCGTTCATGATCCCGCTGCTGATGCAGTGGCTGGCCTCCCAGTATGTGGCCGTGCCGGTGCAGTCCCTGTTCCTCAACGCCGTCAAGGTGGTGCTCTTCCCGATTGCCCTTGGTGTGGTGTGCCATATGATCTTCGGTAAGAAGATAGAGAAGGTCACCGTGGCGCTGCCGATCGTCTCCCAGGTCGCCATCCTCCTGATCATCGGCGTCGTGGTCGCGGCCAACGGCCCGAAGCTGTTCGTGGCCTCCTCCCTCATGGCCATCCCGGTGGTCATCCTGCACAACCTGTCCGGTTACGCACTGGGCTTCGGCTTCTCCAAGCTCATGTACAAGGTGTATCCGAAGGGCTTCCGTTACGCGCAGCAGAAGGCCATTACCTTCGAGGTGGGTATGCAGGATTCGGCTCTGGGCGCCACACTCGCCCTGACCTCCTTCGCCTCCAACCCGATCGCGGCCGTGCCGTCCACGTTCTTCTCCGTGTGGCACAACATCTCCGGCTCCATCCTGTCCAGCTGGTGGCGCAACCACGATGACAAGCACGAGATCCACTGGGATTCCGACAACGGCGAGAAGGGTTCCGCCAAGGGTTCCAACGCCATACACGCCTTTGACGCCGACAAGGCCAAGGCTGCGGAAAAGTGATATAATTCACAATAACTAAAGATTTGGCGGTGCCCCCGAGTGACAAGACTCCTCGAGGGCACTTGCCGTTCGGGGCCGCGGAACCGCGGGGTTGAGTAAGTGTCGGATTTCGATGCATGACTGTCGGTTTTCGACGGTTGGCTGTCGTATTCCGACAGTGTCGAGGTTCAACAGTCTTGCGTCGAAATCCGACAACAAATGCCCCGATGTCCCGCGTCAAAAACGCTGACGGATTCACCGCTCCTCGGTCCTGTTCCTTGGTCCCGCTCCTTGGTCCCGCTCCTCGGTTCTGTTCCTTGGTTCTGTTCCTTGGTCCTGTTCCTCGATTCCGCCTCTTGGTCCCGCTCCTCGGGCTATCTCCTCTGGCAGGGAGCCAAATGATAATCAACGACGGAACGCGGGGCAGTCGGTCGGCCGCAGCCCTGCAGCTACACATCGGCGCGTCGTTGTCCGGCCGAATCGTAATATAGATATTTGTGTGTGCCAACGGCATGCCTTATGTGACAGGCATGTGGGTTGGGATATCCTCCGTGTCGATGAACGCACGCAGCAATGCGCCGCGGGAGACGGGGAGGCCATCGGGCCGGTGGACTGGGCTTACTTTTCCGATTCGTCGGATGCGCGTGCAAAAGCGTGTCCGCAGAGGTTTCAGGAAGAGTGCGGGCGCAGTGCGGCGGTCGCACGAAAGCAAGATAACCACTGAATCGGAGTTCAAGTTGCCTACTATTGAACAGCTCGTCCGCAAGGGACGTTCGCCGAAGCCGAAGAAGTCCAAGACTTTGGCACTGAAGGGAAGCCCGCTGCGCCGCGGCGTGTGCACCCGTGTTTACACCACCACCCCGAAGAAGCCGAACTCGGCTCTGCGTAAGGTCGCCCGTGTCCGTCTGTCCTCCGGCGTGGAAGTCACCGCCTACATTCCGGGCGAGGGCCACAACCTGCAGGAGCACTCCATCGTGCTCGTGCGCGGCGGCCGTGTGAAGGATCTGCCGGGTGTGCGTTACCACATCGTGCGTGGTGCGCTCGATACCCAGGGTGTCAAGGACCGTAAGCAGGGTCGTTCCCTGTATGGAGCAAAGAAGGCGAAGTAAGAGATATGTCACGTAAGGGACCTTCCAAGAAGCACGTCGTGCTGCCCGATCCGATCTACGGTTCCACCGTGGTGGCGCAGCTCATCAACAAGATCCTGCTTGACGGCAAGAAGTCGATCGCCGAGGACATCGTGTACTCCGCGCTCGACATCGTCAAAGAGAAGTCCGACCAGGAGCCGGTGGCCGTTCTGAAGCGCGCCCTGGACAACATCCGTCCGTCCCTCGAGGTCCGCTCCCGTCGTGTCGGTGGCGCCACCTACCAGGTGCCGGTCGAGGTCAAGCCGAACCGCGCCAACACCCTGTCGCTGCGCTGGCTGACCGACTTCTCCCGCGCCCGTCGTGAGAAGACCATGGCCGAGCGTCTGGCCAACGAGATTCTGGATGCCTCCAACGGTCTCGGCGCTTCTGTCAAGCGTCGCGAGGATACTCATAAGATGGCAGAGGCTAACAAGGCCTTCGCCCACTACCGCTGGTAATCCAGAGAGAAATAAGGAAATACGATGGCTGAAGAGATTTCGGACCTTCACAACGTCCGTAACATCGGCATCATGGCCCACATCGATGCCGGTAAGACCACCACTACTGAGCGTATTCTGTACTACACCGGCAAGAGCTACAAGATCGGTGAGGTTCACGATGGCGCCGCCACCATGGACTTCATGGCTCAGGAGCAGGAGCGCGGCATCACGATTCAGTCCGCCGCCACCACCTGCTTCTGGAACCGTCAGACCCATGACACCGACGAGAAGTTCCAGATCAACATCATCGACACCCCCGGCCACGTGGACTTCACGGCCGAGGTGGAGCGCTCCCTGCGCGTGCTCGATGGCGCCGTCGCCGTGTTCGATGGCAAGGAAGGTGTGGAGCCGCAGTCCGAGACCGTGTGGCGTCAGGCCGACAAGTACGGTGTGCCGCGTATCTGCTTCGTGAACAAGATGGATAAGCTCGGCGCGAACTTCTACTACTCCGTCGACACCATCAGGGAGAAGCTGGGCGCCACCCCGATCGTCATGCAGCTGCCGATGGGCTCCGAGAGCAGCTTCACCGGCGTCATCGATCTGGTCGAGATGAAGGCCTATGACTGGAACACCGGCGATGAGCTGGGTGCCCACTACAACATGGACCCGATTCCGGACGAGTACAAGGACAAGGCCGAGGAGTACCACGAGAAGCTCGTGGAAGCCGCCGCCGAAGCCAACGATGAGCTCATGAACAAGTTCTTCGAGGAGGGCACCCTCACCAAGGAAGAGATCCGCGCCGGCGTGCGTCAGCTGACCATCGCCAAGCAGGCCTTCCCGGTCTTCTGCGGTTCCGCCTTCAAGGACAAGGGCGTGCAGCCGATGCTGGACGCGGTCATCGATTACCTGCCGTCCCCTGAGGACGTGCCGGCCATCAAGGGCTACAAGCCGGGCGATGAGTCCGTCGAGATCGACCGTCATCCGTCCAAGACCGATCCGTTCGCGGCTCTGGTCTTCAAGATTTCCACGCACCCGTTCTACGGCAAGCTCGTGTTCGTGCGCGTCTACTCCGGCTCCGTCAAGCCGGGCGACTCCGTGCTCGACTCCACCCGCGAGAAGAAGGAACGTATCGGCAAGATCTTCCAGATGCACGCCGATAAGGAGAACCCGATGGATGTGGCCGATGCCGGCAACATCTACACCTTCGTGGGCCTCAAGAACGTGACCACCGGTGACACCCTGTGCGCCATCGACGATCCGATCACCCTCGACTCCATGACCTTCCCGGATCCGGTTATCCAGGTGGCCGTCGAGCCGAAGACCAAGGCCGATCAGGAGAAGATGGGCATCGCCCTCGCCAAGCTGGCCGAAGAGGACCCGACCTTCCAGGTCACCACGGACGAAGAGTCCGGCCAGACCTTGATCGCCGGCATGGGCGAGCTCCAGCTCGACATCATCGTCGACCGTATGCGTCGCGAGTTCAAGGTGGAGTGCAACCAGGGCAAGCCGCAGGTCGCGTACCGCGAGACCATCCGCAAGGCCGTGATGAACGAGCAGTACACGCACAAGAAGCAGACCGGTGGTTCCGGCCAGTTCGCTAAGGTCCTCATGAACTTCGAGCCGCTCGACACCGAGGAAGGCAAGACCTTCGAGTTCGAGAACGCCGTCACCGGCGGCCACATCTCCCAGGAGTTCATCCCGTCCATCGAGGCTGGCGTCAAGGAGGCCATGGAGTCCGGTATTCTGGCCGGCTTCCCGGTCGTGGGCGTCAAGGCCACCGTCACCGATGGTCAGATGCACCCGGTGGATTCCTCCGAAATGGCCTTCAAGATCGCCGGTTCCATGGCGTTCAAGGAGGCTGCTCCGAAGGCCAAGCCGGTCATCCTCGAGCCGATCATGAAGGTCGAGGTCCGTACTCCGGAGGAGTACATGGGCGAAGTCATCGGCGATCTCAACCAGCGTCGTGGCAACATCCAGTCCATGACCGACGCCATCGGCGTCAAGGTCATCGACGCCAAGGTGCCGCTGTCCGAGATGTTCGGCTACATCGGCGACCTGCGTTCCAAGACCCAGGGTCGCGCCATGTTCACCATGGAGATGGACTCCTACGCCGAGGTGCCGAAGAGCGTCTCCGACGAGATCATCAAGGCCCAGCGCGGCGAGTGACACGCGTTGCCCAATGAAGTGGCCAGTGTCTCCAGTCAGCGGTAAAATCGTGTACCGCTGACTGGGTTCTGGCTCTTCAATGTGGCACATAACCCAGAAACCCAGTAGAATAAGCGAGTCCCATGCGTAATGCATGGATAAACTCACGAGACGTCCAGGAGGACAAAGAGTAATGGCAAAGGAAAAGTACGAGCGTACTAAGCCGCACGTTAACATCGGTACCATCGGCCACGTCGATCACGGTAAGACTACCCTGACTGCCGCCATCTCCAAGGTGCTGCACGAGGAGTTCCCGGATGTCAACCCGGAGTACGACTTCAACCAGATCGATTCCGCTCCGGAAGAGGCCGCCCGCGGTATTACCATCAACATCTCCCACATCGAGTACCAGACCGCGAAGCGTCACTACGCTCACGTGGACTGCCCGGGCCACGCCGACTTCGTGAAGAACATGATCACCGGTGCTGCCCAGATGGATGGCGCCATCCTGGTTGTGGCCGCCACCGACGGCCCGATGGCCCAGACCCGCGAGCACGTGCTGCTCGCCCGTCAGGTGGGTGTGCCGAAGATCCTGGTCGCCCTGAACAAGTGCGACATGGTCGAGGACGAGGAGCTCATCGAGCTCGTTGAGGAAGAGGTCCGTGACCTCCTCGACGAGAACGGCTTCGATCGTGACTGCCCGATCATCCGCGTGTCCGCCTACGGCGCCCTGCACGACGACGCTCCGGACCACGAGAAGTGGGTTGAGCAGATCAAGAAGCTCATGGACGCTGTCGACGAGTACATCCCGACCCCGGTCCACGACCTCGACAAGCCGTTCCTGATGCCGATTGAGGACGTCTTCACCATCTCCGGTCGTGGTACCGTGGTGACCGGCCGTGTGGAGCGTGGCCAGCTGGCCGTCAACTCCCCGGTCGAGATCGTCGGTGTTCGTCCGACCCAGTCCACCACCGTGACCTCCATCGAGACCTTCCACAAGACGATGGACGCCTGCGAGGCTGGCGACAACACCGGTCTGCTGCTCCGTGGTATCAACCGTACGGACGTCGAGCGTGGTCAGGTTCTGGCCAAGCCGGGTTCCGTCACCCCGCACACCAAGTTCGAGGGTGAGGTCTACGTGCTGACCAAGGACGAGGGTGGCCGTCACTCGCCGTTCTTCTCCAACTACCGTCCGCAGTTCTACTTCCGCACCACCGACGTCACCGGCGTCATCGAGCTGCCGGAAGGCGTCGAGATGGTTCAGCCGGGCGACCACGCTACCTTCACCGTTGAGCTGATTCAGCCCATCGCTATGGAGGAGGGCCTGACCTTCGCTGTGCGTGAGGGTGGCCACACCGTGGGCTCCGGTCGTGTGACCAAGATCCTCGCCTGATTTTCATCAGACGTGAATCTTCGCTTGAACTAGCGACTTAAGGGAATCCCCCTTCGAGATTGTTCTCGGAGGGGGATTCCCTTTTCCGTATGTGCGTTGTGTTGTTGCGCATGCGGTTGTCACGGTGGCAACCGTAAGCGGCAGTAGCAGGCCATGTCTGTGAATCCACGAAGTCGAGGAGCCGCAGGAACGTTGGCGTGCGTTCATTCGGACAGCATGGGGCCACTTGCATGGGAACCACTCGGACAGACGGGATCTTACGTTCCGGCGGCTGCCGTCAACGCGCAAATGGTATCTGCAATACGTTCATTGGGCTCTTCCGATTTTGGCGTGTAAGAGCCATGCGTTTTCATTTCTTAGCTGCATTCGATTTTTATTATCGGTTTATTGTCGGTACCCTCACCGCATTCCGCGCGATGATGCGCTAATGTGGTGCCCAGCTACGATTCGACCGAGGCCGCCTATATGTTCCTCGTTTCCGGCGACCGCATGGCGTCGAATTGGAAAGGAAGGTCGCCGATGACTGTCACCGCCGCACAGGTCGCCCATTGCGGGTCCGTCTCCGCCCTGTCTCTGGGGCTGCCGATCTCCACAGCGATTCCCGTCGCCAAAGGTACACTGCCGAAAGCCGCTGTCGTGGGACGCACGCCGATTTCCGCGAAGCTCAAGCAACGTCTGACCAACGATATCGAATCCATTACGTTGCTCTCGCTGATGAGGGCGGCCAACACGGGCCTCGAACTGGGCCGATTGATACCCGAAGTTTTGGTCATCGGCCTCAAGCTGACCGGCAAGGCGGGCTCCGTGCCCGTCGAGGTCATCGAGCTGATCGCCTCGCAGCGCAAGTCTGGAATCGTGTTCGCCTGCGTGCGGGAGGTGCCGTTTGAAGGCGGCACGCGTGAGGAGTGCGCGTTCGCGGTCCGTCGCGCTCAACCGGGGCGAGCCGGTCACATGCCGAACTATCAGGTATATACCGGCGAATGGTTGCCGGCGGGGGAGTGTCAGTTGGAGATCGCCGGCGGCACCATCGACGAATTGTGGATGTCGTTGTGCTCCCAGACCATCCTCGGCACGCCTGAGGTTGCCGATTTGGATGCGCGTATCACGCGCCATGCGCAAATCGCCAAGCTTGAGGCCGATATCGACAAACTCGCCCGCGACCATCAGCGTGCGAAGAACCCCGCGCAACGCAACGAACTGTACGCCAAGCTGCACAAAGCCAAGACCCAGCTCGCCCAGTTACGGGAGGGGTAGTGCCAGCCGGTACCGCCGCGCATAGCGCGCCGCTCAACTGCGAGAGAGTT
Source organism: Bifidobacterium myosotis (assembly GCF_002259745.1). GTDB lineage: Bacteria > Actinomycetota > Actinomycetes > Actinomycetales > Bifidobacteriaceae > Bifidobacterium > Bifidobacterium myosotis. Next base: position 87,917 of record NZ_MWWW01000008.1, on the reverse strand, counting down.
GCGGCCACTGATGACCCGTCTGACGGTCGATTGTGCCGCTGCGGTATCCGTCTTTTTTCCTCCCCGCCCAGTTGGTTGTGTCAGGCATGGGGTATGACGTGCGGTGTGGCGCTTGTAGTAGCAGACAGCCTGCGGCGTTTCGCACGCAGTACACAGCCTGCGGGGCACCGTGCATGAGTGGGAAAGAACCGGTGACGATACGGCGAGGGGCCGTCGAGGATCTGACAATGCCGTAGCGATGATACGGCAGTCTGCATGTTTGCAGGGCATATCTTGCCATGTCAGATGATTATTTGTGCATGCCGGTCGGTTGTTGTTGAATGAACCTGTAGTGGAGTGCTTCCGCACCGCGCGGAAGGACCGCAAAGACCGTAGACAAGGAGAACAATCATGAGCGAGACCGAAACCATGAAGGCCGCGATCTTCGAGGAACCTGGCAGGATGGTTGTGCGGGAGGTGCCCAAGGCGCATCTGGAGCAGGATGATGACACCGTGATCCGCGTGGTGCGTGCCTGCGTCTGCGGTTCGGACCTGTGGTTCTTCCGTGGACTCACCCCGCAGACCCCGAACAGTCAGGTGGGCCATGAGTCCATCGGCGTGGTCGAGGAAGTGGGCGCTGCGGTCAGGAGCGTAAAGCCGGGCGATTTCGTGGTGGTGCCGTTCCCGTACAGTTGCGGTACATGCCCGGTGTGCAAGGCCGGATTCGAATCCGTGTGCCCGCATGGCGGATACTTCTCCGCATGCCAAGCCGAGTATCTGCGTGTACCGGAAGCCGATGGCACCGTGGTCAAGGTGCCCGGCTCGCCCGAAGACTACTCCGATGAGATGCTGGCGTCGCTGCTGACCATCTCCGATGTGATGTCCACCGGCTATCACGCCGCCGTATCCGCTGAGGTCAAGTCCGGCGATACCGCCGTTGTGATGGGCGACGGTGCCGTGGGCCTGTGCGGCGTGATCGCCGCCAAGATGCGTGGTGCCACGCGAATCATCGCCATGAGCCGTCACGAGGATCGCGCGGCGTTGGCCCGTGAGTTCGGCGCAACGGATGTGGTGCCGGAGCGCGGTCAGGCCGCCATCGACAAGGTGCTGGAGATGACGGACGGGTATGGCGCGGATGCGGTGCTCGAATGCGTGGGCTCCAAGCAGTCCTTTGATACGGCTATCGGACTGGTGCGTCGTGGCGGCGTGATCGGGCGTGTGGGTCTACCGCACGACGTTGAGATCAGTGCGGAGGGCACGTTCTACGCCAACATCGGCATCAAGGGCGGCCCGGCCCCGGTGCGGCACTATGACATCCAAGGCGGACTGCTCGATGCGGTGCTGAAGGGTGAGATCAATCCCGGTCGCGTGTTCACCGCCGAGTTCGATCTGGATCATATTCAGGACGCCTACGAGGCGATGGACCAGCGTAAGGTCATCAAGTCACTGATTCGCTTCTGAGATTTGCGGGTGCGTGCCGAGAGAATGTCGTTACACATCTAAAAGCGTCAGTACGTATGCGGGTTGGACGAACACTTCACATACATGCTGACACTTCGGCACGCAATACACGAATTAATGACGCAATCAATAGTGGTCTGTTTGTAATTGTCTGAGTGGTTGGCCGCTTCTGATGAGGGACTGGCAGCGAAGCTGAATGGGGAAGAGACCGAGCCTGAATTCCTCAATTGTGTGTGCCGTATACGCTGGCAATGCCATCGGCCGTCATCACGGCTGCTGTCACATGTCTCGAAATGCCCAGAACGTCCCGAAACGTAAGTTACCGACGGCATAGTGTTATGTTTCGTCCCGTTTTGACGCTTCAAAACGGGACGAAACATAACATAGACTCGTCGCTGACTTACGTTTTGGGACGTTTTTGCGTCATTGCCGGTGCTCGTTGCCGGTGTTCTTGAACGGTACACGGCAGTCGACCCATTGCAACTGCACCATACTTCTGATACACTTTGAACTGTACTAGAAATATGGTGCAGTTTCACGCTGGCTGTGCCGAACGGTTTCGGCTGGAATGGCTGATGGCGTTCGATGGCAGGCGGCGATGCACCTCAAGCACAATGGGGTGGGTGTGATGTCGATTTCTGCTCTCGCCGTGGTCGTGGCGTTGCTGATAGGACTACTGAAGATTGCGTTCATCGTCATGGTGGTGGTGCTGATGGTCAGGGCATTGCTGCACATGAATCGTGAACCGTCGCTGTCGGTGAAACGGCCTGTTCCATCGGGCAATTCATCGGGTGGTCCATCGGATAGTCCGGTGAGCGGTCCGGCGGAACAAGCTGCCGTGCCGGATGCCACGGCCGATGACGGTCCCATGCCCATCGTGCGCCGTCGCATGGCGTTCGCTCTGCTCGCCGGCGTGGCGGTGTTGTGCGCTGTGCTGCTCATCGGATCCGTGGTGCCCAGAGACATGTACCGCATCGCATCGATGTCTCCAGGCCTCGCCGCGTCGGCGGTCATGCTGGTTCTCGCGCTGCCCTTTCCGGACATGTCCGATCGGCTGGGCGGCGGCCGGGTGCGTACGGCGTCGTTGCAATCGCGCGAACCATGGACATACGCGCGGCGGTATGTGCTCATGCAACCGATGCTTGCCGCCGGACTGCTCATCATCTATCTCGGCTTCACCACGGTGACGGCAAGCCCGGATGATTTCGGCCTGATGCGCAGCATCCAGCTGGTCGCTCCGAATGGGATGTGGGCTCATTCCTCCGGTCCTTATCCCGGGTCGTATTATTCCATTCCGCTGACCGTCGTCACACTGGTGCTGGTCGGCCTGACCTGCGCGGCGCTGTGGCGCATCGCCCATGTGCCGAGTGCTCCTGAAGCCCGATTCGCCGAGGCTGACCGGCTGTGGCGCGTGCTGCTGACGCGATTCACGGTGTTCCTGTCGGTCGGCGCGATGCTGGTCTACGCGGCAGCGGTCCTGCTGGTGGCCGGGGCGGCAACGGTCCGTGTCGGCACCAATAACGGTGCATGGTCGGCGGCCTATGCGGATGATGTGTATCCGACCTTGGGCAACATACAGATCATCATGGGTGGCGTGGTGGCCGTGTTGGCGGTCATCTACCTCGTGATGGCGTGTTCCGCATTGGTCCGGTTGTGGACTTCGCCCCGGAGGCCACGATGACGGGCGGCGGCGATGATGTGCGCCTGGTGATCCGCGAATCGTCGCCGGTGCCGGTATACGAGCAGATTCGCGCGCAGATCGAAGGCATGGTTCGTGCGGGCCTTCTGCATGACGGCGACAAACTGCCGTCGGTGCGTCAGTTGGCCGGCGACCTGCGTATTGCCCCCGGCACTGTGGCCAAGGCCTATGCCGAACTCGCCGAACAGGGGGTGATTGAAACCGCGCCCGGTCGTGCCGCGCGAATCAGGCGGGTGGCGACCATCCCCGAACCTCTGCTGGAGGCCGCAAAGGTCTACGCCGGCCAGTCCCATCGGCTTGATGCCAGCCTCGAGGACGCCATCAGCGCCCTGCGCGCCCAGTGGTGACTATCTTCTCCGTATTGTCATTGCGTATGATGGTTGGCAGTGCGGAAGGAGGCTCAGCATGGCAGTGCCCGAGATGGAACGGCAGTGGATCAACAAATTCCAAGAGAACCTGTCGATCATACGCAAGGTGGCCGGCTGGACTACGCAGGAACTTGCTGATGAGCTTGGTGTGGCGCGTCAGACCGTTTCCAATCTCGAAACCGGTAGAAGCCCGATGAGTAAGTTGCAGTATCTGGCGTTGCGTACCGTGTTCAACGCGGAGATCGCCAGAAGCGAGAATCGTGATTTGGCGAAGGTCATCAAAACGCTGGTGGACGATCCCCTTGAAGGAGTTACCGCACAGAAACAGCATATGGCTGATTCGACCGAAGTGGAAGGCCGGAGCGGGGCCGTCGCTCCGACGGGTGACCGTGTGGATATGCGTACGGCGGCTTCAAGCTCGGCGCTGAGTACAGCGATGCAGGTGCTTACGGTGGTGACTGGCGCGTTGGCCAGTGGCGCGGCTGCGGGTGCGCTCGCGTTCTTCATGTTCCCGGACGGAACCTCGGGCAAGCGCTGAGATTGTGGCGGGGCCGAAGCGCCGCTGAGGGTTGCCCGACACAATCGGGTGGCTGGCAACCCTCAGCGACTGCCGCAACAGGCCGGCAATCGAAAGCAACGGCTGCCGGCCGACCGCTCACCGCACCACTGCTATAGTCCGACTGCTACAGTCCAATCGCTACAGTCCGAGGATCTCCCGCTTCTTTGTTTCGAATTCCTCGTTTGACAGGATGCCGACGTCCACCAGTTCCTTCAGTTTCTTCAGTGCTTCGACCTGTTGTTCCACGGTCATGCGGGGCGCAGACGGAACGACTGCGGAATTGCCGGGGTATGCCGCAGTCGCTCCGGCGATTCCGCCGGCGGGTGCTGCGTCTGGAACCGTGTTGCCGGGGGCGCTCGGGGCGGATGAGGTGGTTGGCGTGGGCGATATTCCCGGTGCGGTTGGGGTCGGCGCCGTAACTGGCGCGCCGGTCATCGGATTGATGGCTTGGGCCATGTTCATGCCCAGCAGCATGCCACCGTTATCGCCGAATCCATGTTCGGCGATGCCTTGTGCGATGTTCTGCTGCGCGGCCATCGTGCCTGCCTGTTGGGAGATGCCCTCATAGGCGGCCGCGTTCATGCGGTTTTCGGCGAACTGCTGAACCAGTCTGCGTGATTCCTCGGTGAACTCGATGCTTTCCACGCCGATGCCGACGACTTCGAAACCGAAGCGCGTATTCCAGGTTCCCGCATTCGAGGCGTCACCGCGTATTGCGCCGACGATGGCATTCGACTGGCCGGGAAGCTGCGATATGCGGTATTCATCGGACAAGGCGTTGATGGCGACTGTAAATGACTGGACGAATTCCGAAAGGATCTGTCGTCGCGGACCGGCGTCGTCAAAGGAGTACGAGGATACGTTGGCGGGTACGAAATTCCGGACGAACCGTACGGGATCGGTCACCTTGAGCGACATCGAGCCGCGCGCTCGAATCTCCAGATCGGTACCGTAGAACCGGTCATGATATGGCATCGGTGCGGGCGTGCCGAACTTGATGCCCCGGATTTCGCGCAGATTGATGAATGCCACGTATTTGGTGGTGCCGGGCTGGCCGCCGAAGGTGAATCGGTCGGCCAGTTGCGTGAAGAAGGAGTCGATGCCGTCACCGGCCAGCACGCTTTTCTCGCCGTTGCGGTATTCGTAGCCGCCAGGCTCGCGGATGATGTTTTCTATGCCGGATTGGCTGAAGATGAACGCGGCGGTGTTCTCCGGTACATAGATGAGCGAGCCGTTGGAGATCACCCCGTCCGAACCGGCTGCGTTTGAACCTCGGTTGTTGTTCGTCTCACGCGGAACTCCTGGGCTGACCACTACGTGCTCGTTGAATGGACCGGCGGTGATGATGTCGCGCCATTGATCGGCGAACGTGCCGCCGAGCGCACCGGCGAACGCCTTGATGATTGCCATATTCGTCTCCTTTGATTACGCGATTGCGCTCCCTCGCAGCTAGGGCCTGCGGGGGAGCGCAATCATTGGTGCTGGGGTGTGTAGCGGATCGGACTGCGGAATGAACTGTCAGGGCAGTTGCGTTTCACGGTCGCAATACTCGCAGCGCACCATTTGGTGGCGGTCGCCGGACAGCGGGGCGCCGCAGCCGGCGCACATCGTGGATGATTGCTGCGCGCCCATGCCCATCTTGCTGCGAAGGAAGCTGTTGACGGTATCCTCCAGCGCCTCTCTGCCCGAGAGAGCCACGCCGAACGGCTGTCGTGTGCCTCCGTTGCTCTGTGAATTCAGCAGACCCATGGTTTTGTCCTTCCGATGGAATGCGACGACTATGGCCTAAATGACCAATGCGTTTACTGTGCCACCGTGGCCAGTTTTTGATTGACCCGGGTGACGACCTCGAGATAGTACTGGTTCTCCTCTGGGGTGAGCGTGTTTTCGTCGATGGCGTTGAGCTTGTTCATCGCGTCGTTGTACTTGATCAGGATCTTCGCATAGTCGGCGGCCATGCTCGCAGGCTGTCCGTCGGCCTGATACTTGGTCATGAAGTCGACGTATTCGTTCATCAGCGATTCGTAGCTGTCCAGAGCGGCCTTGACGTCACTGGAGACACCGGTGGCCGAGGACGACTGGTCTGTGCCGGCGTTGGCGTCGGTTGAAGAGCCGTTGTCCGAGTTCGTGGTGCCGTCTCCGGAACCGGTGGAGCCTTCGGCGCCGGTGGAGCTGCTGTCGGTGCTCTTCGGAGCGTCGATGGAGATGTCCATGATGGTCTCGTCGTCGTAGTGGCGGGTGATGTAGACGCGGTAACCGCCCTCGTTCTTTGCACTGAACGAGTCGTCCGACTTGCTGTAATCCACGGTGAAGCCGTTGGCCTGCACTGACTGGACGTAGGCGTCGAACTGTGTTTTATCCGTGTCGCATATGTGGATGGAGAAGGCCGTGGAGCTTTCGTTGTCGATTTCGCCCTTCGTGGATTCGGGCTTGGGCAGCAGTTTGACCAGATCCGATTCAGGCCATGTGTAGGCCTCGCACTTAATGGCGAGTTCCTGTTCCAGCTTTGCTTGCTGCTGGCTCGCCCGAATCACACCGACGCTTCCGATGATGAACGACACCACCGTGATACCGACGGCCACCCATGCGAGCACGCGTCCTTGCGCCTTGCCGTCCTTGCGGGTGACATAGATGGAGAAGCCGGACAGTATTGCGGGCAGAATGGTGAAGAAGACCAGCAGTCCCCAGGAATCGATGCCTATGAATGCGCACAGAAGGAACAACACGGCAACGATAATGGCGAACACGGCCAGTTTGGAGGTTTTCTTCCCTGACGTGTCGGTGCGGGACGCGCGTGCGGCGCGACGACCATGCGCATGTGTCGCTGGGACAGTGTCGTTCGGCATGTCGGAGGCGCCAGGCGTGCCATTGGGCGTCGGCCCGGCGGGTCGCGTCGGTGTGACCGGGGGTGTGGCCGAGTGAGCCGCCCCGACGAAGCGACGGTCGAGCGCGGCATAGAATTCGTTGCCGCGCTGCGCGTTGGGATCATTGGCGGCGCTCAGGCGAAGCTCGGTGGTGGACGGTCCGGTGGCCGTCAGTGTGAGCGTGAACTGGGCGTCGTCGAAGGAATGGAAGGAGATGACGCCGCGTTGGGCGTCGCTGTCATCCAATGTGAAAGTCGCATCGGTGGACAGCATGTCGTGAATCGTCTGGAATGCCAGACGGACGTCCGACGCGTAGATGCGATCGGCTGCGGGGGCCGATGCGGCGGCCATAAACGGTTGCGTCGGCCCAGTCTGTTGCGGAGAGGGACTTGCCGGCGTGGGCGTGGTGGGGTTGGTCGGTGAATCAAAAGGGTTGGTCATGCTCGGGTCTTCCTTTTCAACAGCAGCATGGTAATGAGGGAGGCAGCAAGTCCGGCGGCTGTCACGGTCGCTCCTACCGTGATGGCTAGGCGCCAACGTTCATTCATGATTTGCTCCTCTGATAGCAGCATCATGCCGGTCATACGGTATTCCAATGTAATCTATTGTGAAATTGTAATCAAATTAGCAATATGTTTAAATATTAGCTTCCTGATCTACTGGGCCTCCTGAGCGGTACAGACAATGATGACGAGCTTATTGTGCTTGTCAATGCAGGTTTCGTCATCAGTTGGCAACTGAATTCCGGAGGCATCGATGATTGTCTGAGATCGTCGGACTGCACGTTCCCTGATGCCCGGCGACGCTGTCGGATCTCGTGGTGCGGGTGCGTGCCTGAAGCGCTGGTTCGGGGCGGGTCCTATCGGTGGGTTGCCAAGCTGGTGCGACGGTATGCCGGTATTGCGGGCAGACGTCGGAAAGGCGACGTCGGAAAGGCGACGTGGCACGATATAAAGGTATGCATGATGAACGCCAACGATCCGTCTCACCTCACCGAGGAGCTGCTGAAGCGGCTGCTCGCCAGCGATGGTGTGGAATCATATCTGGACGAGGAGCGGATAGCGGACAGGGAACTGGTCGACTACCTGCGGACGCTGCTGCATGAACACGGGTTGAAACGTGCGGGTGTGGCCCGGACCGCGGGACTCAACGCCACGGTTGTCTATGACATTTTCGCCGGCAAAAGCCGTCCGGGGCGCGACCACGCGATTATGCTGGCATTCGGATTGGAATGCGACCTGCATGAGACGCAACGGCTCCTGCGGTTCGCCGGCGTCTCCGAACTGTGGTGCCGTCAGCGCCGCGACGCGATTATCATATGGTGCATCAACCAAGGTTTCGATCGCGTAGCCACCGACGATGAACTGTACCGGCTGCATGAGCCGACGTTGTTGAGCGTGGATTGAACGTCGGAATGAGGAACAACTGAATTCCGACCTGGTTGGAGGAGGCGATCCGATCTCCTTCTGGATCGGGTGTGACGTCTCAGGGAGGGCAGCAACACCATGGACGAGCGCCAGACCCTGCATGCCATGGGGCTTGACGATGTGTATCAGGTCTATCGCGTGCTGGCGGATGGTCCATACGGGCGCACCGAGCTGGTCGGTTTGGAAGGAGCGGGGCCCTTCGTTCGTAAGACGATGCCGTTGAAACTGGCCCGTCGCCGCCTGTGGTCCACGCTCGCTGAATGCGACTCATCCCGATTGCCCCGCATCGAGGCCACATACGAGCTGCCGGACGGCTTTGTGGTGGTCTATGACTATGTCGAAGGCGTCACGCTTGCGCAATATATCGGTGCTCACGGAAGACTTGACGCGCGTCGGGCGGCGACGGCGGCGATCCAGCTGTGCGAGGCGGTGGGGGAGCTGCATCGACATGGCATCGTGCATCGGGACATCACGCCTGCGAACATCATTCTGGCTGACGACGGCATTCATCTGATCGACTTCGGCATCGCCAGGGAGTATGCGGCGGGACAGGTGAAAGACGGCTGTACCACGGCGCTGGGAACATGGGGATACGCCGCACCGGAACAATATGGGTTCTCGGACACCGATGCGCGCACAGACGTCTATGCCATCGGACGGGTGCTCGGCTTCATGCTTACCGGTGTTGAACCGACTGACGGTGCCTATGCCTCGGCGCTCGCCGACGCCGCCGTGGTGCCGGCGGGGCTTGATTCCATAGTCGAGAAGGCATGCGCCTTCGAACCAAGCGCCCGTCCCCAGACCGTTGACGAGTTGCGTGCATATCTTGAGGATGGTGGTCTTGATGGTGTCGTTGCCGGTGCCTCCGCCGGTGGCGCCGTTGATGGTGCGGACGTTGGCGGCAAGGCCCGCACCGGGGTGACCGGACCGGTCAATCCGGGGACCGGTGGGACCGGGGTTGCCGGAGGCGCGCGGAACACGATTCCCTCGTCTGACGGCTTGCGACGGCGGAAAAGGTCTCGAATATCCTCGAGGACGCGGATTTGGCTGGCTTCGGCGGTGGCCGTGGTGTTGCTGGCGCTCGTCGGAGTCGCGGGATACGTGGTGATGCACGGTTCTTCCATCGGCGATGCCGGGAGGGGCGGACGCGGTTCGACCGCGTCGCAATCGTCACCCGGATTACAGCCCGGAACGCAGGGAGAGGACAACGGGAGCGACGCCGGCAATGGTTCGGGGGACGACTCCGTTGCCGACAACGCGCTCACATTGGTGGAATCCGGATGGTCCGCGGAATCAGGGTATGTGGATTATGCGATCGCTTTGCGTAATACGGACCGGACAAGGAGCATCGTGTTTCCGCAAGTGTCCATCACCGGCAGGAAGTCGGACGGATCGGTGTTGTTCGCCAATACCATGACGTCCTCGATCATCTATCCCGGACAGACGATATACATTTCCGGCATATGCGGCGACGGCATCGCTCCGGCGACGGTTGCGTTCGACACGATTGCGCCGAAATCGGAGAATCTGATGGCCACTGACGGTTCGGAATCCTTCGACACGACAGGCGTGAACCGGACTCGTCTGGATGATGGGGGAGTGGTGTTCAGCGGGGAGGTCGTCGCCAAGCGCGACGATGACAACGGCGACGGCGTGTATGGCGATGAGGTTTGTGTCACGTTGGTATTGCGCGATCGGACGGGTGCCATCGTATTCGGACGTGACACGTATGTAGAAAAGCCGACGCTCGGCCAATCGCAGGCGTTCTCCATCACCGTCTACGGTCTGCCGGATTACGCCGGTTATGCGCTGTACGCGCGTACCGCCTGATGACGCCGGAGTACCGGATGGCAGCCCCTGTGGAGGACGGTGATCTGGTATTTGATGCCCGGCTGGATGCGCCATACAAGCCATACAATAAGTGCAGGTCGAAGGCGGCGAGGGGAGTGGACATGACGGTTGCGAAGGAATCCGGCGAAGGAACAGAGCCCGAGAAGCAGGTGGTCTCCGGTGAGACGAGCGATCGAGCACCCCGCGCCCCTCGCGCCATCGAGGTGCGTGGGGCACGGGTGCATAACCTCAAGGGCGTCGATGTGGACGTGCCGTTGGGCGAGCTGGTGGGAGTGGCCGGAGTCTCCGGTTCGGGCAAGAGCTCGCTTGCGCTCGGCGTGCTGTATGCGGAAGGGTCAAGGCGGTATCTGGAAGCGCTGTCCACGTACACGCGCCGACGCCTGACCCAGGCCAGTCGCGCCCAGGTGGATGAGGTGCTGCATGTACCGGCCGCACTTGCCCTGCATCAGCGGCCCGCCGTACCCGGCATCCGGTCCACCTTCGGCACGATGACCGAACTGCTCAACAGCCTGCGTCTGCTGTTCTCCCGCGTCGGATCTCACGTATGCCCGCAATGCGGGACCCGTGCGGACCCCACACTCAATGTGGCGTTGGAGCAGCCGATCGTATGCAGTCATTGCGGCAAGCGATTCCACGGCCCCGGCGCCGAAAGCCTGGCCTTCAATTCGGCAGGCGCATGCCCCACCTGCTCCGGCACCGGCATCGTGCGCGAGGTGAACCGTGCCGCCCTTGTGCCGGACGAATCGAAATCCATCGACGACGGCGCGGTGCTGCCGTGGGGCTCGCTCATGTGGGACCTTATGAAGCAGGTGTGCGGCGCGATGGGCGTGCGTACCAACGTGCCGTTCCGCGAGCTCACGCCCGAGGAGCGTGACATCGTATTCAATGGACCGGCAGTCAAGAAACACATCCTGTATCGGCCCAAGAAGGGCGACGATTTCGCCGAGCTCGACTTCACCTATTACAACGCCGTGTACACGGTCGAGAACGCGCTCGCCAAGGCCAAGGACGAGCAGGGATTGAAGCGCGTGGCCCGCTTCCTTGAAGAAAAGCCGTGCCCCGAGTGCGATGGTACACGCCTGAGCGCCGCCGCTCGCGCCCCCGAAGTCCGCGGCATCAATCTGGCGCAGGCAACCGCCATGACCCTGGACGACACCGTGACGTGGGTGCGGGGCGTGCCGGGTACGCTGCCTGAAAACATGCGCTCGATGGCCACAAACATCTGCGAGTCGTTCCTCGATGTGGCACGGCGGCTGCTCGAACTCGGCCTTGGATACCTGTCGCTCGACCGTGCCGGCGCGACGCTGTCCACCGGCGAACGACAACGTGTGCAGCTGGCCCGCGCCGTGCGCAACCGCACCACCGGCGTGCTGTACGTGTTGGACGAGCCGTCCATCGGCCTGCACCCCTCGAATGTGGACGGCCTGCTCGGCGTGATGCACGACCTCGTGGCGGACGGTAACTCCGTGGTGGTCGTCGATCATGACGTACGTGTGCTCAAGGCCGCTGATCATCTCATCGAAATGGGGCCGGTGGCCGGCGCCGGTGGCGGTCATGTGATCGCGCAGGGCACGGTCGACGAGGTCGAACGGACCCCGGGCAGCCGCATAGCGCCGTTCCTGACCGAAAGCGGCGAGACCCGAGTGCGCGTCCACGTCGCTCCGGAAAAGATGTTCGATTTCGGCCGGATTCACATGGAGACCGGCCCGTTGCACACCGTCAAGCCGCTGACCGTGGATGTGCCGCGCGGCAGACTCACGGTCGTCACCGGCGTTTCCGGCTCGGGCAAGACCACGATGGTGCTGGAATCGCTGATTCCGGCGCTCAAGGCCAACGTCGATGGAGATGATCTGCCGGCGCACGTTCGCGGCATCGAAGCGGACGGCATCGCTCGCGCGAACCTTATCGACGCCACGCCGATCGGTGCGAACGTGCGCTCCACCGTGGCCACCTACGCCGATATCCATGACGATCTGCGCCGCGCGTTCGCCCGCACGGACAAGGCCAAGGCCGCCGGGTACAAGGCCGGCGACTTCTCCTACAACACCGGACGGCTGCGTTGCCCCACCTGCGACGGCACCGGGTCGATTTCGCTGGACGTGCAGTTCCTGCCGGACGTCACCATCGCCTGCCCGGATTGCCGGGGGTCGAGGTATGCGCCGGAAGCGAGCCTGATTCACCGGCCGGTCAAGGAGGGGAAGGGCGCCGCATCGACGGAGCTTGGAATCACGGCGGAGCAGGAATCCATGGCGGGGCGGGGGAGCGCGGACGCGCCCCTGCGTTCACTGACCCTGCCGCAACTCATGGCGATGAGCGTGGACGAGGCGCTCGCCGTCACCGCCGACATGAGGAAGATTCACGCCCGTCTCACCACGCTGCACGACTTGGGGCTCGGCTATCTGACGCTTGGCGAGCCGACGCCAGCCTTGTCCGGCGGTGAGGCGCAGCGGCTCAAGCTCGCCAGCGAGATGGGCAGGGCGCAGTCGGATGCGGTGTTCGTGTTCGACGAGCCGACCATCGGCCTCCATCCGCTTGACGTGCGTGTGCTGCTCGGCGTCTTCGACCGTCTGGTCGCTGCGGGTGCAACCGTCATCGTCATCGAACATGATCTCGACATGATCGCCAACGCCGATTGGATCATCGACATGGGTCCCGGCGGTGGCGAGGCCGGCGGTCGCATCGTCGCCACCGGCACGCCGGAGCAGATTGCAGCAAACCCTGCGAGCATCACCGGGCGGTATCTGGAGGTGAATGAGAGGGCGTAGCAGACGCATTCACCATATATCGAACCGAAGGGAAAGACTCGACGTGACGCGCGAGTAGGATATCCGCCGTGAATCAGGTTCATGGCATCAAACGAGCGAGTGCGGACGCTAAATACCAGCAGATGACCGAACAGCCGATACCGTCGCTGATTCTGACGCTCAGCATTCCGGCCGTCGTCTCCAATCTGGTGACCACCGCCTACAACCTGACCGACACGTTCTTCATCGGTCAGCTCGGCACCGCGCAGTCCGGCGCCATTGGCATCGCCTTCTCCATCATGACCATCCTGCAGGCCATCGGCTTCTTCTTCGGCAACGGTGCGGGCAATTCGATGAGCCGCGAACTGGGCAAACGCAACAACGAGCGCGCCGCGCGGCTGTTGGCCCTGGGCTTCGCGGGTGCCGTGCTGTGTGGCGCGTTGGTGGCGGTCGTCTGCCTTGCCATGCTTCGACCGTTGGTGGTGGGGCTCGGCTCGACCGCGACCATCGCCCCCTATGCCGTGCAATATCTGACGCCGATTCTTCTGGCCGCGCCCTGCGTATGCGGCTCGTTCGCGCTGAACGGACTGTTGCGATATCAGGGCCAGTCGGCCTTCGGCATGATCGGCCTCGTCACCGGCTCGCTGCTGAACTTCCTGCTGGCGCCGCTGTTCATCTTCGTACTTGACTTGGGGATTTTCGGGGCGGGCCTCGCTACCGGCATCTGCCAGACCGTGAGCTTCATCATCCTGACCACGATGAGCGCCAGATTCGGCGTGCTGAAGCTTTCCCTGCGCAACTGCCGGCCGGATATGCTGCTGGTCCGCGAGATCATCGGCGGCGGCCTGCCTTCGCTGGTTCGGCAGAGCGCCGGCTCGATAGCCACCACCTGCGTGAACATCGCCGCCAATCCGTTCGGCGACGCGGCGATCGCGGGCATGGCTATCGTGATGCGCATCATGCTCGGCGTGAATTCGGTGATCATCGGACTGGGGCAAGGCTTCCAGCCGGTATGCGGCTACAACTATGGGGCCGGGAAGTTCGCGCGCGTACGCGAAGGATTCTGGTTCTGCATCAAGCTTTCCACGGGTGTGCTGCTGGTGCTGGGCGCGCTGATCTGGGTCGCATCCCCGCAGTTGGTGGAGATCTTCCGCTCCGACCCCGCCGTGGTGGCGGTGGGCGTGGCCGCACTGCACTTCCAATGCATCACCGTGGCGCTCAATGGCACGAACATGATGGGCAATATGATGAGCCAGACCTTGGGAAAGACCGGCATCGCGTCCTTCCTCGCCGTGTGCCGCACGGGACTGTACTTGGCTCCGGCGGTGCTCATCCTGCCTCACTTCATCGGAATCACGGGTGTTGAGGTGGCGCAGACCGTGTCCGACGTGCTGACGTTCGCGACCTCGCTGCCGCTGTTGCGCTATCTGCTGACGAACGTGCTTGTGGAACGCAGGGAGCGTCGCACGGCATAACGTGCGGCGCTCCACAAGCGGCGAGCATCACTCAATGATCTCCTGAGATGCTTGGATCTCCTGCGGTTACTTGACGACCTTGAAACCGGCGGTCCACGGGGTCTGGTTCGTCACGCCGAGGATGATCTGCAGCGCGCCGTAGCCCTCGAGGTACTGCGCGCGTTTCAAGGCACCGGCGTCCACAGTCTTGAGTCCGGCGGCCTCGATGAAGGCGGCCACGGACTTCTTGGCAGCCTCGTCATCGGCGGCCAGCTGCACCACGGTCGGCGCGCCGTCGTTCTCGCCGGTGGCCAGCGTGGCGGCGAAGGTGGTGTTGAACGCCTTGACCACATGGGACTGCGGCAGCTTGGCGGCCACGTACTCGGCGGCGGACTTGGCACCTTCCGGCAGGGCGAGGTCGAAGGTGGAGAAGTCGATCGGGTTGGAGACGTCCACCACCGTCTTGCCGGCAAACTGGTCGGCGTAGGCGGCGATCGCCTCGTCGTAGGCGGGGAACGGCAGAGCCAGGACGACGATGTCGCCGGTGATGGCGGCCTCACCGAAAATCGCGCCGGTGACGCCATCGGCGGCTGCGGCGGCCTTGTCGGCGTTGCGGTCGATGACCTGCACAGTGGCGCCGGACTTGACGGCGATGTCCGCCACGGCCGAGCCGATGTTGCCTGCGCCGAAGATGGTGATGTTGCTCATGATGATTCCTTTCGATGATGAAGGTTGATGGTTGTGCTGGTTCGTTTGTCGGCGACCGCCGTGGTGCCGGATGCTGTGGATGCCGGTCTGCGGTGTTCGCGTTGATGCCAGTATGCACCCCATGTTGATATATTTCAAGCTGAGATATATCAACAGGATTTATGTCATGTGAAAGAACGCCGGAATTCCAAGGGTTTGGAGATGGTTTCGTGGCGCGTGATACGGCGTGTTGTTCTGAAATATCTCAGACTGAGGTATCATGAATGCATGAATATCGTGGAAATCATGACGTTGGGCTTCCTCTCCGAGGAGCCGTTGTGCGGCTACAGGCTGCGCAAGAAGATGGAGCAGCTGCAGGGGTACAGCCGTGCCTTTAGCGACGGCACGCTGCATTCCGTCACCGCTAAGTTCGTCAAGGCCGGATATCTGGGGGAGTCGTTCAACGTGGTCAATGGCCGGCGTCTGCGCGAATTCCACCTTGAGCCGGCGGGCCGCGAGAAGCTCATCGAGGAGCTGAAGGGCACGGATGGCTACATGCTCAGCGACATCACCAAATGGTCGGTGGTGATGTCCTTCCTGTCCGTCATCCCCGATGTCGCCGATCGCAATGCCGTGCTGCGGCGTCGGCTCGATCTGCTGGATTCGGACGTCCGGCGCATGTACAGCGACGGTGAGGGGCCGATCGACAACGAAAGCCTGACCGACAAGTACCGCATCGCCATCACGCAGATTCACGATGCCGAAATCGCCGCCGAACGCGCCTGGCTCATGAAGGAACTTGGCGTATCCGAGTAGCGGACGTATCGTGCCGCCATGCTGTCCAGATGGCCGCTTTACATAGTCGCCGGATGATGTTTGCTCAAGCGGGAGGGAGTCTGTGGGACAGTTCGGCGTGATGGTCGGCCAGCTGGTCGGTTTTCTCATCATGTTGATGGTGGGATACGGGTGCGTGCGTCTGCGTTTCTATGGCAAAACCGCGTTGGACGGCATGTGCTCGCTGTTGCTCAACGTGCTCATCCCTGTGCTGGTCTTCTCGAATGCCGTGGACGGCACGGACCGCTCGCATCTCGAGGCCAACTGGGGTGTGATGCTGCTCACCTCCGTGATGTACGGTCTGCTCATCCTCACGTTCTGGGCATTCGCGCATCTTTTGCGGCTCACAGGCTCGCGCAGCCATGTCTTCCAGGCATCGCTGGTGTTCGGCAATGCCGGATTCATCGGCATCCCGCTCATCATGGCATTGTGGCCGAGGGAGGGTGCGATCTATGTGGCGCTGATGTCGATCATCGACCAGACGTTGTTGTGGACGTATGGCGTATGGCTGTGCGAGCCGGTTCGTCCTGCGGTTGGGGCCGGCGGCGCTGGCGGAATCGGTCGGAACGACAGTGCCGCCGGAAGTCGCGGTGTGGATGGAAGGCACAGTGCGGACAAAAGGCATAATGCAGGCGAAAGACATAATGCGGATGGGAGCCGTGGCGCCGTCGGGGAAGACCTGCCCGCCGCGTCGCGTCCTTCGCTTGGTTCGCGCGTGCTCGGGCTGCTCCGTCGGTTCGTCAACCCCGCGTTCATCGGCGTGATGATTGCGCTGGCCCTGATTCTGCTTGGCATCAAAGTGCCGAATCTCATTCTGAAGCCGTTGCACACCATCGGCAATATGGCGACCCCGATGTCGCTGATATACCTCGGCGGTCTGTTTGCTCTGACCAAGTGGTGGGGCGTGCTGCGCCGCTACGAACTGTATGCCGGGCTTGTGGCCAAGATGATCGCCTTCCCGCTCGCGTTCTACGCGCTGCTGACGTGGTCGGTCGGTGCGTTGCCGTTCGCCTTGCCGATCACGCACGACATGATTCTCATGATCACCGTGATCGCAGGCCTGCCGACCATGACCACCATCGCGATGTTCACCGGCCGCAAGGACAACATGCCCGACTATGCGGTCGGATTCGTGTTGGTCAGCACCCTGTTCTCGCTGGTGTCGCTGACCATCGTCTCCGCGGTGGTGTTCTAAGACGGCCGAAACAGCCGGCCGGTTCCTTGCGACGCGGACGCGTCGAATCCGCGTCGCGAACAATCAGTCCTGAGACGCCGCGTCGATGCAGCGCAGCGCGTTGAGGGTGCGCGGATAGCCGATGTACGGCATGCACTGCGACGCCACGGCGATAAGGAAGTGACGGTCGTTGCCGATGCGCATATTGGCGCGGGCGTGGCTGGTGAGCTGCGGCTCGCACCCGCCCTGCGCGGCCAGGAAGCAGAACGTGATCATCTCGCGCTGCTTGAGGTCGAGCCCGGTGCGCGTGTAGTAGTCGCCGAAGCAGTTGGCGGCCAGCCAGCGGTTGATGTGGCGCTTCTCTTCGGGGCCGGACTTGTAGAAGTCCTTCATGCCGTCGCCGAAGATGTCCACCTGCGCCTGCGTGCCGGCCTCCCGCCGAGTTTCCGGTGTGGTGGTGGCCTGCGAGGGTAGCGGCAGTTCGACGCCACGCTCGCGCAGGATATCGTTCAGTGCGGCGATGAACGGGTAGACGCGCGCGATGCCCAGATACGCCACGGCCTGATACGTGGTCTCCTTGATTTCCACCGGCGTGAGTCCGGCGATCAACGCCGCCGGCACGATGCCGCGGAATTCGGTCAGGCTCTGGCTGCCAAGCAGCGTGGCCAGAATCGCCAGATAGCGCGTGCGGTCGTCCAGATCATTGACGCCGGGCTCGTTCGGCACCTCGTCGAAGGCGAAGGTCTCAATGATGCGTGCCAGATCCGGGTCGTCGCGGCGCAGCAGCTCCGAATCCGGGAAGAACGTGCGATGATAAGCCTCGGCGGCGGGGGAGATGCCGCTGGGTTGTTCCGCTGATTGATTGTGTTCCGTGGTGCTGTGTTCCGTCATGATGCGTCCTTCCATCGTCAATCCGTCATCAACACAGCGTATGAGTATGCATGCCATGCCGCAATTGCCTGCCAAGTATCGGCGGTGATGCTTGGCAGGCATGGCCGGCGTTGAGGGGATTGTCGGGTGCATGGTGCGGGAACGTGCGTGATTCCCGCTCATCCGAGCCGACGATGACGGTCGGCGTGGGCTCGGGCGTGATGCGAAGCGTTTATCCGCGTGTGCGGAGTGGCCGGCGTGCGGAGTGGCCATCGCCCTCGTGCCGGGTGTGCCGTCGTCCGGCACGAGGGGGCGCGCTGGCGTGAAGTCCTACCGCTTGACCAGCCCGAGTTTGTCCGCTTCGGTGATTGGGCGGATCACGCGGGCCGGTACGCCCGCCACGATGACGCTTTCGGGAACGTCCTTGGTGACCACGGCGCCCGCGGCAACGACGCTGTTCGACCCGATGGTTACGCCGGCCACGATGGTGGAGCCGCCGCACAGCCAGACGTTATCGCCGATGGTCACGGGCAGGCTGTGCTCCCAGCCGGCCGTTCGCTCGGCGGCGTCGAAGGCGTGCTCGGGCGTGTAGATGCCCACGTTCGGGCCGAACCAGACGTTGTCGCCGATGGTCACCCGCGCGCAGTCGAGAATGCAGCATCCGGTGTTGGCGTAGAAGTTGTCGCCGACGGAGATGTTGTATCCGTAATCGCAGTTGAAGGTCGATTCGACCCAGCAGTTCGCACCCGCATGGCCGAACAGTTCGCGGATGATGCGCTCGCGTTCGGCGCGCAGGGTGGGGCGCCTCATGTTGAGGTCGAAGAGCAGGTCCTTGGCGTGCTCGCGCTCGGCGTTGAGCTCGGGGTCGTCGCTGGTGTAGTACTCGCCCGCGAGCATGAGCTCCTTCATGCTGCGGGTGTCGGTCGTTTCGACGGGGCTGTTGTGTTGTGTGGTGTTCTGCGTGTTGTCCATGTGTACGAATGTATACATTTATGTGTACATTCGTACGCTTCTGCGAGTGGCGTACGGACGAATGTACCCATTGACGGGTAAGGTCTGCCGGTATGGAGAAGAGCAGCACTGCGCCGCGCCGTCGCAACGATCCCGAGCGCAAGCAGCGCATCATCGATGCGTGCCTCACGGTCATCGCGGAACGTGGGGTGGCGGGCACTTCGCACCGGGTGGTGGCCGCCGAGGCCCATGTGCCGTTGGGGTCCATGACCTACCATTTCGATGGCATGCACGATCTGCTGCATCAGGCGTTCGACCAGTTCGCCGATCGGTCCATCGCCGCGTTCCGCGCGAGGATGGACGCGGCGACCGATGCCGAGGAGGCGTGCGAGGCCATCGCGGCCAATATCGAGCATGACCTGCTCGCCACCCGGCGGGATAGGAACATCAACCTTGAGTTCTATGCGCTGGTCGCCCATGATGAGTCGTTCCGCGATATCAGCAGTCGTTGGATGGGCGCATGGCAGGAGACGATGGGCCGCTTCTTTGACCGTGAGACTACGGTGATGCTGGACGCCATGATCGAGGGGCTGACGTTGCACCGCGCTCTCGGCGGTGAGCCCCGCGATTCGGAAGCCGTCCTGCGGGGTATCCGACATGTGGCCCTCGGCGGATGATTCGATGTGGATGATTCGGTGTGACGTAATCCGTGGGGCGCCAGATCGGTGTCCGATTCTGATTCGGGCCGTCTGAGTCAGACGATACTTGGGAATAAATCGGAATAGGCAGGCTGATGACGGGGTGATGGTCAGCCGGCGTAGCCGTCGCCGTCGGTATCCGCGTAGCCGTCGCCGTCGGTATCCGCGTAGCCGTCGGCATAGGCGCCGTCCGCCGCCGCTCCGCCGAAGTCGCCGTCACCCATGTATTCGCGGGCGCTGACGCGGTTCACATTGCGTGACTCGTCTACCGCGCGCTGGATGACGCGACGCACGTCGAAGCCGTGGATGATGTTCTTGAGCACCAACTGCCCGCCGGATGACTGGTCGCGTGTCTCCAGCGTGATCGTGGACAGACCGAACAGCCGTTGCAGCAAGGTGCGGGTGAGCGTCAGGTCCACCACGCGGAACAGCTTGGTCACATCGTAGGTCTCGCGCAGGATGCCGGTCTTGACCGCGATTTCATCGTTGGTCAGTGTGTATGTGGTGAAGGTGAACGGTGTGCGGCACCAATTGCGCTTGCGCTGCGACCACAGGACGTCGCCATCGGCCATGCTGTTGGACATCGTGGTTCCTTTCGTTGAGGACCGATACGATTCCCATCGTAGTCGACGGTTGGCGAGGTCGATAGTGCTCTTGGCTGTCGGATTTCGACGTATGAGTGACGGATTTCGAGGGTGGGCGTTGTTCGACTGCCGGACACTGTCGGACTTCAACACCTGACTGTCGGATTTCAACCCTTTAGTGTCGGTTCTCAACCTTTCAGTGTCGGACTTCGACGCATGACTGTCGGACTTCGTACAGCATATGTATGAAATCCGACAGTCAACCGTCGAGATGCGACAGTACAGCGTCGGAATCCGACAGTTGCGGAAATGATGCGGAACCAGACGCCGAATCGATGCCGGCGGGTGGCCCGGCGTTCAGTCGTGCGCGTTGATGTAGGTGGGCTGTTCGATCGGGCCGAAGCCGCCGTAGCGCTTGAATCCCCAGAGGAACACCAGCGACTTGGCGTAGGCGACCCATGCGACGCCGAACAGAATCATGAGCACGCGCACGAACGGCACGAAATACGCCAGCGCGATGGCCAGCACGTCGATGCCGAGCAGCGCCAGCGAGCAGGGGAATGCCCGCCACGGGAACATGGCGGCGAGTTTCCACTGGGTGGCAAGGGGGTTGTCGAACCGCGCCTGCATGGGGAACAGGTATTCGGCGGTCAGCGTGAGCACCACGGTGGCGATGATGAGCACGATGAGCGGCAGGTATGAGACGTTGGCGTCCCACGCATTCCAGAAGGCGAGTCCGAACACGATGACCGCGGCGAGGGCGAGCGTGATGAGTCCGGATACGAAGCCGTGGAGGAACTCACGCTTGAAACGCCGCAGGTATTCGTGCACGAGTCTGATGTCGTCGTGCTCGTCGTAGGCGAACATCGTGCTGTACAGCGCCGCGCGTGCCGGGCCGATGGTGACGACGGGGATCATCGTCGCCAGGCAGACGAGATTGAGGGCCGTGAATCGCACCAGGGTGTCCATGAACCTCCAGAATGGTGCGTTGGTGTTGAACTTCATCGTTCCTCCTGCCTGTTGTATGCGTTCCTGTGGTTCCTGTGTCGCCCTTATATATAGGACTGTCCTCAATATTCCCCGGACTATCCTGGGAATGGGGCAATGCGACCGGTCCTGTACACAGGTCCGTCTTGTATGTATAGGTCGTTCCTGTGGCCGCCGTGTGGGACGATTCGTGGGGGGCAACATGGACCCGCGCTTCTCGCCGGTATGTTGACAGCATTTTGCTCGCATTCCGGCGTCGTCTCACTCGCGACACGCTTATTTATAAGTATATAAATAAAATTTTCATTGGTCGAATTCCGCGAGTTTCCAACGTTTTTCAAGGCTGTGCACAGGGATGGTGGACCCGTGCGTTCGTTCATCGGTTTGACAATCAAATCTCTTATTTATAGAGTTATAAACAAGAGAAAGAAGACAACGGGATGCGAAACGGGTCGCACCCACGGTGATCTTCGCTGCATTGCTTCAAAGGAGACAAGATGCAGAACGCAACAACAGCGGACGGCGCAACCGGTCTGGTCGGCGACGCCGCCGAAGTCGTTTCGTCCAGCGGCGCACAGCCGGCGCGGAGCCGTCGCGACCGCCGCGCCGCCAACAAGGCGAAGAAGATGCTCCCCGGCACTGATTACAACAAGCGCCACGGCATCAAGCTGTTCCTGCTCATCGCGCCGTTGCTGGTGATGGTGGTGCTGTTCAGCTACCTGCCGCTGTTCGGCTGGATCTACGCGTTCTATGACTACCAGCCGCCGATCCCGCTGTCCGAAAGCGAGTTCGTCGGCCTGCAGTGGTTCCAGCTGCTGGTGCAGAACCCCGCCCAGGTGGCCAAGATCGGCCAGGTGCTCATGAACACCTTCGCGATGTCCGGCCTGAACATCCTGACCTCGTTCTTCCCGGTGATCTTCGCCATCGCCCTCAACGAGATCCGCGCCAAGTGGTTCAAGAACCTCATCCAGACACTCACCACGCTGCCGAACTTCATCTCCTGGGTGCTGGTCTACTCGATCGCCTTCGCGATGTTCTCCTCCTCCGGCATGATCAACGAGCTGCTGCAGAACCTGCACCTGATCACCGAGCCCATCAAGTTCCTCGACTCCGGCGACCACATCTGGCTCAAGATGCTGTTGTGGAACCTGTGGAAGGGCCTCGGCTGGGGCTCCATCATGTACCTCGCCGGCATCGCCGGCATCGACCAGGAGCTGTACGAGGCCGCACAGGTGGATGGCGCGAACCGCTTCCAGCAGATCTGGCATGTGACCATCCCGCAGCTGCTGCCCACCTACTTCGTGCTCCTCATGCTCTCGATCTCCAACTTCCTCAACAACGGCATGGACCAGTACTACGTCTTCCAGAACAACTTCAACCAGAAGTGGATCGAAGTGCTCGACCTCTACGTCTACAACGTCGGTCTCGGCAACTCCAGCCTGTCGCTGGGTACCGCGATCTCGATCCTCAAGTCGCTCGTCTCCGTGGCGCTGCTCTTCATCGTCAACTGGATGTCCAAACGCACCCGTGGCGAGGGCATCGTCTGATCGGCGCGGCAAGGCAAACGAGACTGTAAGGAAATATCATGGCAAAGCAGAATGCATCAGTATCGCCGGCACTGCGTCGCACCACGGGCGAGAAGGTCTACAACGTGGTCAACATCGTGGTGCTCACCCTCTTCGCGCTGATCTGCACCTACCCGTTCTACTACCTGATCATCAACTCACTGTCCGACAACAACCTGTCGGCGGCGGGCGAGGTGACCTGGTGGTTCAAGGGCTTCCACCTGCAGAACTACAAGGACGTGCTCGCCCTGTCCGGCCTCGGTCGCGCGGCGTGGATCTCCCTGGCCCGTACCGTGATCGGCACCGTGCTCACCGTGCTGGCCAGCGCCTACCTCGGCTTCATGTTCACGCAGAAGAAGATGTGGGGCCGTTCGTTCTGGTACCGCTTCGTGGTCGTCACGATGTACTTCAACGCCGGCCTGATCCCGATGTTCATCACGATGAAGAACCTCGGCCTGACCAACAACTTCTGGGTGTACATCCTGCCCGCGGTGGTCCAGCCGTTCAACATCATCCTGGTCAAGACCTACATCGAGTCCATCCCGAGCTCGCTGCAGGAGGCCGCCGAGATGGACGGTGCCGGCACGCTGACCATCTTCGGCAAGATCGTGCTGCCGATGTGCACGCCGATCCTCGCCACGGTCGCGATCTTCTCCGCGGTCGGCCAGTGGAACTCCTTCCAGGACACGCTGATCTACATGACCGATGACAAGCTCTACTCCCTGCAGTACCTGCTCTACACGTACATCAACCAGGCGAGCGCGCTGGCCAACGCGGCCAAGGCGAACGCGGCGAACGTGGCGGCCCTGGCCTCCGCGGCCACCCCGACCTCGATTCGCATGACCGTCTCCGTCATCGTGGTCCTCCCGATCATGTTCGTCTACCCCTTCTTCCAGCGCTTCTTCGTCAAAGGCATGATGCTGGGAGCGGTGAAGGGCTGACGCGTAATGGGAAGCCCGGTGGGCTTCCCATAGCGTCAGCCTGAGCGAGGCGGTAGCCGAGCGAAGGTCGGATTGAGTCTCGCCGTAGGCGAGTCCGTTCTTGCGGGGGCCGGAGACGACGCGTAATGGGAAGCCCGGTGGACTTCCCATAGCGTCAGCCTGAGTGAGCCGATAGGCGAGCGAAGGTAATGCTGAGTCTCGTGCGTAGCACGAGTCCGTAATTGCAGGGCCGGAGGCGACGCGTTAAGCGGACAGTCCGCCCAATAAACCAATCCAAAACAATTATTCCAAACGCAACCGAACAACAACACGAAAGGAACAAGGAGGTTTCCGTCATGGAACTCAAGAAGAAGATCACATCAGTACTGGCCGTCGGCCTCGCCGCGGCCATGACCTTCTCGCTGGCGGCCTGCGGCAGCGACACCGCGGGCGAGGAGAAGGACGACGGCTCGCTGGTCACCGTTGATGTGTTCGACTCGCTGGCCAACCAGCAGGGCGAACAGAAGGGCTGGTTCGCCAAGATCGTCCAGGACAAGTTCAACCTGAAGCTCAACATCATCGCCCCGAACGTCTCCGGCGGAGACACCGTCTTCGACACCCGCGCCGCATCCGGCTCCCTGGGAGACCTCATCATCACCGGCACCGGCAACGGCCGTCTCCAGAAGCTGGTCAAGGCCAATCTGGTGACCGATATGACGCCGTACTACAGCAGCATGACCAACGTCAAGAAGTACCAGAACGCCGTGGACGCCATCACCGAGCAGGCCGGCAAGGACGGCGTGTGGGGCATCCCGCAGGGCGTCTCCTCCTCCGACCCGTCCAGCCCGAGCGAGGGCATGGAACCGACCTCCGCGCCGTACATCCGCTGGGAGTACTACAAGGAGCTCGGCTACCCGGAGATCAAGGATCTCGATGCCTTCCTCGACGTGCTCAAGGACATGCAGGATCTGGCCCGCAAGGAGACCGGCCAGAACGACATCTACGCCTTCTCCCTGTTCAAGGACTGGGATGGCGATGTGATGAACAACGCCTCCGCCGTCGTCAACTGGCTCGGCTACCAGGGTCAGGGCTCCGTGTTCATCAGCGCTGACGGCAAGGACGTGCAGCCGGCCACCCAGGAGGGCGGCGTCTACGAGCAGGCCCTCGAATTCCTCAACAAGGCCGAGCAGATGGGTCTCGTGGACCCCGAGTCCACCACGCAGGATTGGGACACCATGCAGAACAAGGTGACCAACGGCAAGACCCTCGTCTCCCTGTTCAGCTGGCTGGGCAAGCCGCGTATGAACTCCGATGAGAACAAGGCCAAGGGCGTCGGCTTCATGCTCGCCCCGCTGCAGAGCATGAAGGTCTACTCCACCGGCTTCACCCCGGACGGCGACGGCTCCACCATCATCGCCATCGGCTCCAAGTCCAAGTACAAGGAGCGTCTCGCCAAGTTCATCGACTGGCTGTACTCCTCCGAAGGCGTGTACGCCGCCGCCTCCAACTCCGGTGGCGCCGCCTGCCCGAAGGGCCTCGGCTGTTGGACCGAAGGCTCGGACGGCAAGCCCCAGCTCACCGACTTCGGCAAGCAGGCCATGAACGGCGACCACGCCAACCTCAAGATCTCCGATGACCTCGGCGGCGGCACCTACGACAGCGGCTTCTCCCTGCTCAACTTCAAGGCCGTGCAGCAGAACGACATCGACTCCGAGACCGGCGCCGCGTTCAACCCGCAGCTGTGGGAGTCCGAGGCCGACACCAGCGCCCTGTTCAAGGATTGGTCCGAGCACATGGGCGGCGCCACCAGCGACATCGACTACCTCGAGAAGAACAACCTGCTGACTGTCGCCCCCGGCGCCTCCTACACCACTCCGCAGGAGGAGTCCACGGTCTCCGCCACCCGCAGCTCCATCAAGACCGAGGTCGTCAACGCCTCCTGGAACGCCTTGGTGGCCAAGTCCGACGCCGAGTTCGCCAAGGTGCTCAAGGACGTCCGCCAGCAGGTCAAGGATCTGGGCTATGACAGCGTGCTCAAGGTCGACGAGCAGAACGCCAAGGATCTCGCCAAGGCGCGTCAGGAAGTCGTCAAGCAGTACCAGTCCGACGCCAAGTGATCCTCGGCTGACCCCCACCATTCTTGCCGACTCCCCCTCACGTCTCCCTGACGAATCGTTCCCCTTCTGAAAGGGGAGTCGGCAACCCCTGAATCCCCTTCCGATTGCGCGGCGTCCCTGCCTTCCTCCGGCCGCCGCGCATTCTTCGTATATACCCCTCGCAAGAAGTCATCATGCTGATTTTCCCGAAACACTCCCGCATCGTGTTCGTCGGCGACTCCATCACCGACGCCGGCCGTGACCGTACCGCCTTCCCCGGCGGCTGGGGATACGGCAACGGCTACGTGAACGCCCTGCACAACCTGCTCACCGCCGTCTACCCGGACCGTGCGCTGTGCACCATCAACTCCGGCGTCAGCGGCAACGACATCGTCGAGATGGCCGAACGCTGGCAGCGTGACGTCATCGACCTGAACCCGGACTACGTCTCCGTGATGATCGGCGTGAACGACGCGTGGCGGTATTTCGACGGTCCGCTGTGGCAGGCGCGGCTCAACACGGTGGACGAATTCGAGTGCATCTACGACGACCTGCTGGACCGCACGCGCCGTGAGGCCCCGAACCTCAAGGGCCTCATCGTCATGCGCCCGTTCATGTTCGAGCCGAACCCGGCCGACCAGATGCGCGCCAAGATCGAGGAGTTCGCCGCCGCGTCGCGTCGCGTGGCCGAACGCCATGACGCGATCTTCGTGGACACCCAGGCCGCCGTGGACCACTGGCTCACCCAGCTGCACGGATGCCTGGCTAGCCAGGACCGCGTGCATCCGTACGAGCGCGGGGCGATGATCATCGCCCGTTCATGGTGCCAGAGCGTGGGCTTCGATTGGAACAGGACTGATTTTGATGATTGATCTCAACGCCATTGACGAGGTGGTCCGACGCGGCCCTTACACGGACACCTGGGAATCACTGAGCCGCGTCGAGGTTCCCGACTGGTTCCCCGACGCGAAATTCGGCATCTTCACCCATTGGGGCCTGTACACCGTGCCCGAATACCGCAACGAATGGTATTCGCGCAACATGTACATCGAAGGCTACCCCGAATTCGACCATCACCGTGCCACCTACGGGCCGCAGAGCGAATTCGGCTACAAGGACTTCATCCCGATGTTCACGGCCGAGCGGTTCGACCCGAACGAATGGCTCGACCTGTTCGCCAAGGCCGGTGCGCGGTACTACTTCCCGGTCGCTGAACACCACGATGGATTCCAGATGTACCGCAGCGACCTGTCGCATTGGAACACGGCCGAGATGGGCCCCAAGCGCGACATCCTCGGCGAGCTGCGTGAGGCCACTCTGGACCATGGGCTGCACTTCGCCGCCAGCAACCACCGCGCCGAACACTGGTGGTTCATGGGCCACGGCCGCGACTTCGACTCCGACGTGCGCGCCGCCGAGCCGATGCGCCGAGGCGACTTCTACTGGCCGGCCAACCCCGAACCCGACAATCAGGACCTGTTCTCCGTGCCCGAGCCGGACGCAGAATACCTCGACGACTGGCTGCTGCGCGTCTGCGAGCTCATCGACCGGTATCGGCCGGAGATGCTGTACTTCGACTGGTGGATCCAGCACCGCGCCTTCAAGCCGTACATGCGCAGGCTGGCCGCCTTCTACTACAACCGCGGTGCGGAGTGGGGCGTGCCCGTCATCATCTGCTACAAGCAGGACGGCATGGCCTGGGGCGCCGGGCTCTACGACGTGGAACGCGGCGGTCTTGAGACGGCCACCCCGTACGTCTGGCAGACCGACACCGCCATCGCGCGCAATTCGTGGTGCTACACGAAGTCGCTGGAATACAAGACGCTGTCCGAACTGCTCATCACGCTGGTGGACACGGTGAGCAAGAACGGCAATCTGCTGCTCAACGTCGGCCCGCGAGCCGACGGGTCCATCGCCCCGCACGACCGGGAGCTGCTCGAGGGCATCGGGCTCTGGCTCGGGACGAACGGCGAGGGCATCTACGGCACCCGCCCGTGGCGTCTCGCCGAGGAAGGCCCGACCAAGGCGGCGTCCGGTTCGTTCGCCGACCAATCCGCGCTCGCCTACACGCCCGCCGACTGGCGTTTCACGGCCAAGGACGGCTCGGTATACGCGTTCTGCCTGAACCCGCAGGGCGCCGAGACCCTGACGCTGGCCGCGTTCGCCGCCTACCACGACGGCATCATGGCGCCGTTCCACGGCATCGTGCGCGGCGTCGAACAGCTCGGGTCCGGGTCCGTGCCCTACGAGCGCACGGACCGGGGGCTCGTCATCACGCCGGCTGCGCGTCCCGGCGTCGCACCGGACCTGCCCGTCGGATTCAGAATCAGCGTCGAATAGGCCAGCGACGGCCGTCACGACACGCGAACACGCCGCGACGTGCGAACCACCGCGACACGCGAACACACAAGGAGACCAACTCATGACCACCATCACCGAAGCCAACACCGCCAAGGCGCAGGCGCTGCTCGCACAGCTCACGTTGGACGAGAAGATCGACATGATCCACGCGGCCGGACTGTTCCGCACCGAAGGGGTGCCGCGTCTGGGCATTCCGCCGTTCAGGATGGACGACGGCCCGATGGGTCCGCGCGAGGAGCTGCACAACGACAGCTGGGTGCCGCTCTACCACACGCGCGACCAGGTCACCTACCTGCCCTCCGGTTCCGCCGTGGCCTCCACCTGGAACCGTGAACTGGCCCGCACGGTGGGCGAAGTGCTCGGCGAGGAGGCTCGCGGGCGCGGCAAGGACGTGATTCTCGGTCCGTCGCTCAACGTCAAGCGCAGCCCGCTGTGCGGCCGCAACTTCGAGTACATGAGCGAGGACCCGCTGCTCGCCGCCGAACAGGGCGTGGCCTACATCCAGGGCGTGCAGGAGTCGGATGTGGCCGCCTGCGCCAAGCATTACGTGGCCAACAGCCAGGAGACCGACCGTCTCGAAGTGGACGAGACCATCAGCGAGCGCGCGTTGCGCGAGATCTACTTGCCGGCCTTCGAGGCGGCGGTCCGGCGCGGCGGCGCCCTGTCCCTCATGGGCGCGTACAACCTCGTCAACGGCGAACAGTGCTGCGAGTCGAAGCGTCTGCTTGACGACATCCTGCGCGGCGAATGGGGCTTCAAGGGCTTCGTGGTCTCCGACTGGAGCGCGGTCAAACGCACCTTGGCCAGCGCGAAGGTGGGGCTGGATGTCGAGATGTCGGTGACGCCGAACTTCGACGAGTACTATTTCGCGAACCCGTTGCGCCGCGCGGTGGAGGCGGGCGAGGTGTCCGAGGATGACATCGACGCCAAGGTGCTGCGCGTGCTCGCCGTCATGGACGCGCTCAACATGCTGCCCGACGCGGATGGCCGCAAGCCCGCCCGCAAGGCCGGCCGGTACGCGACCCTCGACCATGCCGCCAAGGCGCTCGACGTCGCGCGCGAATCCGTCGTACTGCTGAAGAACAAGGGCGGAGTGCTGCCGCTGGACGAGTCCTCGATGACCCGTCTGCTGGTCATCGGCGCGAACGCGGAGCGCATCCACTCCAACGGCGGCGGTAGCGCGGTGATCAAGGCGCTGCACGAGGTCACGCCGATGCTGGGCATCAACGGACAGCTCGGCGGCAACGTCGAGATCGAGTATCTGCCCGGATACGCGGCCAAGCAGGTGGTGCAAAGCGACTCCTGGCAGGAGGAGAGCCTGACGAACTCCGCCGGAGAGTTCGCGGACGACGCCGAGACCGCGATCCGGCTGCGCGAGGAGGCCATCTCCGCCGCACGCAGGTATGCGGCCGCCGGCGACCCGGTGGTCTTCGTGGGCGGACTCGACCATGAGCATGACCTCGAGGGCCGCGACCGTGAGACCATCGCCCTGCCGTACGGTCAGGACGAGCTCATCGCCGGGCTGCTCGACGCGGCGCCCGACACGGTGCTCGTGTTCGTCGCCGGCTCGCCGGTGGCCATGCCTTGGGCCGACAAGGCGAAGGCGATCGTCTGGAACTGGTACAACGGCTGTGAATCGGGGACCGCGCTCGCCGAGGTGCTGCTCGGGCGCGTGAACCCGAGTGGACACCTGCCCGAGACGTTCCCCATCGCTCTGGAGGATTGCCCCGCGCACTCCATCGGCACGTTCGGCCCCGGACTGCATGTGCGCTACGACGAGGACATCTACGTGGGCTACCGCCATTACGAGACCCGTCGGGTCCCGGTGCGCTTCTGCTTCGGCCACGGCCTGAGCTACACCACCTTCGGATACGACGGGCTTCAGGTCGAGCGCCTCGACGGCGTCGACCGGCCGAACGGGTGCGCGGTGCGCGTCTCCTTCACCGTGACGAACACCGGCGAGCGCGCCGGCAAGGCCGTGCCGCAGGTGTATTTCGGCCTTGACGGCACCGGCGAGGACCGTCCGGTCAAGGAGCTGCGCGGATTCGACAAGATCGAGCTCGAGCCGGGCGAACCGCGCCGCGTCGAACTGGTGCTGCCGGTCGCGCAGGCGATGCGCTACTGGTCCAACGAACTGGGGGAGTATGCCATCGCCCCGGCGGCCAAGGTGTACGTCGGCGAATCCGTGCAGGACATCCGGCTCGCGGGTGCCGTCGTCGTGCGCGATGCCGACGGGAAGGAGGCCGGCGATGCGTCTGTGGCGACTGGTGATGCCGCGGAAGCCGGTCACGCCGCCGATGCGGCTGGCACCGCAAACGCTGTCACCATCACCGTCTGACTACTCGCTGTTCCTTGTTTTCTGAACTGAGGCCCTGCCGTATCGGCGGGGCCTTTGCCGTTGGTGCGCGGGGTGGGTCACGACACGAAAATCGAACATACTGGCGTGTCGCTCGCTGTTATTTATAGACTTATAAATAACCAACAGATCGGTTGCGCGAAGCATGCGGGACCGAACGGAACAACACTGCAAAGGAGCAACCCAATGAAGTTCCTCAATGGCGGATGGCTCGTCAAGGACGGATTCGATGTCAAGTACGCGGCCAACGTGTACACCGCGAACGTCGAGCCGAAGAAGCTCACCCTGTTCTGCCCGTTCGGCGTGCCGATTCATCACCCCGGCCAGACGCTTGACGGCGGCATCCTCACCATCGAGGTGACCTCCCCGCGCGAGGACATCATCACCACTCGTCTGATCAACTTCCGCAAGAACCGTGAGCACTGCCCGCAGTTCGCGCTCAACGAGTCCGACCCGGATGTCGCCATCGTCGAGGATGACGACAAGTGGTCCTTCACCTCGGGCAAGCTCACGCTCGAAATCGCCAAGGGCGAGACCATCGATTTCAAGTACCTCTACGACGGCAAGGTCATCGCGCACTCCGGCTGGCGCGCGAAGGCCCTCGTGACCGACGACCAGGGCCTCCTGCACGTCTCCGAACAGCTCGACCTCGGCGTCGGCGAGAAGATCTACGGCCTCGGCGAGCGCTTCACCAACTTCGTCAAGAACGGCCAGACCGTTGACATCTGGAACGAGGACGGCGGCACCGGCACCGAGCAGGCGTACAAGAACATCCCGTTCTACCTGTCGAACAAGGGCTACGGCCTGTTCGTGGACAATCCGGGCAAGGTGAGCTTCGAGGTCGGCTCCGAGAAGGTCTCCCGCGTGCAGTTCTCCGTGCCGGGCGAGGAGATGAGCTACTCGGTCATCGGTGGCAAGGACTTGAAGGGCATCCTCAACACCTACACCGACCTGACCGGCAAGCCGCCGCTGGTGCCGGAGTGGAGCTACGGCCTGTGGCTGTCCACCTCGTTCACCACCGACTACGACGAGAAGACCGTGATGGAGTTCGTCGATGGCATGGCCGAGCGCAACATCCCGCTGAGCGTCTTCCACTTCGACTGCCGTTGGATGAAGGAACTCGAGTGGTGCAACTTCGAGTGGGACGAGACCAAGTTCTCCGATCCGGAGGGCCTCTTGCAGAAGCTGCACGACCGCGGCCTCAAGGTGTGCGTGTGGATCAACAGCTACATCGGCCAGAAGTCGCCGCTGTTCGAGGAGGGCGCGGCAAAGGGCTACTTCATCAAGACCGACGACGGCGAGGTCTGGCAGTGGGACAAGTGGCAGGCCGGCATGGCGATCGTCGACTTCACCAACCCCGAGGCCACCAAGTGGTACCAGGACAAGCTGCGTCACCTCGTGGCGCAGGGCGTCGACTGCTTCAAGACCGACTTCGGCGAGCGCATCCCCACCGAGGGCGTCCGGTACTACGACGGTTCCGATCCGGAGCTCATGCACAACTACTACACGTACCTGTACAACAAGGCCGTCTACGACGTGCTGGTGGAGACCAAGGGCGAGGACGAGGCGATCCTGTTCGCACGCTCCGCTACCGTCGGCGGCCAGCAGTTCCCGGTGCACTGGGGTGGCGACTGCTCCTCCAACTACCCGTCGATGGCCGAGTCGTTGCGCGCCGGCCTGAGCTTCGGCATGTCCGGCTTCGGCTACTGGAGCCACGACATCGCCGGCTTCGAGGACAAGCCCACCCCGGACCTGTTCAAGCGCTGGACCCAGTTCGGTCTGCTCTCCTCGCATTCGCGCTACCATGGCTCCACCGAGTACAAGGTGCCATGGCTCTACGGCGACGAGGCGGTCGAGGTGTCGCGCGAGTTCACCGAGCTCAAGCTGCGCCTCAAGCCGTACCTGCTCGACCAGATGAAGGTCACGCATGAAACCGGCGTGCCGATGATGCGCGCGATGGTGCTCGAGTTCCCGACCGACCCGGCCTGCGAGGACATCGACACCCAGTACATGCTCGGCGACGACCTGCTGGTCGCCCCGGTGTTCAGCGAGGACGGCACCGCACGCTTCTACGTGCCGGACGCCGGCGGCGACCACGCCGGCGAGCCGTGGGCGAACCTGCTGACCGGCAGGACCTACGAGCCGGGCCGCTGGTACACCGAGCAGTACGACTACCACACGCTGCCGGTGCTCGTCCGCCCGGGCGCCGACCCGCTCAACGCCTGATCGTCACGGCCGGCCGCCATATCCGGCCGGCCTGACCGTTCCGGGGTGCACGGTATCGCTGGGTATCACTCGAATCACTCGGTATCGCACGGTGCCAAGCGGCCCGGCACGAACTCATCCAGCGGCGCGAATCGACTGTCTGATTCGCGCCGCATTCGTATCACCGCCTTCACGCAGGAGGCGGACCAAGAGCAGCCCCAAGCGAGGGAACCGCAAATGACCGCACCGTCCGCATCGGCCGCATCGGCTGTACCGCTGTTCGACACCTTCCTGTTCGGAGGCGACTGGAACCCCGAGCAATGGCCCGAGGAGACATGGGAGCATGACCTCGAGATGCTCGAGCATGCGCACATCAACGAGGCCACGATCAACGTGTTCTCTTGGACGCTGCTGCAGCCGGGGGAGGACTCGTACGATT
Organism: Bifidobacterium myosotis; assembly: GCF_002259745.1. Lineage (GTDB taxonomy): Bacteria > Actinomycetota > Actinomycetes > Actinomycetales > Bifidobacteriaceae > Bifidobacterium > Bifidobacterium myosotis. The sequence goes on along the minus strand of NZ_MWWW01000008.1, from coordinate 54,784 downwards.
TCACGATGCTCGACAAGATCGTCGCGCTGCTGGTCTCGCACGGGTTCAACATCGTATTCGCCACCGGGACCGCGGCACTTCCCGCATGGATGGTGCGCGAACATCCCGACGTCATCCGCACCACGTTCGAGGGGCAACGCCACGTCTTCGGCGGCCGTCACAACTTCTGCCCGAATTCGGCGTATTTCCGAGCGGAGTCCGGCAAACTCGCCGGCCTGATCGCCGAGCGCTACGCCGGCACCCCGGGACTTACGGCATGGCACATCGGCAACGAATACGGCGGAGGCGGCGGCCTGTGCTACTGCGAGGCCTGCGCCGAGGCGTTCCGTGGATGGCTGCGCGCGAAGTACGGCAGCATCGAGGCGCTGAACAAGGCGTGGTGCGCGAACTTCTGGAGTCACACCATCACCGACTGGGCGGACGTCGTGCCGCCGGTCGGCTACGGCGACGGCATCGGTTCGGACTGGGACCCGCGCAAATGCGTGATCTCCGGGCTGCTCATGGACTACCGCCGCTTCCAGAACGAGTCGCAGCTCGCCTGCTTCACCAACGAACGCGACGCCGTGCGCGCGCACGACGCGACCACCCCGATCACCACGAACCTCATGGGCACGTTCAAGGACCTCGATTACTTCGCGTGGGGTCGTGAGATGGACGTGGTCAGCTGGGACAACTATCCGGGCATGGGAATGCCGGCGAGCCGCGTGGCCATGAACCACGACCTCATGCGCGCGGTGGGCGGCGGCAGGCCGTTCATGCTCATGGAACAGACGCCCAACCAGCAGAACTGGTTCCCGTATTGCAAGGTCAAGCGCCCCGGCGAGGTCGCGGCCCTGAGCTGGCAGGCCGTGGCGCATGGCGCCGACACCGTGCAGTTCTTCCAGATGCGCCAGTCGCTGGGCGGCTGCGAACGGTTCCACGGCGCGGTGATCGCCCACGACGGCACCGAGGATTCGCGCGTGTTCCGCGAGACGGCCGCGCTCGGCGATGCCCTGGAACGCGTGATGCCGACGGTCATGGGCTCCGGCGTGCAGGCGCGCGTGGCCATCATGTTCGACTGGGAAAGCTACTGGTCGCTCGAGGGATGCGTGGGACCGACCGCCGGATTCTCCTATCCCGAGGAGGTCCACCGGTTCTACCGCGCGTTCCACCGGCGCAACATCGCCGTGGACATCATCCCCAGCACCACGCCGGCCGCAACGCTCGCACGATACGCGATCGTCGTCGCGCCGGCGCTCATCATGGTCAAGCCGGGCGTCGCGGATGCGGTCGAGACATATGTGGACGGCGGCGGCCGCTTCATCACCGGATACATGGCCGGCATCCATGACGAGCACGATCTGGTGATCCCCGGCGGCTATCCCGGTCCGTTCCGCGCGCTCGTCGGCGTATGGGCCGAGGAGATCGACGCGATTGCACCGGGGGAGCGCATCCCGGTGGTCTTCGGCGCGAGGCCGGAGGGCGATGGTGACGGCGGTCCGGTTGACGCCGGTGCCTCCGGTTCGGTCGCCGCCGGTGCCGACGATTCGACCGGATCGGACGCCGCCGGCGAGATCGTCGCCAGCATCATGCATCTGGAAGGTGCCCGCACGCTCGCGACGTACGGGGGAGACGACTTCTATGCCGGCACCCCCGCCGTCACCGTCAATGATCATGGCCTCGGCCGCGCCTACTATGTCGGCACACCGCTTGACGAGCCGGGCATGGACGCGTTCGCCGCGGGAGTGCTTGCGGACGCGGACCTCGCCGGCACGGTGACGCCCGACGGCGTGGAGATCGCCGAACGCCGCACGCGCGACGGGCGCACGGTCACCTTCGTACTCAACATGACCCCGCAGCGGCAGACCGTATCACTGCCTCATCTAGCCGGGCTCACGGACCTGCTGGCCGGGGGCGACGCCGTGCTGGGCGACGTCGTTGCAATGGAGCCGTATCAGGTCATCGTGACCGTGGAATAAGTGGGGGATAGGAGCGACCGCATGCGGCGCGGGTTCGAGGACGGGCCGGACATCCCGAATGGGCCGGGAACGGCCCGATAGTGTCGGATGGTCCATCCTCAGACCCGCCTTGTTGATTGACCGTTCGATAACGGCAATCTGGTAAGATGTGAACGATAACACCGTAATGCACAGCGACGTACACCGGGCGGGAGCGGATTGCCGGCGATGGAGCGTTATAGCAAGGAGGGCACCATGGATGGCAAACGCATACTGACCTTCGACGTGGGCAGCCGGTTCATCCGGCACACCATCGTGACCGATGGCCGGCCCGCCGTCCCCTCATCGTTCGCCACGGCGGGCGAGGACTCCGTCGCGCTGTTCGACAGCATCGCCGATGCGGTCCGCCGCCCTTCGAACGGTCAGGTCGATGGCGTTGCGCTGAGCCTGCCCGGTTTCGTCGATGTCCGGCGGCAACGGGTCATGGCCGGCGGCTCGATTAATGCGCTGTACCGGCAGAACGTCGGCGACGAGCTGCACAAACGTCTGGGCGACGACCTGCCGATCTGGGTGGAGAACGACGCGAACTGCGTGGCCATCGCCGAAAAGCACTGCGGCAATGCCCGCAAACTCGATGACTTCGTCGTCTTCACCGTCACCGATACCGGCGTGGGCGGCTCCCTGTTCCTGGACGGCCACATCCGCAGGGGCCGTGACTGGCGCGCCGGCGAAATCGGCATGATGATCACGAACTATCAGACCCAGGGCGCCAAGACGCTCCATGAGTTCTCGTCCACGAACTCGCTGGGACAACGCTATGTCGCGAAATATGGGGGACAGGCGCAATCCATCGTGCCCTCCGGACTGCTGCGTCGCATGGACGAGCCCGACGTGCGCGACATGGTGGACGAGTGGATGAGCTACATCGCCGTGGGCATCTTCAACGTCATCGTGTCCGTGGACCCCGAATGCGTGCTGCTGGGCGGGGCCATATGCCAGGAGCCGTCGTTCCTGCCGCTGGTGAGGCAGGCGCTGGAGGAGCTTCCCAGCTGGAAGGACTTCAACACGCCCGTCAAACGCTGCCGTAACGCCGGCAACGCGGAACTGCTGGGCGCCTACTACGCCTTCATGACCGAACTCGGCTGAGATACCGACGTTGCAGCCGAACCGTTGCAACCAGGTCACTCGGCGGCAAGCGCCTCGCGCGCCTGCAGGGTGAACGGCGTCAGGCAGGGCATTGCCGCGGCGTCGTATTCGGCAGGGTCGCGGAATCCGCGCCACACCGACTCGGGGAAGATCTCATCCGAGAAGGCGATCCATTCCTCCAGAAGATTCACCGAATGATCGGCGAGCCAGCGGTACTGCAGGCCGTCCATCGCGCTCATCGCCAGCGTGTACACATGGTAGAGGCGTTCCTCGTCGTAGCCGTCGGGCAGTATCCAGTTCATCGAACCGACCTTCTCCCAGTTGCGCAGGTGGCGTCCGATGAAGAACTGATGCGCCGGATGCGCCGGATTGAGCGCCTCGCCGTTGAGCATGGAGAACAGCTGCACCATTTCCGGCCGTTGCAGGTTGTAGAGCACCACGTTGGTGCAGTAGCGGGGCAAACAGTAGCCGTGATGGCCGTCCGTGTCCGTCACGGTGGCGGTGACGGCGTTGTATTCGTCCGCTTCCGGGGTGTCGTAGCCCTCGGCGAGCACCATGTTGAGCAGCTCGTTCTTCGAGCTGATGTAATGGTAGAGCGCGGCCTCGGTGATGCCGATCTCATCGGCGATGTCCTGCAGGGACATGCCCCAGAAGCCCTTGATGGCGATGATCTTGACGGCAGCGCGCATGATCTGCAGATGCCGTTCCTCGGGGCTCATGCGCTTGCGCTTGACGAACGTGGTGGCGGAGGTGGTGTCGCGGACGATGGCATGTTCCGTGGTGCGTGAGGCCGCAGGCCAGCTTGATTCGTCGTCCAGGAACTGTTTCCATGCCGCGACAGTCATCTCATCTCCTTGTATCCGTGCCGAGGTCTCCCAGCCTACTCCGGCATGGTAACGTTTGCGTCACCATGCCGGCTGCGGAGATGGGCGATCCGCTGGCGGCGGAGACGAGCGCGCCGATCAGGCGAAGGCGCGCCCCAGCCAGTCGATGGCCAGCTGCGTCCAGACCTGCACGCAGGGGAAGATGTTGCCCTTGCCGCCCCACGCGGTCTCCTCGGTGGCAAGCGCCAGGCCGTGCCCGCCTTCGGGGAAGAGATGCGCCTCCACGCTGATGCCGGCGGCCTTGCAGGCCGAGACCAGCAGCATCGTGTTCTCCATGGGCACGCAGTCGTCCGTCACCGTGTGCCAGACGAACACGGGCGGGGTCTTGGCGTCGATGCGCTTCTCGATCGACAGGGCGTTCAGCCATTGCGGGTCGTCCTTGCGATCCGGTCCCAGCAGGGTGTCGAAACTGTCGCGATGGGCGAGCGACCCTGCGGTGATGACCGGGTAGCCGAGCATGAGCGCGTTCGGACGCACCTCGTCCGGGTCGTAGCCGTGCTCGGTGATATCGTTGTCACCCGCGCTCGTGGCGAGGTTCGCGGCCAGATGCCCGCCGGCGGAGAAACCGAGCACGGCGATGCGGTCCGGGTCGGTGTGCCATGCGTCGGCATGCTCTCGGATGAGGCGCATGGCCGCGGCCGCCTCGATGAGGGCCGTGGGATAGACGCTCGGCGCCACCGAGTACCGCAGCACGAAGGCGTTGTAGCCGGCGCCCACGAATTTCAGGGCGATCGGTTCGGCCTCGCGGTCGGAGGTCATCTGGTAGCCGCCGCCCGGGATGACCAGTACGGCGGGGCGCCGGCGGTCCATATCCACCTCGGGGCTGTTGTCGATGACGTATCCGATGAATCGCGCCTCACTGCCGTCGATGCCGGTGATGGTCTGGTCGATGTATTGCATATGACTCCTCGGTCATGTCGCGGATTATGGATTGGCCGGCCCCACGACGGGGCCGGCGTCGGAATTCAGTCTAGTGTCCTGCGTCAGAACGTGACCTCGACGTTCACGGTCGCGGACCCCGCGTCGGCCACCGGCACGACGTTGCCATCGACCGGACGCCCGTCAACGGTGAGCGTGCGCTCGCCGGTGCGGTGCATCGTGATGCGGTAGGTGGCGCCGCGGTACTCGCGGGTGACCGTCAGATCGGCGTAGTCAGCCGGCAGGTGCGGCTCGATGGCGAGGCCGTCGAGCGTGGGGCGGATGCCGAGCAGGTACTGGGAGACGTCCACGAACGTCCAGGCGGCCGTGCCGGTCAGCCACGAGTTCTTGCCCTCGCCCGGGGCCGCGGATTCGGGGCCAGCCACCATCTGGCAGTACACGTACGGCTCCACCTTGCGTACGTCGGACCGGTCCTCGAGCCATGCCGGGCAGTTGCGGCGGTAGACGGCGAACGCCTCGTCATCGTTGCCGGCGAGGGCGTTGGCGATGGAGATCCACGGGTTGTTGTGGCAGAAGATGCCGCCGTTCTCCTTGTATCCGCGCGGATACGAGCTGATCTCGCCCAGTTCGATGCGGTAGGTGGAGTAGGCGGGGGCAAGGATCGCGGTGCCCCACTCGCAGGTCAGACGGTCCTTCACCGAGGTGAGCGCGGTGCGGGCCTTGCCGTCATCCAATCCGATGCCGGCCATCACGCACATGCCCTGAGGTTCGATGTAGATCTGGCCCTCGGTGTCGGTGTGGGAGCCGATCGGACGCGAATAGGCGTCGTAGGCGCGCACGAACCACTCGCCGTCCCAGCCGGCGGTCTTGACGGCGGCCGTCATCGCGTCGATGGCCTCGCGCACCTCGGCCACCTCGGCGGCCACGGACCTGGCGTCCATGCCGCACGCCTCGCCATAATGGGCGAGGATGTCGGCGTATTGGCCGCCGTAGAGCACGAACATGCCGCCGATGAACACGGATTCGGCGATGCCGGTGTCGTTGTTCTCCACCGTCTGGAAGCTTTCGCCCGGCGTGGAGGAGAAACAGTTGAGGTTCAGGCAGTCGTTCCAGTCGGCGCGGCCGATGAGCGGGAGCCTGTGGGGGCCGAGGTGGGTCATCGTGAAGTGGGCGGAACGGCGCAGATGCTCAAGCAGCGGCTGTTCGGAGCCTTCGACGTTGTTGAACGGCACCGGCTCGGTCAGGATGGACATGTCGCCCGTCTCGGCCAGATAGGCGTTCACGCCGGCGATGAGCCAGAGCGGATCGTCGTTGAAGCCGCCGCCGATGTCGGCGTTGCCCTTTTTGGTCAACGGCTGGTATTGGTGCCATGCGGAGCCGTCCTCGAGCTGCGTCGAGGCGATGTCGATGATGCGCTCGCGGGCGCGCTCGGGCACGAGGTGCACGAAGCCGAGCAGATCCTGGTTGGAGTCGCGGAAGCCCATGCCGCGCCCGGTGCCGGACTCCCAGTAGGAGGCGGAACGGGACATGTTGAACGTGACCATGCACTGGTACTGGTGCCAGATGTTGACCATGCGGTCGAGCTTGTCGTCGCCGGATTCCACATGGTACTTGTTCAGCAGCGCGGTCCAGTACGCCTTGAGCTCGGTGAGGGCGGCGTCCACCTTGGCGGTGCTGTCGAAGCGGGCGAACAGGTCATGGGCCGGACGCTTGTTGATGATGCCGACCTTGGCCGGATCGTCCGGATCCTCCCACTTCTGGTCATCCGGCACTTCGATGTAGCCGAGCGCGAACACGAGCGACCGGGTCTCGCCGGGGGCGAGCGTGATGCGCACGCGGTTCGCGGCAATCGGGTACCAGCCGTGGGCCACCGAGTCGTGGGCGCGGCCCTCGGTGATGACCTGCGGGGTATCCCAGCCGTTGAACTGGCCAAGGAACTCGTCGCGGCTGGTGTCGAAGCCGATGACTGGTGCGTTCACGGAGTAGAAGGCGTAGTGGTTGCGGCGCTCCTTGAACTCGGTCTTGTGGTAGAGGATGGTCGCGTCGTTGTCGCGCTCGACCTCGACCTCGCCGGTGGACAGGTTGCGCTGGAAGTTGGAGGAGTCGTCCACGGCGTTCCACAGGCACCATTCCACGCTGCCGGTCACGTCCACGGTCTTCGTCTCATCGGTATCGTTCGTGACGTCGAAGCGGTTGATTTCGGCCGGCGTGTGGAGCGGCACGAATGCGGTCAGCGAGGTGCGGATGCCGGATTTGGCGGCCTCGAACACCGTGTAGCCGATGCCGTGGCGGCAACGGTAGTCGTCCAGCGGTGTCTTGACGGGCAGGAACGTGGGGGAGAAGGTCTCGACGGGCTTGGCGTCCGGGCGGGCGCCGTCCATGATGGTCACGTAGTAGTTGCGCGAGCCGTTGTCGGCGGGCACGCCGTTGTAGCGGTAGCGGGTGATGCGGCGCAGTTTCGCGTCCTTGTAGAAGGAGTAGCCGCCGCCGGTGTTCGAGATCAGCGAGAAGAAGTCCTCGTTGCCGAGATAGTTGATCCAGGGCAGAGGGGTGGCCGGGGTCTCGATGACGTATTCGCGGGCTGCGTCGTCAAAATGGCCGTATCGCATGGCGGGTTCCTTCCTGTTGTCGTGCCGGTTGCGGCTGTGTTGTTGTTCGGTTGTTGTTGATTGTTGACGGCGTTGGTTGTGTTCCATCGCGCTATGGCGTATAACGTCGTTGTTTGGTTGATTTCATCATATATCATGTGAGTGGAAACGTTTCCATCCGCGTGTCTTTCTTTGGTGTAGTAAGGATGGAAACGCGATACAATGATTTGATATGTGAGGCACTGCAGCTGGAGTCCTAGGCAGTGTGTCCCATTGCGTCGCGCTCCGCTGCGTTGAGGAGATGGGCGGCGTCGCCGTGATATCGGGAAGTGGGTGAGGTTGGTGACGCGAGAAGCGAACAAGGCATCCGTCACGATTCGTGATGTGGCGAAGAGGGCAGGCGTGGCGGTTTCCACCGCGTCGCGCGCGTTGAGCGGCGGATCGGCGTCCGAATCCACCCGGGAAAAGGTGCGTCGTGCCGCCGAGGAGCTGCAGTTCGTGCCGAACCCTTCGGCGAGGCGCCTGATCGGTGGCCGCAGCAATGTGGTGGCGTTGGTGGTGGACGAGCCCACTGATTTTCTGTTCCGGGACGATTTCATCGTCGGCATTCTCGGTCAGTTGAGTGTGTCTCTGGCAAGTCGGAATCTGCTGCCGTTCTTGGTGCTGGCATCGCCCGGGGATGTTGGCGGGTTCGAGGAGCTCCTGAACAAGTCGGGCGCCGAGGGCGTGGTGGCGGTCAGTTTCCATGAGGACGAGCGGTTCCTGAAGGCGTTGCGGTCGCTGGGTAAGCCGATCGTCTTTGTTGGCGCGCCTCCGAATGGGTTCAAATGCCCGTTCGTGGACGTGGATAACTATGACGGCGGATATCAGGCTGGTCGGCGTCTCGTGGGTCGCGGCTGCCGGCGGATGGCGCTGATCGAGGGGCCGAAGGACATGCCGACGCCGAAGGAGCGTACCGCCGGTTTCCTCGCCGCTCTGGCGGAGGATGGACTCGAGCCGGTGATGGTGTGTTCGGGCAGCTATGAGCGGGAGAACGGATTGCGCTCCACGGAACGCATCCTTGAGACATACCCCGACGTGGACGGCGTGTTCGCGCATTCCGACAAGATCGCGGCAGGCGTGCTGGCCGCGCTGAACAAGGCGGGTAGGCGCGTGCCCGACGACGTCGCCGTAATCGGATTCGATGATTTGCAGGCTGCCAGCCTGCTCAATCCGCCGTTGACGACCCTGTCCCAGCCTCTCAACACCGTGGCCGAGGCCGCGACCGAGATGCTCTCGTACCGCTTGGAACATGATGCGTGGAAGGTCACGTCCCAGCGTTTCCCGGTCCACCTGGCCATTCGCGAGTCCGCCTGATTGGAATCGTTTTCATTTCATAATGGTGCAAGCGGGTATCGTCGGTGATGCCGGACGCCTGCGTAGGTGTTTTAGGGAATTGCGCTAATCTCTTAATTTCCAGTACATTGCAGTGGTTTAACAGGCTGTCGCTTCATCGGTTTGATTGTCTCGTGATGCCCATTTCTATTCATTAAGCGCAATTCTGATTCTCTAAAGTGGAAACGATTCCGTATCGCTTTGTCGTTATTTGCGGCGAAGGTCGATGTGGGCTGAACGTGAAGCGGGTCTGCGTGCAGGCCGTTGTGATGAGGTGGGATGTCGATATTATTCGCCCTTGGGCATCTTATATTTGCGGAGTTTTTTTATTATACTTAATAGAAACGTTTCGATGATGATTCGATGTGGAGGTGGATGTTGGCAGGTATCAAGGATGTAGCTGCAAAAGCCGGCGTCTCAATCAGTACGGTTTCCTATGTTATGAGTGGCAAGCGCTCCATCGGAGCTGCGACCAGACAGAAAGTGCTTCAGGCTGCGAGGGAGCTCAACTATATGCCCAATGCGCAGGCTCGGTTTCTTCGTGGGGAGCCCACCAAGGTGCTGGCGCTAAGTTCACCGTTGCACGAGTACACGGATTATTCGAATTATGCGGTATTTTTCTTTGCCCTTGCTATGCGTGCGAAGCGATATGGGTATGACATCCTGCTATTGATGCATGAGTATGGGGATCAGGAGCTTGCGCGTATTGCTGCGAGTGGAATGGTGGACGGCATCCTGCTGCTTGATGTGGTGATGTGCGATGCGCGCGCTGATGTGGCAAAGACGCTTAATTTGCCGGTGGTCGCAGTGGGATATCCTACGAACTCGGATGGCATCTATTCTGTTGACCTTGATTTCGAACGTATGGGGCGTGAAGCGGTGGAAAAAGCATATGCGCTTGGACATCGCCACATATTGGTCTCGGGTACAAGTGGCGGGGCTTACGACGATGGGTCGAATTATCTCGTTCGGTTCCTTGGTGCAGCCCAGAAGAGAGGGGGTGACTTGGGGGTATCGGTGCTGTTCAAGGCGGCCACTGGTAATGGTCGTGATGATGTCAATCTCATGTTGGATGAGGCTTTTGCCGAAGATCCCGCAATTACGATGATTATCTGCCAGACGAATGCCGCGCACATCACCAATGTATTGAGTGGGCTGCGTGATCGAGGTTTGGAAGTACCGAAGGATGTATCCGTATTGGCTGCATGCACTTATGGTTTGGGCTCACTGCCAAGGCCGGTTGATGAGATGCCGATGATTCCGAATGATACCTGTTCGAGAGCTGTGGATGTGATGATGGAGGTTCTGCAAGGCAAGCGCGATGATGTGGGACGAGTTGAACTGCTTCAGCCGCGATATGTTGCAAGGGGGAGTGTGACTTCATGCCGTTGATGGCGTGTTAGTGCATATATCAGTATAAGAGTTGCGTAAGAGGAGCCTGTGGAAACATCTTTGTGTGGCTCCGTCAAGTTGAGCAGTATGGCTAGTGCCGTCGAATCCTTTCGATGGCACTAGCCATACTGCCTTCTCGGGTTGCTTTGACAGAGTGCGGCCTCGCGTTTCTTGGTGTGGTTGCTGTCGGCGTTGGCGGTACTCGAATGACTGTCACATGGCGGAATAGCCCAGTTGCCCGGGTGAGGTTAGCGTGAACGCTCACATTATTTATTCGTTGAACTAATTTATCGAAATCAATCGAAACGGTTTGCCGTTTACTTGTTTGCTCGTTATATTAAACATTGAAAACAGCTTCGAATCGTTTCGAAAGTTTTCAATCAGTAATGGCGCTGAATAAGGAGAAATGATGAAAGCGACTCGTAAATTTATCGCAGCTGCCCTTGCTGTGACCACCATGATTGGCATGGCTGGATGCGGCAGCGGTGACACCGCTCAGGAGGAGAATCCCACCTCCATCAAGATTTGGCACTACGAAGAAGACAACGGCGCACAGGGTAAGGCTTGGGCCAAGGCCATGGAAATCTTTGAAAAGGAGACTGGCGTCAAGGTCGAGTTCGAGAAGAAGTCTTTCGAGCAGATTCGCCAGAATGCCTCCCAGATTCTCAATTCCGACGAAGCGCCGGACGTCATGGAATACAACAAGGGCAATGCCACCGCCGGTCTGTTGGCAAGCCAAGGACTGCTGTCCAACCTCAATGACTATGTTTCCCAGTACAAGTGGGACGAAAAGGTGTCTGGTTCATTGGCGGATACCGGTAAGTACAACGAGCAGGGCATCATGGGTTCCGGTGACTGGTATGGCATCACCAACTATGGTGAGGACATCGTCATGTACTACAACAAGGACATGTTCGACAAGTACGGCATCGAGATTCCTACTACGATGAGCGAGCTTGAAGATGCCATGCAGAAGTTCGTGGATGCCGGTGTGACACCACTGTCCGAAGGCGTGGCCGAATATCCGTTGCAGCATCTTTGGTGGCAGCTGGTTCTTCAGAAGGCCAATGACAAGTTCCTGAAGGCATACGAGATGTACGATGGCGACGTCGATTGGCAGGGTGAGGCCACGACTTACGCAACCAAGACCATCAAGGATTGGGTGGACAAGGGCTACATCTCCAAGGATTCCACCGGCCTGAAGGCTGAGGATGCCGGACAGAACTTCATCAAGGGCAGCTATCCGATGTTCTTCTCGGGTACTTGGTGGTTCGGTCGTTTCCAGTCCGATATGCCGGACACCAACTGGACCTTCAGCCTGTTCCCGGAGACCAAGAAGGTCGTCGGTTCCTCCGGTAACATCTGGGTCATCCCCGAGAACTCCAAGCGTAAGGATCTCGCTGCCAAGTTCATCGACATCACGCTGAGCGAAGAAGTGCAGAACCTCATGGGTAATTCCGGTGGTTTGCCGATTGCCGCCGATCCTGACAAGATCACCGATGAAAAGACCAAGGAACTCATCACCTCCTTCAATGGTGTGCTGAAGGACGACGCACTTGGCTTCTATCCGGATTGGCCGACCTCCACGTTCTATGACGAGCTCAATGCCTCTCTGCAGGAGCTGGTCAATGGCACTTCCGATGTCAAGACTGTCCTGAACCAGATGAAGGACAATTACGACAAGGGCGTTGAAGCGGCTGGCGTAAAGCAGCAGTAAGACTTTCCTTTCTTTCCTCCTCCACAAAACGGCTTGCCGGTCTCCCTATAAGATCGGCAAGCCATCCCTATTCTTCGTTGGGCTGCGCGTAAGCCATGCCCGAACAGTGTTTGCATCGGGCAAGGAAGTCCGATAATCCGAACAATGATGTTAACGGAAGTGAGCCGTTATGAGTGCAACAGCGAAATCAAAGAAGCATGTGCAGGAACAGACTGCGCGTGAGAAGGGAATGTCCCGAATCCCGGGCAGTCCGTCAAGTAGGTTCTGGCTTTACTTGATTCCCGGCTTCGTTATGCTGCTGTGGATCATCGTGATTCCTGCAGTTTGGAACATCTACCTGAGCTTTACCAACTATCGTGGTATCCGTCCGCCTAAATGGGCCGGTCTGACCAATTGGATACGGTTGATGCGCGATACGACATTTTGGACGTCGTTCCGTAATTCGATTTGGATGATTGTGGCCATGGTGGTCATCCCAATCCTGCTCGGCCTCATTCTATCTTCGCTTGTTTTTGATGTGGTACAGAAGAAATTCGGTGCCAAAGCCGCCTCCACGATGCGCGCCATCTACTACTTCCCGCAGCTCCTGCCTATCGCTGTGGCTTCGCTGGTCATGGGATGGATTTTCCGTCCGGAGAACGGTGCGCTGAATGCTTTGCTGGAAGCCATCGGACTAGGCAATCTTCAGCACGATTGGCTTGGCAAGCCCGATACGGCGCTGATTTTCCTCATGCTTATCATGATTTGGATTCAGGTCGGTTACCCGTTGGTCATTTTCATGTCCGGTCTGCAGAGAGTGGACCCTGAACTGTACGAGGCAGCCAGCCTTGACGGAGCGAACTGGTGGCAGCGCTTCCTTGCGATCACGCTTCCCGCCATCAAGCCGGAGATCTTTGTGGTGGCTCTGACCTGCACCATCGCAGCCCTTAAGGTATTCGGTCCGGTCTACATGCTGACCAAGGGTGGTCCAGGTACCAGCACCATTGTGCCGTCCTACTACTCGTACGTGCAGTTCTTCCAGTCTCAGCAGGTTGGTTACGGTGCCGCGATTGCCACCGCACTGACCATTGTCATCATCATTGTGGCCGTTGTATTCACCAACCTTCAGGAGAAGGTTGCGAAGGAAGATGAGGAGTAGATCATGACTTCGGCAACAACTACCAAAGTGCGTATCCCCAGGGCCCATAAGAACCGCACGGTCGGTGATTGGACGATTCTCGTCCTGCTGATTCTGGGCGGTCTGGTGATGCTCTTCCCGTTCATCGTTCTTCTTCTGAACGCTTTCAAGACCACGGCCGACTACAATGCCTCCGGCCCTTTGGCTTGGCCGAGCGAATTCAGCTTGGATGGGCTGATTAAATTCTGGACGCGAGTCAATTATCCCGAAAAGCTGTGGAACAGCATCTGGACATCTGGTCTTGTGGCTGTGCTGGCGGTGATTCTGTCGATGTTCAATGCCTTCGCACTCGGCATTGGCCGAGTCAAGGGACGGCGTTGGATTGTACTGCTTATCATGCTGGCAAACATGCTGCCGCAGGAAGCAATGCTCTACCCGCTGTACATCATGTTCAAGAACATCGGTCTGTACAACAGCCCGTGGGCCATTGTCATCATCTTCACGGTGATTCAGTCCGCGTTCGGAACTTACCTGCTGTCTTCGGTGTACGGCACTTTCCCGAAAGCAATTCTTGAGGCCGCCACAATTGACGGTGCAAGCCGTTGGACGATTTTCAAGGATATTGTTTTCCCGATTTCCAAGCCCACGTTGAGCGTCATGCTTGTGTTCTTCTTCATCTGGACTTGGAACGAGTACATGATTCCGATGGCCTTCCTCATCGACAATTCCACGCAGACCATCCCGATTGCCGTCAGCTCGCTGACCGGCGACCGTCTGATGGATGTGACCACTACCGCTGCCGCATCGCTGATTAGCATTGTGCCCACGCTGATCTTCTACTTGATCTTCCAGCGCACGCTATCCCGCGGCATTACCTCTGGTGCCGTCAAGTAACGGTACTAAACCATAATTCAACGCAATACATGAATAGGTGGTCCTGACCGAATCCTCGTCATTAGTTCGGTCGGGACCGTCCCTCCCCTCAAGGAGTACAACAATGAAGTTCACCAACGGTTACTGGATGATTCGCGATGGCGTTGAGGCCCTGTACGCGCGAGAAGCCTATGAATTGACCGCGAATGCCTCCTCCGAGTCCCTGAACGTGTTGGCACCCACTTCCGTGGTTCGTGGCCGGTACGATACGTTGAACCTTCCTACGTTCAACGTGGATATCACCGCTCCCGCCGAAGGTGTGATTCGGGTTCGAGCCGAGCATTGGCAGGGCGCCACCGAGTATCCCGGTTTTCCGCTCAATGTTGATGAACCCGGTGGCCGTGGTTACGTGACCGTCGCCGCGCACGGCAATGGGGATGGGGAAGTCGGTGAGAACGGTTCCGATATCGAGCTGACCACTGGAGGCCTCACCGCGAAGGTTGTCAAGGGTGCGCCTTGGAACCTCATCTTCACCGGTGAGGATGGCCGTGTGCTGACCCAGTCGTTTGGAAAGTCGCTGGGACGATTCAAGTTGACGCGTGACTCGAACGTCACCGCTCAACCGGTTGGCGAGTTCGGCGTCTCGATGGATGGTTCCGCCTATGACGAGTCGGATGTGTTCACTGCGATTCAACTGCATCTGGGTGTCGGTGAGAACGTGTACGGCCTTGGTGAGCGGTTCGGTGCGTACATCAAGAACGGTCAGACCGTGGATATCTGGAATGAGGATGGAGGCACCGCTTCCGAGCAGGGATATAAGGACGTCCCGTTCTATATGACGTCAAACGGTTACGGTGTGCTGGTCAACAATCGTGGCCATGTTTCCTTCGAAATCGGTTCTGAAAACACGGAAGCCGTGCAGTTCTCGGTGCCGGGTGAAGCCATCGACTTCTGTGTGATTTATGGTCCGACCCCCAAGGAGATTCTTGATCGCTATACCAAGCTCGTCGGCCGTCCGGCCAATGTGCCTGCTTGGAGCTACGGCCTGTGGCTGACCACCTCGTTCACCACGAAGTACGACGAGAAGACTATTAACTCGTTCATCGACGGCATGGCCGAACGCGACATCCCACTGGCCGCCTTCCACTACGACTGCTATTGGATGCGTGAGTTCCACTGGTGCGATTTCGAATGGGACAAGCGTTTCTTCGGTGATATCGAATCCACGCTCAAGCGCCTGCATGAGGATAAGGGCCTGCATATCTGTGCATGGATCAACCCGTACGTGGGCCAGCGCGGTGAGATGTTCAAGGAGGGCAAGGAGAAGGGCTATCTGGTCCGTAAGCCCAACGGCGAGGTCTGGCAGACCGACTTGTGGCAGGCCGGCATGGGATTGGTGGATTTCACCAATCCGGAGGCGCGTGACTGGTTCAAGGGCAAGGTAAAGCATCTGCTGAGCCAAGGCGTGGATGCCATCAAGACCGATTTCGGCGAGCGTATCCCGCGTGATGTGGTCTGGTATGACGGCTCGCCCAAGCTCTCCATGCACAACTGGTACACGCAGCTCTATAACCAGGCGGTATTCGAGGCCATTGAGGAGACCTACGGTAAAGGCAATGCATGCCTGTACGCCCGTTCGGCGACCGTGGGAGGCCAGCAGCAGCCCGTGCATTGGGGTGGTGACTGCGAATCCACCTTCAACGGCATGGCTCAGACCTTGCGCGCCGGCCTGTCGTTGACTTCCTCCGGCTTCGGCTTCTGGAGCCATGACATCGGTGGGTTCGAGGGCGCGTTCCCCGACCCGGCCGTCTATAAGCGTTGGGTGGCGTTTGGTCTGCTCGGATCCCATTCCCGTCTGCACGGTTCCACCGTCTATCGTGTGCCGTGGCTGTTCGATCAGGAGGATGAGAAGAACGGCGTTGAACTCGTGCCCGGCCAGACGGCCGTGGACGTGGCTCGCAAGTTCACCAAGCTCAAGCTTGAACTCATGCCGTATGTGTATGAGACTGGTCTTCAGCCACATCTCACCGGTACGCCGGTCATGCGTTCCATGTTCGTGGAGTTCCCGGACGACCAGACCTGCCGTACGCTGGACCGCCAGTACATGTTCGGCCCGTCCTTCCTGGTCGCTCCTGTATTCACCTATTCCGGCGAGGTGTCCTACTATCTGCCGGACGGCGTGTGGACCAACTGGCTCACCGGCGAACAGACGAGGGGCGGCGTGTGGCGTCATGAGACCCACGGCTATGATTCCATCCCGCTGTGGGTGCGTGATGGTAGCGTCATCGTCACCAATCCGGGTGAAACCAAGCCAGATCGCGTGTATGGTTCGGATGCGCTGGTTTCCGTGTTCATCTCGGATGCGGAATCCGCCGAAGCGCAAGTCAGCGAGATTGATGGAACATCCGTGACCTTCACTGCCCGTCGTACTCCTTCTGGTGTGGAGGTGACCAGCTCCGATGGCCGTGCGTTCCGCGCTCGCCTTGGTGCTGATGGTGAGATCATTGCCTCCGAAAACGGCGTCGTGACGCTGTAGTAGCTATGGTCGGCCATATGGCTGATATCGCAACGTGCGGATAGAAGAATCGACGTTTCGAGATGTATCCCCCTGCTGGGATATGCCTTGAAACGTCGATTCTTTGGTTCTGCGACACTGTATCCACTGTTGCACGGCGGCAGATTGCGGGCTTTCGACGTCGTATTCGTTCAAGTAAACGGCTCTGATATCCCCCCAGCACAAAGCGCCAGCCAAGAAGTGACAGCGTTTCGATGTGACGGGTATTGAGCGCGGAGAATCAATCCGCCAGCAGTCCGAACCAATTCGGTGCGAGGGGTAGGTGCAGGGCCTTCGATGGGGCAATTGCGTCTGATGCCTGCATCTGGCCTGACCTGTCTGCCCACCCGTTGCCCGCCCGCTACCTACCGACGCCTTACCTATTCTCGGCGTTCGTCCGTCCGCTCCATAGCCCGCAACAGCGCGCGCACCAATGTGCAGCTGTCCGCGCTACCCTTGAGAACACCGATGGAAGAAACGCGCGCGGACAGGAGGGTGACGATGGAACTGAGGGTCCTCAGGTATTTCCTCGCCGTGGCCGAGGAAGGCAACATCACATGGGCCGCGGAACTGTTGCAGATTTCGCAGCCCACGCTTTCTCGGCAGTTGAAGCAGCTCGAGGATGAGCTGGGGGTCACCTTGTTCACGCGCGGGCGCCACAACATCACACTCACCAAAGAAGGCCGTCTGCTGCGCGACCGTGCTCGGGCGATCGTGGAACTGGCCGACAAGACCGAACGCGAGATTTCGAACAGCTGCAGTGAGGAACTCGACGGTGAGATTTCGGTAAGCTGCGGCGAGGTGCGTGCCGTGGAATACCTGACTTCGCGTATGGCTGCATTCCGTCGGTTGCATCCGCGCGTCCGGTTCGTCATGGTCTCCACCACCGCCGACGTGATTCAGGAACGGTTGGATCAGGGCTTGAGCGACGTGGCGCTGATGACCGAGCCGGTGGACAAGGCCCGGTTCGACTTCACGCGGCTGGCGATGGCGGACGAGTGGGGCGTGATGGTTCGCGATGATGATCCGCTGGTATTGGCCGGCGCCGAGTCGGCCCGTCCGGAGGATTTGGTGAACCGACCGTTGCTGATGCCGTTCAGGCCGCAGGTGCGAGCCGAATTGTTCAGCTGGTTCGGTTCTTTGCGTGACAAGGTGCAGCTCGCGTGCATCTTCAATCTGCCGCTCAACGCGGCGATAGCCGTACGACAGAGTGTGGGTGCCGCGCTGTGCTATGACGTGGGGCAGGTTGGCGAAGGATTGCGGTTCCTGCCGCTGTCCCCGCATCTGGAAGCCAGGTCGGTGGTGGCGTGGAAGCGTAGCATCATGCACACGCCGGCCGCCGAGGCGTTCATCGCCTTCCTGCGCGAGGGTTTGGCGGAGTAGGCGGCGAGTGCGGTTGTGTGCGGATGCGTTCGGCTGAGGTTGTGCTGCCGCGTAAATGTTGCGTGTGACAGCTGGAGAGCGTCTGCCATGGCGCGTCTGCCGTGACTGTCGCATGCAACGTTTGTCATGGTGAGGGCGTCTTCGTGGAGTGATTGTGCCGTTTGGGGTCGGCCGATGCGGATCGCCATGGGATGCGACGTGCAGTGCGCCGTGTGAATCGCTGTGCGGGACGCAACGCGAAGTGCGTCGTGCGGGACGCAACGTGCATCCGGCTTTTTGCAGTTCCGTCCCACACGGCTCTGAAGGAGTGAATTGTCGGGTACATGAGAAATGGCTTGTTTCCGCGGTTTCTGTAATCGATGGATTGGGACGATACTGTTTGCAAACGATTGCTTGAGCTTTCGTGGCACGGAGCAGTGGGACGGAAATGCAAAAAGCGTCAAATTGACGTTGTGTCCCGTGTTGACACCACGTTGACACCGCGTTGTCCCGCGTGAAAGGTCCAAAAAGACATGGAAAGGCCCAGAAAGGCCCCTAAAGACATGGTCGCTGAGTTGTTGCAGAGTTGTTGCCGAGTGATGAATAGTCTAATCGTCCTGATTCCCAGTCTATTCCCAGACTGTTTGCATGTTGTGTGAAGTTGGATGCTGTTATATAGGAATCACGGCCGCAATGACCGCGACAATTGAACTTCTTCCTCTCTTCTCCTTTCCAAGCCCGGCCTTACGGTCGGGCTTTTCCTTTGTCTGACCGAGATGAGGGGACGGGGCGATGTACGTGGGGGATGGGAGGCAGCCAAGTTCAAGGCGCCTGAGAGACCGACGGATGACGATGTACATGGGGGAAGATGCCCTGGCCCATGCCGATGGGCGGATCATGCCATGGACGGGGCGATGTACGTGGGGGAAAAAGATGCCTTGGCCCATGCCGACGCCGGATCGTGCCATGGCCGGATTGATGTGCGTGGGGAAAGATGTGTACTCGGAGAAATATGGGAGGGAATGTGCTCCGCGGGCGGTGAATGCCGTGCGGCAGGAACTTTTGTGGTGCGCTAGTGGTTCGTCTCTTAAATAATTGAGGGTTTCAACTTTTTTCTCTCCCTCAGTCAGCTTCGCTGACAGCCCCATCGTCAGAGGGGACAGCACCACTCAACCAATTATCGGACAGGCCACTAGGGTCTGAACCACATCAACACATCAACATAGCTATGGCAGTAACGCATCGGGAATCCGCTGCCATGCCCATAGGACATGCTCGCTTATCGCGGATAGCTATTGGACAGAGAATCCATGCGCGCCATAATCGAAGGTGAAGCGGGACCGGTCCGCGCATCTATGGGTGCGAGGCGCGTCAAGCCCGCGCAGATCGCGTACCTGTCGAGCGACACTGCCTCGCTTTTTCGGGAAAGGAATCGATATGGGCAAGCGAATTCTGGTTGCATATTTCTCGGCCACTGGCACCACGCAGGCCGTGGCCGAACGATTGGCTAAGGCCATCGGCGCAGATATCAAGGAGATCGTGCCGGCTGAGCCGTATACCGCCGCCGACGTGGACTGGCGGGACCCGAACAGCCGTTCCAGCGTGGAGCACAAGCACCGCGAGATGCGTCCGGCGCTTGCGGCGCCCATTGACATCACGCCGTACGACGTGGTGTTCGTCGGCTATCCGCTGTGGTGGGAGACCGCGCCGCGCGTGGTGCGCACCTTCCTCGAAAGCGAGGATTGGTCGGGGAAGACCATCGTGACGTTCGCCACGTCCGGTTCCAGCATCCGTGGCGCCGATGGCGTGCAGCTGCATGACTCCGCACCGGCCGCGCACTGGGTCGCGGGCCGTCGCCTCGCCGCGAACGTCAAGGAATCCGAACTCGACAAGTGGGTCGCAGGACTGCATCTGTGACCATCCGGTGGCGAGTCGCCGTTGACGATTCGATGGATGGTGAGCCATCCATCCGTTGACGGGTCGTTCGCCCCGGAACGGCCGCCAAGCTGCAATGATCCCGGCGTGACCGGGCAGGCCGGCAAACGCATGACATCACGGGATGGAAGAAAGACCGCGGAATAGAAGAAAGTGAGCATGACATGACGATGGACAATCCGAGCGCCTTCCCGATGGGCAAACCGAACGACGCCTACGCACAGTACTTCGAAGGGCAGAGCTACCTCGCTCCGCTTGCCGGCGACGGTCAGGTGAGCGTGGCGAACGTGACCTTCGAACCCGGCTGCACGAACCATTGGCACATCCACCACGGCGTCTGCCAGATTCTGCTCGCGGTAGGCGGCCGAGGCTACTACCAAATCGAAGGACAGGACCCTGTGGAGCTCAAGCCGGGTGATGTGGCCTACATTCCGCCGGAGACCAAGCACTGGCACGGGGCGGCCCCGCATGAGGCGTTCGCGCATGTGGCCATCATGCCCAAGGCCGAGGGTGCGTCGAATGAATGGCTGGAGCCGGTGGATGAGGAGGCCTACCGCCGTCTGGCGTGAGGGCCTAAAGATTCCAGTAATCTGTCTTGCAACTGTTTGTACGGTTGGCCCCTCTGAGGAGGAACAGGCAGCGGGGCTGGCTGGGGAGATGCGAAGACCCTTAATTATTGAGCGAGACGGACCACTAGGGTCTACGTCCACTGCATAACCACAGCGAGACTTCGTTGCGCAGATTGGTAACGCTGCAAAACCTTGTTGCGCGGGTCGAAACATAAGTCAGCGACGATACCGTGTTATGTTTCGTCCCGTGTGACCGTATCAAAACGGGACGAAACATAACACAGCATCGTAAGAAACTTATGTTTCGTTCCGCTTTGTTCGTTGAACGACGATGAGCCGCTCTCGGCTACCGCATTGCCGGCGGCTTGTACTGGTCGTCGGCGGTGAAGCAGGTGCGGTAGACCATCGCCATGATGAGACTGTCCGCCACCAACGTCAACGCCGCGATGGCGGCGAACACGACGAACTGGTATTTGGCGGCCTCGAGCGGGTCACCTCCGGCGATTACCTGGCCGGCCATCATGCCCGGAATGGTCA
This sequence comes from Bifidobacterium myosotis, assembly GCF_002259745.1. GTDB lineage: Bacteria > Actinomycetota > Actinomycetes > Actinomycetales > Bifidobacteriaceae > Bifidobacterium > Bifidobacterium myosotis. Next base: position 33,920 of record NZ_MWWW01000008.1, on the reverse strand, counting down.
CAATGCCGCAGGAGGCGAGCGTGGCCGTGGTGGGCAGGAGCCCCAGCCGGATCGAGGAGACGATGGACGGCCGCGCCGCCTCCCAGGCGGTGGCGCCCAGTGCGAGCATCGTATCGATTTCATCGCGCCGCTCGTCCATACTCTCGTAGAATCGGTTCAGCCCGACCGCCAGCGCGGAGACCGTGTTGCCCAGCAGCATGCCGGTCAGCGGCACGACGAGCTGCGGCGCGTACCATGGGTGCGGCCGCACCACAAGCTCGGTCACCAGCGAGATCATGAGCAGCATCGTGATGGTCAGGCTCAGCAGTACCGGTCCGGCCAGTCCCTTCGGCACGCCTTTGGCGCGTGACAGCGTGATCTGCACGGCGGCCACCAGCATCACGGCGATCACCGCGAACACCAACCACACGTTGTTCGCGCGAATCACATAGCCGACCACGAATCCCATCGCGCACAGCTGCAGCAACGCACGGCAGGCGGACCATAGCAGCGTCTTGCCGATGTTGATGCGCATGAGCTCGCTGATGCCCGCCGCGACGGTCACCATCGCCAGCGCTACGAGGAGGCCCCAGATATCGATGTCATAGGCGTTGCCGCTCATGCCCGTACCCTCCTTGCCGTCGTGCTCAGGTTCGTATCCGATGGCATTCCAGTCACCGTGCCCGGAACCGGGGCCGTGCTGGTCACCGCGCCCGCCGCCGTGTCCACCGCCGTGCCTGTCACCGCGAATGCCGCCGTGCCCGCCGCGCCAGCGGCCAGCACGCCATCCGCAAGGGTGACGATGCGACTGGCGCGCCCGTCCGGCGGGCGATGCCTGATGCGCACGATCGCCATGCCGCGAGCCGCCGCAGTGGCCATGATATCCGCCACCTTCTCGGCGTTCTCGTCGTCCAGACCGGCGTCCACCTCGTCCGCGAGCAGCACCTTCGGCCCGGTCAGCAGCGTGCGCGCAAGCGAGACACGGGCCGCCTGACCGCCGGAGAGGTCGTGCGGCGGACGATCGAGATCGATGTCGTCGCAACCTATGGCGTCCAACGTTATGCGGATGCGCTGATCCGGCAACAGCCGGCGGGCCTGCTCCTCGTTGTTGCGAAACAGCGCGAGGAACTTCCGCCCGATGCCGATATGTCCGATTCTCCGTCCGGTGTTGACGGTCGTCCCCGCATCGGCGTTGCCGTCGCCGCCAGCACCACCGGTTCCGCCAGCATGGCTGTTGGCGCCGTCGCCACCGTCGCCGCGCGCCTGCATCCCATCTGCACTCTTGTTGGCATCAGCGGCTGCGGTCCCGGTCTCGCCGCCATCGGCCGCGCCCTCCGCGTCGGCTCTGATGGCCAGGCTGAACGGCAGTCGTATCGCCTCGGCCACGGTTCGCCCCGGCAGAATCGGTTTCTGCGGCAGATACGCCACCTCGCGCCGCCACTGCTGCGGCGTGAAATCGTTGGCATCCCGCCCCTGCAGGGCGAGGGTGCCGGTCGCATGCGGATTCAGCCGGGCGAACGCGGTCAGCAGACTGCTCTTGCCCGAACCGGACGGTCCCACCAGATCGACGATCTCGCCCGCCGCGATCGCGAAGGACAGCCCCTCGAAGATCACGCGGTCGCCATCGGCGGATGGCACCGCGCATCCCACCCGTTCGGCGGTGAAAACGTTGGTCCTATTCATAAGTCCGCACGTTACGTCGATGGTGGGCCAACGGGCCAATCCGCACGCGTTTCTTAGCGCAGCCTAAGTCATTTGGATGTCTGATATAACCGTAGAAACAGGCTTGTTCCGGCATGCCGCCGGACAGATGCATCCGGCGCGGAGACGTGGGCGATGCGAACGATGTGGAAAGTGCAGGGAACGGACGATGGGTGATTACGCGACCGACCCCGAACGGCTCATGCTGCCGTCGGTGCTGTTCATCGAGGACGACCCCAATCTCGGCGCCATGACGGCGGAGATGCTCGGCGTCGATTACCGGGTCGATTGGGTGCAGACCATTACTGAAGCACAGAGGCGACTGAATGAAGGGCGATACGATGCGCTCGTGGTGGACCGCAGGCTTCCGGATGGCGACGGACTGGACCTGGTCCGCCGAATCCGCGGCGGCGGCATCGCCACGTCCGCGCTGATCCTCACCGCGCTCGCCGAAGTGGACGACATCGTGGACGGACTCGATGCCGGCGCCAACGACTACCTGACCAAGCCGTTCCACTTCGTCGAGCTTGAAGCCCGATTGCGCGCGCTGCTGCGCGGATTCCACGCGCAGGCCGCCAGCGTGATGATCGGCGACTGGCTGCTCAAGCCGGAATCGAACGTCATCGAGGACCCGGACGGTCGTGCCGTGCCGCTGACCGACGTGGAATCCAAGCTGCTCGCCACACTCGCCTCGGCGCCGGACCATGTGTTCGGGCGCGAGGAACTGCTGCGCAACGCCTTCTCGGCGGGCAGCGACATCGGCGCTGTGGACGTGTACGTGTCGTACGTGCGTGGCAAAACCACCCGCGGCATCATCAGCACCGTGCGTGGCCGCGGGTATCGTATCGGCAGTCCGCGGGATTGACGGCGGGCGCCGTGACGGATGGGCTTGCGCGGTATCGTCCGGCTTGTGCGGGGCCGGTTGTCCCATACCCGGGGCAGCCGGCCAAACGGAATCAATAAGGAATGACGATGAAGACGAAGAACGACGGCGTACGCAAACCCGGTTCCGGCAATGTGGCGGGCCTGATCAGTCTGCGCATGACCGTGGCCATGACGGCGATCACCGTGCTGGGTGGCATCCTGTTCGTACTCGGCGTGCTGCTCGGATCGCGGCATGAGTTCGCCGAACGCGGGCTTGACCCGAATGCCATGTTGGTCACCGCGCAGTACGGCTCCGGCATGATGGTCATCGACACGCGCAAGGCCGTGGCGTTCACGCTGCTGTTCGTGCTTGGCGTGATCGCCGCCGTGGCGCTGATCGGACGGTACTACTCGCACAAGGAGGTCGCGCCGCTTGAGCACGCCTTCGAGCTGCAGAAGGATTTCGTGGCGGACGCCAGCCACGAGCTCAAGACACCGCTGGCCGTGATCGCCACGCGCATCGACCTCATCGACTTCCGTCGCGCCCACGGCCAGCCCATTGACGGCGTGCTTGATGATCTGCGCGGCGACGTGGACCGCATGAACGCCATCATCACCGACCTGCTGGTGGCCGCGCGCGGGGCGGTCAACGCCGAACCGGTGGCGCTCGCCGGCGTGATCGACCAGTCCGTGGAGGCGGTCCGTCCGCTCGCCGACAAGCAGCAGGTGCGGGTCGCGACCCGCATCGACGGGGACCCGTCCCGGTTCGTCGTGCGCGGCAATGCGGTGGGGCTCTCGCGTTGCCTCGTCGCCGTGCTGGACAACGCCATCGCTCATGCGCCGATCGGCTCCGACGTCACCGTTTCGCTCGGATACCACCATCATGGTGACGTGGCCATCCGTGTGACCGATCACGGCACTGGCATCGGGGCGGACCCGGAGCGACTGTTCCGCCGCTTCGCCCGGGACGACGACGGCACCGCGCATCAGGGGTACGGTCTGGGGCTGGCGCTCGCCCGCGATGTGGCGAACCGGTACGGCGGCACGCTCGACGTGGAATCGACTTCCGCCGAAGGCACCACCATGCTCATCACCCTGCCGCTGGCCTAGTATCCGCATGGTGAGTTCGTTGATGAACTGACTGCCCTCAGCCTCGTTTCACTGGCCGGCTCCGCTGACAGGGGAAACGAAGATTTCCTTGTCACGAGCGACGTCGCCTTCGGTGCCGGCTCCCTGACAGGGGAAACCGAAAGTGCTGCTTGTCGTCTTAGCGGCGGTTAAGCGGGCGTACCGTAGCGTATGGGGCATGAACATCGCAACAATCACGCAATGCCCGGTCTCCACGGGCGGATTCATCGGCGCCATCACCGAATGGCTTGTCGGACTCATGTCGGTGATGGGCTGGCTCGGCACCGGCATCGCCGTGTTTCTGGAGAACCTGTTCCCGCCGATTCCCAGCGAAGTCATCCTGCCGCTTGCCGGCTTCACCGCTGCCCAGGGGCGCATGACGCTGGTCGAGGCCATCGCCGGCGCCACCGCCGGTTCGGTGATCGGCGCGCTGGTGCTGTACGCGATCGCCTACGCCATCGGTGCCGAACGGATGCGTCGCCTGTTCGACCGGATGCCACTGACCGACGCCTCCGACATCGACAAGGCCAATGACTGGTTCGCGCGTTATGGTCTGGCCTCTGTGCTCATCGGGCGGGTGATTCCGATCGTGCGGTCGCTGATCTCCATTCCGGCCGGCATCGCGCGCACGAATCTGGCGAAGTTCACACTGCTGACCGCGCTGGGATCGGCCATCTGGAACACGATTCTCGTGATGGCCGGGTATCTGCTCGGCGCACAGTGGTGTTCGATCCTCGGGTTCCTCGACAAATTCCAGTACGCCGTCGCCGCGATCGTCGTGGCGCTGGTGGTCTGGTACGTGGTGGTCAAGGTCCGGGCCCATATGGCCGCGGCCGACGAGTAGCGGTCGCTGATGAGGAACTTGGGGCGCGGCTAGAGGTGAGAGCGGCGTAATGGAGCCGCCACGGGCGGCGGAATCGCTCCCGCTGGGACGGTCCTGGTGTCCTGCGTCATAAGTTCGTTGACGAATGGGCTACCCCTCGAGCTCGCGGAGAGGGTCTGACGGGTAGTCATTATCAACGGGATGGCGCGTACTGGGTGGGGCGGAATCCATGTCGTAGGCAATCCTCTTGCGTTGTCAGAGGTCGTCGGATTCGTCGTTGGCCGTGAAAGATTGCACGATATGGCTTGGGCTGACGCAGTATTCCGGGAAATGCTCGATTAGCTTGGCGTCGGATGTAATGACACAGTCAGCACCGGACTGCCGTGCGGCCGCGATGATGAGATTATCCTCGAAATCGTCATGTCTGGGGCGCAAGGCGAGGGCATCATCGCAGGTCTGCTGGTCGATTGACGCGATGTCGCATAGTGCTCGTGCCTGCTCCACGCAGCGCCACGGTACATGACGTACCAGCATGTGCAGGGTCTCGTTTTCCAGAGCTGATTCTCCCTGCTTGAATTGTCTGCGAACCATCGCCTCGGCTATGTAGGCGATGTCTTTCAACGATGTCGAGGCGCACATCAATTCCACATCATGGTTCGTGCATGCCTCCAGGGCGCGTTTTGCCTGTTGCGCGCGCCCGTCGCGTTGCAGCAGATGATCCAGTAGCACGTTCGTATCCAGAAGGACACGCTGGGGATTTGGGCGCTTCATCAGACGCTCCTTGTCATGTTCAGATAGTCATCGAGTTTCTGGTCGTATACATCTACGCGAATGTCTTGCCGGGTCTGCCCGGCGAGAAGATTCGTGTCTTCGTCGATGACTCCTGCGCGCAGGAGTTCCTCTTGTATGAGTCCTGAAGAGGCGTCGATCATCGTGAGCCTGCGCATCCGGCGCTGCTTGCGTGCCTGTTCCTCCGTCGTCGTTTCCAGACGCGGTACCTGTCTTCTGTCGGCGATATAGCGCCATAGCGAACGTATCACGTCGCTTGGGGAGACGCCCTGTTCGCGCAGCACCGTATCGACGTCATCCTTGAGTTTGTCGTCGATGCGCACATTCATCTGTGTCATTGTCATATCGGGCTCCTTCCCGGCCGCCTGTTGCTATACAGTATAGCAACAGGCGTTGTCCATGGGAGCGCGGATTCGTTCGAGGTGGGTCATTGCGGCTCATGCCGGGGGTCTGCTGCCGGCGAGACGAGCAGTCTGCTTGCGTCCGGAATGTGAACGGGATTATGGACCATTCGTGGTCTCCGATTAGCGTCGGACGCATGGTCACATGGGATTCGGAACAGTATCTGCGGTTCAATCGTGAGCGCACGCAGCCGTCGCGCGATCTGGCGATGCAGCTGCCGCCCGACGACGGGACGGTCCGGCGCGTGCTCGACATCGGCTGCGGGCCGGGCAACAGCACGGCTGTGTTGCGCGAGCGCTATCCGCATGCCGAGATTCTCGGTGTGGACAGTTCGCCGGAGATGATCGAGGCAGCGCGCAAGGCGCATCCCGATATCGATTTCGCGCTGTGCGACGTGTCCGTGGAGTCCGGGGAGGTTGGAGCCATCCTTGGCCTTGCTGATCTGCCGGGCGACTTCGACGTGGTGTTCTCCAACGCCTGCATCCAATGGGTGCCGGACCACAACCGCCTGATTCCAAGGCTGCTGGGACGCTTGCGTAAGGGCGGCGTCCTGGCCGTGCAGACGCCGATGAACTACGAGGAGCCGATTCACCGCATCATCGGCGAAATCGTCCATTCGCCGGCCTACGCGGACAGGCTTCCGCAGCAACGCGAGTTCTACAACCTCACGCCGCCTGAATACTGGGAACTGTTGCATACGTGCGCCGCAAGCTTCCGCATGTGGAAGACCACGTACATGCACACGCTTCCCTCGCATGAGGCGATTATGGACTGGTATTGCGGCACCGGTCTGCGCCCCTATCTGCAGGCGCTGGCGACCGATGAGGAACGCCGCGCTTTCGAGTCGGAGGTGTTCGCCCGCGTGCGGGAGGAGTATCCGGCCCAGTCCGACGGCAGCATCATCTTCCCCTTCCCGCGCTTCTTCTTCACCGCGGTACGGTAGGACGGCTTTGGGTGGGTGCTCCGCAATTCGCTGACTGATTCAATGCCCCTCGGACCTGTTTCACTGGACCTGTTTCACCGGCCGGCTGATTGAGGGCTGACGGCCCAGCGGGTCATGCCACGTCGGTGGGCGTGAGGTGATTCGCCTTGTTTGATCCGGCTGGCTCGGCTGGCTCGGCTGACTTGTTCGATGAGCTGTCCGGCTCGTCAGCGTTATCCGTCTCGACCTGTCCGATGACGTGCGCGGGATTGCCGACCGCGATCGCCCCTGCCGGCACGTCATGCGTGACGACCGCCGCCGCGCCGATGATTGCGCCGTCGCCGACCTCAACTCCTTGCAGCACGGTCGCGCCCGCGCCTATCCACACGCGTTTGCCGATGGCGATTGGTCGGCATACCGTGGTGGCGCGACGGTGGGGATCCTTGAGATGGTTGATGGTGATGAGCTGCACGTTCGGGCCTAGGAGCGAATCATCGCCGATGGTGATGCCTCCGCGGTCCATCAGCGTGCAGCCCCAGTTGATGAACACGTTGCGACCGATGGTGATGTTATGGCCGAAATCCGTGTAGAACGGCGGGTTGAAGCGGAACGACGGGTCCACCGGATGTCCGACGATGCGCTCGAACAGCTCGTGTGCCTCCTTTGACTCGTGCCAGCTGGTGTTGAGTTCGGCGCACAGGCGTTTCGTCGAGTCGATGATGGCCGCGATCGCCTTGTATCCCGGTTCGTCCGGCGAGACCGGTTCGCCGCTGCGGTCGCGGATGAGGATATCGGGAGCATGCGGGATATCGTTATGGTCCGGGGCGTGCTGCAGGTCTGAGATGTACTGAAGATTTGAGGAGTACTGATGGTTCGGAGTGTTCCGGTGGCATGAGGTGTTCGGAAGTGCAGCATCCGGATGATTCGCGTCTGGGCGGGTTCCGGTTGGACGGGCTGCGGGTGCGGGGAGGGTTTGGATTGTCCCAGTCATATGCGGTTCCTTATATTCACATGAAGTGCGGTGCTCGCCTCCCATTGAATCGATATGCAGGTCATGCGTCCAATAGTGTCACGCGCGGCCGTGCAATGCCCTGAGGCTATGGCTGGAAAACGGGACGAAACATAAGTCAGCGACGAGGTCGACTTGCGTTTCGTCCCACTTTTCGTCCGCACCCCCGCCCCAAAACGGGACGAAACGCAAGTCGATGTCGTGTGAAACTTATGTTTCGTCCCACTTGGGCGTGCAGCCGGTGCCGAATTCGGCGGCGGTCTCGACGCCGCGATGCATGAGCGCGGTCATGATGTCCGCCAATTCGTCGTCCGGAGCGTCCATATCGCCGCGCACCCACTGCTCGAGTACGGCGCAAATCGCGCCGGCCCAGAATCGGCTGGCATAGCGTGGGCCGATTTCGCGGGCCAAAGGACTGCGGTTCATGTTCTGCTGGATTGCGTCGATGATGCGGCCGCCGTATCCGGCCTCCAGCAGCAGCCGGTATTGCGGCGCGATGCAGCGGACCTCGCCGAGCAGCGCATCTGGGACTATTGCGCTCGGGTCTGCGAACCGTATCTCAATCAGGCGGACAGCGCTTCCTGATAGGCCTTGGTGGCGGCGGACAGCGCCTCATCGGTGATGCCGAAGGCGCCGAACGTCACGAACGGCTTGATCCAGGTGGCGCTCACGTAGTTGGCCGTGCCCTGGAAGGGGGTGAGCACCTGGTCGATGACGAACTTGTTGGAGCCGTCCGGTTGGTAGGCGGTCTCCGGGGATCCGGTGGAGACGGCCACGCCGAATTCCTTGCCCTCGAAGGCATGGCCTTCGGAACCGTATGCCCAGCCGTGCTGCAGCACCTCGTCCTCCCAGCTCTTGAGGAGCGCCGGGGAGGAGAACCAGTACAGCGGGAACTGGAAGACCACGCGGTCCGCCTCTTCGACGGCCTTCTGCTCGGCGGCCACGTCGATCTTGCCGTCCGGGTACAGCGCGTACTCGTCGCGGACGGTCACGTTGTCCAGTTCGGCGGCGGCCTCGGCCAGCGCCTTGTTGACGTGCGACTGGCCCTTGAGGTCAGGGTGGAACACCAGCACCAGAGTCTTCATGGTTACTCCTTTTTCTCGATGGTGATAATCGGGCGACGGCCTTTCGCATATTCGCGTATACGAAAGCGCCGATTCAGTTATCAGTGTCGCAAACGACGTGCACGACGCGCCCATCGACACCCTGCTCTACGTTATAGGCGAACGTGGATGCTCTCGCGGCTCATTGGTGGGGCTTGTCGGAAGGGTGCCAAGGAAAGAGAACAACGTCATTCTGCATGCCGCTGGGCATGCTCGTCTTCGCGCCGCTCGCCGATGTGATCCCGATTTCCTGGGTGTTCATCGCCGGTGGGCTCCTCACCCTGCCCGTCGCTTGGTACGTGCGCATGCTGTCGAGGCGGGACATGTCTGCTGTGGCGGGTGCGGTTGATATGGCTCGTCCATGAAGCCCGTGCCGTTGCTGCCGCGTATCAATCTGCACCTCTATGCCTCTGTTTTCGTGCAGAGTTCGATACTCCTATTGGATCGCGGAGAGGTGCGGGTTCTACCGATTGCGGTGTGCGGAAGGGTATGCGTTGATGGGTTTGATGCGTGTCGAGCTATCGGCATGGCTGTGACCAGTGGCTGTTTGTGGGACGCAAATGCAGAATACGCCGATATGCATTTGCGTCCCACTGGCTCTCTCGGCCGTTTTCCTGAGCAATGGCGGTATTCCGCCGATTCCGTGATGCTGGGCGTGGGACGCAAGTGCATTATCGGTCGAAATGCGCGTGCGTCCCGCAATGATGTGGGACGCATGTGCAAAAAGGGCGATATTGCATTTGCGTCCCGGCGTGACACCGGCGTGACACCCGGCGCATCCCGCGCGCCATATCATGCGCAGGGGTCGATGCGCGTGGCATAATGCCGGCGTCGGCGATTGCAGGTAATCATGCTGAGACCACAATCGTTTGCTGATGCGGAACGTGCACATGCGGGTGGCATGCGAGGAAGGATTGACGGATGACGATGGGTGTGATGGCCGTGGTGGCGATCGCCGCTGCTGTATGGATTGGATAAGTCATTGGCACCCGGTGCGGGCATTCTCGCTGTGGCCACGCTCACCGCCGTCATGCCCGCCAAGGAGGCCACCGGCATCACGCTCATCATGGCAATCGTGGCCGACTGGAGCGCCATCTGGGCGTACCGGGGCAACGTGTCGCGCCGCTCGCTCATCCGACTGTTCCCGTTCGTCGCCATCGGAATCGCGGCGGGTGCCGGATTCCTGTTCGTGGCCGACGACACCGTCACCCGTCTGACCATCGGCGTGATTCTGGCGGTGTTCGTCTCGATGTACTTCCTCTCATTGGCGCGCAAAAGGCTTGCCGCGCGCAGGGCGGTCGGACGGTCCGGGCAGACCGAAGCGGAACCGTCGAAGGCCGATGCGTCGAATGCCGTGAAGTCGGACGGCACGACGGCGGCGGATGATTCGGATGCGCGGTCGCCTGCCGCGCCACACACCATTGGCGCGAAGTCATTCGCACTGGCCAAGCGCGTGGTGTGCGGCGCGCTCGCCGGCTTCACCACGATGGTAGCCAACGCGGGCGGGCCGATCACCTCCATATACTTCCTGTCCGAAAACCTGTCGGTCATGCGCTTCCTCGGTACCACGGCGTGGTTCTATCTGATCATCAACATGGTCAAGCTGCCGTTCGCCATCGGCTTGGACATGATTACTTGGGCGAACTTCCCAGCGATGGCTTGGACGATCCTATTGGTGATCATCGCCGTGCTTTGTGGCCGCTGGATGGCCCGTCGCGTCAGCCAGTCCGCGTTCAGCGTGCTCGTCTACGCGCTGTCCGTAGTGGCGGTCATTCGCCTGTTCCTGTGACGCGTCGAGCTATTGAAACACCGTGCGGTGGAGGCGTCGAGGTGCGCTCGTGTAACCGCGTCGCAGGCAAACGCGCGATTATCGGCGAGGCGCATCGCATCCTCAAGCCGGGTGGTCTGTATGCGATTCATGAGATGGGACTCGCGCCCGATGATCTTGACGAGTCCATCAAGGAGTCGATTCGCAAGGACCTTGCGCGGGCCATCAAGGTGAACGCGAGACCGCTCACCGCCGCCGAATGGCGGGCGCTGCTCGAGTCGGAAGGATTCGAGGTGCTCTGGCACGGCGTCGAACCGATGGCGCTGCTCAGGATGCGCCGCAATATCGCGGACGAAGGGCTGGCCGGCGTGCTGCGCATCATGCGCAACGTGCTGACACACCCGGATCTGCGTGCGCGCGTGATTGAGATGCGTCACGTGTTCAACACCTACGGCGATGCGCTGACCGGCATCGCCTTCGTGGTGCGCCGCAAGGACTGACGACATATGCGGCGTGAATCGCGTCTGACGTGTCTGGATGCGATTAAGCTGAAAATCGATGAATCGTCGGTGCCGGGCATTGTGCGCAGTCATGACATGCAGTCATGGTGCCCGACGCCGCGAGCCGGCCGCGGACGGTCGGTAGGCGACGGAACGAAGACGTACGGATTGTACGGATAGGAATAAAGGAGTCCCGATATGACCAACGGTGCAACGCCCAACACCACAACTCCCAACAGCACGGCATCCGAAGCGACGGATGAAACCAACGCCGGCCAGCCGATGGTGATGGAGTTCATCGACGCACTCGCCCCGATGGTCGAGGTGCAGCCCGAGGCCACGGTCTCACGCACCGTGATGCAGGTGGAGGGTGCGAACGTCGTGCTGTTCTCCTTTGACAAGGGCCAGGAGCTGAGCGAGCACACCGTCGCGATGCCGGTGCTCGTCCAGTGCCTCGAGGGTCATCTCAAGGTGACCGGCGGCGGCAGGACCGTGGACCTCGTGCCCGGCGGCATCCTGCACTTCCCGACCCGGCTGCCCCACGCGGTCTACGCCGAGGAGGCGTCGAAAATGATGCTCATCATGATGCGGCGTTGACGCGGGACTGCTGCGTGATGGAGACAATGTCGACAAAGCGATTGCGCGCATTGCGCCGGTCATCGGCCATGAGCAGGGTGTCGCTGGTGCTGACTTTGTCATCGAGACGATCGCCGGCGACCTCGGAGCGAAAACCGGGTGTGGTCTCTTCTCCTGGCAGGGCGAGGCCGACAGCAAGGTGATCGCCTACTGTGACGCAGCCCTGCTGCAGGCCCGCAAAGACGATGTAGCCGAGGAGGCGTGATGTGATGCGGCCGGACTAATGATAAAGTCCTTGATTTAGCGTAATTATGCTAAATTCAGATGTGGAGGTGGTTGCTATGGTCAATCAGATGATTCGCCCAGTGTCGGACTTGCGCAACAATTTCGCGGACGTATCCCGCACTGTGCATGAGACGGGGGAGCCTGTCTTCCTTACGAAGAACGGATTCGGAGACATGGTGGTGCTCAGCATGGAGGCATACGAGGGTCTTCGGCTCGACAGTCATGTGTACGACATGCTGTTGGAAGGAGAGCGTGAGGCGGAAGCCACGGGAACCCGGTTCAGTCCTGAGGAGGCGTTGGCTTCTATGCGCGCCGCGATCAACGGCGCCGCCCGTGTATAAGGTCGAGATTCTGCCGAAGGCTGTGGGGGATATGAGCGCCGCGGTTTCCTATATCGCAGGTGAGTTGCACAGTCCGCATGCGGCTGAGAATCTCATGATGGAATTGAGTGCCGCGATTGATGGTCTGGCCGAGTTCCCGTATTCGCATCCCGCCTATATTCCGATTCGTCCGCTTCGCCGTGAATACCGGCGCATCATGGTCGGCAATTATGGGGTCTTCTACTGGGTTGACGAGGAGGCGAAAACTGTCACTGTGGCAAGGGTCATCTACGCGAGATGTGATTTATCGCGGCATTTAGAGTAAGCCGTTGTGGCGGCATTCCGCCTTGAGCGGCCGACTCGCGTGTCAAATTGGTAGTGTCTTTTAACATTATCCGTTAGCCCAAACTGTACAAGCGAGAAGATTATGAGGGAGCATGGCCAAGAAGACGGGTTCTGCAAAGTCGCGAGAACAGCAAGGAAAGACACTTGAGGAAGCGTTGTGGGATTGCCGCGTGGCCTTGCGTGGTGTGGGCAGCATCGAGAAGAACCGTGATGCGGTCGTCAGTCTTGCGTTCCTGAAGTTCGCCGGCGACAAGTTTGATCGGCGGCGCGATGAGATTATCGAGCAGTACGGCGATAATCCTATCTTCTTGGAGAAGACGTCGTTCTATAACGCGCAGAACGTATTCTATCTTGACGAAGAGTCCCGTTGGTCCACATTGGTGGCGAACGCGGGCGCCAACGACATCGCTATCAGGATTGACACCGCCATGGCGAAGGCTGAGGAACGCAATCCCGCCCTCAAGGGCGCCCTTCCCCTCAACCTGTTTTCCACGCTGGGGGCGGAAACCCGTTCTATCAAGACACTCATCGACAGTGTGAACCAGATCGGTAGCGACCGATTCCATGAGGAGGACCTCATCGGTCGCGTATACGAGTATTTCCTGCAAAGCTTCGCTGCGGGCAGTTCCAAGGAAGACGGCGAGTTCTACACGCCGGCAAGCGTTGTGCAGCTCATCGCCGAACTGCTGGAGCCATACGAGGGTGTGGTGTACGACCCATGCTGCGGTTCGGGAGGCATGTTCGTCCAATCGCACAAGTTCGTGGAAAGTCATCACGGCAACCGTGCCGCCATCTCCGTGGTGGGACAGGAAAGCAATCCGGACACATGGCGACTATGCAAGATGAATCTCGCCGTGCGCGGCATTTCCAATAACCTCGGCGAGCGTGCCGTGTCCACCTTTACCGACGACCAGCACCGTGACCGCAAGGTCGATTTCATCATGGCGAATCCGCCGTTCAACCTGAAGGGATGGAGGGGCGAGAACGAGCTGATCAATGATCCGCGTTGGGCTGGATACGCCGTGCCACCGGCATCCAACGCCAATTATGCGTGGATTCTGCACATGCTCTCCAAACTGGATGTCAATCATGGCGTCGCCGGGTTCCTGCTGGCGAACGGCGCGTTGAACGCCGGCGACGTGGAGGGCGAGATTCGGCGCAAGCTATTGGAGAACGACAAGGTGGAGGCCATCATCGTGCTGCCGCGCGACATGTTCTACACCACCGATATCTCAGTCACGTTGTGGATTATGCGCATGAACAAGCATGCTGGAGTAAACCGTGAAGGAAAGCAGCTGCGTGACCGCTCGGGCGAAGTGCTGTTCATGGATCTACGCACATGGGACCAGCATGTGGAGACATACATGCTGGATAAGAACAAGCGCAAGAAGAAGGTGGTGCTCACCACCGAGCAGATCGCGCGGGTCAAGAGTACCTACACCGCATGGCAGACCGGCGACGGCTATGAGGATATTCCCGAACTGTGCGCCTCGGTGAAGCTAGAAGGCGAGGACGGTCTGCGGGCCAACGGTTTTACGCTTACTCCGAGCAAGTACATCGAGTTCGTCGACCATGACCTTGATATCGACTACGAGGGTGAGATGGCGCGCATTCGTGAGGAGATGCGTACGACACTCCGCATGGAGCAGGAGTCCCAGGCCATGCTGAAGGCCGCGTTCGAGGGGATTGGCTATGGCATTGCATAAGTACAGGTTGGGGGAGTTGATTACTCTTATTGAGCGACGGAATTCATCTGGGGAATACGGGCTGGATGATGTGCGAGGTGTCAATAATCTCAAGGAAATGATTCGCACCAAGGCCGATGTTTCCGCTCGTGATCTTACAAAGTTTCAGATTGTAAAACCTAACGAATTCTTCTTTAATCATCGAACTTCGCGAAACGGTTCTAAATTCAGTATTACCTATAACTATGATGAGGTATCGCGAATAGTGACTGAGGATTACGTCTTATTTGATGTCTCTAGGGATGATGCACTGGATTCAGTGTGGCTTTATCTGTATTTTTGCCGCTCTGAATTCGATCGTTATGTAATTCAGAATTCATGGGGAAGTTCAACTGAGTTCTATAACTGGGAAGACCTGTGCGATGTGGAGATTGAGCTGCCGTCGCTTGATGTTCAGCGCAAATACGTTGCTGTCTATGAGGCGATGCTCAAGGATCAGCAAGCCTACGAATGCGGTCTTGATGATTTGAAAACCTCGTATGAGGTAGCGTTGAAAGCTATTTGTAAATCAGCTAAATACGAGAGAATCGGATCGTATATTGAGAAAGTTGATGTGAGGAATAGTGACAATTCCTTTGTGGCTAATAAGGTTATGGGGCTTTCGATAAATAAGACATTGATTCCCACCAAGGCAAATCTTAGAGGCGTCTCATTGTCAAATTACAAAATCATAAGTAAATATGATCTTGTCTATGTTCCAGTGACGTCGCGTAATGGTGAGAAGATATCAATTGCTCTGAACGACAGAGATGAATCATTTATCACTTCGTCAATCAACACGGTCTTCCGTGTGAAGACGGACTCTATTCAGCAGCTGTTGCCGGAGTACCTTATGTTGTTCTTTAATCGTTCCGAATTTGACAGGTACGCAAGGTTTAATTCGTGGGGAAGCGCACGGGAGACCTTCGACTGGAGCAGTATGCTCGATGTCACTATCCCACTGCCATCCTTGCAAGTGCAACAGTCCATCGTCAATCTGTACAAGGCGTATACCCTGCGCAGCGAGATCAACGAGCGCCTGAAGTCCCAGCTCAAGGATATTTGTCCGGTTCTTATCAAAGGATCAATAGAGGAAGCGTCACGTTAAGGAGGACGTATGGGAGGCTCCGCGCAGGGCAACGGCAAATTCACTGAGGATGATCTCGAACAGGCGATCATCGGCAAGCTGGAGCGGCAATCCTATGAGCATGTGGACGGTCGTGGCATGCAACGCGACCTGAGCGAAGTTCTTCTCATTGACGATCTGAAGGCATATCTACACAACCGGTATGCTGACCTGCAGCTCAGCGAATCCGAAATCGAACAGATCATCAACCGGCTCCGGTACATACAGGACACGCCTCTGTACGATGGCAATCGACGCACGTTCCGCCTTATCAACGAAGGATTCGACCTGACGCGCGACGATCCCGCACAACCTGCCGTGCATATCGAATACATCGACTATGACGAGCAGCGGTTCAACATCTTCAAGGCCGTCAACCAATTCACTGTGCAAGGCTCCGAGCGCCGTCGGCCTGATGTGCTGCTGTTCATCAACGGCATCCCTCTGGTCATTTGCGAGTTCAAATCGGCAATCAAAGAGGACACCACCATTCACGATGCGTGGGAGCAAATCACCATCCGCTACAACCGGGGTATTCCCAATCTCATGCGTTACTGCTGCCTTGCCGTCATCAGTGACGGCGCGAACAACCGTATGGGCACCATCTTCACTCCATATGAGTACTTCTACGCGTGGCGTAGAAGAGACCATGACGGCAAGAGTATGGACGGCATCAGCTCGCTGGATACGCTTATCGAAGGCGCGCTGGCTCCGGAACGTCTGGTGTCCATCATTCGCGACTTCATCTTCTATCCGGACGGTGATGCGGTCAAGACGGCCATCGTATGCCGTTATCCGCAGTTCTTCGGTGCTGAGCTTATGCTCAGCAGTATTTGTCATCATCTCCAGCGGGAAGGCTTCGGAGGTGATGGCAAGGGCGGAACTTATTTCGGTGCGACGGGATGTGGCAAAACCTACACGATGCTGTTCCTCAGCAGACTCATGATGTTGCGCCGGAGCAAACTGCTCGGTAATCCCACCATCATCGTCATCGTGGACCGAGAAGACTTGGACAACCAGACCTCCGCGGTGTTCGAGAGCGCCAAGACCTATCTGCACGACAATGACGTCCGCAGCATCGAGACACGCGTCGATCTTTCACAAACCCTCAAAGGCAAGGAAAGTGGCGGCGTCTACATCACCACCATCCAGAAATTCTGCGAATCGACGGGGCTACTCTCTGATCGTAGCAATATCATCTGCATTTCCGACGAGGCCCACCGAACCCAAACAGGTGTCAACGCAAAATTCAAACGTACCGATGAAGGCGTGTTCACCACCTACGGCTTCGCCAAATATCTGCGCGACAGTTTCCCCAATGCCACTTATTGCGGTTTCACCGGCACTCCCATCGATGAGACGCTTGCAGTATTCGGTCCCGTCGTCGACCGATACACCATGCGGCAATCCACTGACGATGGCATCACCGTGCCCATCAACTATGAACCACGGCTCGCTCGCATCCAGCTGTCCGAAGAGCAGACCAAAAAAATACAGGAATACTATGAGCAATGTGCTGTGGAAGGCTCGACCCCGCAGCAGATCGAGGAAAGCCAGCGCGCCATGAGCGCACTGTCGGTGATTCTGGAGAACCCGGCCAGGTTGAGCAAACTTGCCAAGGACCTTGTGGAACATTACGAGGCTCTGTGCGCCGCAAAGCCCGCCGTCGTGCAAAAGGCCATGGTCGTATGTTCCAATCGGCAGCACGCCTACAAGCTCTACAAGGAAATTCTTGCGCTTCGTTCCGAATGGGGGAAGCCCGCAAAGGCTCCATCGGGCACGGAACTCACCAAGGAGCAGAAAGAGAATCTCGTAGCACTGCCTGCAATGAACCTTGTCGCCACGCGCGGAGCCGACGATGAGCCGGAACTCTATAATCTGTGCGGCACCAAGGATCATCGTAAAATGCTCGACAAGCAGTTCAAGAATCCTCAATCGAACTTCCGCATCGCCATCGTGGTGGACATGTGGATTACCGGATTCGATGTGCCCTGCCTGTCGGTCATGTACGTTGACAAGCCCTTGCAGAAGCACACCCTTATCCAGACCATCTCGCGAGTCAACCGTGTCTACCAAGGTAAGTATCAGGGGCTTGTGGTGGACTACATCGGCATTAAAAACAATATGGAGCAGGCCATCAAGGCATATGGGGATGATGGCGGCGACCCGGTGCAGGAGCTTCAGGTGACGTTGGGCATATTCCGCAACCAGCTGTCCATCCTCAAAGACATCTTGTACGGGTTTGATACCAGACCATTTTTCGTTGGCGCACCGATGGAACGATTGGACTGCTTGAACCGGGCAGCCGAATTCGTGCAGACGGTGAAGGACCGCGAGAACCGGTTCATGCATGCCAGTCGCATCCTGAAGCAGGCCTACGATATTTGCGCGCCATCTGGCGAACTGGCAGATAAGGAAACGGCAACTGCGCAGTTCTATCTCGCAATTCGCTCCGTCATCCACAAGCAGACGATCGGCGATGCCCCTGACGCCGATATCATGAACGCCGTGGTCGAGGATATGGTCAAACAGGCAATCTCCTGCACCGGCGTCGAAAACGTAGTGATCGCACAGCAGTTGCCTGATGGGGGCAATATCTTCAGTGAGGAATTCGCCCAGAATCTTGCGAAGGTCAAACTGCCAGTCACCAAGTTCAATGCCCTGCTCAAGCTCTTGCAGAGGAGCATACGCGACTATAGACGGACAAATAATGTCAAGGCCGTGGAATTTGGCGAACGCCTCCAGAAAATCGTGGATGCATACAACACCCGCGACAACCTTCAGTTCGTCAGTGACACGGTCTCCGACTTCGTCAACGATCTGTCCGACCAGCTGCTTGATCTGCTCAAGGATCTCGACAAAGACAGGCAGTCATTTGAGTCGCTTGGCCTTACCTATGAGGAGAAAGCGTTCTACGACATCTTGGTCAAAGTGCGTGACGACCATGGATTCCCCTATGAAGAGGAGAAATGTCGTTTTCTGGCACAGGAGATTCGAAAACTGGTGGATGACAAATCCCGATACGCCGACTGGTCGACCCGCGACGACATCAAGAACGCACTCGACATGGATCTGACCGTTTTGCTGTACCAGAACGGCTATCCGCCGGAATGGAATGAGGAAGTGTTCGACAAGGTGATGGCGCAGGCGACGAATTACAAATCACATGATAGGTAGCTCATGCTTTGTCTGGAATCACCAAGTCATGACAGTAGCAGGGGCGGATGCCGATTATATGAGGTTCATTGCAGGAACCATCGCCATGCGGGAATCACTTCGATGGTTCCCGTTGGCACGGTGATTTCACCTTCCTCGTCTAGTGAGATGAGGGTGCCGTGGTTCAACCCGGTATTGCTCATCGCTGCTGATAGATTGCCGATTTCACTGCGGAACTTGTCGCTTAATGATTGATCGCCGAAGTCCGTGACCGCAGTACGGTCGATGCCGGTCTGCGCGGCGACCTGAATCAGCTGATACGGCTCTCCGATCGCCTCGTCTCCGACGATGAAGTCCACTTCCGGACAATTGACGGCTGAATACGAGGCGATGGTATTGGTTCTGTTGTCGCCGTAACGTCGTTTGAGTTCGACGAATACCGCCGTCTCCAGTCGTTGTCCGAGGTCGAGATGATTGGCCGGGGCCACCGCGAGGGAGAGTCCGGGGTCCACGGAGTACACCTTGTACGGGGTCTTGGGATTGTCCCGTATGGAAAGTGTGAAGTCGCCTACCTTAAACAGCAGGTGCGCATCTTCGAAATCATCCATCAAATCATACAGTTTGCCACCGGAGACAGGTACCTGCATGCTTCGCATCGCTTTGACCTGCGCGTTGACGGAGAATTTGAGTCCTGTGGACCGTAACGCATTGCGGGAGAATCGTGTGGCAACGCGCAGGGATGTGGTGCCGAATCGTTCCAGAACGTCCTTGGTGACAATCTCATCGGCATATCCTTGCAGCATACGCATGCGGTCGAGCGTGCCCATGCGTTGCACTGCGGGGAATCCTCCGGTGTTGAGATAGTCGTTGCATGCGGATTGCAACGGCCTTCGCGTGTTCGCAGGGTATTCGCCGGCGACGCTCGTTGTGGAAATGCCATGGAATAGGCAGTATTCCCTGAAGCTCAGAGGCCACATCTCCCTTGATAGTGAGCGCCCACGGAAATTCGTCGGGATGTCCGAGGACAGCAACTTCGATGAGGAACCGGTGAGCACAATAGTGACGTTATGCTGTTCGGCTACGCGTCGGATAAAGTTCGTCCAATATGGAGCCTCTTGAATCTCGTCGAAAAGAAGATAGCAGCCATCCAAAGCGTCAGGCACCATGCGGTAATAGGTATCGAGAAGGTCGGCGAGCGTGTGGTCGGTGAACGGCATGATGCGTTCGTCGTCGAATGAGAAGTGGAACAGCTTTGTACGCGGAACTCCGGCGGCGATAAGCCGGTCCATGAGCTGGTACATGGCATAGGTTTTGCCGCATCGTCGTACGCCGGTGATGGTGTAGATCACATTGTTGCGCGCCGGTTCGGGAACCTCGATGGATGCGCTGTCGCGTTCAATGTATTCGGGGACTCGAAAGTCGAGATATTCGGCGATCAACGATGACAACGACATAATGCTCTCCATCTTCATTTGCTGACAGTAAAGATTATATCCTATCTTCACTCGCTGGAGATGAAGATTGATGTGAATCTTCTCTTGTGAAAAGTGAAGATTGAGGTTGGTTTTTCGCTCCGGTTATGCGCGGGCGCTTTCGGCGCGCTCGTTGGGCTTGGATGTTTGGCTTTCGCCAGCGCCAGCGCCAGCGCCAGCGCCCGTGCCCCGCGGTGCGATGCGGGGGAGGAGCTCCTCGGACATGAACCGGCCGATTTCGGTGGGGTTGATGAGGTCAGGGTTGTTGAGCGCCGCGCGGAACATGCCGAGGATGCCCGAGAGGTAGAAATGCTTGAGCAGTTCCAGCCGCCGGCGCTCCTGCGGGTCGCTGATGTCCCCGATGTCCGGCGTGTCGGGGAAGAGAGTCGGCTGGATGTACGGCCAGACGCTCTCCTCGGCGCGCTCCACGAACTTCGGGTCGCCATGCGGGCCGAGCAGCACCCTGCCGTAGCGGAACAGCGTCATGGGCACATCCGTCAGTTCCGGGGTGATGGCAAGTTTGCCGTCATGCATCGATGCGTTGAGCATCGCGTTGCGCTGGGCGAGTAGGTCTTCCTCGATTTGGTCACGCACGTCACGCACCGAGGAGAAGTACAGGTAGAACGTGGCGCGGTTGTAGCCAGCCAGGTCGGTGATCTGCTTGACGCTGATCTTCTCGATGGGCTTCTCCTCGTAGAGTTTCCAAAACGCCTCCTTGATATTGCGGATGGTCTGACCGGTCAGTTCCGGGTTCTTCTTGGCCATGAGGTGCGCTCCTTGGTGATTCGTATGAATCGCTCGATAGATTCTGGGAAATTGTTGATTGATGTACGGCGATGACCTCATTATCGTGTTATCCGACGACATAGTGTCGAGTGATTAACGAGAGGAACCAACCACCATGTCATTCCTGGAATTCCATGACGTCGTACGTCAGTACGGCAGCGGAGAATCGGCCGTTCTGGCGCTTAACCACGCCACCTTCGACATCGAGCGGGGCGAGCTCGCCATCATCCTCGGCGCATCCGGCGCCGGCAAGTCCACCACGCTCAACATCCTCGGCGGCATGGACCGCGCGACTTCGGGCACCGTCGCCATCGACGGCAAGGACATCGTCAAGGCCAGCGAGGCGGAACTCACCGATTACCGCCGGTTCGACGTCGGCTTCGTCTTCCAGTTCTACAACCTCGTGCCCAACCTCACTGCCCTGGAGAATGTGGAGCTCGCCTCGCAGATCTGCCCCGACGCGCTCGATGCCCGCGAGACCTTGGAGAAAGTCGGACTCGGCGACCGTCTCGGCAACTTCCCGGCGCAGCTCTCCGGCGGCGAGCAGCAGCGCGTCGCCATCGCCCGCGCGCTCGCCAAGAACCCGAAGCTGCTGCTGTGCGACGAGCCTACCGGCGCACTCGACTACAACACCGGCAAGCAGATCCTCCAGCTGTTGCAGGACGCCTGCCGCGACCGCGGCATCACCGTGGCGCTGGTGACCCACAATTCCGCCCTCGCGCCGATGGGCGACCGCCTGATCCGCTTCCGCTCCGGCAAGGTCACCGAAATCACGACGAACGCCAACCCGACGCCCATCGCGGACATCGAATGGTAAAGGGGTGAACGCTATGGCACATGCACAACAGCACGCGAAGCGGCGGTCCGGGAGTCGGGCGCGAGCGAAACGCACCGCGCTCTACAAGGACGCCTGGCGGGCCGTCGCATCCAACGGCAAGCGGTTCGCGGCGATCGCGGTGATCGTCGCGGTCGGCGTGATGATGATGGGCGCGCTTTCGTCCATCAGCAACGATCTGCGCGGTGGTCTCGACGGTTTCTTTGACAAGACCGACATGCACGACCTGAGCATCGTCTCCACGTTCGGCTTCGACGATGACGACATTAAGGCCCTGTCCGACGTCGAGGGTGTGGGTGCGGTCGCCGGTCAGCGGTCGGCCAGCGCATACACCCGGATCGACGGCAAGCAGTCGTCCGCCACCGTGACCGCGCTGAACGATCAGGGGCTCGACCAGCCATATCTGACTGATGGCCGTCTGCCGGAGAAGGCGCATGAGATCGCCGTCACCGAGCAGTATCTGACCGACAGCGGCAAGGCGCTGGGGGATACGCTCACGTTCACGCTGGACGAATCCACGTCCGTGGCGCAGCTGATTTCCGATTCGTCGTTTGCTGATTCATCGGATGCGTCGAGCGAATCCGATTCCGGCACGTTCTCGACCGGCGAGTACACCATCGTCGGCACCGTCATTGATCCGAACGACATCGTCAACCCATCCGGCCCGATGGCACTGATTTCCGGCGCCAAAACCGTCTACCCGCTGTTCGTCTCGCCCGAAGCCGTGGCCGAGACGGACGCGCCGTACACGTCCGCGCTCATCAGCGTGGACGGCGCCGCCGACCTCAACACGTATGGTGACGATTATCTGGCGCTGGTCGAACGGGCCCAGACCGGTATCGAGAAGATCCAATCATCCCGCGAACAGGCCCGCACCGACGCCATCAAGGATGCCGTGCGCGAGCCGGTCGAGAGCAAACTGGATGAACAGAAGCGAACCATCGCGGCCCTGCCCGACGGCAGCCCGATGAAGGCCGCCGCCGAGCAGAAGATCGCCGACGCCGAATCCCAGCTGGAATCGAAGCTCGACGCCCTGCCGGAGGCCAACTGGATCATCCGCGACCGCAGTGCCTTGGCCAGCTACGAGGACGTCAAGACCGAAAGCGAGATGATCTCGCGTCTCGGCAAGCTGTTCCCGATCCTGTTCCTCGTCATCGCGATTCTCGTGAGCCTGACCGCCGTGGCGCGCATGGTGGAGGAGGACCGTCAGCTCATCGGCACGTACAAGGCCCTTGGCTACACGCGCGGCGAGACGATGCTCAAGTACCTCATCTACTCGTCCGCGGCGGTGCTCGCGGGCGGTGTGGTCGGCGACCTCATCGGTCTGGCTGGGCTGCCGTTCGTGTTCACCAAGCGCATGCTGCATATCCTTTATGTAATCCCGACTTATCCGCTCATCATCGATTGGCGTATCGGCATCGGCGGCATCCTGCTGTTCCTCGTGCTCATCACCGGCAGCGCGATTGCCGTGTGCGCAGGCTCGCTGCGGCTCCAGCCGGCCGAACTGCTGCGTCCGAAGGCACCGAAGGCCGGCAAGACCATCGTGCTGCAGCGCATCGGTTTCGTCTGGAATCATCTGAGTTTCCTCGGCAAGGTGACCGCGCGCAACCTGTTCCGCTACAAGTCCCGTGCGCTTATGGTCATCATCGGCGTGCTCGGATGCACCGCGCTGATGACCGCCGGCTTCGGCATGGCCTCCTCCGCGATGACGATGATGCCTCGCCAGTTCGGCGAGATCGCCACCTACGACGTGATGGCCGTGACCAAGCCCGCCGACCATGATAAGGCGCAGAAGGCGCTGGACGGCGACGATGCGGTGGAGTCGTCGGTCCCGTTGCATCTGGAGAGCGCGACGCTGTCCGCGGGCGGTGCCGTTGGCGGTAACGGTGGCTCGAGCGGTTCCGGTAACAGTGGTTCTGGTGAGACCGGTAACGGTGGGGCCGCCGAGGACGGCAAGCTGACCGTGCAGTTCATGGTCATCCCGGATGGCGAGTCGCTTGACGGCTATCTCGACCTGCATACGACGGACGGCCAGCCCATCGCGCTGGACGAGGGGAGCGAGGCCGCGGCGATTGTCACCGCGAATGCCGCGAAGACCTTCGGTCTGGACGCCGGCGGCACGGTCGAGCTCGCCGATGCGATGATGGACACCGCCCAGGTGAAGGTCACCGGCGTGGCCCAGTACTACACCGGCAACATCGTGGTCATGTCCGAAGCCGCCTATCGGGCCGCGTTCGATGTGGATGACGATACGGACCTCGCGCTCAACGCCGACCTCATCAAGGTGAAGGGCGACGACGACGCGCAGATCGCGTTCGCCGACGATCTGGCCGAACAGGATGAGTACCTGACGGTGGTGAGCACCGCCAAGCAGACGCGCGACTTCACCAAGAGCTTCCTCATCTTCTTCGTGATGATCGGCTTCATCGTGGTCATGGCGGCGATCCTCGCGGTGGTGGTGCTCTACACGCTCGCCTCCACGAACATCTCCGAACGCGAACGCGAGCTGGCGACGATTAAGGTATTGGGCTTCCGCAAGAAGGAGGTGCATGGCTACGTCAATAAGGAGATGCTGCTGCTGGCCGCCATCGGCATTGTGATCGGTCTGCCGTGCGGTCGTGGTCTGCTTGGGTTCCTGCTGGGTCAGCTCAATCTGCCCGGCATGAACATCGTGCCGCATGTGGCTTGGTACTGCTACGCGCTCGCCGCGCTGCTGGCGTTCGGCTTCACGGTGATCGTGGAGAAGGCGACGAACAAGTCGCTCGACCGCATCGACATGGTCGGTGCCCTCAAGAGCCCGGAGTGATGTTGTTGCGCGGTGCAGCTGTGGGTGGCTGCGCGGCTGTAGGTGGCTGCGGTGTTGCGCGGCTGCGCGGCTGCTCCGATAAGAGGGCGCTTGGATAAGCAGTGCCTCTGGAGGTCCCTGTGATGAACCGCACCTGACGATTGGTCGAACTGAAGTACTTCAGGTTCGCCAATTGTCGGGTGCGGTTTCATATTTGTTTGTGTGCGGTATTGCTGTTCATGATGTTGTGATGAGTCCGTCTTGAGTGCGATGTTGCAGCCTTAGATGTGGTAAGGCGTTGTGGTGTGTGGGGCGGTCCACTGGCATTTCGGCGGTCGGATGCGGCGTGGTGGCTTGAATTTGTGGTCCGACGGTTTCGCGGAGTGGTTTTAGCGGGTTCTGTGCGGTCCGATGTGGAACATGCGCGGGACGATACGCGCAATAAGGCATTATTGCAGTTTCGTCCCACGCGGCTCCGAAGGAGTGGATTGTAAGGTGCGGTAAAAACGGCTTGTTTCCGCGGTTTTTATGATTGTCATGGTGGTACGATGCAACGTGCAAACGATTGCACGCGTCATCGTGCCGCGATGTTGTGGGACGGAACTGCAAAAACGACCAAATCGTAGTTTCGTCCCGCAGACGAGGTGGCTGCAAACGAGGTTGCCGTATCTGAGCGTCGTCATGTGTGAGGTGTCGGTACGTCATGAAATCGAAGAGATGGCCGTCGATGACGGTGGAGGCCATTCGTCGGATGACGAGGGGCGAGCCGTCGCGCATGCGCGCGATGCGGCTGGCAGGATCATGGCGAAGGGCGTGGATCTCAACGCGGGCGGTCTGGTATTAAACAGGGGCGAGCGTGTGGGGTTCGAGTTCGATGGCACGGGTGCATGCCGGGGTGGTGGTGACGGTGAACCATCATGACTTCTTCGGCAACGAGTGGTCGTATGACGTGCTGGTCGATGGGGATGACGGGCCGATGACGTACAAGAACATGACGATGGAGCGCGACCTCCTCTTCCCGCTCGATGGCGTAACGGGGCGGGTCGTGTGGATGGCATGGATGATTCGGCATGACGCGGGTGGCTCGGCTGATGCGGATGACACGGGTTGCGCCGGCGGACTCGTTGATGAGGATGGTACCTGGGGTTGGCGGTGCGGTGGACGCGGAAATGGGCGGTGGTTTGGTCGGCGTGAGCTGTATCGATGGCATAGGTCGCGCGTGGTTTTGGACGGTCCGGGCGTGTTGTCCAGTTTGGTGGAATAGGCGGGCCGGTGGTCGGTCCTGTTTGCCGGTTGTCTACGGCGGTTCTGGCGTCGTTGGCTGGCATGATTGGTTGCAAGGAGGGTTGAGGGATGTTCTGCATTGTATGTGGCACGAAAAACGATGATGGTGCCAAGTTCTGCACCGGTTGTGGTGCGCGTCTGGATGGGATGGACCGTGATGGGTGGCGGCCTGGGGGCGGCGGGGAGCCTGCGGGTGTGCCGGGTTCTCCGGCGTCGCCGGTTCCGTCGGTGCCGTTCGCTTCGGTGTCGGCCGTAACACCGGTGCCGGCCCCGGCTCCGGCGGGCTTTGCGTCTACTTCGGTGGATGCGGTGCCGGCTGCGTCGGCTGCCGATTCGACGAGGACGTTGGTTGATGAATCCACGAGGACGCTGGTGGACGAGCCGGCCCAGTCTTCAACGCCGTCCGGGGCGGGTGCCGTGCCGTCGCAAAAGCCTGGGAGTGTGCCGACTGCGCCGTTGCCGACATCCGCTTCCACTTCCATGGGAATGCCTGTATCCGGCGGCGTCGGCGGGCGTGGCGGTGTTACCGGTGGTGTGGCCGGCGGCAATAGTGCCGGTGGCGACGGCGGTGTGGCTGGCGGTTCCGTCGCGGCCGTCGTCGCTCCTGTCCCGGGTCCGGATCGTCGTACGCGGATCATGGTGACTGTTCTGGCGGCGCTGATTGCGTTGTGCGTGGTGGTTGGCGGTCTGGTGGCGTGGAACGTGTGGGGTCCGCGTGAGGTGCCCGCGATCAACGCGACCAGTGCGGGTGATGTGGCTTCCCAGTTGGAGGGCCGTGGCTTCAAGGTCATCCGTAAGAAGCAGTATGACGGTGCGAGGAAGGGCTCGTATGTGGGTCTCGAGGGTGCGAAGAGCGGTGACCGTCTTGCTGCGGGCAGTACGGTGACGGTGGTGGAGTCCATGGGCCCGGGTGTGCCCGAGGGTACGGTCGGCCAGAGCGTGCAGCAGGCTGAGCAGACTTTGAAGCCGATGGGTGTGACGTTGACGGAGCATGAGGTCGTCTCCCTGAAGCCGGGGCATGTGTCGGTGACCCGTCCCGCGGACGGTGACCCGGTGACCGACCCGGATGCGGGCATCGATTTGGGCGTGGGCGTCGAGGGCGATGGCATTCCGGTGGAGATCGCCGGCATGAACCAGGACGAGGCGCAGAGCCAGCTTGAGTCGATGGGTTATACGGTCACGTTGGAGCCACGTTTCTCCAGTAGGAAATACTTGGGCAGGATCGTGGGCGCGAATCCGGGCATTGGTGTGAAGACGGATGTCAAGGACGTGACCCTGTATTACGGCGTCGACGCGTCGAAACGGTATGACGTGTTGGATGGCGTCGATTCGATGACCGGCAAGACGAGTATCCAGCATGTGGGTCGGCTGGTCGGCCGGTATTGCACGACCGGCGGTGACTGCATCACCTTGGATTCGTCCGAGGGATGGGGAAGCAAGGAATCCAGTGGTTTCTTCGTCGCGCTCAATGGGGCCGATGATCGTGATTCTCGTCTCGACATGTGCTGGTATACGCAGAGCGTGCGTTGCGCGCCTGCCGGGCAGGGTGGTGACGAGTATGCGATGAAGGGCATGGAGAACTTCCTGATTTCCGGCAAGACCGGCGCGTTCGAGCTCATCCAAGGCTATAGCCTGCCCTACTGCGGCGACCATTACCTCGGCGGGGGTGTCGGTTCCTACTCATGCGACAACGGCGTGTACAGTACTACCGGCGACATGCATCCCATGACCGGCTTGACCTACCATCCGGGTGAACTGTTCGTCTACATGCCTGTGGATGCCGATCTCAACGAGCTGGAGTCGGACGGTTACTTCGCGTCCAAGACTGATTTCAAGCCGGACGCGGACCGCCCCTACCTCATCCGTCGTGATAAGGCCGCCTACCAGCCAGTCTCCGCCGACAACGGCGCTGTCGACACCACACGTCCCACCGCCAAGGGCAAGCCTGCTCCCTTCAAGGACGCGCCCAACGCGAAGAACGTGTACTACCTCGAGGAGAATCCAATCGACTGGACGCTTCTTGACGGCAAGACCGTGAGCGAAGGAAGCTCACAGAAATCGGCAACCAAGACCGATTACAAGCCGTTCGCCGCGACGTATTCGTTCTCCGGCGGCGCGGGTGCTTGGTACACCAGCCTGAAGGTGTCCGAGGACGGCACATTCTCCGGCCATTTTCAGGATGCCAACCTCGGCGACCAGGGTGACGGATATCCGAACGGTACTGTCGAAGTCGCCGATTTCACCGGACGATTCAGTTCGATCGAGAAACAGAGCGACGGCACCTACCTTCTTAAGTGCGACGCTGCGGCGCTCAAGCTCGCCGGAACGCCTGGGGAGAGCACGATCAAGGATGGCACACGCTATCACAACGCCGAAGCGGAGGCCACCGGAATGAGTCCATGTGGTGCATTCTCTGGTTATCTAACCGGCACCAGCACCGATCAGATTCCTTCTGACACCGTCCAGTGGTTGCAGATGGCTTTCAATGGTGGAGATGGTGGAGGCCGCATTCCCCACACTGTACTGCTCAACACCCAATTGGAGAGTGGTCTTCCGTTTGTGGCGGGAGTGCAGAACTGATTCGGTGTGCACATGGCCGTTCGAATGGCGTCATGCCCCGTGCGGTCGCTCATGTCTGCCAAGGACCAAGAGCAGTGACGTTGTCCAGTTGTGATGTGTGGAGGCCCTGAACGGGGCTTGGTGTGAAGTCGATTGGATAGGAAAGGAAGTCGATGATGAAGTCATGTCCTAAGTGTGGTATCGAAAGCCCGGACGCGGCGAGGTTCTGCCGTGGATGCGGCAGCAGTTTCGAGGGGGCGGTTCCCCAGACGCAAGGTGCGACTGCGCCCGGTGCCGGTGAGACGTCCGTGCCGGATGCCGTGCCGAATTCCGCGCCGGATGTCTACCCTCTACAGACCTTGGTGTTGGGGTCGCAGCCGTTGCCGTCGGCGTCGGATATGCCGGCAGGGTCGGCCGTTCCGATGCCGCCGTCCGTGGCCGGCCCTGTTCCGGCGCCGAGTGTTCCTGTTCCGAGTGTTCCGGCCCAGCAGGTGTCCGAGCCCGGAGCGGCGCCTGTGCCGCCTCGCCCGGCTCCGGGGGTGCCGCCCATCCCGTCTCCGGCTCCGGGGGTGCCGCCCACCGGTCCCATGCCGGTTCCGGGTGCTGCGGATGTCAAGCCGTTGTTGACGCCCGAGCAGCAGGAGAGGGCGAAGGCCGAGGCGCGTGCGTTCGGTGATTGGTTCAGGACGTTCGTCACCCGTCCGTCCAAGGTGGGTGGCGGCCGGGCGTGGTACGGGATCGTGGTCATCGTGCTGACCACGTTCCTGTCGGCCCTGGCCCCGATCCTCGTGGCGGGCAACGCCGCGTCCGGCGCGACGGCGGGCCTGCCCTACGAGGTGTCCTATTGGCTGTCCGACATGATGGAGGAGGCCGGGTTCCGCGTGTTCATGGGATTGTGGATCGGGGGGACCGTGTTCCTGTACGCGGCCCTTGGCTGCCTGCGGCTGGCCCGGGCGGCCATGGCCGACCCGCTGGGCTTCGGCGGTCTGCATGATTCGGTGGCGCACCGTCTGGGCCCGTGGACGGTGCTGAATCTCGTCGCCTGCCTGCTCGGGCTCGTCCACTTGGATCCGCTCGCCCTGGCGGTCTGGATGCTCGCCTCGCAGACGTTCAACGTGTGGCTGCTCGTGCTCGTCTGGGAGGGCAATCCCCGACGCCGGCTGGACGCGCATTGGGCGCGGTTCCTGTCCATGCTGCTGATGATCGTACTGGAGACGGTCGTGGCGGTGGTGATCGTGCTGGCCGTGGCCCTGACGCTCGGCGTCATGTTCGCCAACGATCTTGGCAGCCTGCTGTCCTGAACACGGGGGCGCGCGAGCCTCCGTGATGATATGGGATGTCGCCTTTGCCGGACGGCATCCCATCCGGCCTTATTTCTCTGGTTGGTCATTTGTGGGGCCGGGATGCGGCCCGATACATGACGATGCGAAAGGAAGGTGGTTGTGATGGCCGTATGGTGGGGGATGCGTGACGATGATCCCGCGTACGGGTACACGTATCGGGTGGAGTGGAGCGAGGAGCAGCTCGCCTATGTGTCCTCCTGCGTCGAATACCCGGAGGTCGGACCGGTGCCCGCAGCCGATGGCGAGGAGGGACTGCGGTGGCTGATCCACCTGGTCAGCGAACGGGTCAAGGCCGACGGCGACGCGGCCCGCACGCCGGCATCCTCCCGTGGCACGCTCCGCCGGTTCGAGGACGCGGAGAGTATGCTCGCGCCTCTGCTGGTCCGCGTGAGTCTGCTCGCCTACCGGGCCAAGCGGGACGGGGATGAGCGGGGGTATCGGGATTACACGGGCGAATGGCATGCGCTGCGCGAGGGACGCGAGACCATCGAATCCTACGAGTTCGCGCGCATGGACGAGGCGGCCGAGGCATGGGGGCGCCGGATGCAGGAACTGGAACCCGTGGCCTGGCCCGATCCCGACGCACGCGCCAGGGTCCATGCCGCGTTGGCCGGGAATCCCCGCAAGGATGACGGCGATTTCGTCAAGGACAGGATGGAACGGTACGCGTGCACGCAGAGTTTGTGGCCATTGGAGGACATGGAGGACTGGGAGCTGGCCGAACGGTTCTACGACAAACAGAACGATCTGAGTGCGAAGCTGATCGCTTTGGGGTACCGTTGCTCGGCCGATATGGACGACTATGGGTGGGTGCCCGACGATGTTCCCGCATTGCGTCGCTACTATCGGCGGCTGCTGTTCGATCTGGATGACGAATATAATCGGAACTCCCGCTTGAACACGCCCCGCGAGACCACGATCCGGCTCGCCCACCAGTGGGCTAGGGACAATTTCGTGTACGGGACCGTGTTGAAGGTGATCGACCCGTCCGGCGACAGCACGGACACATGGCATCACCGGCATGACTTCACCGAGGACGACCGGCAGCGTGTCCTCGCCGGCGAGATCAGCATGCCGCTGCTGCGCCACCTGCTCACGGGACACAACACTCGGCGCATGCTTGACACGGCGCTGCGACGCCACTGGCCGTGGGCCGGGCCGCTCTACGATCTGCCCGACGGGTGGAAGCTCGGTCTCGGGGCGGAACTCGTCCGCGACATGCAGACGATCATCGACGCGGGGCTCGGCGGCTTCCGCATCAACCTCGCGGAGGCCCGGTTCGGGCAGATGCGAATCACATGGGGTTGCGATGCGGGCGACGAGGATACGGACGGCGGGTCTGAGGCGGTGTCCCTTGCCGCGGCGATGGACGCGCTGCTGTTCCTCTACCAGTTGGTCTCCATCCACGTGTGCTCGCAGTGCGGCCGGTTCGCCGCCATGCGGTACACGCGCGAGGGCATGTTGCCCGTGTGCGCCGAATGCCTGAAGCAGGACGACCCCAAGCCCGAACTGCTGGACGAGTCCGCAAAGGAGGCGAGCCAGCCCGCCGAGCCCATCCGCGACACCATCGTCTACGACACGGACACCGGCAAGGGCACACGCCCGACTGACGTACTGCGATCGGACGCACGGTTCCGCGGCCTCAACATCTTCCGCCTCATGGATCAGGCGGACGCTGTGAGGCATGAGGGGTAGGCACGGTTGATGTCCTGACGGCGGCCATTGGCTGGCCCCGATGCCGTATCGGGCATGGTCCGGCATCATCGAGTTGGCCGGATGCGTGCCGCCCATGCCGCTCTGTGATCGGCAGGGTGGTTCTTGGCCGGCGCCGCGGTCGTCGTTTACAGGGTGGTGATGGTGAGCTTGTCGTCGACGAGCTCGGTGATGTCGAGGACGTCGGCGGGGGTGATGGTCCACAGGCACGCCTGGATCCAGTCGTCGGGCATGCGGTCCGCGGGGACGATGACGTTGTCGTGCCACTGGCGGCGCTTCTGCTCGTCCGAGTCCTCCCAGTGGTCGTCCAGCCACCGGTCGAGCGAGTCGCCGTCGTGGTCGGCGAGCAGGGCGATGGGCCCGCATGGCATGTTGTTGAGCACGCAGTGGTACTGGTCGAAGCTGGTGCACAGGACGCGGCTCGTCTTCACGCGCAGGTGCAGCAGCTGGAATCCCCGGTACATGTCCTCGAACCCCTCGTACAGGCAAGAGGGGTCGTTGCTGCCCTGCATATCGGGATCAAGCCAACGGGCCCACGCCCAGAACGGGGACGCGCCCGCGTAGGGGCGACGGAGGCCGGCTTCGGTCATCTCCTTCATCATCCACCGGTAGGCGGGCCCGTACACGTTCCACGATGGCGTCTCGAAGCCCGCGTCGGCGTCCTCGCGATACGCCTCCTCGCGTGACTTGGCCAGCGAGGGCGTGTACGCGCCGCGCCGGCCGAACGCGCGGCGGATGGTGTCCCAATGCTGGAACGAGTACAGGTCGATCATGGCGTCGCCGTCGATGCCGGCCCCCATCGGCTCCGCCCCTTCCAACGGCTGGGGGACGGCTAGGGTGTTGCCCGAAATCATGCCCATCCCGTCGTGGCGTGCGTATCCATTGCGTCCCATACCGCTCTCCTCTCGTCCAAGAAACCTCGAAGCCAACCAGTACGCCGGCGGGCTTGTCCCGCGGCGTGCGCACGGTTCGTATTCCCCGTGCTGCTTAAGGTAACCGGACAAGTCATCGGTGTGGATGGGATGACGTTTCCTGTAAGAGGATGACATCCTCGGGGGAGTTGGTTATGCGACTTGGTGCAGCCAGTGGTCTACGACTATTCGCCCGTCGTGGAGCCGTCCGCCGCACCCGCGCCGGGCAGGTCGAAGTTCCACAGGATCTGGTCCTTCCAGTGGTCGGGGATGCCCATGGTCTTGTTCGGGCTCATGCCCGGGATGTCGGTGGGGAACGCCTCCAGACAGTGCTTGAGGTTCAGGGCCTCGTCGTCGTCGCCGAGGTTGCGCAGCATATACGCGATGACGGCGAGCTGCCCGTAGATCCTGGTATGACGGCGCTGGGACTGCTGGAACTCGTGGTACGCCTTGTTCATACGGACCAGATTCTGGAGCCGGCGTAGATACGCCTCGTTGGCCAGTTTGGCGTGCGCGAGCTCGGGACGCTGCTCCCAGTTCGGGATGTTGTCGAACTCACGGTCGAACAGACGCTCCTGATGGGCGACGCTGTTACGCAGTTCGGTCATGGTGGTGAACCAGGAACTGAACGCACCCCGGGAGACGCCGAAGTCGGCGGCTATCTCGTTAAGGTCCTCGGGCTTCATGCAACGCAGGAGCGTGATGATGTGGCCCAGGGTCATGGCCTCGGTGGCCGCCCAGATCGGCATCTGGCCGTCGTAGTCGTTCCTGAAGTGTTCGGCGTAGTCCTCGTCGTTGCGTTTGACCTCTTTGGTGAACGAGTGGACGAAGTTGGAGTATTCGACCACATTGAGGTCGTCCCTGAGCATCACGGGCTTGAGATAGGCGAACGCGTCGCGCCGGCCCAGCACGTAGCCGACCTTGACGCGTATCGCGAGCTCGATCTTGCTCAACGCGGAGTACAGGGCGGCGCGCAGCCGGTCGTCGTACCGGTACAGGCGCATCACGTGCTCGAAGCGGGCGCCCTCGACGAACTCGTCAAGGCGCTTATCCGTCGTCCCGGGTGCGGGTTTGCGGAACGGGTACCAGTATCCGCTCAGACGGTAGTATCCGATGCGCGCGAACTCCATCGCGTACTCGTGCGCGTCGGTCATGCCGCGGGACTCCACCCGCGCGATCTGCTCGTCCAAGCTCAGCCAAGGCTTGTCATAATGGAGGCTTCTGCTGTTTTCGTGGGTTAGGGGTTGGGTTTCGGTAGTCGGATGTCGAGGCCGCCGCATCGGAGCATGACCAGGGCGATGAGGTTGTTCACGTGGTGGAAGCCGTAGGCCATGCGGATGGTGACCTTGATCCGGTTGTTGAACGCCTCGAGCCTGGCGTTGGAGTAGCCGAGCTCGATCGTCCTGAGGATGTCGGGCCGCCGTCTGCGGATTTTTTGGGAGAGTTCGACGATCTCGGGGATGCGGCTGTGGGACGCCCAGAACACCCAGTGCCTGAGCTCCGCCGTGGCCTGTCCGAGCGGGTGCTTGAGCAGGTTCCTCAGCAGTTCCTTGAGCCGCCATGCGCGGTAGAGCTGGCCCTTGGGGTCCGTGTTCCCCAATGCGGCGAGGGATTCGTCCTGCCGGTCGGTCAATCGGTCCGGGTTCTTCAACACGGCGTATTTGACGCCGCGCATGCGCTTCGCCCCCTCCTCGTCGCCGTCGCGTCTCGCG
>NZ_MWWW01000007.1 GCF_002259745.1 Bifidobacterium myosotis | reverse complement strand
GACCTGTTCTTCCAACAGCTGACGCCGGCCCAGCGCGCCTCCATCCGGGTGATCACCGGCGACGGGGCGCGGTGGATCGACGAGTGCGCGTTCCGCTGGTGCCCCATGGCCGAACGCATCCTCGACGGGTTCCACATCGTGTCCTGGGCGACCGACGCGCTCGACAAGGTCCGCACCGCCGCATGGCGCGAGGCCAGAAAGGCCGGCACGGCCCGGAAGGGCGCCAAGGACCCGATCAAGGGCGCGCGTTGGGCGCTGCTGAAGAACGAGAACGACCTGACCGCCGGCCAGAAGGCCCAATTGGAGTGCGTGGCGAACACCAACGAGACCCTCTGGGAGGCGTACAAGCTCAAGGAACGCCTCAGGATGATCCTCAAGCAGACGGCGGACGAGGCCGCGCCCCTGCTGCGCCAATGGGCCGCGGACGCGTTCCTGTCCGGCATCCCGGGCTTCGTCCCGCTCGGAGAGAAGATCGCCAGGCGCCACTTCGACATCCTCGCAACCATCCGTTCCGGACTGTCCAACGCCAGGCTCGAGGCCATCAACAACAAGATCAAGACCACCATCAAGATCGGCTACGGCTACAGGAACCTCGACAACCTCATCAGCCTCGTCATGCTCAAATGCGGAGGACTCAACCTCACACTCCCCGGACGCCAATAGCCAGCAGGCCAGACCAGCAATCTACACCCACACAAACACCCGAAGAGCCGATTATATGTGCTGCTTAGCCTTCGGGGCTCTTCGTATGCCGATCTTCGTGCGGCATAAAAACGGGGAAGCCCCGCTCTGGTGAGCGAGGCTTCCCGATGTAGGTGTCGATGCCGAAAATCAGCCCGTGTTCTGCAGGCCTGCGGCGACGCCCGAAACGGTGCAGAGGATGAGATAGATGAACCCGGCCTGCTGGCTGTGGCTGAGTTCTTCCTTGTCCACCTTCTTGCGCAGCGAACGCAGGGCGAGCACCTGCGTGAGCGACAGGGCGTCCACATACGGAGAGCGAATGCGGATGGCCTGACCGAGCACATGACGGTGCTGGAGCGGCCACTTGTCGCCGACGATGTCGAGCACCCACTTGCGGGTGAGCTCCATCTCGCTGAGCACCTTCTCGTTGAGATCCTCGCGGTCGCCGAGGGCGAGGTACATCTTGGCGATGCGCTCGTCCGTCTTGGCGATGGACATCTCGATGTTGTCGATGAAGGTGGAGAACAGCGGCCATTCCTCGTACGCCTCGCGCAGCGTTTGCAAATCGCCGAACTTCTCGCACGCGGTTCCCAGACCGTACCAGGCGGCCAGGTTGATGCGGGCCTGAGCCCAGGAGAAGATCCACGGAATCGTGCGCAGGTCGTCCAGCGACTTCGCGCCGAGGCCACGCTTAGCCGGGCGGGAGCCGATCGGCAGCAGACCGATCTCGGTCAGCGGCGTCACGGTGGAGAACCACTGGGCGAAGTCCGGCGTGTGCAGCAGGTCGAGGAAACGCTCGTGAGCGGCCTCATCCAGCTGGTTGGCCATGTCCGCGTACTTGACGGTCATATCCGTGTTGCGCTTCTCCACGCTCGGGGCGGACTGCAGCAAGGTTGCCGCGGCCACGGACTCGACGTGGCGGATGGCCAGCACCGGGTTGCCGTAGCGAGCGAAGATGACCTCGCCCTGTTCGGTGAGCTTGAAGCGGCACTTGACGGAACCGACCGGCTGGGCGAGCACCGCGCGGTTGGCCGGGCCGCCGCCACGACCGACGGCGCCGCCGCGGCCATGGAACAGGGTCAGGTCGATGTTGTGCGATTCGGCCCACTTGGCGATGCGCTCCTGGGCGGAGTGCAGGGCCAGCGTGGCGGAGGTCGGGCCGGCGTCCTTCGAGGAGTCGGAGTAGCCGAGCATGACTTCGAGCTTGTTGCCGGTGGCCTTCAGGCGTGCCTGGACCTCGGGGATCTTGATCATTTCCTCGAGCACATCCACCGAGTTCTGCAGATCCTCGAGCTGCTCGAACAGCGGGATCACGTCGATGGTCGGCACGTCCTCCGGATGGGCGAAGGCGAGACGGTTGAGCTCGTAGACGTCCTTGATGTTCTGGGCGCTCTTCGTGAAGGAGATGATGTAGCGGCGCGCGGCCTTGAGGCCGTTGCGCTTCTGAATCGAGCCGAGGGCGCGGAAGGTGTCGAGCACCTCGTGGGTCATCGGCTGCAGTTCGCCGCGTTCGCCGTGCAGGCCGTGCTCGCGGATGTCCGCGAGGGCGCGGGAATGCACCACGGAATGCTGACGGAACTCCATCTCGACCATGTGGAAGCCGAAGGTCTCGGCCTGCCAGATGAGGTCCTGCAGCGGGCCGTAGGCGGAGCGCTTGGCGCCCGCGTCGGCCAGCGACTGCTGGACGGTCTTGAGGTCGGCGATGAAATCGTCGCAGGTGTGGTACATCAGATCGGCGTCACGCTCGATGGTGTAGTGCAGGCGATCGGCGATCACCAGCATCACGGCGCGGTGCAGCTCCTTGGTGGAGATCAGCGCGGCCTTATCGGTCAGGCGCTCGCTCATCTCCTTCTGGTGGCTCCACAGGCTCTTGAGCGCGGCGCTCGGCGGGGTGGTCTCGGCCTCCATCGTGAGGTTCTTGCCCACGGTGCGGGTGGACTCCTCAAGCGCGGCCAGCACATGGTCGGAGAACTTGCGGGCCACCTGACGGCTCACCTTGGCGGTGACGTTCGGGTTGCCGTCGCGGTCGGAGCCGATCCAGCTGCCGGGGTGGAAGAACGCGGGGCAGACGGGCGGCACCAGACCGGCCTTGTCGCCTAGCACCCAATCGTCGAAGCGACGGTAGACGGCCGGAATCGTGTGGAAGAGCGTGTTGTCGAAGATGTCGAGAATCGTGTCCGCCTCTTCGACAGGGGTCGGCTTCTTCAGCGCGATCGGCGAGGTGCGGAAGAGCGCGTCGATCTCGTTGTAGAGACGGCGCAGGTTCTCCTTCTTGTCCGATCCGCCCAGACGCTTGTGCGCCTCGAGCAGCTCGGAGATGCGGCGGATCTTGCCTTCCACTGCCTTGCGGCGGGCCTCGGTGGGGTGCGCCGTGAAGACGGGGTGGAATTCGAGGCGATCGAGCAGTTCCTTGGCCTTGGCCGGGCCCATCTCATTGATGAGCTGGTGGTAGGCCACGGTGAGCTCGTTGATCGGATCGACCGCCTGGTCCTCGGACACCTTGTTTTCGCGGCTGTGCAGCACGGAGACGCGGTAGTTCTCCTCGGACAGGTTCGCCAGATGGAAGTAGGTGGCGAATGCGCGGGCGAGCAGCTGGGCATCATGCAGGGTCATGTTGTCGATGACGTCTACGGCCGCCTTCAGGCCGTCATGTCCCGGATTCGGGTCCTCCATGCCGCCGAAGTGCTCCGCGCTGGCCTCCACCGCGTAGTTGCGCACGGTGTCGAACGTGGAAAGCAGTTCGGGGTTGTATTCACCCAGTACGTCGCGCAGGATTCGCAGACACAAATCCATGTCGTACTTGAGGTTTTCGGGAAGATCATGCTCCTCCGGACCCTTCTTGCCGGTTCCGGTGGTGACGATGGCGGCGTCAGCTGGAGTGATCTGTTCTGCTTCTTCTGATGCCAATATAACCTCCTTTGCCGAATATCAGGTTGCTCGGTCTACTGGTCGTCCGCGGCTCCTCCGCGGTTGTTGAGGCCAGTCGTTGCAAGCCCACAGCCCGTATTCAACGTGGTTGTCGTGTGGGCAACAGTGTATCCCCGCATAATCGCCACTTACGTTACGAAGTCCACTGTTCGATTGATGTTGTGCCGCCGTCAGCTTGTTGTCTCATATGGTGTTTGGAAAATGTCCGTAATATGAAATTGCTGCGTGGGCGCGTATCTAGTCGGGGAGGGGCGCGGGGTACGTTGAATTGCTGGCGGGCCATGAGTGTTCTGACGCGCGATGCATTCGTGCATGCCATGCGTGACGTCGCAAGACAGGTATGACCAGGCCGAAACGAGCCGGCATTCCTGTACGTATGCACACAGGAATCCACGGCGGCGGACGCTTTGCAATCCGCCGCGGAAGCGGCAGCACAACAGTCAAGCAGAATCAACAGTCAAAAGTCGAGAGATCAGCAGGAACCGGGGAATCGCATGCAGCAGCAGACGGACCACATCGAGCACCCGCAGGCGCATCAGGAACACCGCAAACCCAACGAACACGGCGCCATCGCCGTGCAGCACTTCCACACCCATTCCATCCCCCTGGATATGGAGGACATCGAGCGCGACTGGGACAAGCCCATTGCCGAGGCGGGCATCGCGGCCAAGGCGAGCGTGATCGTGCGCGTCGGCCTGTTGGATCTGTCGGCCGGCACCGGTTCGTTCCGCGTGCGCGAGATGATGCATCGCATCGCCTATCCGCTCGGCGTGCATGTGCGCGCGGACGTCAACCTCACGGACATCGAAGCCGCCTGCACGGACGGCAAGGACCGCATCACCGAAGTCATCGATCTGCCGACCACCGGCGTCAACACCGAGCGCATCTGGCTGCTTGAGCACTTCGCCGACTGGTTCAGCGTGAACCTCGGCGAGGAGTCGATGTACCACAAAACCTCGGAGGTGTCGCGCGGACTGATGCGTCACCTTGACGTCAAAGACGCCTCGCAGCTTTCCGCCGACCTGTCCAAGCGGATTCGTGAGGAACAGAAGGAGCGTCAGGCCGAGGCCCAGGAAGCCGAGGCGCGGCATGACCAAACCGGGTCTGCCGCGCAGGAAGGCCAGGATGCCGTGCTCGATGCGCTCGAGGAGGCCAGCCGGCACACCGATCCCGGGCGGCCGCTCGCCGAACAGCTCGATGTGCATGAGACGGACTGGTCCCAGTCCGCGATGACCGAGTCGTTGGCCGCGCGCGCCGAGGTCGCAGAGCGCGAGGAGCAGGAGATCGCCGAGCAGCGTCATCGCCATGGTGCCGAGGGTGGCCAATCGGATTCCGAAGTCATGGGCGTCGACTTCACCGAACTGAGCGATCGCCTCAGTGACGAGCATGGCCGCGAAGCCGAACGTGATGCTTCTTCGGCGGCGGCGCGCCGGAGCGACGACCACGACATCCACGGTGGCCACGGCCATGCGGGCCGCCACGGCGCCGCACCGGACGACGGCTTCATCTCGTCTGCTGCGACCGATCGGCGAGGCCATGCCCACAAGCCCCCGAAGGGTGAATACGCCGCGCACTTCGACCACGTCGGCAAGTCGCCGGTTTCCGGTCGCCCGGGC
Organism: Bifidobacterium myosotis; assembly: GCF_002259745.1. Lineage (GTDB taxonomy): Bacteria > Actinomycetota > Actinomycetes > Actinomycetales > Bifidobacteriaceae > Bifidobacterium > Bifidobacterium myosotis. The sequence continues at coordinate 12,730 of NZ_MWWW01000007.1, read as the reverse complement.
ATCACCGTGCGGCAGGCCCACCAGCGTCTCGATATGATTGAACGCCGCAAGCCGCTCTATTCCCCGGCCTTCGCCGGACTCGCCTCGGCCATCGCCTGCGCATCCTTCGTGTTCCTGCTCGGCGGCGGTCCGTACGACATGATTGGCGCGTTCGTCGGCGCCGGCCTCGGGCACTGGCTGCGTCGCCGGCTGTTCAAGCACCACCTCAACCAGTTCTTCGTCACCTTCGTGTGCGTGGCGGTGGCGGCGCTCGCATGCACCGGCATGCTGCGCCTCATCGGCCTGTTCGACCCGGTGGCGCTGCAGCATGACACCGCCTACATTGGCGCCATGCTGTTCGTCATTCCTGGCTTCCCGCTGATCACCAGCGGATTGGACATGGCCAAGATCGACTTCCCGTCCGGCATCCAACGCCTGATGTACTTCCTGTGCATCGTGCTGATGGCCACGCTCGCCGGCTGGATGGTCGCCACCATCGTGCATCTGAACCCCACCGGGTTTGAACCATTGGGCCTGAATGTCTGGGTGAACGGGGCGTTGCGCTTCGTGTTCGCGTTCCTCGGCGTGTGGGGCTTCTCCATCATGTTCAATTCGCCGCAGCGCATGTGCCTGGTCGCCGCGCTCATCGGCGCCATCACCGATACGTTGCGATTGGAACTCGTCGATTTGCTGAACGTGCCGCCTGAAGCCGGTGCGTTTATCGGCGCATTGCTGGCAGGTCTGCTCGCCTCCGCGTGGCGTTCATCCGTGCGCAAGGGCTGGCTGCCGCCGCATCTGGGATATCCGCGCATCTGTCTGACCGTGCCCTCCATCGTGATCATGGTTCCGGGCCTGTACATGTACCGTGCCATGTGGTACCTCGGCAGCTTCGACACATTGAATGCGCTGGACTGGGCATTCCGTGCGTTCATGGTGATTATCTGTCTGCCGATTGGTCTGGCCATGGCCCGCGTGATCACGGATAAATCCTGGCGATACGACATCTGAGGCGTCTGAAGCATTTGCAGCGTCTCAAGCGCATGAAGCGCGCGGCGGCGTGTCTCAGCATGGTGACGGCGCAAGACGCATAGGGGGCCGTATCCGCTACCATCATGCGAACGACGGCAATCGCCGCTCTGACCCGCATCGCAATCAGCAATTTCGATCATCACCGGCGATTCGCGGGCGTCAATAGAGAGAGGAACACAGTTGGCGAACGATTTCTGGATCCTGCTGGCCATGGTCATCTATTTCGCGGCCATGCTGTCGATCGGATTCATCTACTCCAAACGGTCCAACTCCTCCTCCAAGGAGTACTTCGCCGGCGGGCGTGGCGTAGGGCCGTGGCTGACCGCCCTGAGCGCCGAGGCCTCCGACATGTCCGGCTGGCTGCTCATGGGCCTGCCGGGCCTGGCCTATTTCACCGGCGCGGCCGACCCGATGTGGACCTCGATCGGTCTGGCGTTGGGCACCTATCTCAACTGGAAGCTGGTGGCCCGCCGACTGCGCCGCTACTCGGTGGTGGCGGGCGACGCCATCACCATCCCCGACTTCTTCGCCAAACGGTTCCATGACCGGCGCGGCGTCATCTCCACTCTTGCGGCGATCATCATTCTGGTGTTCTTCTGCGTGTACGTGGGCAGTTGCTTCGTCACCGTCGGCAAGCTCTTCAACGCGCTCTTCGGCTTCGACTATCACGTCATGATGATCGTCGGTGCGCTGGTGGTGTTCGTCTACACCATCGTCGGCGGATACCTGTCCGTGGTGATGACCGATTTCATCCAAGGCATGCTCATGTTCTTCGCCCTCGCCGTGGTGTTCATCGGCACCGTGGCCTCCGCCGGCGGCATCGGCAACACCGTCGCGTTCCTGCAGTCCATCCCCGGCTTCCTTTCGGGTACGCAGGTGGCTGCGCCGCAGCTCGACCCGGTCACCGGTCAGCAGCTCGTGGAGGCCGGGCGTGCGATGTTCGGCGCGCCCTCCGATTACGGCATCATCACCATCGTGTCGATGCTGGCATGGGGTCTCGGCTACTTCGGCATGCCGCAGGTGCTGGTGCGGTTCCTGTCGATCCGCAGCGTCGAAGAGGTGCGCAAGTCCCGCATCATCGCCACCTCGTGGTGCGTGCTGTCGCTGGCCAGCGCCGTGTGCATCGGTCTGGTCGGCCGTGCGATGATGCCCACGCACCTGCTCACCGCCGCCTCCGCCGAGACGATCTTCATCGTGCTGGCGCAGACCCTGCTGCCGAGCTTCGTGTGCGGTGTAGTGGTGTCCGGCATCTTCGCGGCCTCCATGAGCTCCAGCTCGTCGTACATGATCATCGGCGCATCCGCGATGGGCGAGAACATCTTCCGCGGCCTGTTCCACAAGCAGGCGACGGACCGTCAGGTCATGATCGTGGCCCGTTTGACGCTGGTCGTCATGTTCCTGTTCGGCATTCTGGTGGCCTTTGATCAGAACTCCTCGATCTTCCAGGTGGTGTCCTACGCGTGGGCAGGGCTGGGGGCTTCGTTCGGCCCGCTCATGCTCAGCGCGCTGTACTGGCGGCGTACCAACAAGGCGGGCGCCGTCGCCGGCATGTTGTCCGGCACGGTCACGGTGCTGGTTTGGCATAACTTCATCAAGCCGCTTGGTGGCGTGTTCGCCATTTATGAGCTGTTGCCGGCGTTCATCGTTTCGTTGCTGTTCATTGTGGTGGTTTCGCTGCTGACCAAGCGTCCCGACGAGCGCATGCTCTATGAATTCGACCACTACATGGACGACCCGTTGCCTGGCACCCTGCCCAACGGTTCCGTGCTGGTCGACGAACCCCTGAAGGCCATGGAGTCCGAGGTCCGCGGCGGCAAGTGAATCTGCTGCCGGCACGGCGTGGTGTGTGCTCCTGCGCAGCCACCCCTTAGCAATGGGCGAGCGGAGCACATAGGTTGAGGGTTTCTGCTTTGTGAGGGGTACATTTGCCCCATTGCAGACAGCTATCTGCTTTGCAAGGGGTACCTAATTGATGGTATTCCGAGTATGCGCGTTGCAATTTCAACATGCATACTCGCATTGTTGCCGATTAGGTACCCCTTGCAAAGCAGATAGCTTTCCGAGACAAGGCAAATGTACCCCTTACAACGCAGAAAGCTCATAACGCCGGGAGTCTCATAGTGCAGAGCTTCCGTTGTCTAGTAAACGCGGTTGCCGTTCACCAACGTCATCACGACATGATTCGGCATGGCGCGCATGGCTTCAGGTGTGGACACGGCATACGGATTGGCGTCCAGCAGCACCACATCGGCCGGATCGCCCGTGCAAAGATGATCGCGCCCCGTGGCCGTGGAAGCGGCCAGCGACATATGTGCGGTAAGCCGTTGCTCCGGTTGGAACGGCTCGCGATCGGAACTCTCGGTTGCGAAGACGGCTGCGGAGATAGCCAGCCATGGGTCAAGCGGAGCGACCGGCGCATCCGATCCCATGCGCAACCGCGCAAGACCGTATCGGCTGCCATGCGGCTCAGCTGTCGCAGCTGTATCGCGGTGCGCTTCCGCATCCTTCCTGGCCTCTGCCATGGTGTCGGCCAGTGCGCGGAACGGATAGGGGACGCCGGCAGGATGGGCCCAGAAGCGGGCGATTACGTCGCGATCGTCCATTGCATGCTGGGGCTGGATGCTCGCGTCGAGCCCCAGCGCAGCAAGGCGCGGAATATCCCGTGGTTTCAACATCTGCGCATGCTCAATTGAACCGTGGGCGTGGGCGGCCTTCGCCGCGTTCAACACAATGGTGTTCGCCTCGTCGCCGATGGCATGGCATGCGATGTCGAAGCCGTGCTCGGTGGCCAGACGCATGTAATCCTCAATTTGCTGCGGCGTGTAGCTCAGGACGCCGTAGGTCGGCGGTTCGATGCCGGAATACGGAGTGGAGCAATACGCGGAACGTGTGTTGAGCGAGCCGTCCGCGATGAGCTTCATGGCGCCGACGCGCCCCAGGCCGTGGCTGCCGGGTAGCGGGTCGCCAGTATGCCAGCCTGCGTCGATCGCCTCCCGCAGTCGTTCGGGATAGACGCCGGCATCCACGCGCAAGCCGTCGATGCCGGCCGAGAAACGGGCGATCCATGTGTTGATGTTCTCGGCCATTTCGTAGTCTCGGATGCCGACAATGCCCTTGCCGGCGGCGTCCTTCTCCGCCTCGCGCAACAACCGGTCGGTCTCCTCGGCGGCTCCCGGAACCGAATCGAATTGCGTGTACGTGTTGAACCACTCGAGCTCGCCCACCAGACCGGTCTGTTCGTCGGGGTGGACGCCGAGTCGTCTGGCTGCGGCCGAATTCACCCATCCGCAGTGCATGTCCGCGCTGGAAAGCGCCACCGGCTGCTCGCCGGACGCGGCGTCGATGGCCGCCAGCGTGGGCTGCTCGTCGTCGGCCCACAGCGAATGACGGAAACGCATGCCCACTACGAACGCATCAGGGTTGAGGGTCCCGGCCGCGCGTCGTTCATCCAGATGCGCGCGCAGCATGGACATCGCTTCGGCGGCGGAGCGGGCATCGATCAGGTCAAGGCGTCCGAGCGTCTTGGCCCATTGCGTGAAATGCGTGTGGCAGTCCCACAGACCGGGAATGACCCACAGCCCATCAGCGTCGATGGTGGTGATGTCCGCCGTCTGTTCGGAGGCATCGTCGGGATTCATGCCGTGCGGCATGGTATGCGGCAAGCCGGCCAATGGGCTATCGGCACCCCGACCGGCCGAATCTCCGGTGGCTGTGGATGAGGTTGTGGAGGCGGTTGTGGCTGTGGAGGTGAAGGTGGACGCGGACGCGGACGTCGGTTTCACATCAACGACGGTTCCATCGCCCAGCACGATATCCACACGCCGATCGGAGCCGGGCACGCCGGCATTGATGATACGCACCAAATTGCTCATATCCGTCATCATGCCACGGTTATGTGAATGCCGAAGGGATTCGCCCGGTCTCCATATTTCGTACTCTGATTTGGAATCTGTTGCGCGTGAAGGCTCGTCCACCTCGCAGTAGCTGATGGCGGTGCGCCGGAACTTCATTGTCGGCATCGGCAAACCATGAATATGTCTTCACTATAGAGTCTTCACTATAGAGTTATCCACATACTTGTCCACATTTATCCACCGAAAAATTGAGGCGGTGGACGGGACCTTGCGAATCGTTTACGCTCAAGGCATTGGGGCACGCATTACGAAGGGGTAGGCATCATGGCCGATTCGCTTGCATTGACGGAACTGACGGAACTGAAGTATCAGCGCATGAAAACGTGTGAGGAGATTCAACGACGTAGCGGTTGGCGTCCGACGTATGCCCTGACGACCGCGTTGGAACTCCAAGCCATCGAGATGCCTCGCTTGTCCGCGAAGTGCGGACGATTGCGGACCGGTACTGTGGTTGCCGTTTCAGATGCGAATAAGAAGTACCGGGTGAAAGGGGTTGCGGCGGTGGTATGGCCTTACCCGATCGATACGGTCATGGTCGAACGGCAATTTCGCTGTGTCTCCCCGGCCTGTACGTGGGCGATGTTCTCCTCGTATTTGGAACTGGAGGAGCTCATCGTACTGGCCGATTCCATGATGCGTCGAAACCGGCGATTGCGCAGGGCCGAGATGGATGAGCTGATTGCCTATTTGGATGTTGTGGAAGCGCATGTCCGTACGATTCGCGAGGAAGGCCGAAGAGCGAAGCTGTTCCAGGGTTTCGACAATTGCCGCCGTGCATTGCTGGTGGCCCGAGCCGGGACGGATTCCTCGATGGAGACCAGAACGAGACTGGCGGTGATGAAATACGGTTTGGACTGCCCTCAAGTGAATTATCCATTCCTCGATAGGAAGAACGGACGGTCATGGTATCTTGATCTCGCTTATCCCGAATTCAAGGTCTGCATTGAATACGATGGTTCCCACCATGCTGGTCGATGGCTCGACGATGTGCGAAGACGCCAGGCCATCGAGGATGAGGGATGGAGATACATTCAGGTCACCAACCTTGATATCGGCGATGACGAGGGCGAAGCGGCTCTTGCGCAAAGGATCGCAAAACAGATACAGGAAGTCACGGGCAAGCAGGTGCCGCTTACGTCGCGTAAGACCATATTGCAGGTATGCGATGCCAGGACGCTTCGGCGTAAGCCGATGCATGAACAGCTTCGTTTTGAGCCATTGCTGCCAGTCGATGGCGCCTTCAACGATGTCTGACGACTGCGGGCATCGGCGTTGACGTTAGCGGCGCGGCGCGTGAAGTAATTAATGAATTAATGAAGTAATTCATTAATTCATTAATTAAATATTTCAATACTGCGTCATTCGCTCGCAATGAACGCAATACCGCGGACGTGTGAGGCTTTCTCCTTTGCAAGGGGTACATCCGAGGCTCTGCAGACAGCTATCTGCGTTGCAAGGGGTACGTGCAGCCGCGAATCACTCGTAGCGTCCGCGCAATATCGGCGAGTATAAACCCGTTTGCGAGGAGTAGGTACCCCTTGCAAAGCAGATAGCTGTCCGGAGAAGGCCGGATGTACCCCTTGCAAGCAAGATACATCAATTTCCGGCGTGGTGGCGCCTTACGGCCGATGCCCAATGCGATGTCGAGCCGTGAAAAGCCTGAATGGGCCTCCAAGCCGTGCAGCCGCATATGCGTGGAACCTTGATGACTGCCTGTCCCTATCGTTACAGCGTTTTCGGGCGTTGCACATCGCCGCCAATGCCCGTAAATACAACGATTCCCTGCTCATCGCTACAACGATGAGCAGGGAATCGCGCGCGAATACCGAAGACGCGTAAAAAATCAGTACTTCATGCCCATGGCCTCGCGCACCTGGTCGAGGGTCTCCTCGGCGATGATGTTGGCGCGCTTGTTGCCGTCCTCGAGCACGTCGCGGATGTAGTCCATGTCCTTGGCCAGCTCGGCGCGGCGCTCACGGTGCGGAGCCAGGAAGTTGTTCACGGACTCGATCACGTACGCCTTGAGGGTGCCGGCACCTGCATCGCCGATCTCCTCGGCGATGTCCTTCGGGTCGCGGCCGGTCACCAGGCCAGCGGTGGTCAGCAGCGCGGAGACCTGCGGGCGGGCAATCGGGTCGAAGGTGATGCGACGCTCGGAATCGGTCGGGCTCTTCTTGATGAGCTTGGCGGTCTCCTCGGCCGTGGCGCCCAGCATGATGGAGTTGCCGTACGACTTGCTCATCTTGCGGCCGTCGAGGCCCGGAATCTCCGGCGCGTCGGACAGGATAGCCGCCGGCTCCGGGAACACCGGGTGCTTCTTGGCATAGCGCTCGTTGAAACGACGGGCGATGGTGCGGGTGATTTCGATGTGCGGCAGGTTGTCCTTACCGATCGGCACCACGTTGGCCTTGCAGAACAGGATGTCGCACGCCTGATGCACCGGGTAGGTGAGCAGCAGGCCGGTCAGCGCGTGGCCGGAGGCCTCCATCTCGGACTTCACGGTGGGGTTGCGGTGCAGCTCGGCCTCAGTGACCAGCGACAGGAACGGCAGCAGCAGCTGGTTTTCGGCCGGCACGGCGGAGTGCGCGTAGATCATGGTCTTCTTCGGGTCGATGCCGGCGGCCATGTAGTCGAGCACCAGATTGAGCACGTTGTCCTGGATGTGCTCGGTGGTGTCGCGGTCGGTGATTACCTGATAGTCGGCGATGATGATGTTCGAGTGCACGCCCTTGTTCTGCATGGCCACGCGCTCCTTGATGGAGCCGAAATAGTGGCCCAGGTGCAGACGACCGGTCGGCCTGTCGCCGGTGAGCATCGTGAACTTGCCGGGCTCGGCTTCCAGCTTGGCGAGCGTTTCGTCCGAACGCTTCTTCGCGGCGAGGAAACTCGCGCTCATTTCATTGCCAGCCGCTGTCAATTGCTGCTCGTCGGTCATGCGAAATCCTTTGAATAGCCCTCAAATAAACGCTTTTTATGGTAAAAGTGTGAGCCGACAACGAACAAGCCGCAAACAAGTGGTACTCTCGTATGTTGATGAATCGAACAGCATAGTAATCGCAGGGGGTCGCATGGGCCGCGGACGTCAGAAAGCCAAGCAGCAGAAAATTGCCCGTAAGCTCAAGTATTTGACTACCGATACCGATTATGACGAGCTGGCAAAGGAATTGAGCGAGCAAGAGCCGGGGGCGGGCTCGCCCGATCCATTCGCCGATATCGAAGCCAAGTACACTGCTCACGATGCGGACGGCGATCATGAACCGTCCGTGACGGATGATCATCAGGAACCGGCTTCTCCGGCAGCCGATGACGATCTTGACGAATACGCCAAGTGGGCCGCCGAGGCCGCCGCGAAGGCGACCAGTGGCGAGTTCCCGAAGACCACGGCCAAGCCGGCGGTGCCGCATCGTCCAATTCCGATGCCGATGCCGTCCGCGCTCAAGCCGAAGAAGTGAGACATCCGGTCTCGTCCGGGATTCGGGATGATTTCCGATGATTTCAGGCGTCCGCAATAGGCGGGCGCCTTTTTCATAGGTTCATTAGGTGACTTGCTGTGCTGTGGCTTACCGTGCAGGGACCTACCGTGCAGGACCGACCAGCGGCAGCAGCCCGCTCAGGTCATCCCGTTCGCCGACCGCACTGATACGGCCCGCTTCCTTCTCCTCGGCCCACGCGGTGATGCCGCAGGCCAGCCGCAGCCAGACGTCCGGGTCCAGCTCGATCACGTCGGGCGGGGTGAGATTGTGCGGGTCCGATTCGGGGCCGTCCAAGATTTTGACCGCGCCCCACGGCGCCACGCGCACCTCCACCCCGGGCCCGGGGACGCGCCGTTCCAGCAGGAACAGCGAATAGCGCACGGCCATCGCCCATACCGGACGCGGCAGCTTCGGGGAAACGGCAAGGCGTTGCGTAGGATCGGACGCCGCCGCGGCCACCTCCTGCGCCGCCTCGTACCATTGGTGCAACGCCTCGCGCCCGCGGGGCAGATCCTTCTCCAAAATCACAGCCATGATTCCATCTTCGCATGACTGATGGTGTTCCGTGCCTCCCATGTCCGGAGGTTCGCCGGTTCTGTGTCTCGGCAGGTGCCGGCTCCGGCTGCGAGGTGTCGGCGGACCGCTCCGGGGCGGTGGGGCACGGCGTGCCGGTTCGGCGTGCCGTGTCGCCGGTTCCGCCTGCAGCCCGAGTATGGCCATCCGTTGTGCCCATTGCAAACTGGCTGGTGCAAACGATGACATACCAAGATGCGTAAACTACGTAGCGGTGCTACGCTATGAAATGAGAACGTATGCATAGCGGTCCTCGCCGACGCCGTTACGGAGAGTTCATGCATACGTTCATGTGGCGCTACCTATTGCGCGGCATAATGAAAACGGGCAATTATCCCGGAAGGAAAGTCAGAATGACCGAAATCACCGCACCCAAGTCTCCCGTTACGGCGGAGCAGTTCGCCGACGAGATTCGTGAACAACTCAAGTACACCCAGAACGTCACCCCCGAGCAGGCCACTGCCGCCGACGTGTACGTCGCCGCTTCCAAGGCCGTGCGTAACCACCTCGCCGACGCCTGGTTCAAGACCCAGGCTGACACCGTCAACGGCGACACCAAGGCCGTCGGCTACCTGTCCGCCGAGTTCCTCATGGGCAAGCAGCTCGAGAACGCGCTGCTCAACGCCGGCCTGACCGAGCAGTTCGACGCCGCCGTCGAAGCCCTCGGCTTCCAGCCGAAGGACATCGTTGACGCCGAATACGAGCCGGGCCTCGGCAACGGTGGCCTTGGTCGTCTGGCCGCCTGCTTCATCGACTCCCTCGCCTCGCTGGGCGTGCCGGCCTTCGGCTACGGCATCCAGTACAAGTACGGCATCTTCAAGCAGACGTTCGACGAGAACGGCAAGCAGGTGGAGACCCCGGACTACTGGCTGACCAACGAGGAGCCGTGGGGCCACATCGACTACAACCGTGACCAGAAGGTCTCCTTCGGCGGCGAGGTCGTCGAGGAGAACGGCAAGAAGGTCTGGAAGCCGGCGTGGTCCGTGCGCGCCGTGCCGGTCGACTACCTCGTGCCGGGCTACAAGTCCCAGCGCGTGAACACCCTTCGTCTGTGGACCGCCAAGTCCTACGACGAGTTCGACCTGCTCGCCTTCAACAAGAGCGAGTACCTGGACGCCGTCAAGCCGCAGGTCAAGGCCGAGAACATCTCCAAGATCCTCTACCCGGAGGACTCCACCAAGGTCGGCAAGGAGCTGCGCCTCGAGCAGCAGTACTTCTTCGTGTCCGCCTCCCTGCACGACGCCATCCGCGTCTTCTACCCGGGCGAGGCCAAGCCGGATCTCACCACCTTCCCGAACAAGATCACGTTCCAGCTCAACGACACCCACCCGGTGATTGGCATTCCGGAGCTCATGCGCATCCTCATCGATGAGTACGACTACGACTGGGACACCGCTTGGGGCATCACCCAGAAGACCTTCAACTACACCTGCCACACCCTGCTGCCGGAGGCCCTCGAGGTCTGGCCGGCCAGCCTGATCGGCGAGCTGCTGCCGCGTCATCTTGAGATCATCAAGAAGATCAACGAGCAGTTCGAGGACGAGCTCAAGGACAAGGGCGTCGCCGACGAGACCATCGAGCGCATGCGCATCTACACCGGTGACGCGGTCCGCATGGCCTACCTGGCCACCTACGGCGGCTCCCACGTCAACGGCGTGGCCGAGCTGCACTCCCAGCTCCTCAAGGACGTCACCCTCAAGGACTTCTCCGACGCCTACCCGGACAAGTTCACCAACGTGACCAACGGCGTCACCCCGCGTCGCTTCATCAAGCTCGCCAACCCGGGCCTGTCCGACCTCATCACCGAGGGCCTGGGCACCGACAAGTGGCTCTCCGACCTCGACCTGCTCCAGGGCCTGGTCCCGCTGGCCAAGGACGACGAGTTCGTCAAGAAGTTCGCCGCCGTCAAGCAGGCCAACAAGCACTCCTTCGTGGCCTTCGCCAAGCAGCACTACGGCATCGACGTGGACGAGAACACCCTGTTCAACACCATGGTCAAGCGTCTGCACGAGTACAAGCGCCAGAGCCTGAAGATCCTGCTGGTCATCTCGCAGTACGCCGCCCTCAAGAAGGGTGAGGTCTCCGCCGAGGAGATCCTGCCGCGCACCGTGTTCTTCGGCGCCAAGGCCGCCCCGGGCTACTACCTGGCCAAGCTGACCATCGAGCTGATCAACAACGTCTCCAAGGTCATCAACAACGACCCGGACGTCAAGGGCAAGCTCGCCGTCCACATGCTCCCGAACTACAACATCGAGATGGCCCAGAACCTCATCCCGGCCACCGAGCTCGACGAGCAGATCTCCCAGGCCGGTAAGGAAGCCTCCGGTACCGGTAACATGAAGTTCGCCCTCAACGGCGCCCTGACCGTGGGCACCCTCGATGGCGCGAACGTCGAGATCCGCGAGAAGGTCGGCGCCGAGAACTTCTTCCTCTTCGGCATGACCGTCGATGAGGTCGAGAAGCTCTACGCCGACGGCTACGATCCGGCCAAGTACTACGAGGCCGATCCTCGCCTGAAGCAGGCCATTGAGCTCGTCGCCAACGGCACCTTCTCCAACGGCGACCGCAACGCCTACGCCCCGCTCGTCGCCGACTGGCTGACCAAGGACTGGTTCATGGCCCTCGCCGACTTCTCCTCCTACGCCGACATTCAGGCGCAGATCGAGAAGCTCTACCGCGACCCGCTCGAGTGGAACCGCAAGGCCCTGCTCAACGTCGCGAACTCCGGCTACTTCAGCTCCGACCGCTCGATGGAGGATTATTTGGAGCGCATCTGGCACACCGGTCCGCTCGCCGACTGACGGAGCGTATGCCGCCTTTCCTCAGCCTCGACCTACCTTATGTAGGCCTTCGGCTTCGGACGGCGGCCTCCGCACGCGTCATTCGACTCGCTCCGCTCGCCTGAGGCTTGATAAGGCCTAGGAACGGAGGCGGAGGGGTGGGGAGTGTGCATCCCGACCGTAGGCTTGGCCGAACGGCCTTGAGTGTGTCGGGATGCACACTCCCCACCCCTCCGGCGGTCAACTGGCATCCGGCGAGCTGGCGTCCGGCAGCCAAACTGGCTTATGGATATGAGTAAGCCGTGCGCTACTGGTCTCAAACTGCATTTGCGAGCACAAAACAAGAAATCCGGCGCTATTGCTGTTTTCGTGGGTGGTGGTTCGTGGTTGAGGTGTTGGGGGAGTAAGAGAAGAGCGCTTTCCGGGTAGGATGTTTTCGACCAAGATAAACACACAACCGCAAAGCGCCTGATGAACAGCTTATTCAAACGTCTTCTCAACGTCAAAGGCATGGTCGTCGAGGATGTTCGCATCGTCGATGGTCCCATGCGTCCCGAGCCCGTGCTCGAGGTGCGGGTGCGCCCGCGCGCGGGCATGCTCAGGTGCTCGAGGTGCGGGCGGAAGCGTCGTGGCTATGACCGTGGCGGCGGCGTGCGTCGTTGGCGTCACCAGGATTTCGGCTGCTGGCGGGTCGAGCTGGTCTCCATGATGCCGCGCGTGGACTGCCCCGGGTGCGGCGTGGTCGTCGCCGCCGTGCCGTGGGCCGAGCCCGGTTCGAGGTTCACCCGGGACTTCGAGGCGGAGTGCGCGTGGCTGATGACGGTCGCCAACCAGAGGACCGTGAGCGGGTTCCTGCGCGTGGCGTGGAGGACCGCCGGCGACATCGCCCGCAGGGTCGCCGGCCGGCTGGAGGCCGCGATGCCCTCGCCGTTCGACGGGCTGACCGCGATCGGCGTGGACGAGACCAGCTACAGGAAGGGAC
>NZ_MWWW01000006.1 GCF_002259745.1 Bifidobacterium myosotis | reverse complement strand
CACGACGCCCCCATACGCAGCCCGCGGCCACCGCCGGTGGCATGCCGGTCTCGACTCGCTCCTCCATATCCTTGGCGGCAAGTATCCGCGAATCCCAGAGCATCAGCGATTGGGCGATGGCGGGATCGGTCTCGCCCAGAATCAGGGCCTGGCCTCCGCGCGATCGGGGCGCGCACAGTGAGACGGCCCGCATCCATGCCGTCAGTGTGTCGAGTCTGGCATCCACCCCCAACGCGTACAGGCTGGTCCAAGCGTCCAGTATGGCCACCGCACGGTATTCGTGGCCGGCTGCGCCCTGTTCTGTGCTGACGGGCCGTACGCGAGGTTCGAATCCTGGCGTCGCGATGACGATCATTGGTCGGCACGCCACATCCGGCACCAGCCCCTGCGCCTTGCTGGAGAGCACCACCGGCACCCCGCGGAACAGGCCGGCCAATTCGGCCGCGGTGCCGGCGGCACCCACACGCACGACACGCATGCGCTCGTGATGACATCCCGGGCATGTCCAATTGATGGCGGCTGCACCGCACCAGCGGCATCGTGGCGTGGCATCCCGTCCGTCCGACGACCGTTGCAATGGCCCCGCGCATTTCGCGCATCGGGCCTGCCGATGGCATTTCGCGCAGCTGAGCGTCTCGCTGATGCCATCCTGGGGGATGGACAGCAGTACCGGCCCACTCTCCAAGGCCTTGCTCAACACGCGCACTGCAGTGTGCGGCACTCGGGCGCCGATGCTTGGGTCGGCCAGCCGGGCCAGCTCATCCCGATTGAGCCATCGCACCCACGGCGTGGCGTCCTTGAGCGGCGATGCCAGTGGATGGATCGCCGTGGAATACCCGCTCACCGGCGTCTCCACAGTGTCCGGTCCCGTGTTCTCCCACTGGCTTTGCGGCGTCCGCGCGTTGGCCATGGCCACGAACACGCCGTCATGTGCCTTGGCTCGCAGCCTCATCACGCCACGGGCCTGAGGATAGGGCATCATGCCGTCCATGTTCTGATAGGCGGCATCCTCCAATATCGCGAACAGGGCCGGTCCCTGAACCGGGGCGTACATGACGGCGCGCGTGCCGACGACCACCTTCACCTGACCCAGCGCCACCGCCAGATAGGCGCGGTAACGGTCGGCTGCTGGCATGGCCTCTGCATTGAGCACGGCCACATCCCCGGTCCATCCTCCGGTGGGGGAGGGGGCGAATCGCGTGAGCCCGTAATTGCGCAGCATGGGCAGCAGATCCTCCACCTCGCGCATGGTGGGCAGCTCCACCACGGCGCTTTTGCCTGCGGTCAGGGCCGTGGCCACCATCCAGGCCATGTCCCGCTGCCACTGCCGCGCGCCGGGCATCAGATCGAAGACGAAGGATTGGAACCGGTTGCCGGTAAGCCCGTCCTGCAGTACGGAGGCCTGCGCGTAATTGGCGGCGATGCGCCGATACCCCTGCGCAGCGCCGTCGGCCAGCCCGGTGCCCGGTGCCCGGTGGAACGACGCCGCAAGTCGCTGCTCATCCTCGACCTTGGCCACACGCGGCGGGACCGCGAACCGGAGAATATTGGCGCGGGTGCCGCCATAGGCTTGGGCGATCAGACCGATGTCCTCCCGCATCGAGGCGGGGACGAGCACGTCGGGGCTGAGCACACGTTCGAGGTATCGCAGCGAGGAACGGGGTACGTCACTGGAGGCGCCGCGCGACCAGATCACCCCGCTGATGCGCTGCCCCCCGAACCGTACCCGTACCAGCACGCCGGGCTGTGCGGCCTCGCTGTCCTTCTCCTCGATGAGATAGTCGAAGGTCTGCCCCAGATGCAGCGCCTGCACATCCAGCACCACATGGGCTATGGGGTCATGCTCGGCCGGAGTGCGCTCCGCGGACGCGCGTTTGCGACGCTTGCGTGGGGCAAGCCCCGCGAGCGTCAGCTGTTCGGCGTCCTGTGCAGTCATGGGTCCACTATAAATGCGTAAAAGAAAGACGGTAAAATTTTACCGAATCCGTCGAAAACATGCGGTTTATTCATGCTTCACAGCCTCACAAGGGACGCATTGCCCTCGAAAGGCCGATAGCGGTGGCCGGCGTGAAGCCGATAGCGGCGGGAGCGGCTCCGCAATCGACTTCACCAACAGCCGCTCCCGCATCATCCCGGCAGGGCCTCCTTTCGGCAGACCCCATTCCGGCAGGGCCGCATCCTGGCAAGTCATCCTTCCGGCAGAAGGCCCGCCCGTATGCGGCCACCCGCATCACCGCAACGCTACTTGCGCAGAAAATCGAGCACCCGGCGCAGGTCACGCTCATTGATGGCATCGTCCGCGGCCAGCTGCGTCTTCGGCTTGGCGCAAAACGCCAGCCCCAGACCCGCAGCCTGAATCATCGGGATGTCGTTGGCGCCGTCGCCCACCGCCACGGTCTGGCTGATCGGCACACCCAGACGCTGCGCCCATGCCTGCAGCGCGTGCAGCTTCACGGTCTTGCACACGATCTCACCGACCACCTTGCCGGTGAGCCTGCCATCCTCGACCTCCAGTCGGTTGGCGATCCAATAATCGATGTGCCCCTCGGCGGCGAGGCGGTCCACCACCTCATGGAAGCCGCCGGACACCACGCCCACCTTCCAGCCGTGCTCGTGCAACGTGTCGATGAGCTCCAACGCGCCCTGGGTGAAATGCAGTTTGTCATGCACGGTGTCGAACACGGAGACGGGAAGCCCCTTGAGCAGGGCCACGCGGGCGCGCAGGGCATCGCAGAACTCAAGCTCGCCGCGCATCGCGCGCTCGGTCACCACCGCGATCTCCTCACCGCAGCCGGCGGCCTCGCCCAGCTCGTCGATGACCTCCTCGTCGATCAGCGTGGAGTCCACGTCCATGACCAGCAGACCCGGCTGCGCCAACGTGGGCAGCGAGACGGTGCCCGACGTCGCCTCCGCTCCGGCCACCGTCTCGGCGGCGACGGCATCGGCGAGACGGTGGCCGCCGCCGACGGTCCCCTCGGACTTGTCAACAAAATGCACATCTTCTTGCGTCATGCATCCGATTCTCGAAAAACCTTGGGACAATGCCCCCTATGAGTTTTTCCCAGGCCTTGACCCTTGCCACAGCCAACGCCCCGGCGGCCGCCGCGCATGCCGTCCAAACCGTCCGGACCCTCACCACGGCATCCGTCGACCCCGTCCCCGTATGCTCGGCCGCCGAGCCCGGTCTCATCGGCACCATCACCGCATGGCTGGTGAGTCTCATGGACACCATCGGTGGCGTCGGCGTGGCATTGGCCATCGCCCTCGAGTCGATCTTCCCTCCCATCCCGTCCGAAGTGATCCTCCCGCTCGCCGGTTTCACCGCGGCCCGCGGCACGCTGAGCCTGCCCGGCGCGATCATCTGGGCCACCGTCGGTTCGGTGCTGGGCGCATGGTCCCTCTACGGCATCTCGCGATGGGTCGGGCTGCACCGCATCAACCGCGCCGCCGACAAAATCCCCGGCGTCAGCCGTGAGGATGTGGGCAAGGCCAACGACTGGTTCACCAGGTACGGCACATGGTCGGTGCTCATCGGCCGCGTGATTCCAGTGGTCCGCTCGCTCATCTCCATCCCCGCCGGATTCAACCGCATGAACTTCCTGCAGTTCACCGGATGGACGTTCCTCGGCTCGGCCGTGTGGAACACCATCCTCGTCTCCGCCGGATACCTGCTCGGCGACCAGTGGTGTTCCATCCAGGGCGCGCTCGGCGTATTCGAGGATCTGGTCATCGTCGCCGTGATTGTGGTCATCGTGTGGTTCGCGGTCCGCAAAGTGCGTACGCTGATGCGTAACAGGAAATCCCAGCAATAATGACCGCGCGCCCGCATGGGCGAAGGAACCGTATGACCTCAACCGAAGAACTCGCCGCCCTGAACGACCGGCTCATGGCCAAGAACCACGCCCTTGCCGAGGCGCTGAGCCGCGCCGGCAAGGAGCTCGTCAAAGCCAAGTCGCAGCTCGCCCAGCTCGCGCAGCCGCCGCTCACCTTCGCCACGATGGTCAAGGTGGACTCCACCCATACCGATGAGGACGGCATCCAGCACGCCAGCGCCGAAGTCGTCTCCGGTAGCCGCCGCATCGTGGTGCCCGTCGCGTCGAACGTCAACGCCGCCCGCCTGACCTCCGGCGCCACCGTGATGCTCAACGAGAAGCTGGTGCTGGTCGAACAGCGCGACACGGACACCGTGGGTCAGATTCGCACGGTCAAACAGACGCTGGACGACGGCAGGATCATCGTGACCGACGCGTCGGGCAATCCCGTGGTGCTTCGGCGCTCCGGCGCGCTCGCCTCCGCTGCGGTCAACCAGGGTGACCGGGTGGTCGTGGACCCGTCCGTGCGCATGGCGCTTGAGGTGCTGCCCGAGGAAGGCGACCGCGATATGGTGCTCGAGGAGACGCCGGACGTCTCCTTCGCCGACATCGGCGGATTGGACGAGGAGATCAGCCGCATCCGTGACGCCGTGCAGCTGCCGTTCCAGCATCGCGCGCTGTTCGAACGCTACGATCTCAAGCCGCCGAAGGGCGTGCTGCTCTACGGCCCACCCGGCAACGGCAAGACGATGATCGCCAAGGCGGTGGCGAACGCGCTGTGCGACGGCGGATACGACATCAACGGCGACGGCACCGTGAACGGAACCGAACGGATGGTCAACGGCGTGTTCCTTTCGGTCAAGGGGCCGGAGCTGCTCAACAAATACGTGGGCGAATCCGAACGGCTCATCCGCCTCATCTTCAGGAGGGCCCGCGAACGCGCCGCCGAGGGCAGGCCCGTGGTGGTGTTCATCGATGAAATGGACTCGCTGCTCAGGACCCGAGGCTCCGGAGTCTCCTCGGATGTCGAGACCACCATCGTGCCGCAGTTCCTGTCCGAACTCGACGGTGTGGAATCGCTCGACAACGTCATGGTGATTGGCGCCTCGAACCGCGTGGACATGATCGACCCCGCCGTGCTGCGGCCGGGCCGGCTCGACGTCAAAATCCGCATCGGACGGCCCCGGCTCGCCCAGGCCGTGTCCATCGTGAGTCATTACCTCACCGACGAACTGCCGCTCGAGGAGGGCGCGGACTCGCATGACCTGTCCGAGGCGTTGGTGCGGGACATCTATGAGGTCTCCGAACGCCGTCACCTGTGCGACGTGCAGAACGAGGCAGGCCAATGGTCCGCACTGTATCTTCGGGATGTGGTCTCCGGCGCCATGCTCAAAAACGTGGTGGACCGGGCCAAGACCCGGGCCGTCAAACAGTCCATCGAAACCGGGCAGGACGTGGCCATCACCGTGCCGTTGCTCGCTGCGGCGGTGGAGGATGAATACCGGGAGACCGGCGATTCGATGGTAGACGTCGATCCCGTGCAGTGGGCCCTCATCAACGGCATGGACCCGATTCGGCGTATCCGGGCGCGCCAGTGAGCTGATGGATCGGAGCAGGGAACGGAACCCAAGACAAGGAGCATGTGCATGACCGTCAGACGAGTGATGGGCACCGAAACCGAATATGCGGTCTCGCTCAACGGGGCCGGCCGGTACAATCCCGTGCAGCTGTCCTTCGACGTGGTCAACGGCGCGGCCGACGCCAACAGCCGGTCCATCCGATGGGACTACCGTCAGGAGGACCCGGTCAACGACGCGCGCGGCACGCGGCTCGAGCGCGCCGCCGCCCGACCCGACATGCTTACTGACGCCCCGCAGCTCAACATCACCAACGTGATCGCGCCCAACGGCGGCCGTGTCTACGTGGATCATGCCCATCCCGAATACTCCGCGCCCGAAACCACCGATCCGTTCGAGGCCGTGCGATACGACCATGCCGGCGACCGCGTCATGCAGTCCGCCGCCGAGCGTGCCGCCGCACGCACCGGCACGCCGATCGTGCTCCATCGCAACAACGTGGACGGCAAGGGATCGTGCTGGGGCACACACGAGAACTACATGATGGACCGCGCCGTGCTGTTCGACGGGGTGACGCGGTTGATGACCCTCCACTTCGTGACCCGGCAGATCTACGCCGGCTCCGGCCGCGTCGGCCTCGGCGAATCGAGCGAGGTGCCCGGCTTCCAGCTAAGCCAGCGCGCCGACTATATCCACGCCAAAGTGGGATTGCAGACCACGTTCGAGCGGCCGATCATCAATACCAGGGACGAATCCCACGCCACGGATGACCGCCGTCGGCTGCATGTGATCGTCGGCGACGCCAATCGCATGGATGTGCCGCAGGTCCTGAAGCTCGGCACCACGAGTATGCTGCTGTGGCTGCTCGAGCATGCGGCGGAGGCCGGATTCGACATGGATGGGTTCATGGACAGGCTGGAACTGGCCGACCCCGTCGATGCCATGCATATCGTCTCCCATGATCTGAACCTCGACGCCCCACTGCGGTTGGCGAACGGAGGCACGACCACCGCATGGCTCATCCAGCTCAAACTGCGGCAGGCCGTCTATCAGGTCGCCGCGCTGGTGGACGGTACGGATACCGCAGGGGAGCCCTCCTGGCCCGACAAATCCACCACATCCGTGATGGCGATGTGGGGGCAGGCGCTCGCCGATGTCGCCGCGATCCGTCATGCCGACGATGAGGAGCGGCTGACGATGACGAACGAGGCTGGTCGCGTCGAATGGCTGCTCAAATGGCAGCTGCTGGAGAGACTGCGCCGGAAGATCACCGGTACGGCCGGCGTTCCCGATGCGTCCCACAAGCCGTCCGAGGCCGGGGAGGCGGCGGTATCGCGTTCCGGAGCCGCGCACGGCGCACCCGGTTGGGCGGACCCGCGACTTGCCGTCATCGATCTGAAATGGGCGGCGCTGGACCCTGCGGACAGCGTGTTCGCCAAAATCGCCTCCCGTACCGAGCGGGTCAACACCGAAGCCGAGATTGCCGAGGCCGCTGCCGAACCGCCGGAGGACACTCGTGCATGGCTCCGGGCCATGCTGGTGCGCCGGTTCGGTCCGGAGGTCGCCGCGGTGAGCTGGTCGCGCCTCACCGCCCGTGATCCGGAAGACGCGCGGCACGAC
Organism: Bifidobacterium myosotis; assembly: GCF_002259745.1. Lineage (GTDB taxonomy): Bacteria > Actinomycetota > Actinomycetes > Actinomycetales > Bifidobacteriaceae > Bifidobacterium > Bifidobacterium myosotis. Next base: position 78,705 of record NZ_MWWW01000006.1, on the reverse strand, counting down.
GATGCCACGGAATTCTACGGCAACGCCGGTCATATGGCCGCTCCCGACCGGCATCTGTTCTCGCTGGACATCTCCGATCCGCTCGCCTTCACCAAGACGCGGTGCGCCGGGCCGCTCGCACAGGCCGGACACGCCATCGACCTGCTCAGGGCGTTGGCATAGCGTAATCGATGCCGATAGACTGGAGAACTATGGAAGACACACGTGAAGAGACGCCGCAGTATCTGCGAAGCCTGGCGCTCAAGGTCGCCGGTCTGCTCGAGGAGGCGGGGCAGCACGCCCTGCAGGACCAGCTCAACCCGAAGAACCTCGTTTCCATTACGGGAGCGGAGGGCAACAGCTACCTCAAACTTGAGGTCGATGGCAAGATCCTGCGCTTCATGAGCACCCGTCTTGCGGACGTCGCCCACTTCGATGGCTTCTGGACCACCCGTCCCGCCGAAAGTCGGCCGGGCCAGCGCTACTGGTACATCGGCAAGATCGACGGCGTGATCAACTACACTCGGCGCATGAGCGAATGGACGCTCACCGTCGCACTGTTCGAATTCGACGAGAACCGCGAGCCCAAGCCCATCCTCGGTGTGGTGCATGCCCCGGCGCTCGGCCTGACCTATCTGGCCGCCCGTGGCGCCGGCGCCGTGCGCATCCACAAGACCTCGGTGGGGGAGAAGCGCGATAAGGTCGTTCCGTCGATGACCGCCTCGCTCGACGGCTCCGTATTGAGCTATGGTATGTCCTTCATTCCGGGCGAGTCGCAGCGCGCGCTCGACGTGGCCTCCGCGCTGGCCGGACGTCCGGCGGACATCAAGCGCGTGGGACCGGCCTCGCTCGACTTGTGCAAGGTGGCCGACGGCACGTACGATGCCTACTTCGAGCCGATGCTGCATGTGTGGGACATCCCCGCCATCGCCGCCGGAACCGTGGTGGTGTGGGAGGCCCAGGGCACGCTCGGCCGATGGAACGGCGACCGCATCCACTGGCGTCATGACAACGACGTGGTGGCCACCAATGGGCTCATCGTCCGCGAGCTCATGCAGTACCTGAAGTAACGGCGAAGTCAGCTGGTTTTTCAGCCGGTTTTAGATGACATAGGCTCTCCCGATCGGCTCCCCTCGCTGAGGGGAGCTGGCGGACGCCTTGTCACAGTCGCAACAGCGCAATCAGCAAGAACAGCACGAACAATAAGAACAAAAGAAAGCATCATGCCACAGCAATTCGAACAACCGCAAGCCCAATCCAATGAAGCCCATGACGAGGAGGCGCAAGCCGCCGTCCAGTCTCAGGATCAGACGCAGGACCAATCCGACGCGCTCGACGACATCCTCGACGACATCGAATCCACGTTGGAGACCAACGCCGAGGAATACGTCAACAGCTTCGTGCAAAAGGGCGGCGAGTGATGCCCCAGCTGCGTGACAGCGGCACCAGAAGCCTCCACGCTGCGGAACCCGTGCCATCGGCGGAGATGGACGGGTTCTGCCGTATTTTCGGCGTCGAAACCGAATACGGCGTGGCGGTCACCGGTGCCAGCAGGCCCGTGGACGCCGGGCAGGTGGCGATGACCATGTTCCAGCCCATCGTCTCGCGGTCCCGGTCCACCAACACCTACCTGTCCAACGGCTCCCGCCTGTATCTCGATGTCGGCTCGCATCCCGAATACGCCACTGCCGAGGCCCGCTACCCACGCGAAGCGTTGGTGCAGGACCTCGCCGGCGAACGGGTGATGCGGAACCTCGCCCTGAAGGCGCAGACGAAACTGCGCGAGTCGTACGGCGAACACGCCACCATCCATGTGTTCAAGAACAATGTGGATTCCGCAGGGCACGCCTTCGGATGCCATGAGAACTATCTGGTCCGCCGCTTCGTGCCGTTGGAGGCCATCGAGCACCAGCTGCTGCCGTTCCTCATCACACGCCAGCTCTATACCGGGGCCGGCCGCATGACCCCGGACGGCTTCCAGATCACCCAGCGGGCCGATTTCCTCGACGAGGCCGTTTCCTCGGCCACCACGCGCTCACGCCCAATGGTCAACACGCGCGACGAACCGCACGCCGATCCGGACTCCTTCCGCCGCCTGCATGTCATCATCGGCGACTCGAACCGTTCGCAATGGGCCACATGGATGAAACTCGCCGTGACCCACCTCGTGCTGTGCGTGATCGAGGAGGCGGCCCGACGCGGTGTGCCGAGCGGCTTCGAGGCGTGCGCTCTGGCCGACGCCGGCGCGGCCAATCGCGCGGTCAGCCACGACGTGACCTGTCGCAAGGCCCGACTCGCCCTTGCCGACCCGGCTGCGTATCGGGCGGTAGGGGAGTCGCTGCCGCATGAGCGTCCGGATACGGATTCCGGCTCGATCGTGGATTCGATTCCTGGTGCCGCTGATAGTGATAGTGACGGTGACGGTAATGGTGACGCCGTTGATCGCACCGATATGCCGACCGCACTGGACATCCAGTACCGGTACCTGGCGATTGTGGAGCGCTTCGTCGGGCAGCACATGGATGCTCTGGAGGACGACGGGCGGGATGGTGCGGCCGTAGACGGCATCGGTCCGTTGGCGTCGGATGCCGGACCGTCGCACGTCATCGCCGAATGGCGCTCCGCGCTGGACGCGCTGAGGGACGGCCGTATCGATGATCTCGCCGACCGTGTGGACTGGATCGCCAAGAAGCGTGTGCTCGATGCGCTGAAACGCCGCCGCCCCGACGCGACGTTCGCGCAATTGGAACAGTTCGAACTGGACTACCATGACATCGCCAACGGCCGGCTGTACGACTCGCTGGTCTCGCGCGGACAGCTGCGGGAGCTGGTGACGACGTCGGACGTCGAGCGCGCCATCCATGAGCCGCCCGCCGATACCCGAGCCGCCCTGCGCGGCCGGTTTGTGACCGCCGCCCTCGCCGCCGGCGCCCAATTCTCCGCCGATTGGACGCACCTGACCGTGACCGCCCCCCAACGCCACGAAGCCGTGCTCCTCGATCCGTTCGATGCCGACGAAACCCCGGAATTCACACGGCTTATGGAGTCGCTCGGCCGCTGACGCCCCGGGCTGTCCTCCGAACCGGTATGGTGGATATGTTCGGCATGGACGGCGGAGGGAGTATGCGGCGCATGTTCACGGTGGCGGTGGTCGAGGATGACGACAATGCGGTGGCGAGGCTCCGGGCCTGTCTGGAGCGGTATGAGCAAACGCATGAGGGCGTGCGGTTCAATGTGACCGTGTTCGGTGAACCGACAGCGTTCCTGGACCCGTACAAACCGGTGTGGGACATCGTGTTCATGGATATCGAGATGCCGAATATGGACGGCATGGAGGCGGCGCGCCGACTGCGCGTCCTCGATTCGGAGACCATACTCGTCTTCGTGACGAACATGGCGCAGTTCGCGGCCAAAGGCTATGAGGTCGATGCGCTCGACTACATCATCAAGCCATTCGCCTATCCGGATTTCGAGCGCAAGCTCGGCCGGGCCATCGCCATACGCGAGGAGGAGTCGGCCGCGGTGATGATCATGCAGCGCGGCGGCACCAGACGTGTACTGCTGCGTGACATCGAATACATCGAGGTGCGCGATCACAGCCTGATCTACCACACGGAGTCCGGCATCGTCACCGGCAGCGGATCGTTGCAGGATGTGGTGGACAAGATCGGTCAACGCGGATTCCTCCGGTGCAGCAAGGCGTTCGTGGTCAACATCCGGCACATCGTTGCCGTTCAGGGCAATGACCTCACGCTCGGCGGAGGTGAGACGATCGCCATCGGACGAACCTACAAAAAGACCTTCATGACCGATCTGGCCGCCGGCATGGCCGACGGCACCGTGTTGTGAGGGCGTCGCCATGGGGCAGATCATACGGTTCTTCGACGCGAACGGCATGGTGTTCGAACTGCTGATCACCACGCTGATGTTCACCTGGTGGCTGGAACGCCGTCCGGGGTTCGCGGCCCGCTTCGGTCTCGGCATGGCGGCGCTGCTCGTCGGCTCCGGCCTCTGGCGGCTGCTGGTGCCGGTCAATCTGTGGACGGTCAGCGCGGAGAACATGCTCGCCTACGTGACGTACACCGTGTGGATCGCCCTGTGCTGGCGCGTCAACATGCGTCAGGCCGTGTTCTACTTCGTGATGGGCGGCACCCTCCAGCATTTCGTGTACCGGGGTGCCCGGCTCGCCTCCACATGGCTCCACTATTTCTGGGAGGACGCCTCCTGGATCGACACGTACGTGTATGCGCTGATGCAGATCCCGTTCTTCGTGATCGGGTACTGGTGCTTCGCCAGGCCTCTGGTGTGCAAACAGACCTCCGCATTGGCGGGGCGCTCGGTGCTGATGCTCCTGTTCGGCATGCTGCTGTGCATCAGCGTCTTCACGAACCTGTTCAACGCGATGGTCGGTTCGCAGGTGGGGCCGGCCGCCTTCGGGATATTCAGCGCGTTCGACCTGGTCACCTGCGTCTTCGTGATGCAGCTCGCCATCGAAATAGTCATCAATCAGGTCGCCCGGTCGGACGGCGAGGTGATGCGCGAGCTGCTCCGCCAGCAGAAGCAGCAGATGGCCGCATCGAAGGCGACCATCGACCTCATCAACGTGAAGACCCATGATCTCAAAAAGCAGATCGCCTCACTTGGCGCGGCCATATCCGATGACCAGGTCAGGGAGCTGTCCGGGCTGGTCGACATGTATGACGCCTCGGTGCGCACGGGCAATGAGACGTTGGACGTGCTCATGGCGCAGAAATCGATGGAATGCGAACAGCAGGGCATCCGTTTCGACCGGATGATTGACGGTTCGCTGCTCGCCTTCATGAATCCGGTGGACCTGTACTCGTTGTTCGGCAACGCGATCGACAACGCGCTGGAGGCGGTCGCGCGGCTCGACGCCGGCGAGGACCGGTACATCTCGGTGCGTGTGCGGCGGGATAAGGGCATGGTGATGATCCGCGTCGAGAACCCGTTCGCCGGCGATCTGACCTTCGAGGACGGGCTGCCCCGCACCTCCAAGGACGATGCCCGGTACCACGGGTTCGGCACCCGTTCGATGCGCATGATCGCCGAGCAATACGATGGCACGATGGCCATATCCGCGAGGGGAGGGGTCTTCCGGCTGACCGTGATCCTCCCGCTGCGTGACGCCGATGCCGGCCGGTGACGGGTGCCTATCTGCCTGTCACCGGTTTTCCAATGCTCCCGCCATCTGGTCGGGCATACACCCGCCACCCGAGCCCGGTGCCGTTCACCCCGCGAAAACGACCGTTCACGCAACGGCATTTGAGCGGTGGCCGCACCCATCCGAGACTTGAACCGAAGGCGCGCACAGTGGGGCGCCCAGATATTCAAGGAGGATGAGATGTTCAAACGAACGAACTTGTGGCGGGGACTCACCGCCATCGGCGCGTTGCTCCTCGCCGTCGCCATCATGGCGGGATCGATCATGGAGACCTATCGCACGTCGCTTGACGCATTCGCCGGCACCCGCAGCCAGCGCACGGTGACCGACCAGTCCGCGGACGGCGGCAACAGCTGGACCTACCAGTCCGAATTCAAGTCCGCCAAGGAGGCGTACGAGGGCTGGAAGGCCTTCGCCAAGGAGGAGGCGCAGGAGACCTTCGCACTGCTGAAGAACAGCAACGACGCGCTGCCGATCTCCAAGAACGCGAAGATCACCATGTTCGGCGTGCGCAGCTACGCCCCGGTGTACGGCAGCTCCGGCGGATCGATCGCCGACGGCAACTCCACCGTGGAGATCACCGACGCGTTCAAGGAGTCCGGTTTCGACATCAACCCGTCGATGCTCAAGGCCTATCAGGAATACTTCAAGGACAAGAAGTGGACCACGCCGCAGTTCGGCAGCGGCATCATCCCGGAATACGCGGAGATCACCAAGTACGACGATCCGTCCGAGCTGAGCCTTGACGAGCTCGCCCAGCTCAACCCCGACTACAACTCCCAGTACAAGGACTACAACGACGCCGCCATCGTGGTCGTCGGCCGCCCGGGCGGCGAGAACGGCGCGTACAACATCGGCGAGGACGGTCTGGCCGACGGTGTGCACACCGCGAACGGCAACATCCTGAGCCTTTCGGATGAGGAGATGGCGTTGGTCAAGGAGGCCGAGGCCAACTTCGACAAGGTCATCGTGCTCGTCAACTCGGCCAACGCGATGGAGATCTCCAACCTCAAGAACGACCCGAAGATCGACGCGATCCTGTGGGTTGGCCTGCCCGGCTCCTACGGCTTCTACTCCGTGGCCGATGTGCTCAACGGCACCGTCTCGCCGTCCGCCCACTTGGGCGACGTGATGGTCACCAACGCGGCCGTGTCGCCGGCCATGCAGAACTTCGGCGACATCCCGTGGTCGAACGCCTCCGACTTCTCCGAGGACGCGGCCGTCAACTCCTACCTCATCGAATCCGAAGGCATCTACACCGGCTACCGTTACTACGAGACCCGCTACGCGGACATCGTCATGGGCAACGGCGGCGAGGAGGCCTCGGCCGGCACGTACTCGAACACGGACGGCACCGTCGCCACCAAGGACGGCACCTGGGACTACGCCAACGAGGTCGTCTACCCCTTCGGCACCGGCCTGAGCTACACCACGTTCAAACAGACGCTTGACAAGGTCGAGATCTCCGGCGACAAGAAGACCGCGACCGTCACCGTCACCACCGAGAACACCGGTGACGTGGCCGGCAAGTCCGTCATCCAGCTCTACGCCTCCGTGCCGTACACCGACTACGACAAGAAGAACGGCGTGGAGAAGTCCGCGATCCAGCTCATGGACTTCGAGAAGACCGACTCCCTGAAGCCGGGCGAGAAGCAGACCATCACGATGGACGTCGACATGACGAACATCGCCAGCTACGACGCCAACAAGGCCAAGACCTACATCGTCGATCCTGGCGACTACTACTTCGCCATCGGCGACGACGCGCACGACGCGCTCAACAACGTGCTCGCCGCCCAAGGCTACGACGAGTCCGACGGCATGACCGCCGCCGGCGACAAGTCCAAGACCTACCAGTGGACGTGGGACGGCGACGTGGACGCGGCGACGTTCTCCACCTCCGACACGGGCACTGCGATCACCAACCAGCTCTCCGACGGCGACTACTCGATGGACTACAACTCGTTCGAGGACGGCACGGTCACGTACCTGACCCGTTCCGACTGGAACGGCACCTTCCCGAAGACCTATTCCGGCCTGACCGCCGGCAGCGAGGTCTCCAAGCTGCTCAACAATGATTTCATCGAGCTGGCCACCAACGACGACGTCTCCGACATCACCATCGGCGACAAGTCCGCCAGCGACCTGACCATCAACGATATGAAGGGCGCCGCCTTCGACGACGAACGCTGGGACGAGCTGACCTCCAAGGTCTCCGTCAAGGAGTTCATGTCGTTCGCCGAGAACGCGTTCCACATGATCGGCGGCATCGAATCCGTCGGTCTGCAGGACATGACCTCCGACGACGGCCCCGGCGGCTCCGACTCGCACACCCTGTCCGAGGGCCAGTATCAGGGCAAGGCGTTCTCCGATGCCAAGGACGAGGCCTACGCGAACAAGACCTCCCGCGTCGCCCCGTCGCCGACCAACCTCGCCTACAGCTGGAACAAGGAGCTGGCCTACCGCAACGGCGAACTGATCATCGGCGAATCAAGCCTCGTGTTCAACCTGCCGATCATCATCGGCCCGGCCGCGAACCTGCACCGTCACGCCTACAACGGCCGCGGCGTGGAGTACTACTCCGAGGACCCGATCCTGTCCGGCTACATCGGCTCCGCCGCCGTGCAGGGCGCCCAGTCCAAGGGCACGCTGGTCAACGTCAAGCACATCGCGTTCAACGACCAGGAGATCAACCGCTCCGGCATCGCCGTCTTCATGAACGAGCAGAAGGCCCGCGAGATGGAGCTGCGCAACCTGCAGCAGCTCATCGAGGGTAAGGGCAAGCCGGCCTCGTTCGAGACGGATGACTCCAAGGCGGACGCCTACACGCAGGGTGCGCTCGGCGTGATGACCTCCTACAACCGCATCGGCGCCGTGGCCTCGTCCGCCAATGCCGGCGTGATGGTGAACATCCTGCGCAACGAGTGGGGCTTCACCGGCTACAACGTCACCGACTTCACGTCCGTGTCGCCGCACGCCGCGCCGAAGGAGTCCGTGCTCGCCGGAACCACCGCGTTCTGCGGCTTCGGCAACCAGGGTGTGACCTACTGGGATGCGGACACGCTGTCCAAGGACCGTAACATGCTGCTGGCCATCAAGCAGAACGTCCACTATGCGCTGTGGGCGCTCGCCAACTCCAACGCCATGAACGGCGTGAACTCCACCACCCACACCGAGAACGTCATGACCTGGTGGCGTGCGGCCTACATTGCCGCAATCGCCGTCACCGGCGTGGTCACCGCAGGCGGCGTGGTCGGCTACATCACCGTGCGCGTCCGCGGCGCGAAGTCCGTGGCCGCTCCGGCCGGCATCTCCTCCAAGTAGGAAAGGAAGGGAAACGACATGGCAAACCATACTGATCAGACCATCCAGACCAAGCAGACCCTGAAGACCAGCATCCCCGAAATCATCGCGCTGGTAGGCGCCATAGCCGGCCTTGCGGTCTACCTCGTGACCTCCACGACCGGGTACATGGCCGGGCAGGGCGTCAGCGTGGCGGCGATCGCGCTGAGCGTGGTGGCAATCGTCGCCCTGATCGTCAAGATCGCGTTGGGCTCCCGTCTCGGCGATGTCCTCAACGATGTGCTGACAGTCGGCTCCGAGGCCCTGCTCATCGGCGGATTCGCGCTGTTCGTGCTGGCGAGGGTGCGACTGGCCGCGGACATCTACTTCATCCCGGTCAACTACCCGGCGTCCGAAGAGACTGCGCTCAACATCTCGGTCATCGGAGTCGCCTGCTACCTGATCGCGATCATCGCGCTGATCGTCAAGGCGTTCACAGCCAAGGACGTCGCCCGCGCGGTCATCAGCGTCGAACCCACCGCCCCGGCGGTCGCATGATCCAGCAATGATTGCGGAGTCGGTTCCGGTTTCCCGGGCCGGCTCCGCAACCGATATCCCGTCAAGACATGTAAGGAACACGGATGCACGCCATCGAATTCAACCACGACTGGTCCTACCGCCATCTCGATGCCGCGGATGAGCCGTTCACTCCGGTCACGCTGCCGCATGACGCGATGATCGGCGAGCAGCGCAGCCCGCTCGCGGCCAGCGGCCTCAACTCCGGCTGGTTCGAGGGACGCGATTACGAGTATGTGCGCCACTACACGCCGGACGCCGCGCTCGCCGGCCGGACGATGATTCTCGAATTCGAGGGCGTGTACCACAACGCCGAGGTATGGATCAACGGCGAGAAGGTCGCGTTCCGCCCGTACGGCTACACGAACTTCACCGTGGACGTCACCGGCCGGCTGACGGTCGGGCAGGACAACGAGATCCGCGTCATCGCCCGCAACGCCGACCAGCCGAATTCCCGCTGGTATTCCGGCGCCGGCATCTACCGTCCGGTCACGCTGTGGACCTCCCCACGCGACCACATCAAGCTCGACGGCGTGACCGTGCGCACCCTGTCCATCGGCTCGGGCGACGACGGAGAGCCCGCCAAAGTCGAATTCACCGTCGCAACCACCGCCCCCGGCACGATATCCGTCACCGCCGTTCCGCTCCCGCCGGCGGAAGCTGGCATGCGAAGCGTGACTGAGATTGGGTCTGTGCCCGCCACGTCGGTCTCTTCTGACGAGGAAGCTGGCAGCCGCAGGCTGACTGGGGGAGAACCGGCCAACGGCAAGGGCCACGCTCGCGAGAATGATCTAGCTCCAACCGACAACCAGCCTCAGTCCGTCGTACGGACAGCGCCCGCCGGAGACGGCGAGACGACCGTCGTCCTCGACATCCCCGCCCCGTACCTGTGGTCGCCGGAACACCCGAACCTGTACACCGCGCGCATCCGCTACCAGTCCGCCGCCGACCCCGCCATCACCGACGAAACGGAAGTTACTTTCGGCATCCGCGAACTCGCCTGGGGCGGTGACGGCCTGACCATCAACGGCGAACGCGCCATCATCCAGGGCGCCTGCATCCATCACGACAACGGCGTGCTTGGCGCCTGCGCCTACGCGGACGCCGAGGAACGCAAGCTCGCCCTACTGAAGGCCAACGGCTACAACGCCATCCGATCCGCCCACAACCCCTGCTCCAAGGCGCTGCTGGACGCGGCCGACCGGCTCGGCATGCTCGTCATGGACGAATACATCGACCACTGGTACATCCACAAGACCCAGCACGACTACGTGGATTACTTCGGTCAGTGGTGGAAACAGGACCTCGCGGACATGGTGGTCAAGGACCGCAACCATCCCAGCGTCATCATGTACTCCACCGGCAACGAGGTGGGGGAGACCGCCCAGAAGCGCGGCATCAAGCTCGCCGGCGAGATGACCGACCTGTTGCACCGGCTCGACCCGACCCGTCCGGTCACCTGCGGTATCAACATCTTCTTCAACTTCCTCACCTCGATTGGCGTGGGCCAGTACTCGGACAAGAAGGCCGCCAAGGAGGTGGCCGCCGCCGAAAAACGCCGCGCGGCCGGTCAGGCGGCCGACAGGCACAAGGCCGTCGGCAGCGAGTTCTTCAACAATCTGGCCGGACTGTTGGGCGCCGGGTTCATGAAGACCATGGCCACGCTGCCGTTCTGCGACTGGGTCACGCGCGATGCCTTCGCCGCGATGGACATCGCCGGCTACAACTATGGCATCAAGCGGTACGCCCACGATCTGCAGCGGTATCCGGACCGTCTGATCCTCGGCTCGGAGACCTTCTGCAACGACGCCTACAAGTTCCGTGAGTTCGTCAAAGGCAATCCACGGCTCATCGGCGATTTCGTCTGGTCCGGCATGGACTACATCGGCGAAACCGGCGTGGGTGCCTGGGAATACGAGGATTACGCCTCCCGCAACATCGAATACGGCTGGCTGACCGCCGGCTCGGGGCGTCTCGACCTCACCGGCAAGCCGCTCGGCGAGGCGCTGTACACGCGTGTCGCCTTGGAAGCCGAGCCGGGCCCGTACATCGCCGTGGTGCCGGTCAATCACACGGACGACAAGCATTCGCCCAGTGCATGGAAAATGAGCAACGCCATCGATTCGTGGAGCTGGAACGGCTGCGAGGGACGCAAGGCGAACGTGGAGGTGTATGTGCGCGCCGCCTCGGTGGCGTTGTTCGTCAACGGTCGGGAAGTTGGTCGCAAGACGCTTGTCGACGACTGTGTCGCCCGATTTGACTGCACTTGGCAGCCGGGCGACATCGAAGCGGTGTCCTATGACGCCTCCGGCCGTGAGATCGGACGATGCGCGCTCACCAGCGCATCCGAACATACGGAACTGCGCGCCGAGGTCGAATGGGTCGGCCGCGCCGACAAGCATGCCGGCCCTCGGGTTGGTGACGCTTCGATGGGCATGACTTCGACCGATACTGAGGATCTGCTCGAAGCCGTCCGCCTTCTGGCCGGTCCTGCGGAATCCGTATCGGCGGTAGACGCTATGGCGGCATCGGCCCTGCCGACGGCCGTTTCCTCTTCGGAAGTCGTAATCGCACCCGGTCGGCTTGCCTTCGTGCGAGTACGATACGCCGACGAACATGGCATCGCCAAGCCGCTTGAGCGCGGCGTCCTGACCGCCACGGTCTCGGGCGATGGCCGTCTGCTCGGTTTCGGGTGTGCGGCCCCATTCAACAAAGGTAGCTTCGTCACCGGCGAGACTGACACCTACTATGGCGAGGCGCTCGCCGTAGTGCAGGCCTCGGACGATGCCGCCGCCAGTGACGAGATCACCCTTTCCGTCTCCGACGGCAGACATACCACCTCCCTCACCCTCGTCATCGCTTAACTCCCCGGCCTCCTCCAAAAAAGAGTTGCCTGAACAGTATCGGTTCCTCTCCCTGAGGGGAGCCGCGAGCGCGGCCAGGGAGAGGACCGCCCATATCAGATTGGCTCCCCTCCCCGAGGGGAGCTGCCACGCAGTGGCTGAGGGGAGTTGTCGATTCGGCCAGTTTTCAACTCCAAGATTATTGGCCTCCTCTGAGAAGTGGTTGCTGTTACTCCTCGTAGAGCTATTGGTTCCCCTCCCTGAGAGGAGCTACACAAAACTGGGTGTGCAGATCACCAAGACGGTGATTGGCTCTCCTCTCTGAGAGGAGCTACCGACGGACCGGCGAACACTTGCCGTCGGAATCCAAATGGCTTCCCTCTCCGAGGGGAGCTGCCACGCAGTGGCTGAGGGGAGCTTGCCCGCACGCCTCACCAAGATACCCGCCCATACGCCTGCATACTGCACTCAGAGAGCATTGTTACCATCACAAAAGGAACGCCCACATGTCCAACAAGGTCCCCATCACCCAACCGTTCACCAGCCCCAACCCACTCGCCGCATGGTGGCAGCGTTTCTCCGTCAAGCACAAGCTCCTCGCACAGTTCGTCATGTTCTACGCCTTCTCCCTGTTCGTCACCGTGCTGCAGTATGCGATGCTTACCTTCCTGCCGGACCTGTTCTACCGGTACACCGACTGGTGCACCATCCCCGCCCAGCTCATCCACCTGACGCTCGGCCCGGTGGACACCTATGTGTTCGACTACCCGGTCACCGGCGACGCCACCGGCGGCATGGGATATTTCGCCGCATTCGCCATCACCCTGTTCGTGGCACAGTGCATCAACTTCCCGATGCAACGCAACATCACGTTCAGGTCCAAGGGCAACATCTGGTTCCAGATCGCATGGTACGTGGTGGCGTTCGTGCTCATCACCATCGTGTGCAGCTTCCTGATGGGTCTGTACGTGCCGCTGCTCAAAGGGCTGGTGCCGCCGGCCGTGTACAACATCCTCATCACCGTGGTCAACGGCGGCGTGCAGATGGTCATCTACTTCCCGATCTACAAGATCATCTTCCCTGAAGGTGAGGCGACTGAACGGGCGTCGTGACATCGCGCAGCGCGGCGAACATGTGGTACAACGCGGCGAACACGCGGCGCCACGCGGCGAACACGCGGCGCAAACGTAGCGAACACGCGGCGCCACGCGGCGAAACGTCCCGAAACGTAAGTTTGCAACGACGGTCACTTACGTTTCGTCCCATTTTCGGGTGTCAAAACGGGACGAAACGTAACAGAGGGTCGTCCGAAACTTACGTTTCGTCCCGTTCGGGGCCAGCCGATACCAGTCGGGTGTACGTCGGTCTGATGTTGGGGTGGGGGCTATGTCGGGTGAGCTGGTCGTGTGCTATCGGTCGGGCATACGTCTCAGGTTTGCACACGGTAATCCGTCATCGGCTTGTCATCAGCTCGGCACCGGCACGTCATCAGCATGGCACCGACACCGGTCGGTCACCGAGCTGCTCGATCATCTTTGAGCAACCTCGTGTATGCTGGTCGCCGCGTCGGAATCGAACGCATTGGAAACCGGCCGCATAGGAAAGGAGCACGGCATGAGGCATCAGGCCGTCAATCCGTATCTTCCGGCGGGGGAGTACGTCCCCGACGCCGAGCCGTACGTGTTCGGCGATCGCGTGTACATCTACGGGTCGCACGACCGCTTCGGCGCGCCGATGTTCTGTGTCAACGACTATGTGTGCTGGTCCGCGCCCGTGAACGACCTGTCCGACTGGCGGTATGAAGGCGTCATCTATCGCAGGAACCAGAACCCAAGAAACCGTCTCGGCCTGCGACTGCTGTTCGCGCCAGACGTGGCCATCGGCGCCGATGGGCGGTACTACCTGTATTACGCCTTCGATTTCATGGGGATGATGGGCGTGGCCGTCGCCGATACGCCCGTCGGCCCGTTTGAATTCCATGGCCATGTGCATCACCCGGATGGCACCCTGTGGGGCCGTCGCGCCGGTGATTCCTTCCCGTTCGATCCCGGCGTGCTCGTGGACAACGACGGCAGTGTCTACCTCTATTCCGGTTTTCACACCCCGGTGCCCACCATCGCGACGGGATGTCGCCGGCTTGACTTCGATGGCGGCTATGTGCTCGGGCTCGAATTCGACATGATGACGATCAAGACGCCGGAGAGGCTCCTGTTTCCCAAGTCCGGCCCCGGCTCATTCCCGGGACATGAGTTCTTCGAAGCCTCGTCGATACGCAAATGGGACGGCAAATACTATTTCGTCTACTTGTGTTTTGGCAAGTTGGCGTCCGCGTTGTGAGCGGTGTTTTTCCGCAGGGTGGGCAGCGGGTTTCCCGCGGGGTGTGCGGTATCGGCCGCTGCCTGTCTGCGTTGTTTTGTTGTTGTGTTGGTTATTTGGTTATTTGGTCATGAGGGCGTGCTGGCTGCGGTAGGAGCGGCCCTCGAATCTGATGAGTCGTCCGTGGTGGACGGTGCGGTCGATGAGGGCGGCGGCCATGTTCTTGTCGCCCAGGACGCGTCCCCATCCGCTGAATTCGATGTTGGTGGTGTAGATGATGCTCCTTGTCTCGTAGCTGTCGCTGATGATCTGGAAGAGGAGGCGGCTGCCTTCCTCGTCGATGGGCAGGTAGCCGAACTCGTCGATGATCAGGAGCCCGGCCTTGCCGATGCCGGCGAGTTCCCTGTCGAGCCGGTTCTCCTGTTGGGCGCGGCGCAGGCGCATGAGCAGTCCGGTCGCGGTGAAGAACCGGACGGGTACGCCCTTGGTGCAGGCGAGCCGGCCGATCGCGATGGCGAGGTGGCTTTTGCCGGTGCCGACGCTCCCGTAGAGCACGAGGTCCTCGCACCGGTTGATGAACTCGAGGCTTTCGAGCTGTTCGCGTCCCCAGTCGGCGGGCATGTTCAGGTTGGTCCAGTCGTAGCCGTCGAGGGTCTTGTCCGCGGGGAATCCGGCCTGTTTGAGGAGGCGGACGCGTCTGGACTGCTCGCGCGAGTCGAGTTCGGCCGTGAACCAGCGTTCGATGAGGTCGAGCTGGCTGGGTGTGGCCTCGGCGAGCGTGTCGGCGAGCACGCCGCGCGTGAGGGGCAGGCTCCGGCTCATTTTCAGGATCCGTTCGCTTTTCTCCTGCGTGGACGTGCGGCGGCGCCGCGTCTCGGGGATCGTGGGATCGGGTCCGGCCGTCATCGCGTCCCCTTCCCGTCACGGCGGGTGCCGGTGATGAACTCGTCGTAGCCGCTCAGGTCGGGCTCCTCGACGGCGCCGGGGTATTCCCAGTCGCCGTCGCGCATGCGCAACGCGATCGGGGTGAGCGTGTCCGCGTGCAGGCCCATGTCCCTGTTGCAGGTGAGAATCTCGTCGCATGCCCGCATCACGGGCCCGAACCCGGCCGCGGCGCACGCGTGGGCGATCGCCTTCAAACTTTCCCTGAGGGTCCTGTCGTCCATGGAGTCGAGCCATGAGCGGATGTCGTCGGGCACGTCGGGCCGTATCGGGCTCTCCATCCACGCGCCGGGGCGCGCGGCGAGCATGGGCATCACCAGGGCCGGGTCCTGCAGGACGCGCGGCCCGTCCCCGTAGGGACGCGGGTATTCGGCCAGGACCGCGCCCGTGTCGGGGTCGACGAGCGTGACGGTGTCCCACCGGACCGCGGCCTGCACGCGCCGCCGGGCCCACGAGCCGCCGGCCAGATAGGAGCGGGAGTCGATGTCGATACGGCCGCGCTTGTCGGCCCTCCTCGACTCCCAGCGCACCGGGTCGAACACCGTGGACGGCAACGGCGCCAACGCCGCCCTGTCCTCGGCGAACACCTGCGTGACGGGCACGTCCATCAGCCTCGGGCAATACGATGCCGCCGCCAGGGCGTCGCACCGCTCCAGCATGAGACGACTGAGCTGTTCGTATGATTCCGCTCGCATGGGCGGGACCATGATGTTGCGGCGCAGGAACCCGACCGCGTTCTCCACGCTGCCCTTCTCATGGCCCGAATACGGGTTGCAGAAGCGCGCCTCGAGCCGGTGGTGGGCCACGAACGACTCGAACACGCCCGTGAGCGTGACCTCGCCCTTCGCGTTCCTGCGCCCGGCGCCGGTGGCGTTGTCCATCACGATGACCGGGGGAACGCCGCCCGCATGCGCGAACACGAGCATCAGCCCCGCGCACAGGCACTCCGCGTTCTCCCCGGGCATCGCCACGCAGTAGCGCATGTTCGACCACGGGAACGAGACCACCAGGCAATGCGTCTCCGTCTCACGCCCCGCGACGGTGGCCAACGCCACCCCGAAATCGACCTGCATCACGCCCGGAGCCCACGACAGGTCCAGGAACGCGGCCGACGGCTCCCGGTTCGTCTCCCGCCAGCGCTTCACGTACCGCTGCACCACGGAATACGAGCCCTCCCACCCATGCTCCGAGACCAGCCGGTCGTACACGCGCCTGGCCGTATGCCGCTGCTTGCGCGGCATACGACGGTCCGCCTCCAACCAGCCGTCCACCACCGCGGCGAGCCCGTCGATCTTCGACCCATACCGACGGTCGTCCGGACGCCTCGGGCTCAGATCCTCCATATCCGCGTATTTCGCGACCGTGCCACGATCCACATGCAGCCGCCGCGCTATCTCCGCACGGGACAGCCCCTGCCGGTCGAGTCTCCTGATATCTTGCACAATGGGCATCGGTATCGCCATGTTCCTTTCCTTCCCGAGCACCGGCCGGCGGCAACCGGCCGAAACGAGTAATCAGCACTCGGGAATATACAGGCGGCGGAACCGATGCCTCTCACATCACCCCAGAACGATGACGACACCGGGGAAAACCATCAGCCCACACTGCGGAAAAACACCGCTCAACCCGCCGAACAAACATTGAAGCAATACACTACTCATCACGGCTTAACCATGAGTTGTGCTATGCCGTCTCTGATCGGCCCACCGAGGGCTTCCGGTATGGCGGTACGCTGGTCAGCATCGGCGATGTCGGGCTGAACGGGCATCCGGACGAAACCCATGCCGCCAACTATACCGGCAACACACACGGTGGCATGCTGCGCATCGGTGACGCGTTCTACGCGTTCTACCATCGTCAGACCAACCGCAGTTCCTACGCGCGTCAGGCCTGCGCCGAACAGCTCGACGCCTCGTTCGACACGACGGCCGGCGAATGGCGATTCGCCCAATCGGAAGTCACCAGCTGCGGGCTGAACGGTGGTCCATTGCGAGGAGATGGACGGTATGAGGCGCGCATCGCTTGTAATCTGTGGAGCCGGACCGGTGCCGGCCGTTACGATGGCGATCGCCCCGCTAAACGTCTGGCCGCACATCCGTATTTCACCCAGGATGGGCATGACGGCAGAGCCGAGGCCGGGCCGATGCCCGCATGCCAGTACATCGCCAATATGCGCGACGGTGCCGTCGCCGGATTCAAGTATTTCTCGCCGGTCGTCGGCGAGGCGTCGGACACAGGCACTGTGCCGCGCGATGGAGGATTGCGGGTTACGTGCGTGACCGTTCGTGTCCATCGCGGCTTTGCGAGGGCCGACGGCAGATTCATGATCTCCACCGATCCTGATGGCGTGCATTGCATTGCCGAAATACCGTTGCACCCCACGAACAACGACTGGCGGGTCTTCCGATCCGTCGTGATGTCGCCTTCCATTGAGCAATCGGAAGCGGCTGGCGATATGGGTCAGCTCGACCGAGGGACCATGGATGGCGTCATGACTATGGACGCGTCCGATGTCGTGGATACGGCGGATGCATCCGATACATCCGATACGGTGGATGCGGCCACCGCCGCGGCACCCAATGCCTCGGACTCGAAGCATCGCGCCGTGCCGTTGTATTTCCGCTACGTCGGCACCGGTTCCATCGATTTCCTTGATTTCACGTTGAGCGCCGGCGACTGATACGGCAACATACGCCAAGGGGCCCCGACCGTCATGGTCAGGGCCCCTTCATCGTCTCGTTTCGAGAATCAGTCACTCACTGTCGAGCGGCAGGTCACTCGGTGACGGCCTTCTTCAGCAGGGAGCCGGCGGAGATGCGCACGCCGTAGGAAGCCGGAATGTTGATGGTCTCACCGGTGCGCGGGTTGCGGCCGGTGCGAGCGGCGCGCTTGACGCGCTCGGCGGAGAAGAGACCGGTGAGCTTCAGGCCTTCGCCGGACTTCAGCGCCTCGACGAACACGTCCTGGAAGGCGTTGACGGCGGCCTCGGCCTGGGCCTTGGTCAGGTTGGACTTCTGGGCGATCTTCGAGACGAGATCAGACTTGTTGTATGCCATAAAGCATCCTTCTTGGGTCAGGGGACGAGCACTGTCGTTCGTCCGCGTTCATCACATGATGATAGCGCATGCACCTGCCTAAACCCGCATTTTATAAGGGTTTTCACAACTTTTTACGTGAAATCACCCCGATTCCGGCCGCGAATTGGACACCGACCCGCAATGGGAGACGATTATGCGCGGATTTGCGGTGGATTGCAGGCAGATAACGTGCTGTTTCGGCATGAACACGCGGTTTTGCCCCGCATGAATCAGACTGCGCAGACGTATTGTACTGTACAGTCCAGTCTGATTTCATCGGGCCATCAAGTCGGGCCCACGCTTCGGGCTACATCAGATTACGACGGGCGAGCCAGCGCATCGCCAACGCGCCAAGCGGCACGCGCAGCCAGTAGAACACCACGCGATGCAGCAGCGTCGCGGACAGCGCCACGCCCTGCGGCACACCGATTGCGACGAATGCGAAGGTCAGCGCGGCCTCCACACCACCCAGACCGCCGGGCGTGGGCACCGCCGAGCCGAGCGCGTAGGCCAGCATGAACACGAACGTGGCCTCGACCGGATTCGTCGTGTAGCCGAAGGCCTGCAATGCCGCCCAGAACGCGAGGCCGGTGGTCACGTTCTGGAAGAGCGCCCCCAGACAGCTGATGGTCAATTCGCGGGGGCGTGACAGCACATCGAGCAGTTTGTTGACGTAGTTGCGCGCCAACGGCATGAGCCGACCCGTCACCCAATGACGTAGCGGCGGAATCATCATGGCAATCGACACCACGACGACCACCGCGCCCAACACAATCACCAAAGTGTTCGTTGGAATCGATCCGGTGAACGTATTGCGGCCGGTGAACAGTCCGATAAGCACCAGCATTGCAAAGTAGACCGCGTAATAGACCACCAGCGCGGCGCTCATGATCGCCGTGGCTGGGGCGTTCCGGTAGCCGGACTTGCGCAGGAACTGCAGATTCACGAAGGACGGGCCCACGCCTGCGGGCATGGACACCGTGGCGAAGCCGCCGGCCACCTGGCTCATGAACACCCCAAGGGGATTGCGGCGGTCCCGGTCCATCAACGCGCCGAGCGAGATGGACGAGCCTATCCAGCCGCATACGCCGAATGCGAGCACCACCAGTGCCATCAGCGGATTCGCGTTGCGCAGCGCGGTGATGATCTCCTCGGGGTTGAGTTGCGTGAACACGACCACCACGGCCACGATGACCAACAGCATCGTGATCATCGAACGCCAGGAGAAACGGGCCAGCGTCACCGGTTCGGCCGCCTCGGCGGTCTCTTCGTCGATGAGCGCGTTGATGCCGCCGCGCAATTGCGTCAGCAGCTGCTTATCCCACGTACCGAGTGCGCGAGTGGAGGAGGGGACGGCCATTTTCTGAATGAACGGCACCAGTGTCACCAGCGAGGCGTCGCCCCACGCCTCGCGTGCCGCTTCGATGGTCGGTTCCACGCCGATGAGCGCTGCGAACAACGCCAGCAGCTGGACCTTGTCCAATGCGGCGTTGGCCTGTGCCGAGGCGTTGTCGCCGTTGAGCCAGCCGGCAATCACCGCTGTGCCGTCATCCAGCCGTGCCAGCGTATCCGGTGTGATGCGGCGGTGGGTGTATCCGCGCCGGTTCGCGACGGACAGGTAACGCATGTAGGCCACGGCGTCCGCTTTGGTGAGGGTGCTCAGATTCGCCGCAAGCTCCACCGAATGGGCGTCGAGCACGAGGATGGCCGATTCGTCCGTGTCCGTGATGCCGTAGGGCTCGGGCGCGGGAAGCTTGATGTTGTGCAGGCCGAGCAGCATGGCGAAATGATGCTGCACCGCCTCGCGCACGGACCGGTCGCGTCGGATGGAGACGCTGGTGAACCGGACCCAATCCCACAGCTGCTTGAGATACCCGGCTGTGTGGGTCTGGGCATCCACCACCGATACGATGAAGCGGCGTCCGTTAGCCGTCTCCAGATCGTAGATGCGCGAACCCTCGGCCAGATCGTCCTCAAGGGTGGCGGCCAATGATCCATGACCGCCCAATGGTGCGGTCTGATGCCTGATGAGCGAGGTCGGCTCAAGGCCGATGCCTCTGAGCGCCTCCACCAGTTCGGTACCCCACACGCCGGTGTTCTGTGTGCCCACGAGGAACCGGATGAGCATGCCCACCATGCGTCCGGCCGCGAGTGAAACCAGCATGCCGGTGACCGAATGCCAGGACAGCACCACCATCACCGCGGCCGTGGCATACAGGATGTTCCAGCTCCATTTCACGCTGGAACGGGTGCGCCTGGGGCCGGCCGCCGTCAGGAACGCGGCCATGCCGCCGTAGATGTCGGGCAGCAGGGTGGAGCCGAGCGAGGTGGCCGCGGAAATCAATGCGAGAGCCAACGTGTGGTCGCCTAGTCCGCTGATCGCCGTGGATACACCCCACACCGTGCCGTAGCCGGCGAACATGGCCAACGCGGAAACGGCGGCTTCCAGCCACATCCGTGTGAACAGCAGCTGGCCGAGCACGAACACCACGATAACGATCGTGGCGAGTTGCGTCAGTACGGTCGAGGGGAAGTCGGCTAGCCAGTTGATGGCTTTGGCCGCGGTATGGGCATCGGATTCCACGCCACGGGTCATGCCGCCGAGATACACGGCGAACACCATGACCACCGCCGCCATGAGCAGTGACAGTCCCACCCGCATCAGATCGGCGAAATCTCGTGTTCTGCGTGGTGCCACGTCCTCGATGAAGGGCCCGTCGTGCTGGTCGTTATCGTGCGAATCCGTCATATCCGAACGCCCTTCCACTGGGAAAGATGACTCCTATTCACTGCTTTGGGGCCGCGGCCCGTCCTGCACGCGGCTTGTGGCAGTCATCCGGCCCGTCACCATAGCCATGGAGGTGACGGGCCGGATGACTGCCGGAGAGCCGGACAGGCGTCGTGCGATGTCAGCGGTCGAAGGCGACGAGCTTCGAGGCCACGCCGGTGTAGGTGGCAGGGGTCAGAGCCTTGAGACGGGCTGCGGTTTCGGGGTCGAAGGACTGCTGGTCGATGAATTCCTCGACCTGAGCCTGGTTGATGGTGTGGCCGCGCATGAGCTCCTTGACCTTCTCGTACGGCTTGTCCATGCCCGGCAGGCCCCTGAGCTCGCAGGCGCGCATGGCGGTCTGGATGGGTTCGCCGAGCACCTCCCAGTTCTCGTCCAGCTCGCGTTCGATGACCGCGTCATGCGGGTGGATGGACTTCAGGCCGCCCATCAGGTTGTACAGGGCGAGCTGCGAGTATCCAAGCGCGGAGCCGATGTTGCGCTGGGTGGTCGAATCGGTCAGATCGCGCTGCCAACGGGATTCCACCAGCGTGGCGGACAGTGTGTCGAGCAGCGAGCAGGAGATCTCGAAGTTCGCCTCGGCGTTCTCGAAACGAATCGGGTTGACCTTGTGCGGCATCGTGGACGAGCCGGTGGCGCCCTTGACCGGCACCTGCGCGAACACGCCGCGCGAGATGTACATCCACACGTCCACGCACAGATTGTGCATGATGCGGTTCGCGTGGGAGACGGTCGAGTACAGCTCGGCCTGCCAGTCATGGGATTCGATCTGCGTGGTCAGCGGGTTCCAGGTCAGGCCCATGCGGTTCGTGACGAACTCACGGGAGACCGCGATCCAGTCCACATCCGGGCAGGCTGCCAGATGTGCGCCGAACGTGCCGGTTGCACCGTTGATCTTGCCCAGGTACTCCTGGTTCTCGATGTGCTTGAGCTGGCGGTTCAGACGGTAGACGTAGACCGCGAGCTCTTTGCCGAGCGTGGTCGGCGTGGCCGGCTGGCCGTGGGTGAGGGAGAGCAGGGCCTTGTCCTTGTATTCCTCGGCCTTGGCGGCAAGATGGTCGATGATCTCCTTGAACGCAGGTTCCCAGACGTTGTTCATCGCGTTCTTCACGCAGCGGGCGATGGACAGGTTGTTGATGTCCTCGGAGGTGCAGGCGAAGTGCACGAGGGTCTTGAGCGCCTCGTTGATGTTGGTCAGTTCGGCCGGGGCCTTGTCGATCTGATCGTCGATGTAGTACTCCACGGCCTTCACGTCGTGATGGGTCACGGCCTCGTGCGCGGCATGCTGCTTGATTCCTTCGGCGCCGAAGTCCTCGGGAATCGCGCGCAGAAACGCCTTTTCGGCCTCGGTGAAGGGCTTGACGCCGTCCACGATGGGCTGGTTGCCATTGCCGTCGAAGCCGTTGGCCAGCAGGATCATCCATTCGACCTCGACGCGCATGCGTTCGCGGTTCAGGGCTGGCTCGCTCAGGTATTCCACGAGCGGTGCGGTGGCGTTGTGGTAACGGCCGTCAAGCGGGGTCAATGCGATTGCAGGGGAAATATCGGTAAGCTTCATGCCCTCTAGGGTACTTCCAGCCGTGAACTGGGCGTGTACGATTGGAGGGAACCCGCATTCGCACGGCGCCGGGTCGGTCGGTTTGACCGGTTTGGTCGGTTTGGCCTGGCCGGGGTTGGTCTGGTTTGGTGGGGCGGCCGTACTGGTCGAACCAATCTGAAACCGGTTGACCGGCCCGGTGGGGCGTCCGGTTTCGTCCGAATCTGGGGCGGGCTCCAGTGATTGGTGCAACACTTGACCGACGTGGCAGGGGAGGTGGACACCGCTCCGGGCTGATGTGTCAGCCCGACATCCAAGTCCGTCCGTCACTTCTGGACCTTCGGTTGGATATCTGGCATGTCCTTGCCGGACTCCGGGGTGATGCATGTTGGTTCGTTGGCGGGTCTGTGGCTCATGCGGCCTTCGAAATACCGGGTTTCCTTGAGTTCGCCCTGGATGACGTGTTGGAAGTGCCGCTCATGGTTTTGAATGGCGGGAGAACCCTCGTCGGTGGCATTCTGATAGGCCGCCTGATGGTATTGCAGCCAATGGGTGATTTCCATCTCACTCGATGGTCCGCCCTTGACCGGTGCGGCATCGTACGGGGCGTCTCCGGCGATGGGTGTGGAGCCCGGCGTGCAGGAGCCGTCCTTGTTGATGGTGCTTGGCGTGGCGTCCGGTGCCCGTGACGCCGTCCCCTGCACGGTCAGCCAGGTGGGCGTCGCCGGATTCGGTGTGCCATCCAGGGCGGCAATGAATTCGGTGTCCATCTCCACGCTGGTGACCCATGTTTTCTTCGGTATCGCATGATTCGCAATCGGCGAGCCGGCTGTGACGATATGTTCGATGTTGTAGTCGTCGGCCCAGTTCGAGGCGATGGTTGCGGCCACGATGCCGCCCTGCGAATGACCGACCATCGCCACCGGCTCATCCTTGTCGATGCCGGCCTGCCGCATCGCCTCGATGACCATCCTGGCGCTGTCCGCCTCCATGCTCTGACGTTCGGATGGACTCATCAGTTCCAGATTCTGCATCCAGCCGAACGGGGAATCGGGTTGCCCATCGGTGCCGGGGATGGTGACCAGCCAGGCGTTGGTGCCGTCCGCGCGTTCGTATCGTTGGACGGCGATGGTGGCGTAGTCGAGTCCGCTGTCGAGATCGATTTTGCCGAGCCGCTCGTTCGCCAAACGGTACAGGCCATCCATCGATTCCGCCACCGATTGGCTGGACCGCACCACATCGGCTTTTGTGGTGACCTCACGTACATTAAGGTGGTTGCCTTGCCACAGGTTTTTCATTGGTGCTGTGACCTGAGCGAGTACCCCGGCGCTTCTATTGGTCTCATCTGTGGTGAGTGCGCCGAGGCCGCGCGGAACGCGGCCGATGAACGAGCCGAGGCCACTCATCAGACCTTCGTGGATGGGGTACGTGGCCGTGAACACCGACCATGGATTGGGTTTGCCTTCGATGACCCAGTTGGTCAGGAATCCTCCCACTCCCAGTGCGGTGGCGGCCGCCGCCGCGTAATGGGGTTTGACTTGGGTGGCGAATTGCAGCACCTCGTTGAACAGCCGTTTCGCGATGAGTTCCGCATCCGAATACAGGCCGAGTACGCGCAGCAGCCGTTCGGCGGTGAGTGAGAGATTTTCGCTGATCTGTCTGCACGCGTCCGCATGCTCCTGGCAACGCACTTTCAAAACGGTGTATGGCAATGCGGTGTGTTCACGGCAGGTCGCGGCGACGTGTCGTATGTCCAGTTGTTCACGTTCGGTTTCCCAGACGGAGGCGAGTTTTTTGAATTCGCTGGCTTCCTGGTCCAACGCCTTGGCCACGGCCTTGTATTCCTCGCGTGTCGCGGTCGAATAACCTTGACCGCCGTAGACTTTCGATTCGACCTGCCAGTAGTATTCGTTGTTCTCGCTCATCATGACTCCATCGCCAGTCGTCGGGTGATTTCCACATCTTCGGCCAGCATCTTGATGGTGTATGCGGTGCGATCAAGCGTGGAGCGGAACCAGTCGGCGGTGTTGCCGGTCCATTCCACGATTTGGGATCGTGCGATTGCCGTGGCGGCGTTGTCACTGGCGGTGATGGTGGAGGCGTAATGCCGGCTGATGAGGTCCTGATCGGTCAGCTTGTAGACGGCGCACCGGCAGGTGCTGAACACGGACGGATTGCCATCGGGCAAAGCGGGGAGAGGCTGGTTTCGCAGGAAAAGATCATCGTTGTAGGTATTCATGTCTTCCAGCTAAACGGACGACCTGATGGGCTGTCCAGCCGAAACGGGTCATGTGGTTCCAGCTTGCCGTTTTTCGGGCCGGTTATCCACGACTGTTGTGGATAACCGGAAAAGGGAAGGGCGGAATCGTGGCGGCGTCAGGAGAGTGTCGAAAGGTCGCGAAGAGACCGCGAAGAGACGAATGTCACCACGGCTTGGTCGCGCCGGTGCCTTTATTCTGCGTGGCCTGTTGTTCGGTCTTATTCGTCGTCGTGGCGGACTGATCCTCGGCGGCCTGCTGGTTGGCCTTCATGAGCTCCTCCACCTTCTTACGCTGCTCCTCGGTGAGTCCGTCGGACTGCTTCCGATTCCGGGAGCCGGACGTGCCCGACGCGGTCTGCCCGTTCGTGGCGTCCGAGGCACCTGCGCCATCCTGTTGCAACTGCGCCTGCTTCAGCGTGATGGTGGTGAGCTGCGAGGAAACGGCGGTGTTGGCATCGATGGCATCACGCACCTGCGGCATCAGCAATGCGCGCATGCGTCCTGCTTCAGCGAACTGCGCGTCGGTCTGCTGCTGACGCGCACTGAGCGTGTCAACATCGGTGGATGGGTCTTGCGCCGCCTTGATGTTGGCGGTAAGTGAGGCGGTGGCCTGATTGAACCGCATGGTGGCCGCAAGGTTCACCACCGCCACTGCGGCGACCGCCGCCAGCATCAAGGCTGCGACGACGAGCGCGATACGTACGCCCAACGGACCTCGTGCGTTGCCGCGGCCAAGCTGCTGCTTCTGCGCGTGCGGACGCTCGTTCTGCGGCGCGTCGCTGCCGTTCGTATCCCGTATGGCCCGTGCGTTCACAACAGCCTCCTTGAAGTCGCGATCCACGCGCCGAGCTCCCAGGCCAGCAATACGCCGAGCGCAATGGCAAGCGGCCAGACCACCGGCGTGGTGCGTGTGCGCTGCTTGACCGTGGAGGTGACCCGCCACTGGTTCGAGGTTTTGGCGGACACCGCGTCCTTCAACGTCGTCGCGGCGTCGAGGGCCACGAACGAGCCGCTGATTTCATCGGCGATGTCCTTGAGATTCGTTTCGTCCATCTTCGAGATACCCGGCTGGCCGGTGTCCGGATCGATGGCCCACTGATTGGTCACGTTCGATTCGGCGGTACCGACGCCGTCCGCGATGGCCGGTATCTTGCCGCCTTCAGCCGAACCCACGCCCACGGCGAACCCGTCGTCGAGATATCGGCGCAATGACGAGAAGGTGCGGCGCGTCTTATCCGACGTCTGCTCGCCATCGGAGATGAGATACAGCACGATGGCGTCATCGGGGTGGGATTCGCGAATCGACTTGGCCGTGACCAGCAGCTGGTCGATCGGCGCATCCAGACTCGAGCCGGTGGACACGGACGTGGATTCCAACGTCAGGGTATCGGCCCAGTTGTCGATCGCCGGCGCGTCCGGGGTGAGCGGCACGTCGAGCGTGCCCGAAGCGCCGAAACGGATTGCGGCGAAGCTCGCGCCGGGATAGGCGGCGGTCACGTCATGCACGGCCTTGCGGGCCGCATCGATGCGGGTGATGGGCTCGTCGGCCCCATAGGCGGCATCCGACACGGCCATCGATCCGGTCACGTCCACCGCCAGAATCACGTCGGTGGCATTGATAGCGCGCGATGTGGTCGGGGCGACGACGCTTGGGGTGAGCGTCATCACTGCCGCGAGCAGCAGCATCAGCGTGCGTCGCACGCACGCCCAAACGGTTTCGTCGGTGGTTCCGGTGCCGCGGCGGCGCGTGAACTGCACGATTTCGACGACGGCCAGCACGGTCAGGATGCCTGCCAGCACGCCGCCGGTCAGCCATCCGAGGGCGGGGGAGAAGGTGAATCCGTTCATCGACGCAACCTCCAAGCGCAGGCGATCCATATGACCAGCACGATTGCCAGGGCCAGCGACCACAGACCGGGTGCATCCACCATTGCGGCCTTCGTCTTGCTGTCGTTCTCGGTATCCCTGCGCGACTCGATATCCCGCACGAGTCCGTTGATGCTCGAGCCGTTCGACTGGGTCAGGAACACGCCGCCATGCGATTCGATGGCCGACTTCATATCCGTGGTGGTCTGATCGGTTTCGCTGGACCGCGGACCTGAATACAGGCCGTCCACGGTGATCGAGGCCTGACGGGTGAGGTCCAGCGCCTCGTCGAGCGAGTAGGTCGGTTTGCCGGAGACCACGTTATCGGTAGCCAGCACGATCGAGGCGGCACGCGCGCGTTGGGTGTTTTCCTGGTCCGCCTCGCCATATGCGAAGCCCGGCAGCATGGCTGCACAGGAGACCACGCCGTCGCCGATCAACGAAGTGGCGTCCTTGCGGTTCTGCGTGCCATCGAGCCAGTCGGCGATTTTCTGGTACTCCTCGTCGGACATCTTGTCGATGTCATCCTGCGATTCCACGCCCTTGAGCGCCTTGCTGGCCTCGTCAAGCTGCTTGGTGACCAGTGCGTAGTCATCGGTCAGCGGGAACACCGTGCGGGAGGTGGAATTGAAGATGCTCAGGCCTATGCGCTCGCCTTGGAAGTGCCCGACCAGTTCGCGGTAGGTATCGATGACCTCGCGATCATACGGGAGGGTGGATCCGGAGACGTCCAGGCACAGCACGATGTCTCGGCTGGAGGCGCGTTCGCTGCCGGCATCCACCTGACTGGGACGTGCCACGAGCGTCACGGCCAGCAGCAGGGTCACCGTCAGTGACGCGACTGCCACGCGCCCGAGCGCGCGCCATTGCCGGAACAACTGTGAGGCGTGTTCGGTATTGAGATCGTCATCCAGTGAAAAGACGGTTTCGTCGCCGGCTCGGCGGCGTCCGGCGAAGACGGCCGTCAGCAGGATGATCGCCAGCGCCACCAGCACGCCGGCCAGCGCCGCCCAAGGCCAGTGCCAGGTCAGGGTGATGGTCATGAACGCCACCTTTCCACCAGATTGGAGACCCATTCGGCTGCATCGCGCACGCTCGTCTCGCGTGCGGCGCTGTTGCGCGCGGCATCGGCGAACTCGGGCGGATACAGCGCGCTGATGGTCTGCCGCAGCGTGTCCAGTCCCTGCCGGTTCGCCGGCGTACGGTTCAGTCGTGTCAGATCGGTGAGCGTGCTTGACGATAGCTCCCTGCCGGAGACGGAACCGGCGAATTCTCGCGCGATCCGCGCCAGCTGGGCGAAGGCGTCCTCGCGAGTGAGCGTTCCCGCCTCATGCTGGGCGACCACGTCGTCGATGCGCTTGCGCCAGACGGCTTTGGCACTGGCCTCAGTGTGGGCGCCGCGCGGGGAAGCGTCGCGACGGGGACGTCTGGCGGGGCGCGACAGCACGACCGCGAGAACGATCAGTGCCACGACGAGCACCATGCATACGGCGATGACCGCGACGAGCGGGCCGGTCAGGGACAACGCCTCGACCGGCTTGAGATCGCCGGCATCACCGGAATCGGCGAGAAGCGCCGGAGCTGTGAGGTCCGTCGTGACGATCGCCGCGGATGCCTTCGACGACCATGCGATGACGTGCGAAACGGGGAGCCATGCCAGTGATGGGACCGTCATCGGGCACCTCCCGGTGTCAGCATCGCGGACAGGTCCGGCGCCGCACCCAGACGATTGCGCGTGGTGCGTGCCAGCGCGGCCGAGACCAGATGGACGAACCGGTCGAACATCACCTCGCTGGAACCGGCGTGGATCATGTGGGAGCCGGTGCGGCCAAGCTCCTGCTCAAGGGCCGCGGCCATGTACGCGCGATGCGACTCCACTTCTGATGCGGCCTTGGCGGACCTCAGGAACGCGGGTACGCGACGGTTCGTCAGCCCGTCGACGGGAGCGGCATGCCCCGGCCGTAATCCGAGGAACGGATTCAGCGTCGCGATATCGATAAGCACCACGGGATGGGTGCGGGCCACGCGACGGAATTCGACAAGATGACGTTCGGCCAGTGCGTGTTCGTCGGTGGCCAGCACGATCAGGGCATCGCGATCCTTGATGCGGCGGGCATACGCGAGCAGCGCGTCGATGTTCCGGCGGTGACTCCACTCGCGTTCCAGCGCTTGGTCCAATGTCCGCTCGAATTGCGCGAACCCGCCATTGAACGGGATTCGGGTGATGCTCGAGGCATCGCCGAACACCAGCGAGATATCGTCCGAACGACGCAGGGACAGCGCGGCGAACATGCGAAGCGCATTGGCCGCCACCTCGAAGATGCGTTCCCCGGACGGGCACACGCCGTTCATTTCAAGCCCCACATCCATCAGCAGCCACACCTTGGAGGTGGCGAGACGCTCCCGCTGAACCACCATGGGGCGTCCCTGACGTGCGCTGGTCTTCCAGTCGATGAGACGTGATTCGTCACCGGGCTCGTAGGCGCGTACATCCATCACGTCACCGGCGCCGCCGCGACGGCCGGAGGCGTGTTCGCCCTCGAGCACGCCCAGCGCCTTCCGTACGGTCGGCAGACTCAGCTGCGTGCCCAGAGCCTCGATTTTCCTGCGGATCGCAACGGGGTCCATATCGGAGTCCATTGCGCCCGGTCGCACGTCGAAACTCACGGAACAGGCACCGTTTCGACGATCTTGTCCACGATCTGGTCGCTGACCACGCCGTCCGCCAGCGCTTCGAACGTGAGGATGATGCGGTGACGCAGGACCTCGTGGGCGAAGGCCTTGATGTCCTCGGGCACCACGTAGTCGCGACCCGACAGCAGGGCGTTCGCCTGGCCGATGCGCGTCAGCGCGATGGTGGCGCGTGGGGAGGCTCCGAGCCTGACCAGCGATGACAGCCCCTTGATCGGGCGGGAGCCGGCTCCACGGGACGTGGCCGCGATATCCACCGCGTACCGCATGATCGCGTCGGAGACATGCACCCGGCGTGCGGCCCGACGCAGGAAGTCCACGTCCGTCACCGAAATGCGATCGCCGGTGATGGTGTCAGGACCGATCATGTCGGACCCGCGACGGGTGAGCATCGCCAGCATGCGTGCCTCCTCGTCCGCGGAGGGGTAGGTCATGACGGCCTTCATCATGAAACGGTCCATCTGCGCCTCGGGCAGGTTGAACGTGCCCTCCTCCTCGATGGGGTTTTCGGTGGCGATGACCATGAACGGTTTGGGCAGCTGGATGCGCTGGCCGCCGATGGTGGTGGAGCCTTCGGCCATGGCCTCAAGCATGGCCGACTGGGTCTTGGCGTTCGAGCGGTTGATCTCGTCCAGCAGCACGAAATTGGCGTGGATCGGGCCGATCTGGGTGGTGAACTTCTGCGTGGCGAAGTCGAAGACCTGCGTTCCCGTGAGGTCGGAGGGCATGAGATCCGGGGTGCACTGCACGCGCTTGAACGTGCCGGACACACAGGTGGCGAGCGTCTGCGCCGCCGTGGTCTTGGCGAGACCGGGCACCGATTCGATGAGAATATGACCGCCGGCCACCAGGGTCACGATCAGGGATTCACGCAGATTGTCCTGCCCCACGAGGGTCTGGGTGAAACGGGCGCGGATGGTGTTCGCCAAGGCACGGGCCCGCTGCGTGTCGTCGGCCCCCAGCGTCGGCGTCGGCGCTGGGGGTTGGCCGACCGCCGGCATGACGGGGCGGGGCATCGCCGGTTGTGGGGGCATGTTCGGTTGCGTGGGGAACAGAGTCATGCCCACCACTGTAACGACTCGCGCTGACGGAGGGCTGGCGGATGCCGCCTGTTACGGCAGCTTACGGCAGCGGTCCTGCAATTATTGTCGGGCTTCGCCCGCGTTTTGTTGGCTCGCCTGTTGGCTCGCACGCTGCCTACAGCCCGAAATCCTTACGGATTTCCGTCGTGGCATAGCCACTCCCCTCACCTACGGACAACCCACTGGGTTGTCCGCTTCACGGTTCGGCACTGGGCTGCCTGTTTTACGGCAGCGGTCCTGCAATTATGGACGGGCTCTGCCCGCGTCTTGTTGGCTCGCCTGTCGGCGAGCACGCTGCCTACGGACAACCCACTGGGTTGTCCGCTTTACGGCAGCGTCCAATTGACGGGCTCGGCGCCCATGGAGGTGAGGGCTTGGTTGGCGCGGGAGAACGGCTTGGAGCCGAAGAAGCCGCGAGATGCCGAGAGCGGGCTTGGATGCGGGGATTTGATGATGAACGCATTGGTAAGCAAAGGCTCGAGACTCTGCGCGTTACGTCCCCAGAGAATCGCCACAAGCGGCCTGGGCCTTCCTTCGGCATCCGTGCGGGCGTTGAGCGCCCTGATCGCCGCCTCGGTGACCTCCTCCCATCCCTTGCCCTGATGGGAGTTCGGACGTCCGACACCCACGGTCAGGCATCTGTTGAGCAGCATGACCCCGCGTTCCGTCCACGGCGTCAGGTCGCCGTTGGACGGCATCGGCACACCCAGATCGTCGACCAGTTCCTTATAGATGTTGATCAGGCTTTTCGGCAATGGGCGGACGTCCGGTGCCACGCAGAAGCTCAGTCCCACCGGGTGTCCGGGCGTGGGGTACGGGTCCTGTCCCACGATAAGCACCTTGATCGAGTCGAAGGGGATGGTGAAGGCGCGCAGGACGTTATGACTCGCTGGCAGCCAGGGGCGTCCTGCGGCGTTCTCCGCCCTGAGGAAATCGCCCATGTGATGGATGGTCGGCTCCACGTCGGTCAGCGCCTCGGCCCAACCCGGCTCGACCAGTTCTCGTAACGGTTTGATCATGGCTCACCACTGTAGCCAGACGTGCATATCCATCCGCCCATCGCGGCACGCCCTGTCGCTTCTCCCGATTGGCGGTTAGACTCGTGGGTAGTTTGTCTCATACAGGAGGGCGGCCATGGCACGCGACAAGATGACCTACGACTCGTATGAACGGGATATCTTCGACAATCCGCCGAAGGGTCCGGTGGGCGTCCACCGCGGTCCGCGCCCGGTGATGGCCCGCATCGCCCCGTTCCTCATCGTCATTCTGGTGGCGGCCCTGTGCGGTGTGGGTGCCTGGCTGGTCGTCTCCGGCGAATACAAGGTCATTCTGGGCCAGGAGAACACGTCCCAGGTCGCTTCCGGCGACTCCTCGTCCAAGTCCGATGCGGCCGATGCGTCGTCGGACGGCACAGACGGCTCGACCGCGAACAAGGACTCCTCGTCCTCGGGTACCTCCACGGACGGCACGGGTTCGTCGGATGCGAACCAATTGGACCAGTCCGACTCCACCGACTCGACCAATGCCGATGCGAATGCGGACCAGAACACACAGCAGAGCCAGCCGGCCTCCACGGTGAATAAGGCCACGCAGGTGCTGGTGATCAACGCCACCGGCATCCAGGGATATGCCGGCCAGAAGAGCGACGTGCTGCAGACCTCCGGCTACACGAGCGTCTCGGCGTCCAACCCCAGCGGCGGCACGCTGCCCGGATACACCGTGGTGTGGTACCAGAACGAGACCGACAAGGCGACCGCCGAGGATGTGGCGTCCACGCTCGGCATCAGCGCCGTGGAGCAGGTTCAGGGGTTGTCCACGCCGATTACGGTGGTATTGTTGAACTAGTGGCCAAAGGGGCGAAAACACAGGGAAAACAACGCTTCCTACGTGTGAACGTTCTCATATTTATGGACGTTTTCCTATCGTCCCGGTTGGTAATGTTCCCTCGTCACTGTACAATCAATCTCTAGTCGCGAGGTAGGGGGAGCGCGATGCGGTTCTTTCTACGTTCCCTATAAGTGTTTGTCGCGACACCTCAGGGAACAAAGGAAAGATCAGATATGGCACAAGGTACCGTGAAGTTCTTCCTTGCCAAGAAAGGGTTCGGGTTCATCCAGCCGGACGGCGGCGGCGAGGACGTTTTCGTGCATTACGCGGAAATCAAGGACGACGGCAGCACCAACAAGTTCAAAATGCTGTACGAGGGCGATCGCGTGGAGTATACGCCCGTCCCATCGGGCAAGGGCACGCAGGCGAAGGACGTAGTGAAGCTGTCCTCCGGTGAAGACCGCGCCTGATAGCAGCGCACGCAAGGATGCGCAGAAGCCTCGACCGCACAAGCGGCCGGGGTTTCTTTGTTTGTAGGCGCTTGTTCGTAAGCACTGTGTTGTGGCACCCGCTCTCGTATCGGTGCTCGCGTACCAGTTGCCCGTACGTCCCCATACATTCCCATCCGTCCGGTTGATTTCATGCCCACAGCACAATCGCCGAGGCCGATGTTGGCACTCGGCAGCCTCGAGTGCTAATGTCTGGGTTAGCACTCGGAGGTCGAGAGTGATAACCGGCAGCTGACGGTCGGGATTCACGGCTCGGCTCCCTACGAGTGGACACTGTCCATATGCAGCCATTTGGAGGAACACACAACCATGGCAAAGATCATTGCTTATGATGAGGAAGCCCGTCAGGGTATGCTGGAGGGCCTTGACAAGCTCGCCAACACCGTCAAGGTCACGCTGGGTCCGAAGGGTCGCAACGTCGTGCTCGACAAGACCTACGGCGCTCCGACCATCACCAACGATGGTGTGTCCATCGCCAAGGAAATCGATCTTGAGGATCCGTACGAGCGCATCGGCGCCGAGCTGGTCAAGGAAGTCGCCAAGAAGACCGACGACGTCGCCGGCGATGGCACCACCACCGCAACCGTGCTGGCCCAGTCCCTGGTCCACGAGGGCCTGAAGAACGTGGTCGCCGGCTCCAACCCGATCGCGCTGCGTCGCGGCATCGAGAAGGCCACCGACGTCATCGTCAAGGAGCTCGTCGCCGCAGCCAAGGACGTCGAGACCAAGGACCAGATCGCCGCGACCGCCACCATCTCCGCCGCCGATCCCGAGGTCGGCGAGAAGATCGCCGAGGCTCTGGACAAGGTCGGCCAGGACGGCGTCGTGACCGTCGAGGACAACAACCGCTTCGGCTTGGATCTCGAGTTCACCGAGGGCATGCGCTTCGACAAGGGCTACATCGCCCCGTACTTCGTGACCAACCAGGACGACCAGACCGCCGTCCTCGAGGACCCGTACATTCTGCTCACCTCCGGCAAGGTCTCCTCCCAGCAGGACATCGTGCACGTGGCCGAGCTGGTCATGAAGACCGGCAAGCCGCTGCTGATCATCGCCGAGGACGTTGACGGCGAGGCTCTGCCGACCCTGATTCTGAACAACATCCGTGGCACCTTCAAGTCCTGCGCCGTCAAGGCTCCGGGCTTCGGCGACCGCCGCAAGGCCATGCTGCAGGATATGGCCATCCTGACCGGTGCTCAGGTCGTCTCCGACGAGCTGGGCCTCAAGCTCGACTCCGTGGACGTGTCCGTGCTCGGCCACGCCAAGAAGGTCATCGTCTCCAAGGACGAGACCACCATCGTTCAGGGTGCTGGCGCCAAGGAGGACATCGACGCTCGCGTGGCCCAGATTCGCGCCGAGATTGAGAACACCGACTCCGATTACGATCGTGAGAAGCTGCAGGAGCGCCTGGCCAAGCTGGCTGGTGGCGTGGCTGTCATCAAGGTCGGCGCCGCCACCGAGGTCGAGGCCAAGGAGCGCAAGCACCGCATCGAGGATGCCGTGCGCAACGCCAAGGCCGCCATCGAGGAAGGCCTGCTGCCCGGCGGTGGCGTGGCCCTCGTTCAGGCCGCTGCCAAAGCCGAGAAGGATGAGGCTGTGACCTCCCTGACCGGCGAAGAGGCCACCGGTGCCGCCATCGTGTTCCGCGCCATTGAGGCCCCGATCAAGCAGATTGCCGAGAACTCTGGTGTGTCCGGCGACGTGGTGATCAACAAGGTTCGTTCCCTGCCGGAGGGTGAGGGCTTCAACGCCGCCACCGACACCTACGAGGACCTGCTGGCCGCCGGTGTGACCGACCCGGTCAAGGTGACCCGCTCCGCCCTGCAGAACGCCGCCTCCATCGCCGGCCTGTTCCTGACCACCGAGGCCGTCGTGGCCAACAAGCCGGAACCGAAGGCCGCCGCCCCGGCAGCCGGCGCCGACATGGGATACTGATCAGTCTCCAAGGATTATCTCCAAGGATCAACGGCTGACTGATTCAGGCTGAACGGCACTGAATGAAGAGGGGACTCCTTCGGGAGTCCCCTCTTGTTGTATGCTGCGGGCTTCTTCCGTTTGCCGTCGGCGTCACCATCGGTTCCGCCGTTGCGCTGACCCCGTTGCCGCAAGATTGGTCAGGAAAGGCGATGAAGGGGAGTTGGATAGGATAAACCCTCCCTGAGTCTCTTGCGGCGATGATGCCATAGGACGAAGCCTGCAGCGGTCGGCGTTACGGAGTCGCAACGCCGGGGTGCGGCGATGCCGCAGAGTCGCCTTCCCCCTAGCCTGCGAACAGGCGGGAGGCCTGGGATTCGGCGTCGGCGTAAACGGTGGATGCCTGCGTCAGCGAACGTTGGATGGATTCAAGCGAAGCCTCCATCTGCTGCTGTGCCGAACGCCACTGGGCCGCCACCGAAGTGAACTGGGTGGCCGCCGAGCCGCGCCATGCCTCCTGCAGGCTGTTGAGATTGGTGTACATGCCGGCAACGGCCTGCCTGATTTGCGCGACCGAATTGGCCACCGCGGCCGAAGATGACTGAATCCGTTCGGAATCCACTTGGTATTGGGGCATCGTCGCTCCTTTCATGGCATTGGATGAATCATGATGATGCGACCGCCAATGCCAATACCGGCCGCTATGGTGGAGCCTATGGCAGAAACGAATTGGGCACAGGGAACATCGACCGATGTGGTTCCAGCTTCGGCTCCTACCGTAATCGCGGTGGCGGTGAACGCTCGAAAATGGCTTGTTCGCTGCGTTTGTGTGGTCGTGGCGGTACTGATGACGATGATGTGGATAACCGCTCCGGCGTATGGGGATAACTCGGATGGCGGGTCCACCGATACGAACAGCAGTTCGAATGACGGTTCATCCAGTGGTTCGTCAGACAATTCGGACAGTGGCGTGACCATTACCGAGAACATCACGGACACACAGAACCTGCTGGGCTCGCACGTTTCCGAAGTCTCGGATGCTGTCGCCAACACGGAGCGGGAGACGGGCGTTCACGTCCATCTGCTCTACCTGCCCACCTTCGGCACCAAGCTCGCCCCGCAGAAGTGGGCCAAGAACGTACTCGAATCGATGGAACCGAAGCCCAACACCGTACTGCTGGCTGTCGCCTCGAACGACGGCAATCTGGTGGTGGCGGTCTCCTCGAACTCCGACGAATGGCTCAAGAGCCAGGACACCGTGGATAAGCTTTCGGAGGCGGCCCAGCAGCCATTGATGGAGAGTACGCCGAACTGGGCCGGGTCGGCCACCGCCATGATGGACCAGATCGTCAAATCGCAGAAGACCTCGACGTCGTCATCCTCGGTGAGGATCGGCATCATCGTCATGGCGGCGGTTCTCGTGGTGCTGGTGATCGTGGTGGTGCTGATGGTCGTGATCCGGGTGCGCAGCGGTGGCAAGAAACCGCGCCGTGCCAGCAAGGAGCCGTTGAGTCGGCGGGAGCGGAAAGCCCGCAAGCAGGCCCGTGAACAAGCCAGGAAGGAACTTCAAGGCGACATTCAGGAAACGCCCAGACGAACGCGACACTCTAGGAAGCATGAGTAAGCCTATTGAAGCATCGATCGTAGTTGTAGATGACGAGCCGTCCATCCGCGAACTGCTCGTCGCATCCCTTCATTTCGCCGGATTCGAGGTGAACACCGCCGCATCCGGTTCCGAAGCCATCGAAGTCATCGAGAAGGTGCAGCCGGATCTCATCGTTCTGGACGTCATGCTCCCTGACATCGATGGCTTCACCGTGACCCGCCGTATCCGCCAGGAGGGCATCGACGCCCCGGTGCTGTTCCTGACCGCGCGCGACGATACCCAGGACAAGATCATGGGCCTGACCGTGGGCGGTGACGATTACGTGACCAAGCCGTTCAGCCTGGAAGAGGTCGTGGCCCGCATCCGCGCCATCCTGCGCCGCACCCGCGAGCAGGTGGAGGACGACCCGATCATTCGCGTGGCCGACCTGGAGATCAACGAGGACTCCCACGACGTGACCCGCGCCGGTCAGCCGGTGGACCTGAGCCCCACCGAATACAAGCTGCTGCGCTATCTCATGGACAACGAGGGGCGAGTGCTGTCCAAGGCCCAGATTCTGGACCATGTCTGGCAGTACGACTGGGGCGGGGACGCCGCCATCGTCGAATCGTACATCTCCTACCTGCGCAAGAAGGTGGATGGCGTGACCTACACCGACGACAATGGCGAAACCCATAAAGTGACCCCGCTCATTGAAACGAAGCGCGGCATCGGCTACATGATTCGCGAACCCAAGAACTGAGCGGCGGTCGCCCATGACCAGTCCCCGTCAGTCTCCGAATCCGAATCCGAATCCGTCCACCCCCGCCCCCGATTCGCGCCCGACGCCGGCGGCTCCCATACCCGCCCCGGCCGCCGCTCCCAGTGCGGCTCCCGGCCCGGATGCGGTACGGTATGCCAAAGAACGGCATGAGCGCAAGCGTAACCTGTTCCTGCGTCACTTGGATCGAGTCTCCTTGAGCAGCAAGCTGGTGGCCTGCACCATCGTCGTGCTGCTCGTGGGCGTGACCGTGATCTCCTTCTCCATCCGCACGCTGGTGGGCAACTACATGCTGGAGAAGACCGATACCCAGTTGCGCGTCCAGAGCCAGCTCGTGTTCAACAACATCGACCTGCTCACCAAGAACGACAACTCCAGCGGTCTGAACAGCCCCAATTCGTACTTCCTCCAGCTGCAGTACACCGACGGCACCAAGGACGCGGACGGCAATCCGCTCACGGTGACGCCGCTTCTGCCGCAGCTGCGCGACAATATCGTCTCCATGCCGGTGCTGCCCACCGACGGAGACACGTCCGGCATCACGCTCGGACAGGTCTTCACCGCGCCCGCCGTGGCCAAGCAGATCATCCAGGTGCAGAGCGAAACCACCCAGTCGCCGGCTCCGGACGGCGCGACGCCGGGTGATTCGGGGACGGGCGGCAACGGTTCATCATCCGGACAGAGCGGCTCGAACGGCACAGACGGCGGGGAATCGTCGCAGTCGTCGAGCAGCGTGACCAAAGTGCTGGCGAACCCGCGCGGCAACGTGAGCCATGCCACGTTGGCGTCGGCCAACGCGCCGTGGCGCATCCTGCCTTTGCAATGGACGGCGAAGGATGCGAACGGCAATGAGAAGGTGCGCGGCGTGCTGTACATCGGACTGTCTTTGTCCGACCAGATGGACACGCTCAACACACTGACCCGATACTGCGTGGTGGTGGGCATCGCCGTGCTGCTGCTCGGCGGGTCGCTCTCCACGCTCATCATCCAGCAGACGCTAGCCCCCCTGAAGCGCATGGAGAAGACCGCGGCCAAGATCGCCGCCGGCGACCTGAGCCAGCGCATCCCCTCCGCACCGGAGAACACCGAAGTGGGGTCCCTCGCCGCATCGCTGAACACCATGCTTTCGCGAATCGAATCCAGCTTCCATGAGCAGGAGGAGACGACCAATAAGATGAAGCGGTTCGTCTCCGACGCGAGCCACGAGCTGCGCACCCCTCTGGCCGCCATCCACGGCTACGCCGAGCTGTACAAGATGCAACGGGACATGCCCGGCGCGTTGGAGCGCGCGGACGAATCCATCGAGCACATCGAAAAGTCCAGCCAGCGCATGACCGTGCTCGTCGAGGATCTGTTGTCGCTGGCCCGCCTCGATGAGGGACGTGGCATCGACGTGACCGGCACGGTCCATCTCTCCTCGCTGGTCACCGATGCCGTGGACGATTTGCATGCGCTCGACCCGGAGCGCGTCATCACACGCAAGATCATCCAGCTGGAACCGGCCCGAGACCTGAATCACCCGGCATCGCTCAAAGCCGTGGACGGCGACTGGACCAAGGTCGTTCTTCCGGGCGACGCCTCGCGCCTGCGCCAGGTGGTGACGAACATCGTGGGCAACATCCATCGTTACACGCCGACCGATTCCCCGGCCGAATCGGCGATAGGCGTGATTCCGGCGGCCATCGATCCGCGCCAGCTGGGCAGAATGCCCTCTACCGACGCTTCGTTGCGGCGGTTCATCGACGCGGCCGAGGTGGGCGCATCCATGCAGACCGGCTACCGGTATGCGGTGCTGCAGTTCATCGACCATGGTCCCGGTGTGCCGGATGCCTCACGATCGCAGATCTTCGAGCGCTTCTACACGGCCGATCCCTCCCGCGCCCGGCAGAAGGGCGGCACCGGACTCGGCATGGCCATCGCCCAGTCCGTGGTGCGGGCGCATCATGGGTTCATCTGCGCCACCGCCACCGACGGGGGCGGTCTGACCCTCACCGTGGTGCTGCCTGTCGAGCCGGTGCAGCCGGCCTCAGTTCAGCAGGGCACGGCGGGCGGCCCCAAGGAGTCCAAGGGCGGCAAGACCGGTCGGACTGGGAAGGGCGCGAAGCAGAAGGGATCGTGGTTCTCCGGCCCCAGTGAGGCGAAACCGCATGAGGAGGCCCCGGCCCAGTCCGTACAACCGGTTGATACCGCAGGACGGGACGGGCTTGCGACGCAGCCGACTCCGCCGAAAGCGTGAGGTCAAGACCTGTGGGGTAAACTGTTCCTTTGGTTTATTACTGTAAGTACTTAAGGAAGGTTTGCAATGCCCACCGGTCGAGTTCGTTGGTTTGACGCAGCCAAGGGATATGGCTTCATCACCAGTGATGAAGGCAAGGACGTGTTCCTGCCTGCTCAGGCCCTGCCCGCAGGTGTGAACACGCTGCGCAAGGGCGCCAAGGTGGAGTATTCCGTGGTGGACGGGCGTCGCGGGCCGCAGGCCATGGACGTCCACACCATCGCCTCCGCGCCCAGTCTGGTCAAGGCCACTCGCCCGAAGGCGGACGACATGGCCGCCATCTGCGAGGATCTGATCAAGATGCTCGACGCCGCCGGCAACACGCTGCGCCGCCACCGCTACCCCTCCGCCGCCGAGAGCAAGAAGCTGGCCACGCTGCTGCGTGCCGTGGCGGATCAATTCGACGTACAGGACTGAGATCGCCTTATGACCGACAACACTGAAACCGCCGTCTCCCCGGACCCGCGCGCCATCGCACAGGCCGTGCTGCTCGAGGTGGCCGACGAGCCCGAGCAGGTGGGTCAGTTCGTCGAGGCGATTGAACTCGAGGACCATGTCACCGACTTCCGTTTCCAGTCCGATGTACGAGGATACGAGGGCTGGCAATGGTCGGTGACCCTGTTCCACGACATCGAGTTGGATTCCTGGACCGTCAATGAATCGTCGCTGGTTCCGACGGACAGCGCGCTCATGCCTCCCAAATGGGTTCCGTGGAAGGATCGTCTGGAGCCGACCGATTTGTCGCCCACCGATTCAATCGGCACCGATCCCGACGACGAGCGCATCGAGCCGGGGGAGGTGGAGCCGTCGTCGCTTGAGGACGTGAACGACGCCGTCCAGACCTTTCGACTCACGCGCAGGCATGTGCTGAGCCCGCTGGGGCGCGCCCAGGCGGCCAAGCGGTGGTATGAGGGCCCGCGCGGCCCCAAGGCGTTGAGCACCAAGACCGCAGAGGGCAATCTATGCTCCACCTGCGGCTTCTTCGTGCCGCTGACCGGTGAGCTCGACCGCATGTTCGGCGTATGCGCCAACAAGTGGAGTCCGGATGACGGCCGCGTGGTTTCGTTGGATCACGGTTGCGGCGAGCATTCCGAAATCGAGCCTCCGGAGCCGAGTCACCTGTGGATTCAGTCCAAGCCCGCGTTCGACGACTTGCATGTGGATATCGTGGCCGCGCCAAAGAAGCACAGAACCGATTCGGACCAGGAGCAGTCCGACGATCGGGAGGAGACCCGTGAAGAGGCCCTCGCCGGCGTCGTGGCCGATGCGGTCGATCTTGACGATTCAACCTCGACCGTCGTTGAAGACTCCGAGGAAGATGCGGCTGATGTTACGGAAGCCGGGACCGCCGTGGACTCGAATGGTTCTAGTCGTACCGATGACACGGATGACACGGATGATTTCATCACCGGTGACGAGGACGAATCCGATGACGACGAGTCCGACGAGGCCACCGAGCAGGACATTCTCGAGAACACCGAACCGGATGACGGCGACGACCTTGACGAGGATGAATCCGATGAGGATGCCGATGGCGTGGTGTCCGTGGACGACACGGTGGCTCCGGGCCTTGAGGCCGTGGTCGATCTCATCGAGCAGCTGCGTCAGGCCCGGGCCGACGCCGAGGCGAAGCGCGCCATCGAAGAGGACGCCGACGATGATTCCTATGATTCAGATGAGTCGGACGAGTCAGGTGATGGGCTCGATGAGTCTGATGATTCGGACGAGGATTTGGATGATTCCGGCAGTTCCGATGATTTCGATGATGGGGATGAGTCAGACGGTGAGTCTGGTGAGTCCGACGAGTCGAATGACGGTTCTGATGAGTCGGACGGTGACGCAGCGAACAACGGGGATGCCTCTGACGAAGATGAGACCGAGGGAATCTCCGATGAGTCGTACGACGAGTTGAATGGCAAGTCGGACGGGACATCGGATGACGAGTCCGACGAGTCGGCCGATGGTTCCGGTGATTTGGACGAGTCGGGTGATGGGCTCGATGAGTCTGATGATTCGGACGAGGATTTGGTTTATTCCGACGGTTCCGGTGATTCCGGTGATGGGGATGAGTCGGACGGTGAGTCTGGTGGGTCGAATGATGATTTTGGTGAGTCGGACGGGTACCGGATGACGAATCCGACGAGTCGGACGATGAGCCGGTAGTCGATGCCGATATCGACGATGATGCTGATGATGCGGACACGGATTCCGATGTCATTGACGCAGTCGACGAGGGTAACGATGGTGACGTTTCTGAATCCGGTGACGATGTCGAAGACTCCGACCCCGACGGGGCAATGTCGACTAATCGTTGACGGTAGTCAGGAAGCACTGGATGTACGCGGCAATCACTTGCCTATCTGATACGGGACGAAACGTAAGTCAGGAACGAGGTCATGTTACGTTTCGTCCCATTTCTGGGTATCGAAACGGGACGAAACGTAAGTCGATGCCGTCTGAAACTTGCGTTTCGTCCCGTTTATGCTGCTGAGTCTGTCTGAAGTGGCCTGGTTTTGTTCCGTCTCACAGTAGAGATGGAACAAAACCAGGCCACTTCAGACCGTGGGACTTGGGCCTTGAATCTTGGACCGTGAGTTACAGATCTCTTGGATTTTGGAACCGTGGGAATTGAGTTCCACAGTTCCAAAAACCAAGAGAGACCATACTGGCCCCGGATCGGCTCAGTGCACCACGGTGACGGTGCACTCGGCGAAATTGACGATCTGGCGGGACACCGAACCGAGGAAGTGCGCGTCAAGACCGGACAGACCGCGTGAACCGACGATGAGATGGCTCGCATACCGGGATGCGGCGATCAGACCCTTGGATGCGGGGATATGGAAGGCATGGGTATCCACGGTGACGCCCTCGGGAATGGTCACCCGATTCATCAGATCCGACAGTATCTCCTCGGCGCGGCGCTGACCGATCTCCACGGGTGCCACGGCGTTCTCGTATCCGGGCACCGTGCCCAGATCCTTG
Source organism: Bifidobacterium myosotis (assembly GCF_002259745.1). Classification (GTDB taxonomy): domain Bacteria; phylum Actinomycetota; class Actinomycetes; order Actinomycetales; family Bifidobacteriaceae; genus Bifidobacterium; species Bifidobacterium myosotis. The sequence continues at coordinate 36,411 of NZ_MWWW01000006.1, read as the reverse complement.
AGTTGCCAGCAGAACAGCACGCTGAGCGGCCGGTCGTGTAACCGGGCCTCGTGCAGGGCGAAGTCGAATGCGCGGCGTGAGGCTTCGGACCCATCGACACCCACCACGACCGGTCTTCCGGACTCCTCCAACGCCGGGCGCGGCTGCACATAGTGAACCGTCTTGTTGCCCGGCGTCAATGCGTTGGCAATGGCATCGGTCACGGATTCGTCTTCGCTGCCGGCGATACGCACCACCGTCACCGGCACCTGAGCCTCCTCGGCCAGCGAGGCGGAGAGCGATCCCATGAACCAGCGGGCCACGCGGCCGAGCGAGCGACGGCCCACGACGATCTGCTGTGAATCCTTGCCGATCTGCAGCAACGCGGCCGTTCCGGAAGCCTTCACCGAGGTGAGCTTGAGCTTGCCCGGATCGAAATCGATGCCCTGGGAGGCGTGATCCGCCCAGTCGCGCAGTTCGTTGGCGATGTCGTGACGGACCTTGGCCCACGCCTCATCGCTGTCCGGCTCGGACCCCATGTCCCATGAATTCGTCCACCCGAATACGGCATTGACGCTCTGCCCGGTCAGCGACGCCTCTGTGAGCGCCCATTTCAGTGCGGCAAAGGACTCATCGGAGCCATCCACGCCGACGACGATGTCAGCATCAACGTCAAACTCGTTCATCACATCCTCCTTGGAATCAACGATGGAGATGCATCCAGAACCAGCATATCGTTTTCTTTCCCTCTTACAGCGCAATTCATGGAATCAGGCGAATAAACGTCACCGCGAATCGGTAGAGTAAAACGGAATGTCTATTGAGGAAGGACAAGCATGTTCGAACGGTTTACCGACCGTGCACGGCGCGTGATCGTGTTGGCGCAGGAAGAGGCAAGGTCCCTGCAGCACAACTACATCGGCACCGAACACCTGCTGCTGGGCCTGATCCGCGAGGGTGAGGGCGTGGCCGCCAAGGCGCTCGCCTCGAAGGGCGTGACGCTGGACGCCACCCGCAAGCAGGTTGAGGAAATGATCGGCAAGGGCAACGCGGCTCCGAACGGGCACATCCCCTTCACTCCGCACGCCAAGCAGGTGCTGGAGTTCTCGTTGCGCGAGGCGCTGCAGCTCGGTCACAGCTACATCGGCACCGAGCACATCCTGCTGGGCCTGATCCGCGAGGGTGAGGGCGTGGGCACGCAGGTGCTCATCAAGATGGACGTGGATCTGGGCGAGCTCAGGAGCGCCACCATCGATATGATCCGTGGCAACTCCGGCACCGGTTCGGCCGACGGCAAGGGCGATCTGGCCAACGCCGGCGGCGTGGCGGACAAGCAGAACAAGTCCGGTTCCGCCATCCTCGACCAGTTCGGCCGCAATCTGACCGCCGAGGCCGCCGAGGGCAAACTCGACCCGGTCATCGGCCGCACGAACGAGATCGAACGTGTGATGGTCGTGCTCTCCCGCCGTACCAAGAACAACCCGGTGCTGATCGGCGAGCCGGGCGTGGGCAAGACCGCAGTCGTGGAGGGTCTGGCCCAGAAGATCAACGCGGGCGACGTGCCGGAGACGCTGAAGGGCAAGCAGGTCTACTCGCTGGATCTTGGCTCTATGGTGGCCGGCTCCCGTTACCGCGGTGATTTCGAGGAGCGCCTGAAGAAGGTGCTCAAGGAGATCAAGACCCGCGGTGATATCGTGCTGTTCATCGACGAGATTCACACCATCGTCGGCGCCGGTTCGGCTGATGGCGCGCTGGGTGCCTCCGACATGTTGAAGCCGATGCTGGCCCGCGGCGAACTGCAGACCATCGGCGCAACCACCACGGACGAGTACCGCAAGTACATCGAGAAGGATGCGGCACTTGAGCGTCGTTTCCAGCCGATTCAGGTGCACGAGCCGACGATCGCCGAGACCATTGAGATTCTGAAGGGTCTGCGTTCCCGTTACGAGAACCACCATCATGTGACCATCACGGACGGTGCTCTGCAGTCCGCCGCCGAGCTTTCGGCCCGCTACATTCAGGACCGTCATCTGCCGGACAAGGCCATCGACCTGATCGACGAGGCCGGCGCGCGTTTGCGCATCAAGCGTCTGACCGCCCCGCCCGAGCTCAAGGAGCTGGACGCGAAGATCGCCAAGGTGGCTGCCGACAAGGACGAGGCCATCAAGGGGCAGGACTTCGAGAAAGCCGCCGAACTGCGCGACAAGCAGGAGAAGCTGGAGGCCGACCGCAAGGCCAAGGAGGATTCCTGGCGCGAGGGCGAGTCCGATGTCAAGAGGGTCGTGGACGAGGACGTGATCGCCGAGGTGATCAGCTCGACCACCGGCATCCCGGTGTTCAAGCTCACGCAGGCCGAATCCAAGAAGCTGCTGAACATGGAGGCCGAGCTGCACAAGCGCATCATCGGTCAGGATGAGGCGGTGTCCGCGCTGTCCCGTTCCATCCGCCGCACGCGCGTGGGCCTCAAGGACCCGAAGCGCCCGGCTGGTTCGTTCATCTTCGCCGGACCGACCGGCGTGGGCAAGACCGAGTTGGCCAAGGCCCTCGCCGAGTTCCTGTTCGACGATGAGGATGCGCTGATTCGCGTGGACATGTCCGAATTCTCCGAGAAGTACGCGGCCTCGCGTCTGTTCGGTGCGCCTCCGGGATACGTTGGGTACGAGGAGGGCGGCGAACTCACCGAGAAGGTGCGTCGCAAGCCGTTCTCCGTGGTGCTGTTCGACGAGATCGAGAAGGCCCACCCGGACATCTTCAACACGTTGCTGCAGGTGCTGGATGACGGCCATCTGACCGATGGGCAGGGCCGTAAGGTGGACTTCAAGAACACCATCATCATCCTGACCACGAACCTCGGCACGCGCGACATCGCGAAGATGGCGAACACCGGCTTCAACCTCGGGTCCAACACCGAGTCGAGCTACCAGCGCATGAAGGAGCAGGTGAGCGCCGAACTCAAGCAGCAGTTCCGCCCCGAGTTCCTGAACCGTCTGGACGACATCATCGTCTTCAAGCAGCTCACCGAGCCGCAGGTACGCCAGATCGTGGATCTCGATGTCAAGCAGCTCAACGACCGCCTGTTCGACCGTCATATGTCGCTCGAGCTCACCGACGCCGCCAAGGACCTGCTCGCGCAGAAGGGCTTCGACCCGCTGCTCGGCGCCCGTCCGCTGCGTCGTGTGATTCAGCGCGACATCGAGGATGCCATCTCCGAGAAGATCCTCATGGGCGATCTGCAGGACGGCCAGCGCGTGGTGGTCGACGCCGAAGGCGAGGGCATCTTGGGCGAGTTCACCTTCAAGGGCGAGAAGTTCGAGGAGCCCGCCGCCGCTACGGACGCCGCGGATGGTACTGACGCTGCCGCCTCGTCTGACGAGGGTACCGCCGGTTCCGGCGACAAGCCCGCACTGGTGGACGCCGCCGCCGATTCCGGCGACGACTCCGGACAGCAGTCCGCTGAGTAATAGTCAGGAACAGTCTGACAGCGCATAAGTCAACGAAGAGCCCCGATTCCGATATGGAACCGGGGCTCTTCGTTGACTTTGGAGATTGGCGTCGTATCTGTCTACAACTGTGTGTTTGCACAAGGCCGCAGTATCCGTCTGGTAAACGCAACTCGTAGGTGGTTGGTTGGGGGTGCCATGCCCCGACCGTAAGCTTGGCCGAACGGCCTTGAGTGTGTCGGGGCATGGCACCCCCAACCAACCAGCGTCCGCCCCATCGACAGGGTCAGACTTGTAATAGTGTTGGCCGAACGGCCGCGCTGGACGCCCGCCGGACGCCCGCCGGACGTCATACCCAACTGTCGATAGTCATGGGACGCCCGCCGGACGGCCATCCAATGTTGTCGTCAGCCGCCGAAATCCACCTCGCCGAGCTTGTCGATGAGCTTCATGTTCTCGGAGTAATCGACCGGACATGCGATGATGTCGATGCCCGAGCCCGAGCGCAAGGCCGCACGCAGCGTGGGGTAGAGTTCGTCGGCCGATTCGATGAGATGGCCCTTGGCGCCGAAGCTCATGCCGAGCGCCACCACGTCCGGATTGTTGAAGTCCACATACTCGTGCGCGCCGTCGTGCAGGTCCATCTTCCATTTGATCAGGCCGTATGCCTCGTCCACCCATACCAGAATCACGATGCGGGCGCCCACGCGCACGGCGGTTTCGATTTCCTGCACGTTCATCATGAACGAGCCGTCACCCATGATGGCGAGCACCGGACGCCCCGGATGCTCGAGCGAGGCCGCCACCGCGCCAGGCAGCGTCCAGGCCATCGTGGACAGGGAGTTGTCGATGACGCAGGTGTTCGAGTAGTAGGTGGGGTAGAGGCGGGCCATCCACATCTTCAGGGCGCCAGTATCCACCAACGCAATGTCCGTGTCCGTCTCCATGGCGCGGCGCGTGTCCGCGACGATGCGCTGCGGCTTCAGCGGGAATGAGTCGTCGTGCGTGTACGCCTCGTATTCATGGGTCAGTAGTTCGTGGATCTTCGGATGGGAGACCCCGAAGGTGATCCGCTCAGCCTTGAGCCGCGCGATGAGCGATTGCAGCGTGGCGCTGATGTCACCCATGATGTTGAGCGCGGTCGAGTAATGCGCGTCCGTATCCTCGCTGAACGTGTTGATGTGGATGATGGTCTTGTCATCGTTCGGATTGATCTTCTTCGGATCGAACTGCTGAATCGAGAAGCCCACCGCGATGATGAGGTCCGACTCGTCAAACGCGAAGTTCTCGTAGTCATGCCGCATGAAGCCCACCACGCCGAGTGCCAGAGGGATGCGGTCGGAGATCACGCCCTTGCCTTCGAACGTGGTGGCCACCGGCACGTTGAGCTGTTCGGCCAGCGCCAGCAGTTCGTTCTCCGCGTCGCCGCGTGCCACGCCGTTACCGGCCAGAATGATGGGATGCCGCGCATTGCGGATGATGTTCACCGCGCGTTCGATGGTATCCGCGGTCGGCGCGAACCGCATACGCTCCGGCAACGGCAACGGATGGGCGTCGGCCGGTGCCGGCATCTCCGCCACGTCTTCCGGCAGAATCAAACAGGTGGCGCCCGGACGGTTGCGCTGGGTGATGGAGAACGCCTTACGCACCATCTCCGGCACCGAGGCGGGCTCGACGATCATCGACGTCCATTGCGTCAGCGGGCGGAACACGGAGACCAGATCGATGATCTGATGCGATTCCTTGTATAGGCGGGTCACGTTGCCCTGCGCGCAGATGGCGACCAGTGGCGTGTTGGCGCTGTTCGCCTGCGCGACCGGCAACGTGAGGTTCAGCGCGCCCGGACCGAGTGTGGCCAGACACACGCCCGGCTTGCCGGTCAGTCGTCCCTGCGTGGCGGCCATGAAGCCGGCGCCCTGCTCGTGACGGGTCAGGATGAACCGGATGCGGCCGTCACGGGCGATGGCCTCCATCAGTGGGATGTTCTCCTCGCCGGGGATGCCGTACATCGTCTCGACGCCCTCGTTGACCAGGCACTCGACGAACAGGTCGGCCACGGTGCGGATATGATCATCGTTCGTAATCGCTGCGTTCACGCTTGGGAAGTGTAACAGGCGGGCTGTTTCTTGCCGATTTCGATTGACAGCTGGCGTGGGATTCGACGGCTGCACAGGGATGTGGACGCCTCGGTGGCATTTGCGCGTGGTAGCCGATTTGCCTGAAAGGACAATCAGAGTTCACCTGCGCGTCGTGTTGGGGCGGATGCCCGTTCAATCGGCAACCCTACATTGTGAGGCGTGAAGGAAGGTATGAAGCGTCGGCGCAGGTGGACCGGCGGACTGAGGCGGCCGGGGGTCGCCCTTATCGTCGTTATCGTGAGCATTCTGACGGCTCTCGTGGCGCCCAACGCAATGGCGGGAGCCTCGGGAGCCGTCCCTTTTTCCGGTGACGACCCAGCCACGGGCACGCGCACGGTGACCATTGCGGACATCACCGATTTTCACGGTCATATCGAACGCGGCGCGGATGTGGCGACCGCCTTCTCGCTGGCGGAAGGGCATAATTCCGGCAATATGGTCGCGGTGTCCGCAGGCGATCTCGTGGGCGGCTCTCCCTACGAATCGGCCGTGCAGAAGGACAGGCCCACGCTTGATATGGCCCGCGAGTGGGGGTTGACGATTTCCGCAGTGGGCAATCATGAGTTCGACAGGTCCGTGGCCGATTTCAACAATCGCATCGCCGACCCGGCCAACGGCATCGACTGGCTGTGCGCCAATGCCTCCGCCGACGTCAAGCGGCCCGGCGGCAGGCTGAGCAACGTCAAGGATTACACGATTCGTACCGTCAATGGCAAGCGGGTGGGGTTCGTGGGCGCGCTGACCGATGCGCTCGGTTCGGTGGCCACTCCGCAGATCACCCGGGACGCGGATCTGAGCGAGCATGACGTGGACGCCATCAACCGGGTGGCGGGCGAACTGAAGCGCTCCGGCAAAGTGGACGCCGTCGTGGCACTCTTGCATGCGGATGCCTCCGCCGCGGAAGAACTCGGGCGTGACGTGGATGTGGCATACGCCGGACATACCCACGCGATTAAGCGGCTGGTCACCAAAGGTGGGGCGCCGATTTACGAGGCCGGCAGCTATGGTCGTGAGATGGCGGTGCAGGACCTCATCATCACCGGTCACGGCAGGAACGCCAAGGTGAGCGTGGCCGATGTGGACCTCGGCAACGGCGTCACCCGTACCCATGCGGATGGAGTGGTGAGCGTCGAGGGGCTGAACGAGCGCCCGGTGCGTCAGGCGGCGTGGATGTCCGCAGGGGCGGATGCGAACGGCATGGTCGTGCGCGCGCAGCGGCTGTACGCCAGCGCACAGAGCCATGCGGATGCAGTCGGTGGCAAGGTGGTTGGCTCCCTCGCCAAAGGCGCGAATTTCGACAAGCGGACGTCGCCGGGGCATGAGGGGTCCGTGGGGATGCTCGTGGCGGATGCCAATCGGTCGGCCATCATGCGGCATGTGTATGCTGGTGACCGGCTGCCGGTGGCGGGTTTCTCGAACGACGGCAGCTTGCGGACCGGTCAGCTCGATCTGAATGGTGACGGCATCGTCACCGTGCGGGAAGTGGACAGTCTGCTGGCGCTCCAATTCAAGGCGGCTCACGAAACGCTGACGGGTCGTATGCTCAAGGCGGCGCTCGCCCAGCAGTTCCACCGCAGCGACGATGGCCGGATCGAGCGTCGGTGGCTCGGCATCTCCTCGAATGTGGCGTATCGGTACGTCGAATGCGGGGGAGTGGACGACCCCTGCGACGCCGTGGACGCGCAGACCGGTCGGGATAACGGGGATGTCGGCGATTCCGATTCCAGTGCCGACAAGACTGATGGCGCTGGTTCCGATGGTTCCACCGATTCCGATAAGGCTGCCGGCGATTCCGCCGAGAGCAACAGCGGACAGGATCGTCAGTCGCTCACCAAGGCGCAATCCAAGGCGGACAAGGACTATCGCAAGGCCCCGGTGCGCATCGTGGACCTCACCATCGATGGCAAGCCGATCGCCGACGACGATCTGGTGATCATCGCATCCAACTCCTACCTGCTGCAGGGTGGCGACCAGTACACGGCCTTCCGCGCAGGCAGCAACTACGGCGAGCTCGCGATGGGCTACAGTCAGCCGTTGATTGAATATCTCAACACCCATCCGATGTTGAAGCCCGAGGTTCCGGAGACCGGCACGCAGGCATAGGGCGGCCATGTGAGCCGTCTTTCGGTGCGGTTTCCAGTCTGGTTTCCAGCCTGGAAACCGGTTCCAATCGGCCGTCTGCTGCCTATCTCTTGTGACTGTCGGACTTGTCGGACTGTCCTCGTGTCTGACTGACTGTCTGACCGTCTGACTGTCGGATTTCGACACTTGACTGTCGGATTTCGACAGTTCACTGTCGGATGACGACGCATCACTGTCGGATGACGACGCATCACTGTCGGATGACGACGCATCACTGTCGGATTTCGTACCGTATATGTACGAAATCCGACAGTCAACCGTTGAGAACCGACAGTAATGCGTCGATATCCGACAGTGAACCGTCGGAATCCGGCAGTCTTTCGGTGACTTGAGGCTGGGGGTCGTGCCGCGCATGACATCTGCGGCGCTTGAGGACACGGCCAGCCATGAGGTCGGCATGGTGGCGGCGGTTATGGGCCGAATGTATCCGGCATGTACGGTTACGGGCGATTGGATTCCGTGTGCTGTGACATGCGAAAGGCTCCTCCCCACACAGGGGAAGGAGCCTTTCGAGAGTCAGCTGCAAGCGGTCAGTTCATCAAGCCGTAGCCGGATTCACTTGATGGCGTTGAGCCACTGTTCCTTGGTGGCCTTCTCGGCCTCGAGCTTGGCCTTCTTCTTCGGGTCGGACTCGGCGGCGATCCTCTCGTCAAGCTCGGCGAGCTGCGCGTTGAGCTGCTCCTCGAAGCTGGAACGACGGGCGTCGGCCTCCGGGTCGGACTGCTTCCAAGCGGCGTCCTCGACGGCCTTGATCTGCTTGTCCACAGCGTCCAGGCGGTTCTCGATGCGACGCATGTCGTCACGCGGCACGTAACCGATCTGATCCCACTCCTCCTGGATCTTGGCGAGCTCCTGACGGGCCTTCTTGGCCTCGGCATCGGTCTTGACCGGCACCAGAGCCTCGGCCTTGACCAGCAGCTCCTCCTTCTTGGCCAGATTCACCTTCTCGTCGGCGTTGATCTGGTCACGATCGGCCTGACGGGCGTTGAAGAAGGCGTCGGCAGCCTCGCGGAACTTCGCCCACAGCTCGTCGTCCTCGTTGCGGCCGGCGCGGCCCGCCTTCTTCCAGCGGTCCATGAGGTCGTTGAACTTGCGGGAGGTCTCGCCCCAAGCGGTGGAGTCCTTGAGCTCGTTGGCCTCGGCGATGATCGCCTCCTTGACCTCCTTGGCGTGGTTGCGCTCGGTGTCGCGCGCCTGAGCCCACTTGCGGCGGGCCTGGTTGAAGGTGGTGCGGGCGGCGGAGAAGCGCTTCCACAGGGCCTCGGCCTCCGGCTTGTCGATGCGCACGGTGGTGCGCTGGTGGTTCTGCCACTCCTCGAAGAGGTTGCGGAACTTGTCGGCGGTGGAACGCCAGTTGGTGTTGTCGCCCAGAGAAGCGGCCAGTGCCTCGGCCTTCTCGACGATGGCGGTGCGCTCGGCCACGGCCTTGGCCACAGCGGCCTTGCGCGCCTCGGACAGCTGGGTCTTGCGCGCCTCGCCGGCGGCCTTCAGCTCCTCGAGCTGGGCCTTGAGGGCGGCGATATCGCCCACGACGGCCGGCTCGGCGGTCTCCTCGCTCAGCAGCTTCAGGGAGTCGTCGATCTCACGGGCCTTGACGTTCGGGGAAGCCAGACGGCCGGCCAGCAGGTCGAGCTTGGCCTTGAGGTCCAGGAAGCGACGGGCGTACAGGGCCAGAGCCTCCTCCTTGGAGACATCCGGGAACTGGCCGACCTCGCGCTCCGAGTCGCCTTCCTTGACGAACACGGTGCCGTTGTCGTCCACGCGGCCGAACGCCTCGGCGGCCTTGACATCCTCTTCGGAGTAGCCGGCCGGCGCAGCTGGGGCCGGGGTAGCATGCTTCACGGCAGGGGCCTTCTTGGCGAACGCGGCGGGGGAGGGGGCGTGCGGCTTCGGGATGGAAACCGGGCTCGGCTTGACCGCCGGGCTGGCCGCGGGTGCTGCGGGCGCGGGCGTCGATGCCTGCGCCTCGGGTGCGGTGGTGTGTTCGGTTTCGGTGACAGTTTCGTCGGCCATGGCCAGCTCCTTAACAAGCGTAGAGTAAGTGGGTGGGTCGCCTCCGCATCCCGGATGAACGGGAGGCTTTGACGCAGCCCTCACTTATTATATTGATTTCGTGGCTAAAGGTGCATCAATATCAGGATTTCCGGAGTGGCTCCCCTCCGAGCGTGTTGTGGAGCAGCGTGTCATCGATACGCTTCGTAAGGTTTTTGAGCTCAATGGCTTCATCGGCATCGAGACGAGAGCGGTGGAAACCGGCGCTTCTCTGCTGAAAAAGGGCGAGACCAGCAAGGAGATCTACTTGCTGAGCCGTCTGCAGGAGGTCGGTCACGAATCGGACACGCCGATTGAGGATCGTCTGGGCCTGCACTTCGACCTGACCGTGCCGCTGAGCCGGTACGTGGTGGAGCATTCCGGCGATCTGGCCTTCCCGTTCAAGCGTTGGCAGATTCAGAAGGTGTGGCGCGGCGAGCGTCCGCAGGAGGGCCGCTTCCGCGAGTTCGTCCAGGCCGATATCGACGTGATCGGCGCCGGTGAGCTGCCCGACCACTACGAGGTGGAGCTGCCGCTGGTCATGGTCTCTGCGCTCGAGGAACTGCGCGCGTTCGGCCTGCCCAAGGCCACCGTGCACGCCAACAACCGCAAGCTGTCCGAGGGCTTCTACCGTGGGCTGGGACTGACGGACATCGAGGGCGTGCTGCGCGAGATCGACAAACTGGACAAGATCGGCGCCGATGAGGTGGCCAAGCTGCTGGTCGAAACCTGCGGTGCCACCGAGGGCCAGGCCCGCGCGTGTCTCGAGCTCGCAGGCCTGACCGCCGCCGATGGCAGCGAACTGGCCGCCAAGTTCGACGCTCTGTGCGAGGCGCACGGCATCGCCAAGGATTCCGAGGCCTATGAGCTGGCCCGTCAGGGACTCGACACCCTCGCCATGATCGTGGATGAGGCCGCCGCCATCCGTCCGGGCTCCGTCATCGCGGACCTCAAGATCGCCCGCGGACTCGACTACTACACCGGTTCCGTCTACGAGACCTTCCTCGACGGCGCCGCATCGCTTGGCTCGATCTGCTCCGGCGGACGGTACGACAACCTCGCCTCGCAGGGCAACCGCAAGTACCCGGGCGTGGGTCTGTCCATCGGCCTGAGCCGTCTGGTGAGCTACATGCTCCACACCGCCGGCGCGCACGCCAGCCGCGTCTCGCCGGCCGCCGTGCTCGTGGCCGTGTGGAACGAGGACGACCGTCCCGCGGCCAACCGCATCGCGGCCCAGCTGCGCGCCCGTGGCATCGCCACCGACGTGGCCCCCACCGCAGCCAAGCTCGGCAAGCAGATCAAGTATGCGGACAAGCTCGGCATCCCGTACGTGTGGTTCCCGGCCGGTGCCGCCGAGGGCGAGGAATCCGCCGGCGACGAGGTCAAGAACATCGTCACCGGCGAGCAGGTGCCCGCCGATTGCACGTCGTGGGAGCCGGATACTGTGGTTGCCCAGCAAACCGTCGAAATCTGACGTATTCGAATCCATTCGAGTCAGAGTCAAATCGAGGAGAAGCAAGATAATGAGCCAGACGGCTTACAGAACACATCATGCCACCGACGTGACCGAGGCCCTGGTCGGCCAGAAGGTCACCCTCGCCGGTTGGGTCGATCGTCGCCGTGACCACGGTGGCGTGGCCTTCATCGATCTGCGCGACAACACCGGTCTGGTGCAGGTCGTCATCTATGACGAGGAAGTGGCCCGCCCGCTGCGCAGCGAGTTCGTGATCCAGGTGACCGGCGAGGTGCGCCTGCGCCCGGACGGTAACGAGAACACGCATCTGGCCACCGGCAAGATCGAGGTCGTGGCCGAGAACATCGAGATTCTCGCCAAGGCCGACGCCCTGCCGTTCCAGGTGTCCACCGCGCTCGAGAACGAGTCCGAGAACAAGCTGCCGGGCGAGGACGTGCGTCTGAAGTACCGCTACCTCGACCTGCGTCGCCCGTCCATGCAGTACAACCTGAAGCTGCGTTCCGACATGGCCAAGGCCGCCCGCCATGCCCTCGAGGACATGGACTTCACCGAGGTGGAGACGCCGACGTTCATCAAATCCACGCCGGAAGGCGCACGCGACTTCCTGGTGCCGGCCCGTCTGGTGCCCGGCTCCTGGTACGCCCTGCCGCAGTCCCCGCAGCTGCTCAAGCAGCTTCTCATGGTCTCCGGCGTCGAGCGTTACTACCAGCTTGCCCGCTGCTACCGCGATGAGGACTTCCGCGCCGATCGTCAGCCCGAGTTCACCCAGCTCGACATGGAGATGAGCTTCGTGGACCAGGAGGATGTGATGGCCATGGCCGAGAAGGTCATCGCCGCCATCTGGAAGGTCGCCGGCTACGACGTCCAGCTGCCGCTGCCGCGCATCTCCTGGCAGGAGGCCATGGACAAGTACGGTTCCGACAAGCCGGATCTGCGCTTCGGCAACCCGCTCGTCGAGCTCACCGACTACTTCAAGAACACGCCGTTCCGTGTGTTCCAGGCCCCGTACGTGGGCGCCGTCGTGTTCAAGGGTGGCGCCGCCACGCCGCGTCGTCAGTTCGACGCATGGCAGGAGTGGGCCAAGCAGCGTGGCGCCAAGGGCCTTGCGTACGTGGTCTTCGCCGAGGACGGCGAGCTCAAGGGACCTGTCGCCAAGAACCTGTCCGATGAGGAGCGCAACGGCCTGCGCGAGGCCGTCGGTGCCGAGCCGGGCGATGCCGTGTTCTTCGCCGCCGGTTCCCGTGAGTCCTCGCAGTTGCTGCTCGGCGCCGTGCGTGTGGAGCTCGCCCGCCGCGAAGGCCTGCTCGACCCGAAGAAGTTCGCCTTCACTTGGGTTGTGGACTTCCCGCTGTTCAAGCCCACCGACGATCCGGACGATGACGATGTGGCCGTGGGCCACTCCAAGTGGACCTCCATGCACCACCCGTTCACCATGCCGAGCAAGGACTGGATCGACAAGTTCGATCAGGACCCCGAGCACGCCATGTCCGATTCCTACGACATCGTCTGCAATGGTGAGGAGATGGGCGGCGGTTCCGTGCGTATCCACCGCGACGACATCCAGGACCGTGTACTCAACGTGCTGGGCATTGGCAAGGAGGAGGCCGAGGAGAAGTTCGGCTTCCTGCTCGAGGCTTTCAAGTACGGCGCCCCGCCTCACGCGGGCATCGCCCTCGGTTGGGACCGTACCGTCTCCATCCTCGCTGGCACCGACACCATCCGCGACGTCATCGCCTTCCCGAAGGCTGGCGGTGGCCGCGATCCGCTGACCGGTGCCCCGGCCCCGATTTCGGACGAGCAGCGCGCAGAGACTGGCGTCGACTACGACCCCGACGAAGACGAAAACTGATTTGCGGAGCGTATACCGCCTTTCCTCAGCCTCGACGCACCGTGTGTGCGCCTTCGGCTTCGGACGGCGGTCTCCGCACGCGCAAATCAGTTTTCTACGAAAATTAAGTGACGGAGTGTCTTCGTCGTTGCTTTGTGGTTGCAGCGCTGCGGTGTTGCGACCGTAACGTGGTGAGGGACGCACAAGTCGCCTGAACATATACAGTGCCCGTATGGCTTTCGGCTGTATGGGCACTTCGCGTATATGCCGGGCGTCTCGTGCCGGCGCCCACCGTGTAGGGATTGCCCCACCGTGTAGGGAACTTCCCACCATGTAGGGAACTTCCCACCGTGTAGGGATGCAAAACGGCTTGTTTCCGCCATTGTTCAAAAACGCATCCCTACATCATGGGGTAATCCCTACACCGTGGGGTTGTTGCGGGTGCGAACGGGCATCATTTTGCCTGCGTGCGCGCCGCTGGTGTTCGCCTTGACGTGCGTTGACCGCAATCGTCGGGTCGGCCAGCGCTCGGAATGGGCGTTCCGGCCGGCCGGTGAACGGAACATGCAACGCGTTGGCGACATGCTGCGCGAATTCGCGCTGATTCGGCTCGTTCCACAGATCATCCGCGAACACCTCGATAACCGTCCATCCCATGGCCCGCAATTCGCGGCGTTTGCGCTGGTCCCGCACGTATTGGCTGCGGAAGCGACGGTGATGGTCGCCATCGTATTCGATGCATACTTTGCTGGCTGGATACGCCATATCAACGGTGTATCCGGCATTGCCGTTCGCCCCGGTGATGACGTGATGCATGTCCGGCGAGGGAAGTCCGAACCGCAGCAGTGCGAGCCGGGCGCGTGTCTCCTGGACGGAATCGGAGGTTCGGAGCAATTCCAGCGCCTTCTCGCAGCGCGTACGTCCCACGATGCGCCGGAACGCCGCAAGCCGGTTTCGGAACTGATCGACGGAATACCGGAACCGTCGGGCGATCGCCTCGCCGAGCACCACCAGCTCGTCAAGGTCGAGATATTGCGCGTACTGGATCCACGTATCCAGCGGATGCATGCATGTCAGGCCGTTCGTCAACGTGCATATTGCGAACGGCTGGTTCCAGGTTCGATACAAGACGTTGTTCATCGTGGAGCGGTGTCTGTGGTCCCGAGTGGTGATGTAGAAATCGCTCGCCGGCAGCGTGCAGCGTCGTGGGCGTTCGATGGCATAGAGCTCCAGCGCCGTATGCAGCGAGAAGCAGATGGTTCGGTCGGTGCGCATGTGCGAAAGCAGTGTCTGACAGTCCGCCGATTTCGCGGCGGACTGGGCGGAGAGGTCCTGACGCACGTAGTTCTGGATTTCCCCGGACTGCGTCGTCTCACGATAGTTGTATGCGGTACTCATGCCGGGCATGATAACCGATTCGCGAGCGGCATCGGCATGAAAACGGGCAATGTGGATAACTCAACGTGCATGGTTCGCTTCTGCGATGCGAATGACGAACATGCGTACGAAGAGCCGCGATGCAGTTGCCGCTCGTGACTTTGCTCATGTCACAAGTCGGTTATATCGTGAACGTGCATTGTTGGAGGTCTTCCCCATATGCCAAGGAGACCGGCGAAAGGAATCGATCGACGTTGCGTCTGTGAATGATGACGGCAAGAAGCGGAACCCACGCGCTGAAGCGTGCCGCCGCGTGTCATCATTCGAGGGATTGAGTCACTGGGTCGTATCGGCTGCATTATGGGTCAACATCGATGCATGAGTCAGCATCGATGAACCGCAAACAGCCAGCGGGTCTGTCGTCGTTCCCCATCGGTTCCATACCGTCATCACCGGGCGCGAGCCCAGCCTGACTATCGAGGCACGCCATGAACGAAAGGCGTGACTATGCAACCAACCATGCTTACTGTGAACGATGTCACCTTCACCTACCCCCACGCGCCGGAACCCCTGTTCCAACACGTCGGCACAACGTTCCCGCTGGGTTGGACGGCCGTGCTCGGCGACAACGGCATCGGCAAATCCACACTGATGTCGATCGTGCGCGGCGAACTATGCCCGGATTCGGGAACCGTGACGCCCAATCCCCGGCGGTTGGTTATCGGGTATTGTCCGCAGGATATCGCTGTCCGGCCGGCGAACCTCGAGGATTTCGCGGCCGACTGGTCGCCCGAGGCCATCGCCGTGCGTGACGATCTGCAATTGGGTGATGACTGGCCGTATGCGTTCGCGAGACTGTCCGGCGGGGAACGCAAACGTGTGCAGATCGCCTGTGCGTTGACGTTGCGGCCCGATGTGCTGATTCTCGACGAGCCGACGAACCATGTCGACTTGTCGTCCAAGAAGGCGTTGGCCAGCATGCTGGCGGGGTATCCCGGTGCACTGGTCGTGGTGTCCCATGACGAATGGTTCCTGCGCCTCGCCGGTTTCGGGGTGTCGGAGGAGGAGTCCGCGGCGTAGGGGTGCCCTACCGTGTAGAGACTGCCTCACCGTGTAGGGAGCTTCCCATCATGTAGGGAATTGCTCATGATGTAGGGAACTTCCCACCTTGTAGGGATGCAAAACGGCTTATTTCCGCCATTTTTCAAAAACGCATCCCTACATCATGGGGTAATCCCTACACCGTGGAGCGAAGTGCGGGCGGGGTGGCATGCAGGCGACGTCACGATGTGGAGGGTGCGATTGCCGTCGCGGCACGGATGACGTGGGACATCACCGTGCGGGCACTTCGCGTATATGACGGGAGTTCCGTGCTGGTGTCCACCGTGTAGGGATTGCCTCACCGTGTAGGGAACTTTCCGTTATTGTTGAGTATCAACTATCCGCTGACGCTAAGAAGCTGTCTGGCCGTGCATCATTCGCAAAACGTTCGGCGACATGCTGCGTGTGGATGCGGGTGGCCTCGTTGACGAAGTCCGCGCAGGCCTTGCTGCCGTAAAGCGCCGCACCGCATGGGTCGGCAAAACGTGGGTCGCCAGTCAACGCGGTGCGAATCGCACCAAGCGTGGCCGACAACGGCGTGGCCGGTAACGGCGAACCGGCATCGGACATTGTGGTGTTCGCCGTTGCTTCGGATGGTTGACCGGCCGGCAGTGCCGTTCGCGCTGCCGCTTGAATGTTCCGGTTCATGATGCGTTCGGCCAGTTGTTGCGCTTCCGTCGAATCCGGGGAGACACCAGTCTCGAACAGTTGTTCCCATTGCTTAGCATCGGCAAGGATCGTTTCATGTGCATGGCGTTTGGCATCGTCCTGCGCCCGTTCTACTCGTTTGCGTTGCTCTTCGGATAGTTCGCTCCATCGTTCCGCTGCGGCGATTCCATA
Organism: Bifidobacterium myosotis; assembly: GCF_002259745.1. Lineage (GTDB taxonomy): Bacteria > Actinomycetota > Actinomycetes > Actinomycetales > Bifidobacteriaceae > Bifidobacterium > Bifidobacterium myosotis. Next base: position 20,061 of record NZ_MWWW01000006.1, on the reverse strand, counting down.
TCGAGCCAGTGCAGGATTGGATTCGGTTTGGCTCATCTGGGGAATGTCGCCGTTATCGTTGCACAGGTCAGACAGGTTGTGCAGCACTTGCAGCTTGTGTTGTATTGCTGCGATTTCGCGGTGCATATCCTCCGTCTTGGCATCGATTATCTGTCGGACGTCGTGTGTCCCCGGCTGTGCTATCGCGGCGATGTCCGCGACAGACAGTCCGGCATCGCGCAACAGTATCACGAACTGGAGCCGGACCAAGGTCGGCCAGTCATACCATCGTTCGCCGCCGACAGAGGTCTCGGTTGGCCTGATCAAACCGGTCTCGTCGTAATAACGTAGCGTACGCGTCGTCACGCCGCTGACTAGAGCGGCCTGATTTATCGGCCATAGCTGATTCGTATCCGGCAGGTCACCCTCCACTTCGAACATACCGGCATTGATACAGGTCTCGTTGCTCGCTATATTGTCATGCTCGCTCATGACCCATCTCCTTTGCAAGAAATCATCCGTTCCTGATTACGACGCGCAGTCTGCGTCGTTGCAAACAGCGTAGCCCTTTACGCAACGTCAACCGCAAGCCGCATCCTGCCGAGCTTCAAGCGCTGCTATGAATCCACTACCTGATGGGTAATCAACGGCAGGATATGCTCGTCGTCAAGGTCGGGCGCTCTCGCCGGTTTCGAAGCGGTACGGAACGGGTCATAGGCAAAACGTATAGCCGCGCCGCCGCTGTCCGCGCCTGATAACGCTATGCTGGGCGGCGAGACGGCGGGCGCTCGTCGATGGCACATGACGGACGATATAGGGGGATGATGCACATGACGTTGGAGATTCTGGACTGGCATGACGGCGACCTACTGGCCAAGCCGGTATTCGACAAGCTCAACGAGCTGGTGGCGGCCGGCGTGCCGGAGAGCAAGATCCTTGGCGTGACCATCAATTCGGACGAGGAGTCGGACACCGATCTGTGGTGCCCGAAGTACGGTATCCCGTTCGAGATTACGGGCAACGTGGTCGTGGTCCACACGCACAAGACCCGCAAGGCGCCGCCGGAGTTCGCTGCGGCGTTCGTCACGGCGGATACCCGCGCCGATCTGAACGGCGTGGTCAAGCACACGCTCGAGGTCTCCAAGGTGAGCTTCGCGCCCATCGACGCCGCTGTGGAGGCCACCGGCATGGAATCGGGCGGCATGTCGCCGATCGGTCTGCCGGACGGCTGGCCGCTGCTGGTGGACCAGCACATCCTCTCGATTCCGAAGCTGTATCTGGGCTCGGGCATCCGTCCGTCCAAGCTGGTGGTGGACGGCTCCATCTTCGCCGACATCCCCGGCGTGCAGTTCGTGCCCGCCCTTGGCAAGCCAAGCGGGTAACCGAAGCGATATCATATGCGGAAACCAAGCGGCGACGCCGCTACGCATGAAGCCGAGGATCGTGAGGAACGTCTGCCTGGTGCGGTTCCCCGCGAGTATTACGGTGTACTGCCGGACGCCGACGCCTTCCGGGGCAGGAAGGATTTGGGCGAGGTCGAATTCGTGATGCCGCCCGCCGATTCGGTGATTCATTGGAACCGGCACGGTTATCCTGATTCCAGCATCCGATGGCATCACCATGAGGACATCGAATTCCATCTCATCCGCGAGGGGCCGGGCACCATGCTCATCGGTGATGCGATGGTGCCGTTCTCCGCAGGGCAGGTGACGATGATTGGCAGCAATGTGCCGCATATGTGGCTCTCCAACCTCAACACCGCCCGCGAATTCCCGCACCGTGACGTGTACTGTCAGGTGCGTCCGCGCGTGTTCGAACAGCTCATCCGCATGATTCCGGACACCGCCGCGCTCGCCGCGCTGATGGAACGGTCGAAACGGGTGATCAGTCTGACCGGCGCGTCCGCCGCCGAGGGGTGGCGGTTGCTGGAGCGCATGGGGGAGCACAGCGGGTTGAGCCAGTTCATCGATCTGCTGGAACTCGTGCAGGTGTTCGCCGCAGCCCCGCGGGACGAATGGCATACGATTCTGCTGCACGACTATGTGCCGGACGGCTCCCGGTTGGCTGAGGGCGACGACCGCGTGAATGCGGCGCTTGACTATGTGGCCATCCATCTGACCGACGGTACGCTGAGTCTGGAATCCACCGCGGCGAGCGTGGGCATGAGCCCGTCGATGTTCTCCCGCGCCTTCCATCGGATAAGTGGACGCACGTTCTCGGATTTCGTGCGGCGACTGCGCATCGCGCTCGCCTGTCGGTTGCTGGTGTCCGGCAACGATTCGGTCTCCGAGATACCTGCGCAGTGCGGGTATGCGAACCTGTCGAACTTCAACCGTCGGTTCCGGCAGGAGACCGGCATGACTCCGTCCGAATACCGGCGGGCCCACCGCTTGGGGTGACGGAATCGTTTCGGTGCGTCAGCCGTCGAGCAGGTCTCCGGCGGCGATGGCGCGCAGAGCGGCGAGATGCGCGGTCATCGCGGTCCTGCCTTCGGGGGTGATGCTCGCCCAGACGACCATGTGCCGGTTCGATTCGCCCCGGCGCTTGGTCAGGATTACGTAGCCGCAGTCGGCGAGGGTTTTGAGGTGCCGTGAGCACATCGCGTCGCTCAGTCCGAGCGTTTCGCGGATTGTGGCGAACGGCACCTCCTTCATGCCGGAGAGCAGTCCGCAGATGCGCAGTCGCATCGGTTCGTGGATGATCTCGTCGAAGCGGGGCTCGACGCTGCTGTGCGTGTGATCAGATGACATAGTCACCCCGCTTCACGAGTCGGGCGCAGTAGCGGTCGTAGCCGTATTCGCCGAACCAGCCGAGCGCACCCATTGCCAGGGTGATGACCGACGTCTGGTCGGGAAGCCACTGCAGCCCCAGACCGCCCAAGAGGATGAGGGCCAATCCGAGGAGGCTGAGTGCATACAGCGCCACCGCCATCGCCCACATCGCTGCATTACGCGGAGCGATCAGCCCTCCGAACGTGTCGAAGTCCGAGCCGATCTGACGTGCGCGCCAGGCGTTCACCTGGAGTCCGACGTACGAGGCCACTAGAAGGAGGATGATTTCCATTATGTCGGCGGAGGGAAGCGACGCGCCGATCCACCATCCGCTGGCGTCGGAGTGGAAGCCCATCTCGGATACGAAGTCGCTGAATGTGAGGCATACGATCATCGCGATCAGGCCGCTGATAGCGTAGTACCATTTCGGTGCCATGATGCGGTCAGCGTTGACCTCGCGGTCCTGCTGCAACTGGGCCAGAAGATTCGTGGCCGCGGTGCGGTCGATGGCGGTCGGGTCGGTTGTGTCGTTCGAAGTTGGGATGTGGGGCTTGTTGGTGGTCATGGTGGTCTCCGTTCGTGAGCTGGTTTGTTGGGATGGTTCAAACGGGTCGTTTGATGGCGTTGCGTATGTGCCGCGTTGCCTCGACGGTGTTGTATTGGCTGGTTGCGTTCCGGTGTGATTATCACTTTTACTTGCATGCAAGTAAAGCATAACTCTTTACTTCGAGTAAAGCAAATTCGTTGCAGCGACGACGCGCCGCATGAACGGCTGATGCAGTCAACGTGGTCCACGTCCCGGTCAACATGTGGACATGATGTGAACACGCAGGAAACAGAGCTGTGTTATTCTCCCCTTCATGTCTGAAACGAACATGGAAGCAGTGCGTTCGCGCACGACAGCCACAACTCAAGCCAAGCCGGATGCAGTCAACGCCAAGCCTCTTGCCCCGCTTGTGCCCGGCGCTGAGGACCCGAACCGCGCGTTGGTGGAGCTCACCCACGTCGAGAAGCACTTCGGCGATCTGCATGTCCTCAAGGACATCAACCTCAGGGTCACCAAGGGTGAGGTGCTCGTGGTGGTCGGCCCCTCGGGTTCCGGCAAATCCACGATGTGCCGCACCATAAACCGACTCGAGACCATCGACTCCGGCGACATCCGCATTGACGGCAAGCCCCTGCCCCAGGAGGGCAAGGAACTGGCCAACCTGCGCGCCGAGGTGGGCATGGTATTCCAGTCGTTCAACCTCTTCGCCAACAAGACCATCCTCGATAACGTGACGCTGGCCCCCATCAAGGTGCGTCACATGGCCAAGAAGGACGCCGAGGACCTGGCGATGGACCTGCTTGCCCGCGTGGGCGTGGACTCGCAGGCCAATAAGATGCCTTCCCAGCTCTCCGGCGGCCAGCAGCAGCGCGTGGCCATCGCCCGCGCGCTCGCCATGCGCCCGAAGGTGATGCTGTTCGACGAGCCCACCTCCGCGCTCGACCCGGAAATGGTCAACGAGGTGCTCGACGTGATGGTCGAACTCGCGCACGAGGGCATGACCATGATCTGCGTGACCCACGAGATGGGCTTCGCGCGCAAGGCCGCCGATCGCATCGTGTTCATGGCCGAGGGCCGGATTCTCGAGGAGAACACGCCCGACGAGTTCTTCGAACACCCCCGGACCGAGCGCGCCAAGGACTTCCTCTCGAAGATCCTCACCCACTGACGCCGGGATTCGCCGGAACGGTCCACCAAGCCGGCGGAATCGTTCGGATATGAGGCGAACCACGGAACACGCTCGGTGCGGTCGCATCGGCAGCCGCAAGATGGTCGATACGGATGCCCAGTACCGGCAGGGGTTCGTCCATCGGCGACGGGCGAAGGACGCGAGAGCTCAAGGAACACGAAGAGGAAGAACGCAAGGGAAGCAAATACGCATATGACTTTCACCAGAACCATGAAACGGATGGCCGTGCGGACGATAGCCGCGCTCGCCGCCGTGGCCTGCACGATGTCGCTGGCCGCATGCGGCGCGGACGAGGCGGGCAAAATCCGCATCGGCATCAAATTCGACCAGCCCGGACTCGGCTTCAAGAAGTCCGGCACTTACGTCGGCTTCGACGTGGACGTGGCCAAGTACATCGCCAAGAAGCTCGGCTATTCCGAGGACGAGATCGTCTGGAAGGAGGCCCCGTCCAAGCAGCGCGAGGCTATGCTCCAGAACGGTGACGTGGACATGATCCTCGCCACCTATTCGATCACCGACGAACGCAAGAAGGCCGTGTCCTTCGCCGGCCCGTACTTCGTGGCCGGCCAGGACCTGTTGGTGCGCAAGGACGACCAGTCCATCAACGGTCCGCAGGATCTCAACGGCAAGAGGCTTTGCTCGGTCACCGGCTCGACTTCGGCAGCCACGGTCAAGGAGAAGTTCGCCTCCGAGGTGCAGCTCATGGAGCAGCCCGGATACGCCGAATGCGCCACCGCACTGTTCTCCGGCATCGTGGACGCGGTGACCACCGACGACATCATTCTGGCCGGCCTGGCCTCCGCGTCGCGTGGCAAGCTGCGGGTGGTGGGCAAGCCGTTCACGCAGGAATACTACGGCGTGGGCATCAAGAAGGGCGATACGAAACTCGCCACCAAGATCAACAACGCCATCGTGGACATGATTCAGGACGGTTCGTGGGAGAAGGCCGTCAGCGACAACACGTCGGGCACCAACTACACGCCTGACGTGCGCTACAACCCGCCCACGCCGAATGAGGGGGAGGATGCCTGATGAACGGATTCCTCAGTCTGCTCGGCCAATACGACGTGCCGGGCGCCTTCCTGGTCAACATCGAACTGACCCTGTGGAGCGCACTGTTCTCGCTGATCCTCGGCGTGATCCTCGTGGTCATGCGCATCTCGCCGATCTCTTCGCTGCGCGCGGTCGCCGCCGCATACGTGGAGCTGTTCAAGAACCTGCCGCTCACCATCATCATGGTGTTCATGGTGCTGGGCGCCTACGCGCAGTTGAAACTCACCTTCTCCGATACCTTCGCCACGAACTTCTTCTGGCTGGCGGTGACCGGCCTGAGCCTGTACACGGCGGCGTTCGTGTGCGAATCGCTGCGTTCGGGCATCAACACCGTGCCGCTCGGACAGGCCGAGGCCGCACGCGCGCTCGGATTGGGCTTCATGCAGTCCGCCACCGAGATCATCCTGCCGCAGGCCTTCCGTGGTTCGGTGGCGCCGCTGGGCAACACGCTCATCGCGCTGCTCAAGAACTCCACCGTGGCCGCCGCGGCGTCCGTCTCCACGGAGACGTCCTCGCTGATGAGCCAGATGATCGAGTTCCGCCCCGACGTGATCGTCCAGATCTTCCTGATCTTCGCGTTTGGCTACGTGATTCTGATCATCCCGATCGGCATGCTCACCACGTACCTGTCCAACAAGCTCGCCGTGAGGAGGTGACGTCATGGCCGATACTTCGAATTCCGTGCTGTTCGACGCGCCCGGTCCCAAGGGCCGGCGCACCATCCGCATCGCCAACTGGATCGCCGGTCTGGTGTTCGCGGTTGTTCTCGTGCTCATCCTCATGCGGCTGCACAATCCGCCGGACGGTGAGAACCAGCTCAGCTGGGAGCTGTGGAAGCCGGCGCTGGAGCGTGAGGCGTGGACCGACTTCTACCTGCCGGGCCTGTGGATGACCGTCAAGGCCACGGTGGTGGCCGTGATCGGCGCCGTGGCGTTCGGTCTGGTCTTCGGTGTCGGCCGACTGCTGCCGAACCCGTTGGTGCGCGGCGTGTCCGCAGTCATCGTCGAGTTCTGCCGCGCCGTGCCCGTGCTGCTGCTCATGATCTTCTTCTGGCGCTGGTTCGCCTTCGCCGGTCTGCCGAGTCCATCCTATTGGGCCGTGGTGCTGGCTCTCGTGCTCTACAACGGCTCCGTCGTGGCCGAGCTGGTGCGCTCCGGCGTCGGCAATCTGCCGAACGGCCAGCGCGAGGCCTCGCTTGCCTTGGGACTGACCGAATCGCAGTCGTTGATGTCCATCGAGGTGCCGCAGGCCGTGTACGCCATGCTGCCGGCGGCCGTGACCCAGCTGGTCGTGGTGCTGAAGGACACCGCGCTCGGCTCGATCATCATGTACACCGACCTGCTGCAGGAATCGCGCCGTCTGGGCTCGATGTACTTCAACATCCTGCAGACGCTGGTCATGGCGGCCGTGATCTACTTCATCGCCTGTTGGCTGCTGTCGCGACTGGCCGAATGGCTGCCCGCTCGTATGCAGCAGCGCACTGCCGCACCTGCCGAACCCGAGCCGGTGGCGCCCATCGCGGCCGGCGACGCCTCCAACGTGAACCAGATCGCCGTGGCCAAGGAGGTCGAGGAACTGCCGCTCGGCGGCACGCCGCGCAAGTACCATGTGCATCACCGTGGCACCAATGCCTCGATTCGCAACTGGCGTCGCACCCGGTACGAGCAGGGATACGATGCCACGCAGCCCGAGTCGCAGATCGATCCGCCCACCGGCGAGTTCCCGGCGTTCCTTATGCCCGAGCCGAAGCGCAAGCCGAAGGGGGCGCAAGGTCATGCGCAGGGCGATGGCGGGGCGTCCGGAGCCGAGCAGCATAAGAATGGTCATGTCAATCCCATGCCGAAGATCGAGCGCAACTTCAAGCACGGCAACGACATCGGCAAGGGACACACCGACCTCGGAGGGCGTCCGAAGATCTGACTTTTGGATAGTGCAGCCGCCGGCTCCGTTTCGTTATGGATTCTCTCTTATGCGGAGCGGTCCACTAGCCATGCGCTAGGGCGGCACGAAGAGTTCACCGAGTATTCGACTGGTTTCCGCACTACGTAGCGGCACGGCGGATAGGTTGGAACACATGAAGCTGTTCCGAAACCTATCCGCCGTGTTCGTTTCCGGGCTTAATTCCGTGCGCGTCCCGGCCGCCGTCCGTACTGTTGCCGATGCATGCTCCCGCGCCTGCGCCCCTGCCGGTGCTCGTTCCCGGTCCCGCGCCCGCATCCCGCTGGCGGCGCTGATGACGACGGCATTGCTCATCCCGCTCGCCCTGTCGGCCGCGACCCCTGCCGTCGCCCAAGCCGACCAACTGCCGAACCCGGACTGGGTCGCCCTGCTCTCCGATTACGAGAAGGACTACTGGCAGGCACCGAAAAGCAAGCAGCAGGGCGGCAAGGTGCTGGACGCCACGACCATGAAGCTCGACGAGGACATCACCCTCGACATCAACCATCGCGCGGCCGAAGGGGCTGATGAGAACGGACTCACCGACCAGCGCAAACGCGCCCTCATCGACTCCGACCTGTACGGCGAGGAGACCATGCCCGACGCGCTCGGTCCGGTACTCGGCAAGTACATGAGCGAGGGCTTCAAGCAGGGCAGACTCAACCGCATCTCCGACCTGTTCAAGTTCAACGTGGCCTCCACCTACCAATCCAAGAGGGCGGCCATGCATCCCCGACCGTACCTCGACCGCAGCGTGAGCACCTTCGACGGCACCAACGACCTTGCCGGACTGCCCGCCACACTCGATATCAAGCTGTCGCCTTCGTGGCTCGAACACATCCCCGGGTACTCCAACCTGCAGAAGAACAGCTCGTACCCCTCCGGGCACACCACCGCAGCCTATTCGTGGGGCATCGCGCTGGCCGGCATCCTTCCGGAGCTGGCCCCGCAGATTCTCGCCCGTGCCTCCGAGGCGGGCAACAACCGCATTGTGCTGGGCGTCCATTACCCGCTCGACATCATGGGCGGGCGCATCGGCGCCTCCGCGCAGAACGGGCAGTACTGGCACAACGAATACTCCTCGGCCATCGTGCCCGCCGCCCGACAACTGCGCGACTACCTGACCGAACGGTGCAAGGCCGATGGCCATGGCTCGACGCTCGCCGAGTGCATCGCCGATCTCAAGGCCAACGGTTCGGGCGGGTATTCCAATGACTTCCTTGATCCGGTGGCCACTGAACCGGTCAAGGACCAGGCCTCCGCTGTGCGTGTCTACACCGCGCGCATGACCTACACCTTCCCGCAGGTCAAGTCCGAGGCGGGTGCCGAATTCAAGGCGCCGCGCGGAGCAGCCGATGTGCTGCGGCTCGCCTACCCGCAGCTGCACGCCGACCAACGCGAGGCCATCCTCAAGGCTACCGCGCTTGATTCCGGCTATCCGTTGTGGAAGTCGAGCGACGGCTGGCAGCGGATCAATTGGGCCAAGGCCTTGTCCGCCCGCGTGACCCTCGACGAGAACGGTGATGTGGCCAAGGTGGAGACCGCCGATAAGGTCGCCCTGGATGGTCCCACTGTGGTCAACGCCCAGTACGCCGACAAGGGCGGTCACCCCGCCTCCGACGCGGCTGCCGGTGAGAACAGCGCGGCAGCCGCCGGGCCAGACCTCACCACGATGCATACCGCTCAGCGCTCCGCGGTCATCGCCGTGGGCATCGCACTGGCCGTGGCCGTGATCGCCGGCGTGGCAGTCACTGTTGTCAGGCGGCGGAGGGCGTAGGCGAGTTCAGATCACTCGCTGAATGTGAGTGTGGGCGGGATGGTCTCGGTCAGCGAGTCGTACATGGACCGGTGGGCCTTCGGATACCGCAGCTGCACGCCGATGATGCCTTCGTCCGAGACGATCTCGCGGATGTAATAGATGTCGCCGTCCCGCTCGTAGCTGACATAGACGGACGGGTCTGCGTCGAGCTCATAGGCGACGTCCACTTCGGCACTGGCTTTGAGTCGGGCGAGCTCGTCGGCGGATGATACGCCATTATTGGCCACGCGCCAAGCGGTGATCTCCATGCCGGAACCGGTGAAGGTGTAGCCGGGGCTCTCGTTCGTGCTGGTGCCGTATTCCTTGAAATTGTCCGGCACGCTCACCATGAACCCGTTCTTGGAATAGGACTTGAGTGTGGGGGACGGCGGCTCGCTCGTGGAGCCGTACTGGCTGTCGGCCTTGTCGGAATCGTCGTTCTGATTCTCGGATGTGCCGGAGTTCTTTGATGTGCCGGATGAGGAACCGTTCGACGCATCGCCGTCCGAAGTGTCGTTCGAGTCCTTCGAGGAACCGTTCGCATTGTCGGACGCCCCGGATTCGCTGGACTGCGAGGTCGTGGAGGAGCCGGCGGCGGGTGCGCCGGACGAGCCGGACATCGACATCCACAGCATCACGCACAGCACAATCAACAGCACCGCCAGCATGCCGCCCAAGGCGACGATGATCTTCTGCCCTCGCGTCAGCCCGGTCGCCGTGGCCGTGGTGGTTGCGATGCCGGGAGCCGCCGAGGCGGGCGGGCGCACGCCGGAGGACGTGGCGTAACTGGCGTATGCCGGGGGATTGCCGGCTGCGCTCGCCGCCGAGGCACTGGCATCCGCGCCGTTGGATAGGGAGGAGCCGAGCCCGGGCATGACCGGCAGCGGCTGGGTGGGGATGCCCGACTGCCTCACAGGCTGGGGGATCGGTGACGCCGATGCCGGATACGTTGATGGTGTCGGCCACAGTGATGGTGCCGCCTGTGCCGCCTGCATCGCCTGTGCCGCCTCCGCATCGGACAGATGATAGCCGCATTCGGAACAGAACAGGCTGTCGGGCTCGAGCGGCGTGCCGCATTGAGGACAGTTCATGGCCGTTTTTCCCCTCTCCGGCCCGTTGCCGGACCTGTGCCTCCCCATTGTACGGCGCGGGGCGCTCCCGTTCCTCGAGCGCTAGTAAGCTGGGGAAGCATGACTGACGAGAAGGAATACGACGACGTGGACGTGCGTGGCGAGGACAACGGCAATGGCCGTGGCGGCGAGGACGACGATAGGGCCTACGGTTCGCTGGGCCGGCTCGCCCCCGAATGGGATGGCGACGAACGGGAACGCAACCTCACGGCCGACGACATCTACGAGCGGTTCTTCGGCTGGGTGGCGGACGTCAAGGGCATCGAGCCGTGGCCGCATCAGGAGGAGGCCATCATGGACATCCTCGCCGGCGACCATGTGATCCTCAACACGCCCACCGGCTCGGGCAAGTCACTGGTGGCGCTTGGCATGCACTTCGCCGCGCTGTGCACCGGCCGCCGCTCCTATTACACCGCACCCATCAAGGCGCTCGTCTCCGAGAAGTTCTTCGACCTCGTCGAGGTGTTCGGCCGTGACAACGTGGGCATGATCACTGGCGACAGCCACATCAACGCGGACGCGCCGATTATCTGCTGCACCGCGGAGATCCTTGCCAATCAGGCCCTGCGCGAGGGCGAACATGCGGACGTGGGCCTTGTGGCGATGGACGAGTTCCACTACTACGGCGACCCGGAACGCGGCTGGGCGTGGCAGGTGCCGCTGCTCACCCTGCCGCAGACCCAGTTCCTGCTCATGAGCGCCACGCTCGGCAATGTGGACGCCATCGCGGACAAGCTCGCCGACCTCAACGACACCCCGGATGTGGATGTGATCGCCGACGCGCCGCGCCCGGTGCCGCTGAGCTACGAATACACGACCGACCCGCTCGAGAAGACCGTGGAGCTCGCCTTCCGCAACGGCGAGACGCCGATCTACGTGGTCCACTTCTCGCAGGACGCCGCCCTTGAGACCGCACAGGCGCTCGCCTCCACCGGGGTGTCGAGCAAGGAGCAGCGCGCGGCCATCGCCGAGGCCATCAAAGGCGTGAAGTTCACCACCGCGTTCGGCAAGATCCTGCAGCGACTGCTGCGCACGGGCGTCGGCATCCACCACGCCGGCATGCTGCCGCGCTACCGTCGTCTAGTCGAACAGCTCGCCCAGCAGGGCCTGCTGCCGGTGATCTGCGGCACGGATACGCTCGGCGTGGGCATCAACGTGCCGATTCATTCGGTGGTGCTGACCGCCCTGACCAAGTTCGACGGCACCAAGATGCGTCGCCTCCGGGCCCGTGAGTTCCACCAGATCGCCGGACGTGCGGGGCGCATGGGCTTCGACACCGAAGGACTGGTGATCGCCGAGGCGCCAGAATACGAGATCGAGAACCAGAAGGCGCTCGCCAAGGCCGGCAACGACCCGAAGAAGCTCAAGAAGGTCAAGCGCAAGAAGGCGCCCGAAGGCTTCGTGACATGGAACGAGAACACGTTCGACAAGCTCATCGACGCCGCACCCGAAACGCTGGTCCCGCACCTGAAGATCACGCACTCGATGGTGCTCAACGAGGTGGAGCAGGGCGGCGACGCCCGCCAGCGCATCGACGACCTCATCGACGACTCCGCGCAGACCCCCGATCAGAAAGAGCATCTGCACCAGCGCGCCGACGAGATCTTCCAGACCCTGTTCGACACCGAGGTGATCGAGACCGAACCCCGCTCCGACGGCGGCAAGAACTACTACATGACGCTCGACATGCCGGACGACTTCGCCCTCGACCAGCCGCTCTCCCCGTTCCTGCTGGCCGCGCTGGAGCTGCTCGACCCCGAGTCGCCCACCTACGCGCTGGACGTGATCTCGATGGCCGAAGCCACGCTCGAGGACCCGAAGCAGGTATTGCGCGCGCAGGAACACGCCGCGCGCGACAAGGCCCTGGCGGATATGAAGGCCGATGGCCTCGACTACGACGAGCGCATGGACAAGCTGCAGGAGATCACCTACCCGAAGCCGTTGGAGGACATGCTCGAGGCCGCCTTCGACCAGTACCGCCACGATGTGCCGTGGGCCAACGACTACTTCCTGAGCCCCAAATCCGTGGTGCGCGACATGGTGGAGACCGCCTCCGACTTCACCGGCTACATCGCCCGGTACAACATCGCCCGTTCCGAGGGCACGCTGCTGCGCTACCTGTCGGACGCCTACCGCACGCTGGCTCGTACCGTGCCGCCGGAGAAGCGCGACGAGCAGCTCAAGGACATCATCGCCTGGCTGCGCGTGCTCGTGCGTTCCATCGACTCCTCGCTGGTGGACGAGTGGGAGAGCGCCGGCGCCGATTCGTCCGACGCCTCCGAGGCGGCCGCTTCGCTCGCGGCGCCCGGCAAGCGCGACGAGGTGGTGGAGGACCGTCGCGGTCTCACCGTGCTGGTGCGCAACGCCCTGTTCCGCCGCGTGCAGCTCATGGACCTCGATGATCCGGAGGCGCTCGGTGCCCTCGACAAGGACTGGGGCTACGGCGTGCACGAATGGGAGGACGCGCTCGACGACTACTACGACGAGCATGAATACGTGGGCATCGACGCGGCCGCGCGCTCGCCCAAGCTGTTCATGCTGGACGATTCGCACGAACGCGACGAGCATACGTGGAAGGTCCGCCAGATCATCGACGACTCCGATGGCGACCACGACTGGGCCATCGAAGGCGTTGTGGACCTCGACGCCACCCAGGAGAGCGGTGAAGTGGTCTTCTACGACTACAACGTCGGCAACTAAGAGCTGTGCCGGCGTTTTCGGGGACTTCGGGGACTGTATGTATGCGGCGCGACGAAGCGGCCGCGTACATACAGTCGCTCAGAGGCCCGAAACCGACGGTAAGTACGCGGGACCTTCGACGGAACGCGTACTTACAGTCTCCACGTACGGTCTCCACGTCCCGTCCCTTCAGGGCGTCGGCGCCGTCGTCGAACGGATGTTCGAGCAGTGCGGTAGGGTGGGACCATGAACGAGAACGATCTGTTTGGGGCGATGGACGCGCCTGAGTCGGTCACAAGGCCGCTGGCGGTGCGTATGAGGCCGCGCACGTTGGACGAGGTCATCGGGCAGCGACATGTGCTGGGGGAGGGCAGTCCCCTGCGCCGCCTCGCCAATCCGGCCAGCAAGGGAAGCCTCACGGCCCCGAGCTCGGTGATTCTCTTCGGGCCTCCCGGAGTGGGCAAGACCACGCTCGCCACCATCGTGGCCGGGCAGTCCGGCCGCGTGTTCGAGGAGCTGTCGGCCGTGACCTCCGGTGTCAAGGATGTGCGCGACGTGCTCGCCCGCGCCCACGAACGGCTCGTCTCGCGCGGTCAGGAGACCGTGCTGTTCATCGACGAGGTGCATCGGTTCTCCAAATCCCAGCAGGACGCATTGCTGCCGGCCGTCGAGAACCGGGACGTCACCTTCATCGGGGCCACCACCGAAAACCCCAGCTTCTCGGTCATCAAACCGCTGCTGTCCCGCTCGGTGGTCGTCAAGCTCGAATCGTTGGAGCCGGACGAACTCACCGAACTGGTCACTCGCGCCCTCGCCAGCGACCGCGGACTCAAAGGCGAGGTCAAGGCCACGGACGCGGCCATAGCCGACATCGTGCGCATGTCCGGGGGAGACGCGCGCAAGAGCCTGACCATCCTCGAGGCGGCCGCCGGGGCTGTCACCGGCGACGAGGCGCGCAAGAAGGGCGCCCGCCGCCCCATCATCACACCGGACGTCGTGGCCAACGTGATGGACACCGCCACTGTGCGCTACGACAAGGACGGCGACGACCACTACGACGTGATCTCCGCGTTCATCAAATCGATGCGCGGCAGCGACCCGGACGCAGCCATCCACTATCTGGCCCGCATGCTCAAGGCCGGCGAGGACCCGAGGTTCATCGCCCGACGTATCATGATCGCCGCCGCCGAGGAGGTCGGGCTTGCGGCCCCGCAGATTCTGCAGGTCACCGTGGCCGCCGCGCAGGCCGTGGCGATGATCGGCATGCCCGAGGCGCGCATCATTCTGGCCGAGGCGACGATCGCCGTGGCCACCGCGCCCAAGTCGAACGCCAGCTACAACGCCATCAATGCGGCGCTCGCCGACGTGGACGCCGGCAAGATCGGCGCGGTACCGCTCTACCTGCGTAACGCCCCCACCAAGCTCATGAAGGAGTGGGGCAACCACGAGGGCTACAAGTACGCGCACGACTGGCCCGGCGCGGTGGCGCCGCAGGAGTACATGCCCGAGGTGCTGCGCGGCACGGAGTACTATCACCCCAACGACCGGGGCTACGAGCACGAGGTGAGCCAGCGGCTGGCCAAGATTCGTCCCATCCTTCACGGGGAGGGATGAGGGGAGTACAGTGTAACGAAGCGGTAACGATGCCGGTGGCGAGGCCGTCGGCGGAATGACGGAGAACCATCGGAGATGATGGCATGACTAGAGGAGCGTGAGAGGGCAATGACGACCATCTTCATCGTGGATGACGATCAGGCCATCGGTGAGATGCTGAGTCTGGTGCTGGAGAACGAGGGGTTCCGGACCGTGACCTGCATGGATGGCATGCGGGCCGTGGAGATGTTCCCGACCGTCAAACCCGATTTGATTCTGCTCGACGTCATGCTGCCGGGACTGGACGGCACCGAGGTTGCGCGACGCATCCGCGCCGTTTCCGATGTGCCGATTATCATGCTCACCGCGAAATCGGACACCCTCGACGTGGTGGCCGGACTCGAGGCCGGTGCGGACGACTACGTGCCCAAGCCCTTCAAGGTGGCAGAACTGCTGGCCCGCATCCGCGCGCGTTTCCGCATCGCACGGCCAGCAGGCGAGGCGGGCACGGCCGGTTCGGCGTCGGGAGCGTCCGCCGCACAGAAGAACCATCTCGAACGCGGTCCGATCGTCATCGACCGGCTCGAGCACACCGCCACCAAGGACGGCAAGGACCTGGGCCTGACGCCGATGGAGTTCGAGCTGCTGTTCGTGCTTGCGGCCGCGCCGGGCGAGGCCATCAGCCGTTCCACGTTGCTCAAGAACGTCTGGGGATATGAGAATTCGGGCGATACGCGCCTGGTCAACGTGCACGTCCAGCGTCTGCGGGCCAAGGTGGAGGATGATCCGGAGAATCCGCAGATCATCCAGACCGTGCGCGGCATCGGCTACAAGTTCGTCACCCCCGAAGGCTGATGAACGTGCCGAAACTGCGTCGCAGCTTCAGCTTCACACGGCTGTTGCGCCACGGGCGCTCCGAGGTGCGCCGTTCGCTGCAGGCGCGTACGGTGGCGCTGACGGTGATACTGACGTTGGCCGTCGCCATCGTCCTGTCGATGGTCTCGATGGTCTCCGTGCGCGTCTCGCTGCTCACGCAGATCACCTCGCAGTCTCGGGCGGATTACTCCAATATGATCCAGCAGGCGCAGACCAGCCTTGACGCGGCGGATGTGTCCGCCACGGTGCAGATTCAGCAGCTGGCCAATGATCTGGCCTCCACGTTGCAGTCCGACGGCGCCTCGAACCTCGTCGGGGTCTATCTGTGGAGCCGGGACACCTCCTCGCCGCGGTCCATCATCCCCGTCTCCACCGAACCGAGCTACGAACCGCTGATCTCCGACGACATGCGGTCCGCGGTGGCCTCCGATGTGAACGAGAATGTGTTCTATCAGCCGGTGGACCTGACCCTTGAATCGGGGATGGCGGGCATCCCCGGCATGCCTGGAGGGGGCACGCCAGGCGCGGTCCTGGGAACCACGCTCGAATTCGGCGTGGCAGGCAACCTCGAGTTCTTCGCCATCTACTCGTATACGCTGCAACAGCAGTCGCTCACCCAGATCCAGCTTAATCTGGTGGCCATCTGCGTGCTGCTGTCCATCATGGTGGGCGTGGTGATGTGGCTGGTGATCCGCGGCATCGTACGACCGATAGAGCGCGTGGCATCCGCCGCCGAGGTCCTGGCCTCCGGCGAGCTGGACACGCGCGTGGCGGTGGACCGCAAGGACGAGATCGGCGTGCTGCAGCATTCGTTCAACACCATGGCCGATTCGCTCAACCAGAAAATCGACGAGCTTGAGGAGGCCAGCGCCTCCCAGAAACGCTTCGTCTCGGATGTGAGCCACGAGCTGCGCACGCCGGTGACCACCATGCGCATGGCCTCCGATCTACTCGAGATGAAGAAGGACGACTTCGACCCGTCCGCCAAGCGCACGGTGGAACTGCTGGCCGGGCAGATCAACCGGTTCCAGGACATGCTCGCCGATTTGCTTGAGATCTCCCGCTACGACGCCGGATACGCCGCACTGGACCTGGTCGAGACCGACCTGCGCGAGCCGGTGTCCACCGCCGCCGATCAGGTGGCGGGCATCGCGCAGGCCAAACAGGTGCCGATCCACCTGTATCTGCCGAACGTTCAGGTGCTTACGCGCATCGATTCACGCCGCGTGATCCGCATCGTGCGCAATCTGCTCGCCAACGCCGTCGACTTCGCCGAGGACCGTCCGGTGGAGGTGCGCATCGCCGCCAACCGCAAAGCCGTGGCGATCAGCGTACGCGACTATGGTGTCGGCATCGCCGAAGACAAGATCTCCCATGTCTTCGACCGGTTCTGGCGAGGCGATCCCTCCCGCTCGAGGGTCACCGGCGGCACCGGTTTGGGTCTGTCCATCTCGATGACCGATGCGCTGCTGCACCATGGCATCATCCGTGTGCGCTCCGAACTGGGGGAGGGCACATGGTTTCTGGTGCTGCTGCCGCGCGACCCCGATCAGGGTGAGGTGGCGGACGCTGACCTGCCCGTGGACTTCGCCTCTGCAAAGCCGGACGACCTGCGTATCACCGGAGGGTTCGGCGTGGCGGAGAGCCATGTCGCCGGAGCACAGGAGAGTCGCCGGGACACCGTTGACAGCATGATGGGAAGGCCGCTATGAGCAAGAGGAACGGAAGCGTCATGCGTGCGATCGCCGCTGCGGGCACGGCGCTGGCCTGCTGTCTGGCGTTGTCGGCGTGCTCCAGCCCGCTCGGTCTGCCCACCAAAGGCGCCGTGCAGACATTCGCCCCCGCGCAACAGCAGACGCGGCGCGTATACACCAATCCGGAGGGTCCCTCTGACGACGCCCAGCCCGAAACCATCGTCAAGGGGTTCTACGACGCCATGCCGGCCGGTGTGCAGTCGGACGGCTACCATGTGGCCCGTCAGTTCCTCACGCCGTCCGCATCCTCGGATTGGGACGGCGACACGGCGGCCGTGGTGTACGAAGGGACGCCCGATTTCCGGCGTCGCGCGAACACCATGGGCGCGCCGCAGGGCGCGGAGAGCTCGCTGATCGTGGAGGTGGAGCTGCAGGTGGTCGGCTCGCTCGACGAGCACGGTCTGTACCGTCCCGAGGATGGTACCAAGACCCGCAAGCTTGCCTATACGCTCATCAAGACGAAGGGACAATGGCGCATCTCCTCGCTTGACGGCGGTGTGGTGATCTCCTCCGCGGATTTCGAGCAGGTGTTCCGTCAGGTATCCGTCTACCAGGTCGCCGCATCGGGCAGACAGCTGGTGCCGGACGTGCGTTGGCTCAGCTGGCGCAATTGGCGCACCCAGGCGGTCAAGGAAGTGCTGGACGATGTGCCCGATTGGCTGTCCGGCGCGGTGCGCGGGTCCGTCACCGGCGGCACCACGCTCGCCGTGGATTCGGTGCCGCTCAAGGACAGCACGATCACGGTCCAGCTCACCCAAGGCATCGGTACGCTCACCGCCGAGGACCGGGCCATCCTCGTGCATCGCATCCGTCTGACATTGGGTGACGGTAATACCGAATACGCCTTGAAGGTCACGGGCGACGGCGTGGACTATTCCGATGCCGATGCGGAGGTGAAGCTCAGTACCGAGCAGCCCAGCGTGAGCGTCTACACGCTGACCGGCGGGCATGTGGTCTCTCTGGCCAGCTCAAGTCCGCTGCGCGTGGGCGAGGTGCCGGGCTACGACGACGCCAAGGGATTCGCGTTCCACTCCGCGGGAGGCGCGGTATTGCGCGCGGACGGCATCGTGGAATGCCTGGAGAAGGACGGTTCCGCTTGCGGCCGGATGTTCGACGGCGATGCGATGAGCGCCGTCGCCGCAGGGCTGGACGGCGAGATATGGGCGGTTGCCGACAACGGACGTGCGCTCTACGTATCCCGAAACCGCAAGGAGAGCGAGATCCAGTTGCCTTGGCTCGCGGCCGGTGACGTCATCACCGCGCTCGCCGTCTCGCCGGAAGGCGAGCGTCTGGCGCTGGCCGTGTCGGGGGAAGAGCGCAACGGTGTGCTGATGATCGGCGTGGCGCGCGACGGGAACGACGAGGTGACCGGACTGTCCAGGACACCCATCACCGTGAGCGTCGCGAGGAACGTCGGCATGCTCACTTTCTATAACGATCTCAATCTGGTGTACGCGACGGCCCCCAACGATGAGGATAGGCATCAGGAGGCGTGGAGGCAGGTGGCGCCCGGGCCCGCGCAGGTGCAGCGTCTTCCCGATGCCACCGTGGTGTCCATGGCCTCGGGGCAGATCAGTCTGTACCGCCGTCTTGCCGTGTTGGACGATGCCGGCATCGTGCGTTCGGTCTCCGGTTCGCTCGACGGCTCCTGGTCCATCGCCGACAGTCAGGTCACCGCGTTGGGGGTGCAGTGACCGTGCGCAGTGACCCTGTGCAGTGGCCGGTTTCCGGACGACATTCAGACGGAAAAGCCTCCCGGCGTGCATTCCACGCGGGGAGGCTTTTCCGCTGATATTGGGCGAGTGATATTGGGCGAGGTCGGCAAAGCAGCGATGCGGCCCGGCCGAATGGGCGGATCAGATGCCGCCGTACTCCTTCTTGAACAGCTCGGCGGGTACCTCGGAGTTCATCGGCACCTCGTAGATGAGGTACTGCATGTTGAACGGGATGTTGAACAGGTGACGGGTCACGCCGTACTCCTGCTTGGTACCGAGGAAGTTGAAGTTGTCCGGGCACTCCGGCTCCCACTTGGCCAGCAGGTCGGCCGCGTCGCCGATGGTGGCGGCCACGCCGGCCAGGTGCTTGACGCCATCAATCTGCTTGATGATGAGAAAAACGGTGTTCATAATAACCTTTCCTTTACTTGAGTCGGCGGCTCTGTCGCTCGGTTGACGAGCGGCATTGCCACTACGCAACCACGGTCTATTATGGCCTGTTTCCATGCCTGAAACGGCGTATTCTCGCGGTTCGGCCGCACTGTTATCGATTTGTTATAAACCTGTTATCAAACTGTTACCGCTCACGATTGAACAACCGCGCTGTTCGTTCCATACTGGAGATTGTCGATGACAAGACGTCATCAATGTGAATGAACGATCATTCAGAGTAACTGCTCGAGGAGGAGTTTTTCAGGAAGAATTGGGGCGCTATTGCTGTTTTCGTGGGTGGTGGTTCGTGGTTGAGGTGTTGGGGGAGTAAGAGAAGAGCGCTTTCCGGGTAGGATGTTTTCGACCAAGATAAACACACAACCGCAAAGCGCCTGATGAACAGCTTATTCAAACGTCTTCTCAACGTCAAAGGCATGGTCGTCGAGGATGTTCGCATCGTCGATGGTCCCATGCGTCCCGAGCCCGTGCTCGAGGTGCGGGTGCGCCCGCGCGCGGGCATGCTCAGGTGCTCGAGGTGCGGGCGGAAGCGTCGTGGCTATGACCGTGGCGGCGGCGTGCGTCGTTGGCGTCACCAGGATTTCGGCTG
>NZ_MWWW01000058.1 GCF_002259745.1 Bifidobacterium myosotis | reverse complement strand
TACCCTGGTAGTCCACGCCGTAAACGGTGGATGCTGGATGTGGGGCACGTTCCACGTGTTCCGTGTCGGAGCCAACGCGTTAAGCATCCCGCCTGGGGAGTACGGCCGCAAGGCTAAAACTCAAAGAAATTGACGGGGGCCCGCACAAGCGGCGGAGCATGCGGATTAATTCGATGCAACGCGAAGAACCTTACCTGGGCTTGACATGTTCCCGGCGACGGCAGAGATGTCGTTTCCCTTCGGGGCGGGTTCACAGGTGGTGCATGGTCGTCGTCAGCTCGTGTCGTGAGATGTTGGGTTAAGTCCCGCAACGAGCGCAACCCTCGCCTTGTGTTGCCAGCGGTTCGGCCGGGAACTCACAAGGGACCGCCGGGGTCAACTCGGAGGAAGGTGGGGATGACGTCAGATCATCATGCCCCTTACGTCCAGGGCTTCACGCATGCTACAATGGCCGGTACAACGGGATGCGACACTGTGAGGTGGAGCGGATCCCTGAAAACCGGTCTCAGTTCGGATCGGAGCCTGCAACCCGGCTCCGTGAAGGCGGAGTCGCTAGTAATCGCGGATCAGCAACGCCGCGGTGAATGCGTTCCCGGGCCTTGTACACACCGCCCGTCAAGTCATGAAAGTGGGTAGCACCCGAAGCCGGTGGCCTAACCTTTTCGGAGGGGGGAGCCGTCTAAGGTGAGACTCGTGATTGGGACTAAGTCGTAACAAGGTAGCCGTACCGGAAGGTGCGGCTGGATCACCTCCTTTCTACGGAGAATTTTCAGGATGCCGTTCGGCATCCGGTGTCAGCCCGGCGGCCGGATAGTCCGGTGTGTTCGGGTGTGCTGGTGTGGAGGGATCGTTGGCTTTCCCGTCGTCCGTCGTGGGATGCGGGTGGGGTGGTATGGATGCGCTTTTGGGCTCCCGGACTGCCACCCCAGGATTTGGTCCTGGTGCGGTCCGTGTGGCGCCCCTCGCGTCGCGTCGGCTTCCCTTGGTGGGGGGTCGGGCGTGCGTGTGGGTGTGCGTGGTGGTTTGAGAACTGGAGAGTGGACGCGAGCAGACGCCATCCGTTTGGCGGGTGGTGTTTGCTGTCGATTTCGATTCGAACTTCAATTATTTTTTTTGGTTGTGTTCGTTTCGATCGTTTTGTGATCATTTTGATGTGTTGATTTGTTGTCTGGGAGTCCAGTGCAGTGTTTTCGGGCTTCACACGGCATTGTGTGTTGTGTGTTGTCTTGAAGGGC
>NZ_MWWW01000057.1 GCF_002259745.1 Bifidobacterium myosotis | reverse complement strand
AGTCCCGCAACGAGCGCACCCCTCGCCTTGTGTTGCCAGCGGTTCGGCCGGGAACTCACAAGGGACCGCCGGGGTCAACTCGGAGGAAGGTGGGGATGACGTCAGATCATCATGCCCCTTACGTCCAGGGCTTCACGCATGCTACAATGGCCGGTACAACGGGATGCGACAATGTGAGTTGGAGCGGATCCCTGAAAACCGGTCTCAGTTCGGATCGGAGCCTGCAACCCGGCTCCGTGAAGGCGGAGTCGCTAGTAATCGCGGATCAGCAACGCCGCGGTGAATGCGTTCCCGGGCCTTGTACACACCGCCCGTCAAGTCATGAAAGTGGGTAGCACCCGAAGCCGGTGGCCTAACCTTTTCGGAGGGGGGAGCCGTCTAAGGTGAGACTCGTGATTGGGACTAAGTCGTAACAAGGTAGCCGTACCGGAAGGTGCGGCTGGATCACCTCCTTTCTACGGAGATTTTCAGTCCGGCGTTCGCCGGATGGTGTGTGCCCGACGGCCGGGATGTCCCCGGTGCCTGTTCGGGTGTGCTGGTGTGGAGGATGTCGTTGGCTTTGGCCTGCCGGTCGTGCGGTGGGTCCGGAGTGGTGCGGATGCGCTTTTGGGCTCCCGGACCGCCACCCCAGGACGTGTGTTCTGGTGCGGTCCGTGCGGCGCCCCTTGCGTCATGCCGGTCCTCCTTGGTTGGGGGTTTGGCGTGCGTCATGGGTGTGCGTGGTGGTTTGAGAACTGGAGAGTGGACGCGAGCAGACGCCATCCGTTCGGCGGGTGGTGTTTGCTGTCGATTTCGATTCGAACTCATTAACTATTGTTTTGGTTGTGTTCGTTTCGATCGTTTTGTGATCATTTTGATGTGTTGATTTGTTGTCTGGGAGTCCAGTGCAGTGTTTTCGGGCTTCGCATAACCGTGTGTTGTGTGTTGTCTTGAAGGGCGTATGGTGGATGCCTTGGCAGGCAGGACCGATGAAGGACGCGACGGGCCGCGATAGGCCTCGGGGAGCCGCCGAGTGGGCTTTGATCCGAGGGTTTCCGAATGGGGCAACCCACCGGCAGTAATGGGCCGGTACCGTGCTTCGGCGCGGGGGGTACGCAGGGAAGTGAAACATCTCAGTACCTGCAGGAGAGGATACTCCGTGAGTAGTGGCGAGCGAAAGCGGATCAGGCTAAACCTCATGCGTGTGATACCCGTCGGGGGTTGCGTGTGGGGTGTTGTTGGGATCGTGTGTGCCGGCTCCGACGGGCCGGCCGGTGGTGATAAAGGCGTGTGCGAGGGGAACCGGGTTGAATACCGGGCCGTAGAGGGTGAGGGCCCCGTACCCGTAGGCGCATGTCCCGCCGATCATGTCTCCCGAGTAGCGCGGGTCCCGTGGAACCCCGTGTGAATCCGCCCCGACCGTGGGGCAGGCCGAAGTATTCCTGTCTGACCGATAGTGAACTAGTACCGTGAGGGAAAGGTGAAAAGCACCCCGGGAGGGGAGTGAAACAGTCCCTGAAACCGTGCGCCTACGAACCGTCGGAGCCTCCTTGGGGGGGTGACGGCGTGCCTATCGAAAAATGAGTCTGCGAGTCAGTGGTGCGTGGCGAGTATAAGCCGTGTGGCGTATGCGTAGCGAAGGCGAGTCTTAAAAGGCGTTTGAGCCGCGTGTCCTGGACCCGAAGCGGGATGATCTAGCCCTGAGCAGGTTGAAGCGCGGGTAAGACCGTGTGGAGGACCGGACCCACCGGGGTTGAAAACCGGGGGGATGACTTGGGGCTGGG
>NZ_MWWW01000056.1 GCF_002259745.1 Bifidobacterium myosotis | reverse complement strand
AGAGGATAGAGACCAAACTGTCTCACGACGTTCTGAACCCAGCTCGCGTGCCGCTTTAATCGGCGAACAGCCGAACCCTTGGGACCTGCTCCAGCCCCAGGATGCGACGAGCCGACATCGAGGTGCCAAACCATCCCGTCGATATTGACTCTTGGGAATGATCAGCCTGTTATCCCCGGGGTACCTTTTATCCGTTGAGCGATGCCGCGTCCGTACACCGGCACCGGATCACTAGTCCCGACTTTCGTCCCTGCTCGAGCCGTCGCTCTCGCAGTCAAGCTCCCTTGTGCACTTGCACTCGACACCCGATTGCCAACCGGGCTGAGGGAACCTTTGGGCGCCTCCGTTACTCTTTGGGAGGCAACCGCCCCAGTTAAACTACCCGCCAGGCACTGTCCCAGACCAGGATGACTGGCCGTGGTTAGACATCCAATGCGAACAGAGCGGTATTTCACCTTGCGACTCCGCGCGGTCTGGCGGCCACGCCTCGAAGTCTCCCGCCTATGCTACACAATCCACACCGAATGCCAATACCAAGGTATAGTAAAGGTCCCGGGGTCTTTTCGTCCTTCTGCGCTTAACGAGCATCTTTACTCGTACTGCAATTTCGCCGAGCTCCTGGTCGAGACAGTGGGGAAGTCGTTACGCCATTCGTGCAGGTCGGAACTTACCCGACAAGGAATTTCGCTACCTTAGGATGGTTATAGTTACCACCGCCGTTTACCGGGGCTTGAATTCACCGCTTCCCCCCGAAGGGATGACGGATCCTCTTAACCTTCCGGCACCGGGCAGGCGTCAGTGCATATACAGCGACTTGCGTCTTCGCATGCACCTGTGTTTTTGGTAAACAGTCGCTACCCCCTGGTCTGTGCCACCCCCAACAGCTCCCCAAGCAGGTTGGTTCACCATCGGGGGTCTCCCTTAAACCGAAGGAACGGGAGTGATTTGCCGAGTTCCTTGACCAGGATTCGCTCGATCGCCTTGGTATTCTCTACCTGACCACCAGTGTCGGTTTGGGGTACGGGCGGACTGACGCCCTCACGCCGAAGCTTTTCTCGACGGCCGGGATCACCGGATCCACGCATACGCGCGTCCCATCGCACCTCACCCTCACGCCCCCCGGATTTGCCTGGGGGACGGGCCGCGTGCTTGGCCCCGGAAAACCACCTCCGGAGCCGGCCACCCTTCCGTGTCACTCCTGCGCTGACCTACTACGGCTACGCTCCCGACACCCACCCGATCCACGCCCCGAAGGACGCCTCACGGAAGGACGAAGGTTAGTACTCGCCGCCTCGGTTTGATCGGTCGCCAGCCGGTACGGGAATATCGACCCGTTCATCCATTCGACTACGCCTGTCGGCCTCGCCTTAGGACCCGACTCACCCAGGGACGATGAACGTGGCCCTGGAACCCTTGGTCATCCAGCGGCGGGGATCCTCACCCCGCTTTCGCTACTCATGTCTGCATTCTCACTCCCACGGAATCCACGGCCGGCTTGCGCCGCCGCTTCGCCCCCCGTGGGACGCTCTCCTACCCAGT
>NZ_MWWW01000055.1 GCF_002259745.1 Bifidobacterium myosotis | reverse complement strand
TTTCCTGGCCTCGCCAGTTCTCCGCGCTTCACGCCAGACCATGGTGCGTACCTTGTCGAGCGCGTCGGTGGCCCAGCTGACGATGTGGAACCCGTCGAGGATGCGCTCCGCCTGCGGGCAGAACTCCCCGACGCACGAGTCGATCCACCTGGCCCCGTCGCCGGTGACGACCCGGATGGACGCGCGCTGCGCCTCGGTGAGCGTCTCGAAGAACAGGCGGAAGACGCCCTCGCCGTGACCCTCGTGCATCCATACGACCCTGCCGCGGTCGTGGTCGACGACCACGGTCATGTACCTGTGGCCCTTCCTGTAGCTGGTCTCGTCCACGCCGATGGAGCGCAGCCCGTCGAACAGGCCTCCGCCCTGTTCGGCCCGCAGGTCGTCGGCGACCCTCTTGCACACGGGGCCCACGCTCTTCCAGTCGATGCGCATCAGCGCCGACACGGCGCTTCTGGGCGCGTGCACGCTCAACCAGGCGACCTGCTGCTCGAAGTCGCGTGTGTACGCGCTCTTCCTGCGCGCCCACGGCACCATCGCGACCGTCACCCCGTGCTCGCGGCACGCGACGCGCGGCGGCGCGTACTCCAGCAGGAGCCTGGCGCACCCGAGGTCGAGGTGACGCCAGCGTCGCGTGCCCAGCCAGTCGTACGGACGGCCGTGCCTGCCGCACTTCGCGCACCGGTCCATGTCGTTCGCGTACGGGCGCACCGGCACCGTTACCACGGTGCCGCCATGTGTATCCTCCCCGATGCGGGGCTTGCGGACCACGATGTTGGAGGGCAGGCTGAGCATGCGCTTGAGCGCGCCGGCTGATATGGTTGGCACAGGCGTTCCCTTGTTCCGGTTCTACTTTCTTGGCGGAAACAAACCATACAGGAGAACGCCCCTCTCACACCCACACACGAAAAAGCCCCGGCGAAGACGCCGAGGCCCAACACCCCACCACACAAACTGGCGAAGGCTCGAATTTCCCCGAGGCATGGGAGAGGCCGGAGAATCTCCAGTACAAACGGCCATACGCGAATTCCGGGAAGAAACCGGTATTGCCGTGG
>NZ_MWWW01000054.1 GCF_002259745.1 Bifidobacterium myosotis | reverse complement strand
CGGCAGGACGAATCCCTCGCCGCATTGAGGAACACGGATCCCAAGGGCCAGCTCTACCGCGCATGGCAGCTCAAGGAACTGCTGAGGAACCTGCTCAAGCACCCGCTCGGACAGGCCACCGCGGAACTCAAACACTGGGTGTTCTGGGCGTCCCACAGCCGCATCCCCGAGATCGTCGAACTCTCCCAAAAGATCCGCAGACGGCGGCCCGACATCCTGCGCACGATCGAGCTGGGCTACTCCAACGCCAGACTCGAGGCGTTCAACAACAGGATCAAGGTCACCATCCGCATGGCCTACGGCTTCCACCACGTGGACAACCTCATCGCCCTGATCATGCTCCGATGCGGCGGCCTCGACATCCGACTACCAAAGCCCACAACCTAACCCACGAAAACAGCACAAGCCTCAGAAATAATGTCAGTCGGGATGGGGAAAGTCCCCATATAAGAAAAACCCGATGTCCCTAGAAGAAAGGTTCCAGAACATGACTGGAAACACTAAGGTTTGGCGCGCCCCGCTCGCCGGCCTCGCCTCCGTCGCGATGATCGCGACCATGGGCGTCGCCGCCAGCACGGCCAACGCCGCGCCGTTGCAGACGCCTGACGTGCAGGTTACCCTAGACGCCAACGGCGGCAAGTTCGTCGGCTCCCCGTCCGATCCGAGCGTGGCCCAGTTCGTCGATACGGCGAAGACCAAGCTGCAGCTGACCGACAGCAAGCAGACCGACGCTCAGGGCGTGAACTACGCCGACGGCGTGTTCGAACACCTGTACGACTGGTACGGTCTGGATAGCTTCGTTCAGGACAGCGGCTACGTGTTCACCGGCTGGTACACCAGCCCTGATGCCGGTGGCTCCGCCGTTGATCCGTCCTCTGCGCTGCAGGATGGCACCACGCTGTACGCCCACTGGGCGGTTGACTACACGGACGAGTCCGAGGAAGGCGTGACCTTCAACCTGCTGTATGGCCAGGAGGGCCACACCACCAAGGTTGTGAAGGAGATCGATCCGGATGGCGCCGCCAAGGTCGTGAACACCTCCTACGACGGCAACACCGTGTATGTGCGTCTGGCCGACGGCGATCAGGTCGCCGACTGGCAGGTCCCGTCCGAAGATGTGCCTGGCGACGGTTTCGTGTTCGGCGGCTTCGACGGCGTTTCCTCCGCGAAGCGCGGCACCAAGCTCGGCGTCAAGGCCGACAAGGGTGTTATCGTCAACTTCCCGGCAACCTCCAGGTACCAGTACTACAAGGACGGCGAGAACATCTCCGGCGGCAAGTTCGATGTCCTGCGCGGCGCTTCCCTGACCCC
>NZ_MWWW01000053.1 GCF_002259745.1 Bifidobacterium myosotis | reverse complement strand
CACTGTCCCAGACCAGGATGACTGGTCGTGGTTAGACATCCAATGCGAACAGAGCGGTATTTCACCTTGCGACTCCGCGCGGTCTGGCGGCCACGCCTCGACGTCTCCCGCCTATGCTACACAATCCACACCGAATGCCAATACCAAGGTATAGTAAAGGTCCCGGGGTCTTTTCGTCCTTCTGCGCTTAACGAGCATCTTTACTCGTACTGCAATTTCGCCGAGCTCCTGGTCGAGACAGTGGGGAAGTCGTTACGCCATTCGTGCAGGTCGGAACTTACCCGACAAGGAATTTCGCTACCTTAGGATGGTTATAGTTACCACCGCCGTTTACCGGGGCTTGAATTCACCGCTTCCCCCCGAAGGGATGACGGATCCTCTTAACCTTCCGGCACCGGGCAGGCGTCAGTGCATATACAGCGACTTGCGTCTTCGCATGCACCTGTGTTTTTGGTAAACAGTCGCTACCCCCTGGTCTGTGCCACCCCCAAAAGCTCCCCAAGCGAGTTGGTTCACCATCGGGGGTCTCCCTTAAACCGAAGGAACGGGAGTGATTTGCCGAGTTCCTTGACCAGGATTCGCTCGATCGCCTTGGTATTCTCTACCTGACCACCAGTGTCGGTTTGGGGTACGGGCGGACTGACGCCCTCACGCCGAAGCTTTTCTCGACGGCCGGGATCACCGGATCCACGCTAAACGCGCGTCCCATCGCACCTCACCCTCACGCCCCCCGGATTTGCCTGGGGGACGGGCCGCGTGCTTGGCCCCGGAAAACCACCTCCGGAGCCGGCCACCCTTCCGTGTCACTCCTGCGCTGACCTACTCCCGCTACGGTCCCAACACCACCCCGATCCGAACCCCGAAGGGAACATCACGAGAATAATGGAGGTTAGTGCTCACGGTTCCGGTTTGATCGGTCGCCAGCCGGTACGGGAATATCGACCCGTTCATCCATTCGACTACGCCTGTCGGCCTCGCCTTAGGACCCGACTCACCCAGGGACGATGAACGTGGCCCTGGAACCCTTGGTCATCCAGCGGCGGGGATCCTCACCCCGCTTTCGCTACTCATGTCTGCATTCTCACTCCCACGGAATCCACGGCCGGCTTGCGCCGCCGCTTCGCCCCCCGTGGGACGCTCTCCTACCCAGTACCAAAGTACTGCCGCGTCTTCGGTGGCGTGCTTGAGCCCCGCTACATTGTCGGCGCGGAACCACTAGACCAGTGAGCTGTTACGCACTCTTTCAAGGATGGCTGCTTCTGAGCCAACCTCCTGGCTGTCTATGCGACTCCACATCCTTTCCCACTTAGCACGCGCTTGTGGACCTTAGACGACGGTCTGGGCTGTCTCCCTCTCCACGAC
>NZ_MWWW01000052.1 GCF_002259745.1 Bifidobacterium myosotis | reverse complement strand
CGGAGAGTAGACGTCCCACTTGCCGTCGTTGTCCTTGTCGACATCGACGGAGGTGACCTTGCCGTGATGGCTCTTCTTGACGTAGGAGTAGCCGCGCTTGAGGTTGTACAGCAGGCCGTACTTGCCGTACTTGGAATCGGCGGTGTAGTTCACGTACAGGGTGTCGCCCTCCGGGTGGGTGTCGTCGACCTTGGAGTCGAGGTCCACCTTGAAACCGGCCAGCGCCTTGCCGTTCTGGATGCGGGTGTAGTAACCCTCGATGGAGTAGCCGGAACGCTCCCACTGGGATTCGGCGGCCTTGAGCTGCTCGCCGATGGTCTTGTCCTCGTACAGCTTGACGGTCACGGACTTGGCCTGGTCGTACAGCGGCTTCACCGTGAACGCGCGGTAGCGTGCGGCGGCGTCGAACAGGGCCCACACGTTGACCTGTCCCTGGCCGTAGGCCACGGAGAAGTCGAACTTGACGGGGTCGGCGTTGTCCCAAGCGCCGGTGACGTTGGATGCGGTCAGGTTGTAGGAGTTGAAGAACTCGCTGTTCTTGATGGTGTGCTGGTTGCCGGCGGCGTCATAGTAGGTGACGGTCGCTTCCGGATCGTACCAGCCTTCGAAGGCCTTGGTGTTCACGCGGGTGACGTCCTCGAGGGTCTTGCCATAGGCCTCCTCGAACGTGGACGTGGACGGCGTGAAGTAGGACTTCTTGTTGTACGCGTCAGACACGCTCACGTTGTACTGCGTGGCCGGCTGGAAGTTGTAGGCCAGCAGCCAGATCTCGCTCAACCCCGCGGGGATGTTCAGGGTGCTGCCCTCGATGGCGGTCGGGTGGGTGCGATCGTTGCCCACGTAGTACTGCCAGCCGGCGGCGAGCTGCACGGAGGAGGTGCCAGCGCCCGTGACGGCCTGATACGGGGTCAGGGAAGCGCCGCGCAGGACATCGAACTTGCCGCCGGAGATGTTCTCGCCGTCCTTGTAGTACTGGTACCTGGAGGTTGCCGGGAAGTTGACGATAACACCCTTGTCGGCCTTGACGCCGAGCTTGGTGCCGCGCTTCGCGGAGGAAACGCCGTCGAAGCCGCCGAACACGAAACCGTCGCCAGGCACATCTTCGGACGGGACCTGCCAGTCGGCGACCTGATCGCCGTCGGCCAGACGAACATACACGGTGTTGCCGTCGTAGGAGGTGTTCACGACCTTGGCGGCGCCATCCGGATCGATCTCCTTCACAACCTTGGTGGTGTGGCCCTCCTGGCCATACAGCAGGTTGAAGGTCACGCCTTCCTCGGACTCGTCCGTGTAGTCAACCGCCCAGTGGGCGTACAGCGTGGTGCCATCCTGCAGCGCAGAGGACGGATCAACGGCGGAGCCACCGGCATCAGGGCTGGTGTACCAGCCGGTGAACACGTAGCCGCTGTCCTGAACGAAGCTATCCAGACCGTACCAGTCATACAGGTGCTCGAACACGCCGTCGGCGTAGTTCACGCCCTGAGCGTCGGTCTGCTTGCTGTCGGTCAGCTGCAGCTTGGTCTTCGCCGTGTCGACGAACTGGGCCACGCTCGGATCGGACGGGGAGCCGACGAACTTGCCGCCGTTGGCGTCCAGGGTAACCTGCACGTCAGGCGTCTGCAGCGGCGCGGCGTTGGCCGTGCTGGCGGCGACGCCCATGGTCGCGATCATCGCGACGGAGGCGAGGCCGGCGAGCGGGGCGCGCCAAACCTTAGTGTTTCCAGTCATGTTCTGGAACCTTTCTTCTAGGGACACGGGGAGGGGCATGGAATTCGGCAGGGGCGCCTGTCGCGTGGTCGTGCGGGCGTCTTTCGGTTTCCCGCGGTCGTTTCCGTCCGTTCTCCTTTCCATTGCAGGACTGAAAG
>NZ_MWWW01000051.1 GCF_002259745.1 Bifidobacterium myosotis | reverse complement strand
AGTGTGCATCCCGACCGTAGGCTTGGCCGAACGGCCTTGAGTGTGTCGGGATGCACACTCCCCACCCCTCCGGCGGTCAACTGGCATCCGGCGAGCTGGCGTCCGGCAGCCAAACTGGCTTATGGATATGAGTAAGCCGTGCGCTACTGGTCTCAAACTGCATTTGCGAGCACAAAACAAGAAATCCGGCGCTATTGCTGTTTTCGTGGGTGGTGGTTCGTGGTTGAGGTGTTGGGGGAGTAAGAGAAGAGCGCTTTCCGGGTAGGATGTTTTCGACCAAGATAAACACACAACCGCAAAGCGCCTGATGAACAGCTTATTCAAACGTCTTCTCAACGTCAAAGGCATGGTCGTCGAGGATGTTCGCATCGTCGATGGTCCCATGCGTCCCGAGCCCGTGCTCGAGGTGCGGGTGCGCCCGCGCGCGGGCATGCTCAGGTGCTCGAGGTGCGGGCGGAAGCGTCGTGGCTATGACCGTGGCGGCGGCGTGCGTCGTTGGCGTCACCAGGATTTCGGCTGCTGGCGGGTCGAGCTGGTCTCCATGATGCCGCGCGTGGACTGCCCCGGGTGCGGCGTGGTCGTCGCCGCCGTGCCGTGGGCCGAGCCCGGTTCGAGGTTCACCCGGGACTTCGAGGCGGAGTGCGCGTGGCTGATGACGGTCGCCAACCAGAGGACCGTGAGCGGGTTCCTGCGCGTGGCGTGGAGGACCGCCGGCGACATCGCCCGCAGGGTCGCCGGCCGGCTGGAGGCCGCGATGCCCTCGCCGTTCGACGGGCTGACCGCGATCGGCGTGGACGAGACCAGCTACAGGAAGGGACACACGTACATCACCGTCGTCGTCGACCACGAACGGCGCCGGGTGATCTGGGCGCACGACGGGTACGGCAGGGACGTGTTCGACCTGTTCTTCCGACAGCTGACCCCCGAACAGCGCGCCTCCATCCGCGTGGTCACCGGGGACGGCGCCCGGTGGATCGACTCGTGCGTGCATGAATGGTGCCCTCAGGCGGAGCGCGTGCTCGACGGGTTCCATATCGTCAGCTGGATGACCGACGCGCTCGACGGGGTCCGCAAACGCCTCTGGAACGACGCGAGACGCGACGGCGACGAGGAGGGGGCGAAGCGCATGCGCGGCGTCAAATACGCCGTGTTGAAGAACCCGGACCGATTGACCGACCGGCAGGACGAATCCCTCGCCGCATTGGGGAACACGGACCCCAAGGGCCAGCTCTACCGCGCATGGCGGCTCAAGGAACTGCTGAGGAACCTGCTCAAGCACCCGCTCGGACAGGCCACGGCGGAGCTCAGGCACTGGGTGTTCTGGGCGTCCCACAGCCGCATCCCCGAGATCGTCGAACTCTCCCAAAAAATCCGCAGACGGCGGCCCGACATCCTCAGGACGATCGAGCTCGGCTACTCCAACGCCAGGCTCGAGGCGTTCAACAACCGGATCAAGGTCACCATCCGCATGGCCTACGGCTTCCACCACGTGAACAACCTCATCGCCCTGGTCATGCTCCGATGCGGCGGCCTCGACATCCGACTACCGAAACCCAACCCCTAACCCACGAAAACAGCAGAAGCCTCAGAAATCCCCTGCACCATTCAGGTTGCAGGGGTTTTCTTTATGTCTTGGATAAGCAGAAACTCAGGC
>NZ_MWWW01000050.1 GCF_002259745.1 Bifidobacterium myosotis | reverse complement strand
CATTTCGGAGAGAACCAGCTATCACGGAATTTGATGAGCCTATCAACCCAGCCCCAAGTCATCCCCCCGGTTTTCAACCCAGGTGGGTCCGGTCCTCCACACGGTCTTACCCGCGCTTCAACCTGCTCAGGGCTAGATCATCCCGCTTCGGGTCCAGGACACGCGGCTCAAACGCCTTTTAAGACTCGCCTTCGCTACGCATACGCCACACGGCTTATACTCGCCACGCACCACTGACTCGCAGACTCATTTTTCGATAGGCACGCCGTCACCCCACCAAGGAGGCTCCGACGGTTTGTAGGCGCACGGTTTCAGGGACTGTTTCACTCCCCTCCCGGGGTGCTTTTCACCTTTCCCTCACGGTACTAGTTCACTATCGGTCAGACAGGAATACTTAGGCCTGCCCCACGGTCGGGGCGGATTCACACGGGGTTCCACGGGACCCGCGCTACTCGGGAGACATGATCGGCGGGACATGCGCCTACGGGTACGGGGCCCTCACCCTCTACGGCCCGGTATTCAACCCGGTTCCCCTCGCACACGCCATTTATCACCACCGGCCGGCCCGTCGGAGCCGGCACACACGATCCCAACAACACCCCACACGCAACCCCCGACGGGTATCACACGCATGAGGTTTAGCCTGATCCGCTTTCGCTCGCCACTACTCACGGAGTATCCTCTCCTGCAGGTACTGAGATGTTTCACTTCCCTGCGTACCCCCCGCGCCGAAGCACGGTACCGGCCCATTACTGCCGGTGGGTTGCCCCATTCGGAAACCCTCGGATCAAAGCCCACTCGGCGGCTCCCCGAGGCCTATCGCGGCCCGTCGCGTCCTTCATCGGTCCTGCCTGCCAAGGCATCCACCATACGCCCTTCAAGACAACACACAACACACAATGCCGTGTGAAGCCCGAAAACACTGCACTGGACTCCCAGACAACAAATCAACACATCAAAATGATCACAAAACGATCGAAACGAACACAACCAAAAAAAATAATTGAAGTTCGAATCGAAATCGACAGCAAACACCACCCGCCAAACGGATGGCGTCTGCTCGCGTCCACTCTCCAGTTCTCAAACCACCACGCGCCACACGTTTCCAACCCGCCCCGAAGGGAACAGGCCTACTCCATGTGGGCATCGAACCGCACCACAGANAGAACACCGTGGGGTGGCGNNCNGGGNNCCCAACAG
>NZ_MWWW01000005.1 GCF_002259745.1 Bifidobacterium myosotis | reverse complement strand
CAGGCCAGCGCCCTGTTCGACCCGCAGGTCGTCGGCGACCCTCTTGCACACGGGGCCCACGCTCTTCCAGTCGACGCGAGTCAGGGCCGACACGGCGCTTCTGGGCGCGTGCACGCTCAGCCACGCGACCTGCTGCTCGAAGTCATACGTGTACGCGCTCTTGCGTCTCGCCCACGGCACCATCGCGACCGTCACGCCATGCCCGGCGCAGGTCACGCGCCGAGGCGCGTACTCCAGGAAAAGCCTCGCGCAGCCGATGTCGAGATGCCGCCATCGTCGCGTGGGCAGACGGTCATACGGCCGGCCATGCCCGCCGCATTCAGCGCACCGGCCCATGACACTCGCATACGGGCGGACCGGGACGACGACGATCTCACGGCCGGCGTGATCCCGTTCGACGCGGGGCGTGCCGATCACGACGTTGGCGGGCAGATGCAGCATGCGCTTGAGCGCGCCGGCTGATATGGTGGGCATAGGCGTTCCCCTGTTCTTCGGTTCCATTTCTTGGCGGAAACAAACCTAACAGGCGAACGCCCCTTCCATACCCGCACACGAAAAAGCCCCGGCCACGACGCCAAGGCTCAACACCCCACCACACAAACTGGCGAAGGCTCATTTTTTGGCTCCCCCTGTTATGGGAACTGGCCCTCGAAGCGGGTCTGAGGGGTAGTGAATTAATAAACGAATTTCTGACGCAGGATACTAGTGATCCATCTCGTAATTATCTGAGCGGTGTTGTCTCCATCTGACAAGGGGTCAACAGGCTGCGCGAGAGCGGCGTCCATACTTGCAGGACGAGCTGGCTCGCGAAACGGGGCTGAGGGGGTAGTCAATTCGTTAACGAATTGACTACCCGGGACGCTAGACGTATGACTGTCGGATTTCGTACATATCGTGTATTTCATCCCATGGCTGTCGGATTCCAACGCATGGCTGTCGGAGCACGACGCTTGGCTGTCGGATTTCGTACACCACACGTACGAGATCCGACACCGAACCGTCGAGATACGACAGTCGACCGTCGAGATCCGACACCGAACCGTCGGGACAGTCAATCGTTGAGATTCGACAGTCATGCCGACCAATGACATGTCGGCGGCACAAGCGGATAAGGTTCGTTCCCCACATACGTGGGGTTGGTTCTTCCAGACATGTCAGCAACACACGCGTATAAGAACACGCATCCCCCAGCGTACGTTTTTCGGGGAATCATCCCATTCACCCCGAAAAACGTACGGTTAGCCGATGTCAGTGTACATATTTCGGGGGGACGCGACTCGTAACTGGGCTATAGGAACTTTCGTGGTTGAGCCGTTATTCCCTGGAACTGCTTGTGAGTATGATTGGCTCTGTTAAACCAGAATTGACATGGGTTAATCAACGAAAGTTCTGAAGGGGTTGATTCCCCTGAATGGGTTGATTCCCTAGAGAAATCAACCCACCAATTTGCCTCTTATGTCAAAGCTGGTTTAACAGAGCCATATGATTTGGTGGATGGATGGTACGCCCAAACTAACCACCGACACGCGACCGACACGCGAGGATACGACCCACGTTTTGACCCTTTACCCCTTACTCGATGGTTTTGCTAGTGAATGTGCTGGGTATATGCAGACTTTATTTCCGGAATCAAGAAACCCCGCAAGCCTGTGTTTGCAAGGCTTGCGGGGTTCCGCGCGGTGGCTCCGAACGGCGTCGATCCGTTGACCTAGCGATTTTCAGTCGCTCGCTCTACCAACTGAGCTACAGAGCCATTGAACAGATGATAGTCAGAAGACAATCAACCATTCGAGCGACCCCGGCCGGACTTGAACCGGTGACCTCCGCCGTGACAGGGCGGCGCTCTAACCAACTGAGCTACGGGGCCTCGTGTCTCACTTGCGTGAAGCAACAGATGTATATATTACTGAAATCCAGCAATCGCGCAAATCTCGGCGTGTTCCCTGTAATTTCAACGTTTTTGCCGTGGTGTATAGCATTGTGGACTGATATCGCATTGCAATCTCCGGGGCGGAGACTTGCTATGGTGGGCTGCAGTATGAGTTCGTTGATTCGACCGTTTCGGCCGTTGTGTCCAGACGTCCCCGAGCGGCCTGAGCTATGAGAGGTGTTCATTACAGTATGACTGACCTTGCATCCAATGTCGCCGTTGAATCCGACGACTTCGCGACGCATTCCGCCGAGGTGGCGGGCGCCGGGACTGTGGAGATCGTTGACGAGGCTGCGAATGCCGTCCCGGAGATGAAGCATCCGCTGCACAAGGTGCTGTCGTTCGTTCGCCGATCCGGACGTCTGGATGACCGGCTGCAGCGCGCGTGGGAACGGTACGCCGATACGTATCTGTTGGATATCGCGGCGGGTAATGGATTGTTGGATGTGCGTGAGGGTGTCAGGTTCGACCGTCCGTTCGTCGAGATGAACTGGGGCAATGGCAATCCTCTGATTGTGGAGATTGGTACGGGTCAGGGCGAGAATGTGGTGGCGGCTGCGGCCGCGCGTCCGGATATGAATTTCCTCGCCCTTGAGGTGTATGACCCGGGTGTGGCCCACACCATGTTGCTTGCCGGGAAGCATGGGCTGACGAATCTGCGTGTGGCGCAGGTGAATGCGCCGGAGCTGTTCAAGGTGGCCGATGCCGGTGTCGCGGCGGAGGTGTGGACCTTCTTCCCTGATCCGTGGCCGAAGAAGAAGCATCACAAGCGTCGTATCGTGCAACCGGGTCTTGCGGCCGATCTGCATCGCGCGCTCGCCGATGGCGGGGTATGGCGCATTGCCACTGATATCGAGGATTATGCGTTGCATGTGCATGAGGTGATGGACGGGCTTGAAGGCTGGAAGAATCTCGGTGCTCTGACGGTCAGTCTGCCGCTGGAGCATGTGGGCAAAGGCAATGCCGATCTTGCCGCGGGGATGCCGCATGCCGATTTCATGGAGTCGGAGCGTTTTGGCGGTCGCGTGCTTACCAATTTCGAGAAGAAGGGGCTCGCTGCAGGCCGAGTGATTCACGATTTCACGTATCAGGTGGTTGACTGATAACTGTGGGTTGATAGCTGTGGCCTATTGGTGATTGGGGCCGCTGGCGGGGGTTTGGTGGCCGGTCGATGACATCGGTCGGCGGAAGTTCGTTCGTCTCCTATTCGTTGTTCTTTGCGGAGGCTCTCCTTGAAATGGGGTGTCTCCGGATTGGGCGCTGGAGTGGTAGTGGGGGCGATAGGGTTTCCGGAGCTGGGCGCTCGGCGTTGTCGGTGCGGAAGGTCGTCGACGATGTGCGGCCCTGTCGCAATGAAACGACACCTGATATGGGATACGTTATGAGATACGTAATCCTTGCCCGGAGGACGATTCCTGTGGTCTTGCCGACCATGTAACTGATAGGTGGTTGAGGTTTGTCTCCATTCGACACGCCGATTTGCCGTTGATTTGCATCACGGCGTGTGCTTCATTATAGTTACACGAGTTGTCTGCCCCCATCGTCTAACGGTTAGGACACCAGACTTTCAATCTGACAACGAGAGTTCGACTCTCTCTGGGGGTACTCACCGGCTCCGGGTTCCACGAGGTATCGTGGCCCGGAGCCTTTTGTTTCCAACGGTTTCAGGCCGCCAGCTTGGCCTTCAGTTGCTCGCACAGGAAACCCGGCGGTGGCCACTGCCACCAAAGATGCACCTCCGTTACTGCTCATTCCGCGCATCATCTGCTCGTACATCGACGCATCCAGCAGGGAGAGCGGGGAGACGTTGAGGAATTCCGCCACTGCGGCGATGTCCTGGATGGTCCAGGAAGTCTTGCCGGTCATCTTCGCGGACACGGCGCCCCTCTTCAGCCCCAGTGCCGCGCAAAGTGACTGCTGGGTCATCCCGCGGCCGGTCAGCTGCATGTTGACGTTCCAGATGAATACCCTCTGCAGGTAGTCGCCGAGTCCATTGGATTCGGGCGATGGTTCGATTTTTGCCATATCAAGTCCTTTCAGATTGGAGTTGTCCAATATCGATGGACATAATCCTACAACAATGATTTGCCGCTGTGCAAGTTTCTTGCTATATTGTCTATTGTGAATGGACTGACGTCAAAAATAATGGATTCTCCGATGCGTCGCTATATGACGGCGGCGGGTCTGAGCTGCCGAGACCTCGCGAGGGAGATGGGTACGTCCAAATCCTCGGTCGCGGGAAAGGTCAACGGCTCGATACCGTGGCAGCAGTCCGACCTGATCTGGCTGGCCATTCACCGAAACCTGTCCCCTGGGTATGTGCTCGGCATCGACGCCTATCTCACGGATGGCGGGTGGAAACCCGAAACGAGAATCCCCGAACCGGCTGGAACCCGGCGCGGGGATTGAACGGCAACAACCATGGAGCCGCGGGCGCGCATATCCGCCAAGATCAGACGCCCGTCGTTCCGATTCCCCGAAGGAGGGTCATCGCCATGACCGATTCTACCAATACCGCCGGCATTCGCCCGGCATCCGTCTTCGAGCCTAATCGCCAGCGCGACGCCGCGCGGCGGACGACGCGGGCCGGCGGCAAAGTCGATCTGCGCATCGCGAAGGCGCATGTGCTGTCCATGCTCGCCCACCCGTCCCGGGGCTCGCGCCGCTGAGGCGCGCGTCCGCGGACCGTTTCCCCGATACCGGCCGAACCATGTGGTGGCTGGTCGTTGCCGCCGTGTGCGTGTCCGGCGGCGTTCTCTCGTATGCGTTGTGCCGCGCCGCCCGTCTGGGCGACGACATCGGCGCGAGGCTGCGCGAACGCCGCGAAGCGGACCCGGAGCATGACGGTGGGAAGGTCGAACGATGAGCAGCAGAGCCGAGAACTGGGCATGGGAGCGCGACGACGTCAAGGGCATCACCAAGTTCGTGCTGGTGTATCTGGCCCGCCGCGCCTACTACGACGATGGCGCCGCCGCGTGGCCGAGCGTGGAGACCATCGCGTTCAACTGCGGGTGCTGTGAGCGCACCGTGATCCGTTCGTTGCAGGAGCTGGAGCGCAAGGGCTACATCAGGCCCGGCGACCAGGAGATGTCGGCGCGCAACCCGCGCACGCGCAAGCCGATCGCCAAGGGACACCGCTCGCGCGTGTGGGACGTCGTCATGGACGGCGACCACGCCGCCGAGAACATCGAGGAGAAGCCCAGGAACCTGGACGCGCTGGCGGAAGGCGACGGCAAATCGAATCCAGACAAGGACAATTTGTCACCCGACGGATTGTCACCCGAACCGAAGGGCGTGGAGCCGAGGACAAATTGTCCCGGAATCTTGGACAGAAAGTCACCCAATAGACAAGTGATAAACAATTCTCCCCTCATCCCCTTCGGGGATGCTCCCCTCAACGCCGAACAAGCCTCCACGAAGACCGAACCCGTTCCGGCGACCGATTGGGGCAAGGCCCTGCCTCCCAGGGGCTGCAGGAACCCGCTATGGGTGCCCGAACCCGGCAAGCTGCCCGAGCCGGTCGCGGAACGCGCGGGCCAGGAGGTGCGCGTGCTCGACGGCATCCGCCGGCGCATGCTCGCCGTGGACCAGAGGTTCGACGTTCCGGCGACCATGGCCGACCGCAAAGCCGTCCACTCGCTGCTGATCGATCGTCCGTACGGCGAGATCGTCTCGACGATGGACTGGGCGTACCGCAACCGCTACTGGCTTCCTCGGCTCACCAGCGGCGCCAGGTTCGCCGCGAACTACGTGCAGCTGCGACTGGAAATGCTCACCCATCCCGATCCGACGGGCAAGCGGGCGCCAGACGCCCCGCTGCCGGTCGTCAAGGACCCCAACCGGGCGATACCGGTCAGCTCGTCGTCCGCAAGCCGCGTGCCGATCTACGGGGCGGCGCTGCTGCGCACCTCGCTGTGCCAGGAACACATCGAAGGCGCCATCTCGCAGGAGGCGTGCCCGGTATGCGCGTACGACAAACGCAACCACGCCACCCACGACGTCGCCGGGCACCGCAAGGCGAAAGCCGTTGTGCCGGAGGAGGCGGTGCGGCCATGAGCGGGGACGGGCAGCGTCTTGAGGCGTGGAAGAAGGCCGGCGAATGCCGCGACTTCCCGCAACCATGGTCCGACTACCTGTGGTCGCTGGAGTTCGAGCACCGTCCCGGCGACGCGAAGGCGTTCCACTCGGTCGCCAAGGCCGTGTGCGAACGATGCCCGGTACGCGCCGAATGCCTGGCCTACGCGGCCAGCGGCGGACTCGAATGGGGCGTGTACGGCGGCAAGGTGTGCACCGACCGGCGCAGGATCGCGCGCATGGCCGAAGCCGACGGCGTCCCCTGCCGGGACCGCGGCCTGCCGTGGCCGCAACGCTGGCGGCTGCTCACGGACTGGATACGCGCCCACCGGAACGTGTTCGACGAAGCCACCGACGAGGCCAGCGCCGAACGCCAGCAACGACGCCTGCGCGCACGGGGTAGGACGGCCGATCGCCCCGCCCCGCATGAGCCGTCAGGCAATCAAACGTTCAAACAAGCAGGAATCCAAGCAATCAGACAAGCAGACAATCAGGCGGCCGACTGATCAGGTTCGCGTGATCGCTGGCAGTCGCAAAGGAGAAGAACGAATGCGCATCGCCATAGCCAACGCCAAGGGCGGGGTCGCGAAGACCACGTCCAGCATCTACATCGCCTCGGTCATCGTTTCCAGGGGCGGCAGTGCCGTCGTGTACGACGCGGACCCGCAGTCCAGCGCGAGCCTGTGGGCCGCCGCCGCTGAACAGACCGCGGACCCGCTGACGTTCGACGTGCTTCCGGCCAACCAGGCCACGCTCCGTCAGCTCGCCTCGGGAGCGGACCCGGACGAATGGGCGATCATCGACGCTCCGCCGCAGGGGCCGACCCTGGACATGGCCATCAAGGCCGCCGATTTCGTGATCGTGCCGGCGTCGGACTCGCCCATGGACCTCCAGCAGGCATGGAGCACCCTGGACATGGCCAGGATGAGCACGCCAGCCGCGCTGCTGCTGGTCAAGGCCGAACGCAACACGAAGGCGTTCCGCGACACCATGGACGCGCTCAACGCCATGGACACTCCCCGGTTCGACACGATCGTGCCGAAGGCTCAGTCCTACAAGCGGTCGCTCGGCACCAACCCGCACCAGCTGGGCGAATACCGGGACCTCGTCACCGAACTCCAGCAGATCGCCGGAAAGCAGGAGTGAGACCATGCAGGGCAACTACCAGCCACTGGCACGGCCGGTGCCGTTCGACGACGTGCTGCGTCAGCAGAACAAGACCTCCAAGGCCACGGGCGAACCGCTGGTCATGCTCTCATTGCGCATACCCGTGTCGCTCAAGACCCGGCTCAAGACCGCGGCCGCCGCGCACGGACTGCCCATGCAGCAGCTC
Organism: Bifidobacterium myosotis; assembly: GCF_002259745.1. Classification (GTDB taxonomy): domain Bacteria; phylum Actinomycetota; class Actinomycetes; order Actinomycetales; family Bifidobacteriaceae; genus Bifidobacterium; species Bifidobacterium myosotis. Next base: position 217,440 of record NZ_MWWW01000005.1, on the reverse strand, counting down.
CTGCGCGACGCCATCGAACGCGAGCTCGACCGGCTCGACGGCGACGATGAGCCGTAACCCGTCAGACAATCCAGCAAGCAAACAAGCCAACAACCAAACATTCAGGCAGTCAAACATGCGGACGCGATCCGGCAAGCCGGCGCGTCTGCGGAAAGGAGACACTATGGATTATTCGATGGAGGTCTCCGTGCTCGGCGACCGGATCAGCATCGGAGAGGAGTCTCACGTCATCACCCTCGGCGTGAACACGGGATTCCCCGCGGGCTCCACGGCGGGACTGGCGTACACGCTCTCGCCGTTGCAGGCCCGCGTGTTCGGCGCGCAGATGCGCGCGGCCGCGGACGCCGCGGAGGGGCATCCGGGCGTGCCGTCCGACGAGGAGGTGAACGCGGCGGCGAAGGTGTTCTGCGGCGGCGTGTGGAACGGGTTCGACCCCGCCAGCATGATGCCGACCGAACAGTTCGACCGGTTCTGGGGCGACGGCGAGGGCCACCAGCTCTACCTGGCGATCGCGCGCCACGCGCTCATCGCCGCACGCATGTCCATCCTCGCCGGGCAAAACGAAAGCTGACAAGCAGACAAGCCCGCATGCAGGCAATCAAACAATCAAACTTGACTGCATGCAGTCAATCGGACATGCAAGCAATCAAGCAAGCCAACAATCGGGAAAGCAAACAATCCAACAATCAGGAACGGAGCAGAACCATGAACGACAGCCATAACGAAGACGAAGAAATCTTCGACGGCACGAGCGAGGATTCCGCGCTCGAAGACCAGATGAGCGCGCATATCGCTGCCATCGCCGCCAGCGGCGTCGCCGCCGAAGCCGAAGCCCTGGCCAACCGACAGGCCGACATGGCAGCCAAGGAACGCCGCGAAACCAAGCTCGCCATCCTTGCGTCCATTGCCATCATTGGAGCCTTCGTCGTTTATGCCATCACCCGTATCGGCCGCAGCTAGAACGAGTGCGTCATCGCATATCATGGACAAATTCCATGCTGTGCGATGACGGCCAGACATAGGTCCGCAATCACGATTCATATCCGCAAACCAGAGAGTTTTAGGGCCGCCGAATGCGTTCCTAAAGCTCTTTCTGGCGGCTGATGACCTATTGTAGTTCGCCTGCTAGGTATGGTTCCACGAATGCGAGGTTGCTGCCACGTTCGAGCGAGTGGAAGTCCTGCATGGCGTATTGCCAGGATTCCTCCCAAGTGGCCGGGTTGCCATGTATGCGTCGCAGGGATTGAAGGGTCGTCGAGAACAGGTTCGGGTTCTGCGTGAAGCGGTCGGCCAGTTTGATGGCGCCGCTCTGCTTGTGCTGCGCGTCCAGGTTGTCGGTCCTGCCGCGGAACGCGTGTTCGAGGTTGCGGCTGACATAGAACAGACGGTATGGAATCAAGACGGTGCGACAGCCCTGCTTCTTCCTGAATCCGTCGAGTTTGAGCAGGGAGTCCACGCCGTTTCGCTTGGTCGTCCGGTCTGCGATCAGAGCGTCGCGGTTCGTGGTGATGATGTCGGTCGTCGAATACAGGGTTCCTTCCGCTGACGGGTCCTCCCGCACTTGGTCGTCGGGGGTGAACGCCCCGTCGAGGTCGCAGATCTGGATGACATGGCCGAGCTGGCCCCATGTGCGATCATGGTCCTTGAGATAATACTCGACGAGTTCGCGCACCGTTTGTGAGGGTTTGTCCGCGGGATAGAACCCGTTGCGCCGGTGGAATTCCTCACGGTGATTCGGCGCGGTCAGCACGTCGCAATGGAATTCCTGACCTTGGAACAGGCGGTTCTCGATCAACGCCGAGAACGCCGGCACGAGCAGGCTGGCGTCGCTTGCGCCCTCCACGACCAGCAGGACGATCTTGCGTTTAGCCACGGTCCGCCTCCGTTCCGGCGGCGTTGAGCGCGGCCAGATCGTCGTCGATATCGTCGTCCTCGTCGGGGTGGCCGGCGGCGTAGAGGCTGTTGCCGAACATGCGCGGGATGGGCGAATCGTAGATGTCGGGACCGCTCCATCCGAGTTCGCTGGCCGTCAGGTACCGTTTGCGCTGGTTGTTCGTGGAGGACTTGCGCGGGATGGTCGCGAACCGATTCTTGGGATCGGTCACCGTCGTGCGGATGCAGCTGTTCGGCAGCACCTCCAATGCCCGCAGGTTATGGGCGGTGAACACCAGTTGCCCCGCGCACCCGTCCGCCAGCTGGCCCAGCATGTCGCCGAGCAGCAGCTCGAACACGCCGGAGTCGAACTCGTCCACGGCGACCAGTGCGTTCTCGTCGTTGTACGCGTGCTTGAGATAGCCGAGCAGCGCGGTGATGCGTATGATGCCCTCGCTCTCGCAGCGGAAGGGCACCGTGACGTCGCCGCGGCGGGAGAACAGCTCCGCGGTGACCCGGTCCTCGCCGTCCTTGCCGGAAGGCGCGGTGCCGGTCTTCAGCAGGACGTGCAGGCCGGGCACGATGGTGGGCAGGATGCGGTCGAAGGACTCCACGGTCTGCCCGAGTCGCTTCGCCTGGCCGGGGGTCAATGGATTGGGCTGCAGCAGGTCGAACGCGAACTCCGTGTTGCGACCTTCCGGGTTCTCCTCCATGATCGGGATGATCGCGAACGCGGCGTAGGAGCCGCGACGGGTGGTGGACACGAAGATGTCGTTGGTCGCGTAGCCGCACAGGGCCTCGCGCAGGCGAACGAACTCGCCGAAGCGTTCGTTGATGTACGTCAACGATCTGGCGGACACGCCGTTCGCCTCCCGCACGCGGGCCACAGCCCAGTCGATCAGGAACTCGGCGTCCGGCCGGTCGTCGAGCGTGGCGCACCGAGAGAACAGGAACGAACGCCCCTCCATGTACGCGCGGTCCGCGGTGCGCGAGATCACGGTCTTCACCGAAGCGACCGCCTCGATGGAACGCCACACGTAGACCGGGGTCGACACGAACCCGTCCGCCTCGGAATCCTCCATACGATGTCCCAACACCTCACGGCCCAAGCGCGAGGGATCGTCGCCGATACGCACCGATTCGGCGACGACGCGCGCCCGCGTCGAATCCGGGTTCGCCTTGCGCATGGACACCCTGTACTCAAGATAGTTCGGCTTCTGCTTATCGCCGACGAGGAATGTCGCCGTCACGGTCGCCGAACCGGCGCTGGCGCTGACGACATCACCGGCGGTATCCGGCAGCATATTCCCGGACAACAGCGCGCGCAGTATCCCGATGGCGTCGATGACGGTGGTCTTGCCGGACCCGTTCTGCCCGTAAATACCCGTGACGCTGCCACCGGTGGGCAGATCATCGAAATCCAGGACGCCATGCGATATGTTCCTCATGTCGTCCAGAACAAGTCTTTTCAAACGAATCATCGCATTGCCATTCTCTAAAACTCACAATAATCAATTTTTAATTGAAATACATGACTATTATACAGTGTAACCTGTGTGCATACCGCCGCGTTTCGCAATCAGATCATAACCTGAGCGACACAACAGCCCAGATCCACGATGAGGTGGTTCGACCGGGACAACGTCTGTCCGCCGCAAGACCACCTGGAGCGGGGTGATGCTGATGGTGCGTTCGGGGTCCGGCGGCCGGCCGTCGGGCTTGCGGGCGTGCTTTTCTTCCAGGGACCCGGGAGGAGGCGGGTTCTGGAGTCCCCGTCTCCTCCCTTTCCCGGAGAGGGGCTTGTGATCGCATGTGGGAAAGGATTTCGTATGAGGTTCGGGAAGAAAGGCACCGGCGCGGTGGCGTCGATCACTGCCGCCGCGGCGTTGCTGGCCTGTCTGGTTCCGGTCGCGTTGGCCGATAACGGTGGCGGTGGTTCCGGCGAGGATGGCGGCGGTTCGGGCGGTGGTCCGACGCAGACGGCCGATGTGCATTGGATCTACAAGGATTCGTGGCCGGCCACGCTGGATGGCATGAAGACGGCGTTGAGTGACGCGAAGGTGCGTCTGTCGTCCGATCTGGCGAACGGGCAGAACCAGTTCGTGAACATGAACAAGACTTTGAGCGACGCAATCGATGAGTGCCAACGCTCCTATACGGGTGAGGGGAACGCGGACTGCCGTCTGGTGGCGGTGGGCTACGTGCGCTTGGCGGATGGTTCGTTCAACGGCAGCTACGTGAGCTCGAACGCGAAGAACCGTTGGGAGGCGCAGTGGAAGGCCGAGGCGAAGGGCGACTACACGTATCAGGGCCAGAAGTACTCGACCTCGACCACATGGAAGGACAAGCTCGGCACGCGCAGCGTTGACTCGCTGGCACAGGAGTCGATCAACTCCAACCCGAACGCCTCGTTCCGCGTGATCGTGCTGGCGCAGAACCAGCCACCGGTCGATTACAAGCTGAACGTGACCACCAGCCACAAGCAGAAGACCGACATGCAGGTCGGCTCCACCGACCCGATCGGCGACGTCATCCACGCAGACAACGGCGGTTCCGCGATCAAGGAGACGTTGAACGGCACCGCGATCATCCATTACGAGAACGGCCCCTACATGCCCGCGAAGAGCGTGAGCAAGCCGATCAGCTTCTCCAGCAATGGAGACACCCAGCTCGACAATCTCGCCTCGCCGAAGGATTTCGGCATGAAATACTGGGCCGAGGGCTCGTACTGGATCGACATCCAGGTGCCCAAGCAGGGCCGCATGCAGGCGGCCGTGGACACCGCGGACCGCGATCCGGCCGAATCCTGGAAGGTGAGCCCGATGCCGCCCGAGCCCCCGGTCAAGAAGATCGAGGACGGCGTGAGCGCCGACCGGATGACGAACCGCACCACCATCACGTACGGCACCGGCCGCGGCGGCTACGAGATGCGTTTCCGCGACGTGATCGAACCCAACGGCGTCGAATACTCCGTAGACAACTACAGGCTCATCGACAGGACCGACGGCAACCGCGACGTTTCCGGCGAGTTCGAGATCAACTGGGACAAGGCGTCGAACACGGTGTCGGCCGCTCGTTCGGCGGACAACGGCGAGATGCCCATGGACCATGTCTACGAATTCAGCTTCGACGTGACCGTGTCGAAGCCCTCCGACTTCCAGCAGGTCAGGGACCATGCGTGGGGCCAGTGGAACCACGAGCCCGAGGCCGACGCCGGAACGAAACAGTTCGATACGTGGCGGCCGAATCCCGACAAGAGCTGGATCCGCCTGAACGCGAAGGGCCAGTGGGAGGCGGTCATCGACCCGAAGGAGACCAACCAGACCGGCGCCGACGATATGACGCTTCTGGACGGGGACCGGGTCGCCTCGGTGGTCAACGGCACCATCGCCAAGAACCTCATCCAAGCCCCGGAGGCTCTGACGCTCACGGACGACTGGTCGGCCGCCGACTACCTGTTCGACGCCGACGACAAGTCGAAGATCAAGGTGTACGAGGCCGATGCCGGCACCGATCGCGAGTCCAGCGTCACCGACATCGCCAACCACGGCAGGGACGTCACCGACCAGTGGGCGATCACGATGGAAGGCACCACGGTGACCGCCACCGCAGGCCAGGCCTACCGCGAGGGATTGAAGGGGCTGAAGACCGCGAAGCAGGTCACGCTGCTCATTCCCGGCAAGGCGTCCTATGCCAACGGCAAGGGCGCGGGCCAGGTGCGCGACGACTTCGGCAAGCAGTCGAGCGACGAACTGTCGTTCTGCACCACGCCGGATGGCAAGGCGCTGACGAACAAGGGATCCCAGACCGTCAACACGCACACCATCCCCACGAACGAACCGAAGATCTGCGGCTACATACCGCCCGTCGTCAAGGACGTGGTCGGCGAATCCTCGCAGGGAGGCGACCAGGCGTCCGTGGACGGCAGGGTCGTCTACCCGGGCCAGCGCGTGGAATACCGTCTGGAGACGCAGCCCCACCTGCCCGGCAATCTCGCGTACTCCGTCAGCGAGGTGGCGGTCACCGACACCTACGACGAGCATCTTGAAGTGGACAAGCAGACCCTGGAGGTCACCGACCTGTCCACCGGCAGGTTCATCCCGAAAACCGAGTACGAGACCCAGTGGAACGACTCGCAGCACGCGGTGCGCCTCGTGTTCTCCGACGGGTATGTGAAGACCAACTGGCGCAACGGCGCGAACCCGCGCATCATCGTCCGCTTCGAGGGCACGGTCGCCAAGGACGCGCCCACGGACACCAAAATCGGCAACCAGTGGGCATTGACACTGAACAACATGGTCACCCCGAGCAACAGGGTGTGGAACGAGCCTCCCGACTTCACGCCGGTGAAGAAGGACACCCAGGCCGACCCGTCCATCAGCATCGACGGCAAGACCGCCCTGCTGGGCGACCGGATCTACTACCGCGTGATTATCGACGCCAAGCAAACCAACCAGGCCTACAAGGTCTGGAGACTCGGCATGACCGACGACTGGGACGACGAATACCTCTCCCTTGACGCCAAGCGCATCGAGGTCACCGACACCGCGACCGGCAAGGACGTGACCGCGAAGTTCAACATCGCGGCGATCGACGGCGTCGCCTACGTGTACGCCAAGACCGCGGACACGAAGGTGCCGGCCACCGGCGAGACCATCAAGGGCGACCCCCAGCCCAAGAACCTCAAGGAATACGCCGAAAAGAAGGACCACGACCCGTTGAAGGAGCCAGCCATCGACCAGTCGATGCTGGGCACGAGCTACGAGGTGATCCTGCCGATGACCGTCATCAAGGTCACCGACGGACATATCGTGAAGAACAAGGCCACGCAGGTCGTCAACGACACCCGCAAGGACACCAACGAGGTCGCCAACCCCCTCAAACCCGTCAACCCGTCCAAGGACGTGGTCGTGAAGGTGGACGGCGAATCCATCGACAAGCGGAGCGTGTACCTCAACAGCCTGTTCCTCTACCGTCTCGACAGCTCCGTGCTGCCCGCGCACCGCGCCTACCAGAAGGTCACCGACTGGAGCATCACCGACCCGCTCGACACCGAGCACGACCAGTACACCGGCCAATGGGCCGTGTACGCCATGCGCGACCTGACCGAACAGGGCAAGGTGATCGCCCATAAAGGCATGAAGATCGCCGGCAGCAGCTTCGACGCCGGCGCATACGGCGGCGAACTGTTCACCCTCGCGCAGGACGACAAGGGCGTGGTCACCGTTACTGCGACCCAGCGCATGCTCGACCTCATCAGCGGCAACGACGAAAGCGAGCAGGCATGGACCGCGTTCATCCAGTGCAAGCGCGTCAAGACCGGCGAACACATCGCCAACCGGTTCGACGAAACCCTCAACGGCACCAAACGGCCTTCCAACCAGGTCGAGACGCACACGCCCGACATGACCCCGAGCCTGAAGATCGAGAAATGGGACGAGGCCTCCGGCTGGCCGGCCGGCGACCGCGACCAGGTCAAGGACGCGCTGGCCATGCAGGGCGACACGCGCATCGTGTTCACCATCACCAACACCAGCACCGCCGACCCCGACACCAAGCAGGGCGCATGGTACCGAACCAAGGACCTGAACCTCAAGGACCAACTGGTCGCCGGCGACGGCCGGGTGACCGACCTCGAATACCCCGCCGATTGGGACAGCCGCATCCTCAAGCCCGGCGAAAGCGTCGAGGTCAAGGGCGTCCTCAAGGGCGTGACCGACCATCACACCGACCGCGCCACGGTCACCGGCACGCCTCTGATCGAATGCGTCGTCTCCGACCCGGATCCGTTCGACGGCAAGGACGAGACGTCCGCACCCGATGACGCGGTCACGATCGACGGCAGGCTCGTCTGCCCCGACACCGAAGTGGTCAGCAACACCGACGACTGGAACGGCTACCGGACCGGGCTCGCCCACACCGGCGCCGCCATCCAGGGCGTGATCGCCGCGGCGATCACCCTGCTCGCCGTCGGCGTGGGACTGGTCGCCGCCCGCAGGTTCAGGCGCGGGAACAACGCCGCCGGCCGTCACTCCGGCACGATGCAACCCGTCGATGCCGAGGACGCTGACGCGGATGCCGTCGAAACCGTGGATTCGGTTCCCGGCGGGCAATCCGTGGTCTGACCGAAGCGGCAGGGACCGCTTTCTGCCGCGATGATTCTTCCGGCCGGACGACAATCCGGCCGGAACCCCGCCGGTTCTCTTCCTTCTTCTCTCCCCGGCGGGCATGGCAACGGCCCGGCGCCAACGGTTCAAACCGTTAGCGCCGGGCCGTTCCCTTGCTGCCCTGATTGCTTACTGCTTGTCGGTTTCCTCGGAGGCGAGTCGTTCTTCGAGCTGTTCGACGATGTGGTCGTGCATGTTCTCGTCGATCTTGACGGTCAGGAGGAAGACGACGAGGCTGGCGACGATGCCGGCGAGCGGCAGGTAGTAGGCGCAGGTCTTGAACGTGCGGATGTTCGCGGCGGTCATGTCGGCGGCGGTGGCGTTGCCGACCATGCCGGCGGCGACGGCCACGAAGCCCACGATGCCGTTGGACAGCGCGCCGGCGATCTTGTCGAGCATCGGGCGCACGGAGAGGGTGACGGCCTCGTTGCGCTTGCCGGTCTTGAGCTGTCCGTATTCGATGGAGTCGGTCATGCTCAGGATGGCGGTCATCTGGATGGTCTGCGCGGGCAGGTAGAAGAGGACGAGCGCGACGATGACGACGGGCAGGTTCATGGGCGCGATGATGAACAGCGTGTAGCCGGCGATCATGAACGCCATGCCGGCGGTGTACAGCCAGCGGCGCGGGATGCGGCGGTTGAGCACCGGGTAGAGGGGCGTGGTGACCAGTCCGGTGATGACCGGGATGACGCCGGCGATGGAGAAGCTGTCCGGCGCGCCGAGCACGTATTTGAACTGGTAGAAGAGCACGCCGGTGGTGGCGACGTTGGCCACGGAGTACAGCAGGTAGCTCAGGGCGACCCACAGGAGCTGGTCGTTCTGGGCGATGGCCTTGAACGCCTCGATGGGGTTGCCGTTGGCCTCGGCCTTGGCGCGCAGCTCGCCCTGGTTCTCGCGGGTGCCGAACGCGACGCTCCACGCGGTCAACAGGCCGAGCACGGCGATGATGATGGCGAACGCGGCCCAGCCGGTGCGGCCCTGCTCCCATTGGCCGGTGAACTTCCAGGTGAACCAGCTGACGACGGGCACGACGATGACGGTGACGCCGTTGTAGCCGATGGATCCGGTGAACGCGCCGAGCGCGGTGTACGTGCTGCGTTCGTGCGAGTCGGAGGAGATCGCGGGGATCATGCCCCAGTAGGAGATGTCGCGCAGCGAGTAGATCACGTCCAGCAGGATGAACACGATGACGAACAGGACCATGAACACGCCGGTGTTCACGTCCACGAGGCCGAACAGGCCGGTGAACACCATGATCAGCAGGATGCCGGGCACGAGGCCGCCGATGAACTGCCAGGGGCGGAACCGGCCCCAGCGGGTGTTCGTGTTGTCCACGAGGTTGCCGAGCAGCGGGTCGAGGAAGATCTCCGCGATGCGGATGACCACCACGAGTCCGGTGATCACCGCAATGAGGCGCGCGGCCAGCGTCTTGTCCACGTCGATGAACAGCGCGGTGGTCACGAACGTGATGAAGAACGTGCTCATCGTGTTGTAGAACGCGGCCTGTCCCAGATTGCCGAACGCGTATGCGATCTTCTGGCCCATGTTCCTCGCGGGCGCTGCCTGCGGTTGTCCGGGCGTCGCCGTGCGCTGTGTGGTGGATCCGCTCATGGTGTGGTGGCCTCCTTGCGACCTGTAAAGAATCCGTGCGCGGGAACAGCTCCGATCCCGCAAGACGCGAGTATAGAACTTTCTCAAAAAAGTAAAAAACTTTACCGCGTGTCGCAAGCAACGCCAACGAATCGCATTCGACGATTCGACGCGACGCACGGGCGAAAAGACACCGTAGCAGCCGAATTATCATTGCAATCAATGGATTTGCACAGGTTCTCGCAGTCACCATCGAGGCATGCGCAAGAAGTTGCGTAAATTAGTAAATATCTTTATCATCGTTGTGCAAGGAGTCACATTCGAGGGCTCCCGCACTGCGGCGGCAACGACGCGACGCAATCCGATGCGAAAGCGAGGACATCATGAACACAACCGACGATCAGCGGAAGAACGGCGATCCGATCGTCTCCCCGTCCATGCCGACGACGGCATGGCTCGCCGACCCGCGCGTGTACGCGGTCCACCGGCTCGACGCCCATTCCGACCATGCGTGCTGGTCGTACGCCCCCTCCGGCGGCGAGGGCACGGATCTCACGCAGAGCCTTGACGGCGAATGGCGGGTCCGCGTCGAGACGGCGCCGGCGAACAGCTTCCCCGACGGGACGAGCGACGGGCCGGATTGGATCAGCGACGTGTCGCCGCTGTTCGCCGCGCCGGGCTTCGACGACTCGTCGTTCCCCCGCGTGCGGGTGCCCTCGCATCTGGAGACCGCGGGGCTTCTTGACCCGCAGTATGTGAACGTGCAGTACCCGTGGGACGGCCACGAGGACCCGAAGGCCCCGGCCATCCCCGAGCATGGTCATGTGGCGGTCTACCGACGCAAGTTCGCCGCGGAGGGCGCGGTCGCCCAGGCCATCCGCGAGGGCCGCACGGTGACGCTCACCTTCCAGGGCGCGGCCACCGCCATCTACGTGTGGCTCAACGGCGCGTTCGTCGGCTACGCCGAGGACTCCTTCACGCCCAGCGAGTTCGACGTGACGGACGTCGTCAGGAAGGACGGCAACGTGCTGGCGGTCGCCTGCTACGAGTATTCGAGCGCGAGCTGGCTGGAGGACCAGGACTTCTGGCGGTTGCACGGCCTGTTCCGCTCCGTCGAGCTCAACGCGAGACCCGCCGCCCACGTCTCCGACATCCACGCCGAAGCCGATTGGGAGCCTGCCACGTCGATCGGATCGCTCTCGCTGGACGTGCTGATCGACGGCGCCACGAACGCCGCGACGGCCGACCTCGCGTTGCGAGACAAGAACGGCACCATCGTCTGGCGCACCGCCACGGAAGCGGCCGGAACGCTGCACGCCGAAGCCGAGATCGACGACGCCGCCCCCTGGAGCGCCGAACGCCCGGACCTGTACGAATTGTCCGTCACCCTGCTCGACGCGGACGGCACGGTTCTGGAGACCGCGCGCACCCGCATCGGCTTCCGGCATGTGGCCATCGAGGACGGCGTCCTCAAGCTCAACGGCAAGCGCCTCGTGTTCCGCGGCGTGGACCGCCACGAGTTCGACTGCCGGCGCGGCCGCGCCGTCACCGAAGAGGACATGCTGTGGGACATCCGCTTCATGAAGCGCCACAACATCAACGCGGTGCGCACCTCGCACTACCCGAACCAGTCACGCTGGTACGAGCTGTGCGACGAATACGGCATCTATCTGATCGACGAGACCAACCTGGAGACCCACGGCAGCTGGAACAGCCCCGGCGACATCCCCGTGGGCACCTCCGTCCCCGGTGACGACGAGGCCTGGCTGGGCGCATGCATCGACCGGCTGGACAGCATGATCATGCGTGACCGCAACCATCCCAGCGTACTCGTCTGGTCGCTGGGCAACGAATCCTACGCGGGCGAAGTCCTCAAGGCCATGAGCATGCACGCGCATCGGCTCGACCCGGGCCGTCCCGTCCACTACGAAGGCGTCAACTGGAACCACGCCTACGATGGGATCAGCGATTTCGAAAGCCGTATGTACGCCAAGCCGGACGAGATCCGCGACTGGCTCGAACACGGCGACGAGCGTGGCGCGGCGAACAAGCCGTTCGTCAGCTGCGAGTACATGCACGCCATGGGCAACTCGTGCGGCGGCCTGAGCGAGTTCATCGACCTCGAACAGTACGAGCGCTACTCCGGCGGGTTCATCTGGGACTACATCGACCAGGGGCTCGTCCAGCGCCTGCCCGACGGGAGCGAACGACTCAGCGTCGGCGGAGAATGGGGCGACCGGCCGACCGACTACGAATTCGTGGGCAACGGCATCGTGTTCGCCGACCGCACGCCCAGCCCCAAGGCGCAGGAGGTCAAGCAGCTGTATTCGCCGATCAAGCTCACCCCCGACGGACACGGCGTGACCATCGAGAACCGCAACCTGTTCATCGGCACCGACGATTACGTGTTCGCCGCACGGCTCCTCGAAGACGGGCGCGAGATCTGGCACGCCGACTACCGGTTCGACGTGGCCGCCGGAGACACCCAACGCCATGACATCGCCTTCCCCGACATCGACACGGACGGGAATACGCGCGAGGTCACCTACGAGGTCGATCTCCTGCTCGCCGAAGCCACTGCATGGGCGCCGGCCGGCTACGAGCTCGCGTTCGGCCAGCTTACCGGCACTCTCAACCCCGAACGGGACATCACCGAGACCGATTATGACGACGACGGCCGCGCGACGGTCACGCTCGGCCGGTGGAACGCGGGCATCCGCCGCGACGACGAGGAAATCCTCCTGTCGCGCACCCAGGGAGGCATCGTCTCCTGGACGCGGGACGGACGGGAAATGGTCATCCGTCGCCCTGAACTCGTCACCTTCCGCCCTCTGACCGACAACGACCGCGGTAACCGTTCCGGATTCGACCGTGCAGCATGGTTCGCGGCCGGCCGCTACGCCATCGTGACCGATACGAGCATCACGCAATCCGACGACGGAGGACTCACGGCCGAATACCGGTACGAGCTCGCCGACCCGGGCCACACGCCCGTGACGGTCGCCTACCGCATCACGTCCGACATGCGCATGCGATTGACCGTCGAATACCCCGGCGGTGTCACCAACGCCGCCAGCCTGCCCGCGTTCGGTGTCGAATGGGAACTGCCCGGCGAATACACGCAGCTGCGCTACTACGGACCCGGCCCCGAGGAAACCTACCGCGACCGCAAGCAGGGCGGCAAGCTCGGCATCTGGGACACCACCTCAGAGGCGAGCATGGCGCCGTATCTCATGGTGCAGGAAACCGGAAGCCACGAGGACGTCCGCTGGCTCGAAGCCACCGACATCCAAGGCCACGGATTGCGCGTCAGCCAGCGCGGCGACCGTCACTTCACGGCCAGCCTGCTGCCATGGAACACCTACATGATCGAAGCCGCGCGCCGCCATGAGGACCTGCCCGCCCCGCGCCACAACTACCTGCGTCTGCTCGCGGCGCAGATGGGCGTCGGCGGAGACGACTCCTGGGGAGCCCCCGTCCACACGGCCTACCAGCTGCCCGCAGGCAGGCCGCTCACCCTCGACGTGAACCTCGAACTCATCTGACCGGCAACGGGCGGCGGCATGCACCACCATGCCGCCGCCCGTGCATATTCCCCAAAACACACCCACAGAAAAGAGACAATCAATCATGGCTGAAGTGATCATCGTCAAGAACGAGGAGGAGGCCGGCGAGATCTACGGCCGTTGCGTGGCGGACCTCATCAAGGCCAAGCCGGACGCGGTGCTGGGACTCGCCACGGGCTCCAGCCCGCTGGCCGCCTACCAGGCCCTCGCCAAGATCGTGCATGAGGAGCACATCGACGTCTCCAAGGTGCGCGGCTTCGCGCTCGACGAGTACCTGGGCTTGCCGCTCGACCACCCGCAGTCCTACCACTCCACCATCCACCGCACGGTCGTCGAGCCCCTGGGCCTCGACCCGGCCAAGGTCCACGTGCCCGGCGACGTGCTGAACGGCGCCCCGCTCGAAGACGGCGACAAGATCGCCGCCGCCGGCCCGGCCTACGACGCGGCCATCGAGGCCGCGGGCGGCATCGACGTGCAGATCCTCGGCATCGGCACCGACGGCCACATCGGTTTCAACGAGCCCGGCTCCTCGCTCGCCTCCGGCACGCGCGTGAAGACCCTGGCCGAGCAGACGCGCATCGACAACGCCCGCTTCTTCGACGACGACATCAACCAGGTACCGACCCACTGCATCACGCAGGGCATCGGCACGGTCCTGAAGGCCCGTCACCTCGTGCTGCTTGCGTTCGGCTCGGGCAAGGCCGAGGCCATCGAGGAGACCGTCGAGGGTGGCGTGAGCGCGTTCTGCCCGGCCTCCGCGCTGCAGCTGCACCCGCACGCCACGATCATCGTGGATGAGGAGGCCGCCAGCCGCCTGCGTCACAAGGACTACTACCGCTACGCCTTCGCCCACAAGCCGGCCTGGCAGGGCATCTGACGGCAATCGAACGGTTCGGGCTCCTTCTTTCTCCGCAAAGAAGGAGCCCGAACGCATATAGGAAGGAAATCATGACACAGGACAGAAGTGAGATCGTCGCGCACGTGACGGCGGCGTTGGAGGGCGAGGCCCGTCCGGTCGCGATCCGCGGGGCTCGCAAGGTGGACGCCCGCGGCGAGCAAAGCGGATATTGGGTGGTCTCGGACGCGCGCGGCGTGATCGTGGCCACCGGTTTCGCGGCGGCGGACGGCAGCGGCGAGGAGGCGTTCGAGCACGCCTGCCGCACGGTCGGCATCGACCCGGCCGCTCCATCGGGTTCGGACGGTGCGGTTATTGATGCGGACGGCCGCATCCTCACGCCCGGCTACGTGGACATCCACGCCCATGGCGCCTGGGAGAAGAGCTTCGACGACGGCCCGAACGGCATCGACGTGGCCCGCGCTGGCCACGCGGTGCACGGCACCACCCGCCAGGTCCTCTCGCTCATCACCAACCCGATGGACGTGATCTGCCGCAACATCCGCACCGTGCGCGAGAAGATGGCCACCCGCCCCGACATCCTCGGCTGCCACCTCGAAGGCCCGTTCCTCGCCCTGAAGCGCAAGGGCGCGCACGACCCGAACTGCCTCAAGGACCCGGTGCCCGAACTCGTGGACCGCATGCTCGACGCCTCGGGCGCCGACCCCGCGGCCGGCAAGCTCGGCTGCATCCGTCAGATCACCATCGCCCCCGAACTGGAGCACGGCATCGGCGCCATCCGCCAGTTCGCTGCCGCCGGCGTGGTGCCCGCGGTCGGACACTGCGACGCCGACTACGCCACCGCCCAGGCCGGCTTCGACGCGGGCGCCGGCATCATGACCCACATGTTCAACGCGATGAACGGCCTGCACCACCGCGAACCCGGCCCCATCCCGGCCGCGGTCGAGGACCCGCGCGTCACCATCGAGCTCATCAACGACGGCTTCCACGTCCAGAACCCGATGGTCAAGCTCGGCTTCGGACTGGCGCCCCACCGCATCGCGTTCGTCACCGACGCGATGGCCGCCACCGACTGCCCCGACGGCGCGTACAAGCTCGGCGAGCTGGACGTGAACGTTGTCGACGGGCATGCGCGCCTCGTGTCCAACGGCGCCATCGCCGGCTCCACGCTCACCCTGGAGGTCGCGGTCCAGCGCGCGGTCAACGAACTCGGCTTCAGTCCCGTCGCCGCCGTCGAGGCCGCCACCCTCACCCCGGCCCGCGCCTTCGGATTCGACAAGGCCAACCCAGTTACCGGAGCCCCGCTCGGCCTCATCGCCCCCGGATACGCCGCCGACCTCAACCTCCTCGACCCCGCCGACTGGACCGCCCGGCACGTCTGGTGCGCCGGCCGCCAGGTGAAGTAAATTCCTTCCAGCAAAATCGACGCCGGTGCCGCCCGTCTTCGAGACGACGTCTTACGCCTGAGGAACGAAGCTTGCGCGCGGCACCAGCTCGGTCGTCAGCAGGATGTGACGACGCACCCGCCGCTCATGCTTCAACCCATCAATCAAGGTGGAGAACGCCATACGGGCCAACTCCCTTTGATCGATCGCATACGAACTCAGCGACGGCGACGTGTACCGGGCGATTGACTGGTTGTTCACACTCACCACGGCCAACTCGTCGGGAACTGCCACGCGCAGTGCGTTCAACGCCTGCAACGCCCCCACCGCGAGCACGTCGGCAGCCACGATCAGACCATCGGGCATGCTGCCGGCCTCACGATGATCGGCCACCAGTTGCTCCGCGAGACGATAACCGTTCTCCACGGTGAACGTGCCGGACGAATACACTAATCCGTCCGTTTCCAATCCCAAGTGCGCAGCCCACTGGCGGAACGACAGTTCGCGGATATCCTCGGGATAGTCATGCGTGCCCATGATGCTGCCCACGCCACCGAGAAACGCGATGCGTCTGCGGCCCGCCGCGATCATCGCGTCCAAGGCATCCAGCATCGTCTGCGACAGATCGGGCCGTACGGAGTCGAACAGGTGCGGTGCCGGATTCGTGTCGATGCACACGCCATGTGGGAGTGCCGCATGCAGGGCGCGCAGGTCTGTTTCGGGAAACACCGTGGCGCCCACGGTGATGAACCCATCGAACTCCGCTGCGCGTTCCGTCAGCTCGTGTATGGACCGGATGAACGTGGGCTGGTCCAATTCCATCGACCCCGCACACTCCGCAAGGACCTTCCGCAGATCGGAGAAGTATGCGTCCTGCAGCTCCTCCCCGGACGGAGGGGCGTCCAGCACAGCGATCGCGGGACGGAACACGTTGCGGTATCCCAGCTCCTCGCATACGCGCAGCACGCGCCGTCGCGTCTCCTCCTTGATGGAGAACGATGGGTCGTTCAGCAAGCGCGACACCGTGCTCTGCGACACTCCGGCCCGTTCCGCGACCTCCTTGAGCGTGGCCATGACATCCTCCCCGCAAACTTTAGTAAAGAGTTTTACTACAGCATAACCCGGGAAGGCATGGTTAGCGGCATTGGCGGCGTGGAAGTTTACCCATGACTGGTAGACTGCACATGTCCCGACAAAGGGGCAATGCATAGGATGGCGGGTATATCTCAGCTGACATGCCCGCCATTCTGAAGATTCTTCCGCTGCGGATTCCTTTTCTGACTTTTTCAGATCTGCAAATATGTAACGGCAAGTACAGATGCTTCAGTGCTGCTGCACATATGCCGATGACGGCTCGACCAACTTCGCACTCCGGTCTGATTCCGCTGAGTGTGGCGCTATGAATCGAAGAGGCGAGTTTTTGCTTGTTCCTTCCCTTTTCACTGCCCAGACTGGGAAACAGTCTTCCTATACCTATGCGGGGCAACGAGGTTCCTCTGTCCGCCGCTATCCTGCTGGTTTTCCCTGACGATGAGGTCAACGGAGGCCGTTGCCTATCGGGCTCCTTGATCGTCGTCAGAGGAGGCCGTCGTGGATTTGTTGAATCAGGTGCTTCAGTTGTTCGTCAGGTTCGCCACTATCGGTGGTGGCTTGTGGCTGGTGTGGGGCGCCGTTACCTTCGGTGGCGGTCTGAAGGATCATAACGGGCCGCAGACGCAATCGGGACTGTGGCAGATCGTGGGTGGAGGCATGATCATCGCGGCTGCGCAGATTTTCAACGCGGTGGCTCTGGGCTGAGCTGATTCGGGGCCTGCCGTGGAGGACTTCATCGTAGCCATGCTCAACATGATCGGCGGCGGAGGCGCCGGTTCGATCACAGCCGGGCTGTTATCTCAGGCGCCGGAGACGTGGAATCCCGCTCTTTACCAGTTGGCGGTGAACGTGCATGGAGTCGCCGTCAAGCCTCTGACATCGGTGGTGCTCGCGGTCATGTTCACGTTGGAGCTGGCGCGTAACTCGACGCGCATCGAGTCGGACCGTGATCTAGGTGTGAAGATCGTTGCCGGCACCATGTTCAAGATCGCGTTGGTGTTCATCGCCGTGCAGAACGCCAGTCTATTCATTCGGATGTTCAATCAGGTCACGCAGTTCCTCATGCAGGGAGTGTCTTCTCAGATGTCGTATGAGGCGACGGGCGACGGCGGTCAGCTGGGCGATCTGATGCGTGACCAGATTCGCGATGCCGGGGTGATGGGGCAGGCGGCGTTGTTCTTTCTGCTGGTGATCCCGTGGCTGTTGTCCCAGTTGGCGTCGGTGGTGTTCACGGTGGTGCTGTATGTGCGGTTCATCGAATTGTATGCGTTGACGGCGTTCCAGTCGTTGCCATTCGCGTTTCTGGTGCATGAGGACACCAAGCCGATCGGCGTGGGTTTCTTCAAGTCGTATGCGCGCACGTCGGTGAATGCGGTGTGCGTGTTCATCTGTCTGGTGTTCTATCAGCGGGTCGTGGTCGATGCCGTGAAGATCCCGGATTCCGCGGACAAGGGCATGGTGGCGTGGGTGACGGGCAACTTCGGCAATCTCATGATGGCGGGCATCCTGCTGTTCTTCGTGATCGCGGTGAGTCAGCGTGTCAGCCGGGCCATAGCCGGCGGCGAGTAGCCGCCTACCACAACCGGGGCCAATCAGGGAAAGGATTCTTTCATGTTGCAGATGCGCGTATATAAGGAGATCGCCAATGTCGAGGCGAAGGTGATGTGGGGGCTGAGCTGGCGCCAACTGGCGGCCGCCGCATGCATGCTCGTCCTGGGCGGAGGTGAGGCGGCGTTGTTCTGGTCGTTGGGCTTGTCCGATCTGGGGTCGTATCTGCTGTTTGCGGTTTGCCTGCCGTTCGCGCTGTGGGGTTGGTGGCGTCCGAAAGGGCTGAAGCCTGAACGGTATCTGGGATACATGCTGCGCCAGCGTTTCGGTCCGAAGGTCTACCTGCTCGAACCCTATGTTCCCGCGAGGTTTCCCGGCAAACCGTCGTTGAAAGAGAAGGCCCGTAGACGAATCAGGGGAAGGCAGGTACGTCGTCATGTCTGACATCAGTGGCAGCAAGGCGGTCAAAGGCAACGGTAAGCGACATGGAAAGGTCGGGAACAGGCGGTCCGGGAATCGTCGCATGCCTCGTTCGTCGAAGGAGTTGCTTGGCTATGATTCGATGCTGTCCAATGGCATCGTGTTCCTTGGCGGCGACCGGTGGAGCGTGTCGCTGCGGATCAGCGACATCAATTATCAGGTCGCGACCCAGGATCAGCAGCTGGATGTCGTGGACCGGTGGGGTCGTTTCCTGAATTCGATCGGCGAGAACATGGGAGTCCAGATCACGGTCGCCACGCGCATGCTGGATCCCGAGGAGGTGACGCGCAGTATCGCCATGTCGCTTCGGAGCGATGCGTTGGATGGATTGCGCGGGGACTTCAACCGCAATGTGCGTCGGCGTCTCGCCGGGCGTTCGCAGGGCGCGGTGACGGACAAGTATCTGACGTTGACGTTGCGTGAGCGGGACGGGGAACGGGCGGTCACGCTGCTGAACCGTGCCGCGTTGCGTGCCACGGCGCAACTGCGGTCGGTGGGCGGCTGCGTCGGCGTCCGCTTGAACCGGCAGTCGCGTCTGGCGGTATTGCACGGGATGCTGCGGCACGGTGTCCGGTTCTCGTTCACCGAGGATGGCTTCCTGAAATCGCATGGCATGTCCACGAAGGATTATGTGGCCCCGTTCGCCGTGGATGTGTCGGATCGCCGTCGGCTCCGGTTGAGCTCGGGCACTGCGGAGGTGTGGCATCAGTGTCTGTTGGTGCGTGACTTCCCGGATTATCTGAGCGATCAACTAGTGTCGTCCATCACGGACATCAAGGCGGATATCACGGTCGGCATCCATCTGTCCCCGCGGGGCAAGGCCGAGGGGTTGAAGCTCGTGAACCGGACGATCGCCGAAATGGATATGCAGGCCATCGACGAGCGGCGCAAGAACCGCAAACAGCATCTGCCCGAGGACATGCTGCCTCATGATCTTCAGGAATCCATGACTCAGGCGGGTGAGCTGCGTGATGATCTGGAGCATAACGGCGACCGTCTGGTGGATTCCCTCATGATCGTGGACGTGTCGGCGGGCAGTCGCGAGCAACTGGACCAGACGGTTCGTGACGTGACGGCCGCAATCGATGGGCAGTCGTGTGTGGCCGAGACCTTGGCCTACATGCAGGTGGAGGGGCTGAACGCCGTACTGCCGTTGGGGAATCCCCTGCCGCCGATGCGTCGCACGCTGACCACGTCGAGCGCGGCGATTCTGGTGCCGTTCACGTCGCAGGAGCTGTTCGAGCCGGGCGGGGTGTTCCATGGGGCGAACGCCCGCACCGGCAATCCCGTGGTCATCGACCGTACGAAAGGCATGAACGGCAACGGATTCGTTCTGGGTACGACCGGGTCGGGCAAGAGCCAGGCGGCGAAGAACGAGATCACCCAGATCTATCTGACCCGTCCGGACGATGATCTGATCGTCATCGACCCGGAACGTGAGTTCACGCCGTTGTGCACCGGTCTTGGCGGCGAGCGAGTCGAGATCGGGGAATCGTCGCGCGCGCATATCAACGCTTTGGATATCGAGTATGAGGATGATTCCGAGGGTGATCCGATACGGTCGAAATGTGCGAGCGTGCTGAACATGCTCGGCGTGCTGATCGGCGGACAGGACGGCATCGACCGCATGCAGCGCAGTCTGATCGACCGTACGGTCATCGGCATGTATCGCGAGGTGCGGGAGCATCCAGAACTGGGCATGCCAACGCTCGTCACCCTGCATGACCGTCTCACGGCTTTGAATGAGCCAGGTGCCCATGATGCCGCGCGAGCATTGGAGATCTACGCGACCGGCAGTCTGAACGCCTTCGCCCATGCCACTGATGTGAATACGTCCAGCCGGTTCCTGGTCTATGACGTTTCCGGTCTGGGAGCGGAGTTGCGCACATTCGGTATGCTCGTCGTCCTGGATCAGATATGGAACCGGGTCGTCAGGAATCGCCGTCTCGGCCGGCGCACCTGGCTGTGGGTGGACGAGTTCCATCTGCTGTTCTCGAACCGGTATGCGGCCGAATACTTCCTGCGCCTGTACAAGCGCGCCCGTAAATGGGGTTTGTGCCCCACCGGCATCACGCAGAACATCGAGGAGCTGCTGGCCAACCAGGATGCGCGTCTGATGCTCGCGAACAGCGACTTCCTGTTGCTGCTGAACCAGACCGCCACGGATGCCGACGCCTTGTGCGAGCTGCTGAAGCTGTCCGATGAACAGCGGGCGTTCTTCACCGGGGTGCAGCCCGGTCAGGGCATGGCTAAGAGCGGCACTGCGTTCATACCGTTCGATGGGCGTATCGATGCCGATAGTCTGCTTTATCGGTTGTATACCACGAAATTCGAGGATCGGAAACCCGAATGAGACCCGTCACCTCCGACTCATTCCACGCCACACGCAATCTCGTTCGACCGAACGGCACGATTCATGGCTTGAAAGTCCGTCATGTCAGCGGACTCTCCCATGGGCCCGTGCTGGCCGGGCTAAAACAGCCACAAACTATCATCAGGAACAGTGAATCCGAAGCATCGCACCCGATCGGCACAACAACCGTCAGCGCTTTGAACCGTGGTGTGAAAGCGACACGATCCGTGCTTGAATCGCAATCGACACAGACGGAGACCAGCGAGGACGACAACCCATTATCACCAATGGCCCCCGTAAGCCGGATATGCGACGGCGTGACCGGTATTATTCGCACAAGACATGCGGCAAGAGGTTCGACGGCACGTGCCGCGGCAGGAAGAACGGCTTCGGCTCGTGTCAGACGTGCGAGGCGCTCCGGCAAGACCGTACGATCGGGCGTCCAAGGGGCCAAATCCGCTGCCAGAGCCTCGACGCAGATTGCGAGACAAGTCACGCAGACGGTTTCTCGGGCCGTAACGGCGGTGAAAGCCGGGATCGCAGCATCGGCATCAGCTGCGGTCGGTGTCCCGTTTCTGCTGGGCGCGGTGGCGGTGCTGATGGTCTTCAGTCTGCTGTTGTGGTTCATCCCCACCGTTGCCGTTGGAGATGACGGCGGTTGTGAAGCCAGTGTGATCGAGGTCCCGGACGAGGCGAAACCATGGGTGAGCGAGGCGGCTCGATCGAGCGGATTGAGCGCGGATTTCATCGCGGCGATCATGAAGCAGGAATCCGGTTTCCGACCGGATGCATATGCCGACGACAGCAACGGAGGAACCTGGGGATTGCTGCAGATGAACAGGAGCGTATGGCGCGGCGTGCACCCCGAAGGCGCCGACCAGACACCACCTGAAGGCATCACCGAGCCCATGGTCCACGCCCATTACGGCGGCATGTATCTGAAAAACCGCTTGGAAGGCGTCAAACAACTCAAGGCCAAGCACCCGGGCATGCCGTTCGCCGAGCTTGACGACCTGACGGCTTTGGTCATCGCCCATAACGCGGGCGAAGGCAACCTCATGAGGTACCCGGATATTCCCAACATCACCAAACGGTATCTCGACAACGTGAAGCCGGCGATTGATGCGGGAGGCGGCTGTTCGGCCACGGCAGGACGAACCATCGGCAAGCTCACGCCACCGTTGGTCATGCAGTCTGGCACTCTGAACGTGGATGTGGCGGCGACCGGCACGCCCGTGGGCAAGATCACCACCTATGAAACCGGCCAATGCACATGGTGGGCGGCCGCCCGCCGATTGCAGATCGGCAAACCTGTGGACGGTTACATGGGCGACGGCTGGATGTGGGCGTCAAGCGCCAGAAAATTCGGATACCCGACGGGCGGCGGCATACAGCTCGGCGACGTGGCGAGCTTCGCCAAAGGCTATCTCGGCGCAAGCGCCGATTACGGACACGTCGCCATCGTCGAGGAAATCAAGGACGACGGCAGCATCGTCGTCAGCGAATCCGGCGGCGGCCTTCCATACGCATGGCTCAGGACCCTTACCAAGGAGCAGGCCAACAATCCCAGCATCACTTACATCCACTAATCCCGAGGGAAGGAAGGAAGCATGCGCCGCATCAATCCCAAGCTTGACCCTTGCGAGCTTTCCGATCTTATGAGCGATTCCGCCAACTGGGATCTCCTCATGCAAATCCGCAATCATCCCAGTACATGGCCGGAACTCGACCAGTGGGCTGCGCATGCCATTGCAGACCCTGAAACCGCTGGGGCTCCACCGGAACCGTTGACAGACGGAAAACCCAAGCACCGGCTGCTTCCCATCACACCCATCATCGATGATGAGCTGCCTCGCGATGCACGGAACAACAGCACTCCCGTATCCAAGCTTGACAAACAGAAGGGAACGACGATAGACACACCAATGGGGGTAGGGGAACATGCCAAGGATGATGTGTCCTTGGCAGAAGATTCATCGGCTGACAGCACGGATGAGGTGGCCGTCCATCGGCATATCCCTTTTACCCACATCGCCGGCATCATGCTCGTTCTGGTCATCGCAGCAGGATCAGCCGCAGGCCTTGTCATGGCGAAGAAGAACTACGACCATCAGGCGGCGCTCACGTCATGCAATCACGCAATCAAGCAATCTGACATAGTGCGGATTGAATGGAACAAGGCATTGAAACAGGCGGAACCATATGCGAAGTTCCAGGATAAAGACGTGCGGGATCCCAAGTCTTTGGAACTGCTTGGCAAAATCATGCAATATCAACCATCGATCTCAACAGAAAAATGCAATCCGAGTCTGACGGCCGACCGTCTCGATCGCACTCGTGCAGAAATAGGGAGAGCGAATAACCAGCTCAGAACCCAGATCAGGAACCTGCATGACACAGTTGACACGGTCAAGGCATCACAGGAACAACAACAGATCGACAACGCACAGAACGCACTGAGCCAAACCATTGAAGACGCCGATAGGTTCTACAAAGAATCCGCGAACAAGGTCAGAGACGACAACACCCGCGCACGACTCAATGAGCAGATCACCCATGCACGACTCATGATGCGCGACCATCAGGATCTTGATGTCTATAACAGAACCATCCAGGACCTCAACGAAGTCATGCAAATCGTCCGGGATTCCATGACGGCTGTAGTAGAGAACGAGGAAATATCCGAGGCGGGCCGTTCGGATGGTTCCACGCATCCAGGATCGGATTCCCAATCATCGAACCGACAACCCGCACCATCAGCGGAAGGTTTATCCCAGCCAGTCACGCGAGGCAATCCCACTTGGGACGTACCTGGGCAATCGGCAACCCCCTCATTCCCCGACCGGCTGGGATAGTACTGCTCATCCGAGTTTGCCGTCGGTCATGGTGTAGAGGTGGTCGGCGATTTGGTTGAGTTCATCGCTGTGGTGGGAGGCGATGATGGCGGTCCGTCCCATGTCGCGCTGACGTTTCATCTCATTGAGGAAGATATCCACGGAGTGTTCGTCAAGGCCGTTGGTGGGCTCGTCGAGCAGGATGAGATGCTGATGCTCCATGAGGGCCTGGACGATGGCGAGCTTCTGGCGCATGCCCAGGGAGAACGACTTGACCTTCTCGTGCCTGTGGTCGTTCAGTCCGAACAACGTCAGCAGCCGTGTGGTCTCCCGCTCGTCGTAGGTATGGTTGATGCCGGCGAGATAGCGCAGGTTGGCGTCTGCGGTTTCGGAGGGCATGAATCCGGGGTTCTCGATAATCACACCGACCATGTCGGGGAGCTTGCGGTTGAATTCGACCGTTTTGCCGTTGATGGTCACGGTCCCGCGGTCGGGACGGATGAATCCGCATACGGCCCGCAACAGCATGGTCTTGCCGGAGCCGTTGGCGCCGACCACGCCGTATATCCGTCCCCGTTCGAAGTCGGCGTTCACGTCTTTGAGGACGGTCCTGCCCTTGAGCGTCTTGGTGAGGTTCCTGACCTGCACGTACATGATGTTCCCCTTTCGCTGGTAACAAAGTGGTTGGTTTTCCGATTGGCGACGTCATCCCGACCTCTTCAGAGAATCTGCATCCGATTGAACGCGATCAGGTTCGCCGCGGCGCATATGAGGATCGTCAGGATGGCCGCGGGCATCCAGTTCGGTACGTGAAGCGGACCGACGGCGAGCAGCCACTGCTGCGGTTCCGAGAACGACATGAGCAGTCCCAGCAGTACGACCACGACGAAGTAGCCAGCGATGCGCGACCCCGACAAGTAGCCAAGGTTCGCGGTCAGCATCGCAGCCAGCAGCACGCACGCCGCGCACACGGCCGAACCTGCGAACGCGACCGGGTCTTCGTCCGGGAACATGATCCGCTGGGCCACGGCTTGGATCAGGGTGTAGACGACGCAGTACACGGTGATCATGAGCAGGTAGGCGAGGAACCGTCCCGGTCCCCGGCCGCGTCTGACGTACACCATGCACTCGGGCACGGCGAGCCATTCCGAGAACTGCTCCAACGGGATCGCCATACCGAACAAAGCGTACACCAGTGCATACATGTTGTACGCCAGCCCCGGAGTGAACGGCGAATCCGACGAGCGGAACATGCCGATGAACACGCCCGGATCCATACCGCTGATCAGGAACCGGTACACGACCACCGCGTAGATGACGAGCAGCATCGCGCGCAACCCGTTGCGCCGATGTAGCGACTGCAGGAACCGGGCCATCTGCCACTTCATCCGACCACTATCGTTCATGTCACGCCTCCAACCTGTCCATGTGTCCAAAGGCGACGACGTTCGCGACGACGAGCAGCAGACACCAGCCGACGAACGGCGCCACCTGCCCGACGAGCACATCCGACCAATAAGGACTGATCGGATACCAGAAGTAGTACACGTACCGGGTCACCTCGCCCGTCAACGGCAGCAGCATCCAATTCGCCAACAGCAGGATGGCAATCAGCACCGGCAGCGTCCGCGAGAACGGCAGCCCGCAGTTCGCCAGCAGCAGCACCAGCAGCGACACGGCCACGCACATCATCACCGTCTGCACCGTCAGCATCGCCGTCAGCGACAGCGAGCCCGGCTCGAACGGCCGGCCGAGCAGGACGAACTCGGTCAGTGCGAACACCACACCCGAGCACGCCCCTGTCAACAGGCCCATCAGAGTCAGCCACGCGAGGTTGTGCCGCAACTCGTTCCTCGGATCGCGGCGCACCCGTTCGAACGCGCCATACCTCGCACTGCCCGCGCCCACCGCGATCAGACACGGCGGCAACGAGCACAAAGTGGCGCCCACACGCATGAACCCGATGTAATCGTCGTGCAGGGATGGGGCCAAGCCCCCGTATAGCAGACTCACGGCGCATACGGCGCCGATCAGGGACACCAGCCCCACTGCGATACGCATCACCCGTGGCGCGGTCCGGAACGGATGGAACAGATCAGAGCACATCGCGGGCCTCCTTCACCCGCGCGAGCACCAGCGAGCAGACCGTCATCCCGACCGTCATCAGGAGCATCCCCAAGTAATTGCGCCACGCGGTGCCAGGCGCATCCCAATGCGAGAAATTCAGGAAGATGATCTGGCTCCACTCGTCGGGAACCAGGCCACCGGTCAGCGCGGGCAGCATCCACCACACCAGACTCGCCACGAACGGGACCAGCAGCTCCACATGCCTGCGACGGATGAACAGGGACGAGCCCAACGCCAACAGGGCGAACGCACCCGACAAGACAAACACCAACAACAGGATCACCGCAATCAGCAACGGCTGACTCATCCTGTACAACGGATACGCCCACGACGACGAATCAATCAGTACATATTTAGGCAGCATCATGCCATTCTCATCCGCCGATGTACCTTCGATGAACGACAACTGTGGTGTCCGAACAGCCGAAACCAACAGGTTGACGATCAACGGCAACACCCCACCCAAGCCACCCAGCACAAAACCGGACAGCATGCTTGTATGCAAAAGCGCGGAACGTCCCTCGCGCGGAAGCATGTTCAGCAGGCGACCGCTACGCTCCTCCACCGCCCACACGCTCCCACCCATCAGGGCCGCGAAGAACGGCAGCAAATACAGATACAATGTGGATGCCGAACCATACTGGTTGAATAGCATCACATCCTTCAGGAGCGATGGCGCACTTTCCCTGATTCGATACCCCGCGTGGTACGTGGTCCAATACTGCACCGCCATCAGCATTACAGACATAGCCACGACAACCAGCAAACGAACACTGCACACGTTTCGCGCCAACTGCCGACGGAATACAAATCTATTCATGCTTTACTCCCTACTCCCATATCGTTCTAATGACGATGTGGGTGACGCCGAATATGTGGCACCACCCACATCGTTATTAGTCGTTATCAGTTAGAGTCCGGACTCCAGACACCATACGCAGACGTTGCAGAGATGTAGTTCTCTACATTCTGCATACGCAACTGAATTTGCTTGGGGCCGTTCTTGAAAGCGTTATTTGATACAAGAGCACTCTTATTGCTGCGCAGGAATTCAACGCTGGATGACACGTCATCATTGCTGTATCCAAGGGCCCATACCCTAATGGTACGATTCCCAGATACATTATCAGCTCGCACGAAGGAAGCTGAGCTATTCTGCTTCTGCCGGTTAGGGGTATCGAAGGTAGACCAGTTCTTGGCATATCCGCTCCAGCTGCTGCTGCTCACGTTGCCGGCGATTGCCGGTGTTGCGAAGCAGGCCATAGCCAGCATCGGTATGAAAACGCCAAGAAGCTTGCGCTTGACGGTGTTCATGATGACTCTTTCTCTTTTAAGGGTGTACGTCCGACGAGGCTTCACCAGACGCTGAGGATTCATCAACGTCTTTGTGATGAACCTCACATTTATACTGGCACTTTATTCAAAACGCTGCCTGTGAAAAGAGGGGTTTGTCATCTATAGATGACAAACCTTATTGCTAAGGAACGGCGGTATGCCTCTGAGTAGGTAGATGCACTGGTTGGCAGGTATGCGTCCGAGTTCGTCCGGGGTGAGGAGTTTTCGGGCGTTCTTACGGGTGCTGCGCGTCCAGCTGCCGTTGAGGCCTTTGGTTTCGCTGGTTTCGATGACGTCGATGGTCTGGTCTCCGAGTCGGTCGCTGATGTATTTGGTGGTGCTGGGTTCGTTGCCGCCGAGGAAGAGCTGGCTGTCGCAGTTGCCGGCAATGGTTTCCCAGTCATCCCGATAGAGGCTCTTGCCTTGGCTGACGGTCTGGAGGATGATGCTGCAGCTGATGCGTCGGCTTCGTATGGTGGCGATGAGCCTTACGAAGTTGGGGATTTTGCCGATGTTGGCGAATTCGTCGAGCATGCAGTGCACGTCGCGGTCGAGCACGCCGTCGGGTTTGGCGTCGGCTTTGCGCACGAGTGTTTCGAAGAGGCATTGGTAGAAGACGCTGGCGATGAAGGAGAACGTGGCGTTGGTGTCGGGCAGTTCGAGGTAGATGATGCGTTTGCCTTGGTCGAGGGTTTCGAGCCGGATGTCGTCGCCGTCGAGGATCCGGCGTACCTCGCGCACTTGGAGAGGTGAAAGGTGGACGCCGGTGGTGATGATGATGCTTTTCTTGGTTTCGCCGGCGCCTTTGAGGAACGTGTTGTATTGGGCGCATGCGAACGCGAGCCCGTCGAGCATGCTCCGGGTCTCCTCATCGTAGTCGTCGGGGTGTTCGCGCATGCGGTGGATTTCGGTTTGGGCTTCGGCAAAGAGCGCATCGATGATGTATTCCTTGTCTTCGTCCTGTTCGCTGGCTCCCATTCGGTCGAGTGTGTCGGTGACTTGGTTGAGGGTGGGGTTGTTTTCGGTGTAGTAGGTCCATGCGATGAGGGCGCATAGGAGTGCTTTTTCGGCGTCCTGCCAGAAGCTGTCTCCGGTTTTGCGGTCTCCGTTGGCGTTGGTGACGAGGTTGTCGGTCAGACGCAGGATCGCGGATTGGGGTTCTTCGGGGTCGATGTAGCGCATGGGGTTGAACCGGTCGGACCGGTCGAGGTGGATGAGGTCGAGCGTGTTGACTTGGTATCCGCGATCGCGCATGGCGTGTTCCGTGTCACGTTTGAGTTCGCCTTTGGGGTCGGTGACGGCCCAGTTCATGTCCACGGACAATAGGTTGGGTTTGACGTAGTAGCGGGTTTTGCCGGAGCCTGATGAGCCGAGCAGGAGCGCGTTGAGGTTGCGCAGGGTGCGTCGCGTGTCTATGGAGAGCCGTTCGGTCGCGGTGAATCGAATGTTGCGGGATTCCACGGGGTCGATGAACGGTTTGATGTCCTTCGGAGTGCCCCAGTGGGCGGAACCGTGTTCCTCGCCGCTGCGCAGGTTCAGGCGCGCCGTGTACTTGTATGCCCAAATCAGCAGGCCGACTCCCATTGCGGCGAGTCCGCACAGCAAATCGGTATGGTTCGTGGATAGGTGGAATGGATGGTACAGGTCGAGCCAGAATCTGTTCATCAGGTCGATCACGCTCGTGCCTTCATCCAGGTCGGTGCGTATCTGGTAGCCGATCTTGTCGCCCAGCCAGAACAGTGTGAGCAGTCCCATGGCCGCGGGCAGTATGGCCTGTAGGCGTTTCATTGGTTTCCCTTGTCTCCTCCCACGCTGACGCGGTGCTGCGTCATGGTTCTTCGTATGTCATCTCCAACGAATGCTTCGGCCGCTTGCGAAATCCGACTGTTGATGCGGTGTTCGGCGCGGACGCGGATGTTCGTGAGCGTCTGTTCCCTAGTCCATGGCGGATCGTCGGCCGCGGGCTGCATGACGGCGGTGTCCGCTTGCAAAGGCTTATCGCGTCCGAGTGCCGGCTGTCTGTTTCCCGCGTCGGCGGCGCTGGTGATGCGCGTGAGACCTTGGCGGTTCTCGATGGTGTCGCCTCCGTCGCACATCGCGGCAAGGATGCGTCCCACGGGTGTTTCCGCATCGTAGATGGCCGAGTTCCCGCGTGTGATTGGAGTGCCAACGGTTTCCTCGCCTGCATCGATGATCGTGATTGTTCGCGCCGTGTTCACGGGAGTGTGTCCTTGACGCTGGTGTGCAGGGCCATCTCGTCGGCCAGGATGTACACTTCGTCGGCGTTTTCCTCTTCGTGGATGATGCCGTGGACGATGAGTCGTCGTCCCTGCAGTGCGCTCTGTTCGCGCAGGTATGTCGCATGGTCTCCGGCCGCGTGCACGCGGATGATGAGCGGCGTGTCCATGGTGCCGGCGTTCACGGTCAGGGTTGCCGTCGTCCTGCCGTCGCCGTCGGTGTGGAATCTGGCGTCATCGGTGAGGATGCCGCGCGCATAGGCCTGCGGATGTCGGGCGTCGATCATCGGCTCGGCCTGCGTTTTCTGATGGGTTTGTCGATGTTCGGGGCTTTGCCTTGGACGGCGTTGATGGCGTCTCGACCGATGGCGCGGGCGTCGCGGCCGCCTCCGGTGAGCGCGTCGGATTCGGCGCGGGCCTTGGACACCCGAACGTGTTTGGAGGCGAGCGTGTCGAGGGCCTGTTCCCGTGCGGCCATGACCCGGATGCTCCACGGGTCCCGGTAGTCGTCGATCGGCTGGCTGATGCGGGTGCGGTCGGGCAGTTCGTTGCGTCGGGTCTTGCGGTCCACCGGGTAGGAGCGGCATGCGGGGTTCGCGGATTGGATGTAGTGGATTGCGGTGGCGAGGTCGGCGATGCGTTCCTCCGCCGTTTTGTCCATGTCGATGAGCACGCGGCCTTGCACGTGTTGTTCGTCGCATACGGTGCGCGTCCATGTTTCGTAGTCGCGCACGTCAATGGTGTCCCGTTGTTCGCTGTCGTGCTGGTATCGCGTGGCGTCGAACCGGTAGGTGATGTCGTGCGGGTGCACGTCGGCCGACCATTCGGGCAACGGTTCGATGGGGATCTCGCGCAGGGTGACGAGCCGGTACGGTGGTTCGATGTCCCCGTAGGAGCCTTGGGGCTGGAGGATGCCGAAGCCTTCCATGCGCAGCTCGTAGCCGAGGCGTTTGAGTTCGTCCTGCAGTTGCCGGTAGGCGGTGTCCATGGTGGTCATGCTGGTCTCCTCGGCGGCTTATCGGTTGCGGGTCTTCGTCCGGTCCGGTGTGGACGGATGGGCTGTGGGGTCGTCGGCGCGCTGGCTGGCCCGTTGGCGTATGCCGTCGAGCACCGTGTCCCTGCCTTTCGACGTGTTCGGCTCTTCCTCTTTCGCCGATTTGGGGTTGAAGGAGGTGATGGGTGCGGGCAGCGCGTATCCCTGGTCGATCGGGGTGATGCCGTCGGCGGGGTCGAGTTCGCCGGCGGGCTTGGCGCCCATGGTTTCGGCGAGTATCGAGGCGGCGTCGCCGCGCCCGGTCCGGTCGGCGATGATGCGTTGGAGGGTGTCCTCCAATCCGGCGCTGATGTCGGTGGAATCGGCGGGCATGATGCACTGGTAGACGGGTGCTCCCCAGTTCGTCGCCGTGCCGGCGAGCGTGTATTCCATGATGCGTTCGCTGGGTTCGAGCAGTGATTCGAGCCGGAACGGTTCCCGTGCCGGCATCTGGTCGGGATTGGCGTGTTCTGCTGCGTGTTCGGCGACGAGTCGGGCGAACGTGGCCGAGCCTGAGGGCATGTCGCCGTCCAGCTGGTCGGCCACCGGTTTGACGAGGCCTTGGACCTGTCGGCGCAGGGTGTCGCCATCGGTGTCGTTGGCCTGCATGATGCGTTCGGTGATGCGCTCCGTGCCGTCCGATCGCATCACGTTGTCGTGCGTGTCTCCCCAGCGCTCGATCATCCGCATTGCGTCGGGGGTCGACTGCGTCGTGGCGTCGAGGCCGGGCTCGTCGTCGGTGTAGGCGTCGATGATCTGCTTGAGTTCCGTGCCGGAATACCGTTTGGTGTCGGGGATGGTGGCGTCGATCAGGAACCCGTGGTCGGCGAGGGTGACGTTGTCGTTGATGGCGGCGTCGCGCCCGTATTTCGCCACGTCGAAGTACATGCCGTATGGTCCGTCAAGGAGTTTCGCGAGTTCCGTGCTTTGGTTGACGCAATGCCAGCCGTACATCTCGTCCAGGTCGGGCGTGTTCTCCTGCGTGATGCCTTGCGGCGGGTCGTAGGTCATGTATTCGATGTCCTCGGATTGGACGAGCAGGTTCGCCAGTCCGATCGGGTCGTGCACGCCGTTCATATCGGCCGCCAGCCGTACCGCCTCCAATGCTTCGGGCTGGTCTTGCGTGAAGATCCGGGCGGCTTGCGCGAGCGTGTTCAGGGAGTGGAGGTCTTCGTATTCGCCGGGCCGGTAGTCGAGTGCGGCGAGCAGGCCCGTGTATTCGTGGTCGAAGATGCCGTATTCCTCATAGGTGACGCCTCCTTGGCGTCCGATCTCATAGGCTTGCTGCGCGTCGAGCGTCAGTCCGACCTGTTCGGTGAGGAACCGGTTGATCCGCTGCTCGTCCGTGGGCAGGCGCAGCCATCCGCCGATGAGCGTGCCCTCGTTGTATCGTCCGAGGTTGCCCACCCATACGTTGATTGTCAGATCGTCTTCGGCCATCATCGGCTCCTTGTCTGTGATATCTGTGATTGCGTCTGCGTTCTTGTCGGCGTGGTGGACGGCGTTTGCGTGCGGCGTTCGGCTCTATCCCTGATGGCGTCGAGCGTCCGGCTCTTGCCGATGGTCCGGGATTGCGAGGCCGTCTGTTCGGGGGTCTCCGGCCCGGAGGCTTCCA
This sequence comes from Bifidobacterium myosotis, assembly GCF_002259745.1. Classification (GTDB taxonomy): domain Bacteria; phylum Actinomycetota; class Actinomycetes; order Actinomycetales; family Bifidobacteriaceae; genus Bifidobacterium; species Bifidobacterium myosotis. Next base: position 185,350 of record NZ_MWWW01000005.1, on the reverse strand, counting down.
CGGGTGTTTCCTCGCCGGTCCGGGTGCCGGGGGTGGCGGTGACCGGTTTGTTTTCGGCGCGTTGCCTCGCGTAGGCCAAGCGTTGCGCTTTGACCGCCCGGCATAGCTGCCATGCGTCGTCGATGCGCATGGTCTCGCGCTGTTCGCCTTTGCCCCGCCAAAGTTCCACTGGTTCTCCGGGTTTGAAGCTGACGGTCACGTCGCGTCCGTTCAGTTTGGCGTCCCGTGCATGGTCGGTCAGGAAGCGGTCGAGCTGCCATCCGGTCAGGTCCACGCCGCGGATGCTGGTGCCCTGCGGTATCGCCACGCGCATCTTGTCGAACATGCGCCCGTCCTTGGAGGTCATCCGGTACAGGTGCACGTAGCTGTTGGGGAAGTTCACGCGCGGCCATATCTCCCTTGCGTTTTCCCCGACTGCGGGTTTCGCCGGCGTATCTCCGCCGGGCCGGCCGACAGATGTTGCGTTCCGCCGCGGCTCCGGGGCCGGCGCCTGCGCGTTCATGGAGTGATCGGGCTGCCATTGCGCCGGCGTCTGCATGACGTCGGGAGTGTTCCATGATCGTGCGGCCTGTGTTCGGATGCGTTGGCCGATCTCGTCGGAGGCCTGGGCGAGATCCGTTCCGGGGAAGCTGATTGCGGCGTCGGGCCATGCCTGGTTGTGGCGTCGGATTGCGTCGTCGATGACAATGCGGGAGACTTGACCCAGCCGATTGTCCTGCGGCATGCCGGCGGCCGCGTATTGCTCGCCGCGCCGTGCGATGTCCACCAAGGCTTGCCGGTCGTTGTCGATGAGGTTGTCCATGAGCCAACGCGCGTTGGCTGAAAGCTCGGGCATGGCGATGTTCCTTTCCGGTCATGGTCGTCGCGCATCCGTTCACCGGGTACGGACGCGTTGCTTCGAGGGTGTGGCGCGGCGTTGGCCTTCGATGCGTTTGCCGGCCCGCAGATGGATGTCGTTCAGGGTCTGCTGTTTGGTTTTGGGGCGGCGCACGCCGCCGTCCGGGGCGGGGATGTCCATGCGGTTCCAGTCCAGGCCCCGTGAGCGTGCGGTCAGGGTTTCGATAGTGTCGGCGATCCGTCTGGCCTGGCCGGCCGGATAGGTGAAGCGCACCGTGTCGTCGGCGACCCGTTGCGTGTGGTGGGGTATGTGGAGCCGGTCGAGCTGGTCGGTGATGATCGCGGCGTCGCGGTCCCAGGGCACCGTGCGGAAGTCGAAACGGCCGTTCGATGGTGATTCGGCGTCGAAGGCGAGGCGCAGCGCGTCGTCGGATGGTTCGAGGAACGGGTTCGACTCCTCCCGGTCCGGCGTCGTCTCCGTGGGCGGCCGCACTGGGTCGGTGTCGCCGGGTTCGTGGATCGTGGCGGTCTCCTGCCGGGCGAGCTCTCGGTTGAGACGTTCGACGATGCGTGAGACGACGTGGTTGACCTCGTCGGCGTCCCTGCCTTGGAAGTGGAGGAAGGTGCGGCCGGTGTCGCGGTCGTGTTCGATATGGAAGGTGATGCCGGCCTTTTTCAGGTCGTGTTCGAGCTGTCGGGCGTATCGTCCGGTGACTTCCTGCACGTTGATCGGCTCGCCGGTGCGGTGCAGGGTTTTGCTGTCCACCTTGCCGGTGGTCCTGATACGCCGCAGCGTCTCGCCGGTGGCGTGCACGCCGATGCCGAGCAGGTGCAGCGCCTTGTCGAGCCCGTATTTGGTCACGTCGATGATGACGCGCGTGCCTTGCTCGCTGACGCGCATCATGAGTTCCTGTGCCTGGTCCTCGGCCGCCATGGGGTTCTCCCGTCATCCGTCGTGGTTCGTTGCGTTCCAGCTTCCGCCGGCTCACCGGTTCCTGCGGCGGACACGATGCCCGTCATCGCGGCGCTGTGTGCGCCGTGTGTTGTCGGAGCGTTCGCTTGTCGGCGTGGTGCGTGCGATGAGTCGTCGCAGGGCGAGGGCGTCGGATGCCAGATCGCGGGTCTCCCGTTCCTCGATGGCGAGCTGCGCCTCCAATCCCGCGACGTCGGCTCCCCGATCGTGGTTGTCGGCGATGAGCGCGATCAGGGCGCGCATGTGCTTCGCGTTGAGTTCGACGGAGTCGGTGAGTCGGCCGAGCGTCGCCAGTCGGCCGTCGCCTTCGTCGATGACCTGGGCGAGTACCTTGAGTTCGCGCAGGCTGTCGGCGAGTCGGTCGCAGGCGATTGCCTGACGCAGCGCGCGTCCGTTCACGCCGGTCAGGTCCCGGCCGTCGAACCGTTGACGGCAGTAGTCCTCCAGTCGCAGCGTGGGCCGTGCGAACCATGCGTACAGGCCCTCGCAGTCCGTCGATCGCACATAGCCGCCGTTCCCGTCGGTGAGCACTTGTCTGACGTCGTCGGACAGGTAGGCGTGCCAGATCCTTCCGTCACGCACGAGCCGGTCGCACGGTATGGACAGGCGCAGGCGTCCGTGCGTGCCGGGCACTCGAACGGTCACCGCCGTATCCGTCCGACGGGCGATCATGGCCTCGTGGAAGGTGATCTCGCTGAGTGTGCGCCGGTGGATCTTGCCCATGATGGCGAGCATGTTGTATGCCACGCCCAGTCGCCGGTCTCGGATTCCGCGTGTCTGCCCGCGTGGCGTGTAGGTGATGCGTCCGCCGCGCACGGTCGCGTTGACGCCGAGCGTCGCGAGTTCGCGGCGGAAGCCCGCGAAGTCATGGGCGTTCATGCAGGCCGTGTCGATGCTGGTGCGCAACCGGTCCTTGAGGTTGCCGCCTCTGGCGCTCAGATGGAGTTCCCCGATCGACGGGGCCACGCGCCCGGACTGTTCCGGCATGAGGGTGTGCAGGCCGTATTCGCGGCATAGCCGGTCGCTGATCTTCCGCCATTCGCCCAGGGTTCCTTTCCTCAGACGCAGGGCCTTGCCTGTGATCCGGTCTGCCGGGCAGATGAGGATGTGGTTGTGCATGTGGGATCTGTCGGTGTGGGTGGCAATCACGTAGTCGTGCGTGCCTCCGGTGATCTCCCGGACGAACCGTTCCCCGATCAGATGCGCCAATCGGGGCGTGACCTGGTCGGTGGGATCGAACGATTGGATCACGTGCAGCGCCAACACGGCCCCCTGCCGGCGTGAGCCGCCTTTCGTGGCGTCCAACGCACATTCGAAGCCTCGGGCGATGGACTCGGCGTCCGTGATGTCATCGCCGACGGTGGTCGAGGCCCACCGGTAGCCGTCGGTCTTGGCCGGGTTCGTCACGTAGGTGATGCTGCGGGCAAGCGTGCTTTTGATCTTGCCGATCTTGACTACAGCCATTCGGGCACCCCTTTGGGGTCAACGTCGGTCTCCACCCGGATGCGCAGGCCCGCGACCAGCCGTTCCGCCTGGCGCAGCTCGTCGAACACGCGCGAGAGCATGGCCAGGTCCGTCTCCCGCGTGGTGTTCGCGTGACGGGCGATCTGGTTGACGTTGTTGCCGATCCTCGCCAGTTGGGCGCTCACGTCATGCAGGTTCGCGGGCACGGTGATGTTGACGCGGTGGGCGCATCTGATCCTGTTGCGGGCGAACGCCATCCATCCCACGGGCCTGAGCCCGGCCTGGATGCGCTGACGGTTCTCCACTTTGAGCGAGTCCGCCACCCACCGCCATTCCTCCTCGCTGAACGTGACCGCCTTGCGGATCGTCCTGGAACGGTTGCCTTTCCAACCCATCGGCGCCTCCTCATATCGGGTTCCACGGGTGTCCCGCGATCGGCCCCGAGCCTCGCGGGGCCGCGCCGGTGTACGTACACCGGCGATGCTTGCTACACACCAACCGCCCCTCCGGGGAGGGGATGGTTGCGCACCGGTCAGTTTCGCCTTGGCGCCACGCCATGCGCGGCGGACTTCAGGTCACGTTTCGCATGCCGACGCCGGTTCCGTTTCGTGTCCGCCGGCATCATTGCCGGCGTCGTTCTACGATGCGGGGCAGTGAAGAACAATCACCGTGAGGAGACCGTCATGGCGAAGCCGAGGGAACGCAACCGGGCGATGCGCGCCATCGCCGACAACGCATTGGATGCCGAGTTGGAGGCGCTTCGGCGCAAACGCGGCGAACTGTCGCGTTTGGGTATCCTGCTGGACGATATGCGCTGGGCCGCGGAACGATTCCGTGACGCCGCCCAATCGTTCTGCGACGACCATCACATGCCTCGTGCCCAGCTCGTGCGCACGCTCAGGATGGAGCCAAGGGAGACGGGCATGGCGTTCCATGCCGTCACGCCCGACTACGGGCAGGCCAATCCCGCCGATAGTCACGGCGAAATCCATGATGGCGAGGATTTGTCCCTCGAATCCGACGGCCGACCGGCATCCGCCGTCGATACGCCGGAGATTGCCCTGACGGAAGACAACGCCGCAACGGCGAATGCGGCCGATGCCGGTGATGCCGGAGAATCCGGTTCGATTGGATTGGACCCGGAGGGATTGCGATTCGGTTTCCCGCGTCCTGGCGGCTACGCTGGATGACATTGGCTACATACGGGAGGTGGCGGCGATGCCGATGCTGCTGGTGATGCTTGGCCTGTCGCTGGCGACGGGCGTGATACGCATGCTGATGCGTGGCGTGGCCTCGTGCCTTGCCCTGTTCGCGCACCCGTTGCGGCTCGTGGTGTTCCTCGTGAACTCCGTGTTCACGGCGTTCGCCATGCTGTCGGGATTGCTCATGCTGGCGTTCCTGCTCATGCATTTCCTCGCCGGCTCGGACGCTCCGGCATTGGACGGCTCGTTCGCGTTGATCGTCGCCACGTTTCTCACGGCCGTGCTTGCGAGCATGCTCATGGATTGGTGCGACGCGCGGCTCCGACGACGCTCCTCCCGCCACGGCTGAACGTCACCCGCCGCCGCTTGGCTCCGGAAGGCGCGGGCGCGCATGCGCCGTCACGTTTCGCCATTCGCGCCCGGACGGGGGCGGAACCCGTATTCCGGTTCCGCCCCGTCCGTCGCTTATTCGGCGTCGTCCGGCTCGCCGGATGCGTCGTCGGCTTGCGACGCCCCATCGTCGTCCGGTTCGCTGTCCTGCCCTATGCCGGTATCCTCGCCATTGTCGTCGTCATCGATTGGTACGAGGGAGCCGTTGAGGGCTTCGGCTTCCGTGTCCGAGGTGCGGTAGCCGAGTGTTTCCAACGCCTCGTACAACGGTGCGGCGTGTTCCGCGATGGTCGCCGCGTCACGCCACGTTTCCCAGCTGACGCGCTCTTCGGCCAAGGCGTAGAGCAGTCCGAACGCGGCCCGTTGCGGGTCGCCGGCAATCATCGCGGTGACGGACTCGCGTAACGGGTCTTCGGCCTCGTCCTCCGGCTTTGCATCATCGGCGTCGTCGCCCGCCGTGCCGATGCCGGTGATTTGCTCCCAGACGTCCTCGGCATGACTGTTCCATTGGTCGAATCCCTCGGTGAGCGTATCGAGCGCGAATCTCGCGGACAGCAGGGCGACGGCTTTGCCGATGCCCTTCGGCTGGGATTTCAGTTCCATGAGATGCGTCACGAACGCGATGCGCAAATCACGGCTTGCCCGCGCGAACTCCTTGGCCGGTGCCGTCTCGCGTTCCTCGCGTTCCCGTTCCTCGCGCCAACGCGCCTCACGCGCCTCGCGGGCCGCGGTCTCGGCCTCCTCGTCCACGGTTTCGTACAGGGCGATGCCGCGCGCCCATGACGCGCCTTCGGCCCGCACTCCAACGACGGGCGTGGCTCCGTCATGGGAGTCGCGCCATGCGTCGATGGCCTTGGCGATGTCGCCCGTGGTCAGCATCGTGGTGCGACGCAATCCCTTTGGCGAGTCATACCAGTTGTCCGTGTTCGGCTGTTCGTCGGCCGCGTCGATGCCCATGCGTTCCAATTCGGCTCGCGCCGTGTCGAGCCATTCGCGCCATGTTCGCTCCTGCCGGGCGTGCTTGACGGCCATGTTCCAGTTCTTGCCGCCTGCCGCCTCGGCGAGCCGTTCCTGAAGGTCTGGATGCCGGTCGAAGTCGGCGATGGTCTCCCAGTCGTCGATGCTCAGCTGGGCCGTTCCGGCCTTGCTTCGCGCGTTCTCGCCGATGGCGGCTATCTTCAGGCGTCGGCGCACCAATGACGTGGAACGGCCGGTGCGTTGCGCTGCCTCGTCCACGCCCACGCCCAAATCGAGAAGCCCCTGATAGCCGTCGGCCTCCTCGATGACGGTCAGGTCGGCGCGCTGGCTGTTCTCCACGAGCATGAGCTCGCGTTGCTCCCGTTCCGACAAATCGGCCACCACGGCGGGTACCCGGCTCAATCCGGCGAGTTTGGCGGCGGCGAGGCGGCGATGCCCGATGACGAGCAGGTAGCGTCCCTGCGGCGTGGGAGTGACGAGCAGGTTTTGCCGGATGCCCTGCGCGCGTATCGAATCCGCGAGTTCCGACACATCGCCCACGTCGCGGCGCGGGTTCGCGGGGTTCGGATCGATAAGTCCCACGTCCAGCATGACGATGTTCGATTCCTCCATGCCTTCGTCGGCCGATACGGGACGTTCGATGATTGCGGTTTCCATGATTGTCTCCTTGAAAAAACAGATGATTGGGGATTGGCTGGGGCTTCCGGAATCGGAAGCCCCAGCCAGATGAATCCACGGCCGACGCTCAGTGGCGGCGGCGTTCCGTCCACGCGGGGCGGATGCCGTGTTCGCTGGCCGCGAGCACGAGGGATGCCAACGAGCAGTCGTCGTCCAAGGCCAAGGCCTTGAGCGCGCGCACCGCGGCGGCGGTCGAACGGTCGGCCATCCACAGCAGGTACGCGCACGACGCCATCGGCTGTGCCTTGTATCCGTCCGGGGCGTCGGCCGTCACCGATTCCAGCAACGCCGTCGCGCGTTCCCCGCGTCTCGTGTCCGGCTGGTAGGCGGCGTCCTTGAACGCCCGTGACAGTTCGCGCATGACCACGGCCGCCGACTCCATCGAATGCGGCTGGGCGTACAGCATGTGCAGTTCGCCGCCGCCCATCTCGCGCAAAGATGCGAGTATCAGCGCGTCCCGCATGCTCAGGCACTCGGTCATCAGCACCGCCAGCGTGACGCGCTCCTCATGGGAGAAGCCTCCCTCGTCGCGCGACAGCAGGCCGTTCCACCTGTCCATCAGGGGTGCGAACCACTTGTCGGCCGCTTCCGCCGGCCCAAGTTCACGCCGGTCCTGAAGGAACCCGTCGCGTACGCGCTTCGCCAGTCCGGTTCCCGTCGTGCGGGTGTCCACCATGTCGTTCATGTCCATCGGTCCTTTCCGTGTGGTTTCCATTTCGGACACCACCCGCCTGCCATGCGCGCAGGCGGAGAGACCGGAGGCGTGGACCGCGACGATCCGGGCAGTAGCGAAGACGGCATGCTGGTCCGCCGTCGCAGCGCAGGCACGGGAGCGGCGCGGGACACGGCGCAGGGAACGCAGACGGAGCGCATGGCATGCTGGTGGTGGCCGCAAACCCCTCGTCAGATTCCGCGCGGCCCACCGCCGCGAGCATGCGAGCGGCCAGACAGCACGGTCATGCGCGCAGCGCATGGACCGGGGCCGCGTTCCCGCGCCGATTGCGGAGAGTATGTCGAACAGCCCCGCCTGGAGCATTCTCTCCGCAAGCGGAGAGGGAAGTCCGCGATAAGTTACTGTCATCCGTAGATGTCAAACAGGAGCCCAGTCATGGACATGCGAGCCTCAAATCGTAGATAATGGGAAAGCTGTATTCTCGGACAACGAAGAAGGCGTAAGGTGCAGGTTGCGAGGAACCATCTCATTATGGGCTCACGCCGGGGTAAGTCATCAGATGGGAGACAAACGTTAGCCGTCACCCCGCGGGATCGATTGATCCTATGGCTTCGTCAGCTCAAAGGGGAACGCCTGCTTCGTTTCACGACGACTCTGATCTGCATCGTTGGCACGATGGGCGTGCTGATCCGCGATTATGTGAAAGAGCGGATGGCAATCGGCACAGGATATTCGTTTATCCGGTTCCTCAACGAGGGAGCGGGAATATGGTACTTCCTTATACTGCTAGTTTTGGGAGCCATAAACGTGACGTTAAGGTCCAGAAGCCCCGTGGCGTTGCTGGCCTTGGAATTCATTGAGCTCTCTCTGGGCGTCCTGTTCGGCGTTGGTCTGCACTCATACACGCAGGTCGCGCTTATCTTGGTGCTTTATCTGTGCATTCGGCTTCCTTTGTATGTTCAGGCCATGTGCGATCTGGCCATGATCTGCATGATCGCAATGCAATACATCTATCCCTCCTATCTGCAGCCTCAATATTTGGCGTTACTGTACTCCGTCGCTTTGGCCGGCATCGCATCCTCACTGTTGTCCATAGCGTGGGAACGGCGAACGTCGAATAGGCTGCTGTCCGAGGCACGGCGAAAGACCGCAATGCTGGCGGAGGAAAAGAATCGTACGGAACGGCGCCTTCGCATGGCCAACGAGCTGCATGACAGTGTCGGTCATGGATTGACCTCGATTATCGCGTTATCGCAGGGAGGTGAGGACTGCATAAGGAATGGCGGCTATTCCGCTTCGCAACTGGCTGATGTCTTAGCAGAGATCACATCGATTGCGAAGGACAGTCTGACCGATACGCGCCGTATACTAAAGGTCTTCAATGAAGAGGAATCGCAGCCGTCTTTGGAACAGGTCGGTCTTGACCCAGTGAATCAGGATGACATCCTGCGTTTACGGGATTGGGACGATATCAGACCCGTACTGGAACACATACGCTCAACCGGAATCATCGTCGTGTTCACCGAAACGGGAAGACGCGTCGAGGACCCCCGCCGTTCGGATTTATGCTTCGCCGTCACTCGCGAGGCACTGACCAATGCCCTTCGGCACGGCGCGGGACTGACCCGCATTGCCGTCTCCTGGAATCATTACCGTGATGGCGGAACAGCAATCACGATCCGCAACGATGGACACGTCTCCGGACACGACACCACCGGCGAGGCATCCGGTCAAAGCAGGAAGCCGACAGGTGGAACCGGACTGCAACGGCTCTCCCAACGCCTTGCGAAAATGGGCGGCACCCTGTCCTATGGGCCATACGGCAATGGCTGGGCGGTCAAGGCACTAATCCCCTGAAAGAAACGGAAGAACCATGAAGGATGCAAGAGACGACATCATCAAGGTCATGCTGGTCGATGACATGCGAGGGGCGCGCACCGGCTTCATGATGATGCTGAACAACGATCCGAACATCATCGTCAGCTCCCAGGCCGTGGACGGCGCCCAAGCAATCGAGTTCCTACGGCAATCACCGCAGCAACTGCCTGACGTGATTCTGATGGACGTGCGCATGCCCGTCATGGACGGCATAGAGGCGACGGGCATCATCAAGGAGCAATTCCCCCAAATCCAGATACTGATCCTGACCACATACGATGAGGACGATTACGCCTTCGACGGATTGGCGCGAGGGGCATCCGGATTCCTGCTCAAGGATGCGACCCCCAAACAGCTACGTGACGCCGTACACGCCGTGCATAACGGAGATGCGGTATTGACACCGAGAATCACCGGTGAAGTACTCAATCGCGGGGTTCGGCCCATATCGGACAACACCCGCATCAAGCTGCTACGAAGCCTATTCGACGGACTTTCCAAGCGGGAACATGAAGTCGCGGAACTCGTGGCGGCAGGCTTGTCCAATCAGGAAATCGCGGAGCGCCTATTCATCGAAACGACATCGGTACGACGCACGGTAAGCCGCATATTGGCCAGAATGCACATGCGGGACCGAGTCCAAATCGCCATAGCTTGGTATCAATCGGGGCTGGACCAAATAACAGGCAGCAAACCAGCATAAAAATCACGATATTCATCTCAACGATTGTGGTGTTTGTCATCTTCAGATGACAAACACCACAATCCTTTTATTGGAGAATAGAGCAAACTGGTTAACTGTCTATGTCCGTCGCTCAAGCGAACGGAACAAACCTAGCATATATCACGTCACTTTTGCCATCCCCTAAGATAGGTCAGTATCCAAAAACCGTTAGGGGGGGGGGACTTCGATTATTGCGGCTCGGGTCAATCGAAGAAAGGAAAACGATGTGCCAGCTGCCCGATTCGGCTTCACCCATCATTGCGTTTGAGAACGTCTCATTCAATCATGCCGGTCGCGAATTGCATGGGATCACATTTGCCGCCTATGCAGGTCGAGTCACCGTTCTGATGGGGCCACATGACGCCGGCAAAACAACTGTTCTCCGGATGCTGTTGGGACTGGATATCCCGGATTCCGGATGCATATACACCTGTGGCAAACCCTGTGGCACATCCCGTATACCCAAAAACGTTGTGAATGCAATGCCCGAAGCCATTTCACTATCCCCGTATTACTCGGTCGGAACCTATCTTCGTTGGAAGGCGTTCTGGGCCGGAACGTCTGATTCGCTTCTTGACGGGATTATTCACATGACCGAACTGCAGAATCTTCTCACCGTCAAGCTCCACGATCTCGCTCCAATCGATGTCCTCAAAATGCGATTCGCCATAGCTCTGCTTCCCAATCCCAAAGCCCTGATCGTAGATGAACCGCTCCAGGCACTCGATCAATCGGGCACGAATTGGATCTGCGAGCAGATACGGAAGCAGACAAATCGTGGCGTTGCGGTGCTCATCGCATCCGAACCGGACGGCAAGCTGAAGCCGATTACCGATGATGTTGTGGTACTGGATAAAGGCACCGTGGTAAAAGAGGGTTCCCGCGGCCAACTCTGGAAGGAAGACTGAAAAACGCCAGCAGATCGTCCGATTCCCCATAGATCCATGTGTTTGGTGTTTGTCATCCGAAGATGACAAACACCAAACACATTCTTGGATGTACTATCCAAATCATGTTAACTGGAATGGCATGCACCGACATGCAATCCGGTTCCATATCCAGAACACGAGGAGAACGAAGATGAAGGATTATGTGCCTCCTGCCGTTGAGGTCATCGCATCATTCAAGGAAGCAACCAATGGCGTATGGTTCGGCAACTATGTCGATGTTGGCGGCGCCAAGGCCCCGTTCCCTTGGGGATCGAACTGACCGAAACCCTGCATATATTGATGATCCCTAGCTGTATCAGGATAGGGAAACGTGATGCCGTTTACGTATAAGAACCCAAACCGTACCGTGATTGTCCGCGGCGGGAAGCCAACGGACTGTTCGAAGCTTCCCGCCTCCATCAGCATCAATGACGAGGGAACATGCGTCCAAGTTCCTCTGCTGAGTGGCGATCGCATGTTCTGGATCGTCTCCGAAGATGAAGTGCTCCTGTCGGACAGCGCCTCCCGACTTGCAAGCATCACGAACGCCGATCTTGACCTAGAACGCATTGTCATGGATCTGCTGCCTTCGCTCCCTGACAGCCTACGAGGGGACAAATCCCCATGGAGGAACGTACATTCCATACCTGTCGCAACCATACTGCACCTCGACAAATCCAATAGGCCGCGATATACGAGAGCGGAACCTTCACCCATAAAACATGTTTCAAACGGCGCAATTCTGGCATCGCTAAGGAGCAGTTTCCTGACGATCGCGGATGAGTGGCGCAATGAGGCACTACTATCCGCCGATGTGTCCGGAGGAGTGGATTCCGCCGCCATCACATACATCTTCGCCAGCGAGGGGGTTCGTATGCCCCTGTATCATGAAACACCCGACGATCCAATGAATCAGGATTCCCAATGGGCCGAGCGAATCTCCGAGGACGTTCGGATGCCACTCATCAAAGTCGGCCGAGTCGTGGATGGAAACAGATCATTCGAACCCGCAGCCGAATACCCCAACAACGAGATACCTGAAGAACCGATCTACTGGAGTGATATCGAAGGCTATCTCAGCCGAATCTCCGAAATGGAGGCAGGCACAAGCCGTATCCATGTCACAGGTTTCGGAGGAGACGAGCTGTTCGCATCTATGCCATCCTCATCTTGGAGCTGCCTGCGGGAACACCCACTGCGACTACGAGACATCCGAAGACAATACAGCGCCGATTACCGAATCCCACCCCATCAGGCAATTCTCGATCTGACCGATAACACCGATCTGTATGAGGAATTACGGTCATCGTTCCTGGACGCGGAACAAGGTCATAACCATCGCTCCTCGCCTTGTGGATGGCACGATGTCATACTCATTCCCGAATTCCTGACCACAAAAGCCAGGGATATCCTATATAGCGCTATTGAATCACAATTCAAACACGCCGACATTCGGCCATTGAGCCCCGACCGAAGCCGTCATCAGGCGCTCTATTCTCTGTCAATGCAGGCACGAATGCTCAATCAGGTTAATCGGACGTTCGCCTCTGACGACATAACGTTCCGCTCCCCCTACCTGGACCATGGGATCGCGGACTATGCGCTATGCGCCCCAATCAGTGCACGCACCGAAGGAAATCTACACAAAGCCGTATTGTACCGGGCACTCAAAGGCATAGTCCCCGAAACGATATTCCGGCGTCCCGTCAAAGGCGATCACTCATATTCACTGTATCTGGCCTGGCAACGCTCGAAGGACTCGCTGCTCAACTCAATCACCGGTGGAGAGCTGGACGAAGAAGGATTGATCGATATGCCAGCCATACGGCGTCGAGCTTCCATGCCGATGCCTGACATCACGTTTCTGTTCGAAATGCAACGAGTCGCGGCAGTGGAAAGGTGGCTAAGACATGCAAACCGATGACACGATGGCGAACACCAGCCTGAAGGACCAGATATCTCTGTATCCCAAAGAGGGAGGGGCAATCGTATTCGTCAACGACACCGGCGAATACCTGCAGATCAACGAAATAGGCCGAATCATCCTCGACGGTCTGATGCACGGCAAAACCGTCGAGGATTGCACGAATGAAATCGCCGAAGAATATCGGGCTGACAGACAAATCATCGTCCGGGATACGGAACGATTTCTCGCCGATATGGGGAAGCACGTGCGTTTATGAGCATCCCTCTACAGCCGGAAGCAATCACACGAGTCAACTTTCACGACCGCCTGGTGGCGCTGATTGCCATCATTATCGGAAGACAGATGGAACGACAACGAATCGGAGAGTTTTGCCGTCAGCTTGAAACGTGGTCCGAACGGTATCCGCCAGCCGATGCCGACATGGCGAAGCGTTACCGCAACGCCGTATGTGCGGTAAGCCGCAGATGCCGCAGCCAGCAGGGTTGTCTGCTTCGGTCTCTCTCCACAGCGGCGGCATGCCGCATATCTCACCGATCCGTCACATGGTGCACCGGATTCACCGATCGTCCCTTTCGCGCACACGCCTGGGTCGAAGTCAACGGCACACCCATCGGCGAACCTGATGCCATCGGACAATACATCATCACCAGATCTAGCTCTGCACGAAAGAATCAATGACGCAACAACTAGGACACCGACCCTCGCATAAAGAATTTCCATGCACAAGATGAAGTTGTGGCTGCCATTTGTCATCTCAAGATAGCGAGATTGGGGGCTTCATGTCATCTCCAGATGTCAACGAGCTTGCTCGTCATTGCCCGTCGCATTCTCGCTTAGGACAATAGTTCTTACGGAGTCGAAAAGAATTCGGCCTACTATAGAAAGGGTCAAAGATGACCGATAAACATCGACGTGTCAAAGCAATGGCTGCTATCGTTCTAGCGGCAGGACTATCTCTGGGAGCCACCGGGACAGCAATGGCGGCTGTCGTACCTGCCGGTGGTGGAACTTGGAACTACGGAATCATGGATTTCGGTGAAGGCTATAACTGGTCAAACTATCGTCATCCATCTGCTCTTCACGGTTCCAGTGTAACCGGTGATGTCGGACTTGTCCGGTCAGAATGCGCAGTGAAGAAGCAGTGGTCTACCGCGACTGCTTATGACAGCAATCCCCTTCGAATCGATCAGGCATATTGGAGATATTGCTAATCGAGAATTGATTAGGTGATGCCGCAAAACGGCATCACCTTTAATGAGTTTGAGGAGGGTGCCATGCGCAGCGGGTCCATTCGTCTGGCGGTGTGGATTGCGGCGTTTGCCGCAATGTTGGGTTCGTTTCTGCTGTTGAACGCGCTGGATCTGTCGGGGCCTCTTATGGTACGGGCCACTGTGCAGGTATCGGGGCCGTCACCGCAGGTCAGGAGCGAGGCGACGGTCGGTGTGATATCCGAGGTGGCGCTGGCGGACAGGGTCAATATCGTCAAAAGCGTCGCCGATGTGCGGGATCCCGGTGGTGCTAGACACTTGTATGTCGCGGTCGGCAATCCTGCCGGTGACGCCGCTTCGTGGATCGGGCACGGGTATCCGTCGTTCAACGTCTCGATGCGGACTGTAGTCGGCCGGATGGATGAGTTGGCCACTTCCGATCCGCGGGGAACGTATTACGTGTTCGACGGGCCCGCCGCTTCGGCCGTCGACCTGCAGCAGAAACTGCAGTCCCAGGGGTACCGGGTCCTTGTCAAGACGAGTTTCGTCGGTTCGTATGCGCAATGGGTCATGTCGAGGCCCGTCGGGGTGGGACTGGTCGTCGTGCTGCTGTTGTGTGCGACGTTGGCGGGCGGTTTCTCCCTGATGAACGCGAAGGGATACGCGGTGCAGCGGCTTCAAGGTTCAGGCCCGTTGATGATGGTGGCCCGGGATGTCAAGGCCAATGCGGTTTCCTGCATGTTGGGGGCATGCGTTATCAGCATTGTGGCTTGCTCTCTGGTGGCAGCGCACAACCATGGGGCCCAGTGGGGCCTGTTCGGCATGCTCTCGGCCGCGATCTTCCTAACCATATGCGTGGGTCTGGCAATCGCCTATGGAGTGGGATTCATAATCGCGGCCGCGCAGCCCCTGTTGTCCGCGGTCAAGGGGCGGCTACCCCGCAGACTGCCTTCCATCGCGGTGTACTGCGTGCGCATTCCGGCGATATTCATCACCATATGGTCGGTGACGTTGTTGTTCACCGCCGTGGGGAATATGCGCAACCAGTGGCAGGCCCAGGAGGCGTGGCGGGGCGCCGGCGATGTGGCGCAGGTGCATCTCAATCCGAACATGTCGACGGACGAGCAGGACGCGTACAGTCGCAGGACCGGCGAATGGCTGGAACACGCCGAAGACGAGGGGCGGATGATTCTGGCCCATGAGGACGACCTGCGGTTCATGGCGCCCACTGAGGGCGACGGGGAGACAGCGTCCAGCACGGTGCTGCTGGTCAATGGCAACTATCTGCGACACCAGACGGTCAGGGATGACAAGGGGCGTCGCCTGACATCCGGCTCCAAGGCGGTGAAGGTGGTGATCCCGTATGATGCGGACGCGGCGGCCGTGAAAGCGTACGAGAAAGCGATCGACAGCTGGGCGCGATCCCATGCGTCGGCCTACGGCGTTCCGGTTCCCGAGATCGACTATGTGCGCGGCGAGCGGGGCCAGCGGCTATTCGGCTACGGGTCAGCCCTGCCCGACACGCCCACCTTGTTCGATGACGCGCTGATTGTTGTGGTCGACAACGGCAGCGGACTGTTGTCCTTCGACGATTACGCGGCGTATGCCAGCCAGGGCGATGCACTGCTGGATGACGCGCAGTACGCGATCACGTCCTCAAGGCAGGCGGGTCTGGAGGACTTCATCCTTGCCGTAAGCGATGCCGGGCAGAATGCCGCGACGCATTACGCGCAGCTCAGATCGGATCTGGTCGTCCACGGGTACAACGTCATGATGTCGGCCGTCGTCCTCATCGCCTCGGCCGTGGCCATCGCCCGAATCAGGGTCCGCGAGCGAGCCCAGACCATCTTCGCCCGGTACATCCACGGATGGTCCTTCGCGAGAACCCATCTGAGCCTAGTCATCGTCGAATCGATACTGGCGATCATTCCGTCCATATGGTTCGTGTCGCAGGCCGTTCTGGCCGCGCGCCGGTCCACCGTCTCGTACGCTCAGAACAATCCGCTGCTGCTCGACGGGTATCAGCCGCTCATCGCCGTCCTGATCGCCATGACAAGTCTCGCGGTCTGCCTGCTGTCCACCGCCGCATACGTGCGCGGCAACGTCCGAAACCATGCTAGGGAGGAGTAAACGATGACCACCGCATTATCCGGCCACATGCCCGATCGCACGCCGGTGAGCACACGGCTTGACGTCCGGGGCCTGTCCAAATCCTTCGGCGATCACCTGCTGTGGAAGGACCTCGGATTCTCGGCCCATTCGGGACAGATGATCGCTCTCACCGGACCATCCGGATCCGGCAAGAGCACACTGCTGAACTGCATCGGCCTCTTGGAGAAGCCGGACGGCGGCGCGATAGAAGTGAACGGGAGAGACATCACCCGATACCACGCGCACGGCGCGCGAATGTTCCGCAAACACACCCTGGGCTATCTGTTCCAGGACTACGCGCTCATCGACAACGCCACCATCGAGGAAAACCTGAACGTCGCCCTGCCACACCTCCCGTCACGGGTAAGGAAGACCACCATCTCCCACGCCCTGCAACGGGTCGGTCTGGCCGACCGCCAAAGGGAGCTGGTCTACCAGCTCTCCGGCGGTGAACAACAACGCGTCGCACTGGCGCGCCTCATCGTCAAACAACCTGAAGTCATTCTCGCCGACGAACCTACCGGTGCTCTCGACCACGACAACGCCGACATGGTCATCCACACCCTGCGCGACATGGCCGGCAACGGCGGCATCGTCATCATCGCCACCCACTCCGACCACGTAGTCGAATCATGCGACTGGAGCATCCAACTTTAGTATTCCTCCCGTTATAATAACGGGAGGAATACTAAACGAACAAGATAAGTCATAGCCAGCGCTATAGCTATCTCCTGAAATCAGGGAATCAAATCAATGGATGATGAAACCTTGATCTTCGGCGTAGAGTTTCAGCGCCTTTTGCCACTTGTCAGCGGCAGCCTTGAAAGTCTCCTTGCCGGAGAAGAATGATCCCATATTGTCGTTGTAGATGGAGCGGGCATAGGGTTCGAAGGGCAGGAACTCCCATTTGCCGGTGACGTCCTTGGCGGCCTGGGAGAAGACCTCGTTGTATTTCTGGCCGCCGAAGAACTCGTTGTCGCTGCCGTCGGCGTTTCTGAGCGTGGTCTTGGCGAGGAAGTCCTTCTGGTTGAGGGTCTTGGTGGTGGCGGGGAAGCTGCCGTTGGATACGCGGGCGTCGATGCCTTCGTCGTTGGTGGTGACGTATTCGACGAACTTTTTGGCGGCGTCGAGTTTGCCGTCGGGGATCTTCTTGGTGATGGCCAGTCCGCTGCCGCCGTATTCGCCGTTGATGGGCGTGCCGTCGATGGTGGGCAGGAGGGCTACGCGGAATTTGCCGGTGGCTTGGGGCACGCCCTGCAGGAGGTTGTTGGCCATCCATGCGCCGCTGATGAGGCTGGCGATGGAGCTGTCGCCCAGTGACTTCATCCAGTCGTCGGTCCAGGTCTTCGTGTGGACGTCGATCAGGTCCTCGTCACGCATCTTCTGCCAGAGGTCCATGAACCGCTGGGCGCCCTTGTCCTTGGTGATATTGATGGTCAGTTTTTCGTCGTTGAGTTTGTAGGCGTGGCCGCCCATGGCCCACATCATCGCGTTGAACAGGCCCGCGTCGCCGGAGTCGGAGGTGATGTAGGAGCCGGTGGCGCGGATCTTCTTCGCGTCCTCGTAGAACTCGTCCCAGGTGGTCGGCGGTTCGCTGATGCCGGCCTTGTCGAACACGTCCTTGTCGTAGAAGTAGGCCATCGGGCCCGAGTCGGCGGGCATCGCGTACAGGCCGCCGTTGATGTTCACGGAGCTCCAGGTGCCGGGGGTGAACGTGTCCTTGAGCTTGACGGTGTCGTAGATCTTGCTCAGGTCCATGAGCGTGCCGGAGTGCACGAACTGCGGGATGGCGAGGTATTCGATCAGGGTGACGTCGGGCAGGCCGTTGCCGGCCTGGGCCGCGTTGTTGAGCGCGGTGTAGGTCTCCTCGGTGCTGCCGACGTTGCTCACCTTCACCGTGATGTCGGGGTTGGCCTTCATGAAGTTTTTGGCGGCGCGATCGATGCTGGCGTCCCATGACCATACCGTCAGTTCGGTCTTGCCCGAGCTTGTGGTCGTGTTGCCGCATCCCGCGAGCGGGATGAGCAGGGCTCCGATGGCGGCCGTGGCTATGGCTGCGCGTGTGGTGTTGTTCATGTTGGTCTTCTTTCCGTGCTTGACCGTCTTTGGCCGTATGTCGCAACTATTTTGTTTGGATGTCGAACATGATTATGTACAGAGATGGGAAACTTGTCAAAGTGCCGGGGTTTTCATATTGTCAGTCCCCTGATGGGTGTTATTCTGAAAGCCGTTCGAGGATGACGCCGGGATGTCCGTCCCGATAATGTGATTCCGCATTTCCGCAATCGTCTCACCCGAGGAGGGCTCCCATGTACGCTAAATCCAATCCCAGCGACGCAAGGGCCAACAACCGTAGACTGTTGTTCCGGCTGCTGTTCCCCGACCGGCAACTGTCGCGCGCCGACCTATGCAAGGAGACGGGGCTCTCGCGCGCCACCGCCACGGATGTGACCGGCGAGATGATCGACGACGGCCTGCTACGTGAACTGGGGTCGGGGAAACGGGATGGCCGCGGCAAGCCGGGCACCTTGCTGGCCATCGATACGGACGTGCTTCGTCTGGTGTGCATCGATCTGTCGCGCCCGTATGTGATGACCGGCGCCGTGATGGATCTGCGGGCCAGAATCGTGGAGCGTCGCGAACGTGTGCTTGATGATGGCGATCGGGTCGATCTCGACGACGTGCTTTCGCTTGTCGGTCAGATGATCCGGCTTGCCGGTTCGGGGCTTGTCGGCATCGGCGTCGCAGTCCCCGGCGTGGTCTCCGGTGCGGGGAGGGTGATATCCAGTTCCAATCTCGGCTGGGACGACGTGGAGCTTCGCGACATGCTCGAAGGCGAGTTCTCGTTGCCGGTCCGAGTGGACAACGACGCGAACGCCGCACTGCTCGCCGACCGCTTCCTCGAGCACGGCAATCCCAACTGCCTGCTCGTGCAGATCACCCGGGACATCGGTGCGTCGGTGCTGCTGAACGACGAGTTCGTGGATGGCGACGACCATGCGGCCGGTGAGATCGGCCATGTTGTGATCGACCCGAATGGTCCGGCATGCACCTGCGGCAAGCGCGGCTGCCTGGAGACCTACGTCTCCGCCATCGCGTTGCGCGACCGCATTCGCCAGGACCCGAATCGGCGCGCGGACATCCTGGCCGAAGCTGGTGCGAGGCTCGGCGGAGCTCTGGCCATGCCGGCGAGCCTGTTGAATCTTCATGACATCGCCGTCTACGGACCTCCCGACATCGTCGGCGAGACGCTGCTCAATGCATGCGACGAGACCGTCAACTCCTTGTCGCGGAACGACTACCAGAGCAGTATGCGGGTGCGTCGGTGTGAGCTCGGTGACGACGCCACTCTGCGGGGGCAGGCGGTCTCCGTGCTGCGCGAGATCGTGGGCAGGCGCGGGCTGTCCGCGGCGGCCTCGTCCTGACGCCACGTGCGTCCCGCCGCCAAGCGCGCGTGGCGTGGTGTATCATCGCTTCCCGAATCCAATATGTAAGGATTCCGAACATAATGGCGGGCGGACGAAACAGGAGTCCGCCCTCGGGAACGGAGATCGTCATGACGATGAATGCCAGTGGTACGCCGGAAACAGAGAACCTGCGCGTCGGCGTGGATGTCGGCGGAACGAAGATCGAGGCGGTGCTGACCGATGCGGCCGGCACGGTTCTCGCATCCGCGCGCAAGGCAGCCCGGAAAGGCGGTGACGAGGTCGTGGAGGATGCGGTAGCCATCGTGCGGCAGGTGGCCGGAATGCGGTTCGATGAGGTGAGATCGGTGGGCATCGGCATCCCCGGGCTGGTGCACCGCGACACCGGGCGCGTGGAGAACGTGGTCAATCTCGGAATTGAGAACCTGGAGCTGGGAGGTCGCGCATCCGGCATGCTCGGCCTTCCCGTGTGGGTGGACAACGATGTGAACGCCGCGGCGCTGGGAGCCTATGGAACGCTACCCGACCGGCTCAAGCACGGCAGGATGGCGTTCGTCAACCTAGGGACGGGGCTGGCGGCCGGCTTCGTTCGCGCCGGTCTCGTCGAACGCGGCGACACCGGCGCCCTCGGGGAGATCGGCCACCTGCCGGTGGACCCCAACCGCATGGCGTGCAAATGCGGTCAGCGCGGATGCCTGGAGACCGCATGCTCGGGAGGGGGCCTGCGGCGCATGTGGCCCGTCGCGGATCCTCCGCTGCCCGACATCCTCGCGAGGGCCGACGGCGGCGATGGCGAAGCGGAACGGGTTCTTGGCATCGCGCTGCATGCCCTCGCCGACGTCGTGCAGATCGTCGCCCAGGCCGCGGATCCTTCGGTCATCGTCATCGGAGGCGGTGTTTCCCGCGCCGGGTCCCCGTTGCTTGATGCGCTGCGCGGGGAACTGCGCAACAGGGAGGCCTCCAGCGGATTCATCGCGGGTCTGCGGCTGACGGAACGCCTGCGGCTCGCCGATGCGTCGATTCCGATCGGCGCGCTCGGAGCGTCCCTCATCGCCTGCTGACCAGACCCCGGTGCCGACGGACCATCGGCGCGCCGAAACCAGATTCCCCAATCTCCAACAGACGGGGTGCACCACATCCATTATTTTGTTCGACTGACTTGCAAAA
Source organism: Bifidobacterium myosotis (assembly GCF_002259745.1). Classification (GTDB taxonomy): domain Bacteria; phylum Actinomycetota; class Actinomycetes; order Actinomycetales; family Bifidobacteriaceae; genus Bifidobacterium; species Bifidobacterium myosotis. The sequence goes on along the minus strand of NZ_MWWW01000005.1, from coordinate 164,746 downwards.
AGGTTAAGGCGTCATATCCTTGGCTCTCAAGGAGGTTGAAACCAACTACAGGAATTACGCAAGGCTTGCTAACAAAATATCCGGTCTTGCTGCGGCGCGATGCCCAGAAGTGGTGTGGCGTCATGTTCCTCGGTATCGCTACGGACGTCGGCAACGGCGTCCGTAGCGGCATCGCCCGCGCACGGCAGCGCGGGCGGATACGGACCCGGGACCGTCGTGCGCAGCGGCACGTCGCGCCATTCCTCCGAACGACGGCGTCGGGCAGGCATTCCAGGAAAAGGAAACCATCATGAGAACGAAGAGGATTTCAGCGGCCATCGCCTTGGCGGCCGCGTCGGCGCTCACCCTGTCGGGATGCTCGATGGGAGCCCCGTCCGGCGGCTCACAGCAGGATGCATCCGCAGGCGGCAAGCTGACGGTGTGGATCATGCAGGGCGACCAGAGCGAGGACACCATCAAGGCGATCAACGAGCGGTTCACCAAGGAGACGGGCGTCAAGGTCGATGTGCAGACCCAGGTGTGGGCCGACATCAACACGAAGGTGACGACCGCGCTGTCCACGGACACGCCGCCGGACGTGATCGATCTGGGCAACACGCAGGTCGCAGGGTTCGCCGTGAGCGGCGGCCTTCTGGATCTGACGGACAAGGCCGACGACATGAGGCAGGGGCACACCTGGCTGTCCGGCCTTGAGGAGCCCGCCACCATCGACGGCAGACTGTACGGCATCCCCGCGCTGGGAGCCGCCGGCGCCGTGATCTACAACAAGAAGATGTGGTCCGCGGCCGGAATCGACAATCCTCCGAGCACGTACGAGGAGCTTGAGACCGATCTCCAGAAGCTCCGGGACGCGAACACCGACAAGGACTTCTCCCCGTTCTATATGCCGGGGCGTGACTGGAAGTCGGCGGCACGGTGGATCTGGGATGCCGGCGGCGACTTCGCCGAACAGCAGTCGGACGGAACCTGGAAGAGCACCCTGTCGAGCGACAAGTCACTCAAGGGCATCGACCAATGGCTGGAATTCCAGCACAAGTGGTCCTCCGAGGCATCCCGCTCGCTGGACACCGGCAACCCCGACTTCAGCCAGCTGCTGGCCGAAGGCAAGACCAGTGCGATCCTGAACAACAGCGCCGGCATCCGCACCATCCAGCAGTACAACCCCGACCTCACGACCGACGATCTGGGATCGTTCCCCATGCCCGGCGCCAGCGGCAAGCTCCAGCCGGCGATGATGGCCGGTTCGGTGTGGGGCGTTGCGCAGAAGAGCAAGCGTCAGGAGCTGGCGCTCAAGTGGATCAAGATCGCCGCGAGCCCCGAGATCCAGAAGGACTACGTGTTCGCCAAGGACGGATGGATGCCCAACTACGTCGAAGGCCTCGACGAGGTCATGAAGTCCGCGGACTTCCCGTCCTACCTGACCGGCTTCTTCGAATCGGCGAAGGACACCAAAGCCACACCGGCGTCCCCGCAATGGCTGACCATCGAGAACGACAGCTCCCTGAACTGCTTCGGCGACATCGCCACCGGAGCGACCACGGCCAAGGCCGCCGCCAAGTCGTTCGACGAGCATGCGGACTCCCTGTACGCGAAGAAGTAGGGGAAGCGTGATGAGCAATGCGCAATCGACGGCTGCCGCCGTCCCCGTAGTGAAACGGCGTCGCAATCTGACGCCCCTGTGGCTGCTGACTCCCGCCGGCGTGATCATCGTCGCGCTGGTCGTGGTGCCGTTGGTCTTCCTGGTCTTCACGTCGTTCACGGACTTCAACCAGAAGACCCTGTTCACAGGCTCGTTCAACATCGTCGGGTTCGACCAGTACGAGAACGTGCTGGCCGACCCGGAGTTCTACAAGTCGCTGGCCCGCACGTTCGGGTTCGCGGCCGCCCTCGTGGCCGGCAGCGTGCTGATCGGCATGGGCGTGGCCCAGCTGATGACCAAACTGGGGCCGGTGATGCGCTGGCTGGTCACATTCGTGCTGATCTTCGCATGGGCCATGCCGAACGTCGCCTCGTCGGTGGTGTGGAAGTGGCTGTTCCAGCCGGGGTACGGCGTGATCAACTGGCTGCTGACCCAGACCCGCCTGTTCGGCGACGTGACGAACCTGTCGTGGACCGACAACACGTGGCTCGCGTTCCTGGAGATCTGGCTGCTGGTCGTCTGGCAGGCCGTCCCGTACATCGCGATCAACCTGTACGCGGCGACCACGCAGGTGGACAAGTCCTGCCTTGAGGCGGCCCAATTGGACGGCTGCTCGAAGCTGCGCTGCTACTGGCAGATCACCGTGCCGCTGATCAAACCGAGCCTGATGGTCATCACGATGCTGTCGGTGATCTGGGACTTCAACGTGTTCAACCAGATCTGGCTCGTCTCCCAGGGAGGACCCCGCGAGACGACCGCGACGATCGGCATCTTCACCTACAAGAAAGCGTTCGTGTCCTTCGACATCGGCACCGGCGCCGCCGCGAGCGTGCTGGTCACGCTCATCCTGCTCGCCCTGACGAGCGTGTACATCCGATACCTGCTCAAATCCGGGGAGGACCTGTGACCATGAATATGGCAACCGCAAACCACGGCATCGCGCCGCGCGCCAAGCGCAGCGCATCGGCCGAGCTGCGCCGCATCGGCACGATCGTATTGGCCGTCGCGTTCTGCATCGTGTGGATCTTCCCGGTCTACTGGATGTTCGTCACGTCGATCAAGCCGCGCAACCAGATCATGACCGCAACGCCCGTGTTCTGGCCCACGAAACTGTCGATCGACAACTTCATGGTGGCCGTCACCCAGACCTCGTTTCTGACGAACCTGAAGAACAGCGTGATCGTGACCGCCGTGTCGATCGTCCTGTCGATCGTCCTCGCGTTCTTCGCGTGCGCGGCCCTGACCCTCTACCGGTTCCGCGGCCGCAAGGCGATCATGGTGTTCGTGCTGGCCATCCAGATGACCTCGGGCGGCATCATCCCGCAGTTCATCATCTTCAACCAGTTCGGCCTGCTCAACAAGTACAGCGGCCTGATCCTCGCGTACATCGCCATGGTCCTGCCGTTCGCGATCTGGAACATGCGCGGCTTCTTCCTGAACATCCCGAAGGACATCTTCGAGTCCGCGGCCGTCGAGGGAGCCAACGACTGGCAGATCCTGTGGAAGATCACCTTCCCCCTGGCCGCGCCCGGCATCGTGTCCACGTCCGTGTTCGCGTTCATCAACGCCTGGAACGACTACATGACCGCCTACACGTTCATGAAGGACCAGTCCAAGTACACGCTGCCCGTATGGCTCTCCTCGTTCTCCACGCCCACCATGGGCACCGACTTCGGCGGACAGATGGCCGCATCCGTCATCTTCTCCCTGCCCGTCGTGATCTTCTTCATGATCATTCAACGCAACATCATGAAGGGCGTCACCACTGGAGCCGTCAAATAACACAAACGGAGCGATGAACAATGCGTGCGGCGCCGGGACCATTTCCGCGAGTGGTTCCGGCGCCGCGCGTCATCTCGGAACCCAAAACGCAATATACCGCAATCAAAGGTGAACCACTGAGAAAGGACTTCCATGAGCGATCAAGCAACCCTGAAGGGATGGACCATCATTCCCACGCCGCAGACCGTACAACACAAGGCGGGCGTCTCACTGCTGCCGATGTGCGGCCGAGTCAACGAGCCACGTGCGTTCGGAGACGAACGGCAGGTACTCGCAACACAACTTGCCGACGACATCCGTGCGGTTACGGGATTGGAATGGGACATCGCCACGGGTGACCGTTGGCCTGGATTCATCACATTGACGACACTGGACGATCTCCATGCGCGTCCGTCCGGCGCGTACACGCTCGACATCACCAAGGACGGCGTGGCCGTCAGGGGTGCGGACTTCGAGGGCGTGCGCAACGGCGTGCAGACCCTGCGCCAGCTCATCCGCCAATGCGGCGCCGCCCTGCCCTGCCTGCACATCGAGGACCAGCCCGCCTTCGAAACGCGCGGCTACTACCTCGACGTCACCCGCGGGCGCGTCCCCACCCTCGACTGGCTCAAGACCTGGGCCGACAAACTCTGCCTCTACAAGTACAACCAGCTCCAGCTCTACGTCGAACACACCTTCGCCTTCGACGGGATGAGCGAGACCTGGCGCGGCTCCAGCCCGCTCACCCCGCGCGACATCCTCGAATTCGACGACTACTGCACCGAGCGAGGCATCGAGCTCGTGCCGTCCGTCTCCACGTTCGGCCACCTCTACATGGCCCTGCGCACGCAAAGCCTGCGCGACCTCGGCGAATTCCCCGAGAGCGCCGACGAGCCGTTCGGGTTCATCGACCGCATGCGCCACCACACGTTGAACATCAGCGACGACCGCGCCTTCACCCTGTCCACGAAGCTCATCGACGACTACCTGCAATTGTTCCGCTCCGACAAATTCAACATCTGCGCCGACGAGACCTTCGACCTCGGCAAAGGCCGCTCCAAACCCCTCGCCGAGAAGGTCGGCGTCGCCGCCATGTACGCCGACTACGTCACCCGCCTGTGCCGCCACCTCGAAACCCAGGGCAAAAAGCCGATGATGTGGGGCGACATCACCCTCGAACACCCCGAAATCCTGAAAAGACTCCCCGAAACCGTCACCCTGCTCAACTGGCAGTACGACCCGCAAGTCACCGACGAGAAGATCCGCACCGTCGCCCGATCCGGCGCCACGCAGATCGTATGCCCCGCCGTATGGTGCTGGAACGCGCTCCTGCCGCGCATCGACGACGCCTGGAACAACATCACCCGCATGGCCCGCTACGGCACGCAATACGGCGCGCAGGGCATGCTCGTCACCGACTGGGGCGACCTCGGCCACGTCAACGACCCGCGCATGGCCATCCCCGGAATGATCATCGGCGCGCAGGAGGCATGGAACCCCGGACGCATCCCCGACGAGGCCGACATGCTCCGCCGCATCTCCCGACTCGAATACCGCGACGCCAGCGGCGAACTGCTTGATATCCTCACCCATGCCAGTCATGCGGCCAGCTTCGAATGGAACCATCTGATCACATGGCTGGAACTTGATGACGGACGGGGCGGCGTCAACACCGGGGTCCTGCAAACCATCCCAGGACTGCTGCCGGAAGACGAACGACCGGACGACGTGGTCCGCGCCCTTCAGGACGGAAGCCGGGCACCGTCACTTGCGGAATCCCGACGGATGCTGTTCCGCTATCTGAAACATCACGTCACGCTCGGCGAAACCGCAGATCACCTTCTACAGACCAGTGCCCGTCGAATCTCCGCAATCGCCGCGACCTCAGGACCTTGGACCAACGGGGATGCCGCTGCATTTCGCGTAGCCATCGAGGGGCAGCGACTTCTGAACCGAGTTGGCCTCCGACTCGCGTCCGAGACCGGGGTCATTGGCACTGTGCAATCGGGTGAGGCGATTCAGCATGACGACGCGGTGAACCTTGCCGAAGCATTGGAGATCTGGATGGAGGCGTATGCGGCGCAATGGCGTACTCTCAGCCGAGACTCCGAACTCCGTCGGCTGCAAGATACGGTGTGGGAGTTAACGGACTATCTGCGCTTCCAATCCGTCTGATGCTGCGATTGTGAGACTTCGACCAGTCAGATACCGAAATGCCGTGAGGGACCAGATTCAGATCCCTCACGGCATTTCCTATACGAAGGTGAGTCACGTATCGCGATGGTGCATCACTTTGGTCTAGAATTCACGCCGCTGGATACCGCTCATAAATGATTCGGCAAGCTCGTCAACCACTTGACTCTGATGTGAGGCGACGGTGAGCTGGTAGTACCGGATGGCAACCTTCTCACTGACGTGTCCCAATTGATTCATGACTTCCCGCAACGTTCCACCCTGAATCATGAGTAATGTTGCATGGCTGGCTCGTAATGCTTGGAATGTCAGATCAGGGCGTCCTGCTTTCAACCGGGCTTTGGCGAACTGGCCGTCCAGCGTTGTCTGGGACATGATTCTTGCACGTTTGGGCACGAACACCGGCGAATCCGGTCGGGTCAGATCGCAGTAATCAGAAAGGTGCTGTCGAATAAGAGAAATCAGCGTATCCGGGATGTGTACGTTCCTGATGCTGGATTCCGTTTTCGTCTTACCGAATTGGAGATCCCCTCTGTCAGCGTCACCGCGATTCACGGAATGCCGGACGTGAAGTATCTGCCTGTTCAGATCGATGTCTTGCACCTGCAGCCCACATAGTTCGCCACATCGCAGACCACCCACTAAAGTCGAGAGGAATACGGACAGTCTGGTGTAATCGGGCATGGCATTCGCCAGCAGGATCAATTCGGAAGGAGTCACCGGCGGCACGTTGATGCGGGCGGGCTGTGGCGCTGGCGGAATATGGAATATGAAGGGATTGAAGGACAGCAATGGCTCCGAACCATCCAATCCGCCACGGGTGGCTGACTCAAGTACCGCCTTCAGCCGCATGCATGAGCGTCGGAATGCCCACCGGCCTTCCGGGTGAGGCGCATCATACCAAGCCTTGATGATGGACGGAGTGATCTCGTTAAGCGGCAGGTCTCCAAGACTTGGCAGAAAATGGCCAATGTCCAGATAAAGATTGCGACGCGTGCCACCGGCGATGCCATTGCCGTCGGGCAGCCGGTATTCCTCGGCCCATCGCATCACATAGTCGCGGAACAACATATTGCGTTGTGTCTGGCTCTTTTCCACGACGGCTTTTCGTCGGCTTCGTTCTGTTGGATGAACCCATTCGGCGATGCCGTTACGATGGAGGCTGACAAGGTACTTTTCGGCTTCCAGCCATCTACGGGCTTCGAGCTCCTGATCCGGCTTGAACTGGCGTTGGACGCGTTTGCCGGGTTCTAATGGATTCGGATATCGAACCTGCCATGCGATTAGCATGCCGGTTCTGTCATAACGGGCCAGCACGGTTCCCCACTTGCTTCGCGGCGGCTTCTGCGGATGGTTTCCATGGGAATGCCTGATTTTCGGCATATTGATCTCCCTCGATCGCGAAAAGGCGCACCCTGCGTGCGCCTTGTGGGGAGATTGAAACCAAGGAACAGTGTAAGTGAATATGCTGAAAGAGCCGTTGTTTGTTTTTGTCATCTTGAGATGACAAAAACAAACATAATCAGTATTAGGTTGGCTATAGAAGCAGCTAGTTGTAGCTTTCCCCTTCTCCGATTGACGTATTGCGAGTCATCTCTAGATGTCAATAACTCCTTCTCTGATTGTTTCTATCTCGCTGGGGTAGAAGACTGGATCTTGCAAGACGAAGCCATAAGACTTCGGCATCTAGCAGAAAGGAAAGTAATTATCATCTAGTTTTTTTACGCATGTCTTTACACATTCCAAATTTCCAACAAAGGAGTAATCATGATTGTTCGAAAGAAATTTACGGCAATTGTCCTTGCGGCAATTCTGGGTATCGCTGGCATCGCATTGCCTTCTACCGCTTTTGCCGGCGGTCCGAATTATGGACGCACATGGGAAAGCAGCATTGGCGGCATCAAGGTGAATGGCTACGTACAGATTCAGGCTTCCTATAATGATGGCGGGCGTCACGCGCGTCGCGGATATCAGCGTTTCACCCGACAGGCCGGCCCCAGCTTGGATACCGGACGACTGTATACATCAGCCGCTTCCTATTCAGGAGACACTCAGGTTCGAAGCAGGACGGACTCCGTCTGGGATTCCGTATTGTGGGGCGATAAGTACGTCACGCACTATTACTGGGGTGTTGAATACTTCTGACGCATTTCTTATTGCACCCATCTAGAAATACCGTGATTGGAAAGATACGGAATGCTAAAAATTACCCGTCATCTAAAGTTTTTTTCTACATCCATTTGCGCAATATCGTTGCTGTTGGGGATGTTGTCTTCGTTTCTTGCCTGGGCGGTGTACTGGAGCGTTCTTGATTGGCGTGGATCGCAATGGGGCATGTTCGACGCGAAGACGCAACTGGTGCTGACCGCGTCGGCGGATGCCGGGCACGACGACGGAAAGAATCTTGAGGCGACGCGTGATCTGGCCGAGTATCTTTCCGGTCACGGTATTTCCCTGTTGGAGGGTTCCGTGGGGGACGGTTGGCCGGCGATCGTGTTCCAGTCGTCGGGGGCCTCCATCGGATGGGCCGATGCGCTTCCGCAAGAATGCCGGAACATGAACAGTCGCGTGGCCTGTGTGATCGAGTCGTCGTTCTCGGCCGGGCAATGGCGTGAGCATGGGGATGCACCGCTATTGCCCGCCGGGTTTTCCGTCGGCGGTGTCGTCAGGGTTCCGGGGGCGAACGTCGGCGGCAACCTGCAGTATGTGCTCCCGTTGGGGGCGGTTCCCTTGTTTCCCGGCAGCGTGTATGTGAACACGAGCGACCCGCAGCGGCTCCGGGAGATCTCGGACCTGTTCGCGCGCTGCGGCATGGACGTGACCCAACCGCAGGCGCAGTCGTTGTGGTCGTCCCTTGCCGGTGATTCCTTCGTGGGTATCACCTTGCTGTTTCTGGTACTGGCGTTGGTCTGCGCCTGCGTGTGCGTCATGACGATGGAGACGGCGAGGAAGGCCGACCTGCATGTCAGACGGCTGTTCGGCGCCACTGGCAGGCAGGTGTGGGCGGGCCGGGTGCGTGAGGCCGTTGTCCCGATCGTGGCCGGCGTGCTGGCAGGAACGGTGTTGAGCGCCGTGCTCATCACCGTGGTGTCGGGCAGGACCGGCATCGGCCCGGCGGCCGCGTTCGCCGCAGCTTTTATCAGCGGCACGGTCCTGACGGCGCTTGTGACGGCGTTGGCTGAATGGCTCGGCATACGATCGAATGACGAGGTGGAACGATGATCCATGAACTGATGACCGGCGTCCGCATGGGATTGAGGCGATGGGGATCGATTCTCGGCATCACGCTGCTCGTCGTCTTCGCGGGAAGCGTGTTCACGATGACGCTCAGCGATGTGCTGACCGAATCCAGCGTGATCAGCGGCGAGGCTCGTCTGCGGGCCGTCGACGCGGTCACGTTCTCCCCGCAATACCTCCTGCAGTCCCCGAGCAAGACGGACCCCAAGGTGACGGATAGTTTGCGGGACATGCTGGAGCAGGGCAGGGCGTACACCGCGATCGTCAACAACGTCGAGATCGACGATCCCGATTTCGCCAACGGCATACCGGCCATCGTCCTGATGGGCAACGTCGATGACGTGTTCCCCCGTCTGGGCCTGTGCTCCCACGCGCCCTGCGCGTCCATCGGCTACCGGGTGGACCGGGCGCAGGCGCCCGACAGTGTGCATATCGCCGGCACCGACGTCAGGGTAACCGGCACGCTGCCGGCCTCGGCGGCCATATTCGACCCGAACACCGCCGGCATCAACCTGGACCGGACCATCGTCATCCGACTCAACCCGAGTTCGCTGAACCGGCTCAACGACATCGAACTCGAAGAGGCGGTGACCAAAACGGTCATGTTCAACCCATCCCGAACCCAGCTCGACGGTTTCATCACGGGAAGCCGCGACGCCGGCCTGATACTCGTGCCGCACCGGCTGAACACGGAGCAGCCCCAACGCGACAGGGATCTCATCGTGCGCGCGCTGATGTACCTGCTCGGACTGTCCGCCTTCCTCGCGCTCACCGTCATCGTGATCATCCAATCATTGTCCGTGACCCTCGCACGGGAGCGGCCGGCGATGCTCGTCCGCCGGCTCTACGGCGCCACCGCCGCGGACGAGGCGATCCGCGTCGCCGGACTCATCCTCATCATGCTGCTGCCCGCCGCCGTGGTGCTGGCATGCTTCCAGCTGATAGGGGAACCGGTGGCCACCGCATCCCGGACGATGATCGCCGTCATCCTCGCCATGGCGGCCCTGGTCTGGACGATCGCCGTACGACGCGCAACCACACACATTCAATGAAAGAAGCACCGACCATGCCACAGACGACCATAGACGCCCGAAACCTGACCAAACGATACACGGACGGGCAGGCGCAGCTCCTCGCCGTGCGCGACGTATCCCTGCACGCCTCGGCCGGGGAGTCGATCGCCATCATGGGACCGTCCGGATGCGGCAAATCCACCCTGCTGCGCATGATCGGACTGTCCATGCAACCCACCTCCGGCTCCCTGCTCCTGCAAGGACGCCCGACGCCGGAAAACGACAAGGACCGGTCCGCATGGCGCAACCGCATGTTCGGCTTCATCCCGCAGGACTACGCGATCCTCGAAGACGAGCCCGCATGGGCCAATGTCGCCATCCCCATGGAATACGCGAAACCCAAGATCAAGCGCGCCGAACGCCGGCAACGCGCCACAGCCGCTTTGGAACAAGTCGGGCTCGCCGGCAAGGCGCGACGCATGCCCGGGCAACTGTCCGGCGGCGAAAGGCAACGCATCGCCATCGCCAGGGCGACCGTGATGCACCCCGCCATCATCATCGCCGACGAACCCACCGCGGCACTCGACACGCACACCGCCGACACCATCATGACCATGCTCCTCGCGCAATGCAGGCAAGGCGCCACGCTCATCCTCGCCACCCACGACCCACGCGTCGCAGCCCAATGCGACACCACCCTCACCATGCGAGACGGCGCATTCATCTGAAGGTTTTCGCAAGGTACAACTGGATCTGCAAGAAAAGGAATTGCCGACAATTACCATGTGGAGAGCGTTTCAATAGTGTCGAGCCCGTCTTGACGGTGTGATTCATCGAGGTTGTCCCAGTACGGGGAATCCTCGATGAGCTTGTCGTGCAGGAGTCTGATGCGTTTGCGGTCGGTGCCGCTGTGCAAGCGTGCGAGCTCCGCATCGGGATCCGGGATGAGGGATGCGAGCATGGCTGCATCATAGAGGTGACGGTCACCGTAGCCGGCGTGGTCGGCGCTGTAGGCCGCGCTCTTGAGTATCAGCGCGCCGAGCAGGTCCGGGATGCGAACCACGACTTCGGCGCCGTCCTTGTCATCGATGAGTTGGACCTGCATGCTGCGTTCCACTGCCTGCGCGCCGCCCGGCATGGATAGCACCGGTGTGCCGGCGATGGTCGCGTCAGCCCCAAGGAACTTGGGAAGGTGATCGGCGACCAGCAGGTCCACGACGTCGCCGTTCGGCGCGATCATGCGGGTCGTGTATCCGGTCAGCGTGCCCGGCTGCGTCTCGAACCCGCGAGAGGTGAGAATGCCGCGCAGTCTGGCGATGCCGCGTCGATCCGCCATGAGGTCGGCGAGCAGGTCGGCGTCGGTGGTGGGTCGTGCTGTCAATCCGCCCATGATGGCGTGCAGCTGGACCATGAGCCCGCCCGTAAGCAGCCATGATTCCGGGATGTTCGCCGCGGCGACCGCGTACACGGTATTCCACGGATGGCCCGTGTTGGGGATGCGGATTGTCGGAATCATGCCTGATGCTCCTTGCGATGATATTCGTCGATCAGCTGTTGAAGGGTTTCCATGCCGGCGCGGCGTTCTCTCGGGTCGTTGGATTCGGCCAGGTCGGCCGCACGTACGCCGAGAGGCATAGGGCCCTCACCGGCGGGAAGATCGTCGGTGACATGGAGCCGTACCCGGACCGGAGTCGCGCCTTGCTTCAACCGGCATTGCCGAATGGCGTCGTTCAGAGCATCGGCGGTGACGTAGCCTTCCACCACGTCTGTGGCGGTCAATTGGAACGAGGCGGCCAATGCTCCGGTGGCGGCGGAGGGACGGATGAGGGTTTCGACCTTGTCGAGGTTGGAGTCCCTGCACCAGTATTCGACCGTCGTCGCACGCCTGCGCGCGAGACGGGTCAGATTCTCCGCATCCATCTGCCTCAGGTATCCCCTGAGCCGGTATCGCTGCTGCCGGCCCAGCCATGGCGCGTCGAGCCCGCTGAGCATGTATAGCGCCCCGAACGCCATGTCTGGTGAATAAGGACGCCCATCCGCACCCTGCCACTGTGCTTGGCGACGTACGGAATCCTCCGTAATCAGCGAGCCGCCTCCCACGGAAAGAGATTCAAGCCGGCCAGCAGCGCGAAGCGCGCTGACCCGTCGCTCGCTCACTCCGAGCCTACGGGCGACTTCCCGCCGTGTGAGCAGCGTCCGATTCGTTCTGATAGCCATATTCCTATTGTATACAGAACTATTCCAGATTGGGAATAGTTCTGTATACACCGGGCAACAGGGCGTCTCAATCCGTATTCGTCTGCATGTGGTCATTGCGCTGCTTTGATGAAGTCTTCGGCGAGTTGGTTGACGATCTGGTTGCGGTGTCGGGCGACGATGCGCTGGTAGTGCTTGATGGCGACCTTCTCGCTGACGTGGCCGAGTTCGTCCATGACTTCCCGCAGAGTGCCGCCCTTGAGCATGAGCAGGGTCGCGTGGCTCGCTCGCAGGGATTGGAAGGTCAGGTCGGGGCGGCCGGCTTTCTCCCTGGCTTTGCGGAACTGGGCCTCCAGGGTGGTCTGGCTCATCACCGAGGCTCGTCTGGGGCGGAAGACCATGGCTTCCGGGTCCGTCCATTCGCAGTGCCTGAGCAGGTGGTCGTGAATCAGGGGAACGAGTCCGTCGGGGATGGGCACGGTGCGCCGGCTGGAGTCGGTCTTGGTCCTGGCGATGCGTGTCGAACCGCGATCCGCATAGCCCCTGTTGACGGAATGTCGCACGGTCAGGCGTTTGGCCTTCAGGTCGATGTCCTTGATCTGCAGGCCGCACAGCTCGCCGCAACGGAGGCCTCCGACGAGCGTGGCGAGTATCACCGCCAGTCTCGTGTAGTCGGGCATGTTCTCCGCGATCAGCTTGAGTTCCAGCGGCGTGACCGGTGGAACGTCCTCCCTGGCGGATCGTGGCGCGGGTGGTATGGGCAGGATGAACGGGTTGTCGCGGATCAGCGGCGGGGAGCCGTCCATACTCATCTTCGTGGCGCTGGCGAACGCCGCCTTCAGGCGCATGCATGAGCGGCGGAACGCCCATTGCCCCTCAGGGTGCGGCGCGTCGTACCAGCGTTTGATGTCCTTCGGCGTGATCTCGGTCAGGAGCTTGCCCTTGAAGCCCGGCATGAAGTGCGCGATGTCGAGATACAGGTTCCGGCGCGTGCCGCCGGCTATCCTCTCGCCGTTCGGCAGCCGGTATCCTTCCGCCCACCGGGTCACGTAATCCTCGAACGAGATCAGGTTCGCGCGCTTCCTGCGGCGGCGTTCTGACGGATGGACCCATTCCTGGATGTTCTTGCGATCCAGTTCCACCAGATGCCGTTCCTCTTCGAGCCACTGGTGCGCCTCGTGCTCCATGTCCGGCTTGAACTGACGCTGGACCTTCTTGCCCGGTCGTTTCGGGTCCGGGTACCGCACCTGCCAGGCGACGAGATTGCCTGCGGTATCGTAGCGCGGCGTCACGGTGCCGAACCTGCTCCGCCGTCCCGGCGACGGCCCCATACTGTCCTTCTTCGTCCTCGCGGACATGATGATGCTCCTTGTGCTGAATCCAAGATCGATGGCATGGCATAACGGCCTCGGAAAAATGCCACCAAAAATGCCACCAAGTGGCCGAATACGCTCTCAGTGAGCCATTGCACCTAAAAATGCACCTCTAGTGCCTTAGGCCTTGCAATCATTGAGGTTTAGGCTGATTCGATCACTCGTCACAGGTCGTTTCGACCATCAGCCGCATGAAGATGACGATAAGGAGCAACACTGCTTGCGTGTCTATTGGAAGAAAGCGGGAACCGTTGCTATGATTGATTTTGTAAGTAATGAAGGTAAATTTATTTGCCCCCGGAGTGGTGGAGATGGACCTGTACGACGCTGGGCCGTATCCCCCTCTCTGGGGGTACCACTGGCGACTGCCACGAAAGGCGTTGGAATCCTTGGGTTCCGGCGCTTTTCTGTTTTCCGGCGAAAGCCGTTTTGGTACTTGTTTGGTACAGATTTGGTACACGACCGCAATCCTGGAATCGTCGGGGACTTCCCCTATCGGATTTTCTTCGCCTCCGCGTCGATAAGTTCACCGTATAGGGGGTATCTCGGTTGTGAGGGGTACTTTGTCGCGTGTGCGGTTATGTATCTGCTTTGCGAGGGGTGCCTGAATGTCGGAACTGCGACTATGAGGGTTGAAATTGCAAGGTCGATACTTGGGGTATCGCTGTTTAGGTACCCCTTGCAAGGCAGATACATAACCGCAGATGGTCTGATGTACCCCTTGCAAAGCAGATAGCACAATTCGACCGGTTCTGGAACGACGGCAAAGGCCGTCAGCTTTACCGGTCGATCGCACGCTACGCGCTCGTCGCCACCCGCATGTCTATCCTCGCGGGGCAAACCGAAAGCTGGCAAGCCAGCAAGCCTGCCGGCAGGCAGTCAGGCAATCAAACAATCAAGCTTGGCGGCATGCAGGCGAGCAGACGCGCAAGCAATCAAACAAGCCAGCAAGCATAAAGCAAGCAATCCAGCAATCAGGAACGGAGCAGGACCATGAACGACAACCACGACGAAACCGAATAGTCCTTCGGTGGCATCGAGGATGATTCCTCGCTTGAGAATCAGATGAGCGTGCATTCGCGGCCATCGCCGCCGAAGCCGAAGCCCTAGCCAACCGACAGGCCGACATGTCGGCCAAGGAACGCCATGAAACCAGACTTGCAATCCTCGTTTCCGTCATCGTCATCGCAGGTCTTATGGTCTACGCAATCACTCACATCGTCCAATAAAGACGATTCCTCATCTCTTGTCTTTTCAAGGGTGGGCAATTCCTTGAATCCACGTCTCTGAAAAGACAGGCGTTTTCCGTTTATACAATTAAGGTGCCCCCGTCAATGAACTGAGCCATCGACTCGCCACAGTGGCGACATTCTCCATCCGTCAGGGAATCCCATGTCAGACTTCGGAATCTGAGGGTACCTATCCATGAGGGAGATGAATTTCTCCGTCCATGCGGGTCCGTCGATCCGGGACGTCAGGTAGTTCTCCATGGTGAGGAACACGGCGGGGCCGGAAGACCTGCGGAAAATATCCCAATCGTTGCCCCACCAATCCTTTGCATGGGATCCGCTGCGATGCTTCGGCAGTTTCGGCGCGATACGGGTGCTGGTTTCGTTCCAGAAGCGATCGTGATGCGCGGTCATGTTCCGAGCCTGCCGGATAGTCTCAAGCCAATTGGAGAGGATTTTGGCGTCGCCGCGCACGGCGAGATTCGGGTTGGGATTGAAGATGTGCAGCCTGGTGGCCAGCTTTCTCTTAATATGGGCTGGTGCGCCTTGGTAAAAGTTCTCCTTGAGCGTTCCGTAGCTCAGACATCCGACGATCATCCAGTACGGAGGCAGCGGATCGCTGTAGGTGTTCCGGAAATGCCTGAGGTACGGAAGATTCGATTTGGTGAACGCCGAACGTAACGAGGAAAGGCAGGACAAGTGGTCGCATAGCTCAACCCCGGGAGTCCTTCCCGTGTCATGTAGCCGAATTCGCCGCCGAATACCGATAGCTCATGGGCGAGGAAGCTCTTGAGGTATATCTCGATGGTGACGATACCGTCGAATACCAGCATCCGCAGTTCCTGATCAAACAAGTATCTATCCCAGATATCCTGAAATTGCGTACCTTGCCGGAATGGCAACGAACGCTTTGCCGGTTGCTCCAATACAGGGGTGAGGAACGGATACCAGTAGCCTTTCAGTCGGAAGTAACCGGCCTGCTCGATTCGACGCTTAAGCAGTTCCTGGCTCACTCCGGACAAGCCGTTGTCGATAAGCTTAGCTGATAAGACGTCCAATGATTTCGTCGGATGCTGCGGATAGGGGCGGAGCTTCGGAGTATCGTTTTCGTTCATCATCCCCTCTGATAAGAAAAATGCCACCCTAGTGTGCTTCAAAGAGAGGCAGTGGTGGCTTTTAACATCAATAATTATAGCGAACATGTCACCGCTCGTAAAGGTACAGGACACTCCGCACATCTAGTATCCGCAGCAGAACAATGTGCTAAATATAGTGTCTGCGTCATGTTCAACGAATTATAGACGCGGGATACCAGTCACGTCGCCGCGGCATCCGCAGCAGCGCGTAATGCGTGTCGGATACAGTTAATACATGGAATTCTCGGCAATGTCCCAGCTGTTCGGGTCCCGTGTGTTTGAGCGGGGCGAATCGTATTGGCGTGATGGCCGTGTCGAAGGTGTTACGCAGATCGCTCCCGGCATCTTTCACGGAGAGGTAAGGGGTGGTTCTCTGTATGACGTCACCATACGCGTGCATGGCCGTGGCGATGTCCAGTCCGATGCGACGGTCGTTGACTTGGCATCGTTGAGCCCGTCTGCCGGCTTGTCGACTGCGGACTGGACCATCCAATCCTGCTCATGCACCTGTCCGTCGGCTGTCTCCGGCCATTACTGTAAGCATTGTGCGGCGGTGCTGCTCGCCATCGTGCATGGCGCGTCAGACGAACAGGCTCACCATCCCGACGGTGCCGTTCCGTCGGGGCGGGAGATGGGTGCCGGCGGAACGGTCTCGGATTCGTCGTCGGCGTTGTCGGCGTCACCGGCTCGGATGCCGACAATGACGCCGACCACGATGCCGACCGACGACCCCGGGCCTATTCCTCATGACACCTATCAGACGGTTCGGTCCTATTGCTCCTCATGGTACGGCGATCATGGCCCGTTGTTGGTCTGGGATCCTCGGGTGATCGACGAATGCGAGGCAATGCGGCGAATGAGCTTTCCCTGTCTGAGTCTTCAACAAGCCGGTCGCATGACGGAAAGCGCCGTGCAGTCGTATCTTGACTTCCGCGACGATGACGACGAGTGGGATGACGATAGATGGGACGACGACGAATTCGATGAGAGCGATTGGCCCGACGGCGACGGCGTGACGGCTGCGTTCACTGGTGCGAATGATGTACTGGACAATGCGCTCGCTACGGATGACTATGAGGCCGCCATGCGCAACGCGGTCGCCGTGATGAACATCGCCGACAAGTCGCTGGAATATCTCGATTCATCGGGAGATGCGGATGAGTGCATCGAGCAGCTGGTCTGGAAGATTCGGCTGCTTATGGAAAAAGCCACGCGGGATGCGGATATCGATGCAGCGGTGCTGAAGGCGATGGCCGATATGCTTGTCGATGCCGTGCACGACCGAATTCAGGTGAGCTGGAGTGCCTCTCGAGACGGCATGGCGGCGGCGTTATTGTCACTCTCCTCGAACCCGCGTGTGCGTCACATTGCGGATCAGGCACTGTCCAATCTGGAGCACGACGCTGATTTGCCGATCATTTCGCCGTTCGCTTCGACATCGGCCGACTCGACGGTGACTGATTCGACTGCAGTTGACTCGGTCGCCGAGCTGGAGGAGGAATCGCAACAATGGCGATCGACACTGTGCGCCCTTCGGCATGATGATCTAGTGCTTGCCGGCGAATTCGACAGGGCAGAGCGATATGAGCTGGAGCATATCGAGGACGGCGCGATGGCCACATTCGCCGTCTCCCGTGCGGTGCTTGCGGACGATTTCGGGCGCGTCCGCGAACTGGCGATGCGGCATATGCGAGCGGTGCCTGAAACATCCGTATGGCGAGCTTCGGAAACGCTTCCGGAAACGACGTTCCCCTATGGATGGATAACGGTTCTGGTCGCGTCAGCCCAACGACTGGCTGACAGGGCGGAATTGGAGCACTTGTACAGGAGAATCATCGCGCACGGTGGCAAGACCATCCCATGGTATGACGATGCGACCTTGGAGGATGGCAGAGCCTGTGTGGATGGGCTGAGGAAGCTGGTCGGCGGCCGCCAGTGGCGTGAGCGCACATTGCCGGCCATCATCGAGGAATGCGAGACGCGGGATGGTGAGAATCGTATATGCGAGAACCGAATATATGAGTATCTGTTGCAATCGGAACATTTGGATGAGCAGACACTGGAATACTGTTCCCGTGTTCCGGGCGCGATCGATCGCCTGTATGATTCCGTCGCCGCATCGCAGCCGGTCCGGGCGACGGCACTGCTCTTGGAACCCTATGCGGGGGATCGTGCGTTCGTGGGTACTGTATCTCGCGCGGAATACCGCAAAGTCGCCGACCGGTTGCGCCGGGCGATTCCCTTCATGGGAGCGGCATGGGTTGCGGCGTATGCGCGCTCGCTATCGGCGAAGTATCCCCGCCGGGTCAATCTCAAAGCGGCATTGAAAGGTCTGATGTGACCGAAATATATCTTTCCGAACAGGCCCGTTCCCTATGGGGCAAAACCGATCGTCTCGATGGTGACTGGTGGCTGCCGTTGTACGTGCACATGGCCGATTCAATCGCCATGGCGGAACGCATCTGGGATCACTGGGTGCCGGATGGCGTGAAACGGGTAATCGCCCGCGACACGAACGGTAAGACAGACGGCAGGGACTATGCCCGCAGCGTGTATACGCTGCTCGCCGGTGCGCATGACATCGGCAAGGCCACACCGGTGTTCCAATCCAAGCCCATACGCTTCGATCCTTCGGATGACGGTTCCTCATCGTCGCTGGCGTGGCTGCCCGAACATGCCGGGCTGCCGGTCAGGAGCGGCCTGTCCAATCCCAACAGGCCCACGCATCCGATAGCCGGGCAAGTGATCTTCGAGCGGCACATGTGCGGCGCGTACGGGTGGGGCGGAAGCGTCGCACGATCCTACGCGAGCGTGATCGGCGGACATCACGGCACCCCATCCGAGGACCATAAGATAAGAGAGGCCTGTCTCGGCGAACCGATACGCATGGGATGGGACGCGGCGTCGAAGGGCCGTTGGATGCCCGTGCAGGACGAGTTGCTGGAGTTCGTCATCCGCCGCGCCGGATTGTCTTCGCGGGATGTCGCGACGCTTGGCATACGGCGGCTGAGCGCCGAAAGCGAATCGCTGATGACCGGATTGGTCATCATGGCCGACTGGATGGCCAGCAACAGCGACGAAAGCCTGTTTCCGCTGGTCCCCGTCCCCGGTACTCTGGCTGCATTGGGCGGTGACGTTTCCATTGATGATCGCGGTGCAGATACGGCCGTCGGTCCTGATGTGGACTCTTGGGAGGGGTTGGATGCCCGCGCCGATCGTGCCTGGCGCAATCTGCATATGTGCGAGCCATGGAAGTCGTCCTCCATTGAACCGGACATGGATGCTGCCGTCGTGGAATCATGGTTCCAGAGCAGATTCAAGCTCCCTCCGAACGCCCATCCCCGCCCGATACAACGTGAGGCGGTTCGTTTGGCCGGAACGGTGGACCAGCCTGGTCTGATGATCATCGAAGCGCCGATGGGCGAGGGCAAGACCGAAGCCGCTCTCGCCGCAGCCGAACTGCTCGCCCATCGTACCGGGCGCGGTGGCGTATGTGTGGCTCTTCCGACGATGGCGACCACCGATGCCATGTTCGGCAGAGTCCATGCATGGCTCGATGCTTTGCCGACGCAAAAGGACGAGAATGACAGGACGATTTGGCTCGCTCACGGTAAGGCGCAACTCAACGAGGATTTTCGCGGTATCATCGCGGCTTCGCGCCGCGCCATATCGTCGATTGATGCTGATGGCGATCGTTCTGAGACATCGGTACGCAAAAAAGGTAGCCCAGAGACCATGGTGTCCGAATGGATGTGGGGGCGAAAGAAAGGCGCACTGGCCAACTTCCTGGTCTGTACGGTGGATCAGGTGCTCATGGGCGCCCTGCAGATGAAGCATGTGGTGCTCAGGCAGTTGGCGCTCGCCAACAAGGTGGTCGTTATCGACGAGTGCCACGCCTACGACGCCTATATGCAGGAGTATCTGAAGCGCATTCTTGAATGGCTGGGAGGCTTTCACACACCGGTGGTGCTGTTGTCCGCCACCTTGCCCGAACGCCAACGCAAGGAGATGGCGGAAGCATATTTGCGCGGATGGTCCGCGGGGGAGCTCAATGACCACAATCGGACTGCGGATGTTTCTTCTACGGCGGATGGTCTGCCGGTTCATCCCGGACGACGTCGGCGTCGTACGGCTTCCGAGGCTTCGGAACGTATGGGACTGAATGGTCGGTCGCCGGTCGGGGCGTCGATGGGGAGCCTGTCCCAGTCCGAGACCGAGGCGTATCCGATGATTACCTATTCCTCCGGTGCGCGACTCCATACGATGCCCGTTGCGTCGTCCGGACGTGCCATGCAGGTGGCGTGCAGGATGTTGGCGGACGATGACGAATCGCTGATCGCCTTGCTTGACGGCCTTCTGCAAGATGGCGGTTGCATTGGTGTGATATGCGACACCGTGGACCGTGCGCAGCATGCGGCGCAATTGCTGGCCGGACGATATGGCGGCGACACGGTCCGGTTGACGCATTCCCGGTTCGTGGATCTGGACCGCATGGATAACGAACGCGAGCTGCGTGAACTGCTCGGGCCTCGGAGCACGAAGGCGAACGGCAGGCGTCCTGAGCGGCTGATCGTCGTGGGAACGCAGGTGTTGGAGCAGTCGCTGGATATCGATTTCGATGCCTTGATTACGGATATCGCGCCGGTGGATTTGCTGATGCAGCGTCTTGGCCGTGTGCACCGTCATAATCGCGGTGAAGCGCAGCTGGACCGGCCTCCGCGCTTGCGGGAGGCCGTCTGCTATATCCGTGGGATTGCCGAGTGGGAGGGGATTCCGCGGTTCGATGCGGCGGTGCGAGCCGTGTATGCGGAGGCGTCGCTATTGGAGACGTTGGGTGTGATGGCGCTGACGGAACCATCATCGGTGACGCTTGCACGTCTGCCCGAGGATATCGCGACCGTTGTGCGTCGCGCATATGGCGAACATGCGATTGGGGGGATTCCTGAACAGTGGCGGGAAACGTACGAGAAGGCGATTGTGCAACGCTCGGCCGAATGGGACAGGAAGCGGTCGCATGCACGGTCCTACCTGTTGAAATCGCTGTACGACATGGATGCCAATGGAAACACCCTGACGGACTGGTTCAAAAACAGCCCGCTGGACGATGGGGATGATGATAAGGGACAGCGCGCGGTTCGTGATACGCAGGAAACGGTCGAAGTCCTGCTGCTGAGGCGGCAGGAAGGCGCCATTCGTCTGCTGCCGTGGATTAGCGACCCTTCCCACGGTATCGAACCGGGTGCCGAAGTGCCGACGGATTCGGTTCCTGACGATCGTCTGGCACTGCTGGTGTCGCAGTGCGCCGTTCGTTTGCCGGCGGCGATGGGCAGGTACGACGCGATTGATGCGCTGATTCATGAGTTGGAGGAGAGGTGTGGTGAGGAGACGTTGCTGTGGACGGAATCGCCTTGGCTCGCCGGGAAGCTGACCGTATTCCTCGAGGACGATGGTGATGGCGCGTTGCATGCCACGATCAACGGTTTCGATGTGGGGTATGACCGTGGCTCCGGGCTGGTCGTGTCCAAGACGGGGTGAGGCGTCGGGGCTTGCGGTCATGATGAAAAAGTCCCTTATTGGAGGGATGACCCAGTGAAAAGGGTAAGACATGGAGTGTTCCCCGTATGCGCGGGGTTGAGTGTATTGATGCCATGCCTTACCCTTTTCTCGTTGACAATTTTTTGCTCACATGCTATCGTAAAGTCATCGGATCAACCAATGCCGTCATGGAAGACGGTGGAAAGGGCCGGTGGTGGCAATGGGTGGTGCCACTCCAGTACGGCGGTTCAATCTTCTTGACGAACCATGGATACCATGCATACTCTCCGACGGGCGCCTCCGGGAGCTGTCCCTGTGCGAGGTCTTTCGCGAGGCGCCGCGCATCCGTTCGATTTCCGGCGATCTGCCGCAACAGAACATGCCTCTGATGCGTTTGTTGCTTGCGATTCTGTATTGCGCGTACTGCGACACGGAGGCTTCCCGGTCCGATGCCTTGAATCTGTGGAACTACCTGTGGAGGCGGGGATCTTTTGACGCGGATGTGCTCGACGGGTACTTCGACGAATTCCATGACCGGTTCTATCTGCTGGATCCGGAACGCCCGTTCTATCAGGTACCCGGTCTGGCATATGTGGGTGACAAGGAATACGATCCGGTCGGGGAGATGATCGCGGATGTGCCCAAACCGGACAAATTCCTGTTCTCCATGCGTTCGCCGAACGCCTTGGAATCCATCGATTTCGCTCAGGCGACCCGTTGGCTGGTGTTCCTGCAGGCGTATGACACGGCCGGTATCAAGTCTCCCGTGATCGGCAACACCCATATCAACAAAGGAAAGGTGTACGCGCCCAAGGGATTGTCTGGCACCGGATGGTTGGGCGTCATAGGGCCGATCATGGTCGAGGGCGAATCCCTGTTCCGCACACTGCTATTGAACTGGTGCCTGTATGACCCCGCCGATGACGGCGTGCGTTTGTTTGGCAACAAAGACGACGTACCTCCTTGGGAATCAGATGATTTCCCCGGTCCTGACCTGACTGTACGCACCGCGTTCACAGGTCCGGTGGATGCCCTGACATTCCAATCCCGTCGTCTACGTTTGGTTCCGAATGACGATGGCACCCGCATCGTCGGCATGGTGAACTGTTACGGCGACGTCATCGCAGCCTATGACACCGATGCATGCGAGAAAATGACGGCATGGCGTGTCAGCGAGACCCAACGGAAGAAGCTGGGACTGCCCGCGCCCCCGCTAATGCCTGTCACCCACGATGCCGGAAAAGCGTTGTGGCGCGGGTTGGGGCCGATACTCGCGGTCGCCGATCGGGACCTGCGCCCGGGGGTGCTCCGGTGGGTCGAAGAGTTGCAGACAAACGGATGTTTGGACTCGCAGGAGCACGTCCTTGCCGTGTTCTCGATCCATACGCAGGGCATGACCTATGGAACCCAAAGCAGCGTGTATGAGACCGGCATCGATGACGTGTTGACGTTGCCGTTATCCTTCTCGCGTAGGGACTATCCCGCCATTAATACCGTGGTGGACATCATCGATAAAACGAGCATGTCCGTCGATCTTGTGCTTTCGAACTATGTGCGCAATCTTTGCATCGCCGCTGGTGACCATGCCGCGGGAGGCAGGGCCCAGGCCGCTGCCGATCATGTCCGTGAAGACGCCTATGCGCGTCTTGACGTCTTGTTCCGCGACCGGTTGGCTGGATTCACTGCGGACAAGGATTATGAATCCTACGGGAACGCTTGGCGTGATGACATCCATCGCGTGCTCGTTACCATCGGCGGGGAGTATCGGTCCGACGCTAATGCGCCGATGTTCGTCGAGCGTGATTCCGGCAGGATGGGACTGATGAGCGTCGCTCGCGCCACGCAACTGTTTCTGGGCGGATTGAACAAATATCTGGGCACAATTGCGAACGACAGGAAAGGGGTGTGACTATGCGGCGATATTTCTCCAGCGACACTGCGAAGGAAGTGGGTCTCTTCGTCAACGGAAAGGTGTTCCGGCTGCAGAACGAATACACCAAGCGGGATGGTGGGACGCCATATTCCCGGGCGGCGTTGGCCCGGCTGCGACGCGATCTTGACGGCAGCGCGCCGTCGTGGATGCTGATCGGCGGGGACCTGTTCGGGGAGTGGCCGCAGAGTCTGCCCTCTCCGGAGGAGGATCCGGCGGTGCTTCGCGCAGTGAAGGCCACATTGGAGTTGTACGCACTTCATCAGCAGTCACGGCGCCATGGGGTCGCCCAAAGCGTTGAGAGCGCCCGTACGAAACGGATGACCTTCGGCCGCGCATGCCGGCTGATTCAACCTGATCCGGAACATGACGACGGAGTAAGACGCAGGTTGGCCTCCGCCGAAGCCGCTCCGGATTTCAATGGTGTGATACGCAGCGTACGCGCGCTGATTCTGCTGATGCGAGGGACCGGCGATGGTTCGATCACGCTGGATTACCGCTCCTTGGCCCAAGATCTCTATCAGGTTCAGTTCCCGGACTCTCGTGCGGAGGTCTTCCAGCGGTGGAGCATGGATTACCATGTCGGGTCCACCGTCTCCCAATAACCGGTAACGTTGCCGTCTGCCGCGAACGAAGTAACAACATTCGAAAGGAAAGCATCATGTTCATTGATCTGTATGGTTTGCAAAACGTGCCGCCGAGCAATATCAACCGCGATGATACCGGTAGCCCGAAAGTCGCATATTATGGCGGCGTGCTGCGCTCCCGGGTCTCCTCCCAAGCTTGGAAGCGGGCCATGCGGGAGATGTTCCCCTCGCTGCTGGAGTCTAGCCGTCTGGGCGTGCGTACGAAAAATGCGGTCGCCTTGATTCGGGATGCGATCGTTGCCAAACGTCCTGAACTGGCCGAGGAAGCGGAGTCTATGGCACAATTCGCGCTGTCGGCCACCGGCGTCAAGGTCAAGGAATCGGATCGTGCCGGCAAAGACAAGGGATCATTGGCCACGGAATACCTGATTTTCATTGCATACCGGGAAATCGGGCAGCTCGCGGACATTGCTATTGCATGGCATGATGCCGGCATCGATGCGGCTTCCAAGCCGACGGCGGCGATGAAGAAGGAGATTGATGCGGTGTTCCATGGGGTCCAAGCTGTGGATATCGCCTTGTTCGGTCGCATGCTGGCCGATGCGCCCGATCTCAACACCGACGCCTCGGCGCAGGTTGCGCATGCGATTTCTGTGGATCGGGTCACACCCGAGTATGACTACTTCACCGCCGTTGACGACTGCGCTTCGGAAGATAACGCCGGAGCCGCCATGCTGGACACCGTCGGATTCAATTCGTCCACCTTGTACAGGTATGCGACATTGAACGTCGATGCATTGCAGGACCAGTTGCGGGATGCGACCGCCACAGTCGAAGGTGTGGCGGCGTTTGTCGAGGCGTTCATCAGGTCAATGCCGACCGGCAAGCAGAACACGTTTGCAAACCGTACTTTGCCCGCTGCGTGTGTGGTGATTATCCGCGACGATCAGCCGATTAACGTGGTCGGTGCTTTTGAAGATCCCGTGCGGCCGGCGGAAGGCGCGTCGATTTCACGTCAGGCGGCCGTGCGTTTGGGACGTAAGCTGGCTTATGTTCATGCGGCTTACGGGGAGACTCCGCGAAAGGCATGGAACATCACCGCGGATGAATCCGTACCTGAACTGGACGCTGTGAGCAAGCATGTGTCGTTCCCGGAGATGAAGGCCGAGTTGAAGGCCGCTCTTACGCAGGCGCTGTCCGAGGAGTAGACATGGTTGTATTGCTACTGCAGCTTGCGGGGCCAATGCAATCATGGGGTGATTCGTCGCGTTTTGTGCGTCGTGAGACACGCACCGAACCGACGAAAAGCGCGGTGATCGGGTTGCTCGCCTCCGCTCAGGGCCGCACGCGGGAGGATGCGATAGAGGATTTGCTGGGTCTGCGGTTCGGCGTGCGCGTAGAGCAGAGAGGACGAATCATACAGGATTTCCAGACTGAAAAATCTCTGGCCCGCAAGCGAAACTCGCGTGATTTCGACAAGGTGATGCCGTTGACGTATCGCTATTATCTGGCCGACGCCCGTTTTTTGGTCGCGCTGGAAGCGGAAAGGGCCGTCTTGGACGGGCTGGATCATGCTCTGCGACAGCCTCGATGGCCGCTATATCTGGGCCGTCGATCCTGTCCGCCGGAATTTCCGGTCACGTTGGGCGTCCATGACGAGTATGTCGATGTGCGTGAGGCGTTGGAACGGGAGCCGTGGCATGCGTCGCGATGGTATATGCGGCGATATCCGGAACAGCAGTTGGAGATCGTCTGCGATGCCGTGGACGACGAACCGTTCCTGACACAGCCTGATCTGCCGGTGACCTTCAGTCAGAAGGATCGTCGATATGCAGATCGGGCGGTTCGCCGGTACCGCATCGACAATCCCGGCATCGATAATGCCGCATCCCGTAATGCTGGGGGCGGCGCGCCGCCGTCATTCGCATCTACCGGCGATGCCGACCCCATGAGCTTTGCCTAGGAGATGTAATCATGTTCATTTCTCGAGTGCCGCTCAATGCGGCCAGATTCAGTGCCCGGCAGCTGATGGCGTCGCCGTATCGCATGCATGCCGCGGTGGAGAGCGCGTTTCCGCCCGGCAGCGTTCGTGAAAGCGACGAAGGCCGTATCCTGTGGCGTCTGGATGTGCTGGCGCAGGATCATAGTGTTTGGTTGTATGTCGTGAGCCCGGAGGCGCCTGATTTTTCGCATATCATCGAGCAGGCGGGATGGCCCACGCGGATGGAATGGGAGAGCAGGGATTACTCGCCGTTGCTTTCCCGTATCGGGATTGGGCAGCAATGGCAATTTCGCCTGAGGGCAAATCCGGTGCGCAAAGCCAAAATCGATAAAGGGCTGCGTCCCAAGGCGGACGGCGAGAGTGTAGTGGGCAAGATTCAAGGGCATGTGACGGCTGCGCAACAGTGTGACTGGTTGGTCGCGCGGGCCGCCGGCCATGGGTTCGAGATTCTTCCCGACGATTATGATGAGCCGTCGGTGACGGTCAGCCAGAGACATCAGGAGCGGTTCGGACGTGACGGTAAAACCGTGACCCTGACCACTGCGGTATTCGATGGTCGCCTGCGAGTGACGGATGCTGATTTGTTCCGACAAGCGCTGTGCCATGGCATTGGCCGGGCAAAAGGCTTCGGATGCGGGTTGTTGACTGTAGCTCCCATTCGAGAACCGCAGTCATGAAAAACAGGAACCGCGTACCGGGGACTCCTCCGCCCGAACTCGATGAACTGGTCCGAGCGGAGGATCGCATGTCGTTTGCCTATTTCGAGCATTGCGTAATCAACCGTTCCGACAATGCCATCACGGTCGCTGATGCTGTAGGAACGGTGCATGTTCCTGCAGCCGCATTAAGCGTGCTGATGCTTGGTCCCGGGACTTCCGTCACGCATCAGGCCATGACGGTGATAGGGGATAATGGTGCCACGGTGATTTGGGTGGGGGAACGCGGCGTTCGCATGTACGCGTTCGGCAAGCCATTGACGCATTCGTCGGCGCTGCTGCAGGCACAGGCTCGTCTGGTCTCCAACACGCGGACGAGACTGGCCGTGGCACGGGCGATGTATCAGATGCGTTTCCCCGATGAGGACGTTAGCGGTCTGACCATGCAGCAGTTGCGCGGGCGTGAAGGCGCACGCGTACGTCGTGTGTATAGGGAGTGTTCGGCGCGCACCGGCGTCGCGTGGGATAAAAGAACATACGACCATGACGATTTTGAGGCCGGCAATGAGATCAATAAAGCCCTGTCGGCCGCGCACACATGCCTATACGGCTTGGCGCATTCGGCGATTGTGGCGCTTGGCTGTTCTCCGGGATTGGGATTCGTCCATGTCGGTCATGAACGTTCCTTCGTCTATGACATTGCGGATTTGTACAAGGCTGAATTATCCATTCCGGTGGCGTTTGAGATTGCGGCGCAACAACCTGCCGATATTGGGTCCGCTACGCGGCATCGAATGCGTGAGGTGGTATACGATCTGTCCATCATGAAAAGGATGGTGCGGGATATTCGCAGCCTATTGGGAAACACTGAGCCGACGGATGATGCTGAGACGGATCACGTTGGGTTATGGGATGACAGACTCGGGGAAGTCGCTGCCGGCGTCTCCTATGGCGAGGATTTCGATGAGGATGTTGGCGGTGATTTCAGGGAATGACGGTTCCGACGGTTCTGCTGATTTCGGATGGTAGGAGGGGCATGCCGATATGGTCGTAATAGTGCTGACTGCTTGCCCTTTGGGACTTCGCGGAGACCTTACTCGTTGGTTGCTTGAGATTTCGGCTGGTGTGTTCGTCGGACACGTCAGTGCCAAAGTGCGTGACCGTCTTTGGGAGCGCATTGTGGATTTGGTCCGTGACGGACGGGCGATTATGGTGTATTCGGCTCGTAACGAGCAACATCTTGGTTTCCGGGTGCATCATGCTGATTGGACGCCGGTGGATTGTGACGGGTTGGAACTTGTGCAACGTCCCAACAGCATGTCCAAGAGTAAAACGCAAACTGAATCGCAATCTCGACGTCCCGACTGGAGTAATGCCAGCAAATGGCGGGCTGCACGTAGATATCAATAACAACTTCCATGCTGGTGCCGAAGTCGATAGCAAAGATGTTATTTCCGCCGTACCCAGTTGGGGCCGATGGCGAAGTCTGTTGGAGAGGACTGCCGTAGAGGACTGTCGTAGAGGACCTGCGATGTGTTGTAGCTCAGCAGCGGCTTGCATATTGTCCGGTATCTTGCATATTGTCCGGAATCCTTGCACTTTGTGATGGAAATCCGCTGGTGAATTCGCTGTAGGGGAGTGGCTGATGTAGGCGACTCCGCAAATAGTGCGGAGAACGAAAGTGAAGGAAACAGATGACGACGCATCCATATATCCCTTGAAATTGCTACACTTTGCAAGTGTGTTCCCCGCGCATGCGGGGATGATCCCCCGTTGAAGGCGTTGGTGATGCCTTCGGCGGCGTGTTCCCCGCGCATGCGGGGATGATCCCCGGATACGCGAACGATACCTTGCCGCCGCGCGGTGTTCCCCGCGCATGCGGGGATGATCCCGCCAGCAAACTCAACGCCCCCACCGTCAACGGGTGTTCCCCGCGCATGCGGGGATGATCCCATCGAAGACCACATCCCCCCAAGGACGTTCACGTGTTCCCCGCGCATGCGGGGATGATCCCATTTTTCAATTATCAATCTGCATGTCCACCTGGTGTTCCCCGCGCATGCGGGGATGATCCCCGTCTGCGCGGCGCGTTCCAAAACGCGACGGCGTGTTCCCCGCGCATGCGGGGATGATCCCACGCAACCGGAGCCATGTACTTGCGACATGATGTGTTCCCCGCGCATGCGGGGATGATCCCGTCATGTTTTCAATCGGACGGCGACCATTCTCGTGTTCCCCGCGCATGCGGGGATGATCCCGCGAACGACGGTGACGCCATGCGTGCGGCGACGTGTTCCCCGCGCATGCGGGGATGATCCCCGTCAATTAGGACGCCTGTTCACTCAAGGGCGGTGTTCCCCGCGCATGCGGGGATGATCCCGAGGCGACGGTGCTGCCGGTGTTGAGGGTGCGGTGTTCCCCGCGCATGCGGGGATGATCCCTGCAATCACCAGTGCGGACAGAATGTTCGTCAGTGTTCCCCGCGCATGCGGGGATGATCCCCGAGAATGCCCAGTGGCACGCAATATCTCACGGTGTTCCCCGCGCATGCGGGGATGATCCTCATGGTCGGAACGGGATATCACGGGCTGATGAGTGTTCCCCGCGCATACGGGGATGATCCCAACAGGTCATGGCACTCGCTTTGGCTAAGGCCGTGTTCCCCGCGCATGCGGGGATGATCCTCAATCAGGTAGGCTCAATTCTACCAATCGCAAGTGTTCCCCGCGCATGCGGGGATGATCCCCTCGCGGATATCGAGACAGTGGCCGAACTCGCGTGTTCCCCGCGCATGCGGGGATGATCCCGGGCACGGCACCCAAGTGAACGACGACATCCAGTGTTCCCCGCGCATGCGGGGATGATTCCGTGGTCGCCGGGACGCTGGAACCCTACCGTGTGTGTTCCCCGTATATGCGGGGATGATTCTGATTCACCCCATGTCGTCCCGTCCAGTCATGGAGTGTTCTTCTACAGCGCCGAGGAACTCAACATCGAACTCGGATTATGGCTAGTGGGCCGGAACCTGACTGAGCAGGTGAAGGCCTAGTGATGACGGATGGATACAGTTAGCATAGTTTTTCAAGTCGCGAAAAGGAAGCTCATGCATGGACCAAATATAGTCATTAATACTGGTCCTCGAATACCCAGCCGAAGATCTCCGAAGAATGAGCTATCCAAGCCTGCATGATGTGGCGTAATGCTGAACGTGAAGTTCCGCATGTCGGAGAAGCGGGACGATTATATGGTGGGAATGGGCGGGAACTGTGGCTGGCTGAGCTCACCATCCGGGGCGCAGACCGGACCGACGCTTCTCGTCTTTTTCCTATCGTCGTAATACCGTAATTCGTTATCACCATGTCAGAGCTACTCCGACAGAGCTCCGACAGAGCTCCGACATACTCCGACATCCTGTCTATATCTTGTCGTGGCAGACTCAGTCCTCCGAGCAGTACTGCTTGGAATCGTGCGGATTTAAACCATGCCAGAGCAGCAGCGCAAGAAACCAGAATCCGCACGACTAGCACAGCCCCGACTGCCGGGGCCCGCCAAACATGGTAAATGGGTATCTCGGTTGTGAGGGGTACTTTGTCGCGTGTGCGGTTATGTATCTGCTTTGCGAGGGGTACATGAATGTCGGGACGGCGACTATAAAGGTTGAAATTGCAAGGGTGATACTTGGGGTATTGCTGGTGGGGTACCCCTTGCAAGGCAGATACATAACCGCAGATGGTCTGATGTACCCCTTGCAAAGCAGATAGCACAAAGCGGCGATGCCGCTGGTGTCCCGCATCAACAATACATTGATGAATTCACTACCTCTCAGACCCACTTCACTGCCGGCCAGCTCGTCCTGCAATTTCAGACGCACTCCGTGCGCAGCTGATTGGCTCGCCTGTCGGCTTGAACGTTGCCCTACATGCAGTTTTGCTGTCTGCTTCACGGCAACGTCCTGACAAGGGGAGCCAAAATGGCGTTCATCCCGCGAATGTGGATGCGGCCGACTGGTTCGTCTGTCGGCTTGCGCGTTGACTGCATGCAGCTTCTGTGTTTTGCTTCACGGCAACGTTATAATCACGAACTTCTGACACAGACCGTTAGTATCCCGCGTCATTAATTCGTTGATTATATTTGGCTCCCCTTGTTAGGACGTTGCCGTGAAGCAGACAGCGGAGCTGTTTGCAGGCAACGTGCGAGCCGACAGGCGAGCCAGCAGAACACGCGCGAAGCGCGTCCTTAATTGCAGGACGAGCTGGCCGGCGAAGCGGGGTCTGAGGGGTAGTGAATTTGCTAACGAATAATAATGCAGACCACTAGCTGCGTGGCTCCACTCTCCGTGCCGACGCATTCCGCCGCACGACGAATACGCAAACCAGCAGCACCGCGGCGAAGACGGAGCCAAACAGCAGCCCGGTCTGGAGACTGTCGCCGTGGGCGGAGGCGATGAATCCGACCACGGCGGGGCCTCCTGCACAGCCCAGATCGCCGGCGACGGCGAGCAGTGCGAACATGAGCGTGCCGCCGCCGGGCATGGCGTCCGCGGCCATCGAGAATGTGCCGGGCCACATGATGCCCACCGAGAATCCCGTAATGGCGCAGGCCGCCAATCCCAAAACCGGCGAAGGCGAGAGCGCTGCGGTCAGGTACATGGCCACGCACAGCACCGAGCTACCGGCGATGAACACGGTGAGGTTGAGACGGTGGCCGAGCACGCCGTAGATGGTGCGCGCCAGCCCCATCATCAGCGCGAACGCGGCGGGGCCGGCCAGATCGCCCACCACCTTGGTCACGCCTAGGCCCGATTCCGCGAAAGTGCTGGCCCACTGGCTCATACCTTGTTCGGCGGCGCCCGCGCAGAGCATCATGAGGAACATGAGATAAAACACTGGGCGGCGGGCCAGATCGACGAACCTCATGGTCGCGGTGCCTTCGGGTACGATGCGCGGCATCGGGGCACCGGCGAACATCACGATGCCGGCGATTGGCACCACGCCCCACAGGCACGCCAGCACCGGCCACGAACCGGTGCCGAAAGCGAACAGGAACAGCGTGGAAATCACGACGGTGCCGAGCTGCCCCCAGCAGTAGAATGAATGCAGCAGACTCATCGCCTTGGCCTTGTGTTCGCTTGGGCATGCCTCGACGATGGGGGAGACCATCACCTCGATCAGTCCGCCGCCCAGCGCATACAGGATGATGGCGGCGAGGATCGCGGGATACGGGTCCGACACGTGGGGCGGCACGAGACCCAGCACCAGCAGGCCAGCCAATGCGGCAACGTGGGCGGCGATGATGCAGGGCTTGTATCCGATGCGGTCCACGAATCGTCCGGCAAGCACATCCACGATGAGCTGGGTGATGAAATTGACGGTGATGAGCGCCGAAAGCCGCGCCATGCTGATGCCGAACGTCGCTGCGAAGGTGACGAACAGCAACGGCATGAAGTTATTGATGACCGCCTGCGTTACGTATCCGATGAAACAGGCGACGACGGTGCGGTCGTAGTTCGCCGCGCTGTTCGGGGTGCTGACCGTGCTGGTGATGCTGCTCATAGCTGCAAGTATCGCAAACCAAAAGCAGTGACGCGGCCATGCGGCGACATTATTGTGTACGAATGTACGTAAGTCCCCATAGGTCCCCAATACATCCGAATTCATACGAAAAGGCACTCGCGGGAGATGCCCGATACGACGACGGGTGGCGGGCGCACCGTTCGTGACCGTTGCCTCGGCCGTATGGCCGTGACTATGTCACATACGGTGCGCCCGCCACCCGTCGTCGGGAGGGCTTCGATTGTCTTGTCCTTGATTGCGGTCCTTGATTGAGGTCGGAGATTGCGGTCAGCGCAATCCCCGACCCGAGGCCCGGTCAGTTGGCGCTCACGCCTTCCACCACGGGCGCAACGGATACCACTTGCCATCCGGGTGACCGACGCGGTCGGGGCGCACAGCGAGGAACTGATGAATCTGGATGCCGTCGAGCTCGAAGTTCAGCGCGCATGCGGCCATATACAGGCCCCACACCTTGGCGCGTTCGAATCCCACCTGCTTGACCGCGTCATCCCAGTGTTCCGCCAGATTCGCGTTCCAGTGGTGCAGGGTCAGCGCATAGTGCTGGCGCAGATTCTCCTGATGCACCACGTTGAAACCGGCGTCGTGGATGCAGGTCTCGATGAATCCGGGCGTGCCGAGGTCGCCGTCCGGGAAGATGTAGCGGTCGAGGAACTCGTCGGTGCCGGGCTTCCCGTTGGGCTTGTCGTGGCTGATGGTGATCTGGTGGTTGAGCAGGCGTCCCATCGGCTTCAGAAGGCGGAACATCTCCTCGAAGTAGCTCTGGTAGTTCTTCACGCCCACATGCTCCATCATGCCGATCGAGCAGATGCCGTCGAAGTCGTGCTCCGGCACCTCGCGGTAGTCCTGCACGCGCACTTCGGCGAGGTCCTGCAGACCCTCGCGCGCGATCCATTCGTTTGCGTACTCGGCCTGCTCCTTGGAGAGCGTGACGCCGAGCGCCTTGATGCCGCGGCGGGCGGCGGTGATGACCATCGAACCCCAGCCGCAGCCGATGTCGAGCAGACGCTCGCCGGGCTTGAGTCCGAGCTTGTCGAGAATCAGCCTCAGCTTGTTGGCCTGCGCATCCTCAAGGCTCATGTTCTCGTTGTCGAACACCGCGCAGGTGTAGGTCATCGAGGGGCCGAGGAAGTCTGCATAGAATTCGTTCGACATGTCGTAGTGGAAGCTCACCGTCTCGGAATCGGCCTTCTCGGTGTGGGGGAGCAGGCCGCGCTTGATGCGGTCGAACTTGCTCGGGCCTTCGGTGGCGGGGACCGGCGGCTTGCGGAATCCGTGGCTCAGGATGCCGGCGGATACGCGGGCCACCGCCACCGGCGTGATGGGCTTGACGTACTTGGCCAGGGAGATCAGCTTGCGCAGCGCCGGGTACGGGTCGGCGTAATCGATGCCGACCACGTCGAAGTCGCCGAGCACGTAGGCGCGCACGATGCCGATTTCGTTCGGGTGCGTCAGCAGCTGATACATGCAGTTCGGGCTAGTGATCCTGACGTTGAGATCGGCGCTTGCCGGACCGAAGTGCGATCCGTCGAACGCGTCCACGCGCACCGGCGTCGCGGGGTCCAGGAACAGCGACACCATTTCCGCGACCGTCATAGCCTTGCCATTTGCCATGTCCACCTCATTCTCTGATATGTTCCAACTGGTGTTCCACAATGCCCCCAACTGCGAGGTATTGTAATCCTTCCGCGGCATGGGACGCGGTGGCATGCCGGCTTATGGCGCCGCTGTTCGCCTTTGGCGGACAATGCGACGTATCCCCGGCGAATGTCCAGCGTGTCTTCGGGAAGTACTCGGGACGCAGGGTAGACTGGGGAACCGTGAGACCGGTCAACGAACGAACGGTCGACAAAACATCAGCTCAAAAGGAGAGCCCTTATGGTCTATCGCATGATTTTCAACCAGACCGCATACTTCGGCCGTGGCGCCATCAAGGAGATTCCGGCCGTTGCTAAGCAGCATGGATTCACCAAGGCCTTCATCGTGACCGATCCGGTCCTGCTCGAGACCGGCACCGCCGAGAAGGTCACCAAGGTTCTGGACGAGGCAGGCCTGCCCTACGAGGTCTTCTCCAACGTCAAGCCGAACCCGCCGGTCGAGTGCATCAAGGACGGCGTGGCCAAGTTCGCCGAGTCCGGCGCCGACTTCCTGATCGGTCTGGGCGGCGGCTCCCCGCAGGACACCTGCAAGGGCATCGGCATCATCACCGCGAACCCGGAATTCGCCGACGTGCTCTCGCTTGAGGGCGTGGCCGACACCAAGAACCCGTCCGTGCCGATCTTCGGCGTGCCGACCACCGCTGGCACCGCCTCCGAGACCACCATCAACTACGTGATCACCGACACCGAGAACAAGCGCAAGTTCGTGGCCGTCGACCCGCACGACATCCCGATCGTCGCCTTCGTGGACCCGGACCTGACCGACTCCATGCCGCGCGGCCTCAAGGTGGCCACCGGCCTCGACGCCCTGACCCACGCCATCGAGGGATACATCACGCCGGGCGCGTGGAGCCTGTCCGACTGCCTGTCGATGCAGACCATCCGCATGATCGCCAAGAACCTGGCCAAGTCCGCCGACGGCGACGTGCCGGCCGGCGAGCAGATGGCCTACGCCTCCTACATCACCGGCATGGCCTACTCCAACGTCGGTCTCGGCCTGGTGCACGGCATGGCCCACCCGCTGGGCGGCCGTCTGGGCGTGGCCCACGGCGTGGCCAACGGCATCCTGCTGGCCCCGGTCATGGAATACAACAAGGACTTCACCGGTGAGAAGTACCGCGATATCGCGGACGCCTTCGGTGTGGCCGACGCCTACACCGGCGACCTCGAGACCGTGCGCGAGGAGGCCGTGCAGGCCGTGCATAAGCTGACCGTGGACCTCAAGAACCCGACCACAATCTCCGAAGTGGGCGCCACCGAGGCCGATCTGGCCCCGCTCGCCCACGACGCCTTCAACGACGTGTGCACGCCGGGCAACCCGCGCAAGGCCACCGAAGAGGACATCCTCGCCATCTACAAGTCGCTGATGTGATGATCGGGCCGCACAGGCGATGATTCCCAGATCAGCTGGGCTGGTCGGGTATCGTCTGCGGCGGTGTTCGATGTGATGATTGGCTCCTCTCCCGTACATCCCGTACAGGAGAGGAGCCAATGTCATGTGAGGGGTTGATTGAGGGGCGAGGTGATAAGAGCTTGGCCAGCAGATTCCCGGTGCCACGAATTGTCGTCGCCGCAATCCTCAGACGTCGCGACTCATCTAGCAGCCTATTCGCCTCTAGCGTCCTGCTCGCCGTGCTTCTCGTCGTATTCCTCGTCGGTGGGGGTTTCGTCGTAGAGCTGCTTGCCCTGCGACTCGGCGAGCTCCATTTGCTCGTTGATCCATGCCGCCTCGGCGGGGTTGATGTCCGCAGTGCTCAGCACCTTCTGCCATACGGGGTAGAAGAGATGCATGGCCGGATACATGGCGGTGAACAGCAGCTCCGGCTTGTGCTTGCGCCAATGCTGCGGATGCGCGTCGAACGTGTTCTTGAATCGACGCATGTAATTGAGGAACGAGCTGAGCGACGTATCCATGCGCCGGGCGCTCATCGCCGCGATCATCCGGGGCGAGTAGACGGTCTTGAGTCCCTTGCCCAGCAGGTGCAGGGAGATGTCGATATCCTCGTGCATCACATCGGCCTTGTCTCGGCACACCTCGCCGGCGATCTCGCGCCACGCGGAGGCACGCAGCGCCATGTTCGAGCCGAACAGCAGCGGCTGGCCGCCGTCCGCGCGGTAGATGCGCTTGCGCAGCGAGTTGTCGCCCTTTAGCCCGAAATGACGGGACGGCATGTCGTAGTACATCACCGGTCCGGTGGCGCCCATCGCCGCCGGGTCCTCGGTGAAGATGCCGGAGACCACCTCCACCCAATCCGGGCGGATCATGCAGTCGGCGTCGAAACGGCCCAGCACATCGCCCGTGGCGGCGTTCAGGCCGAAGTTGCGGGTGGGGATGAGTCCCTGCTCGTCGTTCTGGTGCAGCAGCTTCACCGGGGCATCCGGGTGCTCCTCGATGAACCGCTCCACGATTGCGCACGTCTCATCGGTCGAGCGGTTGTCCACCACCAGCACTTCGTAAGGCATGACGGTCTGACGGGTGGCGTTGAGCAGACAGTCGCGAATGCGTTCGGCTTCGTTCCACGCGGGGATGACAATCGAAACGTTGAGCATACTGCCAAGGATAGGGAAGCGGGTGTACGCACGGGACGCTTTTCCGGTTTCCCGCCCTGCGGTTAATCGACAATTCGGCAAGCCGGTGTCTGACGTTCGCCTATGCCGAGATGCCTCTGTTCTGTCTCCGCTCTTCGGGGCGCTCGCTACAATGGGGAGCCATGAGCGAACGCGCGCGCAACCTGAACGACACCCTTAAACCGGATACGAACGGCACAACGAACACCGGACAGACGGGGCATTCGGCCCCCGACGGCGACGAGAACCGCATCGACTTCGGTACATTGTTCCCGGCCAAGGGTGACCCACGTCGTCCTCCGGAATGGTTCAGCCGCGCGTTGCTGTATGTGGCCATCGCCATCGTGGTGTTCATGTTCTGCTGGCGCAGTTGGGGCGACATCTCCTACCTCGTGCTGGACATCATCATCTCGCTGTTCCTTGCGCTCGCTGTCGAGCCATTGGTGGTCACGATGGTGGCGCACGGCTGGAAGCGTGGTGCCGCATCGGCGATTTCGCTGGTGGGGCTCGCCGTGATCATCGTGACGTTGTTCACGCTGTTCGGCAACATGTTCGTCCAGCAGATGATCGCCATGGTGCGCGGACTGCCTGCCATGTACGAGCGGATTCGCGACTGGGTGGACCAGTACGCCACGTTCAAGCTGCCGGAGATCAACAGCCTCGGCTCCGAAATCCTCAACAACATCCAGACCTCCTGGGTCACGGACTTCGCCGGCACCGCGATGAGCACGGTGGGTGGGTTGTTCGCGTTCCTGCTCAACCTCATGACCGTGGTCATGACCACGTACTACATCTCCGCCGCCGGCCCCAAGCTGCGCCGCTCGTTCTGCCAGTGGCTGGCACCCGCCACACAGCGTCGGTTCCTGCTGGTGTGGACCGTGGTGCAGGGCCAGATCTCGTCGTTCCTGTTTTCGCGTTCGATTCTGGCGCTCATCAACGCCGCATGCACCGCCATCTTCCTCGAGGTGCTGCAGATTCCCTATTGGATGCCGCTGGCCCTGTTCTGCGGCGTGGTCTCCCAGTTCATCCCCACGGTCGGTACCTACATCGGCGGCGCGCTGCCGGTGCTCTTCGCCTTCGTCAACCGCGGATGGCCGTACGCCGTGGCCGTGCTGGTGTTCATCATCGTCTACCAGCAGATCGAGAACCTGATTCTCTCGCCGAAGATCTCGCAGCGCACGATGGACATCAACGCCGCCGTCGCCTTCCTGGCCGTGCTGGCATTCGGCTCGCTGTTCGGCGCGCTCGGCGCCTTCCTCGCGCTGCCGGTCACCGCCTCCATCCAGGCGATCTTCCGTGTGTACACGAAGCGGTACGACCTGGTCGACTCCCCGTTGATGAACGACCCGACCGGCAAGAAGTCCAAGATCATCGCCGCATCCGAGGCGTTCGGCGAGCATGTGCTGCAGCCGATTGGCGAGCACATGCCGCGCGCCGCCAAGGGCACGAGCAGCCGGGTGCCGATGAACGAGGAGCTACGTCTTCTGCAGGAGCAGATCTACGCCATCCCCGAACACGCGACCGACGAGTCGGGTGCGGACGATTCCGCCACCGTGGCCATCCCGAAGAACGTGCTTTCGGCCAACGCGCGCAAGGGTCTGGGCCTGCGCGGCACCGGCGAGGCCGACGCTGCCGGTGACGGCGACGTGCCCGACACCGAAGGCATCCCGCAGTCGATGCATCTGCATGGAGGTTCGTCCG
The DNA here is from genome assembly GCF_002259745.1 of Bifidobacterium myosotis. Classification (GTDB taxonomy): domain Bacteria; phylum Actinomycetota; class Actinomycetes; order Actinomycetales; family Bifidobacteriaceae; genus Bifidobacterium; species Bifidobacterium myosotis. Next base: position 126,762 of record NZ_MWWW01000005.1, on the reverse strand, counting down.
GCAGGAACGACGATGCCGCGAATGCCGTGGACGCTCCGGGTGCCGATGATTCCGATGATTCTTCGGATTCCAATGAGTCCAGTGAGCCCAATGATTCCAGTGGCTCCGGCGCTCGCAGCTCGTCCGACGGACGTGGCACGGCGACCCTTGGCAATCCGCGAGCGGGGTGGCGCTGATGACACTGCTGACCGTACTTGACGTCCTGCTGATGATCGTGGGCGGTGCCGGCGTGGTCTACCAGGCCGTCTGCATCGTCATGTCGCTGTTCGCGAAGCCCGTGCGCTTCCCCGAGGCGCCGATGACCACGCGGTACGCCGTGCTCATCTCCGCGCGAAACGAGGAGAACGTGATCGGCAACCTCATCGACTCCATCCGGGCGCAGACCTATCCGTCCGAACTCATCGACATCTGGCTCGTGGCGGACAACTGCACCGACCACACCGCCGATGTGGTGCGCGCCCGCGGATGCCATGTGGTCGAACGCCACAATCTCGAACAGATCGGCAAAGGCTATGCGTTGAGCTACCTGCTCACCCACATGCTCGACACCGGCGTGGCCGATGACTACGACGCCTACTTCGTCTTCGACGCCGACAACAAACTCGACAAGCACTACTTCGAGGAGATGAACAAGGCCTTCTGCGCCGGCTTCAAGATCCTGACCAGCTACCGCAACTCGGTGAACCTCGCCGACAACTGGGTCTCCTCCGGCTCGGCCCTGTGGTTCATCCGCGAATCCCGTTTCCTGTCCAACTCGCGTATGATTCTCGGCTCCTCCTGCCATGTGGGCGGCACCGGCTTCATGTTCTCCCGCGAGATCATGAAGCGCAACAAGGGCTGGAAGTTCCATCTGCTCACCGAGGACCTCGAATTCACGATGGACTCCATTCTGCATGGCGACCGCGTGGGCTACTGCGGCACCGCGATCCTCTATGACGAGCAGCCGGTCACCTTCGCGCAGAGCTGGCGTCAGCGACTGCGCTGGAGCAAGGGATTCCTGCAGGTCTTCCGCTACTATGGGCCGGCGCTGCTCAAGCGTGCGGTGCGCGAGCGTGACTTCTCCTGTATCGACTTCACGCTGATGCTCTGCCCGTTCACCGTGCTCGGCGTGATTCGCATGCTCATGGGAGTGCTGTTCGCCGCGTTCGGGTTCGTCAGCTGGGCCAGCCAGCTCCAGTCGCTTGCCGGATGGTCGAACGGCATCGTGACGTCGATTCTGGGTCTGATGGCTCTGGCCGCGCTCACCATCATCGTGGAGCGCGACCAGATCGGTGCCACCAACAAGGAGCTGCTGGCCTACGTGCTGAGCTTCCCGATCTACATGCTGAGCTACGTGCCCATCTCCTTCCAGGCCATCTTCGCCAAGGCCCAGTGGAAGCCCATCACGCACAAGGGCTGAGCACCAAGAATTCACTTGGGAATGCTACGGGATTCGGTCCGGGCGGACTATTGTGAAATCATGAGACTAGACAATAGCCTTGGGAATGTCGATTTCCAGCGGACTCCAGCGCAGGAGATGCCGCAACCGCACTCCGTCCAGCCGAATCCGATGCCGTCAGTGCCGACTGCGCAGCCGCAGTATGTGGCGGCAGGACAGGCTGTGCAGCCGGGACAGCCTATGCCGGCAGGTCCAACTGCGCAGCCGCAGGTTCAGCCGCAGTACGCACCCGCCGCACAGGCTTGGCCGCCCAATCCGACCGCTGCGGTGTCCATCCGCGGCCTGTTCAAGCGTTTCGACCGCAAGGTCGCCGTCAACGGCCTTGCCCTTGACATCCCGGTCGGCTCGTTCTACGGGCTCGTCGGCCCCAATGGCGCGGGCAAGACGACCACGCTCAACATGGTCACCGGACTTCTGGTGCCGGACGCCGGCACTGCGATGATTCTGGGCCGCAACGTGTGGAGCGACGTGAACGCGGTCAAACGCATGATCGGCGTGATGCCCCAACCCGACCAGATCTTCGACCGGCTCACCGGCATGCAGCTGCTCGTCTATTCGGGCATGCTGCGTGGCATGCCGCGCGCCGAGGCCGCTTCCCGCGCCAAGGACCTGCTGGGCGCCTTCGATCTTGCCCAGGCCGCCAACACGATGGTCACCGATTATTCGGCCGGTATGACCAAGAAGATCTGTCTGGCCTCGGCGATGATCCACAGTCCGCGCATTCTGGTGCTCGATGAGCCGTTCGAGTCCGTGGACCCGGTCTCCAGCGCGAATCTCAAGGACATCCTCATCGAATACGCCAAGACCGGCGGCACGGTGATCATCTCCTCGCATGTCATGGCCTTGGTCGAGCGGATGTGCACGCATGTGGCCGTGGTCAACAACGGTCAGGTGTGCGCGGCCGGTACGGTCGAGCAGGTGGCGGCCGGAGAGGACCTTGAGGACCGGTTCCTCCAATTGGTCGGCGGCCGCCATGAAGCCGCCCACCTCGCCTGGCTCGACGGCGGTGCCCGCGATTCCGTTGGCGCTCCCGCTGGCGCACCTGTCGGTGCTCCTGTTGGCAACGCCTACGCCGGCATCGCCCCCGACGGTCGCGGCGCTGCTGGCGCGACGGCCTCGGCCCCTGCGGCTGCGCAGCCTGGGCCGGGCGCACCATCGGGCGCGCCATCGAACGAATCGGGTGCGCGATGATCGCCACCGCGCGCACGTTGGTCCGTCTGCGTTGGGCCCTGACCTGGGCCGCGCTCAGGAAGTCCGTATGGCAGACCGTGGGCTACATCATGGCCATGATGCTGGGGCTCGTCGCAATAGCCAGCACGGCGGTGGTCGCCTTGGCGGTAGGTCTGCTGCCTCCATCCGCACAACTCCGTCCGGGCGAGCCTCCCATCAATATCTTCGGCCCCTCCGGCGTCGTCAACATCGCGGTGGTGTTCCTCGGCGCAAGCCTGACGCTGATGGTCGGCGTGGTCCAGCTCATGCTGCTGGGCGAAGGCTCCACGATGAACCCTCAGAAATTCGCGCTCTATGGCATACCCGACCGCGAGCTCCAGTTCGGATTGCTCGCGTCGGGACTGTCCGGCGTGCCGGCCATCACCGGTCTCATCTGCTTCATGGTATGGGCGTTCGCCTACCGTGCGATGGGTCCCGCCGCGGTGGTCGCCGCCCTGATCGCAGCGCCGCTGACCGTGATCACGATGATGAGCCTATCCAAGCTGCTGCTCGCGCTGTCCACCACGCTCATCACGTCCAAACGCGGCAAAGGCGTGTTCTACATCGTCGTGATCCTGTTGTTCATCACCGCATGCCAGATTCCCAATATTCTGGTCAGCAACGGAGGCGTCAGCGACTTCGATCCCGAGTCCTTGAAGCCTGTCATGCAGGTCATGGCCTGGACGCCGCTCGCCGCCGCCTTCCAGATTCCCTTCGACGCGGCGTCCGGTAGCCCGCTCGTCCTGCTGGGCCGTGTGGCGGTGCTCGTCGCGACATGGGTGGTCTGCTTCGCCGGCTGCACCTGGTGTCTGCGCCATGAACGGCTGACCACCGGCGCCGCGACCCGCACCGTCACCGCCAAGGGCATCGGCGCGTTCGGCTGGATGCCCGATTCGGTGTCCGGCGCCGTCTCCGCGCGCTTGGTCACCTATCTCAGGCGCGACCCGCGTCAGGCCATGCTGTTCGCGATGCCGGTGTTCTTCGCGGTCATCTTCGGCCTGCAATCGCGGGGCGAAAGCATGATGGTCTGGCAGGCGCTCATCTGGTCCGGGTGGATGCTGTCCATTGCGGAGAGCAACGGCCTGTCCTACGACGGCCGCGGTTTCACGATGCAGGTCATTGCCGGGGTGCGAGGCATTGACGACCGGCGCGGGCGAGCCCGGGTCTATGTGCTCATTGCCACGGTCTACCTCACGGTCCTCGCCATCGCCATCGCCGTGTTCACAGGGGACTGGTCCGACCCCGAGCACAGGCTCATCGGCGTCCTGTTCTGGGCTATTGGCCTTGCCGAGGCCTTCTGCGGTCTGGGAATGGCCGAGGTCACCTCATGCGTGCTGATGTATCCGGTTCCTTCCATGGACAAGCCGTTCTCCTCACCGCAGGGGCGTGCCGTGGCCCAGGGGTTCTTCCCGTTCGCCTATCTGTTCGGCTCGCTGTTGCTGTTGCTGCCCACCGGCATCGTGGCGATCGTGCTCGTCGCCATCGGCGAGATATCGTTCTCGTATTGGGTGCTCATACCGGTCGCGCTGGCCAATGGCGTCGTCATGCTCGTGCTTGGGACGTGGATCGGCGGTAAGCTGTTGGATGCGCGAATGCTCTCGATCGTCTCCACGCTCGACTCGTTCGCCTCACTGCAACATTGACGGTCCCGTGCCGTCCGGCCCGACCCATGGCGGTCCGCAGAAGCCGGCCGGTTTCGCGGCCCGGCGAGTCGACCATGAAGGAGCATGATGGTATCCACAGCGGTGTCACGTCGTCAGCGGCGAGAAACCCAGCGTTCCGTCCGGTATTCTCATCGTCTGCAGCTCACCGTCGCCATCTCCTCGCTGGTCACCATCGCCCTGTTCGCCGGCTACTGCGTCGCCGATGTCACGGACGTTCTCCCCGGTCCGCTCACGCTGACGAATGTGAGCGAACCGGCGTTCGCCAATCCGGCCACGGCGAAGGCCGGTACGACCATCGCCGGCGATTTTGATGCGACCAAGCCCATCGATGCGACGGCCGCCGCCCGACTCGTGGATGAACTGCTTGCGGCCGAAGGCGTCGGATCGGACGTCTCGGTGATCATCGAGGACGCCCAAGGCACCGTGGACGCGGAACATGAGGCCGGCACCGCGCGCGAGCCCGCCTCCACGATGAAGACGCTCACCGCGCTCGCCGCCTCGTCCACGCTCAACATGGCCTCCACGTTGGACACCCAGGTGTTCCTGACCCAGACCGACGGCGGGAACACCCTGACGCTCAAGGGCAACGGTGACATGCTGCTGGGGGCGGGCACATCCGACCCCGACCATATCAACGGACGCGCGGGACTCGCCACACTCGCCGGGTCAGTGGCGTTGGCCCTTACACAACGCGGCATCGACACCGTGCGGCTCGACTATGACGACTCCCTGTTCGGCGAGGAGCGCGTGCCGGCGGGGCTCAGGGCGTCCGATGGCGCCGGGGACGTGACCTCGGGCGATTACACGATGTACTACACGCCGGTCTCGTCGATGGCCATCGACGGAGGACGCCAATATACGGACGCCCTGCCCGCGCCCGCCAATCCGGATGATTCGGGCGGATACCCGGAGCTTTCGCAGCACACGGCCGCCGACGTGGCCGAGCGGTTCGCCGCGTTGCTCGCCGAACAGGGCATCACCGTCGACGGCGCGCCGACGGAGGGCTCCACGCCCGCCGGCGTCAGTCCGATTGCCTCAGTGAGCTCCGCCACGCTCGCCGAGATTCTGGCTTTCACGCTGCGGCATTCCGACAACACGCTCGCCGAGGAGTTCGGCCGGCTCACCGCACTGGCCACCGGCGCGCAGAACACTCCCGCCGGCGGCACCAAGGCCGTCCACGACGTACTGGACGGGCTCGGCATCGACACATCGGGTCTCACCATGGCCGACTGCTCCGGCCTGTCACCCGACTCCGAACTCACCGTGCGCACGCTGGCCGCCGTGCAGCAGCGGAACCTGACGGCCGGAGGCGCGGCGGCCGCGGCCGAGGGACTGTCCATCGCCGGACTGGTGGGCACCGCGCAATACCGCTACGACGACGAGTCGGTGGCCGGGCTGTTGCGCGTCAAAACCGGCAGCCTCGCAAGCGTCACCTCGATGGCTGGCAATGTGTCTCGCACGAATGGGGGAGCGCTCGCCTTCGCCGTGGTGGTGAACAATCCGGAGGACATGGATGCGGCCCGCAGCGCCATCGACGCCTTCATCACCAAGCTGGCGGGGTTGTAGACATGCCGTACACTGCACGACTGCGCAAGGCGGTGGGCCTGTTGCGCGCCGCGCTGGCCGAGGCCGGACTGGAACGGCAGTCGCCCGAGTTCGCCCGTCATGGCGAGCATGCGGCGGCCGAGGATGCGCCGCTGGTGCTGGTGGCCTGCTCAGGAGGCCGTGATTCGATGGCGTTGGCGGCGGTCGCCCGTATCGTCTGCGCCTCGTTGGGGCTGCGTTGTGGCGCGGTGATCGTCGATCATGGAATGCAGGACGGTTCGGACCGGATCGCCGAAGCAGCGGCTTCGCGTTGCCGGACGCTCGGCCTTGCCCCGGTCCTCGTTCGCCCGATTGCCGTGCGCGAGAGCGGCGAGGGGCCTGAGGCGGCGGCCCGCGAGGCCCGGTACCGTGAACTCGTGGCCGTGGCGTACGAAAGCCGTGCCGTCGCGTTGCTGCTGGCCCACACCATGGACGATCAGGCGGAGACGATGCTCATCGGACTGCTGCGCAATCGCGGCACCGATGCGCTCGCCGGCATGCCGGCCTCCTTCACGCGTGGCGGGGTCGCGTTCCTCCGTCCGTGGCTCGCACTCGCGCGCGCCGACACCACCGGCATCTGCGCGGATCTCGACCTTGAATATTGGGATGACCCGACCAACGGCGAGTCGGTCGTCGGCGAATTGCCGCGCGACTACCCGCTGCGCTCGCGCGTCCGGCATGATCTGCTGCCCGCCATCGCGCGGTTCGCCGGCGGCGACATGACCCGTCATCTCGCCGAAAGCGCGGAGCTCGCCCGGCGGGACAAGGATTATCTGGACGAATGCGCGGACCGCGTGATGGCGCGCGCGGTCACGTTCGCCGGCGAATCGGCCGCCTCTCCTGTGATCGACGGCGGTATGGCGAGGATTATTGATGGGGCTACGGTGCTGACGATCGACGCCCGCACGCTGGAGGCCGAGCATCCGGCGATCAGGGCTCGGGTGATCGCCCACGCGTTGGAACGGGCGGGGATTGCCGCCGGGGCCGCGCAGGTGGACGCCATCGGCCGGCTCGTCACCGATTGGCACGGTCAGGGTGCCGTGCGTCTTCCCAGAGGTTATTCAGCGAATCGCAAGAAACACGTCATTCGCGTGTGCCAAGATGGAGCGCATGCGAATCGCTGACGTTAGTGAAGATATTGACCACGAGCTGGTCAGCCGTGAACAGATCGATGCCAAAATCCGCGAGGTCGCCGCTCGGGCGAGCGAGGATTACCGAGGCAAGAACCCCCTGCTGGTGGCGGTGCTCAAGGGTGCCGTGAACACGATGGTGGAGTTCTCCCAGGCCATGAGCATCCCCGTGCAGATTGATTTCATGAGCCTTTCGAGCTATGGCTCGGGTACCGTGTCCAGCGGTCAGGTGACGGTTCGTCAGGATCTGTCCGTCGATGTTCGCGGCCGGCACATTCTCATCGTGGAGGATATCATCGATTCAGGAAACACGCTCGCCTGGCTGGTCGGGGAGCTCAAGCGCCGCGGCGCCGCCTCCGTGGAGGTGTTCGCGCTGCTGAGCAAGCCCTCCCGCCGCGAGGTGGACGTGGACGTGAAGTACGCCGGTTTTGAGATCCCCGACGAATTCGTGGTGGGCTTCGGTCTCGATTACGACGAGCGCTACCGCAATCTCGAATCCATCGCGATCCTCAAGCCGTCCGTGTACCAAGGAGAATAACGTATGAGCTTCCCCCAGGGTCCTGGGCCGGGCAACGGGAACAACCCGAACCCGAACAACCGCAATAACGGCAACCCGTTCACCAACCCCTTCAACCGGGGCGGCGGCAACGGCAAGGGCGGCAACGGCAACAACGACGACCGCCCGTTCTGGCAGTCACCATGGCTGTGGGGCGCGGTGCTGGTGGTCATGTGCGTGCTGATGTTCCAGATGTTCGCCGGTGCGGGCACCAAGACCATCGACACGAAGGACGGCTTCGCACTGCTCAACCAGGGCAAGGCCACCTATGCCGAGATCACCGACAACAAGCAGGTGGTCCGTCTCGAGCTCAAGGACGACTTCACCAAGAAGAACCCGGACACCGGCAAGACCACCAACTACGGCAAGGACGTGCAGTTCTACTACACCTTCGCGCAGGGCGCGCAGGTGGCCAAGGCCGTCGAGAACGGCGACCTTTCCAAGGGCTGGACCTCCAATATCCAGCAGACGAGCATGCTGAGCTACCTGCTCACCTCCATCCTGCCGTTCATCATCTTCTTTGCCCTGTTCTGGTGGCTTATGAGCCGTATGGGCGGCGCGTCCGGCATGATGGGCATGGGGCGCAAGAACAACGGCAAGCTGCTCGAAGGCCAGACGCCAACCACCAAGTTCTCCGATGTGGCCGGTGAGGACGAGGCGCTCGCCGAGGTCGAGGAGATCAAGGACTTCCTCAAGGACCCGTCCAAGTACAAGGCCCTCGGCGCCCGCATTCCGCGCGGCGTGCTGCTCTACGGTCCCCCTGGAACCGGTAAGACCCTGCTCGCGCGTGCCATCGCCGGTGAGGCCGGAGTGCCGTTCTACGCGATGGCCGGCTCCGACTTCGTCGAGATGTTCGTCGGCCTTGGCGCCTCCCGTGTGCGCGACCTGTTCGACGAGGCCAAGAAGAACGCGCCCGCCATCATCTTCATCGACGAGATCGATGCCGTGGGCCGCAAGCGCGGCTCCGGCATGGGCGGTGGCCACGACGAGCGCGAACAGACCCTGAACCAGCTGCTCGTGGAGATGGACGGCTTCGACAACGACACCAACCTCATCATCATCGCAGCCACCAACCGTCCCGATGTGCTTGACCCCGCCTTGCTGCGCCCGGGCCGTTTCGATCGTCAGGTGGGCGTGGCCGCGCCGGACCTCGAAGGCCGCGAGGCGATCCTCAAGGTGCACGCCAAGGGCAAGCCGTTCGTGCCGGACGTGGACCTGCACATGGTGGCCGTGCGTACGCCGGGCTTCACCGGCGCGGACCTCGCCAACGTGCTCAATGAGGCAGCGCTGCTGTGCGCCCGAGCCGGCGCCCAGCTTATCGACAACCGCGCCATCGACGAGGCCATCGACCGCGTGCAGGCCGGCCCGCGCCGCAAGTCCAAGGGCATGGCCCTCGACGAGCTGCGCAACACCGCATACCACGAGGGTGGCCATGCGCTGGTCGCCGCCGCGCTGCACGACACTGACCCGGTGACCAAGGTGACCATCCTGCCGCGAGGCCGCGCGCTCGGCTACACCGCCGTGATGCCCACCTCCGACCGATACTCGCAGTCGCGCAACCAGCTGCTCGACCAGATGGCCTACGCAATGGGCGGCCGCACCGCCGAGGAGATCGTGTTCCACGACCCGACCACCGGCGCGTCGAACGACATCGAGAAGGCCACGAAGATCGCCCGCACGATGATCACGCAGTATGGCTTCTCCACCAAGCTCGGCGCCATCAAGTGGGCGGACGATGACGAACAGAGCTCCGACTTCGACGGTCTGGGCCCGCACAAGTACTCCGAGCGCACCGCCGAGACCATCGATGCGGAAGTGCTGCAGCTTGTGGAGACCGCGCACACCGAGGCGTGGAACATCATCAACGACAACCGCGATATCCTCGACGAACTCGTGCGCCAGCTGCTCGTCAAGGAGACGCTGAACGAGAAGGAGCTCGCCGAGATCTTCGCGCCGATCAAGAAGGCGCCGGTTCGTCCGGTGTGGCTTTCCAACGACCGCCGCCCCGATTCGGACAGGCCGCCGGTGGAGATTCCGGAGAGCCTCAAGCGTTCGGTCGGTATGAAGACCGGGGAGTGACGTCGCCCCGCGAGGGAACAATGCGTCGAAACACGGGCCCGCAAGTCTGACTTGTATCATGCAAACAGACTGCGGGCCCGCGCGTTTGGTCGTCAGCGGCCGCCGAGACCATCGTGGCTGTCACGGATGGCTGGCGCGTTTGGCCAGCGCGGCCACCGCAACCGGGCGCCGGAGTGTGGTCCGGTCCACGACCGATACGGGCTGGCGTTCGGTCGCTGCACCCGTATGGCGGCGTATCGGTGGCATAGTGGATGGATAAGCGGAAATGGAGAGAAGATGAGCGAGATCACGAATGAGCCGAACTCCGAGGAGTCCTTGGAGTCTCTGGAGTCCCGCAACCACCGGGAATCCCACTACGACGAGGACGGCGTGCGCGAGGCCGTACGCCTGTTCCTGAAGTCCATCGGCGAGGACCCCGATCGCGAGGGACTCAGGGAGACCCCGGACCGCATCGCGCGCGCCGGCCGCGAGTTGTTTGCGGGACTCGGCGCGTCCCCGGCCGATGTGCTGGAGAAGCATTTCGACGTGGACACCGACGAATTGGTGCTCGTCAAGGACATCGAACTGTATTCGGTATGCGAGCATCACCTGCTGCCGTTCCATGGCGTGGCCCATGTGGGCTACATCCCCGCCAAGGACGGCGTGATGGGACTGAGCAAACTCGCCCGTCTGGTGGAGGTGTACGCGCGCCGGCCGCAGGTGCAGGAGCGCCTCACCCAGCAGATCGCCGATGCGCTGGTCGAATACGCCGGTGCGCGCGGCGTGATCGTGGTGACCGAATGCGAACACCTGTGCATGTCGATGCGCGGCGTCAGGAAGTCCTCTGCGCGCACGGTCACCTCGGCGGTGCGCGGTCTGCTGCGCAACCCCGCCACCCGCGCCGAGGCCATGAGCCTGATACTTGACCGGTGACCGCGTGCCGGCCGATGCGTAAGCGGGCATGAACGGGTGTAAACGCGTGAACACAGGAGGGAAAACCATGACTGATGTGAATCTGCAGGCATTGCACGACGTCGAGCACACCCTGGTGATGGGCGTGCTCAACATCACCGAGGACTCGTTCTCGGATGGTGGGCTGTGGCTCGACCCGGACAAGGCCGCCCAGCACGGGCGCGACATGATGGCCGCCGGAGCGGACATCATCGATATCGGCGCCGAATCCACCCGGCCCGGCGCCAAGCGCGTCTCCGAGGAGGATGAGCACCGGCGCATCACCGGCGCCGTCGAGGCGCTGATCCCCGCCGGCGCGGTGCTGTCCATCGACACCACCCGCGCTTCGGTGGCGGCCGCCGCGCTGGAACGCGGCGCCCAGATCATCAACGACGTCTCAGGTGGCACGCTCGACGCCGAGCTGCCGCATGTGGTGGCCGACCACGACTGCCTGTACATCGTGCAGCATTGGCGCGGCTGGCTCGCCGGCTCCAAGGGCGCCAACCCGGATCAGGACACCTCGGTGTACGAGCACGGCGTGCTGCGGGACGTCCACGACGAACTCATGCGTCAGGTGGATGGCGTGCTGGCCGCGGGCGTGCGGCCGGAACGCATCATCATCGATCCCGGTCTGGGATTCTCGAAGCCGGGCATCGGCCACAATCTGCCCCTGCTGACCGGGCTCGAGACCTTCCGCGCCACTGGATACCCGGTGCTCATCGGACAGTCCCGCAAGCGCTTCATCTCCGCCATGCTGGCCGAGGCGGGCGTGGACGAGCCCACGATGGCCGACCGTGACGGGGTGACGGCCGGCCTGTCCGCGATGTGCGCGGAACACGGGGCCTGGGCAGTGCGCGTGCACGACGTGGCTGCGAGCCGGTCCGCCGTCATCGCCGGCAACGTGTGGCGCGCGTACCGGCAGTCGCAGGACTGAATCGGCGGAATCGACGGAATCGACCGAATAGACCCAGCGTCAGGCACCTCATCGACGTTCAACGAAGTATCGGCGCATCATCAGCGCATCTGGCGGAGTCAGGACAGAAAGCGAATCATATGGACATCATCCGACTGACCGGCGTACATGCCAATGGCACCCACGGCGTGCTGCCTTTTGAACATGAGCGCGCCCAGACCTTCAGCGTGGACGCCACGCTGTATCTGGACCTTGCCGCGGCAGGGCGCACCGACGCCCTCGCCGACACCGTGGACTACGGCCGCGCGGCCAAGGAGATCGTCGCCGTGATTGAAGGCCCCCATGTGGACCTCATCGAGAGGATGGCCCAGCTCATCGCCGATCGGCTGTTGGCGATGAAGCCGGTCGTCAAGGTGGATGTGACCGTGCACAAGCCGCACGCGCCCATCACCGTGCCCTTCGGTGACGTGTCCGTGTCCATCACCCGCGTGCGCGATGAAGAGGGTCGGGGCGTTCCGGCCGGAGACGCCGCAGAGGCGTCCACTGCCGCATCAGCGGTACCGTCAGACGCGACGGATGGTGCGGGCGTGCCGGCGGTAACGGACGCTTCGGCGCGAATGCATAAGGCCGTGGTGGCGCTGGGCGGCAACATCGGTGAAGTGGCCGCCACGCTGCGCGCCGCCGTGCGGGAGATAGACGGATTGCCCGGCACGCAGGTGGCCGGCATCTCCCCGCTGTTCCGCACCGCCGCGTGGGGCATGGCGGACGGGGCGCCCGACTTCCTCAACGCGGTGGTCGAGCTGGAGACCACGATGGGTCCGCACGCGTTGCTGGCCGCATTGCAGGGCATCGAGGCCGATCATGGCCGCACCAGGGAGCATCATTGGGACTCCCGGCCGCTGGATCTGGACATCATCGACTTCGATGGAATCACCAGCGCCGACGAGGACTTGGCGTTGCCGCACCCACGCGCATGGCAGCGTGCCTTCGTTCTTGCGCCGTGGCATGCGCTTGATCCCAACGCGCGTCTGGCCGGGGCGCATGGCGGGTTGGTTCACGACCTGCTGGCCGCGGCTCCCGATCGGGATGCGGTCAAGCTGGTCGCCGACGACTGGATGTTGGCCGGGCGTTCCGATGGTGACCGGGAACCGTCGCCCGCATCGGATGCGATGGGGGATTCCGGCGTAGGGACTGGGGCTGAGACGTCGCGGCCGTCATCGGTGCCGTCGGCGTCGTCACCGGAGCCGGTCTCCCGCTGGGCCGTCATCTCGATGGACTCCACCTCCACGGACGCCGAACGGCTGTTCCGCGAGGCCATCGTGACCATCGACGGCATCCCCGGCAATCAGGTGGAGGGCATCTCGCCGCTGTACCATGTGGCCCATTTCGATGGGCCGGATGCCATGAGCGCGGTGATCCGCGTCGAAACCAAACTGCCGGCTGCGGACCTCATCGCCGCGTTGGGGGCCGTCGAGTCCGCCCAGGAAGGGCTTCTCGACCTCGATCTGGTGGACATGGAAGGCGTGGTTGCGGACGAGCCGGACTGCCGTGTACCGTGGCCGTCTGCCCGTTCGCATGCCTCGGTGCTGGCCCCGTGGCTCGACATGGACCCGAACGCCGCACTCGGCGGCGATCCGGTGTCGTTCCTGTTGGCCATGGCGCCGGATGCGGCACAGGTGGGGCTGCTGTCCGATAATTGGATACTCGCGCCGCGCTGAGCGAAACGACGCGGGGCGCGAGTCCTCGGCGGCAGGGCGGAGGATAGTCTGGATACGGTGGAGCCGCGCGCGGCCCTGCGGCCACGCATGTGGCGGGTACGTGGCCGTATGCGCAGTTCCGCACACAGCTGTACACGTTAGTCATACACGTCAGTCATACAGGTAAGGAGCATTGATGAAGGCACGACGGACACCATGGTGGCAGTATGTGATCGCCGTCGCACTCGGCCTGCTGGCGGGCATCGGACTGGCCTCCTATGGGGAGAGCTCCGGACTGTCGCTCATCGGTGCGCCGTGGATCGTGGCCATCCTGCTCGCCGTGCTGGGCATCGCGGTGCTGGTGATGGCACTGCAGGTGCACAAATACGCGAACACCGATCCCAAGAAGAGGCCGCACAGTTTTGTGAATCCGACCGTGGCGGTGTACACGCTGGTGCTGGCCAAGGCGCTCGGACTCGCGGGCGCTGCGCTCGCCGGCTGGTATGGCGGCCAGATTCTTATGAGCGTCGGGCACTTCGAGGCGCCGTTCTACCATGACGCGATCATCGAATGCGCGGTGTCGGCCGTGGTGTGCGTGGCCGACATGATCATCGGCATCATCGGCGAATGGCTGTGCCAGCTGCCGCCGAACGAGGGACCGGAGAACCCCAAGATCAAGGCGGCGGCACGCCGTCAGTCCGCCGCGCAGGCATACAAGCAGTAACCGGGCGGCGGCTCCTGCTGCTTGTAGGCCACTGTGATATCGGGTTGGCTACTCGGCTGCTCCGCGACCTCGCTTCCGACCGCCTCCGGCGCTACTTCGATTCCGGTACGCGGACCATGGCCTCCTGGGCGATGGCGGCCACCAGCTCGCCGTCCTGCGAGTAGACCTTGGCCAGCCCGAGCCCGCGGCCGTGCGCGGCGGTGGGCGTGTCCTGCACGTAGAGGTGCCACTGGTTGATGTCCACGTCGCGGTACCACCACATCGAGTGGTCGAGCGAGGCATAGGAGATGCCCGGCGTCGCAATGGACAGACCGGCGCGACGCAGCACCGGCTCCATCATCACCTGATCGCATCCGAGCGCCAGCATCGCACGATGCATGACCTGCGGCACGTCCACATGGCCATCGGCCCTCATCCACACCATCTGCTTGCCGGAATCGCGCTCGGCGGATTCCTTGTCGGGGCGAAGCATGATCGTCGGCGTGATGTGGCGGATGTCGAAAGGTGACTTCTCAGCGTAATAGTCGGCGAACGGCGATTTGTCGGCGAACGGTTCCATCAGCTGCTTGGCGGACTTGAGCGTTTCCGGGTCCGGCAGTCCGGTGGGCATCGGATCGGCGAATTCGACGCCCTTCTGGCCGGCCTCCTGGAACGAGGCGATGGCGGTGAGGATCGGTCCGTCGGACTGGGTCACGTTGACCCGGCGCGAGGAGAACGAACGGCCGTCGCGCAGCGTCTCCACATCAAACAACAGATCCTGACGGATGTCGCCGGCCGCGATGAAGTAGCCGTGGATCGAATTCGGCAGACGCGAGGGCGCCACGGTCTTGGAGGCGGCGACCATCGACTGGGCGATCACTTGGCCGCCATAGACGCGGCCAGTGGGGAAGTAGAGGCTTTCGCCGTTGATATAGGTATGGTCGCGATATGCGGAAGGCTCGCCCAACGTGAGTACCTTCACCAGATGATCCAGCGGCGTGACGGTGACGGTATGGGCCATGATTCCTCGATTCATGTGTAGGGTTCGTTTTTCGCTGCTGGTTGGCAGTTTACGCATCGGCGGTTAAGAGATGGCTGAACGCCGTGTAACGAGCCTGTGAGAAAGGTAAACGTGAGGTTAGTCGTGGAATGTGGCCATGATGCGGACGCCGACATGGGCGTTGTCCGGGTGGTGCGGAGTGGTTTGGAGCTGCTTAGGGATTGCCGCCTGATGCGGTGGAGTGTGGAGAGTGGGCGGGCGCTGGGATCGATGGACCATTCGATTGACGGCTTATGGCACTCGGATACGGGCACTCGGATACGGCAAGGCGGCCGCCACCGACATGGTGACGGCCGCCTTACCGAATGATGCGTACGGGCCTATACCGACCCGCCGCATGCATGTCCGCTGACGGTCGGATCAGCCGCGCACGAGCTTCTTGTGCAGACGGTGCGGGCGGGCCGCGTCCTCGCCGAGGCGGGACACGCGGTTCTCCTGATAGGCCTGGAAGTTGCCCTCGAACCAGTACCACTTGGCCGGGTTCTCGTCATCGCCCTCCCATGCGAGGATATGCGTGGCGACGCGATCGAGGAACCAACGGTCGTGGGAGATGACCACGGCGCAGCCCGGGAAGGCGAGCAGCGCATTCTCAAGGCTTTCCAGCGTCTCGACGTCCAGATCGTTGGTGGGCTCGTCGAGCAGCAGCAGGTTGCCGCCCTGCTTGAGGGTCAGGGCGAGGTTCAGACGGTTGCGCTCGCCGCCGGAGAGCACACCGGTGAGCTTCTGCTGGTCGGAACCCTTGAAACCGAAGCTCGCCACGTAGGCGCGGGTCGGCACCTCCACGCCGGCAACCTCGATGAAGTCGAGACCGCCGGAGACCGCCTCCCACAGGTTCTTGTTCGGGTCAAGGCCCTCGCGGTTCTGATCCACGTAGCTGATCTTGACGGTGTCGCCGATCTTCAGCTCACCGCTGGTGAGCGGCTCGAGGCCCACGATGGTCTTGAACAGCGTGGACTTGCCGACGCCGTTCGGGCCGATCACGCCCACGATGCCGTTGCGCGGCAGGGTGAAGCTGAGGTCGTCGATGAGCACGCGGTCGCCGAACGCCTTGTGCAGGTGGTTGGCCTCGAGCACCAGCGAGCCCAGACGCGGGCCGGCCGGGATCTGAATCTCGGAGAAATCGAGCTTCTTGTTGTTGCGAGCCTCCGTCTCCATCTGATCGTAACGCTCCAGACGGGCCTTGTTCTTGGCCTGACGGGCCTTGGGGGAGGAACGCACCCAGTCGAGCTCGTCCTTGAGGCGCTTGGCGAGCTTCGCGTCCTTCGCGCCCTGGATCTCCATACGCTTGGCCTTGGTCTCCAGATACGTGGAGTAGTTGCCCTTGTACGGGTACAGGTGGCCGCGGTCGACCTCGCAGATCCACTCGGCCACATTGTCCATGAAGTAACGGTCGTGGGTGACGGCGATGACGGCGCCCTTGTACTGGTGCAGGAACTGCTCCAGCCACAGGATGGACTCGGCGTCCAGATGATTGGTGGGCTCGTCGAGCAGCAGCAGGTCGGGGGCCTCGAGCAGCAGCTTGCACAGGGCCACGCGGCGGCGCTCGCCACCGGAGCACACGTTGACCGGGGTGTCCGGGTCGGGGCACTGCAGGGCGTCCATGGCCTGCTCGAGCTGGGAGTCGAGATCCCAGCCGTTGGCGGCGTCGATCTCGGTCTGCAGCTTGCCCATCTCGTCCATCAGGGCGTCGAAATCGGCGTCCGGGTTGGCCATCTCCTCGCCGATCTCGTTGAAGCGGGCCACCTTCTCGGCGATCGGGCCGAACGCCATCTTGATGTTCTCGCCCACGGTCTTGGTGTCGTCCAGCGGCGGCTCCTGCTGCAGGATGCCGACCGTGTAGCCGGGGGTGAGCGTGGCCTCGCCGTTGCTCACGGTCTCCAGGCCGGCCATGATCTTGAGCAGCGTGGACTTGCCCATGCCGTTGGGGCCCACCACGCCGATTTTCGCGCCCGGCAGGAAGCTCAGGGTCACGTCGTCAAGGATCACACGGTCGCCGTAGGCCTTGCGCGCCTTGATCATTTGGAACACAAATTCTGCCATGAGGTGCAGCTACTCCTTAAAAATGTTGGAATTCCGCCGTTTCTTTGGTTCGTGCATGCAGATTGACACATGCGATCGACGGTCACCGTCCGTAGGTCGCGTTGCCGTCGTCCCGCCTTGTCGTCCGCTTCCATGCGGCGCGCGTCCGCATAGCGGCCGATTCCATGCCAAACCACCGCCCACCATGGTAACGGAAGGGCTGGAATGGCGGGGTGGTAGCGGGTTGGATGTGGTGACTCGTGCGTGGTCAGGGTCATCGAACGAGACACGGTGGGAATTCGCGCGGCGGTGCCGTCGGCGTGCCTGCGAGAGATGACTGCCACGGCTGCA
This sequence comes from Bifidobacterium myosotis, assembly GCF_002259745.1. GTDB lineage: Bacteria > Actinomycetota > Actinomycetes > Actinomycetales > Bifidobacteriaceae > Bifidobacterium > Bifidobacterium myosotis. Next base: position 109,429 of record NZ_MWWW01000005.1, on the reverse strand, counting down.
GCCGTGGCGATGATGACGAGTGCAGCGATGAGGAATGAGGAAACTGTCGAGTATCGAGGATTCCGTAGGCCTTGGCGGCCATTGTTGTAGTCATTGCCATAACATTGCTGTAGTCGATGCCAAAAGTCTGCTTTAGTGTTTGTCGTATCTTTACGGGACGGCCGGTGGGACAGCTTATGGCGCGGTTTTACGAGGCTCGGGGCGGCGATGCGATGGAGTGACGAGTATCTGGAGTGAGAGCGGAAACGATACTGGCGAAACGGGGGCGATGCATGGGGCCGATCGGACAGGCGGAATCGTTGAAGCGGAAGGCGGCGTTCGTCGCCGGAGCGGAAAGCGTGGTGTGCTTCCTTGGATGGGTGGTCGTATTTGCTTTGGGGGCTGATCGTTCCGTACCACCGGGTTTTTGGAAGCTTGTCGTGCTGGTCGGGGTATTGATGGTCGCTCAGTTTCTATACGTGCGTCGGCTATTGGCGGACATACTATTGGCACAACCGACGTTCCGCCGTAACGAGGTGATGTTCGCCGTGGCGGGTGTGTCACTTGCCGTCCTGACGGGATGGTGGTGGCATACGGATTTCACCGGCATGGCCGGCGTCATCTGGCTTGTGGTGGTGACCGGGGTCGGACTCGTGTGCGGCACCGTGCTATGGACGGTGAATCGTACGTTCATCCGGATATTTCGTGGCCATATCCGGATAAACGTACATTGATGGGTACTCGCCGTACGTTCTGCCGGAAAAGATGGGGGAATGCCCGGACGAACGCACGCCCCATGACCGGTTGTCTCTGGGGTGGTTGGGGGTGTAATCGGCGCGATTCCCGCTGATGTGCGTCGGGAACCGCTACTTGATCCTGCGCCCGCGGTCGCGGATGAACAGGGAGGCGACGAGGCAGACCGCGCACACGATGGCCACGTCGTGGAACGAGGCGCGCATGCCGAGGGTGGAGGCGGCGGCCTCGTCCATTCCGGAGTGGACGGCGCTCGCGGCGTGCGTGTTCATGATGGTGATGAGCAGGGCGATGGCCATCGCGCCGGAGGTCTGGCGCATCGTGTTGTTCATCGCGGTGCCATGGGGGATGCGCTGGCCGGGCAATTGGTTCAGCGCGGCGGTGACCAGCGGCATCGAGCTGAACGCGGAGCCGGCCAGCAGCACCGTGAAGTAGAGCGCCGGCTGCCACACCGGCGTGTGCTCGTTCATCGTGGCGAGCAGCATCGCGGCCACGGTGAGCAGGGTGAAGCCGATCAGGGCGATCGGGCGGCCCCCGATGCGGTCGTAGAGACGGCCGGCCACAGGATTGAACAGACCCATCACGATGCCGCCGGGCATCATGATCAGGCCCGATTCGAGCGCATTGACGCCGAGGTCGTTCTGCAGGTACAGCGGCAGCACGTTCTCGATGCCGATGAACGAGGCGAAGCCGATCACCGACACGGTCAGGCACAGCGAGAACATCGGAATTGCGAATATGCGGAAGTCGAGCATCGGCTGGTCAAGCCTGAGCTGGCGGACGATGAGCAGCACAAGTCCCACTACGCCGACCGCCAACGAGACCAGCACCGTGGCGCTCGCCCATCCGGCCTTGCCCGCGTCGGAGAAGCCGAACAGCACGCCGCCGAAACCGAGCGTGGACAGCACCACGGACGCCACGTCGATATGCGGGTGCGTCGGCTCGCCCACGTTGTAGACGGTGAACCATGCGGCCGCGAGCACGGCGCCGGCGATGGCGACGAGGATGGCGAACATCCAACGCCAGCTGAGCCATTCGACCAACAGGCCGGAGATGGTGGGGCCTAGCGCGGGCGCAAAGGCGATGACCATGCCGAACATGCCCATGGCCTGACCGCGGCGTTCGGGCGGGTAGACGCGGAATAGCACGGTCTGCAGGAGCGTCATGAGCACGCCGGCGCCGCACGCCTGCAGGATGCGGCCGGCGAGCAGCAGCGAGAAGTTCGGAGCCAGTGCGCAGGCCAGCGAGCCGACGAAGAACATGCCCATCGCGTAGCCGAACAGCTGACGTGTGGTGAAGGTCTCAATGAGAAACGCGGTGATCGGGATCATGATGCCGTTGGTGAGCATGAACCCGGTGGTGAGCCATTGCACGGTGCTGTTGGGCACGTCGAACTCGTGCATGAGCGTGGGTAGGGCGGAGATCATCAATGTCTGATTGAGTACGGCCGCGAACGAGCCGATCATCAGCGTGATGATCATGGCGCCGGTGCCGGGGTGCACGGACTGCGCCTGCGGGGTTTGGGGACGGGCGGGCTTATTGGGGGCGTCGGTATCGGTGTGGCTGTCGGGGCGAATCGAGGTCATGGGTGCTTCATCCTCCATGTGACATCTGGAAGCGGCATTCGGTGCGAATCCATCGCATGCCGCATGTCATTGTAATGATGCGATTGCCCACGGGCGCGATCATGCCCGCGCCTGTTTCTCCGTCGTTTTGTTGGATGGGGTGGGTGGTTGGTCCTCAGACGGGTGGTACTCGGCATACTGGGCTGGCATGTGTATCGAGACCACCGGGTCGGTCCTCGGCGGGTAGGGCGAGCTCGTGGCGGGAGGGTCGCTGTGCCCGGCGGGTGGTGACTGTTTGGCGAGTGGTGGTTTGTCCGGCGAATGGTGGGCCGTTTGGCGCGTGCCCGGCTTTTATGTCCCTGCATGTCCCTATATAGTTACTTGCAGTAATTATCAATAGTAACTAATTAGGGGGTGTGACACATGGGGAACACCGAGCTGCCGGTGGAGGAGGTCCGTCGGCTGCTGGACGCCTGCTGGAAGGCGAAGACCGTCACCGAACTGATGCCTGCCCTGCCGAAAGGGCTGAAACCGCGGTACATCCACATCATCGACGCTGTCTGGCATCTCAATGAGCCCGGCGGACAGGACGTGGGTGCCGCGCGCGTGGGCGACGTGAGCGCGTTTCTGGGCGTCACCACGCCATCGATCACGAAACTGGTGGGGGAGATGGCCCAGCTGGGACTGCTCGTCAAACATGCCGATGCGTCCGACCGCCGCGCGGTGACGCTCACCCTTACCGCGCGCGGGCGTGAGCTCCGTCGCGTGTACGTGGAGGAATACCACGCGCGACTGAGTCATGTGCTGAGTGGGCTGACCGTCGAACAATGCGAGACCACCGTGCGCACGTTGAACGAAACGCTGCGTCTCATGGACGAATACCAGATGGACGAATACCAGGAAACGAGGATGTCATGACCGAAACGGTACATCATGGTTCACCGGCCGGCGTACCCGAAGCCGGTGACGGCGGCAAGCGGCCGGTTGCGGGCGGAATCGTCATCGCGGTGGTCTCGCTGGCGATCCTCACCTTCCTTGGCATCCTGTCCGAGACCTCGCTCAACATCGCCTACTCCACATTGATGGAAGAGTTCGCAATTGACGCCTCGGTGGTGCAATGGCTCACCACCGGCTACCTGCTCTTGCTCTCCGTGGCGATTCCAAGTTCTCCGTTCATGGTGCGACGGTTTGCCACCAAGGCGTTGTTCGTCGCGGCGGTGTCCATTTTCACCGCCGGCACGGTGCTGGGCGCATGCGCCGTGAACTTCCCGATGTTGCTGGCCGCCCGTCTGGTCATGGCCCTTGGCACCGGCATCTCGCTGCCGCTGATCACCAACATCATTCTGGAGAAGGCGCCGTTGGAACAGCGAGGGGCCATGCTGGGCATCGTGAGTCTGGTCACATGCGCGGCGCCGGCCGTGGGACCGGTGTTCGGCGGTGTGGTCATGGAATACCTCGACTGGCATTGGATCTTCTACACGATGTTGCCGTTCCTGCTGGTGTCGTTCCTGATGGGCGTGACCACGATCCCCGACATTCGCAAGGGTGAGGAGGCCTCGATCAGTGTGCCGTCCTTGCTGCTGGTGGCTTTGGGACTTGCCGGATTGATCGTGTCGGTGAGCTTCTTCGCCACATGGAACGGCGACTGGCGCTTCTGGGTCGTGCTGATCGGCAGTGTCGCGGTGTTGGCGGTGTTCGCTGCGGTGCAGCTGCATATGGCGCATCCGCTGATTGAAGTGCGCGTGTTCGCCTACGGCGGCTTCGCGCTGGGCATGCTCATCCTGCTCATGAGTTCGGGCGGAGTGCTCGGCGTGAACTTCCTGCTGCCGATCCTGCTGCAGCGCGGTCAGGGCATGGGGTCCATGAACGCGGCCCTCGTGCTGCTGCCCGGTGCCGTGGCCGGTGCGGTGGCCGCCCCGATGATCGGAGGTGCGCTGAAGAACCATTTTCCGCCGAAGTTCATCCTGCCGGGATTCGTGGGAGTGACACTTGTGGACGTCGCGCTTATCGTCGGCGCCTCCAACGTGTGGGCGGTCGCCGTGGCCTACATGCTGTTCATGACGTTCAGCGGATTCGTGCTCGTGCCCGACCAGACCCATGCCTTGAACCAGCTGCCGGCACGTCTCAATGCCGACGGGTCGGCGGTGATGAACACCGTGCAGCAGCTTGCCGGTGCCATAGGCACGGCCGTCGCCAGTGCGCTGCTCTCCGAATTCGTCATGATGGCATCGGCCGATGGCTTGGATGCGCCGGTGGCCAATCGTGGCGCGTTCGCGCAGAGCATGTGGGTGTTCGCCGCGATGGCGGTGTTCGGCGTGGTGCTGGCGGCGCTGATGTTCCGCTTCTCTGTACGCAAGTCACCCGAACTGTTCGAGGTGTCGGATGGTGATGCCGGCGATGACGGCACCGCCATCCGTGCGTGACGGTGGAATGACGGTGGAATGACGGTGGCGCAGGGACTGTGCTACCGCTATTCCACCTGTTCCGCGCTACTGTTCGGTCTGTTCGGTGAAGTGGAAGAACTGGTCTCCGATACGGACGGTGGACGGGGCCTCGAGCTGCCTTGGCGCGCCTTTGACCACCTGGGTCTCCTGCCCGTCCTGGATGATGTAGGTGCCGTTGAGCGAACCGTAGTCTTCGATCCACAGCGCGCCATCCGTATCGATGCTGATGGCGGCATGGTTGCGTGACGTGGTGCGCGTCGGGTCCTCCACACGCTCCGCCTTGGCGCCCTGCGGCACGTCCATGGACGGCTTGCGGCCCAGCAACGTGCTCTTGTCGATCACGATGGTCTGGCCGGTGACGTCGTTGTGAAGCAGATACGTCTTCTGCGGGGCCTTCGACGTGAAGGCGGAGGAGAGCACCGTGCTGTCCCAATCCGAGATGTCGTCTTCGGCGGCATGGGGCGTGATGTCCGCATGGGCCGGGCCGGATTCGGGTGCTGAGGATGGTTCGGGTGCGGTTGATATGGCTGATGATGAGGGTGCTGCGGATGATTCGGATGCTGATGCTGCGGCTGATGATTCGGATGTGGCTGGTGCTGCTGATCCCGATACGGTTGATGATTCGGGTGCTGCTGGTGTCACTGATGCCGTTGATGATTCGGGTACGTCTGCAACGGAATCCACTGTGGACCGGTCGTCCTCATACCAGCCGAATTCCGGTGCCGGGGGATAGGGGATGAAGGCCATGATCGCTGTCCTTTCCTTCGCTGGACGTTACTGGCGGGAGGCCAGGGCGGCATTGATCGCCGGATCGCCCAATTGGGCGAGCCAGTCCAGCAGTGCGGGATACGTATTGGGATTGCGCGCGATGCACACACGCAGTTCGGGCGCATATTGGGCGATCTGGGCGATTTGCATCTGATCGGTGGTGGTCAGTGCGAGCTGCACGGTGAATCCATAGGGGTTGGTCACCACCGGCTCCTCGAAGACCGGCTGGACGGGGGTGGCAGTGGGTTGCGCGGCGGTCTGGGCATACGCGGCATACGAATCGTTCGTCGGAGCGGCGCCGGTGACGTCGGCGGCCCCGGATTGATCGGTGCCGTATGCGGAGGCGTCCGCCGGTAGGTCCGAGACGGACTGCAAATCGGCGTATACCTCATGCTGAGGCGCGTCGTTGGCGGTGGCCTGATTATCTGCCGGCGTCCATGCACCATTGTTCCCGCCGTAAGACGCGGCATCCGAAGCCATGTCGGCGGCTGCGTACGATTCCGACGCGGCCGGGGCGGAGGGTGTCTGGGCCGAAGAGGCCTCAGCCGAATACTCCGGTGCGTCTGGGCCGACTTCCTGCGTTTGCGTATCGGGGGAGGGTTCTTCGCCCGCCGCGCCTGTTTCGACGGAGGACGTGTCGCCGGCATATGCGGTCTGCGAACTCTGCGGATTGTCGGATTCGGCCGTCTCCCTATCGACCACCGGGCCTCCGATGGCATCGGCAGTGAATCCGATCTGCGCCAGCGTCTCGCGGGCGCGTTCGTCGCCGAACTCGGCGAGCCAGCGCTTCAGTCCCGGATAGCATCGGGGGTTCACCGCCACATTGGCGCCGAATTCCGGGTTTTCGTAGGCGATTTTCGCCAGCAGCACCGGATCTGCGTTCGGGTCCTGTACGGCGGCGACCGCGGCATCGTAATCGACCATGGGTAATTCCTCCTTGACTCCCGTTCGGCTATGCCGAACGCAACGTTCGTAGTGTTTGCAGTGTTGAGTCTTCGATGACGCCGATTTCCTCACCCACGTTCAGCCTGTAGGCGCTGAAGGCGTGATGCTTGGGGGAGACCGGTGGCATATCGACCACAATCACAGTGATGTTGTCCGTGCCGCCCGCATTGAGTGCGGCGGCCAGCAGGGCGTCCACGGCTTCCTGCGGGTTGGCGTGGGCTGCGGCGATGGCGGCGATGCGATCATCGGGAACCTCGCCGTGCAATCCATCCGAGCAGACGATGAACCGTCCGACCATGTCCGCTACGTAGACATCCGGCTTGATGCCGTTCGGGTCGCCCAGACATTGGGTGATGATATTGCGTGGAATCGTGGCCTCGGCCACTTCCGGCAGCATGCGGCCCGAATCGATGGCCTCCTGACGCTGCGAATGGTCCCTCGTGATGCGTGTGAGCGAGGTGGCGTCCCATAACGGCGTGACATCGGTGAGTCCATCATCGGTCGTCGTCGGCTCTGCATCCGCGTCGGTCCGGGGCAGTGGATTCATGTGGTAGGTGCGTGAATCCCCTATGTTGACGACATAGGCCTGATCGATGAATTCGCGCGAGGCCTTGGCCGGCTCGGGGTTAGCGGTCGTTGCGGTCGCTGTGGACGTTTCCGCTCGCGTATTCGTTGAGGTTGGCGTAGCTGTCGCGGTCTCCTTGGACGGGGAGGTCGCCTCAGAAGGGATGCTCATCTTGGAAGGAGAGGATGCCTCGGACGGGACGGTCGGCAGGATCAGACCGGAAATCGTGGTACCGGCCACGCCGCCGAGCTCCAGTCCCAGAGCCAGAATGTCGTGTTGGGCTTCGGCCAAAGCGTTGTCGATATCGTCACGTCCTCGTTCGGGCTGGTCGGCGAGCCGGGCGAGCCGTTCCACGGCAAGTCTGCTCGCCCGTTCGCCGCCCATGCCGCCGCCCATGCCGTCACAGACCACGTATACGCCACGACGCGCGATGCCGCTGTCCTGATTGTTCCGGCGCCTCAGGCCCACGTCGCTGGCGATTGCGGTGCGGATGGAACCTGACCTCATGATTTCGTCCCCTTCTTGGGTGTGCGCGCCCTCGTTGCCGTGCGTTGCCGCTTCGATCTGTCGGCGCGCCTACTGGACAGTATAACCACGCTTTTCAACGAAAGTCTGGTCTTCAGACGCCGTAAGGCGGGCAGGGATGCGAGCATGGTTTTACGCAGCCGGTCCACGCTCCGCCAGTATGCGGCGGCCTGACTGGACAGTACCGCCTTGCCGGAGAACGAAGCGTAATCGGCTTCGCGCCCCAACTGGGTGAGGGCCTGTCCGCCGGTGCCGAGCTGGCGGGCTATGGACTCGGCCTGGTCGCGTCTGGTGCCCTTGGGGGTGATGCCGCTTTGTTCGGCGAGGGAGGAGATGGCGTTCCAGCCGGCGGCCACACGGGTTTGCGGGCTGCCATGACGCCTCGCGCGGGCCAGAGCGAGGGCCTTGATCAGAAGAATCAGGCCACACAGGATAAGCAGGGCCCACAGCGGGCTGCCATACAGCGCCACGGCTCCCGCCACCCTCTGGAATCGGGTCCAGAACAGGTTCGCCGAGTCGGCGTCGGCATCAGCGCCGGCCAGTGAGCTTTGCCCCTTGGCCTGGGTTTTGTCGCGCAGAGGGTCGGTGAGCGGCACGGGAGGCTGACGAACCAGCGTTTGCGGGTTCGGCGGGGTCAGATTCTGGTTTTCGTCGGGAATCTTGGTCTCCTTGGGAGTGGGATAGAAGGCCACCCATCCCAATCCCTGCAATTTGATTTCCACCCATGCGGTCACGTCGTTGCCGGTGAATTCGGTGACCGTGGTATTGCCCGTCGTCTTCTTCGTGCGCGCATCGGTGATATCGCCTTCCTGATTCTTGGGCAGGAATCCCATCACCACGCGGGAGGGCAGTCCCAGTTCGCGGGCCATGAGCGCCATGGCGGAGGCGTATTGCTCGGAGTCTCCCACCATGGCGGTGCCGGCGAGCAGCTTGTTCACCCGGTAGTTGCCATGGCCGGCCTCCGAAGGGTAATCGCCCTGAAGACCGTGGGAGAACCAACCGGACTCCCTGAGCGTATCGGCCAGCGCGGTTGCCGCGGCCCCGCCTGAGGCCTGACCGCCGGCTATGGATGTGGCCAGTTTGCTCACCGAATCAGGGACCTCACGGGCTTCGGGCTGACTGACGCGGGACGCCTTGGCTTGGTTGATCCGCTTGTCGGTCGGTTTGACTGGGATGATGCCCGATTCCGTATAGGTCATTCCCTCATGGGTGCCGGAAGGGATGATCGCCGAATCGGTGTCGGCGTTGTAATAGAAGGTGTTCTCGCCGGACGACGTGAATCGGACGCCGGTGGCCATGCCCGCCAACGGCAGCCAGGAGTCCGCGAGCCCCTTGTTCACGGTGAAGGTCGCGGTGAACGGGTAGCCCTGTTCCTTCGTGGCGATGCTCGTGCCCACGCGCTCGTAATTCGAGGAGCCGGCAGCCTCACTGGAATCGGACAGATTCCACACCGAACCGTCGAAACGGTCCATCACCGCGAGCCTTACCGGCGTACCGGCGGGCAGATTGGTGGCCGTGAGCAGCACGTCCTTCTTATGATCCTTGATATAGGATCGCATGCCACTGAGGGGGCTGGTGTAGTCATAGGGGCTCAGCGGAGGGTTGTACCGGTCCCTGAGCACCAAGCGCGGCTGCGACGTCAGCGTGGTGCCGCCGGCCGCGAGTCCGATGGCCAGCGCCACGATGATAAGGCTGGACAGCCAGCGTCCCCATTCGAACAGCTCGAGACGCCAGGACAGCCAGATGATGAGCAGCAACGCGAATGCCGTGCCGCACAGGGGGCGTTGCCAGCCGGTGCCGGTGCCGAGCAGCGCGCTGAGGGCCATGGCGGCCACCAGCGGCGGCACTCCGGCCAGCGAAAGCCATGCATTGCCTTGGACGGCGAATATGCCGGCCAGGAAGGTGAGCCACAATCCCATGGTCCAGAGGGCCATGAGACTGCCATCGGCGGTGCCGATGGGTGGTGTGATGGAAATGAGGTATTTGAACGAACCGAAGGTGTCTGCCCATCCTTTGCTCAATGTGTCGAGTGAGGGCACGACATGGGCGGTGGTGGTGCCATTGAGTGCGATCACCGGGCCCAATATGAATTGCGATACCGCCAGAAACACCAGCTGCCACCACAGGCGCAGGGCTGGAACGGTGCCCGCGCATGCGATGAGCGCCCCGATCAGTGTGGCGGGAACACCGGCGGCGGCCCAAGCTATCGGGTCGCCATAGACATCGATGAGGTTGGCCAGGGCCAGGAGCATCATGACCGTCACCAGCGTCAGACTAATGAGGTTCCGGGCCCATTGCCGATGCGCATGATGGACTCCGTGGGGCAGTTCGCCACGGGTCATCCAGATGACCGAGTGGGTGGAATCGGCCCATGATCCGGTCGTGGTGGACGCCGTCGCGCCGAGTGTGGCACCGGAGATCGACCCGGCCGCGGCGACGGGGATGCTGCCCGGGGTTTTGCCGGGTGCCGTACGGGGCGCGGCGAAGAAGCCCGCCGGCGTGCGTGAGGGCTGGTTGCTGTCGGTCATGCGAGCACCCCCATGATGGGCGGCAGGTCGTCGAGTTCGCCCACCGTCGCGAGCGTGAAGTTGGCGAACCGGCGAATGCCGCGATTCGCGCCGGAATCAGCCTGCAATACCACGCAATTGGCCGAACGCGGCAACGCAAGGGTCATGCGTTTGATCTGGTCGAGGTCCTTCATCGAACCGACGGTGAAGTAATAGAATGAGGCGTCCGGTGCATGACTGAGCGTTTCCTGCGCCAGATTCGGATTGTCGTCGCGGTCCGGCCCGATGCCGCTGGCTGCATCCAGAAACGCCATGGCATTGCGCGGGCGGGCATGCGATGCGCCGGCATGGCAGTACAGGGGCCGATCCTGCAGCAGACACTGCACCCCGATGGAGGCGTGGATGGATACGGCCAATTCGAATTCCTCGCTGCTGGCGTAGTCGTCCGGGTTGACGCTGATCGTCGCCGAGGTGTCGGTGCGTCGTGTGGCCTCGTACTGACGGATCATCAGGGTACCGGTTTTCGCGGAGCTCAGCCAATGCACGTTGCGCACATCGTCTCCGGGCTCGTATTCGCGCAATCCGTAGAAGTCAAGGTCGTCATCGACGATCTGACCGGACGGCTGCCCCTCCAGATCACGAGGCACGCCGGCATTCAAGGTGTTCAGTCGCACTGTGGCCGGATGGATGAACACGGTGAGCCGTTCGGCTAGTTCCTTCTCATGGCGGATCAGGCCGAACGGGTCGCCTTTGCGGATGCGCAGCGGGCCGATGGGCAGCACCGCACGGGAGACCGCACGGAATGTCACTTCGGTCTGCTTGGCCTGTCCGGGACCCAGCATGGGGATGGTGAACCGCTCGTGGGCGTCTCCGATGGGCAGATTGCCGCGGGCCGTGGCGGTCGGAGTGCGGCCACGGTTGTCGATGTCGACGAGAACCGTCACCGTGTCGCCTGCGGTCACTCGGCGGTTGGACAGGGAGATTGCGGCGTTGAATCGGGTGTTGCCCAAGGAGAGCACCACTGCGGCGAGCATCATCGTTCCGGCCACGATGGCGAATGCCAGCAATTCGGTCCAGCCCAGCGGCAGGAAGGCCAGCAGGCATGCCGCCGCAGCCCCCAAGGTCATCCAGCCCAGCGGGGAGACGTAGGAGGTGACGGCATGTCTGACCGCCTTGGCGGCGCGCTTCAGCCTGCGTTCGCGCCGGCGGTGTCGGCGCAGCGCCGTGGCGGATGCGGTATCCATGGGAATCCCTTTCAGACTTTCGTGTGCGGTGAATACGGTGGCGTCAACGCCCGATGGTGGGGGAGGGGACGTCCTCCAGAATCCGGGCGATCAGGCTTTCGTCGGTAGCGCCGTCGAAGGTGGCCTCCGGCGTCAACGTGATGCGGTGGGCGAGCACAGGCACGGCCAGATCCTTGATGTCATCGGGCACCACGTATGCACGTCCGTCCGCGGCCGCCCAGATGCGGGCGCAGCGTGTCAACGCCAAAGCGCCGCGCATGGAGGCGCCCACCATGATCTTCTCATCGTGCCGTGTCGCCTCCACCAGACGCACCACGTATTCCCGGATTGCGTCGTCCACGTAGATGCTCGAAGCCACTTCGCGCAGACGCATCACATCCTCGCCGCTGAGCACGGGCTCGATCTGCCCGGCCCGGTCGGTGATGTCCAGTTGTTTGAGGATGTCCACCGATACGTCGTGTCCGGGGTACCCGATCGAGGTCTTGATGAGGAATCGGTCCATCTGCGCCTCGGGAAGCTTGTAGGTGCCAAGCTGTTCGATGGGGTTCTGCGTGGCGATGACGATGAACGGCTGCGGTACGTCATGGGTTTCGCCATCCACCGTCACCTTCTGCTCCTCCATGACCTCCAGCAGGGCGGACTGGGTCTTCGGTGATGCACGGTTGATTTCGTCCGCAAGCACGATGGACGCGAAGATCGGTCCCTCGCGGAACGTGAAGTCGCCGGTCTTCTGGTCGTAGAACGTCACGCCCACCACGTCCGACGGCAGCAGGTCCGGCGTGAACTGGATGCGCTTGAAACTGGTGGATATGGAATTGGCCAGACCGCGCGCCAGCTGCGTCTTGCCGGTGCCGGGATTGTCCTCCAACAGGACATGGCCTCCGACCAGCAGCGCGGTGACGCATTCCTTGATCGGCATGGTCTTGCCGACGACCACCTTGGAGATGTTGCCTACCAGGGCGTTGAAGGAGTCCCTGAAATCGCGGATTTCATCGGTGGGCTCGGGCAGTAGGCCGGAGTCGATGGGTGAAGGGCGCGACGTGCCGGATCGGTCGGGCTTGGCGGCGCCGGATCCTCGCGTTGCGGCGTTCGCGGTCTTCGCGGCGTGTGCCTGGCTCCCCGTCGAGACTGTTACGGGTGCTGCGGTTTTTGCGGGTCCCGTGGTTTTGACGGTTTTGGCGGTGTTCGGCCCATGCCCTGTGGCCGGGCTCCCCGGCGTCTTGGCGGCTTTGACGTCTTTGGCGGCGTTTGTGGCCTTCGCTCCCGAAGTTCCCGGGCGTTGCGGCAGACTTGGCCGCACCATGGGCTTGGAGGGCGATGAGGATGATGCCGAGGCCCATGCCGGCGTATTGCCCTCGGGGTGTACGGTTTGCACGCCGTCATGGGGTGCCGTCGATATCCGTGTGGCGTCCGGCTCGGACATGTTCGTGTTGTCCGACAGTCTGGTGGCGTCGGACAACTGCGTTGCGTCGTCGAGGTGCTCGTTCATTGGTGTACTCCTGCTGTTGCTTGCTGTTGCGTTGTCGTGCTGTGGTGCTGTGGTGCTGTGGCATGGATGGTGCGTTATCGGCTATGCGCCTGAGGGCATGGGCTGCGTCATGGCTACACGTTCCGTGCTGCGGGATGAGGCTGCGCCGGATGCGACTGTTGCGCCGGCGTATTGGCCAGTCCAAGAATCCAAGGCTCCCGGATCAGTACATGGGCGCCGGATCGGGAGGTGAAGGATGACGTGGAGGCATCCCCCTCGGTCTCTTCGTCCACACCGGGGCGTTTGCCTCGAATCGTGCCTCCGGAAGCGGTGTTGTCGAGTCCGGTCAGACCTTCCGTGCTGGTGACCTTGACGCTCCAACGATAGGTACCGTCCTTGTCGGTCTTGAGATCGGTCACGTCCAGCGGTCTTCCGGGCTGCCAGTCGAATGCAATGCCGTTGATGATGATCTGGTAGCGGGCGCTCTTGCCGTAGGTCTCCACCGAACCGCCATCCACCTTGACCACGTTCTTGTTGTCACCCCAGGTGAGGCTGTTCGGCGCGGTGATTTTTGCCTTGACCTCATAGATGTACGGCGCGCCTCCGGAAGGACCGCCGTAGGCGGGGGAGCCGGAGCGGCCGTTGAACACCTGGGTCACCGATGCCGTGCCGCAGGTGTCCCATGGCTCCATGTCGAAGGTGGCCGACGTCTCGTTCTTGCCGGCGGTGGTGCTGCCGAGGCCGTCCGCCGTCACGTCGAAGGATTGGGCCAGACCCTGCTTGGTCCAGCGCACGGTGCATCTGCCGCCGGAGCCGGATGTGGAGACGCCGGATGCCTTCTGCATGGTGTAGGAGGGGGTGAACCGGGCTTTTCCGGTCGCCGCGTCGGCGGGGCGTTTCGGTTCGACCGTGGCTGTGACCGTGAGCTCGGTGGTATTGAGGTCGCTTTCGTTCACCTCGAACGAGGTGGAGGTGTCGGTGCATGACATGGTGCCCTCGGTATCTCCGCCGAAGACGATCGTCTTGCAACCGGCGTTGTGGTTGTCGCCCAGCGTGATGTTCGCGGTGACTGTGGTGTCCTTGTTTGACAGCGTGATGATGGGGGCTTCCGGGTCTCCCCACACCTCATCGGCCTCGGATGCCTCGGATGCCGGACCCCAGTTGATGGCGTTGTGCGCTTTGACCGTGGCGGTCACCTCGGTGCCGTCCGAGATGTCGCCGTTGGCGAACGAGAACGTCATGCGCGTGGACGTGCCGTTGGTCTCCTTGGTCTGCGGAGCGCCGGCGCCGGTGATGGTCACCGAGTAGTTGTCCACGGCGCCGAAATCGCCTTCGGGGGCGTTCCAGGTGACGGTGGCGGTCTTGTTGCCTCCCGTGACGGTCACCGCGGTCGGCGCGGTGGGCACGCGGTCGGGCGTGGCCTCGACCGCGGCGGACGGCTTGGACCATCCGACCTCGTTTCTGGCGCTGACGGTGAACGAATATGGCTTGTTGTTGGCAAGTCCCGTGATTTGGCAGGAGGTGACCGCGCCGCAGGACTTGCTGCCTTCCGCCCCACCGGTCCAATTGACCCGGTACTCGGTGATGGGGCTGCCGTTGGCGGCACCCGGCGTCCAGGTGAGTGTGACCGCGCCGTTCTGAGGCTCGCCGCCCACCGGAGACAGCAGCGGCGGGTCCGGTTTGTCTATCACGGACACGGTGACGGTGCCGGTCACCTGCCGTTCCTTGACCTTGCTGCCATCCTCGACGGTGACCAGTATGGTGCTGGTGGACGCGCCGATGTCCGAAGCCGCGGCGATGGCGATGCGGCCGGACGGATCGCAGGAGGAGACGGTGAGTTTGGCGGCGTCATCGGCCTTGCAGGCCACGACCGTCAACGGGGAATCGGGGAACGGGTTGTAGGCGTCGGACAGCAGGTCCACGGAATCGGTGGAACTCGCCTTGATCTGCAGGGTCTTGGCGTTGATGCGTGCCAATGGCTTGCTGGACGCCACCACGCGTGCGGTCACGCCGGCGTTCACAGTGCCCTTCTCATAGCCGATCTGCACGGGGATGGTGGCCGTGGTCCCCGGTTTGGCGTCTTTCATGGCGGAGACTTCGAGCATGCCGTCGCCGGAGAGCTTCGAGACGATCTGGTCGGTCGAGCTCGTGCCGCCCGCATAGGTGTAATGCGTGTTTTCCGGCGCGATGCCCTCCGGCGCGTGGGTGAGCGCCTTGAGATCGACGGTCTTGGGTTCGGCGCCCGCTTCGACGTCGATGGTGGAGGAGGTGAACGTGGGCGGCGGTACGTCACGGCCCACGATGGTGATCTGCAGGGAGAGCACGGCCGAATTGATGATATGGGTCTTATCCGCCCCCTGTTTGCCGTCCGTGACGGTGAAGGTGATGGACGCAGGGCCCGAATAGCCGTCCACGGCCGTGAACTTCAGGGTGTGGTCGTCCACGTACAGGTCACTGTTGGCGGCCTTGGTCGCGCTGACCGAGGCCGCAGAGTCGATGTGCGGCTCCTTGCCCGCGCCCACCCGCACGTAGTCGTTGATGTTGATGGTGATCGTCTCGCGCGAATTGGCCTTGAGCTCCGGCGCCTTGGGGCGAAGCGTGGGAGGGAAGACGCCGTAGGCGGGCACCTGGATGAATGCCGTGGAGGTGATGTGGTGCGTGGTGTTGGTCACGGTGTACGGCACCGCCCTGGCCTGCGAGGTCAGGTCCACGGTGATGACGGTCGAACGTTCGCCGCCCTTGACCCGGGCGTGGTCGGCCGCGGAGGGATGCACCCCCACCGTGAGCTCATCGGCGGTGCCCGACGGGTTGGCGATCCACTGTGAGACATCTACATCCACGGACTTCTTATCGATGGTGGCCGCGGACGGCACCCGATAGTCGTAGGCGGTGGGCGGTTCGATGGCCGCATTCGGGTCCACGTTCACCGTGAGCGTGGCCGTGTCCGACAGCTTGGCCTTGTCCTTGACCGTATAGGCGATGTATGCCGTGGTGGCGTTGGCGGGCGTGGTGAAGGCGATCATGTTGTCCTTGACCGTCACGTCGTCGAGACCCTGCGCCTTGACCGTCCGGTCCACGGTGAGGTCGGTGTTGTCGCCTGAAATGTCGTTTTGGGCGACGGGCACGGTAGCCGCCGTATTGGGACGCAACGTGATTTCGTCGTCGCGCGCGTAGACTCCCGAGCTCGAGGAGCTTTGGAACACGCCGACGCGGATCTGCGCCTGCGCGCGCTGGCCGGTCCAGTCCTCCACGGCGTAGGAGAATGTATCGGTGCCGGAGGAGTCGGGATATGCCTCGTAGACCAGATAGTCCGACCCCACTTCGGAGATACGTCCCAGACTCGGCGCCTTGTTGCCCAAGCCCAGCAGCTGGTCGTCGTCGCCATCCGCGTCGATGCCGTTCAGTGTGATTGGGATGCGCACCTTCTGGCCGGCGGCGACCTGCGCCTCGGTGTCGTGCGGGGTCGGCGCCGCCTTGCCTTCGGCGTTGCGCTCATGCACGGTGATGGTGATGGTGGCCGAGGCCACATTGCCCAGATTGTCCTCGACCGTGTAGGTGATCGGGAACGTGCCCGTCTGCTGGGATGCCTGATAGCGCACGGTGTCGCCCGAGACGAATGCCAGCCCCTTGAAGGTGTCCTTGTCGTATTGCAGGTTGTCCTTGAGCTTGACCGTGGTGCCGTCCGGATAGGTCACATGGTCCAGCACATCCACCGACACGATGCCGCCGGCACGTACCTGCGTGTTGATGTTGCCAGCCTTCGGGGCCGAGTTCGAGGCCGTCAGGGCCGGCGGCTGCAGTACGATGACGCCTTTGGCGGTGCCGGCCGCATTGGCTGCGGTGTAGTTGATGGCCAATGGGTTGGTGGGCACCTGACGGGCGGTGATGTATACGCGCTTGTGGCTCACCAGTCCCACCTTGATACCGGAATCCGCGGGCGCGGTCACCGTGGCGACGGACAGCACCCCGCCCATCGGATCGACGTCGTTGGCCAGCGGCTCCACGATCGCCGTATTGTCGGCTCCCAGCAACGCCACGTCATTGGCCGCCACCGGTTTGGCCGCTTCGCCCTGGACCGGCTGCACCTCCACGCGTGCCAGACCGGTGGCGGGCATCGATCCCTGCGTTATGGTGTAGGGCACATAGTAGGTGCCGGGCTTCGAGGCTTTGAACGAGATGGACATGTCCGCCGCGTTGGCCGTGGCGCTGGTGCCGTCAGGGGCATCCACCTGACCAAGCTGAGCCGGTTCGCTGGACGTGCCATGCACATATGGCTCGAGTTCGATGGTGGTGTCGGTGCCGGGGGTGGTGCTCTTGGATACGGGATCGATGATCGCCGCCAGTGTGTTCGCCGGTTTGACGGAGAAATAGATGAGACCGGTGCCGGTGGCCTGACCGTCGGAGACGGTGAGTTGCACGCCCACTCTGCCTGATGCCAAAGCGCCGGTGTTGAAAGTGAGCTGGCCGTCGGCGCGTGTGGACACCTGCACCTGATCGGTGTTCTGCGCGACGGCGGAAACCAAGGTGAGCGGGTCCCCGTCGGGGTCGGCGAAGCTGCCAAGCGCGTTGGTCGTGGTGCTGGCACCCTGTTCCACGTCGATTTCGGGTGGCGTGTCGGTTTGCGTGGGCGCTGTGTTGTTCGAGCCGGTCAGGTTCACGGTCACTTTGGCCGAGGACGTCTGATCGCGTCCATCCGAGATGTCATAGGTGAACGTCACGGTGCCGGATGATGCCGACGAGGCGTCCAGCTGCAGGTATCGCCCGTCATATACGGGAGCGACGGTGACACGAGCGCCATCGGGCGCCCCCACCTTGGTGATGCGCAGCACCGAGCAGTCCGTCTGCTCGTCGTTGCGCAGTACGTCGAGGATACGTTCGGAGCCTGCGCGCGCGCCTATCGTATCGTCCACGGCCTTGATCTGGCCGGATTGCGCGGAACAGGTCTTGGCGAAGTCGCGGTGGTTGTCGGCCGAATCGCTGTTGTGATCCTCCTTGGAGGTCTGTTCCGTTTGGATCTGGTTCCATTGGATTTTGATGACCTTGGTGGAATCCTCGGGGTTCCACACATTGCCGTTGATGACGTCGTTGAGCACCGCAAGCCGGTGGTTGGTGCGGAACACCAACTGCGATGTGGTGTCCACCGAGTCCAGAGTCTGGAGTTTGGCTCCGTCACCGCTCGGCGAGCAGACTCGCACGTAGTTGCTGACCTTTTGGCTCCACGCGGCCATCACGCATCCGTTCAGGGACACGGGTTGCGCGGGCTCGCCTTTGCCGCCGTTGGACAGGAATGAAGGTTTTGCGCCGGATTCGAGCGCCGCCATCGTCAATCCCTGAGGGGAGGCGGCGGCGACCCAGCCGGTCTGGCCGTCGTCGGACGGCGGAGCCTGAAGGGTGAGACGTCCCGCCGAACCGGTGTCGATGCGCCCGCCTTTGAACACGATCGCGCCGTCGATGGCGATGACCGGCGTCTCGCCGACGACGGTGAAGCTGTCCGCGTTTTGCTGGCGACCGGATGACAGTGATTCAAGCTCCCTGACGCGTCCGTTGGCGTTCCCGGCATACAGCACCATGCCGTCGGCGGGGCGGTATCCGTACACCTCCCCGGTATGGGTCACTGCAATGCGCCCGCCCGCTCCGAGCTCCATATCGGGGTCGGCTGTGGCGGGGGAGACGCCGTCGAGGTCCGCCGCCCGCCCGATCCATACATTGCCGGTTTTGTCGTTGATGAAGGCCGCGGTCTCACCGCCGACCATGACCGAGGTATTGGCCCGGATCTCCGTTTTGGCATCGACGCCGACGGTGGAGGCCTTGATGGAAGAGGCCTGATTCGGCTCGGCGAGGATGGTCTGACCATCATGCTGCGCCACGTCGAATCGAGGGGCGGATGAGGAGACGCCGGCGTCCGCCTCCCGGTTCCTCACGTTGAACCGCGCCGCTTTCCTGCTGTTGAGCGACGTGACCCATACGGTGCCGTCATCCAGCTGGACATGCCGTCGGGTGACGGTGCTTACGATCACCGCGCCGGCGACCAGGCCGATGAGCAGGAGCAGCGTGATCACTGGCATGGTCCATGGATGTCTGCCGGATGGCAGCAGTCGGCGCAACGCCGCTCCGATGCGACGCCTCCGGTCGTACGATTTGGCTGATGTGGCCATCGTTCCCCCTGAACTTTTCTCCCCTGTTGCCAGTCTAACGGCGTCGGGCCTTCGATTCAACGCATGCGTTCCGCCGCTTCGGGCGTGCGAACCGCTGTCATGGCCGTCATGGTCACTGCGGCTTGGCTGCGCATGCGATGGACGGATTTGCCGACATCTGGCGGTTCTCGCGGACTATCGAGACCTGAATGCAGGTCTGAGACCCCTCCTGCGCGTCCACGGTCACCTGCGTCTGCGTCGTGGTGGTGGTCTTGGCGCTTTGATCGGCGGCGCTGCCCTCCATGACGGACCATGCGTAGGCGTCCCCGTTCTGCGGGTCCGGATTGGTCCAGGTGAAGGTCACCGACGAGCTGTCCGTGCTGTAAGAACCGGTCACATTCTCCGGCGAGGGGACGGGGGCGTTCGACGTGCCGGTGATCGCATCGTCCCCCTGCCCGGACTTCGCGTCGTCGGTGCCGTCGGTGCCGGGCGCCATCAGTTCCCGGGAGCCCGGGCCCACGGCGCTGTCCATGCGGGGCAGCACCACGAATGCGAACGTCAGACCGATCGCCGCCAGCACTGCGATGACGGTCGTCGCGATGGCGACGGGCCTGACCCAACCACGCCGGCTCACGGATGCCGGTCCGGACTGATTGTCGGCAGACCGCCGACGACGCTCGACATCCTTGGGATATTGCGGCATGCCCTCCACCGTGACTGGCGTGGCGTGGCCGAAATGCGCGAATTGTGCGCGCTGCAAGGCGCGGGCGAATTCAAGCGCCGAATAGTAGCGGCGGTCTGGGTCCTTATCCAATGCGCGACGCAGCACCGATTCCACGTCCGCGGGGACATCCGCACGGTTGATGCGAGGCAGCGGCTGATTGATGATGAGGTCGATGAGCTCGGATTGCGAGCGTGGATGATACTCATGCTGATATGGCGAACACCCCACGAGAAGGGCGTACAACGTGGCCGCCAGCGAATAGATATCCGCGGCCTCGGAACCGTTGGTCCTGTGCTGCAGCACTTCGGGAGGGGCCCACGGCGGGGAGAATCCGGTTTCCGTGCGGTCATACACGTCGGTGGAGATGCCGAAGTCCGCCAGCGCCGGCAGCCCCTGCGCGGTGATGAGAATGTTGCTCGGCTTGATGTCATGGTGGATGATGTTGCTGCGATGGGCGGTGAACAGCGCGCTCGCCAGCTTGATGCCCAGATCGAGCACCTGCTCGCAGGTCAGGGATTGGGCCTTCATGATGCTGTTGTAGGTGCCGCCCGGCGCGTACTCGACCACGATGAAGCCGTGGCCGTCGGAGGTCACACCGGCGTCGTACACCGGAAGGATGTACGGGTGCGACGACAATCTGGCCATGAAATTGGCTTCGCGGTTGAACAACGCCGCGGCGCGGGGGTCGAGGGTCTTCGCGCTGACCTTCACTGCCACGGGACGTGCGGGCATGCGCTGACGGTACAGGTACACCGTTGCCGTGGCTCCAGCGCCCAGCAGTTGCACGAAATCGTAGCCGGGCAACTTTGGCGGCTGATTTTGGTTATTGGCCATCTGCCTTCCCTTCTCTGGGTGCGGATGCTCCCCACATCCGTTCAATAGGATACTGCCGACGATACCGCCGATTATTTCGGTCGGTAAAATTTTTCCCTCCTTGAAAACCGGGGTTACGCTTGAGCCATGAGTGAGCAATGGAACGCATCGGCCATATTGGACGGCTTGGAACGAGACGGCACGGCGAGGTTGGTGGTCGGCGCCCCAGGCGCGGGCAAGACCGATTTCGCGCTCGCCGTCCTGCAGGCGGGACTCCGCCGCTATGGCAGCGCCGACGCGGTCATGGCCGTGTCCGGCCGTGTGACTGCGGATGCCTTGGGCAACCGTGTGATACGGCATATCGGATTCTCGGGTCAGGCCAGACCGGTCACCACATTGGGGGCCGTGGCGTTCCGGGCCATTGCGGCGGCCAGGCGCGCCGAGGGACTTGCCTTGCCGAAACTGCTCAACGGCGCCGAACAGGATGCGCTGCTGAGGCGGGTCATGGCGACGCATGTGTGGCATGCCAGAGTGGGGGATGATTGCCGGACATGCGCGCTGCTGCGCCACTACTTCGCTCAGTCCGATTGGGTCGGTCTGGTCCATGATGCCGATGCGTCGGCATCCCGATTCTCCGTCGGCCCCGGAGCGGAGGAGGGTGGTGCGACCAGCGCCGACATGTTCGAACGCGGCGTTTCGGATGCGTTCATCGGCCAATTGCGAGACATGCTCGCGCGTCTTGATGAACTCGGGGTGAGCTCCGAGCAGGAGGCCGGCCTGATCGCGGATGTCGCCGCGGATGCCAGGCTGACCGTGCAATGGGGGCTGGCGTTCGCACTGCGCCGTGAGTACATCGCAATCCAAGGTCTGGCATATCCGGGTCAGTACCGTCTGGATGCCTCATACCTACTGGTGGCCGGCGCCCGTGCGGTCAGGGCGGCGATCGAGCGTGATGGCCGGGACATGCGCCCGAGCGCGCTGGATTTGCCGCGGCTGCTGGTGATCGATGATGTGCAGGACACCACATTGGCTGGTCTGCGCTTCGTGGAGGCGCTGGACGAAGCGGGCGTTCGGCTGGTGCTGGTCGGCAATCCTGACGAGGCCGTGCAGACCTTCCGTGGCTCCTATCCTGAATACCTCATGCGGCAGGCGGTTACCGGGTCGCTGCATGCCATTGAGCTGCCGTTGGGGGCATGCGCCGCGTTGGTGGATGACGTCTCTGATGACATCGCCGAAGACGGCGACACCGTGACGGAGCCGGGTGGAACCGATGAAAAGGAAGCGGCGTCGGGCTCGGGCGCCATGATCGGGGCCGCCCGTATCATGGCGTCGCGCGTATCGCTGTCCATCGCCTCGCCCGAGGAAGAGCCGTTGCCGCTGGCCAGGCGCCCGGGGAAGTTGGTCGAGGCGCTGCGGGCCGGCAGGATAGGAGGCGAGGGGCGCCGGAGCGGCGGCGAGGTCGACGGGTGCGCCTACGCCGTTGACGGCAGTTTGAATGCGGGATTGTACCGATCGCCGCGCGAGGAACTTGACGATACCGTCTGGCGTATCAAGCATGCACACCTTGACCATCGAGTTCGCTGGAACGACATGGCCGTCATCGCCCATGACAATGCCACGGTGCGTCAATACGGTGAACGGCTGCGTCGTGACGGTGTTCCGGTGCGGTATTCATCCATCACCCGCCCGCTCAAGGACGAATCGCTGGTGCGGGGGCTGTTTGCGCTCGTCGAGCTTGCCGAGCTGCGCCGTGAGGGCGTGTCGGGATGCCGGTTGGGACTGGGTGCCGTCGCGGCTTATGTGCGGGGACGCGTCGCCGAAATCATGGGCGGACCTTTGATTGGCACGGGTGCGCGTCCGGGGAGCGGTATGCCGGCGCGTCTGGCATCCGTCGAATCGGCCATGGATGCCATCGAGTCTCTAGCCGGCATCGCCGGTTCGGGCACCGTAGTGGACAATTTGGTGGCGGCATGGGCGACAATGTGTGAAACATATCGTGAAACGCATTGTGAAACAGATTGTGAAACATCTCTTGACGAGTCTCGGGAGAACGCTGAAGCATCTCTCGACGGTGAGGGGAGGGCATCCCGGCCACTGTATGATGTAGACGGCAACGCTGTGCGGGATGGCTCCCGAATCACGGTCGATGACAGCCTGATCGGAGGAGGTGGCGCCCCCTTCGAGAAAGCTCCGGCATTCGGCTCCGATGCGCTCTACGTGCTGTTGGTGTTCGATGAGGAGACCGTGGCGCCCGCGGACGTGGTGGTCGATGCGGTGCGATTGGTGCTGGGCAAGGACCCACAGGCCCGTGCCTTCGCCAATCTGTGGTCCATGGTGAGCGAGATCGCCCGCAAGCTTGGACGGTTGCCTGCCGAACAGCGCCGTCAGCCCCGCTATGCCTTATCGGTCGCTTGGGACGCCACTGGCGTCGCATCGGCATGGCAGCGCATGGCGTTGGACAACACGGCAGACGGGCGTGCCGCCAATGATCGACTTGACGCGGCCATGCGGCTGTTCCAGTTCGCCGAGGACTCCACTGCCAGCAGGGACATCATGGGATTCATGGCGCAGGTGCGCGGCATGGAGGTGCAGGCCGATTCCCTGGCCCACGTCGGACCGGTGGAGGATGCGTTGACTTTGACGACTCCGGCCGGTGCGTCGGGCCGCCATTGGAAATACGTGTGGTTGCCGGCGGTCCAACAGGATGTCTGGCCCAATCTGGCGGGACGCAACGCCTTGTTCGGGGGCGAGGACCTCGCCGACCTTGTATTGCATGGCGGAATCGACCATGGTGCCATGGATGGGCATGACCCCAGACTGGCCTCGGTGCTGTCCAGCGAGAAGAAAAGCTTCCTGGTGGCATTGACCCGCGCTTCGTGCGAGGTGAGCGTCAGCGCGGTGTGGAACGACGACCTGACCCCATCGGATTTCCTGTTCGGGTATCTGCCGGAACGCTATCCTCGTTCCAAAGCCCAGGCGCGATACACCTCGGTGGGAGGCGGCGAAGAAACCCGGTATGATCTTGCCGGTCTGGATGCCGACCCACGAGGGCTGGTCGCCGCGGCCCGCGTGGCTTTGGCTACTGCGGACGCCGGTTCCGCAGAGTCGGAGGATGCCGTTGCGGCGTTGGCATTACTGGCTGGAAACGGCATGAGTGCGGCTGATCCTGATGATTGGTCCTTCGCGAGGTCCGCAGTCGAAAACGGCGATGACGGTATGATCGGTAAAACCGGTATAAGCGGCGCACTGGAAGGTGAGGCCGGCACACCGGATGACATGAGCGGTGCCGTCGCAGACGATACTGTGAACGGCTCAGCAGGTTACACCTTGAATGATGCCTTAGGCGATGCCACGAATGGTGATGCTGCGGACGTTGGCTCGCGGTCCATTACGCAATCCGTCACAGACGTCACAGACGGTACCGGTGATGTCGGTGCTCGTGATGTCGAGGCCGGCCACAACAGGGGAGATGCCGGTCATGCCGGAGAACCCGTGCCAGTGGCCGCCTTGTCCCCCTCCGCGGTGGACAGTCTTTGGGCATGTCCGGTGTGTTGGATGTTGGAAAACCGTTTCGCGGGTCCCCGACCCGGTTCGGTGGCCACGGCATTCGGCACATTGATTCATACGGTTGCGCAGCAGGGCAGCGAGGAGGGACTGGATCGGTTGAACTCCGATCCCGAGCGCATGCAAAGCCTGGGCTTGGATGCCTCCGCGACCTCCGTCCAGCGCATCGACGCGGTAACGGCACGGCTGCGCGCCATCTACGAATCCAAACGAACCGATCCGAATGCCATCACGGACACCCGTGACCGATACGCCGCGATTCGCAAGGATGATGCCGCCGCGGATATGCTGTCCAACATCGCTGGTTACTTCGTCGCGTCCGACGGCGACGCAGGTGCTTATCTGGGCAGGAATGCAGAGGCCATCGAACTTGGCCGGCTGGAGCATGTCGAATGCGAGCGCGAATTCGCGGCCCGTTTCAATCTCGATGACATCCTCGACACCTATAACGGGCTCGAGGGCATGCAGCCGGTGAGCCGGTCCATACTCATGGCGTGCATGGGCACCTTGGTGGGCGGATGGCCGGAGGGCATGGACGAGCATCTGACGATTCGCCTGTCGGGCCGTATCGACCGTATGGAGACCCGCATACTGGCCGATGGCAGTGAGAGCGTCCGCTTGATTGACTACAAGACCGGCAAGGTCCCATCCGTCAAGCAGATCTTCAACGATCTGCAGCTGGTGTGCTATCAGCTGGGGCTGGCATTCCCGGAAGGCCGGATGCGCGGGGCGGTGGCGCTCGCCGCGATGCCTCCGATTGGGCAAAGCGAGCTGTTCCATGTGGGGCAGAACGGCGCTCCCGCCCAGAGCTACGCGCCCGAGGGCATCTTCCAGCCGCCGCTGTTCACCCATGGCACCTTGAACGCCGAACCGTTCACACCTCGCTTCCATTACAAGGACGCCGGCGCTTTCCTTGACATGCCGACGCCGGACCCTGGCAATCCGCCGGAGGGCGTGGAAGCGGGTGATTGGCGGCGCTTCTCCGCTCTGGCCGGCACCCAGACGATGTGGGCCCTGACCATGATTGCCCGCGTGTTCTACGCTGGTGCGGCCAGTCGTTCGGCAACCATCACGGCCCATCCGCAGCCCACGCATGTGGCGTTCTGCCGCATGAAGCAGAGTTGCCCGGCCTGCGCCGGGCAGGTCGATACCATATTCGAAACGAGGCAAGCATGAGTGCGTTCACTCCCACTAGAGAACAGGCCGCCATCATCGACGCACCGGCGGATGCCGACGTGCTGGTGGTCGCCGGCGCGGGTTCCGGCAAGACGTTCACCATGACGCGACGCATCATCGCGCTCATCGAGCGTGGTGTGCCGCCGGAGCGCATTCTTGGTCTGACCTTCACCCGTAAGGCGGCTGGGGAGTTGCTGGAACGCGTATCTGCGGCGGTATACGCTTCGACTGCGGATATGCCGACTGCGGATGCGCTGAATTCGGATACGCTGACTTTGGATGGGGCGTCAAGGGCCTCGCAATCCGGAATGGAGGGCGCACCCGTTGCTGCGGCTGCATCGGGCATATCCACGACGACGGACCATGATGCCGCCGGAACCGTGCCCGGCGATCGTGCTTTTCTCAAGCCTGCGGTGTTCACGTATGACGCGTTCTTCCAGTCCATCGTGCGTCAATATGGGCTATTGGTCGGCTTCGATCAGAACACTCAGCCGTTGAGCGAGGCAGGTGCGCTCCAATTGGCCACCGAAGTCATCGATGAGCATATGGATCTGGTTTTCGGTCAGGACTTCGGCGCGTTCGGCACGCTGGCGTCGCAGGTGCTGAAGCTGTCCGCAGCCATAGGAAGTGCCATGATCGGCTCGGGCTGCACCAGCTTCGAGGATGCCGTGGAACGCGTCCGCCGCTGGGATACGGCGTTCATCGCATGTCTTGAGCAGGCGCTTGAAGGCGAAACCATGCCCGAGAATGAGCCGCGTATCGCCAAAATCGAGCGGACCAAAAAGGACACGGACGCCACATGGCAGGCCAAGCTGGACAAACGGAGTAGGCAGCTGCACAGTCGGTGCGTCTACCATTGCGGCGAATTGCTGGCCGTCACCCGCAAGCGCGACATTCTCCTGCAGTTGGTCGAGGCGTACAGCCAGGCAAAGCATGACCGCAACATGGCGGAATTCCCTGATTTCACACTTGCGGCGTACCAGCTCATCGAGCGATTCCCGTCCATCGGAGAGCGCATGCGGCGCCGCTATAGCCACGTGCTGCTGGACGAATACCAGGACACCTCCACCACGCAGGCGGCTCTGCTCGCCGCATTGTTCCATACTGATACGGATGGTGCCGATACGGATGCCGAGGACGCGGCGCCCGACGGTCTCCGGGTTGAGACTGTTCGACCCGATGATGTTCGGTCTGACGGCTCGCGCGACGGTTCCCGCAATGGTGCCGTCCGAACGATCGACCGTTCCGCGGTCAACGCCGTGGGCGATCCGTTCCAGTCCATCTACGCATGGCGTGGGGCCAGCCCCGGAGCCTTCCGCATGTTCCAGCAGGACTTTCGCATGCCGTCGGGCTCGAAGCCGTTCCCGTTGACGGTGACTCGGCGCAACAGCAGAATCGTGCTCGAAGCAGCCAACGATTTGACGCTGCCCCTGCGGTCGCGTCCTGAACGCGTTTCCAGCTCGCTGATGCATGAGGTGGATGTCTCACCGCTGGATGCCATGCCAGATGCGGCCGAAGGCACACTCGGCGTATTGGGATTCGACACCGGCGGTCAGGAGATCGACGCCGTGACGCGATTCTGCAAAGCCGCCATCAGCCGGTTCCGCAAACCGTCCGATGATCCATGGAACCCCGGTCTGGTGGACGCCAACGGGCGCCCGGCGGAACAGAAGGCTCCGGTAGCGGTGCTGTTCCGCTCCAAAACCCGTATGCCGGAATATCAGGCGGCATTGGAACAGGCCGGTCTGACCACCTTTGTCGTCGGATACTCCGCCCTGCTCGAACGCCCCGAAATCCGGGATCTGCTGGCCCTGCTCCATGTTGCGGCCGACCACACGGATTCAGCATCGTTGATGCGCCTGCTAGCCACCCCACGCTTCGCCATGTCCGCCGCCGATCTGGCCGATCTGGCCCATGTGGCCGAAACCTGCAACACCGAACGGCGGTTCAAGGCGTTGGTCCAGGCGGGGCTGG
Source organism: Bifidobacterium myosotis (assembly GCF_002259745.1). GTDB lineage: Bacteria > Actinomycetota > Actinomycetes > Actinomycetales > Bifidobacteriaceae > Bifidobacterium > Bifidobacterium myosotis. The sequence continues at coordinate 82,281 of NZ_MWWW01000005.1, read as the reverse complement.
CCGATCCGGAGGCCCCTCGCGGCGAGTGGGCGGCAATCGTGCGCGAATACCGTGATCAGGTGGCCAATGCGGTATTCCTCCCCGATGTGCTCCTGCGTTCCGACCTTGACGCGCTGACGGAAGGGCTCAGTCCTGATGGCCGCAACGCCTTGCAGCGGGCCGCCGACGCGCTACGCCGGGTCCATCGCATGATCGGGCATCCCCTGGCGGATGTGGTGCGCTCCGCCGTGGAGGCGTTGGACCTCGACATCGATACCGTGGTGGCCGGGGCGTTGCGCAACCGGCGCCATAAGGCGGACCCCACGCTGGCCCATATGCCGACCGATGCCATCGTGGACTTGGTGGATACCTACAGTCAGGAGATCGCAGTCGATCAGATGCCCACGTTGCAGGGGTTCATGTCGTGGGTCGATCATCTTGCCTCGGTGGAGGATGAGGCCGCCGCCATGCCGGATGGCCCGGTGGATGTGGAGTTGATGACCGTTCATCAGTCCAAGGGACTGGAATGGGACGCCGTCGCCGTCGTGGGGTTGACCGCGGGCGGATTCCCCAGCAATCAGGGGGACCATCTGAAGATCGTCCTTGACGAGCGGCATCCCGGCGGCACGGAGCAAGGGGAGTGGCGGGCGCCGGAATACCACGAGACGGCCGATTCCTGGCTGGTCAATCCGGTGGCCGTGCCGGTGCCGATGCGTGCCGACGCCGGCATTCTGCCACGATTCCCCCACGACGCCGAGGTGGGGGCCGACCCCATAGAGGCATTGCGGTCGCTGGACGATGTGGAACTCATCGATGATGAGGCATTCGGTTCCATGCGCGAATACGGTGACGGCGTGGACGAGGTCGATCCCGCAGGCTGGTATCTGACGCAGTCCGAGGAATACGGCCGTCGTCTCCATGCCGATGAACGACGTCTCATGTACGTGGCGCTCACCCGCGCCAAGAAGGATGTGCTGCTGACCTACTGCCGGCATGCGGGGGAGCCGGGTCGCGACCCCTCACTGGTGGCGAAGGGGTCTCGCGCCTCATCACCCTCCAACTTCTGGCTGGAGGTGCACGACGCGCTTCATGGGCATGCCGGGGTGGTCGAGGCGAAAGACGCAGTCGGTGCGAAGACCGCACATGGTCAGCGGGATGTGCATGGTCTGCCGGGTGCTGGCGCCCCTGAGGGAACGCCACTCATGTCGGATACGGTTGTTCCGGTGGATACGATCGCCCCGCCCGAGGGCTACTTCGTGGGCGAGCACGCCGAACAGTACGGCGAGATGGTCGTCGGCGAAGCGTGGCGTACGCCCATCGAACATGCGAGCCGGGAGACGAGCCTGCCTTGGCCTGCCTCGTTGAGCCCGCAGATCGCGGATAGACTTTCCCGCGGTGTGGAGGAGATTCGGACCCGATCGTCGTCATCGGAACGTAGCGGTCATATGCATGGGACCCTTATGCAGGATGTCTCTGCGCATGAGGTCTCCCGGCATGACGCTTCGTTGGACAGTGTCTCCGCAGACGGTGATTCCCCACAGGACGTCTCCATGACTGTCACCCCTCCACATGATGACTTACCGCATAGTGGCTCGCCGCGCAGTGACTCGCCGCGCAGTGACTCGTCGCATGGCATCTGCCCGGACGGCGACTTGCCGCGAGATGCCCGGGAGACGCCCGACGAGCATCCCGGGCCGTTGCTGGAACGCGCGCGGCTGCTGGTGAACGATGCTGATCTCATGGCGGGGACCTTGGAAGGCAACGAACTGGATGCCGCCGTCAAAGCCAAGGCGCAGCGCATACTTGCGGCGGGCCGTCAGAACGTCACCGGTCTGCAGGCGCGCATGGGCGGTATGGGGGAGCGCGAGGAACGCGCCTACTGGCGTGGCATCGTCCGCCCCATACCACGGGTGTCCTCGCCGGCGGCCGAACTGGGCACACAGTTCCACGCCTGGGCCGAATGGTTCCTCAACGAACGTCGGCCGGACCATGAGGCACTGTCGTACGACGGGCAGTACGCAGACTTGGACGACGGTCTGGCAGGCGGTCCATCCGAAGCCCCCGAAACCGCGGACGTTGCGCAACTGCGCCTGTGGAGCCAACGGTTGGAGACTTCGCGCTGGGCCGGCCGTCTGCCGGTCTGGACCGAACGGTCCATCGTGGTGAACGTGCCGGGCATCGGCCTGGTCAACGGCAAGCTCGATGCGGTGTTCGCCGGCGGACTCCGTCCCGATGATGCCGGCAAACGGTACACCGTGGTCGATTGGAAGACCGGCCGCAGGCCTTCCGATCCGAAGGATACGGCGCGTAAACTCGCCCAGCTCGACATGTACCGATTGCTGCTGGCGGCGGTCGAGGGCATTCCGTTGGACAGTATCGACGCCACTCTCTACTATGTCAGTGAGTCTGATGAAGACCGTCGCGAGCTGCATGCCCGCGGCAAAACAGAACAGGAAATCCTTACCGAGTTGAGCTCCGGCATCCCCGAACAATCCGACAACGACTGAACCGCGAAGGTTCATGACCCTGTTGCGAGAGGCTCGCCCGTGGGGGTGATCGATGCAGTAAATGCAGTGGAACGCATCGATCGCACTCTGCGGACGCGATGATGCAGCCGCGATAGTGCTATCGCGAGATGCAGTCGCGATGACGAAATCGCGATAGCGACGAGCGACGATACGGCCCTGCGAGGCGTATGCGCATATGCGCGTATACGGACTCGTGGGGCTGCCGTCCTCCGTCTCGCCAAGGGTCCGCGGCTGAAACGCACCGCGTGACGTTGCTCGGGGACCGCTACCCTCGGATGGCATGTGTGGGCGGGCGCACATGCCGGAACGCACCCCAGTAAGGAGGATCATGTCTACGACCCGAACCATGACGGAGTCGTCCGCACATTCGCCGTACCAGCGCTTGTTCGCGCTGCCCGGCACCAAGGCGTTCTGCCTGTCCGGTGCCGTGGCGCGTTTGCCGATCTCCATGATGAGCCTCGGCATCGTGCTGGCGTTGAACCATATCTACGATAATTGGACCGTTGCCGGCACCATGAGCGCCGTCTACGTGCTTGCCATGTCCTGCGTCACGCCGTTCTACGCGCGTGCTTTCGATCGGTTCGGACAGGCCCGTGTAGGCCGCATCGCGCTTGCCGTGCAGCTTGCCGCGATGCTCTCGTTCGCGTTCGCGGCGCTGATGCGGGTGCCGATTCCGGTGTTGTTCGCATTGGCCGTCGTCATGGGGCTGACCCAGTTCTCCTTCGGCGCTCTGGTACGTACCCGGTGGTCATATGCCCTGCGTGGGGTTCCGGATGGCGAACAGCTGCTCAACACCGCCTACGCCATGGAAGCGGCCATCGATGAGGTCGTCTTCATCCTCGGTCCGATTCTGGCGGCGTGGCTGGCCACGTCGGTGCACCCCGTCTCCCAGCTGTTCGTGCCCACCCTGGCATGCGGCATCGGCGGCACCGTGTTCCTCTCGCTCAGATCCACGCAGCCTCCGGCCATGGTGGAGCAGATTGCGGTTTCGGCGGCATCCGTTGAATCCAAGGACGCGAAGGCGGCCATGCCGAATGGCTCCGCCACCCCTGCGGCCGGCGAGGAATCGCCCCAGGCAGGTTCCCCGGCCGCCGATCGGCTCACCCTTCGACAGCTCAGGCGCAGTGGCGCCAAACCGAAGAGCGTGCTGCTGTATGGTGGTGTGCTGCCGCTGCTCGCCGTATTCATCGTATTCAACATGAGCTTCACCTCGTTCGACGTGTCGATCACCGCCACGATGAAGGGCATGGGTCTGGAGCCGTTCCTGGGCTTGCAGCTGGCGATGTTCGCGCTCGGTTCCTGCATCGGCGCGTTGATTTTCGGCTCCCGGCAGCTCAAAGGCTCGCATTGGGGGCACATGGTCATGTTCCTTGCCCTGCTCACGGTCGGATACGCCTTCTTCCGCCTCACCATGGACCATCTGGTACTGCTTGGCGTGGTTGAGATCCTCTCCGGTCTGACCGTTTCGCCGTTGTTCGCCACCGGCAACCTCATCGTCAAGGATTTGGTGCCGCCGCAGTCCCTGACCGAAGGGTTGAGCTGGGTAACTACGGCCGGAACGGTCGGTACCTCGATCGGGTCATCCGTGGCGGGCATCGTGCTCGACGCCGCCAGCCCGCATGTCGGCATGTTGCTGCCCTGCGCCTTCACCCTCGCCTCCGTGCCGTTGGCGCTGCTCGGCTGGCGTCTGTCCAAAAGACGGGGATAGGAGGATCGGCGAGGATAATTGGGAACCGGGTAACCGGGGATAGTCGGGTAACCGGGGATAGTCGGATATTCGAATAGCCGGGTAGTCAAGTAATTGGATAACCGGAATATCGGTAGCCGGGTAACCGAACAGCCGGAAGGCCGGTGCGTAGGTGATTAGCTGGTGTGTGGGCGATTGGCCGGTGCATGGGCGATTGGCCGGTGCGCGCATGAACGTGATGGCCGGTCGTCGCTCGTGACGGGATGTACGCGCATGAACGTGATAACCGGTAGTCGCCCGTGACGGGATGTACGCGCATGAACGTGAATGACCGGTCACCACCTGTGCCGAGATGTACACGCATCGGACAGTCCATTGGCCAAGGCGGATACGGGTGGTAGTCTGATTGCCGAATTGCCGGCGCCGGATACGATGGCGCTGAACAGCGGCGAACAACGAAATTACGTAGGCAACTGCATCAGCAGCAAGGGGGAGAATATGATCAAGGTCTCAGTGGTCGGCGCCAAGGGGCGTATGGGCTCGCATGTGGTCGAAGCGGTCACCAACGCGCCTGACACGCAGCTGGCGCTCGCGCTGGACGCCGGCGACGACCTGACCGCCGTCACCCCGGAGAACACCGACGTGGTGGTGGAGTTCACCGTGCCGAGCGTGAGCCTGACCAACGTGCTCGCGCTGATCGGTCAGGGCGTGGACGTGGTCGTCGGCACCACGGGTTGGACCGAGGAGAAGCTCGCCCAGGTGCGCGAGGCCCTCGCCTCCGGCCCCCGCCCGGACACCCAGAAGGTGTTCATCGCCCCCAACTTCGCCATTTCCGCCGTACTGGCCGACTACTTCGCGGTCAAGGCCGCCAAGTACTTCGAGTCCGCCGAGGTCATCGAACTGCACCACCCGACCAAGGTGGACGCCCCCTCCGGCACCGCCATCCACACCGCGCACGGCATCGCCGCGGCCCGCAAGGCCGCCGGCATGGCACCGATTCCGGACGCCACCGAGACGGACGGCGGTTCGCGTGGCCAGGTGATCGACGGCATCCATGTGCACGCGGTGCGTCTGCGCGGCCTCAACGCCCATGAGGAGGTGCTGTTCGGCAACGCGGGGGAGCAGCTGACCATCCGCGCCGACAGCTTCGACCGCACGAGCTTCATGCCCGGCGTGCTGTTGGCCGTGCGCAAGCTCGCCGGCGACGCCCCGGCGGGGCTGACGGTCGGCCTCGACCATTTCCTTGATCTGTAACCAATCGCCGGGGCTGGTTGCCAGGAACGATCACTGGGAACGATTGCCAGGAACAATCACTGGGAACGATCGCCAGTCACGATTGTCGGAACCGGCCCTGGGAAAATCCAATCGGTCCCATAATCATGGCTCATCACACTGAGCCTGCAAGAGTCCACAACGGGAAGTACGGTGAACACTATGAGCGAGCATGACATGCATCTTCTTGATCCTGCACCTTTCGGCCGCATTCTGCCGGCCATGGTAACCCCCATGAAAGCGGACGGTTCCATCGACTACGAGGCCGCGCAGAAGCTCGCCAAGCACCTCGTCGCCGATGGGGCGGACGGTCTGGTGGTCAACGGCACCACCGGCGAATCGCCCGTCACCCACATGGACGAGAAGGTCGAGCTGGTCCGCGCGGTCAAGGAGGTCGTCAGCGTCCCGGTGATTTCCGGCGCAGGCTCCAACGACACCGCGCACACCGTGCGCATGGTCGAACAGACCCAGGAAGCGGGCGCCGACGCGGTGCTCGTCGTCATGCCCTATTACTCCCGTCCCTCGCAGGACGGTGTCGTCGGTCACTACAAGGCCGTCGACGAATCCGCCGAGAAGCCGATCATCGTCTATGACGTCCCCGGCCGCACCGGCCTGAAGGTCAAGGTCGAAACATATGACCGACTGGCCGAACTCGAACACGTCAAGGCCGTCAAGGACGCCACCGGCGATCTTGCGGCCGCAGTGGAGAAGCAGCAGCGTACTGGCCTCGCCTGGTATTCCGGCGATGACGGCCTGTTCCTGCCGTTCCTCTCCATCGGCGCCGTCGGCATCATCTCCGTGATCGCCCACGTCGCCTCCAACCCCATGCAGCAGCTTGTTCAGGCGTTCGATCGTGGCGACATCACCACCGCCCGTCGTCTCGCCAACCAGCTCGCCCCGCTTGTCCACGCGCTCAACGGCGACGGCTATCAGGCCGTGATGGCCAAGGCCGCGCTCAAGGTCAAGGGATACATCCCCTCCACCACCATGCGTCTGCCGAACATCGGTCCCGACGCCACCCAGCTGGAGAAGGCCACCGAGGGCATGCGAGCAGCCGGCTTGCTGTGAACGGGTTGCCCGCCCGTCGCCTCTGAATGACGAAGCAGGGGCACAACAAGAAAACAATCAGGATATGGCAGAACAGAAGAACACTAACAGAAATTCCAATTCACGCCGTCGCGGCTCCGCACGCCGCGGCAACTCCAACGGTGCATCCTCCCGCACCTCGTCCCGTGGCGCCTCCCGCGGCACCACGTCCCGCAAGCCGGCGAACCAGCCGGCGACCGCGCCCCAGCAGGACGCCGTGCTGATCGCCCCGCCGAAGTACCGCAAGGGTTCCATGCGCATCACGCCGCTGGGCGGTCTGGGCGAGATCGGCCGCAACATGAACGTGATCGAATACAACGGTCACCTGTTGCTCATCGACTGCGGCGTGCTGTTCCCGGAGGAGGAGCAGCCCGGCGTTGACCTCATCCTGCCGGACTTCAGCTACATCAAGAACCGTCTGGACAAGGTCGATGCCCTCATCCTGACCCACGGCCACGAGGATCACATCGGCGGCGTGCCCTACCTGCTCAAGCTGCGTCCGGACATCCCGCTGATCGGCTCCAAGCTGACCCTCGCCTTCGTGGACGCCAAGTGCAAGGAGCACCACCAGAACCCCACCAAGGTGGAGGTTCAGGGCCGTGACCGTCTCAAGGTCGGTCCCTTCGAGCTCGAATTCGTCACCGTGACCCACTCGATTCCGGACGCGCTGGCCGTCTACGTCAAGACCCCGGCGGGCTCCCTTATCGATACTGGCGACATCAAGCTCGACCAGTTGCCGCTCGACCACAAGATCACCGATCTCGTGGAGTTCGGCAAGATCGGCGAAAAGGGCGTGGATCTGCTCATGATGGATTCCACGAACGCCGAGGTGCCGGGCTTCGTCAAGCCGGAGACCTCCATCGGCCCGGCGCTCGACCAGGCGTTCGCTCAGGCCACCCGCAAGATCATCGTCGCCAGCTTCTCCAGCCATGTGCACCGCGTGCAGCAGGTGGTGGACACCGCCCACAAGTACGGCCGCAAGGTGGTCTTCGTAGGCCGCTCCATGGTGCGCAACATGTCCATCGCCGCCGATCTGGGCTACCTGCACATCCCCGAAGGCACCGTGGTGGATCTCAAGCAGGCCAACGACATCCAGGACGACAAGCTCGTCTACATGTGCACCGGTTCGCAGGGCGAGCCGATGGCCGCCCTCGGCCGCATCGCCGACGGCAACCACCGCGACATCCACATCAACGAGTTCGACACCGTGATTCTGGCCAGCTCCCTGATTCCGGGCAACGAGCACGAGGTGTACAAGGTCATCAACAAGCTCGTCCAGCTCGGCGCCAAGGTGGTCAACCGCGACAACGCGGCGGTCCACGTCTCCGGCCACTGCAACGAGGGCGAGCTGCTGTACATGTACAACATCGTCAAGCCCAAGTGCGCCATGCCGATCCACGGCGAGAACCGTCATCTGGTGGCCAACGGCCTGATCGCCGTCAAGACCGGCGTGGACCCGCAGAACGTGGTCCTCGCCGAGGACGGCGACGTGGTGGACCTCTACCACGGCAAGGCCGCGGTCGTCGGCTCGGTGCCGTGCGGCTACGTGTACGTGGACGGCGACTCGGTGGGTGAGATCACCGACGAGGAGCTCGAGAAGCGCCGCATCCTCGGCACCGAGGGCTTCGTCTCCGCCTTCGTCGTGGTCGACACCGACAGCCACGAGGTGGTCACCGGCCCGAAGATCTTCCTCAACGCCGTGGCCGAGGACGAAAGCGAATTCGACAAGGTCCGCCATCAGATCGTCGAACAACTGAACGACGCGATGATGCAGGGCACGAAGGACACCTACAAGCTGCAGCAGATCATCCGCCGCACGCTGGGTGGCTGGGTGGCCCGCCAGCTGCATCGCAAGCCGATGATCGTGCCCGTCGTGGCCGATCTCGCACAGGACGTAGACGCCGTGGAACAGCAGTGATCCAGTGACCTGCTGAACCATGAGCCGACAGGCCCGGTGAATCCGCGAATCACTCAGTGTGATTCGGCGGAATCGCCGGGCCATCACCATGAAAACGCGCGGAAACGCGCCAAATCGAACCACAATCGAACCACAGCGAAACCAAACGCACCACAACCAAATCATCACGAGTCACCGGTCCGGTAACCCGGATCACCAGAGGACGACTATAAGGAGTATCAGTCATGCCCGGTTCCAATCTCACCCGCGTTGAGGCCGAGGAGCGCAAGGCCATCGTCGAGGCCCCCATCCATTACCACGTCACCCTCGATCTGACGGTCGGCGCGAAGAACTTCGGCTCCACGGCGCTGGTCTGCTTCAACGCCAAGCCCGGTTCCTCGACCTTCCTCGACCTGATCGCCGACGAAGTCACCTCCATCGAACTCAACGGCCGCACACTCGACCCGGCCACGGCCTTCGTGGACAACCGCATCGAGCTGACCGACCTCAAGGAGAAGAACGAGGTCACCGTCAAGGCGCTGTGCCGCTACTCCAACACCGGCGAGGGCCTGCACCGCAGCGTGGACCCGTCCGACGGCAACATCTACCTGTACTCCCAGTTCGAAGTGCCGGACGCCCGACGCGTCTACGCCGTGTTCGACCAGCCCGACCTCAAGGCCACCTTCGATTTCAAGGTGCTCGCCCCGCAGAGCTGGCTCGTCACCTCCAACATGCCGGCCGCCACCGTCGAGGACGACCCGCGCGAGACCCTGGACGGCACCCTCGGCGACAAGCCGAACGAGTCCACCCGCCTGTGGTCCTTCGAAACCACCCCGGTGATGAGCTCCTACCTCACCGCCATCTGCGCCGGCCCGTACGCCGAATGGCACACCGAATACCAGAATGAGGACGGCCGCGTCGTCCCGATGGCCCAGTACTGCCGCCAGTCCCTGGCCGAGGCGTTCGCCAAGGACGTGGACTACCTGTTCGACATCACCAAGAAGGGCTTCGCCTTCTACGCCAAGACCTGGGGTGTGCCTTACCCGTACGCCAAGTTCGACCAGATCTACGTGCCCGAATACAACGCTGGCGCCATGGAGAACATCGGCATGGTCACCATCCGCGACTCCTACGTGTTCGAGTCCAAGGTGACCGACGCGCTGGCCGAGCGCCGCGTCGTGACCGTGCTGCACGAGCTGGCCCACATGTGGTTCGGCGACTACGTGACCATGAAGTGGTGGAACGACCTGTGGCTCAACGAGTCCTTCGCCGAGTTCACCTCCACCCTCGCCACCGCCGAGGCCACCGAATGGCACGACGCCTGGGCCACCTTCTGCTCCGGCGAGAAGAGCTGGGCGCTGCGTCAGGACCAGCTGCCTACCACGCACCCGATCGTGGCGCCGATCAACGACCTCAACGACACGTATGTGAACTTCGACGGCATCACCTACGCCAAGGGCGCCTCCGTGCTGAAGCAGCTGGCGTTCTACGTGGGCCGCGAGCAGTTCTTCCAGGGCATCCACAACTACCTCATCAAGCACTCCTACTCCAACGCCACGCTCGCCGACCTGCTCGACGAGCTCGCGCAGACCTCCGGCCGCGACCTCAAGGCGTGGAGCGCCAAGTGGCTCGAGCAGTCCGGCATCAACACCATCGCCGCGGATATCGAGGAGAACGAGAACGGCACCATCGCCGAGCTCAAGCTCACCCAGACCGCCCCGGCCGACCACCCGATCCTACGCCCGCACCGCCTCGCCATCGGCTTCTACAACGAGGACGAGGAGACCGGCAAGATCGTGCGCACCGAACGTTTCGAGCTGGATGTGGACGGCGAGACCACCATCGTGGCCGAGGTGGAGGGCAAGCCGCGCCCGGCGTTCGTGCTGGTCAACGACGAGGACCTCACGTACACCAAGATTCGTTTCGATGAGGACTCCCTCAAGTTCGCCGAGGCCAACCTGCACCGGTTCGACGACGCCCTGACCCGCGCCGTCACCTGGCTCGCCTTCTGGGACATGACCCGCGACGGCGAATTCCCGGCCGAGCGCTTCGTGGAGATGACCCTGCGACTGCTGGCCACCGAAACCGAGTCCACCACGTTCCGCTACGCGCTGGCCTGCATGAGCACCACCGCCCATCATTACGTGGCCCCGGACGCCCGCGAGGAGGTGCTGCGCCATGTGGCCGCCGAGCTGTGGAAGCTGGCGAACGCCGCCGAGGCCGGCTCGGACATGCAGTTCCAGCTCGCCACCGCATACCTCGGTTACGGCGAGGAGGGCGACGCCGACTTCGCCGCCAACGCGCACGGTCTGCTGGACGGCACTGTGAGCCTGCCGGGCCTCGAGATCGACAACAACTTCACCTGGACCATCATCCAGTCCCTCACCTCGGTCAACGAGATGACGGACGCCGAGGTGGACGCCCAGCTGGCCAAGAAGGAGACCACCGAGAACCGCGAGTTCGCGTACGGCGCCCGTGCCTCCCGCGCCACCGCCGAAGCCAAGGCGTGGGCTTGGGATCAGGCCCTGCACAACGACGAACTGACCAACTCCCAGCTCGAGGCCGTGGCCCGTGGCTTCTCCGCCACGCCGCGTCCCGATCTGGCCGAGCCGTTCGCCGAGAAGTACTTCGAGACCGTGGACTGGATCTGGGCCAACAAGACCTACCACATGGCCGACGCCTTGCTCAACGGCCTGTATCCGGGTTACGCCGACCCGGCCACGCTGGTCTCGCTGGGTGACGCTTGGCTCGCCGCTCACGCCGATGCCGACAACGCCCTGAAGCGTCTGATCATCGAGAACGTGGCCTCCTCGCACCGTACGCTCAAGGTGCGCGAATACAACGCCGCGCTGTGACGGGTCTGCTTGTCTCGCTGAGCTGATTGGCTCCCTTCATGATTGAGGGGAGCCTTTCGTTTGCGCGGGGAGTTGCGGCTCGGCGCGTCGTGGCTCGGTGCGTTGTGGCTCGAGTGAGCTCGATTCGGGGCCTGCGTTGATTGTGCGGCGTCCACATATCAAGCAAAACCCCGCAGGATGCCCCAGCTGGCGTATTCTCGCTCAAGGCCGTTAGGAAAGTGTTAGGATTTCCGGCTCGTGCGGTATGGCGGATGTGCTGCGACGGGTTTGCGCACGCGGTCAGAAGGATGTTCGCATGATCGCGGGGTTTTCGATCGTCTCCCTGTTCCTGATTCTGCTGGCCGGCATCGGCGCGGGATTCGTGGGATATGCGGTGGGTGCGTCCTCGCTGGTCTCCTATCCGGCGCTGCTGGCCTTCGGCATCCCGCCGGTATTGGCGAACGCATCGAATACGGTCGGCGTGATGGGCACCGGCATCGGCGGTGTGCTCGGCGCGCAGCGCGAGCTCGCGGGGCAGTCGGTGCGCGTGATCGTCTATGTCGCCATTGGCGCGATCGGTGGGGTCATCGGCGCCTTCCTGCTGCTTGAACTTGACCCGTCGGTATTCGAATATGCTGCGCCGGCGCTGATTCTGTTCAGCTCGCTGGTCATCGCCGTCAATCCGCGTGGACGACTTGAAGCCAAGCAGGCCGCCGCCCGCGCCTCGGCGCAGTTGCGCGGCGGTCGGTCGTCCGATCGTCCGTCCGATCCTGGTCGTTCGGTCGGCCCCGGTCAGTCGTCCGATCCCGATCAGTCGTTTGGGTCCGGTCGGTCGGCCGGTCCTGCTCAGGCGTCCGGTCGTTTGGTCGGTCCCGTTCAGTCGTCTGACCCCAGTCGTTCGGCCGGTCAGGCGCTCGACCAGTCGCTCGAACGTCCGGTGCAGCCGCTCCGGCAGGATGCATGGTGGGTCTGGCTCGGCGTGTCCGCAGTCGCCGTCTACTCGGGATACTTCGGCGCGGGTGCCGGCACCTGCGCGCTGGCCATGCTTGATGCCGCGAAAATCGGACCGTTCCACAAGATCAACGCGCTGAAGATGCTTATCGGCACCGGTGCGAACATCACCGCATCGGTGGTGTTCATCGTCAGGGGAGCGGTGGACTGGCCGGCCGCCATCATGCTGTGCATCGGATGCTTCATCGGCGGATACATCGCGCCTCCCATCACCCGTCGCGTCCCCGCGCGCATCATGCGAGCCGCCGCGTTACTCGCCGGCATCGTGCTCACCATCGACTTGGCGCTGAAGACCTACTAACGGCTTGTCCTGCAATTGTGTCCCCTCTGACGATGGGCTGGCCGAAGTGAATGCATGGCGGGGTTCTTCGGTCTACGTCTGTCAAGCGCCGTGGTATCACATGATTAGGAGCCGTAGGGGCTTCGATACGACTCCACAGCGGCTCAGGATTGGGACGCAAGTGCAAAATCAGTGATTCTGCGTTTCCGTCCCGCTTGGATTCGGGATGTAAGTGCAATACCGGCAAAATTGCATTTCCGTCCCACTAATGATGACGTCGAATCCTTGGAATTTCGCCATTCCTCAATAGTCCTCAAATAGGCGAGCGGAATGAGAACGGGACGCAAGTGCAAAATCGGCCGAAATGCATTTGCGTCCCGCTCTTCCCTTTAGATATTGGCAAATTACCGGTGCGTCACATCCCTTGACGAATCACCATCGCCGATGAATGCATTCGGCGCAGCTACCATGCAGCTTCTATCCGTCAAATCACGGCGAGTTGGCAGGAGGCCAGACTCGTTGAATATGCGGGACGCGGACCATGTCGTGTCCCAACGCAAGCTGGTAATCCATCTCCTCGATAATTGAGGATTCGGCTTTTGCTCCGGTCAGCTTCACGGCAACCCTTCGCAACGCGGATATCCCCCCGTTTCTTGCCAGTTAGGGCGATTATCTGCGTTACGAGGGGCGGGTGTCTGCGGTGCTGCGGTGCTCCGCAGTGTCGACTGTCCACAATGCGACACGCCTATACCTCGTATGACAACGCTTGCAATAAATGGTGTACAATCAGCGGTATCGAGAGATGAAAGTAAACGGTAAGGAAGCTGGTCAACGTATTTTCAACAGTTTTAGCGGTCATTATTTGCTGTGGTTTATGCAAACGTATTCTGCTAACGTATGCTGACAACGTATGCTTCCCATGCCCGCTTGCTGGTATCTCGCGATGCGGATTGTGCGCGCCCCGTCGCGTGCCCAAGCCGTCGAAGACGACGTAGAACCACAGCTAGGATGGCCGCCCACAAGTCCATCCCCGAGGGAGAGATGATGAGCGTGCGATTGAACATCGGCAACGGGAGGGGGATGTCCGTTGCCAAGACCGTAGCCGCGGTTGCCCTTGCCGGAGCGATGGTCGCCGCCGCGGTGGGTCTGCCTGCCGTATCCCGTAACGCCTACGCCGAAGAGCTGTCTGCGCAAAACAACACGGACGGGGTCGCCGGGCTTTGCACGCCCACCACCGGAACCATGGGTGATTCGAGTGGTGATATCAACGCCACTGATACCGGTGTTGCCACGTACGTCGGCGGCGACATGTTCGTCGGTAAGCGTTCCGGCGACGTCGCCATGCGCAACAACAACGGCGAGTCCGGCGGCGGCCCGCTCGGCTCCTATGCCGCCGAAATCGAAGGTGCCACCGTGGTGAACGGCGACCTGTACACCAAGCTCAAGAAGGGCTTCTTCACCGCCGGCGTAGTGGCGTTCGGCTCCCAGTTCGTGCCGGGTCAGGGAACCCAGGTGCTGACCGTCGGCGGCAATACTAAGACCACGGCCAAGCCTTCGGACAATAGTCATGCGTTCGCGTGGAAGGACCCCGAGGCTCCGGCGCTGTCAAACATGAGCCGTTCCGTGGTGGGTGTCTCGGACAACAACAAGCTCAAGGCCAATGGCACCGCCACCACCGAATACACCGCGTCCATCGCTGGGAACAAGTACAACCTGTATGGCAAGGACAGGGACGACACCTATGCATCGGTCGTCGCATACTCCGGCAAGGATGGCCGCGTGTCCTGGGACGCCAGTAATCCCCTCAGCAACATCAAGGGCCTTGACAACGGTGCCGATGAAACCGGCACTGGCAAAACTGATTTCACGGAGTACGGCACGTATCTTCAGGATTTGTCCAAGCAGATGGCGGCCTACAAAGGCACTGATGCAATGACGGTGAACACCACCGGCACACTCGGCAACATCGACCCGAACGGCGACGCCAACGTCTACACCCGCTACAAGTACAACTGGAACAACGCCAAGGGTGAAGCCTCCTACAAGTTTGAGTTCACCAGCCTCAACGAGAAGCTCATTACCTTCCACGGCGACGGTAAGTCCGCGCTGCAGGTGTTCACCATCAGCGCCGACGATCTGAAGACCGACAATGGCCAGACCGGCATCAGCTACAAATTCGAGAACATCCCCGAAAACACGTCCATCGTCATCAACGTGACCGGCGGGAACGTCGAATTCCACAACGGCTGGCGTTTCCTGTGGCAGGCTCCCAACGAGACCGCCCCCACAGACCTCTCCAACGGCTACTGGAACCCCGGCGCCAAAGGCACCACAGCGCAGATGAAGGCCTACAAAGACTACGCCGAACGCGCCTCCAAGATCCTGTGGAACTTCGCCGACGCCACGAACGTCACCATCCTGGGCGGGCAGGCGTCCGGCAGGATGGACGCGCAGAACGTGAGCGGAACCGGCAAGTGGCAGTACGGCAACCTTGAAACCGACGACGACCCCGCCGCCGCGATGATGGGCTCCATCCTCGTCCCCAACGGAAACTTTGAGTCGCATGTGAGCACCAATGGCCGCGTGTGGGTCGGTGGAGACTTCTCGATGTACAACCCGACCGCTGCGCATCAGAAAGACAATGCCGGCAACAAGTTCGTCAACAACGCCGGCCAGCACTCCGCATCCGTGATCGACATGGACCAGGAGCGCCATAACCTCCCATGGTCCGGCAACTACACGTCCCAGTGCGCGTCGCTGGAATGGTCGAAGGTCGATGCCGCCGCCGACGACACCAAGCTACTCGCCGGCTCCAGCTGGGCTATCTACTCCAGCGAAGGCGATGCGAGGAGCGGCACTAACCCGCTCAAGCTCGTCACCGACAATGAGCCCGCCGTGGACCTCAACGGCACGGCCGGCATCATCAAGGTCGGCGGTCTCAACACCAACGCCACGTACTATGTCAAGGAGATTGGCGCCCCGCAGGACTATGCGCCAAGCGACGTGATCTACATGGTCACATCCGGCGATCAGGGTACCACGGTTACCATTAGCGAGGATGTCAACGGCAACGACGTCACGGACGGCAAAATCCCCAACGAGAAGCGCGGCACCTCCCTCACATGGAAGAAGACCAAGGAGGACGGCACGACCGCGCTCGCCGGTACGTCGTGGAAGCTGACTAAGAAAGTCGAGGCGGGTACCGGCGCGCAGGACCAGTCATGGACGGTCACCGACAATACTGTCGCCGCCAACGCCGTGAACATCTACCGCAAATCGGACGAGACTCAGGCCAACCCGCTCTCCGAGCTCACGATGAACATGAACGAAACCGTACAGCTGACCACCAAGGTCACGCCAACCGGTGCGCTCCAGAAAGTCGTGTGGAGTAGCCCGACGACGAACTACCAGAACATCCTGCGTATCCAGTCGAACAGTGACGGCACATCCATCGCATACGCGGTCGGCGTCGGCACCGTTGAGGCGCAGGCGTGCACGGTGTCCGAGGCGAACGGCAACGGCAACGACGTGCGCCAGACGTGTGCGACGCTCAACGTCACCGTGGCCGCGAACGTTGTGAACGTGCCCGATTTTGATGTGAAAGCTAACGGTTCATCCATCACCAATGGCAGTACGTTGACGATGAAGCCGAAGGCAACCATCCAGCTCAACGTCACCGCCAAGGATGCCGAAGGCAATGCTGTCGCGCCGACGTATGAGTCCTATGCCACCAATGTCGCCACAGCGAGTGAGACGGGTCTGATCACGGCCGTTGCGGACGGTAAAGCCACCATCGTGGTCAGGGCCGGCAACCAGACGCGCGTGTTCGCAGTGAAGGTCTCGTCCGTCGATCCGGTGCAGTACACGTACGTATACTTCCCGGCGAGTGGCGAAGGCGCGTGGGGTTCCGACACCGTTTGGGTCCATTACGGTACCGGGGAGCAGCTGGCGGGATTCCGCACATATGGCCGTTGCCGGCTGTGACGGCAACTGGAGGGTGGTCGCGATTCCGCGTGTGACCAGGGGCGACGTGCAGTTCGGCTTCCAGCGCAGTGGCTATGCGAAGGCATGGTATGGCAAGTCCGGTGGCGGCAACTTCACGTTCCCGGCGAACGCCGAAGCCGTGACGGTATCCAGTGGCACCATGACGGCTGGATATCCGGCCAACTCGTCGTGCTCGGCGGTCAAGCCGACCTCGTTGGAAGACGACGCCGCTTCTGCAGCGCAAGTTCTTCGTCCGATATATGCGAACGATGGCATTACTGTGCTGACTAACGATGTAGAAAGCTTTAATGACGGCGATTCCCATATTGCGAACGATGGCACTTCTGATGTCGATAGTGATGGACAGGACGATGATGCGACTGTAGGAATCGGAGCCTCCCCAACGGCGACTGATACGCCTGCGCTGGATGACGTCGATTCCGACGCCGGCGAGTTCAAGGTCATCGATTTGGATGACGGCACCTACTGGCTGACCGAGAAGGACGCGCCTGACGGGTACACGGTGAACAAGAACGTCTACAAGATCACCATTGCGGATGGCAAGGTGACGTGGAACGGATACTGGGAGTCGTCTGACGATGTGGGTGACGATGCCAAGCTGAAGTCGTTCACGAACGGTTCCGCAGGGGTGATTGTCGATACGCCGACCGAAATCACTTGGTACAAGGTGAGTTCGGAGGATGAGAATCCGAACCCGTCAACATACCTCAAGGGCGCGCAGTGGAAGCTGACATTGAAAGCTTCCAATACAACGGATGAAACCGTGTATTGCGTGGTGGACGGCAACGGCGACGGCAAGTCGGACGCGAACGGCGATCCGATTTGCCCGAGGGCCGGCGGGACGGCGGCGGCCATCACCCGACTGACCGACGTGAGCGACACCGGACAGGACGGAACCGTGCGGAACGAGGCGGACGGCGTCATCAAGCTCACCGGGCTCGCATTCGGCACCTACGAGCTCGTGGAGACCGTGGCCCCGGACGGATACGACCTCTCGCCGACCACATACACGTTCGTCATCGACGAGAACTCCCGAATCGGAGACAAGGTGACGATCGCCATGCCCGCATCGACCGGCGACCCGAACGCCACGGAACACGTCGACGGCAACCGGATTGTCAACAAGCCGGGAGCGACGTTGCCGGACGCCGGCGGCATCGGCTCAACTGTGTTTGTAATCGGCGGCACCGCGCTGGTGATCATCGCTGCAACCGGACTCGCACGAGTAAGGAGGCGTCGCCCATGAGCATTCCCCAACCGAGGGGAGGGGACCCCTAGCGCAACAACCCGAGTCAGGCCGACTGCGGCCAATCCAACTGAACATGTAATCCAACCAACACAACCCAATTTGTAGAGAAAGAACTCTGAAAGGAATTCAATGATGAAGAAGTTAGCAAAGGCCCTCCTCGGCCTCATCGCCGCCGTGGCGATGCTATTCACCGGCCTGGCCCTTCCCTCCTCGGCCGTGGCTGTGGAGACCGGCAATATAACCATTACTGGTGTTAACGCGGGAGATACGTTCTCGGCATGGCGCATGCTGAATGCGACCACTTCGAATGATGGCAAGAACGTGTCCTATACCGAGGCTAGCTCAGCAAAAACAGCGATTCTGAAGAACGCTTATAACGCTGTTGAAACGGATAATGCGAAAAAGTTGGATGACCAAGCGACGGTATCGGATGTGGTTGCCGCACTTGCGACTATCACGTCAAATTCTGAGACAATGGTTAAGTTCGCTCAGGAGGTCAAGGCTGGCATTGCAGCCGCGAATCCGGCGATTGATGCTGACTCGACTACTACTGCGGACGATGCTACTGCCGTATTCAGCAATGTTCCTGCTGGTTACTACATCATCGAACAAACTAACAAGGTCGAAGGTGAGGATAAGGCCGCTTCCGCTCTGATTGTGGACACTGCTGGTTCTTCCAATGTGACTGTTGCCGCGAAGTCCGATGTGCCGACCCATCAGAAGAAGGTGCAGGAGAAGAACGACACCGATGGCAACACGTCCGAGTGGCAGGATGGCGCCGATTACGACATCGGTGACATGGTGCCGTTCCAGATCACGGGCACGCTTCCGAACGACAACGATTTTGCTACCAAGTTCGCTGCCTACAAAACGTACAAGTTCGTGTTCCACGATAAGGCTTCCGATGGTCTGACCTTTGACAAAGATAAAGCTGATTTGGTTGTCAAGGTCGGAAACCAGACGGTTGCGTCTGAAAAGTACACGGTCGTGACTTCTCCTGCGGATGGTGATACGTTCGACGTGACGCTGTCTGACATCAAGTCGCTGACTGATACCGATGGACAGCCGATTACGGTCGGCCCGGGCACCTCCATCGTGGTCGAGTACAAGATGCAGCTGAATGAGAATGCGGTCATCGGCGGTAATGGTAACCCGAACGTGTCTCACCTCGAGTACTCCAACAACCCCAATACCGGTCATGAGGGCGATACGGGCAAGACTCCCGAAGATAAGGTCGTTGTGTGGACCTACAACATCGTCGCCAACAAGACCGACGGCACGAGCCCGCTGGAAGGTGCAGGATTCACCCTGTACAAGAAGGTTAACGGTTACGCCAAGGATGACGGTGCTGGCGAGGGCTGGCAGAAGGTGAAGGAAATCGCTCCGACGGATACCGACAAGCCGACTAAGTTCGAGTTCAAGGGCCAGGATGCCGGCGACTACAAGCTGATTGAGACCACGGTGCCGGACGGCTACAACAAGGCCGCGGACATCGAGTTCACCATCACTGCCACTTATGACACGAATTCCGATGATCCGAAACTGACCGATTTGAAGGTGACCGTAACGAGTGGAAGCGCAACATTCACTCCGAATACGGGCAATGGCGTCGTCTCCACGGACGTCGTCAACAAGTCCGGCTCCGAGCTGCCTGAGACCGGTGGCATCGGTACCACGATCCTGTACGTGGCAGGCGCCGCGTGCGTGATCGCTGCCGGCGTATGGTTTGGCCTGCGTCGTCGCGGCTCGACCCGCTGATTGCAATTGACGAGATAGCGCTGCCTCGTTTCTATTGAGAGGCTGGGCAGCGCTTTTCTTTGCTGTTTCCCTTGTATGTTGGTTGAAGAGGAATGTTGACATATGCAACTGATGCATATTTATATTCGGCGTACATGTAGCAACTATGAGGCATACTACGGTGATCTCACCGGCGCCGCCGCATAGAATCAATAACGATTGCAGTGGGTGCAGCTGTCTGCCGGGGCGACGATAGTGGTTTCAGCCGGAACGGTAAGTCAACGAAGAGATTGAAGCAAGGAACAATGATGATTCACGCAACTCATGGCCGAAATCAAGGCCGGGACGCGGCGGTGCTCGATGTGCGGGAGCACCCCATGCGCAGTATCTTTGCGGCGGTCTGCTCGCTGGTGCTTGCCTTCGCGATGTGCCTGATGGGCCTCACTCCGATACCCGCCGTCGCCGACGATGCGTCCGCCATCGCCGCTGAAAACGGCTCCATCACCGTCAATTACGTGGACGGCGATACGCCGATCGCCGGCGCGACGGTCAACCTGTACCACGTGGCCGACTGGGCCCCGAACTCCGACCGGAATACGTTTACGCCGGTCAGCCCGTTTGCAGACAGCGGCAAGTACCCGCTTGACTGGTTGCTGCTGAACAGCGGCGGTTCCGGCGACTATCAGCAGTTCGCCACCACGTTGGTCGGTCTCATCGAAAAGAACAAGCCGACGGCCACCAAAACTGCGACCACCGATGCCACCGGCGCCGCCCGATTCTCCGACCTTCCCAAGGGCCTTTATCTGGTCCTCATCGACGCCTACAACGACGGCACCATCTCCTGCGGTCCGTCGTACGTGCTGGTCGCATTGCCGTCCAAGTCGGCGGACAACGCAAACGCCATGACCATGGACGTCACCCTCGAGCCGAAAAACGACTGCGAGACCACGCCTCCCACTCCGCCCAGCGAAACGGTCAAGAAGAAGGTGGTTAAGGTCTGGAAGGGCGATTCCGCCGCGAACCGTCCGGGCAAGATCGTCGTGCAGCTGCTCAAGGACGGCACGGTGATCGACGAGGTGGAGCTGAACGCTTCCAACAACTGGACCCACGAGTGGACCGACTTGCCGGCCGGCCATGACTATCAGGTGGTCGAGAAGACCGTGCCGGACGGCTACACCGTGCTGATGGACCGCGAGAACGACGTCATCACCATCACCAACACCTATACGCCGCCGGAGACCCCGCCGACGACGCCTCCGGACGACCACACGCCGCCGTCCACCCCGCCCACGACCCCGCCGAGCAATAACGTCCCGCCGATCGGCGAGACCGGCTCCAACGTGGTCATCGCCGCGATCGGCGCCGGCGTACTCGGCGGACTGGGCCTCATCCTCCTCATGCATCGCAGGCGCAAGGCGAAGTAGCGGCTCGCGGGAGTTCTGTCACGCCCCTTAGCCGAAACGTCCCTCAGTCAGCTTCGCCACCGGCCCACCCCGACCCCGACCTGAGAGAAGCCGAAATCGATGACCCCCTCGGTCAAGAGGGGGTCGATTCATATGAACTATATGGAAGGAACCGTCATGGCCGCTCATCGTCGAACGGGCAAACGCACGGACGTCGTCTCCCGCATCATTTCCGCGTTCTTCGCGGTGGTGCTCGTCGCGGGCTTGGCGTTGCTGGCGTACCCCACGGTGGCGGACTGGTGGAACCGCATGCACCAGTCGCGCGCGGTGGCCACGTATATCGAGGAGACCGAGGATCTTTCCAAGGCCCAGCGCGAGAAGATGCTGGCCGAGGCGCGCGCGTACAACGCCACGTTGCCCTCGCAGACGGACCGCTGGCGCCCCACCGAGGAACAGCGTAAGCAGTATGAATCGGTGCTGGACGTTTCCGGCACCGGCATCATGGGGTACGTCACCATCCCGAAGCTCAAGGCGCGGTTCCCCATCTACCACGGCACCGATCAGGGCGTGCTGCAGATCGCCATCGGTCATCTGGAGGGCTCCTCGCTGCCGGTGGGTGGCGAAACCACGCACGCCGCCGTCTCCGGTCACACCGGACTGCCGAGCGCCAAGCTGCTCACCGGGCTCGACACCCTCGAAAAGGGCGACACATTCGCGTTCCATGTGCTGGGGGAGACCTACACCTACCAAGTGGACAAGATCAGCGTGGTGCTGCCGAACAATCTCAAGAACCTCGACATCGAGGATGGCAAGGACCTCGCCACGGTGATCACCTGCACGCCGTACGGCGTCAATACGCATCGTCTGCTCGTGCGCGGCCACCGCGTCCCCAATCCCGTCGAACCGGACGCCACCGACTACGACAGTCCCGTGCGCATGATGACCCTCACCATCGCCGCCGTCGTGGCGGGCGTACTGGTGGCCGGCTCGCTGATCGTGCGCTGGCGGTACATGTGCCGCCATCGCCCGTCCGGCTTCCATGTCGGCGACGACAGAACGGCGCAGTCACGGCATAAGTAGTGTGTCGTCTGAAACCTGATTTACGACGAACTTCGATGTTTGCGTGGAGAGACTTAAACCTAGGAAGCTACTTGGGGGCGCCTAGGAACCCGGGCAGAGGCTGGCTTTCTTATGGTCATTCCGGCTTTTTGTCAGTTTTGTCAGGAATTGATAGGATGGTGTCAACGTAAGGAGGAATCATGACTGCCGTACTCGAGATGCCCCGGGCTCAGGGGACGACGATTCCGCGTGGCGACAGGGCGCTGGTCGATGCCGATGGCGATGTGGTGGAGCTGAGCGTCGAGGCGTACGAGGCTGCGTTGAACGCCGCGCTCGGTGTGATGGGCCGTCGTCGTATGGTCACGACCGGCGAGGCTGCGAGGTTGCTGAATTGCTCGGCTCGTACGGTGGCCCGCATCCTTGATTCTGGCCGTCTCCCGTTCACTCGGAACGGGGCCACCGGTCGTCGCATGGTGGACGTGACCGACGTGATGGACTATCAGCGGCATGAGCGTGAGCGGATGGAACAATCCTTGTCGTCGATGCGCCGCGCGGCCGCGGAGATGGGCCTGTATGACGAGGACGACGCTGCCTACGTCGCCGATTTCGACTGACGGACGGGGTGCGCATTGACGAAACCCGTCGTATTGCTTGATGCCAACATCTTTCCGGCGGTCTGGCTGCTTGACGTCATGCTCACGTTGGATGAGCGGCAGGTGATCGATGCCGTGTGGTCCGAGCGCATACTGGAGGAGGCGCGCCGTGCGCTAATCGAACGTCGTGGGCGTACGCCGGAGCAGGCGGATCGTTTGCTGTCGTTCATTACGCCGATGAATCCCACCCATTGCGTCTTTGGCTGGAGCCGGCTTGAATCGACGCTTGAACTGCCGGACCCAGATGACCGGCATGTGCTTGCCGCAGCTCTGGTGGCCGATGCCGATTACATCGTTACATACAATCTCAAGGATTTCCCTGATGCGGGCCTTGAACGATACGCGGTGGAGGCCATTCATCCCGATGAGTTCCTGAACATGATGCTGGGGCGTGATCAGGAGGGCGTTGTGAACGTGATGCGTGCCGTCGTCGCCAGCAAGGATAATCCGCCGCGGACCATGAGCGAGGAACTGGAACATCTGCGCAAGCTGCGTCTCAACGGATTCGCCGACAGTATGGAGCGGGTGATTCGATAAGTCGACTGCGCCGCCATCGCCCGTCCGGCTTCCACGTCGGTGACGATGCGGCAGTTCGTTCGCGTCGCGCGGGTCGCGCGGACTGACCGTTCGCGATGCTGGCGACGAGCCCCGCGCCACATAATAAGAAGATACTGGGGAGAAGCCGGACGCGCCACGAACTCACGCACGGCAGGGCCCGCGGAGTCGACTAGGATGAATCGGGTAACTGAGCTGTACGGCGAGCTATAAGGAATGGGACTTCACTATGCCGAAGATGTTTGGAACCGATGGTGTGCGTGGCCTGGCCAACAAGGATTTGACCGCCCGGCTGGCGCTTGATTTGGGCGATGCGGCGGTGCGCGTGCTCGGCGACGCCGGCACCAAGGACAACCAGCCCGAGGGTCGCCGCCGCGCGCTGGTCGGCCGTGACACCCGTGTTTCCGGCGATTTTCTCGCCTCCGCCCTTTCCGCGGGCATGTCCGCCGGCGGCTTCGACGTGATCGACGCCGGTATCATTCCAACCCCCGGCATCGCCTACCTGACCAGCGTGCTCAACGTCGAGATGGGCGCCGTGATCTCCGCCTCCCACAACCCCATGCCCGACAACGGCATCAAGTTCTTCGCCCGCGGCGGCTTCAAGCTGCCCGACGAGAAGGAGGACGAGATCGAGGCGGTGCTCGGTGAGGATTGGGAGCGCCCGACCGGCGCTGGCGTTGGCCGCGTGAGCCACGACCAGAACACCGCCACCAACCTGTACATCGACCATCTGGTCTCCACCATCGCCCCGCTCGGCGACGACCAGACCCAGCCCAAGCCGCTCAAGGGCCTCAAGATCGTGGCCGACTGCGCCAACGGCGCCACCTCCGTGGTGGCCCCCGAAGCCCTGCGCCGCGCCGGTGCCGACGTGATCGTCATCAACGCCTCGCCGGATGGCTACAACATCAACAAGAACGCCGGCTCCACCCACCCCGAGCAGCTGCAGGCCATGGTCAAGGCCACGGACGCGGTCATGGGCGTGGCCTTCGACGGCGACGCCGATCGCTGCCTCGCTGTGGACGAGGACGGCAACATGGTCAACGGCGATCAGATCATGGGCATTCTGGCCCGCGCCAAGCAGCGCGAGGGCAAGCTCAAGCACGATACGCTCGTGGTCACCGTGATGAGCAACCTCGGCCTGAAACTCGCCCTGAAGGACATGGGCATCAAAACCGTGGAAACCGCTGTGGGCGACCGTTACGTGCTCGAGGAGATGCTCAAGGGCGATTATTCGCTGGGCGGCGAACAGTCCGGCCATGTGATCAACCGCGAGTTCGCCACCACCGGTGACGGCACTCTGACCGCGCTCGTGCTGTGCAACGAGGTGGTCAAGTCCGGCAAGAGCCTCAAGGAACTCGCCGCCGACTTCCCGCAGCTGCCGCAGACGCTGATCAACGTGCCGCACGTCGACAAGAAGGCCGCCAACACCAACGCCCGCATCCAGGCCGCCGTGGCGCACGAGGAGGAGTTGCTGGGCGATTCCGGCCGCGTGCTGCTGCGTCCCTCCGGCACCGAGCCGCTGGTCCGCGTGATGGTCGAGGCCGCCACCCAGGCCTACGCCGACGAGGTATGCACGCGCCTCGCCAAGGTCGTGGCCGAGGAACTCGCGCTGTAGCGGCAGCGGGCGCACAGGACGCGCAGAACACGTAGGATACGTAGGACACCGAACCTTCAAGGCACCCAAGGAACCATATGTTTGGCAAGAACACCAAAGTAGACCTCGAACTCAACCGCATCGTGGAGCAGCTCATCAAGACCGGCGGCAAGGAGAAGATCCTGCCCATCGTGCAGGCCGGCGAACCGGTGCTCCGTCAGCAGACCATCGCCTATACCGGCCAGCTCTCCAAGCACACGCTCCTCAAGCTCATCGACACCATGCACACCACGATGCTCGAGGCGCCGGGCGTGGGACTTGCCGCGACCCAGATCGGTCTGGGGCTGGCGCTCGCGGTCGTGGAGGACCATGTGCGTGACGACGAGGACGATCCGCGCGAAATCGCCGAATTCCCGTTCCATGTGATCATCAACCCCAGCTACACCCCGGCCAGCGACAAAACCGCCAGCTTCTTCGAGGGATGCCTGAGCTTCGACGGCTATCAGGCAGTGCGCAAGCGCTGGCTGGACATCACCGCCGAATGGGATGACGAGGACGGCAAGCGCCACAAGGAGCAGCTGCACGGCTGGCCGGCGCGCATCTTCCAGCACGAGACCGACCACCTGAGCGGCGAGCTGTACATCGACCGCGCCGAAATCCGCTCGCTCACCACCACCGAAAACCTCGAAGACTACTGGTGCAACGACCCGGTCCCCACCGAGGCCGCCGAAGAACTAGGCTTCGCACTCTGACCGCAGTGCTCGCCTCTTGGTTCCCTCCCCGAGGGGCCAAGAGGCACGCTGCTTTTCTATCCTTGGCTCCCCTCTCCGAGGGGAGCCGGTCGCGCAGTGGCCTGAGGGGAGTGAATCGGCCCTGTATGCTCAGCGTGATAACGCGGTTTCCCCACGGATTTCCGTCTCAGCCGCACGCTACACTACTGACCCCGTGAGTGAATATCAGGACAGCCGTCAGCAGCGTGAGAGCCGCCGCCGCACCGTGGTGCGCGTGGTGTGCATCATCATTGCTGTGGCCATGCTTGGCTCCCTGGTGATTCCCGCCATCTATGCGGGACTTTGACGCTGCCTGCACACACCGTGCCCACGGTTGAGCACGTCTGATGCCGCAGACCAATCCCGTCCGTTTCCAGCCAATCGGCGCAATCGGAAGTGGCGGTCCGAAATCGGCGGACATCCAGACCGTGGGACGGCTACCGGCAATCGCGTCGGAGCGGTGGGCGGATGCGGCAATCCGCCCGGGCCGTACCGGTCCAAGGAACCGGACGGCGAACAAGCGAGGCGCGGAATCCCCGGCGGGCCAACGGAATGTGTGCAGGCCGTCAACAACGACGTGGCATCCACAGGTATTTCCAAGAACGAACAGTAAGGTAAAGAACGATGGCAGAATTCGACTATTCCCAGGCGATCGGCGAAGCCCGCGCCAAATACGATTCCATCGCCAAGGCGTTGGACGTGGACCGACTCAAGTCCGAAATCAAGGATCTGGAAGCCCAGGCGGCCGCCCCTGGCCTGTGGGACGACCCGGACAACGCTCAGAAGGTTACGAGCAAGCTTTCCGCAGCCGAATCCCAGCTCAAGCGTCTCGAATCGGCCTCCCAGCGCATCGACGACGTGGAGACGCTTGTGGAGCTCGGCCGTGAGGAGGACGACCAGGAATCCCTGGAAGAGGCCAAGACCGAGATCGGCTCGATTCAGAAGGACCTCGAATCCATGGAGATCCAGACCCTGCTCGACGGTGAATACGACGAGCGTTCCGCAGTGGTGACCATCCGCTCCGGCGCCGGCGGCGTGGACGCGGCCGACTTCGCGCAGATGCTGCTGCGCATGTACCTGCGCTACTGCGAGCGCAACGGCTTCAAGGCCAAGGTCATGGACACCTCCTATGCCGAGGAGGCGGGCATCAAGTCCGCCACCTTCCAGGTGGACGCGCCCTACGCCTATGGTCGACTGTCGGTGGAAGGCGGCACCCACCGTCTGGTGCGCATCTCCCCGTTCGACAACCAGGGCCGCCGCCAGACCAGCTTCGCCGCCGTCGAGGTGGTGCCGCTGGTCGAGGCCACCGATCACATCGACATTCCGGACACCGACATCCGCGTGGACACCTACTGCTCCTCCGGCCCCGGCGGTCAGGGCGTGAACACCACGTACTCGGCCGTGCGCATCACCCACTTGCCCACCGGCATCGTGGTGACCATGCAGGATGAGCGTTCCCAGATTCAGAACCGCGCCTCCGCCATGGCCGTGCTCCAGTCCCGACTGCTCGTGCTGCGCCACGAGGAGGAGGCCAAGAAGAAGAAGGAGCTCGCCGGCGACATCAAGGCCAGCTGGGGTGACCAGATGCGCTCCTACGTGCTCCACCCGTATCAGATGGTCAAGGATCTGCGCACCGGCTACGAGACCAGCCAGACCCAGGCCGTGTTCGACGGCGACATCAACGGCTTCATTGAGGCCGGCATCCGCTGGCGTCACGAGCAGCGCCGCGAAGCCACAGAAGAGTAGTCCCCAAGCCCCCAACCCTTAGGCTTCTCTCTCTGAGGGGAGCTGGCCGTGCGGCGGCCTGAGGGGAGCCCAACGCGAATCTCCCAACTCCAAGGCTCCCCTCCCTGAGGGGAGCTGTCTGCGAAGCGGACTGAGGGGAGCCGGCTGCGACAGACTAATAAGGACCAGCTCCAAAGCGACTAGGGGAGGGAAGCCCGCCCCAGCGCGACCGGCTGAAGGGGAATTCCGACAGCCGCCCGAACATACGGCGAACATACGGTCGCAATCACAAACCTCAACACTGCACCAGCACTGCACCAAAGGAAACGGATATGGCACTGATCTCACTGGAGGATGTATCCAAGATCTATCCCAGGGGCACCCGTCCCGCGCTCGACGGCATCAACCTCGACATCGAGCGCGGTGACTTCGTGTTTCTGGTGGGTGCCTCCGGGTCAGGCAAGACCACGTTGCTGAGCCTGCTCCTGCGCGAGGAGGAGGCCACCAGCGGCGAGATCCGCGTGGCGGGCAACGATCTGCGCCGCATCCCGAACCGTCAGGTGCCGCATTACCGCCGTACGTTGGGCTTCGTGTTCCAGGACTACAAACTGCTCAACAACAAAACCGTATGGGAGAACGTGGCGTTCGCCCTTGAGGTGATCGGCACACGCCGCTCCACCATCAAGTCGCTGGTGCCTAAGGTGCTCGATACGGTGGGACTCACCGGCAAGGAGCGGAACTACCCGCACGAGCTGTCCGGCGGCGAGCAGCAGCGCGTGGCCATCGCCCGCGCCTATGTGAACCATCCGCAGATTCTGCTGGCCGACGAACCCACCGGAAACCTCGACCCCACCACGTCGCTGGGCATCATGGAGGTGCTGGACGCGATCAACCGCACCGGCACCACCATCGTCATGGCGACGCATAACGAGGAGATCGTCAACTCGATGCGTAAGCGCGTGGTCGAGCTGCACAATGGCAAGATCGTGCGCGACGAGGCCAACGGTTCCTATGATTCCGCCCTGTACTTCCCGGACGCCGAGGTCGAGGCTCGTTCCGAACAGGCCTCCCATATCCTGCCCGCCTCGTTCGAGTCGGACAAGTCGCTGGCCCAGGAGGAAGGTCCGTCCGCCGGCATCGCCCGTCTCGCCAATTCCGTGCACTCCGGTCGCACCGGCCGTTACGGCGAGACCTTCGCTCCGCTGGAGGACACGCTGACGTGGGGCAAGGGACTGCCGCTTGATCAGCAGTCCGGTCACACGGATGGTCAGTCGGACGATCACGCGTCCGGTCAGACTGACGGCAAGACGGCTTCTGCGCCGGCCCCCGCATCGGGCAACCGGACCGGCGAACCGACCGATTCCGCCGATCATGCCGGTCGCGGCGGTTCCTCTACCGGGAATGACGCCGACCGTCCGTCTTCCGCGCATCAGTCCGTCGCCGAGAACGACGCCGATTCGCTCGAAGAGACGCAGACCTTCGATCCGGTCGCCGTGGCCTCCGGCGATGATGCTGCCGATGATTCCGCGACGGAAATCCATGATTCCGGCCGGTCGAACGGCTCCGGCGACGCTCGTCCTGCACGCGGCTGGGCGGCCGCGCTGGCGAAGTCCCGTGATGCCGGGGCGGATGACCAATCAGCCCGGACGGACGAGCATGGCACGGACTCCGGCACCTCCGACTCCGACAAAGCTGCCGATGACAGCACACCGCTGGCCCCGCCGGCTCCGCCCGCGCCTCCGGCCCCGCCCGCAGCGGGGCAGCGTCGCGTCGGCCGGCACGCACATCGCGGCCAGTCCCCATCCCGCTCCTCGTCCGCCGAGGCCGATGCCAAGCTCGATGCCGGGGCCGACGCTTCGGTGACCGCCACGGATGACCGGCATGACCGGCATGATCAGCAAGAACCCAAGCATGATACGGAGGTCAAGTGATGCGCGCGCGATTCATTCTGTCCGAAACCTGGACCAACCTGCGTCGCAACCTGTCCATGCTGCTGTCGCTGATGCTGGTCACCTTCATCTCCTTCCTGTTCATCGGCGCCTCCGTGCTGACCCAGGCACAGATCACCAAGGCCAAGGGCGATTGGTACGACAAGGTGGAGGTGGTGGTCTGGCTGTGCCCTGACGGCACCAGCCAATCGGCCAACTGCGCCTCCGGCAAGTCGCCGACGGCCAGCGAGATCACCGCCCTGCAGAAAACCATCCGCGACGAGCTCAACGACACCGTCTCCAAGATTACGTACGTGAGCAAGCAGGACTTCTACGACAACACCTTCACCAAGCAATACCCGAACGGTGAGTTCCAAGGCCGCACCCTGACGGCCGATGACATGCAGGATTCGCTGTGGCTCAAGCTCAAGGACCCCACCAAATACCAGGTGGTGGCCGAAGTGCTCTCCGGCAAGGAGGGCGTCGAGGACGTGACCGACCAGCGGCAGATCTTCGAACCGGTGTTCGCCGTGCTCAACCGGGCCACCGCGGTCACGGCCGTGCTTGCCGGCGTGATGGTGCTGGTGGCCATCCTGCTGACCGGCACCACGATTCGCATGTCCGCCGCGTCCAGACGCACCGAGACCGAGATCATGCGGTATGTGGGCGCCTCGAACTGGACGATTCGTCTGCCGTTCATCCTTGAAGGCGCGATCGCCTCGCTGCTCGGTTCGGTGCTGTCCTGCCTGATGCTGTCGGTGATCGTGCGCGTATTCATCACCGGTTGGCTGGCGAAGTCGGTCACATGGATTCCGTATGTGAACCAGATGACCGTGCTCATGATCTCACCCGGACTGGTTCTGGGCGCGATACTGCTTTCGGTCATCGCCTCGACCATCTCCCTGAGGCGTTACCTCAGGGCGTAATTGGATATACGTCACATCCGTGCCACACCCTGCGAGCATGTTTATCCAGACTGACGTGTTACGGTGGGGGATTAACTGCGACGAAAGGAACATATTGCCCATGACGAAGGCGCATGTGATCAAGCCCGCATTGGCAACGCTCGTGGCCGTCGCCGCCTGCGTGACCGGTTTGGCGTTTGCCCCGGCCCAGTCCGCCCAGGCGGACACCTATTCCGATCTGGTCAACGCGCAGAACCAGCACGCCGCATCGGTGCAGCGCGAGGCCGAGCTCAAGCAGCAGCTGGCCGGCGTCAATCAGGAACTGGCCGATAAGATCCTCGAGCTGGACGACCTGACCAACAACAAGATCGTCGCCGCCCAAGCCAAGGTGACCGCGGCCAATGAAGCCGCCGCAGCCGCGCAGGACGAGGCCGATGCCGCAGCCGAACGTCTCAAGGCGGCCCAGAAGGACAAGGACACCCTCGAGCAGCAGATCGAGCAGACCGGCAAGGACTATGACGACGCGCACGCCGCCGTGGCACAGCTGGCCCGTCAGGAGATGCACGGTTCGGACGCCTCCGATGTGATGAGCGTGGTCACCGGTGCCACCAGCACGCAGGATTTCGTCAATTCGATGCAGTCGCGTGACGCGCTGTCCCGCAATGAGGCCAACGCGGCCTCGTCGGCGGCCACCACGCTGAACACGTCGATGAACCGCAGCGAGCGCCTCGCCGCCATCGAGAAGCAGATTTCCGCGCTGAAGACCGCCGCCGATGAGAAGGCCGCCTCCGCGCAGACCGCCGCCGAGGACGCGCAGGCCAAGCGTGACGCGCTCGACAAGTTGCGTCAGGAGGGCGAGGCCAAGCGCAACGAGCTGGCCGCGCAGGTCGAAAGTCTTGATTCCGAATCCGCCAAGCAGGCCGCGCAGACCGTGCTCATCGCCTCGCAGGTGGACGCCTACAACCGCCAGTACCAGAAGGAACAGGCCGACGCCGCCAACAAGGTGGACCCGGGCATCCAGGGCTCCACGAGCGTGCCGTCCAACCCCACGCCGGCGCCTTCGACCCCGTCGTCGCCGTCCGGCGGCTCCAGCGGTGGCCAGGGCACGTCCAACGGTGATTACGGCAACGCCTACGTGGCCGGCCAGTGCACATGGTGGGCGTACGATCGCCGCAAGCAGATGGGCATCAGCACGCCGTCCTACTTGGGCAACGGCGGTGACTGGTGGCGTACCGCCCCCTCCTACGGCCTGCGCGTGGACCACAACCCCGAGGTCGGCGCGGCCCTGTCCTTCATGCCCGGCCAGGATGGCGCCGACGGCACCTACGGCCATGTGGCCGTGGTCGAGGCCGTCTACGGCGACGGCACGTTCATGATCTCCGAGATGAACGCCCTCGCCGGCCCGTTCAACACCAACACCCGAGTCCTCACCAACACCGGCGCGTACTGGTTCGTGCACTGATTGATTCGCTGAAGTGACTTCCCTCCTTCCTTTTCGAGGGGGAGTTGCATGGGTACGGACGGCTCTATGGCTCAGTAGTTTGGCTCTCCTTTCGCTGGAAGGGGAGCCAAATTCGTATCTGTGATATTCTGTTCTGTTGCGCTGTGATTGCGCGCATATCGCGCACTGCTGTATGACCTCGCGGAAGGAGGAGACCCATGGCCAAGGAGACCGGTACCAAGCTGATCGTGCAGAACAAGAAGGCCCGTCATGACTATGCCATCGAAGACAAGTACGAGGCGGGATTGGCGTTGACCGGCACCGAGGTCAAGTCCCTGCGCGAGGGGCGCGCTTCGCTGGCCGAGGCGTTCGTGTCCATCGACCGTCGCGGCGAGATGTGGCTGGAGGGCGCCAACATTCCCGAATACCTCAACGGTACGTGGAACAACCACGCCCCCAAGCGCAAGCGCAAGCTGCTGCTGCACCGTCAGCAGATCGCCAAGCTGTCGCGCGGCATCGAGGCCAAGGGATACACGATCGTGCCGCTGAGCCTGTATTTCAAGGATGGTCGCGTCAAGGCGGAGATCGCACTGGCGCGAGGCAAGAAGGAATTCGACAAGCGCCAGGCCCTGCGTGAGGAGCAGGACAAGCGCGAGGCCCTGCGTGCCATGCGCTACGCCAACATGCGGCACTAGTGGCAGTTTCAGCCAGTGCCTCTGGCGACGCTTGCTGCGGTTGTCCACAACGTGAGCAATATTCCGCAGTATTAACCACCCTGTAGCATTGCGACCCTACTCTCGCCGATTAGTCGGGAAATATACCCGCCCGATCGACACTAAATGGAGAGAGGAAATCCAATGTCTCTAAGCAAGGGAATGCAATCCATCGCCGCCGCCACGCTGAGCGCGGCAATGCTCATCGCCATCGCCGCATGCGGTACCACCGACGGCTCCAACACCGCCACCGACAGCGGCTCGTCCAGCGATGGTTCCACCACGTCATCCAGCAGCACGCAAGGCTTCGACACCAGCGGTATCAAGAAGGACGACGCCATCGCCGCGCTGCTGCCGGAATCCGTGACCAAGGACGGCACGCTCACCGTCGGCACCGATACCTCATACGCCCCGGCCGAGTTCTTCGCCGAGGACGGCAAGACCCCGATCGGCTTCGATGTCGATCTTTCCAAGGCGCTGGCCGCCGTGTTCGGCCTCAAGGAGGAAACGGTCTCCTCCACCTTCGATTCCATCATCCCGTCCGTTGGTTCCAAGTACGATCTGGGCATCTCCTCCTTCACCGTGACCAAGGAGCGCATGGACGCCGTGGACTTCGTGACCTACTTCAAGGCCGGTTCCACCTGGGTCACCAAGAAGGGCAACCCGGAAAAGGTTGACACCTCCAACCTGTGCGGCGTCAAGGTGGCCGTACAGACCGGCACCACGCAGGAGGAGGAAGTCAACAAGGCCAACGAACAGTGCAAGGCGGACGGCAAGGACGAGATCGAGATTCAGTCGTCCAAGCTGCAGACCGATGTGACGACCGCCGTTGCGTCCGGCAAGGCGTCCATCTTCTACGCCGACTCCCCGGTGGCAGGCTACGCCATCGAACAGACCGGTGACACGCTGGAGGCGCTCGGCGACGACACCGGCGTGACCCCGGAGGCCGTGGCCATCAAGAAGGGCGACACCCAGACCGCCGAAGCAGTGCAGAAGGCCATGCAGAAGCTCATGGACGACGGCACGTACCAGAAGATCCTCGATACGTGGGGCGTCTCCTCGGGCGCGATCGATAAGGCCGAAATCAACCCGGCCATCGAGGAGTGAGCGCAGCGGCCGCGTCAAGGCCAAGCGTTTCCTTAACGCGCTCGTAGCATCGCGGGGATATCGTCCCTCACTGTATATTGGGTGAATTATCGGCGGAATCAGAGTGACTGATGCTCATTCCGTCGCGCCCGAGAGAACAGAGAGGATGATTCCATGTCACTGAAGAATGTGAAGGCCACCGCCGCGCTGGCACTGAGTGTCGCGATGCTGCTGTCCGCCGCCGCCTGCGGCACCTCCGACGGTTCCGACACCGCCGGAGGCTCCGTCTCCGGTTCCGGCGATTCCGACGTGACCATCACCAGCTACGACGTCAGCTCCGTGAAGAAGGACGACGCCATCGCCGCGCTGCTGCCGGAATCCGTGGCCAAGGACGGCAAGCTGACCATCGGCACCAACCCGTCCTACGCGCCGGCCGAGTTCCTTGACACGGACGGCAAGACGCAGATCGGCTACGACATGGATCTCGCCCACGCGCTGGGCAACGTCTTCGGTCTCGAGACCGAAGTGGTCTCCTCCAACTTCGATACCATCATCCCGGCCGTCGGCTCCAAGTACGACCTCGGCATCGCGGCCTTCACCATCACCAAGGATCGCATGGACTCGGTCGACTTCGTCTCCTACTTCACCTCCGGCATGGCCTACGCCGTGGCCAAGGGCAACCCGAACAAGGTGGACGAGAACAACCTGTGCGGCCTCAAGGTGGCCGTGGAGACCGGCACCGTCGAGGAGGAGGCCATCAACAAGACGGCTGAGCAGTGCAAGGCGGACGGCAAGGAGGAGATCACCATCCAGTCGTCCAAGCAGCAGACCGACGCCACCACCGCCGTGGTGACCGGCAAGGCCGACGTGTTCTTCGCTGATTCCCCGGTGGTGGGCTACGCGATTGCCCAGACCGGTGGCCAGCTTGAGCAGCTCGGCAAGGACTTCGACTCAGTGCCGAACGCCATCGCCATCAAGAAGGGCGACTCCGCCACCACCGAGGCCGTGCAGAAGGCCATGCAGAAGCTCATGGACGACGGCACCTACGGCAAGATCCTTAAGCACTGGGGCGTCGAGTCCGGTGCCCTGACCAAGGCCGAGGTCAACCCCGTCACCGAGTGACGGCGTGACGGTAGGCGAGCGACGCGAGCAAGGAATGACGGCGGGCGTGAGCTGGACCACGCGGTCGTGGCCACGCCCGCCTCAGACGCTTTTTGACGCCCCTGACACAACCCGGTGAGGGACCCGGAAAACCGAACAATCGCAAAGGAACACAATGGCGAAGAAAGAAGTCGACGGCGAGGGACTGGATATCCCCAACCGCATCAAGGCGCTGCCGGTCAAGCGTCCCGGTCCGATCGTGGCCGCCGTGATCGTCGCGCTGCTCGTGGCCATGCTCATCCAGGGCATGATCACGAACCCGCGGCTCGAGTGGCCGATCGTCTGGAAATACCTGTTCAACGAGAACGTGCTCAGGGGCATCCAGTACACTCTTGTACTCACCGTGATTTCGATGGTGATCGCAATCATCCTGTCGGTGATTCTCGCCATCATGCGCAAATCCATCAACCCGGTGCTGCGCGGCGTCAGCTGGTTCTTCATCTGGTTCTTCCGCGGCACGCCTGTGTACACCCAGCTCATCTTCTGGGGTCTGTTCGCCGTGCTCATCCCCAAGCTGAGCATCGGGGTGCCGTTCACCTCCATCGAGTTCTGGAGCATCGACTCGTCCGAGGTGGTCACCGCCTTCAACGCGGCGTGGATCGGTCTGGCCCTGAACGAGGCCGCCTACCTGTCCGAGATCGTGCGCGCCGGCCTTGAGGCAGTGGACCCCGGCCAGACCGAGGCCGCGAAGGCCTTGGGTATGAGCCGCACGCTCATCATGCGCCGCATCGTGCTGCCACAGGCCATGCGCATCATCATCCCGCCCACCGGCAACGAGACCATCGGCATGCTCAAGACCACGTCGCTGGTCACCGCCGTGCCGTTCACCTTGGAGCTCCAGTTCGCCACGGACGCCATCGCCAACCGCATCTACAAGCCGATTCCGCTGCTGCTGGTGGCCTGCTTCTGGTACCTGCTCATCACCTCCATCCTGATGGTGATCCAATCCCGTCTGGAGAAGCACTTCGGCAAGGGCTTCGACGCGCGTGCCATGGGTACCCGCGGCAAGCAGCCGCCGCTGCCCGGCAAGACCGAGGGCGAGCCGAAGGACAATGTGAACAAGCTCAACGAGGCCGCATTCACCGGCATGACTGCGTGAGACAGGGGAGAGGCAATCATCATGACTGAATCCGCATCCAAGAGCGCCGCCGTTACGGGCGATTCTTCCGTGGCCGGTGTGGCCGACGGCGTTTCCGGGCTTTCCAACGTGACCGTCCCCGCCATCAAAGCCATGCAGGTCCACAAGGCCTTTGGTTCCCTGCATGTGCTCAAAGGCGTGGACCTGACCGTCATGCCCGGCACGGTGACCGTAATCCTCGGTCCTTCCGGCTCCGGCAAGTCCACGTTCCTGCGCCTGATCAACCAGTTGGAGACGCTGACCGGCGGCTCCATCGAGGTGAACGGCGAACTCATCGGCTACAAGCACGTCACCAAGGATGGGCAGGATGTGCTGCAGACCTTGGACGACAAGGAGATCGCCGCCCAGCGTTCCCATCTGGGCATGGTGTTCCAGCGCTTCAACCTGTTCCCGCACATGACAGCGTTGCAGAACGTGATGGAGGCGCCGGTCCATGTCAAGCACATGGCCAAGAAGGAGGCCCGCGACCTCGCGGTGGCCGAGCTCGAGCGCGTGGGGTTGGGCGACCGTCTCGACTACTACCCCGCGCAGTTGTCCGGCGGTCAGCAGCAGCGTGTGGCCATTGCCCGCGCATTGGCCATGAAGCCGGAAATCATGCTGTTCGACGAACCCACCTCGGCGCTCGATCCCGAGTTGGTGGGCGAGGTGCTGAACGTCATGCGATCCCTTGCCAAGGAGGGTATGACCATGGTGTGCGTCACGCATGAGATCGGTTTTGCCCGCGAGGTGGCTGATCAGGTGGTGTTCATGGATGGCGGCGTGGTCGTTGAAAAGGGCGGCCCCGACATCATCGACCATCCCACCGAGCCGAGGTTCCGGGACTTCTTGCAGCACGTGCTGTAACCTCGCAGTCCAGAAGGGGTTCTCGCAACTGTCTGAGTGGTGCTGGCCCCCTCTGACGGGACGTTGCCGCCAAACAGCTCCGCTATTTACTTCGCGGCAACGTCCTAACAAGGGGAGCCAAAAAGATATTCAACGAACTTACGGCGTAGCATACTGGATTGGGCCTAGGAATGTAGGTCCTTTCCCTCTTAATGGGGTAGGGGAAGGACGGATTCTGGGCATATCGCCACCACGGGGATGCCATCTCTAGGCGTTCTGGGCATATGCGTATCACGAAAGGGCGGTTTCGTCGTCGTTCGTGATACGCATATGCCCAGAACGCCGCATTTGTATCGGATATGCCCAGAATAATTGGTAGGGATATGCCCAGAACTTGTGATAGTCGGTGGAGGGATGTTCAGAACTCGTGATAACTGGTAAAGGTATGCCCAGAACTTGTACGAAGTGAGCGGGCCGGCGGCCGTTTGGGGTCGTCGGCTCGGTTTTCTGGGTGTTTTGGGATACCTACGATGATGCGTCGATGATATGCGCGATGATGCGCGGGCGGTGCGGCGATAGCCCGGCAACAGGCCGGGCCGTTCGACGTGGGACACATGCGTCCGCTAGGCTTATAAGCCATGTGTGGAATTGTTGGATATGCAGGAAATGTCGAAACCGCGTGTGGCAAGCCGCTTGAGGTCTGTCTGCAGGGTCTGGAGCGTCTGGAATACCGCGGCTATGATTCGGCCGGCGTGGCGCTGACCGCGCCTGGCATGGACAAAGTGGCCGTGCGCAAGAAGGCCGGTCGCCTCAAGAATCTGGTGGAGAGCATCGAACGCAAGCCCATGCCGGTCGCCACCGTGGGCATCGGCCATACGCGCTGGGCCACCAACGGCGAGCCGAGCGACGTGAACGCCCATCCGCACACCAGCATGGATGGCAAGGTGGCCATCATCCACAACGGCATCATCGAGAACGCCTCGCAGCTGCGTCTCGATCTGCAGGCCGAAGGTTACCGTTTTGCGTCGGCCACCGACACCGAAGTGGCCGCCAAGCTCCTCGGCAAAATCGTGGACAAAGTGATTGAGGAACAAGGCCATCCGAATCTGTTCGAGGCCGTGCGTCGCATGGCGCGCATGTTGCAGGGCGCGTTCACCATTCTCGCCACCGATTGCCGCCAGCCGGACATTGTGGTGGGCGCGCGTCATGATTCCCCGCTTGTGGTGGGTCTGGGCGACGGCGAGAACTTCCTCGGATCCGATGTCGCCGCATTCGTCGCGTACACCAAGCGTGCGATGGAGGTTGATCAGGATCAGGCCGTGTGCGTGTCCGCCGATTCCGTGGTGGTCACCGATTTCGACGGCAACGTGGTGTCGAATCCCAAGACCTACACCGTGGACTGGGACGCCTCGGCTGCCGAAAAGGGCGGCTGGGATTCCTTCATGGACAAGGAGATTCACGAGGACCCGGCCGCCGTGCAGCGCACGCTGCTGGGCCGGTTCGACGCCAAGGGCGATATCGCGCTGGACGAGGTGCGTATCGACGAGCACGACTTCAAGGCCATCGACAAGATCATCGTCGTAGCCTGCGGCACGGCGAGCTATGCCGGTCAGGTGGCCAAATACGCCATCGAGCACTGGGTGCGCATCCCGGTGGAGGTGGAGCTGGCCCACGAATTCCGCTACCGCGACCCGATTCTGACCCCGCGCACGCTCGTGGTGGCCATTTCGCAGTCCGGCGAAACGATGGATACGCTGATGGCCCTTCGCCACGCCCGCGAGCAGGGGTCCAAGGTGCTCGCCATCTGCAACACGCAGGGCGCCTCCATTCCACGCGAGTCCGATGCGGTGCTGTACACGCACGCCGGCCCGGAAGTGGCCGTGGCCTCCACCAAGGCGTTCGTGGCGCAGATCACGGCGGCCTACCTGCTGGGCCTGTACCTCGCGCAGGTCAAGGGCGCGATGTTCCGCGACGAGATCCATCAGGTGCTCGACTCCCTGAAGGACATGCCGCGCAAGATCCAGTGGGTGCTCGACACGCAGCCCAAGACCGTCCAGGCCGCGGCCGAGCGTATGGTGAACGCCAACTCCTTCCTGTTCCTCGGCCGTCATGTGGGCTATCCGGTGGCGCTGGAGGGTGCGCTGAAGCTCAAGGAAATCGCCTACACCTTCACCGAGGGATTCGCGGCCGGCGAGCTCAAGCACGGTCCGATCGCGCTGGTGGACGAGGGCGAGCCGGTGGTGTTCATCGTGCCGCCGGAACGCGGCCGCAATGTGCTGCACGCCAAGGTGATCTCCGGCATCGAGGAAGTCAAGGCGCGCGGCGCGTACATCATCGCCGTGGCCGAGCAGGGCGACCCGGACGTGGAGCGGTATGCGGACGTGGTGTTCTGGCGCCCGCAGTGCCCCACGCTGATGAGTCCGCTCGTCGACGTGGTGCCGCTGCAGCTGTTCGCCATGGACATGGCCAAGCTCAAGGGCTACGACGTGGACAAGCCGCGCAATCTCGCCAAGTCCGTCACCGTCGAGTGATGTGACGGTCGCTGTGCGTTGAACGCTGGAATATGTGCTGATCGCCGGTGGAGTGGGGAGACGAGTGCTGGACACACTCAAGGCCGTTCGGCCAAGCCTACGGTCCAGCATCGTCTCCCCACTCCACCGGCTTCGTTCCATGTGTAGCTTTCCAGTTGCGACATTTGCTGATTGACCGCCTCTTTGCCGAATATGTGATGCCGGATGCGCTTGGGGCGCTCAGGCCGAGTTTACGGTCCGGCGACGTGCATTCCACCCCACCGGCTGCGTTGAATGGGCGCTGCGATGACTCATCCATTGATTCCTGGGCGTCGGCTAGTCGGACATGCGATGCTGGATGCGCTTGGGCTGTTGATGTCTCTCCGGGCGGAATGCTGAGTCCGACAACACACATTTGTCCTGATGATGGCCATGACATGTATCCTCCTGTCGCGGAGGAATTCGTTACGAGGGGAGAGCAATGCCGCGCCCGCACCGATATGTGACCGAGGAGCCGTATATCCCATTCGAGCTGGACATGCTCTACGAGGATGAGCGGATCATCGTGGTGGACAAACCGCATTTCCTGCCCACCATGCCGCGCGGCATGTGGTACCGATCCACGGCGCTGATGCGGCTGCGTGAACGGCTCGGCGAGCCGGACATCACACCCGCGCACCGGTTGGATCGACTGACCGCCGGCGTGCTCGTCTTCGTGCGGGACCCGGCTTGTCGCGGCGCGTACCAGATGCTGTTTCAGAATCGGCGGGCCGTCAAGGTCTATGAATGTCTGGCACCGTGCCGACCGATCCGTCGGCCGCGATTCGGCACCGTGACCTGGCCTGAGTCTCCTCGGCCCTTCCCGCTGCTGCGGCGCTCGCACATCACCAAGGAGCGCGGCACCCTCACCGCCTTCGAGGAGCCGGGCATCGTCAACGCCGAAACGCTGATTGAGCGCGGGCCGTTGGCGGGATTGGCTGGGGCGGGCGGATTGTCCGGGAGGCCGTTGCCGGAGTTGTTGCCGGAGGCGTTGGCGTCATCAGGGGCGTCGGAGTCATCAGAATCATCGGTTGTCAGCGGGAATGACCGCAGAAGTGGCCATGGGGATGACTTGCGGGATGACTTGAGGAACGGCGTGCACGGCGGCGGATTTGCATCATTGCAATCCGGCGGATTTGCGCCATTGCGATCATCCCAATCATCCCAATCATCCCAATCATCCCAATCGTCTTGCCCTACGCTGGTCTGCCGATACACCCTTCACCCGCGCACCGGCAAGACGCATCAGTTGCGCGTCCACATGAACTCGCTGGGACTGCCTATCGTTGGCGACGACTTCTATCCGCGCATCCAGACCCGTCCGTACGACGATTTCTCCCAGCCGCTTGAGCTGGTCGCCCGCACTCTGCGGTTCACGGACCCAATCACGGGGGAGTCACGCGAATTCGTCTCCCGCATCCCGCTTGGCGGATGAGCGTGATGGCTGAGCATGGCGGATAGGTGCGGCGGCTGAACGTGACGGCTGAGTATGAGAAATCGGTCGGAGGCGGGTGACCCGGTGCCCGAAAGCCGGCGGTGGTCTGTATTCATATCGTGTTTGGCTGTTCGATGATTCCCGCCATCTGCCGTCTGCCGGCGGGTTTTCTGTCGGTCGGGAATTTCCGCCGGTCGGCGGGTTTGCTGCCGGCCGGGGGTTTCTGCCGGCTGGCGAGGTTTCTGTCGGTCGGGGGTTTCTGCCGGTCGGGGGTTTTCGTCGGCCGGCGGGGGTTTCCCGTCTGCCGGTACGGGGGTTGCCGTCTGCCGGTACGGGGCTTCGCGCCTGGTCTGGCGCGGGGCACGCCCGCGAACGCCGCTTCCTCAAGAAAAACGCCCTTCACGCCCGGTCCGGCGCGGATGCCGTCGTCGCTTCGGACTCCATACGTACGTCGGGTTGGTCACAGGGTGTCGCCCTCAGTTTCCTTCCGGAACATCGGCATGAGGGAGAGATGTCGATGTGTGGCAGTCGGGACGGGAGTAAGACCGCGGCAGGATGGCGGATAAGAGGACAGGGCGGACAGAGCGGAACGGCAAACGGGACGAAACGTAAGTTTCAGACGGCATCGACTTACGTTTCGTCCCGTTTTGATACCCAGAAATGGGACGAAACGTAACATGACCTCGTTCCTGACTTACGTTTCGTCCCGTTTTCGTGGTCGAACAGGTGGAGTCGAGCCAGTCCTTGGCCGGTTTCGAACGGTGCCGCGGCAATGGTGACGGGCGACGCGCATGCCGCAGGCTGGATTGCATGCCGCAGCCCGCCCGGATACAACGGTGACAGGATCTACGCCGTCACGTCATGCCAGTGAACCGTGGAACGGTGGCCTCTCCCGAATCCCTCCCGAATCCCGCACTCCCGAATCCTGCAGTGGTGGAAACGGCAAAACGACGTCAAATCGTCACGGCTGTCTGCCCGATAGGCGATGCTGGTACGACACGTAAAGGGGCGTCGATATTGGGGAATGTCGAGATCGCGCGTCGATTATCGGCTGGAAAGTTGGGAACAATGGGAGCATCGTCACAGGGCAAGGGAGCTAAGGAAGCCACCAAGGGAGCCAAGGAATCCAGTGAAGCCAAGGAAGCGGGAGCACAATCCGCGACGCAGCTATGCGTCACCGGGGTGGATGCCGCAGCACGCAAAAGAATAGGCCGAAGGATTCGCCGTGGTGAGATGATCAGTCCCTATCGGGGCATCTATGCTGAAGCGGCATATTGGAATCAGCTAAATCCGAAGCAGCGTACGCTGCATATTCTGGAGGCATTGTCACGTCGTCATCTGAATTGGGTGTATGCGGGACTGAGTGCGGCGGCGGCAATGAATCTGGAGTATACGTGGACCCTGCTGAAGGACGATGCCGTTTACGTTGTTTCGGGCCCCGGTAGGCAGGCGCATACACGCGCGCAAACGACGCCTGTCTTTGTGTCATCGGATCGGTTCTGCACGGTCCGTTACGTGTTGGGGGAGACGACGGTGTCCGTTCTCACCACCACGCCGGCCAGAACGCTTGTCGATTGCGCGCTGCGATACCCGTTCCGAGTGGTATTGGGGATGTTCGATTCGGCATTGCGCAGGAGGCTCACGGATGCGGATGCGATAATCGACGAATGTGATCGCGTTCGTGCCGATTGCGGGCCGGTGTTTCGGCTGCTGCATTATGCCGATGCGCGCAGTGAGAATGGTGGGGAATCGTTGTGCCGGGCGACGTTGATTGATTCGGGGTTCGCTGTTCCGGAACTGCAACGCGAGTTCACCGATCCGGACAACGCATGGCACTCCCGCCGTGTCGATTTCGTTTGGCATACCGACGATGGACGAACGATTGTCCTGGAATATGACGGCATGCGAAAATACGTCGATCCGTCCATGACGAAGCGGCGTGACATCCAGCAGGTGGTGAGTGACGAAAAAACTCGTGACGATATGCTGCTTCGTGCTGGCGTCACGACCGTGGTTCATGCCACGTACGACGATGTGGTGACGCCTGGCGCCTTGTGGTCGAAGTTGATGGATGCCCGCGTGCCGCGTACCGATGCGATTCCGTTCTATGAGCATGAGTGAGGCATGAGCTGTCGGGCGGGTCGGACGGGAGGTGGGGATTGAAGCATCAGGCGGATGCTGCAAGAAGGACGAGGCAGTCATCCATTCGAATGAGACGAAGCCGGACGAAGACAGACTCAGCGGCACACGCGGGACACGCGGCATGAACGGGACGAAACGTAAGTTTCAGACGGCATCGACTTACGTTTCGTCCCGTTTTGGTATCCAGAAATGGGACGAAACGTAATGTACCTTCGTTCCTGACTTATGTTTGCCGAGGAACGGGGGATAGCCCGCCCTCAGCTGATATCGCGTACGGAACCGCGCTCGATGAGTTCGGTCGGAATCACGGTCTTGATGCCGACCGGCACCTTTTCGCCCTCGCACTGTCGGCGGACCATGGAGAATGCGGCGGCGCCGATGTCGTCGAACCGCATGCGCATGGTGGTGAGGTTCAGCCGGGGGACCATGTCCACCAGCGAATCGTCCACGCCCACCACGCTCACGTCTTCGGGTACACGCTTGCCGGCGGACTGCAGCCCCATGATCGCGCCGTACGCCATCTGATCGTTGGCGGCGTAGATGGCCGTGCAATTCGGGTCGTGCGCCAGCGCCACGCCGGCCTGGTAACCGGAGTCGGCACACCAGTCGCCTATATACATGGCAGGCACCGGCGCGCCCATCTGCTCCAGCGCTTCGCGCCATCCACGGGCGCGGCTTTCGGCGGCGCGCGAGGTTGCGGGGCCGGCGATGTGATAGACGGTTTTGTGCCCCTTGCTCATGAGGTAGTCCACCACGGCGGTGGAGCAGCCGTATTGGTCGGCATCCACGGTGGGGCAGTGGTCCGCCGCGCCTTCGCAGATGAGCACCACCGGAAGTTCCT
The DNA here is from genome assembly GCF_002259745.1 of Bifidobacterium myosotis. Lineage (GTDB taxonomy): Bacteria > Actinomycetota > Actinomycetes > Actinomycetales > Bifidobacteriaceae > Bifidobacterium > Bifidobacterium myosotis. The sequence continues at coordinate 38,796 of NZ_MWWW01000005.1, read as the reverse complement.
TGGGGGGCCTGTATCCGACGAAGTCCGAGATGCGCTCCTCGAGCATGACGATAACGCCGTCGACCGGCTGGAGTTGCATGCGTTCGATGGCTGCGGCAAGCGTGCGTTCCGCGCCGTGCCGCATCGTTTGGATGGTCACCGAGTAATCGGTTTCAGTGGCGCTGGAGATGATGGAGTCAAGGAGTCTTGCGTTGCCGAAGCTGGAGGTGTTGAACATCACCACGCCGATATCCTGGAACCGTCCGCGTTTCAGGGCGCGGGCCGCATAGTTGGGCCGGTAGCCGAGCTTCTGCATGGCGGCCTCGACCTTCTGACGGGTTTCGGGTTTGACGGCATCGCTGCCGTTGGCCACACGGGAGACGGTCTGCGGGGAGACTCCGGCCTCTTTGGCCACATCTTGCATGGATACCTGAGCTGGCCTCGACATTGCAACCCCCGATTGACTGGATGACGACAGTTATAACAGTTATCAACAACAACGGTCATTGTACTGACAACGGTAACGATAACATCATTGTTTTCGTGACCATTGTATCAGATATGTCTAAAACACAGGATTCAACACGACTGGACAATGTTTGGAATCATGTTATGATGATAACGCAAACATTTTTGGTTAACCTTCGAAGGAGAGGGGTTGGAGATGTCTTCAGCCGATATCACCGCCGGTTCCGCGGAAGCGGGGCAAGTGCGGGTGAATAAGCATAAGGCGGATTGGCGTGGTTGGAAGTTCATGGCGCCTTTTGCGGTGGTGTTCGTGTTCGTGTTCATCGTGCCGATCGTGTACGCGGTTTATATCAGTTTCTTTAAGAAGCAGATGATTGGTGGCACGAGGTTCGTGGGGTTGGAGAATTACGCGCGCTTGCTGGGTGATCAGCAGTTCTGGTCGTCGGTGGGTCGTGTGGCTTTGTTCACGGTGGTGCAGGTGCCGATCATGCTGTTCCTGGCGGCGGCGATGGCGTTGGCGATCGACAGCATGAAGCTGCATGGGACGAAGTTCTTCCGCATCTCCACGTTCCTGCCGTATGCGGTGCCGGCGGTGGTGTCGACCCTGATTTGGGGTTTCGTGTATGGCGCGAAGTATGGTCTGGTGGGTTCCCTGAACGATTTCCTGGGCACGGACATCGACATGTTCAACCCGAGCGTGCTGCTCGCCTCGATCGGCAACATCAACACGTGGGAGTTCACGGGCTACAACATGCTGATCTTCTACAGCTCGCTGTCCACGATCCCGCATTCCCTGTATGAGGCGGCGTCGATCGACGGCGCGTCGGAGTGGCAGATCGTGAAGTCGATCAAGCTGCCGGAGCTCAAGGGTTCCTTGGCGATCACGGTGATCTTCTCGATCATCGGTTCGTTCCAGTTGTTCAACGAGCCGAGCATTCTCCAGAGCATGGTGCCGGGCAATGCGATCACGACGTACTACACGCCGAACATGTACGCGTACAACCTGAGCTTCAGTGGCAACCAGAGCAATTACGCGGCCGCTTTGGCGATCGTGATGGCGGTGATCACGATGGCCATCGCCTATGCGGTGCAGCTGCGGAGCATGAAGGAGCAGATGAAGTGATGCGCGTTCGTGTTGTTGGTGTGATGGTGTCTGTGATTGTGAAGGAGCGTGCGTGATGAGCAACGCGGTGGCGTCGAATGCGACGCGTCTGTCGGACGCGGAGTTGAGGGCCCAGGAGCGGGCCGCGAAAAAGGCGGAGCGTGAGCGTCAGAAGCGGATTGCCGCCGATGAGAAGGCGGAGCGCAGGAGGAGCGCGAAGGCCGGGTTCGCGAACGTGAACAACCCGCGCCGTTCGACCCTGATGACGGTGTTGTGCGCGGTCTTCGCGGTGTACTGCCTGTTCCCGTTCGTCTACCTGATGATCAACGCGACGAAGACGCAGGCGGACTTCACCTCGACGTTCGGCCTGGGCTTCGGCAAGTCGTTCGCCCTGTGGGACAACATCGTGACGGTGTTCACCTACCAGGAGGGGATCTTCGGCCGTTGGCTCATCAACACCTTGCTGTACGTGGTGGTGGGCGCTGGCGGCGCGACCCTGCTGGCGATCATGGGCGGCTATGCTTTGGCGAAGTTCCGTTTCCCGGGCAGGAAGGCGGTGTTCGCGGTGATCATCGGCTCTATCTCGGTGCCGGGCATCGCCTTGGCGGTGCCGCAGTTCCTCCTGTTCGCGAAGCTGGGGTTGACGAACACGCCGTGGGCCATGATCATCCCGTCGCTGATCAGCCCGTTCGGTTTGTACCTGATGTGGATCTTCAGTGATCAGGCGGTGCCGACCGAACTGTTGGAGGCGGCGCGTGTGGACGGCGCGTCGGAGTGGCGCACGTTCTGGACGATCAGTCTCCCGTTGTTGGCGCCGGGTATCGTGACGACGGCGTTGTTCACGATCGTGGCGACGTGGAACAACTACTTCCTGCCGTTGATCATGCTGAAGGACGCGGACTGGTATCCGTTGACGATCGGTCTGAACCAGTGGAAGGACCAGGCCAGCACTGCGGGTGGTCAGGCGATCCAGAACCTGGTGATCACGGGCTCGCTGATCACGATCATCCCGCTGGTGATCGCGTTCCTCATGCTCCAGAAGTACTGGCAATCCGGCCTCGCCGCAGGCGCAGTCAAGGAGTGAGAGCCTAGGCGAATGGAGCGATTCCTGCTGTTGCGCATCGTTCAGATTCCGCCGAATCGGCGGTAATGAACGAGCGGCAATGAATAACACACAGCCGGTGAGCTGGCGTTTCGACGGCTCACCGGCTTTCGTTCCATCGAAGCCGATGAGAACAACGATATTGAAGAACAAGAACGAGGCAAAGGAATTACGATACCAATGAGCGAACACAGGACATTCCAGTGGCCGCAGCCACTTGACGGGCAGAAGCCCCGCATCTGGTACGGCGGCGATTACAACCCCGACCAGTGGCCCGAAGAGGTCTGGGACGAGGATATCGAACTCATGAGAAAGGCCGGGGTCAATCTGGTCTCCGTCGCCATCTTCTCCTGGGCCAAGCTTGAGCCCGAGGAGGGCGTCTACGACTTCGACTGGCTCGACCGCGTCATCGACAAGCTCGGCAAGGCCGGCATCGCCGTAGACCTCGCCTCCGGCACCGCCTCGCCGCCGATGTGGCTTACCCAGGCCCATCCCGAGATTCTCTGGGTGGATTACCGCGGCGACGTCTGCCATCCCGGCGCCCGCCAGCACTGGCGTGCCACCAGCCCGGTCTTCCTCGAGTACGCGCTCAAGCTGTGCCGCAAGATGGCCGAGCATTACAAGGACAACCCGTATGTGGTGGCCTGGCATGTGAGCAACGAGTACGGCTGCCACAACCGCTTCGACTACTCCGAAGACGCCGAGCGCGCCTTCCAGAAGTGGTGCGAGAAGAAGTACGGCACCATCGACGCCGTGAACGATGCCTGGGGCACCGCCTTCTGGGCGCAGCGCATGAACAACTTCTCCGAGATCATCCCGCCGCGCTTCATCGGCGACGGCAACTTCATGAACCCGGGCAAGCTGCTCGACTGGAAGCGCTTCAGCTCCGACGCGCTGCTTGACTTCTACCGCGCCGAACGCGATACGCTGCTCGAGATCGCTCCCAAGCCGCAGACCACCAACTTCATGGTCTCCGCCGGCGGCACCGGTCTCGACTACGACAAGTGGGGCTACGACGTGGACTTCGTGTCCAACGACCACTACTTCACGCCCGGCGAGGCCCACTTCGACGAGCTGGCCTACTCCGCATCCCTCACCGACGGCATCGCCCGCAAGAACCCGTGGTTCCTCATGGAGCATTCGACGTCCGCCGTGAACTGGCGTCCGATCAACTATCGCAACGAGCCGGGTGAACTGGTGCGCGACTCCCTCGCGCATCTGGCCATGGGCGCCGATGCCATCTGCTACTTCCAGTGGCGACAGTCCAAGGCCGGCGCCGAGAAGTGGCACTCCTCGATGGTGCCGCACGCGGGCGCTGACTCCCAGATCTTCCGCGACGTGTGCGAGCTGGGTGCCGACCTCGGCAAGCTCGCCGACGAGGGACTGCTTGGTACCAAGCTGGTCAAGTCCAAGGTCGCCGTCGTCTTCGACTACGAGTCCCAGTGGGCCACGGAGCACACCGCCACGCCCACCCAGGAGGTACGCCATTGGACCGAGCCGCTCGCGTGGTTCCGTGCGTTGGCGGACAACGGCCTGACCGCCGACGTGGTGCCGGTGCGCGGGGACTGGGACCAGTATGAGGCCGTCGTGCTGCCGAGCCTGACCATCCTCTCCGAGGAGACCTCGCGGCGTGTGCGCGACTATGTGGCCAACGGCGGCAAGCTGTTCGCCACCTACTACACCGGTCTGGTGGATGAGAAGGACCACGTCTGGCTGGGCGGTTACCCCGGCTCCATCCGCGACGTGGTGGGCGTGCGCGTCGAGGAGTTCGCCCCGCTGGGCGATGACTTCCCCGGTGCCGTGGACCACCTCGAGCTTACGAATGGCGCCGTTGCGCATGACTTCGCCGACGTGATCACCTCCGTGGCGGATTCCGCGCATGTGGTCGCCCAGTTCAAGGCGGACAAGTGGACCGGTCTCAACGGAGCTCCCGCCATCACCGTCAACGACTTCGGTGACGGCAAGGCCGCGTACATCGGCGCACGACTCGGCCGTGAGGGTCTGGCCCAGAGCCTGCCCGCACTGCTCGGGGAGCTCGGCATCGAGACGCCCTCCGGTGACGACCGCGGCGAGGTGCTGCGCGTCGAACGCACGGACGAGACCGGCGAGAACCACTTCGTGTTCCTGTTCAACCGCACGCACGAGGTGGCCGTGGCCGACGTCGAAGGCGAGCCGCTGGTCGCCTCACTCGCGCAGGTCAACGAATCCGAGCATACGGCTGCCATCCAGCCGAACGGTGTGCTGGTGGTGAAGCTGTAGGTCTGCCTCGCGACTGCATGCATCGCGGGCGCAGGGGTCTGAAGGGGTGGGTTCCGACGGAAGGTCATTTCCATCGGAACCCACCCCTTTGTTGTTGGGAGGCGTGCATTTTTGTTGGCTCTGTTAAACCAACTTTGACATACATGGAGAGACAGTTGGGTTGATTTCCCTGAGAAAGCAACCCAACCTAAACCTGAACGGATTAATCCATGTCAATTCTGGTGTAACAGGGCTTGACAGGGTGGCGGGGGACGCACATTCAGGGTGATGGAGCGGTTCCGCGCAATCCGCCTTCCGGTGTGATGCGGTCCGGCCGAATGATACGAGTGTTTGCGATAACACGCCCGGTGTCTTCGGTTGCATTCTTTGAGACGGTGTGTATACTAGAAGATGTTATCGCAACCATACCAATGAAATCAGCCGGAGAGGGCTGGTTCTCAAAGTCGAGGAAACCCTAGTAGTAATCCCCGATATATGGCAATGGTTACGAGCGACATAATAAGTTTGAATCGTTCTGGACGATTCGAGGAAGGAGAACAGAACGATGAAGTTCACCAACGCCAAGAAGGCCGTCGCGCTCACCGGCGCCGTCGCCATGCTGGTTTCCGTCGCCGCCTGCGGTTCCGATAGCGGCTCCAACAGCAGCCAGCCTGCACAGGAGAAGGATGTGCAGGAGATCACCGTGTGGGCTTGGGAGCCCACGCTGACCCAAGTCGCCAAGGACTTCGAGAAGGAGACCGGCATCAAGGTCGACCTCAAGAACGTCGGTACCAACACCAAGGAATACACCCAGCTGGACAACGCCATCGAGGCCGGCTCCGGCGCACCGGACGTCGCTCAGGTCGAGTACTACGCCATCCCGCAGTACGCCATCAAGGGCAACCTGCTCGACATCACCGACAAGACCTCCGGCTACGAGGACTTCTACACCCCCGGCCCGTGGGCTTCCGTGCAGTTCGCCGGCAAGGTGTACGGCCTGCCGATGGATTCCGGCCCGATGGCCTTCTTCTACGACAAGGAGGTCTTCGACAAGGCCGGCGTTGACGCCGAGTCCATCAAGACCTGGGACGACTACTACGAGGCCGCCAAGAAGATCCACGCCCTCGGCGACAACTACTACATCACCTCCGACACCGGTGACGCCGGCTTCTTCGACTCGATGACCTGGCTGGCCGGCGCCAAGCCGTTCACCACCTCCTCCGACGGCTCCGAGGTCACCATCAACCTCACCGGCGACGAGAAGGTCAAGACCTTCACCGACTTCTGGCAGAAGCTGCTCGATGAGGGCCTGCTCGACACCAAGACCGCCGGCTGGTCCGAGGACTGGTTCAAGGGCATGGCCGACGGCACCATCGCCTCCCTGTTCACCGGCGCTTGGATGCCGGCCAACCTCGCCAACTCCGCCCCGGCCGGCGCCGGCAAGTGGCGCGTGACCCAGATGCCGACCGCCGACGGTTCCGCCACCAACTCCGAGAACGGCGGCTCCTCGCTGGCCGTGCTCGCCTCCTCCAAGAAGGCCGATGCCGCGTACAAGTTCATCGAGTACGCGAACCACGGCGACGGCGTGGCCACCCGTGTGGCCGGCGGCGCCTTCCCGGCCGACAAGGCCTCCATGGAGTCCGACTCCTTCAAGAACGCCACCACCGTCAAGAACTCCGATGGTGAGGATGTGGACTACTTCGGTGGTCAGAAGTACAACGAGGTCCTCGCTCAGGCCGCTGAGAACGTGTCCTCCGACTACCAGTTCCTGCCCTTCGAGGTGAAGGCCCGCACGGTCTTCGGCGACTACCTCGGCAAGTCCTACACCGGCGACCAGAAGCTGTCCGACGGTGTGGCCGCTTGGCAGAAGGCCCTGCAGGACTACGGCAAGGATCAGGGCTTCACCGTCAAGTAAGCCGCTGGCCCGATGACCGAGTCAATCACCGGGTGATGCGGGACCGATTGTCCCCGGTCCCGATCCCCATCACAGGAACCCCGTTCGCACGACTGGTGCGGGCGGGGTTCCGCCGTTTCGGCGTGAGCTTCGCCATACCCGGCGGATAGTAGACTCGTCACCATGCGTACGACCGGACGACGAATCAGACACATGGCGACCGCCGCGGTGGCGGCCATCCTGACCGTATCCCTCGCCTCCTGCGGACAGGCCACGCAGGACAACCGCACGGTCATCAGCGTGTGGAGCTGGGAGCCGAGCATGGGCAAGGTCATCCAGCAATTCGAAAAGGCCAATCCGGACATCCGCGTCGAATGGACCGACATCTCCGGCTACGACAACCTCAACACCGCCATCCAGGACGGCTACGGTACCCCGGACGTGGCGCAGATCGAATACTATGCGCTCCAGCAGTACGCCGTCTCGGGGCAGCTGCTCGACCTGACCGACCGCACCAGCGCCGATTACGCGAACTTCTTCACCCTCGGCACATGGTCGTCTGTGCAGCTGGCCGGTCGGGTGTACGGCCTGCCGATGGATTCCGGCCCGATGGGCTTCTTCTACAACGAGGACGTGTTCCGGCAGGCCGGTGTGGACGCCACACAGATCAAGACGTGGGACGACTACTACGAGGCCGCCAAGAAGCTCAAGGCCATCGACGCCTACATCGCCGCCGATGCCGGCGACGGCAGCTTCTACGACGCCATGGTCTGGCTCGCCGGCGGACAGCCCTTCCACACCTCCATCGACGGCAAGACCGTCACCATCGATCTCGAGCATGATCAGGGCACGCAACGGTTCACTGAATTCTGGCAGAAGATGATCGACGAGGGCCTCATCGACACCACCTCGGCCACATGGTCGGAGCGATGGAAGCGGCGCGTGGGCACCGGCACCATCGCCTCCGTGTTCTCCGGCGCCTGGATGCCGTCGCTGCTGCTGTCGAACGTGCCGGGGGCGGCGGGTCTGTGGCGCGTCACCACCATGCCCACCTATGACGGACAGCCGACCAATGCGGAAAGCGGCGGGTCGGCGCTCGCCGTGCTCCAGTTGACGCGCAAGCCCGACGCCGCCTACCGCTTCGTGGACTTCGTGACCCATGACGCGCAGGGCATCGCCACCCGCGTGGCCGGTGGCGCCTTCCCGGCCGACTACACCACGCTCAACTCGCAGAGCTTCCTCGACAAGACCACGGTGACCAACGACAGCGGCATCGAAATCCCGTACTTCGGCGGCCAGAAGTTCAACCGGGTGCTGTCCGAGGCCGCAGAGGACGTGTCGGTGGGATACCAGTACCTGCCGTTCGAGGTGTATGCGCGCAACGACTTCAAGTCAACGGTGGGCAAGGCCTACCGCTGGACGTCCAGCTTCCAGGCGTATGCGCGACGGCAGGCCGCCATCGAACTCGGACAGACCGATGACGACGGCAACCCGCTGCAGCCGCTCGCCGACCCCGGCAGGAAGGTCTCGCTCGCCGACGGGTTGGCCAATTGGGAGAAGGACCTCAAGGAATACGGCTTCAATCAGGGCTTCACAATCCAATAGCGCCGTTTTGCTGGAATCCGGTGGCGATTCCGCGGCGATTCCGTGGCGATTCCGCGGCATCCGCGTCCGGTGGTGATGCTGTGGGGAGCCGGCTGCGTCCGGCGGTTTGCCGGCCCTGCGACGTTACCAACGGACGCCACAGGGCAAGTGGCGCCGTGCGCATCGGGGCGGCGTCTTCCCTCGCCGTCACCGGCCTCGGCGCGGCGTCACTGCGCGTTGCGGGCGTAGATGTGCGCCATGCCCTTGAAGATGAGGTCCGGGTCGTACACGTCGATGAGTTCTGTGTCGTTTTCGAACACACGGCCCAATCCGCCCGTGGCGATGACCTGGAAATCCTCGTCGCCGAGCTCCTTGCGGAATTGCAGTATCGTGCGCTCCACGCCTCCCAGGAACGTGTAGTACAGGCCGGCCTGCATGCAGGTTTTGGTGTTCGTGCCGAGAATCGTATCCGGTCGGGTGATCTCCACTTCGGGAAGCTGGGCCGTGTCGCCCCACAGCGCCGCCGCTCCCGTGCGGATGCCGGTGGTGATCACCCCGGCGTCGATCACGCCCTTGTCGCTCACATGCGTGAACGTGGTGGCCGTACCGAAATCGGCCACCAGCACCGGACCGCCGTACTCGTAGTACGCGCCGGCGCAATCGGCCAGGATGTCCGCGCCCAGCGACTTCGGGTCGTCCACGCGCACGTTCATTCCGGTCCTGATGCCCGGTCCCACCACCATCGGATCGATGTCGAAGAACTTGATGATCGACGCCCGGAAGGAATGCATGACCTTCGGCACCACCGAGCAGATGACCACGTCGTCCACATCCGCGGGCGCGAAGCCGCTCATTCGCAGGAATTCGGTGAGGAACAGCCCGTATTCGTCCGACGTGTGATTCGCCTTGGTGGTGATGCGGTAGGTGCCGGCCATGCGGCCCTCATCCAAAAAACCGAGCACGATGTTCGTATTGCCGATATCGACGGCGACCAGCATGATAACCCTCCAGCGTTGAGATGGATTTCAAGAGGCAATCCTACCCGTTGCAGCTGCGGTAGCCCATTTCTTTTGGTAGGTTCGTCGTTCTTTTGGCAGGTGCGCCTCTGCCCAGAGGCCGGAAAACGCACGATTGCGACGCCAAGCCACGGGTGGAACCTACCTAAGAAACGACGAACCTACCAAAAAGAAACCGATGCTCGTGAATTACGGCCCCGCGTCTATGATGGGGGCCGGTGGACGACCCGGCGTGGGCGGCCAACCGATATATCGATAATCACACATAACAGAACAGGTAAGAGGAAACACCATGTCTCAAGACATGTCCCGGAACAACGGTGCGCACGCTGGTAGCGGCGCAACCGAGAACACTGCGGCGGCAGCGGAGAGCGCCGCGACCTCCGCAAAAACGGCAAACACGGCAACCGCCGCGACCACCGACGCAAGCCTGGCCTCGCGCGCGAAGCAGCCGAAGAAGAACGGCCCCAAGTGGTGGCTGATTTCGCTGATCGCCGTGATCGTGGCGGTGGCCGTCGTGGTCGGCATCACCTTCGCGTACGCGAAGGACGACAAGAGCGACTCCCAGACCACGGCATCCGCATCGAAGACCGCCGACACCGTGACCATCGGCCTCAAACTCACCCCCACCAACCTCGACATCCGCAACACCGCGGGCTCCGCACTCGATCAGGTGCTCATCGGCAACGTGTACGAGGGCTTGGTGGCGCGAGACGAGAAGAACCAGGTGGTTCCCGCCATCGCCTCCAGCTGGGACGAATCCAAGGACGGCCTGACCTACACCTTCCATCTCAACAAGAACATGACCTTCTCCAATGGCGACACGCTTGACGCCGAGGACGTGGCATGGTCGATCAACGAGCTCATCGCCAAGCAGTACCACGATGCCGATGCGCTCGCCGCCGTGAGCAAGGTGGAGGCCAAGGACGCCGACACCGTCGTCATCACGCTGAAGACCCCGAACTCGAATCTGCTGTGGATCCTGACCGGCCGCGCCGGACTCGTGTTCGACAAGGACGCCACGTACGACCTCAAGACCCAGGCCATCGGCTCCGGCCCGTACACGGTCGCCAAGTTCGTGGAGAACAGCTCGATCACGCTCAAGGCCAACGGCAAGTACTGGGGCGACCACAAGGCCAAGACGCCCACTGTGGTGGTCAAGTACCTGGCCGACGACAACGCCGCGGTCAACGCCCTGAAGTCCGGCGACGTGCAGGTGCTCGCGCCGATCACCGAGACGCTGGCCGGACCGTTCGTCTCCGACACCGACAACTACACGGTCAAGGCCGGCAACGGCACCGACAAGTTCGTGCTCGCCTTCAACAACGCGGCCGGCTCCAAGCTCGCCGACAAGCGTGTGCGTCAGGCCATCCGCTACGCCATCAACCACGAGGAGATCATTGCCTCCCGCGGTGGAGCGGACAAGGCCTTGGGCGGCCCGATCCCGTCACTCGACCCCGGGTACGAGGACCTGACCGGCCTGTACCCCTACGATCAGGACAAGGCCAAGTCGCTGATGGCCGAGGCCGGATATTCGGCCGACAAGCCGCTCGCGCTGACCCTCACCTACGCCAATATCTACGGCACCGAGCTCGGCGACCAGCTGCGCTCGCAGCTGAAGCCCATCGGCATCGACCTCAAGGTCAACGTGGTGGAGTTCTCCACATGGCTGCAGGACGTGTACACCAACCACGATTTCGACATCTCGCTGGTGGACCACAACGAGAGCCACGACTTCGCCAGCTGGGCCGACCCGACGTACTACTTCGGCTACGACAACAAGGACGTGCAGAAGCTGTACGCCGAAGGCGTGGCCGCCACCTCGGACCAGGAGCGCGACGCCAAGTTCGCCGAGGCCGCCAAGCTCGTCTCCGAGGACGCCCCGGCCGACTGGCTGTTCAACTACCGCATCACCACCGTCACGGCCAAGGGCGTCGAGGGCTTCCCCTTCGACCTCAACCAGACGGTGCTGCCGCTGTACAACGTGACGTACACCAAGTAACCGCGGCTCGCGAAAACCTCGGCTCCCCTCTCCCTGAGGGAAGCCGTCTCCCACCCAGTATTCGAACCCGAATGGCTCCGGTCGGCTCCCCTCTCCGAGTGGAGCTGTCGCGAAGCGACTGAGGGGAGCCGTCATCATAGGTAACTGAGAAGATCTCCGAAATCATCCGAGTGCCAAGGAAAGGAGACCGGCGATGCGATTCGTCGTCCGCCGACTGCTGCTGTTCGCGGCGGCGTTGTTCGGCCTGTCCGTCGTGGTATTCGCGGCGCTGCGCATCCTGCCCGGCGACGTGGCCTCCATCATGGCTGGCGTGAACGCCCCGCCCGAGAAGGCGGCCCAATTGCGCGAGCAACTGGGCCTGAACCGTCCGTTGACGGCACAATACCTCGACTGGATGGGCGCGCTCGTCCGCGGCGACTTCGGTACGTCGATCCTGACCGGCCGCTCCGTGACCGCGTTGGTCGCCGCGCGGGCCTCCATCACCTTCCCGCTCATCATCGCGGGGCTGCTTGTCGCGCTCGCCATCGGGCTGCCGTTGGGCTGCGCGGCCGTGCTGGCCCGTTCGCCCCGGGTGCGCGGCATGTTCCACATGCTGGCCATCGTCGGCGGCGCCGTGCCCGCCCTGTGGGGCGGCATGCTGCTCATCCTGCTGTTCGGACGGGGCGTGGGCCTGATTGGCATACTGCCCTCGCAGGGGTTCCCGCTCGACGGCTGGGCCGCGCCGGGCAAGGCGTTGCTGTCGCTGATACTGCCAGCGCTCACGGTCGGCATCATCGTCGGCGCATCCCTGATGCGCTACACCCGTGCCGCATTGGGCGATCTGGCCGGCTCCGGCTACATCGACATGGCCCGCTCCTGCGGCATGACCCGGCCCCAGGCCGTGCTGCGCGTGGGACTGCGGCTCGCCACCCCGCAGCTGGTCTCGGTAATCGGCCTCACGTTCGCTTCGATGATCACCGGCGTGATGGTTATCGAGAACCTGTTCGCCCTGCCCGGCATCGGCAATGGGCTCGTCACGGACGTCGGCAATCGCGACCTCATCGCCGTGCAGAGCGAGCTGTTCCTGCTCGCCGCGTTCTTCCTCGCCATTGGTCTCGTGGTGGACGTGCTCCACCGTCTTCTCGACCCCCGGTTGAAAACCGCCGCAAACCTTTCGGAGGTGAACGCATGACCGTTTCGCCGACTGCCCCCTCCACACCGGTCATCATCTTCAAGTCCATGTGGCGCCGCGGCGAAGGCCGATTCGCGCTGATTGTGCTGGCATTGTGGGTGCTGGTCGCCGCGATCTCGCTCGTCTGGACGCCGCAATCCCTGTGGGCCACCGACGGCTACCACGTCTGGGCCAAGCCGTCCGCCGACCACTGGCTCGGCACCGACGGCACCGGCTCGGACGTGTTCAGCTGGCTCATGGCCGGCTCTCGTACCAATCTGCTCATCGTGCTGCTTACCGTCGCGCTCTCCGCCGTATGGGGGCTTGCGCTGGTCGCCGCGATGGTGGCCCGCCACGCCGCGCTTTCCAATGCCACCGTTGTGGCGGTCGATGCGCTGATCTCCATCCCCACGGTGCTCGTGGCGCTGATTCTGGCGGTGCCGCTCGGCGCGTCGGTCACCGTGATCGTCATCGCCTGCGGATTCGGGTACGGACTCAATCTGGCGCGTGTGGCCCGGCCCGCCGCAGTGCTGGCCGCCCGCTCGTCCTACGTGGAATCGGCGCGGTCCAATGGCGCGAGCGGCTGGCGGGTGCTGACCAGCCACATCATCCCCAACATCCTTCCGGTGCTGGCCGTGCAGCTCTCGCTGTCGGCTGGCACGGCGGTGCTTGCCGAATCGGGCCTGACCTACCTCGGCATCGGCGTGCCCTCCGGCGTGCCGAGCTGGGGGCATTCGCTGGCCACCTCGGTCAAGCTCATCAATGTATTTCCTCTTACCGTGCTGTGGCCGGGTCTGATCGTCACGCTGGTTGTCGTGGCGTTGAACGTGTTCGGTGACGTGCTGCGCGACGCCATCGACCCGGTGTCCAACCCTGCGCTGCGGCTGCGGCAGGCGGGCGCTGTGGTACCCGCCGGGCACGGCGATGACGGCGACGGCGATGCCGATGGCATTGACAATGACGAGGCCGATACGGCACAGAGACGTGCCGAGGATGTGCCGGATACTGCGGTCATGACCGGAAGGAGCGCACGGTGAGCGTTGACATCCGTGGACTTGGCGTCGCCATCGGCGGTCGCGTGATCGTCTCCGACGTGGATCTGAGCATCGCCGACGGCGAGCGGGTGGGGCTCATCGGCTCCTCCGGCTCCGGCAAGTCGATGATTTCCAAGGCCATACTGGGACTGCTGCCGCAGAGCGCGACGGCGTCAGGTTCGATAACGCTGGGCGGCACCGAGGTAATCGGAGCGTCGGAACGCACACTCGCCGACCTTCGTGGCCGATACGTGGGCACGGTGTTCCAGAATCCGGCCGCATCGCTCAACCCGGTGATGACCGTGGGACAGCAGATCGCACTGCCGTTGCGGCTGCACTACGACCTCAGCAAGGCCGAACGGGCCGAACGCGTGGCGGCCATGCTCGACAAGGTCGGGCTACCGGGGGAGACGGCCGGCAAATACCCGCATGAGCTGTCCGGCGGACAGCAGCAGCGCGTCGGCATCGCTACGGCGCTCGTCACCTCGCCGCGCCTCATCATCGCCGACGAGCCGACCACGGCGCTTGACTCCATCACGCAGCGCCAGATAGTGGATTTGCTGACCTCGCTCGTGGACGGCGCGGGTGCGTCCTTGCTATTCATCACCCATGATTTCTCGGTGCTCGCCCGCGCCACGTCCCGATGCTATGTGTTGGACGCCGGACGTATTGTGGAGTCGGGGAATACGGCCGACCTGCTCGCCGCGCCGAAGACCGTCGAGACGCGACGGTTGGTCTCCGCAGCACGCAACCTGACGTTGCATGCCGGCATCGGGAAGGGGGTTCGATGACGCAGACGACTTTGTCCTCCGACCGGGAGAAGCGTCTTGGGCGCGAGACCGGAGACGATGCGGCCCGGACGCCTCTGGCGTCCTCGGCATCCTTGGTACGTCCGCCATCCCGGATCCTTCGGGGCCAACGGACGGACGACGGCCGGGCTTCCGGCTCCGAAAGGGAATCGGATTCCATGCCGCACACTGCCGATGCTGATGTTGATACCGATACCGGTGCCGGCGCAGAGCCGCCCCTGCTCACCGCGCGCAGCATCAACGCTTCGTTCGCGGCCCGCGACATGCATCGCGGCCTGTCGGGATTCGGCCGTGCCCCGCGCCGACAGGTGCTGTTCGATGTCTCCGCCGACGTGCAACCGGGGGAGTGCCTTGCGGTGATTGGCGCATCCGGGTCGGGCAAGACCACGTTCACCCGCATCTTGCTTGGTCTGGCCGCCGCAGACTCCGGGACCATCGTGTATCGCGGTGCCGAGGTGAGCCGGGGCTCGGCCGGGATGAAGGCCTTGCGTGCCGAGTCGTCCATCGTGTTCCAGGACCCGTACGGTTCGCTTGACCCGCGTTGGACGGTCGAGCGGTCGGTGTCCGAACCGTTGTGGTTGCGTCGGCGCGCGCTTGGCTTCGCGGCCGACGAGGTGGAGGGCAAGACCGTGCAGGCGCTGGCCCGCGTGGGACTCGACCCGCGCATGTTCCTTGGCCGCTACCCGTGCGACCTGTCCGGCGGGCAGGCCCAGCGCGTCGCCATCGCCCGCGCCATCGTCAACGAGCCGCGTGTGATTCTCGCCGACGAGCCGATGAGCGCCATCGACGTGGCCGCCCGCGTCCGGATTCTCGAGACCTTCCAGTCGATTCTCTCCGGTGAGGGCTCCCGAGTCCTTGACCCTGCCACCGGCCAGCCGATTCGTCCTGCCATCATCATGGTCTCCCATGATCTGGGCGTGGTGCAGCATATCGCCGACCGCATCGTCGTGCTGAATGAAGGCCGCGTGGTCGAGTCCGGACCTACGGCGGCTGTGCTCGGAGACCCTCAGTCCGACTACACCCGGCAACTCATCGCCGCCGCGTCGCTATAAACGGTGCGCTCATCGCCGCCGGCGTCATGTTCCGTCACGATATTGGCCATGCGTCGAGAGTACCGGGTTCGTGACCGGGCGGCGTGACCGGGCCGCCGGTGCGCCCGGGGCGACACGCGGAGGTCGTGGGCTGTGCTACGCTATGAAGCATGCAGTTCATCTCATGTTGTTGTCGCTAACCGACGCCCCAGGGCGAGCGGTCAGTGACGCATAACTTGAGATAGAGCATTCGAATCGCGGCGGTCGCCGCAGTTGTCTCCGATGAATCACGGTATGGAAGTGTTCCGTACCCGAAGCCATGGCGTATTATGGCGCATCGGTCGAGACGCACGCACAACGGATGGGAACCACCACCGGGCAAAACGGTGAAACGGCGAACGCCGCGCGGCAATCATCCTTGGCAGCCCAACGAATCCCACACGAATCTCAATCAACGGTCATCATCGCTCCTCCGCTCGCCGGGGACGTCGGTTCACGACAGTCAGCATGGACAATCAGTCGAAACCAATCACCCCGTACAGCAAAGGACCTCCATCATGACCATCCACAACAGCCTCGCGGAACTCATCGGCAACACCCCGCTCGTCAAGCTCAATCACATCCCGCAGTCGCTCGGCGTCAAGGCCACCATCGCCGTCAAGGTCGAATACTTCAACCCCGGCGGCTCCTCCAAGGACCGCATCGCCGAGCGCATCATCGACGCCGCCGAGAAGTCCGGACAGTTGAAGCCCGGCGGCGTGATCGTCGAGCCCACGTCCGGCAACACCGGCGTCGGACTGGCGCTCGTGGCCCAGCAGCGCGGCTACCGCACGATTTTCACCCTGCCGGACAAGGTTTCCGAATCCAAGCGTGCGGTGCTGCGCGCGTACGGCGCCGAAGTCATCGTGACCCCCACCGACGCCGGCCCGGACGACCCGCGCTCCTACTATCAGGTGGCCGAACGCCTCGCCAACGAGATTCCCGGCGGCTTCCGTCCGAACCAGTACGACAACCCGAACGGCCCGGAAAGCCACTACTACACCACCGGCCCGGAGATCTGGGAGGCCACCGACCACAAGGTCACGCACTTCGTGGCGGGCATCGGCACCGGCGGCACGATCTCCGGCACCGGCAAGTACCTGAAGGAGGCGTCGAACGGCGCGGTCAAGGTGATCGGCTCGGACCCGGAGGGCTCCATCTACTCAGCCGACTCGCTCGCCGAGGTCCACCAGTACGACATCGAGGGCGTGGGGGAGGACTTCTATCCCAAGGCCTTCGACCGCAACATCACCGACGACATCGTCAAGGTCAATGACGCCGAGGCCTTCGAGATGACCCGCAGGCTCGCGGGCGAGGAGGCGCTGCTGGTCGGCGGCTCGTCCGGCATGGCCGTGGCCAGCGCCATCAAGTACGCGCTCGCCAACGATCTGGACGAGAACCAGATCGTGGTGGTCCTGGCCCCCGATTCGGGCCGCAGCTACCTCGAGAAGATCTTCAACGACGACTGGATGCGCGCCAACGGATACGGCGACATCGTAGACCGGACCGCCAAGCCGTCGCTCGCCGCGCAGTATTTGGCCTGACCGGTCCCTCCCATAACCCATAACCGGTCATCAATAACACTGATACCCGCTGACGCCAACACGCCCATCCGTCATCAGTCCATCATCCATCCCTGAATTACCCTCGAATACGAACACACCGAAAGGAACCACCATCATGTCCGCTGAATACAACGCCAAGTTCGCCGATACCGCCCTCGCCACCCGTGCCATCCACGCCGGTCAGGAGCCGGATCCCACGACCGGCGCCGTCGTGATCCCGATCTTCGCCACCTCCACGTTCAAGCAGGACGGCGTGCTGGGCCTCAGGGGCGGACATGACTACTCGCGTTCCATCAACCCCACGCGCACCAGCTTCGACGAGCAGCTCGCGGCCGTCGAGGGCGCCAAGTACGCGCTGAGCTTCGCCTCCGGCCTCGCCGCCATCGACGTGCTGCTGCGTTCCACCATCCTGCCGGGAGACAATATCCTGCTCGGCAACGACGTGTACGGCGGCACCTACCGTCTGCTGGCCAAGGTGTTCGTGCCGTGGGGCGTGGGCCTCGACGTGGTGGACATCACCGACACGGCGGCCGTGGAGGCGGCGCTCGCCGCCAAGCCGTACAAGTACGTGTGGGTGGAGACCCCCTCCAACCCGCTGCTCAACATCACCGACATTGCCGCCACCGCCGAGGTGGCGCACAAGTACGGCACGAAGGTCGTGGTGGACAACACCTTCGCCTCGCCGGCCCTGCAGCACCCGCTCGCGGACGGTGCGGATGTGGTGGTCTACTCCACCACCAAGTACATCGGCGGCCACTCCGACGTGGTCGGCGGCGCCGTGGTCCTGAACGACGAGGAGATTCGCGAGAAGGTGGCGTTCCTGCAGAACGCGGCCGGTGCGGTGCCCTCCCCGTTCGATTCCTGGCTGGACATCCGCGGACTCAAGACCCTGGACCTGCGCGTCAAGCGTCACAGCGCCAACGCGCTCAAGGTGGCGCAATGGCTGGAATCCCAGCCCTCCGATGTGATCGAGCGCGTCTGGTACCCGGGCCTTGAATCCCACCCGGGCCATGAGATCGCCGCCCGACAGATGCACGGCGGCTTCGGCGGCATCGTCTCCGTGCAGCTTGCTGCCGGCGGCGAGGCGGCCAAGCGTTTCGTGGACCACACGCAGATCTTCACGCTGGCCGAATCGCTGGGTGGCGTGGAAAGCCTCATCGAGGTGCCCGCCGCCATGACCCATGCCTCCGTGGCCGGTACCACGCTGCAGGTGCCCGCGAACCTGGTGCGCATCTCGGTCGGCATCGAGAACGCCGACGACCTCATCGCCGACCTGCAGCAGGCGCTCGAGTGGATCTGATGCCGTGGCGGATGCGGGCGAGCGTTCCGCACAGGTTCGCATACGGTTCCTGAATACGAAGAATCCCGACACCGATGAGGTGCCGGGATTCCTTTTACGATGACCTGTGCGGTTGCTGTTATTGCATCACGCGCCGGTGTACGTGGTGGCATCCAGGCCGGCGGCGCGCAACGGCTCGCCGGAGGACGGGGTGGTGCCATCGACCACCACACGGGTGCCGAGCGGTGCGAAGTCGTACATCCACTTGGCGTCGGCCACCTGCATGTTGATGCAGCCGTGGGAGCCTGGGATGCCCTGCTGGACGTAAATCGGGTGCTCGCCCCACATGTACACGGGCACGCCATGCAACGCCTCGCTGCCGTTGTAGTAGGACACCCACGGGGTGCCGGACTGGGAGTAGCCGGGGCCGCTCATCGTCTGGGATTCGTATTTCAGGTACACGTAGAACGTTCCGGTGGCGGACAGCCGCGAACCGTCGGCCGTGTACTGGCCGGAGGCGATGTTGAACGTGGCGACCGGCGTGGTGCCGCGGTAGGCGGTGGCAGTCTGGTTCGTCAGATTCACATGCACCCACGGATCGCCATTGGCCACGTCGAAGTTGTGGGGGACCTCGACCTCCTTGACGTCATACGGGGTGTCCTTCACCGCCACGGCCGTATCGACCGGCTGGTTCTGCTCCAGGGCCTTGGCGATCTGCGCGGGGGCATCGCCCACGCCGGTCACCTCCACACCGTCCTGGCCCAGGGTCTTGTCGGCGCCGATGCGCTGGCCGCCCTCGGACTTCGGCGCGATGTACACCTCGCGGGTCACCTTCTCCTCGGTCAGTTCCTTGACCACGTCGGCGCTGGCGACGTATGTGCTGATGGCCTTATCGTCCACCTTGAGGCTGATCTCGCCCGTCTTGACATTGGTGGTCGGCTTGAGGAACGTGGCGATCTGCTCGGCCGGGATGGTAATGTTCCGGTCCTTCGTGTTGCCGAGGTTGATGGTCAGGCCCAGACGCGCGTTGGCGTCATCGCTGACCTGCTGGGCCGCGGCCGGGTCAACGACGTCCTTGCCGGTCTCCAGCTTCACGGCGACCGTGGTGTGCTCGCCCGGGTTGGCGACCGTCTGCTTCACGGCGGCGGTGATGGTCTGCGTGTTCGGCTGCTTGCCATCCTTGCCGGCGACGACTTCGAACTGCTGGGAGCCCTTGTTGTAGCTCACGGAGGTCAGCTGCACGCGGTCGGCCTCGTCCACCAGACCATCGGTCACGTACTGTTCGGCCGTGGCGTTGTCCGTGCTGGCGGCAAGCGCCACATGCGGCTGGTCGAAGATGTTGAGCTTGGCGAAATCACCGGTCTTGGCGTTGAGCAGGGCGTCCACCGTCTTGGACGTGTCCACGGACACACCCAGATCGCTCAGGGAGGCCTTGGCGGTCTTGCCGTCCGCAGTGAAGCTCACCACCGTGTTCTTCACCTGCTGGTTGACGGTGTCGGTGAGCTCGTCCTTGGTCTGTCCCATCACGGACACGTTGCCCAGATGCACGCCGGGCGCGGCCTTGTCCTGGAAGTACCAGCGGCCGATGAAGAAGTAGGCGATAAGCGCGGCGAGCAGCACCGCGAGCACGGCGAAGAGCACCACGAGTCCGGTCCTGTTGCGGCGCTTCGCATGGGTCATACGGGACCTGCGCTTACGGGTATCGGCCGCATCCGTATCGGCGGTAGTCCTCGGCATGCCGTCAAAACCCACGGGACGCAGCACTGTGGTCTGCTCGTCGTTCGGGCGTGGGAATGAAGTTGTTACGTCGGTCATATCCACCTTATTCTTTGCACATTCTGCACATCATATTGCGGGAAAGATACACTACTCCCTTTCCCCTTGTCTGCATAGTAATACGGCCGGGCTACCGCATTCCTCGCCACTGCGCCCGTTGCGCCGCCGGCGCAACCGTTTGTGACCAACCTCACGCGGCGCAGGGCGACGTGGTGGCCTCCGGGCCGGGACGCTCGGCATCCCCTCGGCCCGACGGCGTCGCTACACTGGTCAACTATGACAGCACAGGATGCATTGGGGGCGCTCAAACGGTATTTCGGCTACGATTCGTTCCGGCCGGGGCAGCAGGGGATCGTCGAATCGCTGCTCGCCGGGCGCGACGTACTCGGCGTCATGCCTACCGGCGCCGGCAAATCCGTGTGCTATCAGGTGCCCGCCGCCTTGTTGCCGGGCGTCACGATCGTCATCTCCCCGCTCATCTCCCTGATGCGCGATCAGGTGGATGCGCTGAACGATCTGGGGCTGCCGGCCGCGTTCGTCAACACCACCCAGACCCCGGACGAGCAGTCGATGGTGTTTGCCCAGGCCGCCGCGGGTGAGGTGAAACTGCTGTACGTCGCCCCGGAACGTTTGGAGACGGGACGGTTCCGCGACTTCGCCTCCCGCACGCCGATCGCGCTTGTGGCCGTGGACGAGGCGCACTGCGTCTCCCAGTGGGGGCAGGACTTCCGTTCGTCGTATCTCGGCATCGGCGACTTCATCGCCTCCCTGCCGAGCCGTCCGCCGGTGGGCGCGTTCACGGCGACCGCCACCGAACGGGTGCGCCGGGATATCGTGGGGATGCTGGGACTGCGCGATCCCTCCGTCACCGTCACCGGATTCGACCGGCCGAACCTGTACTTCGACGTGGTCAAGCTGGAGACCAAGTACAAGGCCGCCTGGGTGGCCCGCTACGTGGCCGATCACGCGGACGAATCCGGCATCGTCTACTGCGCCACCCGCAAGGAGACGGAGGCGCTCGCGGCCACGCTCAACCAGATGGGGCATCCGGCCGTGGCCTATCACGGCGGCATGGCCCCCGACGTACGCGAACGGGCCCAGCGCGACTTCATCACCGATCGGATGCCGGTGGTCGTCGCCACGAACGCCTTCGGCATGGGCATCGACAAATCCAATGTGCGGTTTGTGATCCACCACAACATGCCCGAATCCATCGAAGCCTACTACCAGGAGGCTGGACGCGCCGGACGCGACGGCGAGCCCAGCCGATGCACGCTGCTGTGGAACGAATCGGATATCGTCACCCGGCGTCGTCTACTGGACAACGACTACGACAACGAACGGCTCACGCCCGAGGAGCAGGAGATTGTGCGCCAGTCCAAGCGCAGACTGCTGGACGGCATGGTCGGATACTGCCGTACCACTGAATGCCTGCACCGGTACATGACGCGGTATTTCGGGCAGGAGCTCACGCCGGCGGGCGCGGCGAACGGGACGGCCGGGGCCGCCGAGAGCACCTGCGGAGCCTGCTCGAACTGCGAAAGCACGTTCGAGACCATCGACGTGACCCGCGTGGCCCAGGCCATCAGCCGGTGCGTGCATGACGTGAACCAGCGGGTCGGGTCGGGCAAGATCGTGAAGATCCTGCGCGGCTCCAAGGCGCAGGACCTCGCGTGGCTCAATCCGGAACAGATGCCCACCTTCGGTATGCTCAAGGACGTGAACGAGGCGCGTATCCGCGACGTGCTCAGCCAGATGGCCACGGACGGCTATCTGGCCATCGCCGAAGGGCGTCTGCCGATCGTCATGTTCGGTCGTCGCGCCGTCGAGACGGCACAGCCGGACTTCCACTATGAGATCAAGCGGGTGGAGCGCAAGGCCGGCGGGACGGGCGGCTCCGGGCGTTGCGGCGGCAACGGGGCTGGCAATGGCACCGGGAACGCCGGATTCGCCGGCGCGGTATCCGACGGCGACGGTCGGGCGCTGGGCTCCTACATCCCGGACGACGAGGACGAGGCGCTGTTCCAGAAGCTGCGCGAACTGCGCCGCACCATCGCGCAGGAGATCGGCAAGCCGCCGTACATCGTCTTCTCGGACAAGACCCTGCGCGACATGGCCCGTATCAAGCCGGTCACCGACGCCCAGTTCCTCGCCGTCAACGGTGTGGGCCAGCACAAGCTCGACCTGTACGGCAAGCGGTTCATGGAGGCGGTCGCCGCGTTCGATGCCGGGTGAACCGGCGACTCGCCCACCCCTATTGGCACCCGACCGGCATCAGGGAACACCCCTAATGGGTGCGCAACCTGAACGTTCGCACTAGACTCACTGGAAGAAGTGTGATTCGCGTCACCGCGATGCAACGGTCGTGAGAGGTGCGGTCACGCGCGCAGCGCTCGCCAATGGCGACGAACGAGAGAGAAGGTGCCCGTGCCTCGATCAGACAGTCCCGCCGGCATATCCGGCGATCCGCCCGTTGGCGGCCACATCGGCGGTTCCGCCGGCCGTCCCATCATCGAAGTGAGGAACCTGCGCAAGGAATACCCCGTCGAGGACGAGACGGTGGTGGCGCTGGACCGCGTGAACCTTGCGATTCCGCAGGGGCAGATCTGCTGCATCTTCGGCGAATCCGGCTCCGGCAAATCCACGCTGCTCAACCAGCTGGCCGGCATGGAGAAGCCGACCCGTGGTGGCGTACGCATCGGGGGAGTGCCGGTCAGCCGTCTCGACGAGCGCGAGCTCGCCGCATTCCGCCAGAAGCATCTCGGATTCGTGTTCCAGTCGTACAACCTGCTGCCGAACCTCACCGCCGTCGAGAACGTGGCGATGCCGCTCATGTTCCGCGGCGTGCCTAGGGAACAGCGGGAGCGGGCGGCCCGCGGCGTGCTCAAGCGCGTGGGATTGGGCCATCGCCTGAGCCACTATCCGCGTCAGATGTCCGGTGGACAGCAACAGCGCGTCGGCATCGCGCGTGCATTCGTGACCAAGCCGGAAGTGGTGTTCGCCGACGAGCCCACCGGCAACCTCGATTCCAAGACCAAGGCCGAGGTCATGGACATGATCTGCTCGTTCGCACGAGATTTCAACCAGACCATCGTGCTGGTCACGCACGACCCGCAGATGGCCTCGTACGCCGACCGCATCGTCACGTTGTTCGATGGGCGGATCATCGATGACCGCTCCAACACCGCCCATTCCGATTATTCCGACCATTCCCACCGTTTCAACGCCGCAGTCCAAGGAGTCGACCGATGAAGCACCTCACCAATCGCATGTTCGCCGTCATCACGGCATTGCTCGCCATCCTCGCGCTGGCGTTTGCCGTCGTCTCCCTGCCGCATCCGGCATACGCCGAGGATGGCAATGCCTCCGCACAGACCTCGGACGGCGGCGGTGCCGCGCCGGTGGCCGGCCCCGTGCCGAACATCATCGTCACCAACTTCACGTACGGCGGCGATTCGGTGGCCGCCGGCTCCAAATTCGACTTGGCCTTCACCTTCCAGAACATGGGGCAGGTCGCCGTCTCGAACATGGTGGTCACGGTCGATGGCGGCGAGAGCTTCGCCATCGCCGGCGGCACCAACACCTTCTACGTGGATGCGCTGTGGGCCGGATACTCGTTGACCCAAAGTCTGCCCATGCAGGCCGTCTCCTCGGCCAAAAGCGGCGCACAGCCCATCACCGTGAGCTTCCGATACGAGTATGTGGACTCCGGCTCACGCTCCTCGAACCAGTCCGACATCAAGATCTCCGTGCCGGTCAGCCAGCCCGACCGCTTCGAAATCGGCGAACCGGCACTGCCGGATCAGGCCTTCGCAGGCGAGGAGACCACGGTCACGATGGAATACGTGAACAAGGGCAAGGGCGACATCTCCAATGTCGAGGCCACGATGGAGGGTGAGGGCTTCGACGCCACGATGAAGACCCAGTACGTGGGCAATGTGGCCTCCGGCGCCACCGGCTCGATCGGCTACGCCTTCACGCCGCAGTCCTCGGGCGAGCTCGACGCCAAGCTCAAGATCACCTATGAGGACTCGGACGGGCAGACCAAGACCAAGGAATTCCCGGTCAAGCTCGCTGTGAGCGAGCAGATGCCGGTGACCGACCCCACGATGGACCCCGCGATCAATCAGACCGTCGATCAGGGCCTGCCGTGGTGGGTCTGGGTCGTGGCGGCGGTGGTCGCGGCCGGTGTGATCGTGGCGATCGTGGTGCTGGTCCGCCGCCGTCGCAGCAAGAAGGCCAAGGACGATATCGATGAGGAATGGGATGACTGGTCTGGGAACTCCGGCGCGTCCGGTGCCTCCGGTTCCATGGCTGGCGATGCCGCATCCGGTGTTGCCGGTGGCACCGGCGCGGGCGCCGGCACGGGGACTGCGGACGCCACCGCCACCGAGATCATCGACTCCGGCAAGGCGGCGCTGGGCGGAGGTGCCGCCGTCTCCGGCAGGACCGAAGCCGCCGCGCCGGGCGCCGACGGCGGCAAACGGGCCGGAGGGTTCCGCGCAGCCGCCTCGCATAAGGCCTGACGGAAAGGCCATGCCATGCGATTCGGCGATATCCTGCGGCTCTGCCGCCAGAACCTATGGAGACGCAAATCACGCACGATTCTGACCGTGCTCGGCGTGATCGTCGGCTGCTGCTCCATCGTGCTCATGATCTCCCTCGGTCAGGGCATCAACGAGCAGAACGAGAAGATGCTCAAGCAGATGGGCGATCTCTCCATCGTCACCGTCTACACCTCCGGCGGCGGCAGGACGAACACCGGTGCCGGCACCACCGAGGTCAAGCTGGACGACAAGGCCCTCGAGAGCTTCCGTTCGCTGGGCAACGTCTCCGGTGTGACGCCGGTGATGAACCTGCCGTACAACGCCACGCTCAAGGCTGGTTCGGGCGGACGGTACGTGGCCGACTTCGTGCAGGTCATGGGCATCGACATGACGCAGTTCGACCAGATGGGCTACAAGATCAAGGACGGCTCCATGCCGGTCCGCGATGGTCAGGTCTTGGCCGGCGAGTGGCTGGCGTACGACTTCATGGACACCCTGCGCGGCGGCGAGATGCGGTACGCCAACCGCGGCGACGGCTCGTATTCCTGCACGTATAACGAGGCCACTGGCCAGTGCGAGGAGCCCGAGGATCAGGACCCGTATTTCGATCCGATGAAGACCCAGCTCACGCTGGTCACCGGCACCGATTACCAGGGCAGCTCCTACAGCATGCAGATGATGGGCGGCGGTTCCGGGAGCGGCACGGGCTCCCAGTCGGAGACCGTCACCGTGGACCTCACCGTCTCCGGCATTACCAAGGCGGACCAGAGCAAGGGATACTCCACCTCCAGCGGATTGGTCATGGACCTGAAGGACCTGAAGGCGCTGATCGCCAAAGTGGACCCGTCCACGGCCAAGAAGACCTCGACCACCTACGATCAGGTGTTCGTCAAGGCCTCGGATCTCTCGTCCGTGCCCGAGGTGGAATCGCAGATCAAGGCGATGGGCTTCGACACCTCGTCCTACGAGGACATGCGCAAGTCGCTGGAGGAGCAGTCGAGGGCCATCCAGCTCATCCTCGGCGGCATCGGCGCGGTGTCCCTGCTGGTGGCGGCCATCGGCATCGCCAACACGATGGTCATGTCCGTGACCGAACGCACGCGCGAGATCGGCATCATGAAGGCGCTCGGCTGCTATGTGCGCGACATCCGCGTGATGTTCCTCACCGAGGCCGGGGCGATCGGCTTCTTCGGCGGACTGGTGGGATGCATATTGAGCGGTCTGATATCGCTGGCCATCAATCTCGTCGGCATGACGTATCTTTCATCGATGTACATGGGCAGTTCGGGCGACGCCGCATCCCTCTCGTTCGGGGAACGCTTCTGGCAGGCGCTGGCGGGCGGCGAGGACGTGACCCGCTATTCGGTGATCCCGTGGTGGCTGTTCCTCTTCGCCATCCTCTTCTCGACGCTGATCGGCGTTATCTTCGGCTTCGGACCCGCCAACAAGGCGGTGAAGATTCCCGCGCTGGACGCCATCAAGAACAGCGAGTGATGCTTGCGACAATGATGGGGTCGCCTGTCCAAGAAGACAGACGACCCCATCATCAGCAATCAATCGGCATGGGTGCCGCCGCCGATAACCCGTATCGGTCGGCGTCCATGCTCACTGCTCGGCGATAGCGGCCTTGAGCTCGCCCACACGGTTCGTGCGCTCCCACGGGAACTCCACGTCGGTGCGGCCGAAGTGGCCGTAGGCGGCGGTCTTCAGGTAGATCGGGCGTTTGAGGTCGAGTTCGTCGATGATGGCGGCCGGGCGCAGATCGAACACCTTGCGCACCGCAGCGGCGATCTGGCCGCGCGTCACGCCGTCACGCTCCGTGCCGAACGTCTCCACGTTGATGGAGACCGGGTCGGCCACGCCGATCGCGTAGGCTACCTGGACCTCGGCCTTGTGGGCAAGTCCGGCGGCCACGATGTTCTTGGCGACCCAGCGCGTGGCGTAGGCTGCGGAACGGTCGACCTTCGACGGGTCCTTGCCGGAGAACGCGCCACCGCCGTGATGGGCCGCGCCGCCGTAGGTGTCCACGATGATCTTGCGGCCGGTCAGACCGGCGTCGGCGGCCGGGCCACCCAGCACGAAGGAACCGGTCGGGTTCACCAGCTGGCGGTACCCCTCGTACGGCACTTTGTCGCCCAGCACGTCCTTGAGCACCGGGTCGATGACGTGGTCCTTGAGCTGCGCCTCGAGCCACGCATGGCTGGCCTCGGGATCGTGCTGGGTCGAGATCAGCACGGTGTCGAGGCGTACGGGCTTGTCGTTGTCGTCGTACTCGATGGTCACCTGGGTCTTGCCGTCCGGGCGCAGGTGCGGCACCTCGCCGGACTTGCGCACTTGGGTGAGGCGGTAGGCGAGACGATGCGCCAGATAGATGGGCAGCGGCATAAGCACCGGGGTTTCGTCGGTGGCGTAGCCGAACATCACGCCCTGATCGCCGGCGCCCTGCGCCTCGTAGCGCTGTTCGCGGCTCGCGGCCGATTCCTCGGCGGCGTTCAGACGGCTGACGCCCTGGTTGATTTCGGCGCTCTGGCCGGTGATGGCCACGATCACGCCGCAGGAGTCGGCGTCAAGGCCGACTTCGGAAGAGGTATAGCCGATGTTGCGCAGGGTCTCACGCACCTTGGCCTGCACGTCGCAGTAGCCTTCGGACGTGACCTCGCCGAAGACCAGGAACACGCCGGTGGCCGCCGAGGTCTCCACGGCCACATGGCTGGTGGGGTCCTGGGCCAGCAGATCGTCGAGAATGGCGTCGGAGATTTGGTCGCAGACCTTGTCGGGGTGGCCTTCGGTCACGGATTCGGCGGAGATAAGCCGCTTTTCTTCTGTCATATCATCCCTTTCGTAGGACTTATCGCCCCGCGTCGGACGCGAAGCACAATGATACGGTGTCGGCGATATTGAGTTATCAGATATGTGCCTGTCACTGTGGAGAGGACATACGAAAGGGCTCGTGCCAACCAGCGCGGTGGCGCGAGCCCTTATAGCGTGTTCGCTCCTGAAGTCGATTTATAGCCGTTGGACGCGGCTCAGGCAAGTGTGTTGTCTGAATTCGGTCCGTGGCGAACATCTCGGGAGCGGGGCGAATGCAGAGCGAAGTCAGATCAGATCAGTTGCCCTCGTTGGTGTCGTCCTCGCCCAGGGTCTCCTCAAGCAGACCCTCGTCGATCTCGCGGAAGGCGATGGACAGCGGCTTCTCGTTGTTCTGGTATTCGACCAGCGGGCCGACGTTCTGCAGCAGGCCCTCATTGAGCTGGGTGAAGTAGGAGTTGATCTGACGGGCGCGCTTGGCCGCGAAAATGGCCAGCGCGTACTTGGAATCGGCGTGCTGCATGAGGTCGTCGATCGGCGGGTTCGCAAGACCAGTGGGATGCGGGTCGGTGCCAAAAGCCATGATGCTTATCTCCAGACTTGGAAAAATCTATCTCAACCGAAGCAAGTGTAGCCGTCCGTGGGGACACCGTGGGGATGCCGGGCAGAGGCCGCCGGATGCGGCGGTCGGTCGGAAGCCCGGCGGATTCGGCGAATTATCGTGCCAAGCGCCGACCTCGCCAACGTTACGTTTTCGAAAATTCCATAATGTGACTCTTGACAAAACCCGTGTCCCGCGCAAGGGCTTGAATGGAACCATGACTGAAATGCGATCTGCAAAACTCATGTCCGGCCGCGTCTTCGCAGGCGCGCGTGCCCTCTACCGCGCCGCTGGCGTCAGCGGCGACGATATGGGCAAGAAGCCCATCATCGCCATCGCCAACTCCTTCGACGAGTTCCTCCCCGGCCACGTCCACCTCAACAAGGTGGGCCGCATCGTTTCCGAAGCCATCAAGGAGGCTGGCGGCATCCCCCGCGAGTTCAACACGATGGCCGTGGACGACGGCATCGCCATGGGCCACACCGGCATGCTCTACTCCCTGCCTTCCCGCGATATCATCGCCGATACCGTGGAATACCAGTGCAATGCGCACTGCGCCGATGCCCTGATTTGCATCCCGAACTGCGACAAGGTGGTTCCGGGCATGCTCATGGCCGCCCTGCGTCTCAACATCCCGACCGTGTTCGTTTCCGGCGGCCCGATGGAGGCCGGCACCACGGTGCTCGCCGACGGCACCGTCAAGAAGAACACCGACCTCATCTCCGTGATGTACGCCTCCGCCGACGATAGCGTCTCCGAGGAGGACCTGCTCAACTACGAGAAGACCGTGTGCCCGACCTGCGGTTCCTGCGCCGGCATGTTCACCGCCAACTCGATGAACTGCCTGACCGAGGCCATCGGTCTGGCCCTGCCGGGCAACGGCACGATCCTCGCCTCCCACGGTTTCCGCAAGGAGCTGTTCCGCAAGGCCGCGCGCCAGGTCGTCAAGATCGCCAACCAGTACTACAAGGACGACGACGATTCCGTGCTGCCGCGCTCCATCGCCACCAAGGAGGCGTTCGAGAACGCCATGACCATGGACGTGGCCATGGGCGGTTCCACGAACACCGTGCTGCACATTCTGGCCATGGCGCAGTCCGCTGACGTGGACTTCACCCTGGACGACATCGAGCGCATCTCCCACACCGTGCCCTGCATCTGCAAGGCCGCGCCTTCCGGCAAGTGGGAGATCTCCGACGTGCACCGCGCGGGCGGCATCTGCGGCATCCTCGGTGAGCTCGATCGCGCCGGCAAGCTGCACAGGAACGTCCATTCCATCGATTACCCGACGCTCGAGGACAAGCTCGCCGACTGGGACATCATGCGCGACACCTGCACCGAAGAGGCCAAGACCATGTACCACGCGGCGCCGGGCCACATCATCTCCCCGGAACCGTGGACCCATGAGACCCTGTTCGACTCGCTCGACACCGACCGCGTGAACGGTGCCATCCACGACATCGACCACCCGGAGATCCACGAGGGCGGTCTCGCCGTGCTGCGCGGCAACCTCGCCCCCGACGGTTGCGTGGTGAAGACCGCCGGCGTGCCGCAGGAGATCTGGAAGTTCCGTGGACCGGCCCTGGTGGTCGAGTCCCAGGAGGAGGCCATCAAGGTCATCCTCGACGACACGCTGAAGCCCGGCATGGCTCTGGTGATCCGTTACGAAGGCCCGAAGGGCGGCCCGGGCATGCAGGAGATGCTGTACCCGACCTCCTTCGTCAAGGGCAAGGGCATCGGCAAGCAGGTGGCCATGCTCACCGACGGTCGCTACTCCGGTGGCTCGTCCGGTCTGGCCATCGGCCACATGGCCCCCGAGGCCGCGAACAAGGGCCCGGTGGCGCTCATCAAGAACGGCGACATCATCGACATCGACATCGAGGCCCGTTCCGTGAACGTCGAACTGACCGACGAGCAGCTGGCCGAGCGCCGTCGCGAGCTCGAGGCCGGCGACGGCTACGTGGCGCACCGCGACCGCAAGGTCTCGCAGGCCCTCAAGGCCTATGCCGCCTTCGCCCGTTCCGCCGACAAGGGCGCCACCAGAGACCCGGATCTGATTAACAAGCTTTCCGGCCTCGCCTGATGTGCTGCGAGCCGGCGGCTCAAGGTAAGTCAAGGTAAGTAGAGTGAAGGGCGGTCTCCGTATGTCGGAGACCGCCCTTCACTCATATCCGGCTGCTGCGCTCAGTCTTTTGCCTGCTCCGCCTTACGGCAGTCGGCGCACAGGCCGAAGACCTCGAGCGTGTGCGATTCCACGGTGAACCCGTGGCTTTCGGCCACCTTGCGCAGCCAGGTCTCGCTTGGCGGGTCGATTTCGACGGTCTTGCCGCAATTGCGGCACACCAGATGATGGTGATGTCCGTCGTCGCCGCACAGGCGGAATAGCTGCTGCCCGTCAAGCCGGATGGTGTCCGCGGCGCCTGCGTCGGCCAAGGCGTTGAGCTGGCGGTATACGGTGGCCAGCCCGATTCGGGACCCAGCGTCCTGCATGCGACGGTGCAGCTCCTGCGCGGAGATGAACTCGTCGCATGCCGCCAAAGCCGCGTGGATGGCATCCTTCTGTTTGGTCTGACGTTCGATATGTTCAGCCATACAGACGGTCACGCCCTCTTCTCGTACGGCTTCAGATCATCCCAGCAGCCGGTGGCCTCGAGCTCGGCGACGGTACGGGCGGTGTCGTCCGTGAGCACGGTGATATGGCCCATCTTGCGGTTGTGCCGTACCTGGGCCTTGCCGTAGTCGTGCACGTTCCACTCCGGATGCTGGCCGATGAGCGCGCGCGTGGGGGCCACATGCTGGCCGAGCACGTTGACCATCACAGCCGGGCTCAGCAGCCGGGGCTGGATGAGCGGCCAGCCGGCGATGCCACGGATATGCGCGTCGAACTGGTCGATCGAGCAGGCCTCGATGGTGTAGTGGCCGGAGTTATGCGGGCGCGGGGCGAGCTCGTTGACGATCACGCGGTCGTCTTTGGTCACGAACAGCTCGATGGCGAGCGTTCCGGCCAGTTCGAATCCCTTGGCCAGCGCCAGGGCCATCGCATGCGCGGTCCGGGCGATTTCCGGACGCACCTCGGCCGGGGCGATGGTCATATGCAGGATGTTGTTGCGGTGGTCGTTGCGCACGATAGGGAAGGTCACATAATCCTTGCCGTTGCCGGACACGAGGATGGACGCCTCGAACGCGAAATCCACGAAGCCCTCGAGGATCGAGGGAGGGAAGCCGCCGCCGCGGTCGCCGCGCGCGCGGATCTTCTCCAGATCGGCATCGTTCCTCAGCACATGCTGGCCGTGGCCGTCGTAGCCGCCGGAACGCGTCTTGAGCACACACGGGTAGTGCAGCTCGTCGATGGCGGCCTCGAGCTCGTCGAAGTCGTTGACCTCACGCCACGGCGCGGTCTCGATGCCGTGCTGGTTGATGAACGTCTTCTCGTTGATGCGGTCCTGCGTCACGCGCAACAGGTCGGTGCCCTGCGGAGCGGCCACCAGATGACGCACCTCATCGATGGACTCGGCGTCCACGTTCTCGAACTCATAGGTGAGCACGTCGGATTTCTCCGCCAGATCGTGGATGGCGGTCTTGTCGTCGTATTCGCCGACGATCTGGAAATCCGCCACCTGCGCGGTCGGGCAATCCGGGGTCGGGTCGAGCACGCCGATGCGGAAGCCCATGTATTTGGCGGACAGGGCCATCATGCGGCCGAGCTGGCCGCCGCCGATGATGCCGATTGTGGCGCCCGGCTGCAGCATCTGCACAGCGCCGTGGGTTTCCTCAAACAAGCTGGGCATTGGATTCGGCCACCTTCTCCTTCAGCGAGTTGCGGTAATCCTCGAGCTTGTCGGCCAGCTCCGGTTCGAACGCGGACAGCATCTGCACGGCGAGCAGACCGGCGTTGGTGGCGCCGGAATTGCCGACTGCGGTGGTGGCCACCGGGATGCCACCGGGCATCTGCACGATGGACAGCAGCGAATCCCAGCCGGAGAGCGCATGCGAACGCACCGGCACGCCGATCACCGGCAGCGTGGTCTGGGCGGCGATCATGCCCGGCAGATGGGCCGCGCCGCCGGCGCCGGCGATGATCACCTTCAGGCCGTTCTTGCGCGCGTTATGCGCGAAATCGGCCATCAGCTCCGGTGTGCGGTGCGCGGAGATGACCTGCTTGTGGTATGCGACGCCGAATTGGTCGAGGATGTTGCAGGCGAGCTTCATGGTCTCCCAGTCGCTGGCCGAGCCCATGACCACGGCGACTTCAGGCTTGGATTCGTTTGCCATTATCATTTACTCCCTAGTTATTGAGAATATGGCCCACTGTACTCCGCTCTTGCGAAGAGTCGGCAAGCGTGATTCTTCGTGCGTTACAGCTCGATGACGATCTTGCCGAACACGTCGCCGGCGTCGAGCTTGGCGAAGGCCTGGGGTGCGGCGTCGAGCCCGGCGAACGTCGAATCGATGGTCGGGTGGAGGTTGGCGTGTTCGACGAACCGCAGCAGTCTGGCGAAATCCTCCCGCGAGCCCATCGTGTTGCCCTGCACACGGATGTCCTGGAAGAACACTCGCGTCAGCTCGGCACCGGGCTGGTCCCCGGTGGTCGCCCCGCAGACGGCGATAGTGCCGCCGGGGCGCACGGATTTGACCGAATGCGACCAGGTGGCCGCTCCCACGGATTCGATGACCGCATCCACTTTACGCGGCAACCGTGCGCCGGCCTCGAAGGCCGCGTCCGCGCCGACCGCCAGCGCGCGCTCGCGTTTGGCCTGGTCCCGCGAAGTGACGAACACCTCAAGCCCGGCCGCATGGGCCAGCTGGATGGCCGCCGTGGACACGCCGCCGCCGGCGCCTTGGACGAGCACCGTGTCACCGGGCTTGACGTTCGCCGAGGTGAAGATCAGGGAATAGGCGGTCAGCCAGCTCGTGCCGAGCGTCGCCGCCTCGGCCATGGTCAGGTTCGCGGGCTTGGCGAACACGTTGGCGGAGGGCACGGCGACATGCTCGGCCATCGTGCCGGGGTACTTCTCGGAGAGGATCGTGCGGCGCTCGCCGGGGGCCACGCCTGCGCCGTCGGTGCCGATGAAGGTGTAGAGCACCACCTCGTTGCCGGCCTTGAGTCCATGCTTGCCGGGGATGTCCTCGTCCAGAACGCCTGCGCCGTCGGTGCCGAGGATCATCGGCGTCTGTTCTGCGGACAGTCCCACGCCTCTGAGCGACCAGAGGTCGTGATGGTTCACACTGGCCGCACGCACCGAAATCGTGGACCAGTACGGGCGTGGTGCGGGTTCGGGGCGGTCGCCCACAGCCAACGCGGCGAGCGGGTTGGCGGAATCGACGGTGGATGCGTATACGGCCTTCATGATGAGCTCCTTCGCTGGTATGGGCGCGAATCGCCTGATGCGGTTCGACCGGCATGGTCCGGGCGGTGCGGCCTGTTGGTCTCGGACCGCGTGACACGGCCGCGTGACACGGTCCGGACGACACGGACCGGGTGGCATGGTCCGGGTAACACGGTCCGGGTAACACGGTCCGGACGGATGCGTCGGCGTAATGTTCCGGCTCAATTATCGCACCGATGGCTGCCCGATATACGGAGATGTTGGGGGTATTGACGACTCCATCGCATGCCTGAAGGCATCGAACAGTAGGATTACGCCTTCGGAAAGGCTAGTGGAGGGGAGTTCGACGGGTATGAATGGCATGATGACGGGAGCTTCCGAATCACTTGATTCCGATGCGCTGCTGCGTTCCATAGCCGGCCCGGCCGACGTCAAGAGGTTGTCGGACGTCGAAGTGCATGAACTCTGCCGTCAGATTCGCAGCACGCTGCTGCGCTATGGTCATCTTCACGGTGGCCATATCGGCTCGAACCTCGGCATGGTGGAGGCCACGGTGGCGCTGCACCGGGTGTTCGACTCGCCGCGCGACCGCATCGTTTTCGACGTGTCCCACCAGAGCTACGTGCACAAGATGCTCACCGGACGGGCGGCGGCGTATCTGGATGCCGACCGGTTCGGCGAGGTCACCGGGTTCACGAATCCCGGGGAGAGCGAACATGACCAGTTCGTGCTCGGTCATACCGGCACGTCCATCTCGCTGGCGTGCGGTCTGGCCAAAACCCGCGATATGGAGGGCGAGGCGAGCGGCATCGGCAACGTGGTGGCGATCATCGGCGACGGTTCGCTGAGCTCCGGCGTGGCGTTCGAGGGATTGAACAACGCGGCCGAACAGGGCGGTAACCTCATCGTCATCGTCAACGACAACGAGATGTCCATCGCCGGTGATTTCGGTGGTATGTACGGCCCTCTCGCGCGGCTGCGCGCTTCCGGCGGCACCGCCCAGCCCAATCTGTTCGAGGCGTTCGGATTCGAGTACCGGTATGTCGGGCGCGGCAACGATGTGGACGCCCTGACCGCGGCGTTCCGCGAGGTCAAGGACATCGATCATCCGGTGGTGGTGCATATCCACACGCTCAAGGGGGCGGGCTATCCCGACTGTGGTTGTGGTTGCGGCCGGGACGCCGGTTTGTCCGTGCCGTCCGAGCGGTCGGATGATGCGAGCCAAGAGGGATGTGGAATGCACGGCGCGAACCGGGAGGGGCGCGGAATGCCTGGTGCGAACCGGGAGGGGCGTGGAATACACGGCGCTATCGAACGGGACGATTCCTCGTGTCGGAACGCGGCCCCGGAGTCTTCGGCCTCCGATGCGGGCGTGCGCCCGGCATGCAACGTGTCCCACACCGAACCGTGGCATTCCGATCACTGCAACCTGTCCGACCATGATCCGCACGAGGGTCAGTGCGAGGCCTCCCATTGGCAGAATCCCGACGCCGCGCTCGGCCGACCGGACGACCCGCGCAAGCATTACGGCAAACTGGCCATGGCGGCGCTTGAGCCACGATTCGCCAATGAGCCTGGTCTGGTGGTTATTTCGCCGGCCACTCCCGGCTCCAACGGCATCACCCATGAGTTCCGCGAACGGGCTGGAGCCCATTACGTAGACACCGGCATCACCGAATCGCATGCCGTCGCGTTTGCAGCGGGCATCGCCCGCGCCGGCGGAACCCCGGTGGTGGCCACCACCGCATCGTTCTTCCAGCGGGCCTACGATCAGTTCTTCCAGGAGATGAGCCTGAACCGCTCGCGGGTGACCGTGCTCGATTTCCTAGGTGGCCTGTCCGGCTCGGACAACACCCATTCCGGCGCGTACGACGTCATGATGTTCGCCAATATCCCGGGTGTGACGATGCTGGCGCCGACGTCACAGGCTGATTTTCTGGCCGATCTCGCCTGGGCCACGATGCCGGACGATCACGATGATGGAGCGCGGAAGCCTGATGATCGGCCCCGCTTCTCCGCGACCGAAGGGCGCAACATTGCCGATGCGCAGGGCGGCATCGGTGGAGGCGCCTTTGCGTATGACCATGCCGGCGAGCGGAAGCGGTCGGAACAGACTCGGTCGTGCGAGGGCGCTTCTGCCGGCTGTGGTGGTCTGGTAGCCCCGCCGGATGGTCCCGTGGTGATTCGTGTGCCGGGCGAGCCGATTCTGGCCGCCGAGCGCGATGCGTCGTTGCTGCCGTTGACCGGTGGCCGGCCCTCGCCGCAAGTCGTTTCGGGTGATACCGCGACGCCTGATGATGTGAATTGCGACTCGTCGCGACAGTTGCACCCGTTGCACTCATCAGGGAATCATTCGGAAGCTTTGTCTATCGGTCAGATGTCTGATCCACTGGCGTGGCGTGTGACGCATGCCGGTTCCCGCGTGGCGATCATCGGTCTGGGCAACACGTATCCGCTGGCCGAACGCACGGCAGCCGCGTTGATGCATGATCGTTCGGTCGCCGCCGGCGGGCGTCGTACGGATGCGGGAGAGGATACGGCGTCGGGACACGGCCCTTCCGGCGCATCGCTGAACGTCACGGTCATCGACCCGCGGCAATGCAGTTCGCTGGACGTTGCGGCGCTGGAATCGTTGCGAGAGGACCACGAGCTGGTCGTCACGCTGGAGGACGGCCAGCTTGAAGGCGGCTGGGGCGAGAAGGTGACCGCGTATTACGCGAACCACCGCATTGACGGCGCCCGGACCCCGCGCGTGCTGAACTTTGGCGCCGATAAGGAGTTCACCGACCGTGTCTCCTTGGCCGACCTCAATGAACGCTATGGACTTACGGTGACGCATCTCGTCAAGGTCATTCGTGCCGCGCTCGTATAGCGGATGATTGTCGTGGTCCGGCGTGCGAGCCGGTCAGCTCGCACGCAGTGCGTCCGTAATTGCAGGAAGGGCCTACCGCAGGTGGGCGGTGGGGGAGAGCCGGGCGCCTCGGGCCCAATCGGCGGCGCGCATGGCTTTCTTGCCCTGCGCCTTGACCTCAATCAGCTCCAGTGCCTCGGTTCCGGTGCCGACCCAGACATTCCGCTTACCCACGCTGATCGCGCCGGGCTCCAGACCGGTCGGCGTGTTCGGATTGGACTGATCCGCCGGTTGCGCGGCGAGGATATGCAAGGTGATGGCATCGTCCGACTTCCCGGCCTGCAGCTCGGTCCATGCGCCGGGGTGAGGCGTGCATGCGCGAATCTGACGGTCGATGGCCTGTGCCGCATCGGTCCACGAAATCCGGGCGTCCTCGACGGAGATCTTGTGAGCGTATTCCAGCCCATCGGCGGGCTGCGGGGTGAATGTGGCTGTGCCGTCACCCACCGCGGCCAGCGCATCCACATACATGGGCGCGCCTTCGTGGGCCAGCCGTTCCAGCAGTTCGCCGGAGGTTTCACGGCCGGTCAGGGGAATCGTCATCGAGGCGACGATCGGACCATCGTCCAATCCCTCGCCCACCTTGAACACGTCGGCGCCGGTGGTGGGGTCGCCCGCCCAGATCGCCCGCTGCGCCGGCGCGGCACCGCGCCACTTCGGCAGATTGGAGAAATGCAGGTTGTACCAGCCCATCGGCACCGCATCCAACACCGTTTTGGGCAGGATGTTACCGTACGCGATCACCGCGGCGATATCCGCATTGAGCGCGCGCAAGGACTCTAGGAATTCGGGGGAGCGCGGCTTGGCGTCGATGACCGGCAGACCCAGTTCCAATGCCGTGGCTTTGACCGGGCTCGGCGTGAGCCTGCGTCCACGACCAGTAGGCGCATCCGGGCGGGTGATCACGCCGACCACCTCGAAGCGCGGGTCGTCGGTGAAGGCCTTCAGCGAGGGCACCGCCACATCGGGCGTGCCCGCGAACACCAGTCTGAGCATAATCCTCCTTATCAATTGGTCTGATGAAGCGCCCCGTATATGGGGGTATTTCTGCCTTACCGCACGTTCGGGATGTCGAGGCCGTTGGCGATGAGCAGTTGACGCAGCTTGACCGGATCCTTGAACCGGGTGCCGCGGATGCCGGCCGCATTCGCGCCGACGATGTTCATGGCCTTATCGTCGATGAACAGCGCGCCATCGGCTTTGATACCGAACTGCTTGAGCGCCGCCTCGTAGATCTCCTTGTGCGGCTTGCGCAGGTGCACGAAGCCGGAGACGAGCTTGCCGTCCAGCTGCTGGAGGATGTCGCACTGCTCCTCGGCGATGTGGAACGAACCGGCCTCCCAGTTGCTTAGACCCCATACGCCGATGCCTGCGGCCTTGAGATCGTTGACCAGTACGCGGGCACCGGGCACGATGCCGGTCAGGGAATCACGGAAGTTGGCCATGTAATACTGGAGGATGTCCGCCCACTTGTCCCCCTTGCGTTCGCGCATGATGGCGATCGCCTCTTCGGGGGCGGTGCCTCCGTCCATGAGGTCGTTGATGTCGTAGAACCCGGAGATGTCGTTGTCCAGGAACTGTTCGATGGTTGTGCTGCTATAACGAGGGATGAGCGCCGCCGCCGGGTCCCAGTAGATCAGCACATTGCCGAAGTCGAAGATCACATCGGTGATCGGCTTGCCGGCATTCGCCGCCGCCTCGCCGTCCGCGACCAGCACGTCGTACTCCATATCCGGTTCACCGGGCCAACCCTTCATAGCTTCCTCCTTTGGTTCGGTGTGTGTCCTATTCCATGCTTCCATGCGTAGGCGACGATTGGATCAGGCGATTGGACAGTCGAATGGCCCATTCGTCAGATCGTCAGATCAGATCCTTGGGGTCCACCCGGAACCGCAGTTCGCCCGCCTCCCTGGCGGCCACATGCCGCGCGGTCTCCCGGTGCAGACGGATCGCCAGCTCGGCTCGGGACCGCTGCGGAACCCGCACCACGGCCTTGACCCGGTCCGCGGTGGCTTCGAGTTCGCGGGCGTCCACGGTGTCCGGCTGCGCGATGGGCACCGGCCCGAGCATGCCGGGCATGTCGTCGCAGACGGACCAGTCTCCGCCAAGAGCGCCGATGCGTTGCATCAGTGTCATCACGGCATCACGACGCCCCCATACGCAGCCCGCGGCCACCGCCGGTGGCATGCCGGTCTCGACTCGCTCCTCCATATCCTTGGCGGCAAGTATCCGCGAATCCCAGAGCATCAGCGATTGGGCGATGGCGGGATCGGTCTCGCCCAGAATCAGGGCCTGGCCTCCGCGCGATCGGGGCGCGCACAGTGAGACGGCCCGCATCCATGCCGTCAGTGTGTCGAGTCTGGCATCCACCCCCAACGCGTACAGGCTGGTCCAAGCGTCCAGTATGGCCACCGCACGGTATTCGTGGCCGGCTGCGCCCTGTTCTGTGCTGACGGGCCGTACGCGAGGTTCGAANNCAATTCCGGCGGACAGGATCGACGGCCCAGATATAGCGGCCATCGAGGCTGTCGCAG
>NZ_MWWW01000049.1 GCF_002259745.1 Bifidobacterium myosotis | reverse complement strand
TTTGTGTGTTGTGTTGTTGTTTCGGGGTGTGTGGGAATGCTGGGGGCCCTGGCGGGGGTTGGTGTTCCGGTCGAGAGAGAGAATGGGTAGACGAGAGGAGCCCCGATACCGTGTTGGTATCGGGGCTCCCTTGTTAACGTGTGTAGTGCGGCGGTGTGCTACTCTCCCACATCCTCTCGGGTGCAGTACCATCGCCGTGCCAGGCCTTAGCTTCCGGGTTCGGAATGGATGCCGGGCGTCTCTCCTGGGCCATGACCGCCGCAAATCTTCAATTAGACGTCCCACACGCGTTGGTGTGGGGGATTGGTTCCCGTGA
The DNA here is from genome assembly GCF_002259745.1 of Bifidobacterium myosotis. GTDB lineage: Bacteria > Actinomycetota > Actinomycetes > Actinomycetales > Bifidobacteriaceae > Bifidobacterium > Bifidobacterium myosotis. The sequence goes on along the minus strand of NZ_MWWW01000049.1, from coordinate 5,635 downwards.
TGGTCCGGGGACCGGATAGCGGACGCGAAATGCCGATATTGGGTCTTGTGGTCATCCGGATGCTCCATGCCGTCCGGAAATCCAAGCGCAGTACGTTGTTCGTGCTCCCCGACCCTAGGGGTTGGGGTGTGTGTTGCCGTTCCCCCGTTAGTACCGGTCAGCTCCACCCCTTGCGGGGCTTCCACGTCCGGCCTATCCACCACGTGTTCTCCATGGGGGGTACAGGATCTCGAGGGATCCACGGAATGCTTATCTCGGAGCAGGCTTCCCGCTTAGATGCTTTCAGCGGTTATCCCTCCCGAACGTAGCCAACCGGCCGTGCCACTGGCGTGACAACCGGCATACCAGAGGTTCGTCCACCCAGGTCCTCTCGTACTATGGGCAGGCCTCCTCAGCATTCCAACGAGCGCAGAGGATAGAGACCAAACTGTCTCACGACGTTCTGAACCCAGCTCGCGTGCCGCTTTAATCGGCGAACAGCCGAACCCTTGGGACCTGCTCCAGCCCCAGGATGCGACGAGCCGACATCGAGGTGCCAAACCATCCCGTCGATATGGACTCTTGGGAATGATCAGCCTGTTATCCCCGGGGTACCTTTTATCCGTTGAGCGATGCCGCGTCCGTACACCGGCACCGGATCACTAGTCCCGACTTTCGTCCCTGCTCGAGCCGTCGCTCTCGCAGTCAAGCTCCCTTGTGCACTTGCACTCGACACCCGATTGCCAACCGGGCTGAGGGAACCTTTGGGCGCCTCCGTTACTCTTTGGGAGGCAACCGCCCCAGTTAAACTACCCGCCAGGCACTGTCCCAGACCAGGATGACTGGTCGTGGTTAGACATCCAATGCGAACAGAGCGGTATTTCACCTTGCGACTCCACGCGATCTGGCGACCACGCATCAACGTCTCCCGCCTATGCTACACAATCCACACCGAATGCCAATACCAAGGTATAGTAAAGGTCCCGGGGTCTTTTCGTCCTTCTGCGCTTAACGAGCATCTTTACTCGTACTGCAATTTCGCCGAGCTCCTGGTCGAGACAGTGGGGAAGTCGTTACGCCATTCGTGCAGGTCGGAACTTACCCGACAAGGAATTTCGCTACCTTAGGATGGTTATAGTTACCACCGCCGTTTACCGGGGCTTGAATTCACCGCTTCCGCAAAAGCATGACGGATCCTCTTAACCTTCCGGCACCGGGCAGGCGTCAGTGCATATACAGCGACTTGCGTCTTCGCATGCACCTGTGTTTTTGGTAAACAGTCGCTACCCCCTGGTCTGTGCCACCCCCAAAAGCTCCCCAAGCGAGTTGGTTCACCATCGGGGGTCTCCCTTAAACCGAAGGAACGGGAGTGATTTGCCGAGTTCCTTGACCAGGATTCGCTCGATCGCCTTGGTATTCTCTACCTGACCACCAGTGTCGGTTTGGGGTACGGGCGGACTGACGCCCTCACGCCGAAGCTTTTCTCGACGGCCGGGATCACCGGATCCACGCATACGCGCGTCCCATCGCACCTCACCCTCACGCCCCCCGGATTTGCCTGGGGGACGGGCCGCGTGCTTGGCCCCGGAAAACCACCTCCGGAGCCGGCCACCCTTCCGTGTCACTCCTGCGCTGACCTACTCCCGCTACGGTCCCAACACCACCCCGATCCGAACCCCGAAGGGAACATCACGAGAATAATGGAGGTTAGTGCTCACGGTTCCGGTTTGATCGGTCGCCAGCCGGTACGGGAATATCGACCCGTTCATCCATTCGACTACGCCTGTCGGCCTCGCCTTAGGACCCGACTCACCCAGGGACGATGAACGTGGCCCTGGAACCCTTGGTCATCCAGCGGACGGGATCCTCACCCGTCTCTCGCTACTCATGTCTGCATTCTCACTCCCACGGAATCCACGGCCGGCTTGCGCCGCCGCTTCGCCCCCCGTGGGACGCTCTCCTACCCAGTACCAAAGTACTGCCGCGTCTTCGGTGGCGTGCTTGAGCCCCGCTACATTGTCGGCGCGGAACCACTAGACCAGTGAGCTGTTACGCACTCTTTCAAGGATGGCTGCTTCTGAGCCAACCTCCTGGCTGTCTATGCGACTCCACATCCTTTCCCACTTAGCACGCGCTTCGGGACCTTAGACGACGGTCTGGGCTGTCTCCCTCTCCACGACGAAGCTTATCCCCCGCCGGGTCACTGCCGGGATACACATCACGGGTATTCGGAGTTTGGTTGCTGTTGGTACCCCACAAGGGCCCGCAAGCATCCAGTAGCTCTACCCCCCGGATGCAATCACCCGACGCTGCACCTAAATGCATTTCGGAGAGAACCAGCTATCACGGAATTTGATTGGCCTTTCACCCCCAGCCCCAAGTCATCCCCCCGGTTTTCAACCCAGGTGGGTCCGGTCCTCCACACGGTCTTACCCGCGCTTCAACCTGCTCAGGGCTAGATCATCCCGCTTCGGGTCCAGGACACGCGGCTCAAACGCCTTTTAAGACTCGCCTTCGCTACGCATACGCCACACGGCTTATACTCGCCACGCACCACTGACTCGCAGACTCATTTTTCGATAGGCACGCCGTCACCCCACCAAGGAGGCTCCGACGGTTCGTAGGCGCACGGTTTCAGGGACTGTTTCACTCCCCTCCCGGGGTGCTTTTCACCTTTCCCTCACGGTACTAGTTCACTATCGGTCAGACAGGAATACTTAGGCCTGCCCCACGGTCGGGGCGGATTCACACGGGGTTCCACGGGACCCGCGCTACTCGGGAGACATGATCGGCGGGACATGCGCCTACGGGTACGGGGCCCTCACCCTCTACGGCCCGGTATTCAACCCGGTTCCCCTCGCACACGCCTTTATCACCACCGGCCGGCCCGTCGGAGCCGGCGCACACGATCCCAACAACACCCCACACGCAACCCCCGACGGGTATCACACGCATGAGGTTTAGCCTGATCCGCTTTCGCTCGCCACTACTCACGGAGTATCCTCTCCTGCAGGTACTGAGATGTTTCACTTCCCTGCGTACCCCCCGCGCCGAAGCGCGGTACCGGCCCATTACTGCCGGTGGGTTGCCCCATTCGGAAACCCTCGGATCAAAGCCCACTCGGCGGCTCCCCGAGGCCTATCGCGGCCCGTCGCGTCCTTCATCGGTCCTGCCTGCCAAGGCATCCACCATACGCCCTTCAAGACAACACACAACACACAATGCCGTGTGAAGCCCGAAAACACTGCACTGGACTCCCAGACAACAAATCAACACATCAAAATGATCACAAAACGATCGAAACGAACACAACCAAAAAAAAATAATTGAAGTTCGAATCGAAATCGACAGCAAACACCACCCGCCGAACGGATGGCGTCTGCTCGCGTCCACTCTCCAGTTCTCAAACCACCACGCACACCCATGACGCACGCCAAACCCCCAACCAAGGAGGACCGGCATGACGCAAGGGGCGCCGCACGGACCGCACCAGAACACACGTCCTGGGGTGGCGGTCCGGGAGCCCAAAAGCGCATCCACACCACCCCACCCGCATCCCACGACGGACGACGGGAAAGCCAACGATCCCTCCACACCAGCACACCCGAACACGAACCGGGGACATCCCGGCCGTCGGGCACACACCGGACGCCGAACGGCATCCTGAAAAAATCTCCGTAGAAAGGAGGTGATCCAGCCGCACCTTCCGGTACGGCTACCTTGTTACGACTTAGTCCCAATCACGAGTCTCACCTTAGACGGCTCCCCCCTTACGAAAAGGTTAGGCCACCGGCTTCGGGTGCTACCCACTTTCATGACTTGACGGGCGGTGTGTACAAGGCCCGGGAACGCATTCACCGCGGCGTTGCTGATCCGCGATTACTAGCGACTCCGCCTTCACGGAGCCGGGTTGCAGGCTCCGATCCGAACTGAGACCGGTTTTCAGGGATCCGCTCCACCTCACAGTGTCGCATCCCGTTGTACCGGCCATTGTAGCATGCGTGAAGCCCTGGACGTAAGGGGCATGATGATCTGACGTCATCCCCACCTTCCTCCGAGTTGACCCCGGCGGTCCCTTGTGAGTTCCCGGCCGAACCGCTGGCAACACAAGGCGAGGGTTGCGCTCGTTGCGGGACTTAACCCAACATCTCACGACACGAGCTGACGACGACCATGCACCACCTGTGAACCCGCCCCGAAGGGAAACGACATCTCTGCCGTCGCCGGGAACATGTCAAGCCCAGGTAAGGTTCTTCGCGTTGCATCGAATTAATCCGCATGCTCCGCCGCTTGTGCGGGCCCCCGTCAATTTCTTTGAGTTTTAGCCTTGCGGCCGTACTCCCCAGGCGGGATGCTTAACGCGTTGGCTCCGACACGGAACACGTGGAACGTGCCCCACATCCAGCATCCACCGTTTACGGCGTGGACTACCAGGGTATCTAATCCTGTTCGCTCCCCACGCTTTCGCTCCTCAGCGTCAGTAACGGCCCAGAGACCTGCCTTCGCCATTGGTGTTCCTCCCGATATCTACACATTCCACCGTTACACCGGGAATTCCAGTCTCCCCTACCGCACTCCAGCCCGCCCGTACCCGGCGCAGACCCACCGTTAAGCGATGGGCTTTCACACCAGACGCGACGAACCGCCTACGAGCTCTTTACGCCCAATAATTCCGGATAACGCTTGCACCCTACGTATTACCGCGGCTGCTGGCACGTAGTTAGCCGGTGCTTATTCAACGGGTACACTCACTCATCGCTTGCTCCCCGATAAAAGCGGTTTACAACCCGAAGGCCTCCATCCCGCACGCGGCGTCGCTGCATCAGGCTTGCGCCCATTGTGCAATATTCCCCACTGCTGCCTCCCGTAGGAGTCTGGGCCGTATCTCAGTCCCAATGTGGCCGGTCGCCCTCTCAGGCCGGCTACCCGTCATAGGCTCGGTGGGCCATCACCCCGCCGACTACCTGATAGGACGCGACCCCATCCCATACCGGAAAAACCTTTCCCAACACACCATGCAGTGCATTGGAGCATGCGGCATTACCACCCGTTTCCAGGAGCTATTCCGCAGTACAGGGCAGGTCGGTCACGCATTACTCACCCGTTCGCCACTCTCACCCCGGCCGAAACCAGGGATCCCGTTCGACTTGCATGTGTTAAGCACGCCGCCAGCGTTCATCCTGAGCCAGAATCGAACCCTCCACAAAAAAACTTCATGAAGAAAGCCCGAAAAACAGACTCTCAAAACAAAAAAGACGAGAAAAATCCTTTATAAGGAAAAAGGACCTCTCACACAAAACCCCATCACCATTCAACCATCTCTCAGGCACCCACCAGAAAACCAGCAGGCAGGCAATGGACTGGCAATCATTGACTATAAAGAAGTAGTACAAACACGCTCTTGAGTTCTCAAACCACCACCACACAAGCAACCCAAGCCCCAACCAAACACAAGGAAGAAACCCGAACCGCTCAGCGGCAACAGATGAATAACCTACACCCAAACACGCATCCACGCAAACCAGAGCGCGCAAAAACCCAAGGAAACGGCATAATAGCGCGCCTCCCTCGGCGTGTCGCACAAGGCGCATTTTTCGCATTTCCGCCTTGCTAATCACCACAATACGCTTCAGAAGAGTTCCGAACAGCAGCGAAT
>NZ_MWWW01000048.1 GCF_002259745.1 Bifidobacterium myosotis | reverse complement strand
CGACGGCAACTACGATCTGTACAAGGACGGCAAGAAGGTCTCCTCCGGCGACTACTCGTTCGACGTGCTGACCAGTACTGCCCTGTCCGAGTATCAGGCCGTGACCCCGGGCACGAACAAGCTGCTCGCGAACGCCTGGCAGCTGACCTACGGCGGCAAGACCTCGGACTACGAGTTCGGCACCGCGTTCCCGTCGGACGCGAAGGACGTCGTCCTTGAGGTCAAGGGCGGCCAGCAGTCCACGGTCGTGCGCGTGCACAAGTGGGCCAAGACCGAGACCGAGGATACGCTGCTGCGTTACTTCGTGCCGCGCGGCCAGTCGTTCCAGTCCACGTTCGGCAAGACCCTCGATGAGGTCTCCCGTCCGAACACCTCGTTCCTGGGCTGGTACTCCTACACCGACAAGGACTCCAACGGCCAGCAGACCAACGACAACTACTTCGACCCGAACCTGATCCAGAAGAACGACGAGGTCGAGAAGAACGGCACCCCGTCCGTGTTCGACTTCACGACCACGCTCAACGGCGAGGGCATCGACCTGTACGCCGGCTACAAGAACGACGCTCGCTTCACCACGATCACTCTGGACCCGAACTACTCGGGCGCCGACAAGATCAGCGTGAAGATCTACGCGGGCAAGAAGATCGGCGAGCAGCTGCCCACCGTCACCCGCGACGGCTACACCCTCACCGGCTGGTACACCGACCCCGTTACTAATGTTGCCTCTCAGTTGGATACCGACAAGAAGGCGACCACCAACCCGGACTACCCGGCCGCCGGTTCCATCTGGTACGCCCGCTGGACCGCCGACTCCAAGGACAACTCCCAGCTGAACGGCCTGCTGAACAACCTCAGCCGCTTCTACGTGGTGAAGAACGATGCCGGCAAGTACGTGGTCTCCGACGGCAGTAACGCCAACTTCGTCAAGACGAAGGTTGTCAAGGTCGACGGCAAGGACACCTTCGCCACGACCGGCGCCGACCTCGCATACACCGAGTACAACCCGGGTTATGTGAAGACCTCCTACGACAAGTTCGTGGCCGCCCGCAAGAGCGTCCTGACCGATCTGAAGAAGGAGCTCAAGCTCGCCAACAACGCCGACATCAACACCGTGTACGCGGCCGTGAAGGGTGAGCTGTCTGCTGAGAAGGCTGATACGTACAACCGCAAGCTGGCGAACATCCTGGTGGGTGAGGCGGACTTCCCGGATGTGAACACGTCCGACACCGACTCGCACACCGATAGCATCCAGTTCATGTACAACCAGGGCATCGTCAAGGGCTACGCGGACGGCACGTTCGGCTACGGCGCGCCGGTGGCCCGCGTGGACTTCATCGTGTGGCTGTACCGTGCGGCCGGCAGCCCGGCCGTTGACTCCCAGGCCTCCTTCACGGACGTGACCGCGGCCACGGTCCCGAACCAGGAGTTCCGTGACGCGATCGCGTGGGCGGCCGCGAACAAGATCACGACCGGCTACGCTGACGGCACGTTCGCCCCGTACGCGAGGATCGCCCGTCAGGACGCGGCGGCGTTCATCTACCGTGCGGCCGGCAGCCCGAACTACATCGAGGACTACAACTCGAAGGTGTTCGCGGACGTGACCCCGGGCGACAGCGCGAACCACTCCAAGGCCGTGCTGTGGGCCAACAACAATGGCGTGGTCAAGGGCTTCGCGGGCAGCGTGAACCGCTTCGCGGGTCTCGACACCGTGGCCCGTCAGGACGCGGCCGCCTTCCTGGCCCGCGCCATCCAGGCCAACCTGCTGTGAGCCACGGCCCGCTAGCCCCCGTCTAGCGGCCGCCTCCACAGGCCGAAGGCCCCGGACCCAATCATCCTGGGTCCGGGGCCTTCCCGTATCAAAAGAGCGAGGGCCCGGAGCCCGATCCCCGTTGAGAGGAATCGGACTCCGGGCCCTTCGTCGCGTCCCACCGGCGGGACCGGCCCGGCCTGGGCGTCATGGAGCCTTCGCCGGGATGATCCTGGATTCGCCGGCGCCGCATAC
>NZ_MWWW01000047.1 GCF_002259745.1 Bifidobacterium myosotis | reverse complement strand
GCTCCGGCCCTTCCTCTTTCCGATACGGGAAGGCCCCGGACCCAATCGTCATGGGTCCGGTGCCGTCAATCAGTGGGGAAGGCGGTGGGCGAGAGGCTGGCAGTCGGTGTCACTTGGCGGTGTAGCCTGCCTGCAGGGTGCGGGCCAGGAAGGCAGCCGCGTCCTGACGGACCACGATGTTCAGGCCGCCGAAGCGGTTCACGCTACCAGAGTAGCCCTTCGCGATGCCGTAGTGGGCGGCCCACAGCACGGCCTCGGAATGGTTGGCGGTGTCGCCGGCGGTCACGTCAGCGAACTTCACGTCCGCGTAGGACTCGTTGAACTTCGGGGAGCCGGAGGCGCGGTACAGGAACGCCACCGCGTCCTGACGGTTCAGGGTCGCGTACGGGGCGAACGTGCCGTCCGCGTAGCCGGTCGTGATCTTGTTCGCGGCCGCCCAAGCGATCGCGTCACGGAACTCCTGGTTCGGGACCGTGGCCGCGGTCACGTCCGTGAAGGAGGCCTGGGAGTCAACGGCCGGGCTGCCGGCCGCACGGTACAGCCACACGATGAAGTCCACGCGGGCCACCGGGGCGCCGTAGCCGAACGTGCCGTCAGCGTAGCCCTTGACGATGCCCTTGTCGGTCAGGTAGGTGACCTCCTCTGCGTGGGTGTTCGCGTCGTCGTAGTTCACGTCCGGGTAGTCGGTGTTCGCGACAAGCTTGCCAGCGAACTCGCGGTTGTACGTGTCGGCCTTTTCCGCGGAGAGCTTCGTGGCGACGGCGTTGTAGACTTCCTGGATGTTGGCGGTCTTGGACAGGTTGAGCTCCTTGATGAGTTCCTTGACAACCGTGTCGCGGGTCGTGTTGAACTGCTTCCACGAGGCCTCGTTGTAGCCGGCCGGGAGGGCCAGCTTGAAGTCGAACTTGGCGCCGGCGGGCGCAGAGGCATCGCCCTGCTTGAACCACTTCTTGGAGGTCTTGTCATAGTAGACCTTGACCGGGGCGCCGGTGTTCTTCAGGGGCTGGCCGTCCTTGACGTCGGTCACGTAGCCGCGGGCCAGGTTGTACTGCAGGCCGTTCACGCCGCCCTTGGATTCGGCGGTCCAGTGCGCGTAGTAGGTCTGCACCTTCGGGTAGTCGGGGTTGGAGGTGGTCAGCCTGTCCTCATTCAGACGGGCGCCGCCCTTGGGCATGGAATACCAGCCGTCGAGGATGTAGCCGTCACGGGTGACGGCCGGCAGCTGCGGGCCGAGCTTCTTGCCCTCGTAAATCTTCACGTCCAGCACGTCGGCACCGGAGTAGTTCGGATCGAACTGGATGGTCTTGAACTTGGCGTCAGCGTTGTAGCCCGCGTACAGGTCGATGCCGGAATTGTTGCTGGCGATGTTGGCGTCGGTGTGGTTCAGGGTCTTCGAGAACGAGAACTCGACCGGATCAGCCTTGGTGGTGTCCGTGATGATCAGCTGAGGAGTGAAGAAGTCGTCGTTCTTCTGCGGGTCAGCGGAGGTCTGGCCGACCCAGGTCACGGCCTGATCACGGTCGTACCAACCCTCGAACTGGGCGTTCGGACGCTCGACCTCGGCGAGGAAGCCCTCACCGAACGTAGCGGCGAAGTTGGAGCCGGAAGGCACGAAGTAGCGCAGGTCGACGCCGGTCTTGTTCCACTTGTGGACGCGGACCACGACGGACTCGAAACCACCCTGCGGCACCAGCTTGAAGGCGTTACCCGCCGGGAAGGCGGAACCCCACTGGTAGTCGGCGCCGTTCACGCTGGTGCCCGCGTAGATTTTCCAGCCGTTGGCCAGCAGATGCCTGGTGCCGGAGGTCACAGCCTGGTACTCGGACAGGGAAGAGCCAGCCAGCACGTCGAACGTCTCGTCGCCGATGCGGTTGACCAGGACGCCGTCCTTGTAGATATCATAGTTTTCGCCATCCGCGCCCGCACGCGTGATGGTAACGAGCGCACCAGCGGCCGTGGACACGGTCAGCGTGTCGCCGGCCTTCGCGGAGGAGACGGCGGACTCGTCCCAGCTCGGCACCGTGTTGTTCACCTTGGCGTCGGTCTGCGGCAGCTCCCAGTCGGCCAGCGTATCGCCATCGGCAAGACGGATGTCATAGGAGTTGGCACCCTTGTTCTCGATCACGTTCGCCGCGCCATCGGGCTCAGTGCCGTCCTTGTACGCGATCTCGCCCTTGGTGTCGACGTGCACAAAGTTCTCGGACTCATCCGTGCTCACAGCGCCCTGGCTCCAATGCGCGTACAGGGTAGTGCCGTCGGCGAGGGCCGTGGTCGGATCCACGGCCTGGCCGCCCTGCTTCTCCGTGTACCAGCCGGAGAACTTACGGACCGGATTGCCCGGCGTGCCGGTCTTGAACATCATGACACCATCCTGGCCGAAGGTACCGTACAGGTCCTTGGCGAAGATGCCATCCGCGTACTCGTAGCCGTTGTCCAGCGTGTGCTTGTCGGTCAACGTCACGGTCGTCTTATCGGAGCTCACGGTGAAGTCGCTGAAATCGTTGCCGTGACCCGTGGTGGCACCCGTGTACGTACCACCGTTGTAGTCAAGGGTGATCTTCACGTCCGGGTACTGATAGCCCGTCGTCGGCGCGGCGTTGGCCGTGCTGGCCGCCACGCCCATGGTCGCGATCATCGCGACGGAGGCGAGGCCGGCGAGCGGGGCGCGCCAAACCTTAGTGTTTCCAGTCATGTTCTGGAACCTTTCTTCTAGGGACACCGGGACGGCGTTTTCACAGCTGTTATCCGACATGTTCGATAAAAAGTCGGATAACGTGTCCGATAAAGAAAGGGCGGCCATGCATCAGCCCCGGAAGGGCTCAGACTGCGTCTGGCGCTGGGGCATCCAGCGCAGCATCGCGAATGTGCCGTTCAACCCGAACCGGTTCATTCCTTCGCCCTCTGTCGATACCGAGTGCGGGATCGTACAAGTAAACCATTATCCCCCAAATTCCACTATTGCGAAGGCCGCTAAAGTAACTCCATCCGTCACTTCGCCCGAAATAATGAGATTCCTCATCTGCT
>NZ_MWWW01000046.1 GCF_002259745.1 Bifidobacterium myosotis | reverse complement strand
GCTCACACGTCAGCCACACGTCAATCGAACATCTAGTGATCCGTCTCACTAATAATTGAGGGGTAGAGTTTCTCCTCTAACGAGGAGGTTACCAATGAAGCTGACTGGGGAGAGACAGAAGCTGGACCCCTCAATTATTAGTGAGACAGACCACTAGTATGCCACGTCAGAAATTCGTTTATTAATGGCTCTTCGGGTGTTTGTGTGGGTGTAGATTGCTGGTCTGGCCTGCTGGCTATTGGCGTCCGGGGAGTGTGAGGTTGAGTCCTCCGCATTTGAGCATGACGAGGCTGATGAGGTTGTCGAGGTTCCTGTAGCCGTAGCCGATCTTGATGGTGGTCTTGATCTTGTTGTTGATGGCCTCGAGCCTGGCGTTGGACAGTCCGGAACGGATGGTTGCGAGGATGTCGAAGTGGCGCCTGGCGATCTTCTCTCCGAGCGGGACGAAGCCCGGGATGCCGGACAGGAACGCGTCCGCGGCCCATTGGCGCAGCAGGGGCGCGGCCTCGTCCGCCGTCTGCTTGAGGATCATCCTGAGGCGTTCCTTGAGCTTGTACGCCTCCCAGAGGGTCTCGTTGGTGTTCGCCACGCACTCCAATTGGGCCTTCTGGCCGGCGGTCAGGTCGTTCTCGTTCTTCAGCAGCGCCCAACGCGCGCCCTTGATCGGGTCCTTGGCGCCCTTCCGGGCCGTGCCGGCCTTTCTGGCCTCGCGCCATGCGGCGGTGCGGACCTTGTCGAGCGCGTCGGTCGCCCAGGACACGATGTGGAACCCGTCGAGGATGCGTTCGGCCATGGGGCACCAGCGGAACGCGCACTCGTCGATCCACCGCGCCCCGTCGCCGGTGATCACCCGGATGGAGGCGCGCTGGGCCGGCGTCAGCTGTTGGAAGAACAGGTCGAACACCTTCTCCCCGTGCCCCGGGTGCATCCAGACCACGCGCCCGCGGTCGTGGTCGACGACCACGGTCATGTACTTGTGGCCCTTTCTGTAGCTGGTCTCGTCCACGCCGATGGAGCGCAGATGGTCGAACAGGCCAGCGCCCTGTTCGACCCGCAGGTCGTCGGCGACCCTCTTGCACACGGGGCCCACGCTCTTCCAGTCGACGCGAGTCAGGGCCGACACGGCGCTTCTGGGCGCGTGCACGCTCAGCCACGCGACCTGCTGCTCGAAGTCATACGTGTACGCGCTCTTGCGTCTCGCCCACGGCACCATCGCGACCGTCACGCCATGCCCGGCGCAGGTCACGCGCCGAGGCGCGTACTCCAGGAAAAGCCTCGCGCAGCCGATGTCGAGATGCCGCCATCGTCGCGTGGGCAGACGGTCATACGGCCGGCCATGCCCGCCGCATTCAGCGCACCGGCCCATGACACTCGCATACGGGCGGACCGGGACGACGACGATCTCACGGCCGGCGTGATCCCGTTCGACGCGGGGCGTGCCGATCACGACGTTGGCGGGCAGATGCAGCATGCGCTTGAGCGCGCCGGCTGATATGGTGGGCATAGGCGTTCCCCTGTTCTTCGGTTCCATTTCTTGGCGGAAACAAACCTAACAGGCGAACGCCCCTTCCATACCCGCACACGAAAAAGCCCCGGCCACGACGCCAAGGCTCAACACCCCACCACACAAACTGGCGAAGGCTCTTATTAATTCCCTACCCCTCAGACCCGCTTCGCGGGCCGGTTCCCCTAACAAGGGGAGCCAAAAATATAATCAACGAATTAATGACGCGGCATACTAGTATGCCACGTCAGAAGTTCGTTGATTAATTCACTACCCCCTCAAACCAGCTTCGCGGGCTAGCTCGTCCTGCAATCACGGACGCACTTCGCGCGTGTTCTGCTGGCTTGCCTGCCGGCTTGCATGTTGCCGGCAAATAGCTCCGCTGTCTGTTTCACGGCAACGTCCTGACGAAGGG
>NZ_MWWW01000045.1 GCF_002259745.1 Bifidobacterium myosotis | reverse complement strand
AGTCGCCGACCGGCACCACCTTCCGCATGAAGGACTTTCTGGTGTACTTCCCGGTCGGCGCCGATGTGCAATCGGTTGAACCGCAGAACCAAACGGCTGCAGCGTCCAATCATCCTGATTGGTTATTTTCGAGCCTTCGCCAGTTTGTGTGGTGGGGTGTTGGGCCTCGGCGTCTTCGCCGGGGCTTTTTCGTGTGTGGGTGTGAGAGGGGCGTTCTCCTGTATGGTTTGTTTCCGCCAAGAAAGTAGAACCGGAACAAGGGAACGCCTGTGCCAACCATATCAGCCGGCGCGCTCAAGCGCATGCTCAGCCTGCCCTCCAACATCGTGGTCCGCAAGCCCCGCATCGGGGAGGATCCACATGGCGGCACCGTGGTAACGGTGCCGGTGCGCCCGTACGCGAACGACATGGACCGGTGCGCGAAGTGCGGCAGGCACGGCCGTCCGTACGACTGGCTGGGCACGCGACGCTGGCGTCACCTCGACCTCGGGTGCGCCAGGCTCCTGCTGGAGTACGCGCCGCCGCGCGTCGCGTGCCGCGAGCACGGGGTGACGGTCGCGATGGTGCCGTGGGCGCGCAGGAAGAGCGCGTACACACGCGACTTCGAGCAGCAGGTCGCCTGGTTGAGCGTGCACGCGCCCAGAAGCGCCGTGTCGGCGCTGATGCGCATCGACTGGAAGAGCGTGGGCCCCGTGTGCAAGAGGGTCGCCGACGACCTGCGGGCCGAACAGGGCGGAGGCCTGTTCGACGGGCTGCGCTCCATCGGCGTGGACGAGACCAGCTACAGGAAGGGCCACAGGTACATGACCGTGGTCGTCGACCACGACCGCGGCAGGGTCGTATGGATGCACGAGGGCCACGGCGAGGGCGTCTTCCGCCTGTTCTTCGAGACGCTCACCGAGGCGCAGCGCGCGTCCATCCGGGTCGTCACCGGCGACGGGGCCAGGTGGATCGACTCGTGCGTCGGGGAGTTCTGCCCGCAGGCGGAGCGCATCCTCGACGGGTTCCACATCGTCAGCTGGGCCACCGACGCGCTCGACAAGGTACGCACCATGGTCTGGCGTGAAGCGCGGAGAACTGGCGAGGCCAGGAAAGGCGCGAAGGACCCGATCAAGGGCGCGCGCTGGGCCCTGCTGAAGAACGAGAGCGACCTGACCGCCGGGCAGAAGGCCCGGCTGGAGTACATCGCCGGCACGAACGGGACCCTCTGGAGGGCGTACAAGCTCAAGGAGGAACTGCGCATGATCCTCCGGCAGCCGGCCGACGAGGCCCGCGTCCTGCTCCTGCGATGGAGCGGCAAGGCCGCCTCGAGCGGCATCGACCCGTTCACCGGACTCGGCGAGAAGATCGGCAGGCGCTGCGAGGACATCGTGCGGACCATCCGTTCCGGACTGTCCAACGCCAGGCTGGAGGCCGTGAACAACAAGATCAAGACCACCATCAAGATCGGCTACGGCTACCGCAACCTCGACAACCTCATCGCCCTCGTCATGCTCAAATGCGGCGGACTCGACCTCACACTCCCCGGACACCAATAACCAGTAGGAACAACCACTGACTCACGCCCACACAAACACCCGAAGAGCCAATTATTTNNGGNTTCGCATAGTGCGTAGATTGCACGTTTCTGAGGTTTAGAGGAACTGACGTGAACGGGGTCGCTCCGTCGCTCGGCATCTTGGCCATCTTCTCGGTCACTGACCGAGAGG
>NZ_MWWW01000044.1 GCF_002259745.1 Bifidobacterium myosotis | reverse complement strand
GCACGTTTGGGGTGTGGATAAATGGGGCCCCGGTGGTTGTTGTCTGTTGGGGTTCGCGTCGTGTGGGGATAAACGAAAAGGGTTCTGGTGCGGTTGGTGCCGGGGGTTTCGTGGCGGCTTTGATGTTGTCGTCATCGTGCGGCCGCCCGTGGCATCGTGGTGGCTGTATCGTTGCGGGTCGTCAGGAATTTCAGGGAGAGCACCGGTGGCGCCCGGTGTTTTCCGGGGTGTGTGGGAATGCTGGGAGCCCTGGCGGGGGTTGGTGTTCCGGTCGAGAGAGTGTGCGGGAATATGAGTGGAGCCCCGGTGGATTGTCTCCATCGGGGCTCTCTTGTGAACGTGTGGTGCGGCGGTGTGCTACTCTCCCACATCCTCTCGGGTGCAGTACCATCGCCGTGCCAGGCCTTAGCTTCCGGGTTCGGAATGGATGCCGGGCGTCTCTCCTGGGCCATGACCGCCGCAAATCTTCGATTATCATCCCACACGCGCTGGTGTGGGGGATTGGTTCCCGTGATGGTTTGGGGACCGGATAGCGGACGCGATGTCGAAATGGTCTTGTGGTCATCCGGATGCTCCATGCCGTCCGGAAGTCCGAGCGCAGTACGTTGTTCGTGCTCCCCGACCCTAGGGGTTGGGGTGTGTGTTGCCGTTCCCCCGTTAGTACCGGTCAGCTCCACCCCTTGCGGGGCTTCCACGTCCGGCCTATCCACCACGTGTTCTCCATGGGGGGTCTAGAGGCTCGAGGCCTCACGGAATGCTTATCTCGGAGCAGGCTTCCCGCTTAGATGCTTTCAGCGGTTATCCCTCCCGAACGTAGCCAACCGGCCGTGCCACTGGCGTGACAACCGGCATACCAGAGGTTCGTCCACCCAGGTCCTCTCGTACTATGGGCAGGCCTCCTCAGCATTCCAACGAGCGCAGAGGATAGAGACCAAACTGTCTCACGACGTTCTGAACCCAGCTCGCGTGCCGCTTTAATCGGCGAACAGCCGAACCCTTGGGACCTGCTCCAGCCCCAGGATGCGACGAGCCGACATCGAGGTGCCAAACCATCCCGTCGATATGGACTCTTGGGAATGATCAGCCTGTTATCCCCGGGGTACCTTTTATCCGTTGAGCGATGCCGCGTCCGTACACCGGCACCGGATCACTAGTCCCGACTTTCGTCCCTGCTCGAGCCGTCGCTCTCGCAGTCAAGCTCCCTTGTGCACTTGCACTCGACACCCGATTGCCAACCGGGCTGAGGGAACCTTTGGGCGCCTCCGTTACTCTTTGGGAGGCAACCGCCCCAGTTAAACTACCCGCCAGGCACTGTCCCAGACCAGGATGACTGGTCGTGGTTAGACATCCAATGCGAACAGAGCGGTATTTCACCTTGCGACTCCGCGCGGTCTGGCGGCCACGCCTCGAAGTCTCCCGCCTATGCTACACAATCCACACCGAATGCCAATACCAAGGTATAGTAAAGGTCCCGGGGTCTTTTCGTCCTTCTGCGCTTAACGAGCATCTTTACTCGTACTGCAATTTCGCCGAGCTCCTGGTCGAGACAGTGGGGAAGTCGTTACGCCATTCGTGCAGGTCGGAACTTACCCGACAAGGAATTTCGCTACCTTAGGATGGTTATAGTTACCACCGCCGTTTACCGGGGCTTGAATTCACCGCTTCCGCAAAAGCATGACGGATCCTCTTAACCTTCCGGCACCGGGCAGGCGTCAGTGCATATACAGCGACTTGCGTCTTCGCATGCACCTGTGTTTTTGGTAAACAGTCGCTACCCCCTGGTCTGTGCCACCCCCAAAAGCTCCAGGAGCAAGTCCTTTCACCATCGGGGGTCTCCCTTAAACCGAAGGAACGGGAGTGATTTGCCGAGTTCCTTGACCAGGATTCGCTCGATCGCCTTGGTATTCTCTACCTGACCACCAGTGTCGGTTTGGGGTACGGGCGGACTGACGCCCTCACGCCGAAGCTTTTCTCGACGGCCGGGATCACCGGATCCACGCAAAACGCGCGTCCCATCGCACCTCACCCTACATGCCCCCCGGATTTGCCTGGGGGACGGGCCGCGTGCTTGGCCCCGGAAAACCACCTCCGGAGCCGGCCACCCTTCCGTGTCACTCCTGCGCTCGCCTACTACGACTACGGTCCCGACACCCACCCGATCCACGCCCCGAAGGACGCCTCACGGAAGGACGAAGGTTAGTACTCGTCGCCTCGGCCTGGCCGGTCGCCAGCCGGTACGGGAATATCGACCCGTTCATCCATTCGACTACGCCTGTCGGCCTCGCCTTAGGACCCGACTCACCCAGGGACGATGAACGTGGCCCTGGAACCCTTGGTCATCCAGCGGCGGGGATCCTCACCCCGCTTTCGCTACTCATGTCTGCATTCTCACTCCCACGGAATCCACGGCCGGCTTGCGCCGCCGCTTCGCCCCCCGTGGGACGCTCTCCTACCCAGTACCAAAGTACTGCCGCGTCTTCGGTGGCGTGCTTGAGCCCCGCTACATTGTCGGCGCGGAACCACTAGACCAGTGAGCTGTTACGCACTCTTTCAAGGATGGCTGCTTCTGAGCCAACCTCCTGGCTGTCTATGCGACTCCACATCCTTTCCCACTTAGCACGCGCTTGGGGACCTTAGACGACGGTCTGGGCTGTCTCCCTCTCCACGACGAAGCTTATCCCCCGCCGGGTCACTGCCGGGATACACATCACGGGTATTCGGAGTTTGGTTGCTGTTGGTACCCCACAAGGGCCCGCAAGCATCCAGTAGCTCTACCCCCCGGATGCAATCACCCGACGCTGCACCTAAATGCATTTCGGAGAGAACCAGCTATCACGGAATTTGATTGGCCTTTCACCCCCAGCCCCAAGTCATCCCCCCGGTTTTCAACCCAGGTGGGTCCGGTCCTCCACACGGTCTTACCCGCGCTTCAACCTGCTCAGGGCTAGATCATCCCGCTTCGGGTCCAGGACACGCGGCTCAAACGCCTTTTAAGACTCGCCTTCGCTACGCATACGCCACACGGCTTATACTCGCCACGCACCACTGACTCGCAGACTCATTTTTCGATAGGCACGCCGTCACCCCTTTTAAAAGGCTCCGACGGTTTGTAGGCGCACGGTTTCAGGGACTGTTTCACTCCCCTCCCGGGGTGCTTTTCACCTTTCCCTCACGGTACTAGTTCACTATCGGTCAGACAGGAATACTTAGGCCTGCCCCACGGTCGGGGCGGATTCACACGGGGTTCCACGGGACCCGCGCTACTCGGGACACGCGATCGGCGGGACATGCGCCTACGGGTACGGGGCCCTCACCCTCTACGGCCCGGTATTCAACCCGGTTCCCCTCGCACACGCCTTTATCACCACCGGCCGGCCCGTCGGAGCCGACACACGCGATCCCAACAACACCCCACACGCAACCCCCGACGGGTATCACACGCATGAGGTTTAGCCTGATCCGCTTTCGCTCGCCACTACTCACGGAGTATCCTCTCCTGCAGGTACTGAGATGTTTCACTTCCCTGCGTACCCCCCGCGCCGAAGCACGGTACCGGCCCATTACTGCCGGTGGGTTGCCCCATTCGGAAACCCTCGGATCAAAGCCCACTCGGCGGCTCCCCGAGGCCTATCGCGGCCCGTCGCGTCCTTCATCGGTCCTGCCTGCCAAGGCATCCACCATACGCCCTTCAAGACAACACACAACACACAATGCCGTGTGAAGCCCGAAAACACTGCACTGGACTCCCAGACAACAAATCAACACATCAAAATGATCACAAAACGATCGAAACGAACACAACCAAAACAATATAGTTAATGAGTTCGAATCGAAATCGACAGCAAACACCACCCGCCGAACGGATGGCGTCTGCTCGCGTCCACTCTCCAGTTCTCAAACCACCACGCACACCCACACGCACGCCCGACCCCCCACCAAGGGAAGCCGACACGACGCGAGGGGCGCCACACGGACCGCACCAGGACAACACATCCTGGGGTGGCAGTCCGGGAGCCCAAAAGCGCATCCATACCACCCCGGAACCCACCGCACGACCGGCAGGCCAAAGCCAACAATCTCTTCCACACCAGCACACCCGAACGGGAACCGGACTATCCGGCCGTCGGGCTGACACCGGATGCCGAACGGCATCCTGAAATTCTCCGTAGAAAGGAGGTGATCCAGCCGCACCTTCCGGTACGGCTACCTTGTTACGACTTAGTCCCAATCACGAGTCTCACCTTAGACGGCTCCCCCCACAAAGGTTAGGCCACCGGCTTCGGGTGCTACCCACTTTCATGACTTGACGGGCGGTGTGTACAAGGCCCGGGAACGCATTCACCGCGGCGTTGCTGATCCGCGATTACTAGCGACTCCGCCTTCACGGAGCCGGGTTGCAGGCTCCGATCCGAACTGAGACCGGTTTTCAGGGATCCGCTCCAACTCACATTGTCGCATCCCGTTGTACCGGCCATTGTAGCATGCGTGAAGCCCTGGACGTAAGGGGCATGATGATCTGACGTCATCCCCACCTTCCTCCGAGTTGACCCCGGCGGTCCCTTGTGAGTTCCCGGCCGAACCGCTGGCAACACAAGGCGAGGGTTGCGCTCGTTGCGGGACTTAACCCAACATCTCACGACACGAGCTGACGACGACCATGCACCACCTGTGAACCCGCCCCGAAGGGAAACGACATCTCTGCCGTCGTCGGGAACATGTCAAGCCCAGGTAAGGTTCTTCGCGTTGCATCGAATTAATCCGCATGCTCCGCCGCTTGTGCGGGCCCCCGTCAATTTCTTTGAGTTTTAGCCTTGCGGCCGTACTCCCCAGGCGGGATGCTTAACGCGTTGGCTCCGACACGGAACACGTGGAACGTGCCCCACATCCAGCATCCACCGTTTACGGCGTGGACTACCAGGGTATCTAATCCTGTTCGCTCCCCACGCTTTCGCTCCTCAGCGTCAGTAACGGCCCAGAGACCTGCCTTCGCCATTGGTGTTCCTCCCGATATCTACACATTCCACCGTTACACCGGGAATTCCAGTCTCCCCTACCGCACTCCAGCCCGCCCGTACCCGGCGCAGACCCACCGTTAAGCGATGGGCTTTCACACCAGACGCGACGAACCGCCTACGAGCTCTTTACGCCCAATAATTCCGGATAACGCTTGCACCCTACGTATTACCGCGGCTGCTGGCACGTAGTTAGCCGGTGCTTATTCAACGGGTACACTCACTCTCGCTTGCTCCCCGATAAAAGCGGTTTACAACCCGAAGGCCTCCATCCCGCACGCGGCGTCGCTGCATCAGGCTTGCGCCCATTGTGCAATATTCCCCACTGCTGCCTCCCGTAGGAGTCTGGGCCGTATCTCAGTCCCAATGTGGCCGGTCGCCCTCTCAGGCCGGCTACCCGTCATAGGCTCGGTGGGCCATCACCCCGCCGACTACCTGATAGGACGCGACCCCATCCCATACCGGAAAAACCTTTCCCGCACCACCATGCAGCAGTGCGGAGCATGCGGCATTACCACCCGTTTCCAGGAGCTATTCCGCAGTACAGGGCAGGTCGGTCACGCATTACTCACCCGTTCGCCACTCTCACCCAAACCGAAGTCCGGGATCCCGTTCGACTTGCATGTGTTAAGCACGCCGCCAGCGTTCATCCTGAGCCAGAATCGAACCCTCCACAAAAAAACATTCATGAAGAAAGCCCGAAAAACAGACTCTCAAAACAAAAAAAACGAGAAAAATCCTTTATAAGGAAAAAGGACCTCTCACACAAAACCCCATCACCATTCAACCATCTCTCAGGCACCCACCAGAAAACCAGCAGGCAGGCAATGGACTGGCAATCATTGACTATAAAGAAGTAGTACAAACACGCTCTTGAGTTCTCAAACCACCACCACACTCTCACCTCACAGCTCTCCAAGAGAAGAACCACTCGCTGAGCGGCAGCAAGAGATAAACTTACACGTAGATGGCGAATCACGCAAATCAGGGCGCGAAATACCCTCGAAACCACTGCCATGACGCGGTTCCTTCGCCGTGTCGCAACCAGCATCAAATCGCTTCTCTGATCTCAGAATATCCTCTTCTTCGTCGCGTTGAGGGAGCAAGTTCTTCTGTTCACTGGTGTGTCCC
>NZ_MWWW01000043.1 GCF_002259745.1 Bifidobacterium myosotis | reverse complement strand
CGACGATGGCGAACACACGGCCCTGGCTCAGCGAGAACGCCGGAAGGGCGNGANTCGCGCAGGACAGACCCTTGACGATGTTGCCGATGACCAGCGCCTTGCGGGCGCCGAACACACGGTCGGCAAGCCAGGAGCCGACAATGCCGAACATCGAATTGATGGCACCGGTCGCGGCAATCAGCTGGGCAGCCTCGCCCTGCGTGAAGCCCAGACCCTTGGTCCATGGCGTGTACAAATAGGGCGCTATTGCTGTTTTCGTGGGTGGTTGTTTGCCGGTGAGGCGTTGAACCGGTAAGAGAAGAGCGCTTTTTGGTTAGGATGTTCATCGACCAAGAAAAACACAACCGAAAAGCGCCTGATGAACAGCATATTCAAACAGCTCCTCAACGTCAAAGGCATGGTCGTCGAGAACGTCTGCATCGTCGATGGTCCCATGCGCCCCGAACCCGTGCTCGAGGTGCGGGTGCGTCCGCGTGCGGGCATGCTCAGGTGCTCGAGGTGCGGGCGGAAGCGTCGTGGCTATGACCGTGGCGGCGGCGTGCGCCGATGGCGCCATCAGGATTTCGGATGCTGGCGGGTCGAACTGGTCGCCATGATGCCCAGGGTGGACTGCCCGAAGTGCGGCGTGGTGGTCGCGTCCGTGCCGTGGGCGGAGCCGGGAAGCCGGTTCACGCGGGACTTCGAGGCGGAGTGCGCGTGGCTGATGACCGTCGCCAACCAGAAGACCGTGAGCGGGTTCCTGCACGTGGCGTGGAGGACCGCCGGCCAGATCGCCCGCAGGGTCGCCGGCCGGCTCAGGGCGTCGGCGCCCTCGCCGTTCGACGGTCTCACGTCGATCGGTGTGGACGAGACCAGCTACAGGAAGGGCCACACGTATCTGACCGTCGTCGTCGACCACGAGCGCGGGCGCGTGATCTGGGCGCACGACGGGTACGGCAGGGACGTGTTCGACCTGTTCTTCAGGCAGCTCACGCCCGAGCAGCGCGCATCCATCCGGGTCGTCACCGGCGACGGCGCGAAGTGGATCGACTCATGCGTCAAGGAGCACTGCCCGAACGCGGAGCGCGTGCTCGACGGCTTCCACATCGTCAGCTGGATGACCGGCGCGCTCGACGACGTCAGGAAGCGCCTGTGGAACGATGCGAGGCGCGGCGGCGACCAGGAGGGCGTCAAGCGCATGCGCGGCGTCAAATACGCCGTGTTGAAGAACCCCGACCATCTCACCGACCGGCAGGACGAATCCCTCGCCGCATTGAGGAACACGGATCCCAAGGGCCAGCTCTACCGCGCATGGCAGCTCAAGGAACTGCTGAGGAACCTGCTCAAGCACCCGCTCGGACAGGCCACCGCGGAACTCAAACACTGGGTGTTCTGGGCGTCCCACAGCCGCATCCCCGAGATCGTCGAACTCTCCCAAAAGATCCGCAGACGGCGGCCCGACATCCTGCGCACGATCGAGCTGGGCTACTCCAACGCCAGACTCGAGGCGTTCAACAACAGGATCAAGGTCACCATCCGCATGGCCTACGGCTTCCACCACGTGGACAACCTCATCGCCCTGATCATGCTCCGATGCGGCGGCCTCGACATCCGACTACCAAAGCCCACAACCTAACCCACGAAAACAGCACAAGCCTCNCANTTCTANACAGANCNNTNGNGACGCATGTGAGCTCGGTGCTTCGAAAGCTCCAG
>NZ_MWWW01000042.1 GCF_002259745.1 Bifidobacterium myosotis | reverse complement strand
TGCGGAGTAATCACCGGTGTGGAGGCCGATTGTCTCGATGGTTCCGCTGAGGGAGGCGTGTGCCCCCGGGCGTGTGCCCCCGGGCGTGTGCCCCCGGGCGTGTGCCCCCGGGCGTGTGCCCCCGGGCGTGTGCCCCCGGGCGTGTGCCCCCGGGCGTGTGCCCCCGGGCGTGTGCCCCCGGGCGTGTGCCCCCGGGCGTGTGCCCCCGGGCGTGTGCCCCCGGGCGTGTGCCCCCGGGCGTGTGCCCCCGGGCGTGTGCCCCCGGGCGTGTTGTGCTTTGTCAAGTTGGTGTCTGCGTTTTGTGCAGTGTTTTTCCGCAGTGTAGGCAGCGGGTTTCCCGCAGTGTGTGCGGTATCGGCCGCTGCCTGTCTGCGTGTGTTGTTGTGTTGTTTGGTTATTTGGTCATGAGGGCGTGTTGGCTGCGGTAGGAGCGGCCCTCGAATCTGATGAGTCGTCCGTGGTGGACGGTGCGGTCGATGAGGGCTGCGGCCATGTTCTTGTCGCCGAGAATGCGTCCCCATCCCGAGAATTCGATGTTGGTGGTGTAGATGATGCTCCTTGTCTCGTAGCTGTCGCTGATGATCTGGAAGAGGAGGCGGCTGCCTTCCTCGTCGATGGGCAGGTAGCCGAACTCGTCGATGATCAGGAGGCGTGCTTTGCCGATGCCCGCGAGCTCCCGGTCGAGCCGGTTGTCCTGTTGGGCGCGGCGCAGGCGCATGAGCAGTCCGGTCGCGGTGAAGAACCGGACCGGTATGCCCCTGGCGCAGGCGAGCCTGCCGATCGCGATCGCGAGATGGCTCTTGCCGACCCCGACGGGCCCGTAGAGCACGAGGTCCTCACATCGACTGATGAACTCGAGGCTCTCCAATTGGGTTCGCCCCCAGTCGGCGGGCATGTTCAGGTTGGTCCAGTCGTAGCCGTCGAGGGTCTTGTCGGCGGGGAACCCGGCCTGTTTGAGGAGGCGGGCTCGTTTGGATTGCTCTCGTGAGTCGAGTTCCGCGGTGAACCAGCGTTCGATGAATTCGAGCTGGTTGGGTGTCGCCTCGGCGAGCATGTTGGCGAGCACGCTGCGTGTCAGGGTCAAGCTGCGGCTCATCATGAGGATGCGTTCGCTTTTCTCGGTCGTGGACGCTCGTCTGCGACGTGTGTCGGGGATCACGGGATCGGGTCTGACACTCATTGCATTCCCTCCTGGTCGTTGTTGGTGTGACGGTCACTGGTGATGAACCGGTCGTAGCCGCTCAGATCCGGTTCGTCGATGGCGCCGGGGTATTGCCAGTCGCCATCACGCATGCGCAACGCGATCGGGGTGAGCGTGTCCGCGTGTAATCCCATGTCCCTGTTGCAGGCGAGGATCTCGTCGCATGCCTGCATCACGGGCTCGAACCCGGCCGCCTGGCACGCGTATGCGATCGCTTTGAGGCTTTCCTTGAGGGTCTTGTCGTCCATGGAATCGAGCCAGCCGCGGATGTCGTCGGGAATATCAGGGCGTATCGTGCTTTCCCTCCACGCGCGTGGTTTGAGCGCGAGCTGGGGAAACACGAGTACGGGGTCCTCCACACTGTTCGATTTGCCGTAGAGTCTGGGATACTCGGCCAGGAACTCCCCGGTGGCGGGCGAGGTGAGCGTGACCGTGTCCCACCGGATCGCGGCCAGAACACGCGAACGGGCATGACAGGCACCGGCGAGGTATTGGTTCGAGTCGATATCGACCAGCCCGTACTTGTCGGCCATACGGGTCTGCCAGCGTACCGGATCGAACACGGTCGACGGCAAAGGCATCAACGATGCCTGCTCCTCGGCGAACACCTGCGTGACGGGCACGTCCATCAGACGCGGGCAATACGACACCTCCGCCAGCTCGTCGCACCGTTCCAGCATGAGCCGGCTCAATTGTTCGTAGGATTCCGCATGCAGGGGCGGGACCATGATGTTACGACGCAGGAACCCGACCGCGTTCTCCACGCTGCCCTTCTCGTTGCCCGAATACGGGTTGCAGAACCTGACCTCGATGCGGTGATGCGCCACGAACGCGGCGAACACGTCGGTCAGGGTCACCTCGCCCTTCGCGTTCCTGTGGCCCGCGCCGGTGGCGTTGTCCATCACGACCAGCGGCGGCACGCCGCCGATATGCTCGAACACGAGCATCAGGCCGTGGCACAGGCACTCCGCGTTCTCACCCGGCAAAGCCACGCACAGCCGCATGTTCGACCACGGCAACGAGACCACCAAGCAATGCACGTCCGTCTGCCCGCCCGCGATCACGGCCCGGGCCAGACCGAAATCGACCTGCATGCTGCCCGCACGCCAATCAAGACGTATGAACCCCTGTTGATCCGCACCGCTCCGGTTCGCCTCGCGCCACCGGTGCACGTACCGCAACGTGGTCGAATACTCGCCATCGTAATCAGTCTCCGCGAGCAGACGCTCGTGCACCCGTTTGATCGTGTGACGCTGCTTGCGGGGCATCAACCGGTCCGCCTCCAGCCACGAATCCACCAGATGCGTGTACGGGTCGATCTTCGAACCATACCGACGATCCGTCTTCGGCCTGGGCGAGCAATCCCGCATATCCGCGTACTTCGCGACCGTCCCGCGATCGACATGCAGCCGCCGCGCTATCTGCGCGCGGGACAATCCCTGCCGATCAAGTCTCCTGATATCCTGCACCATGGGCATCGGTATCGCCATGTTCCTTTCCTTCCCGAGCCTTCGGCCAGCGGCAACCGGCCGAAACCAAAACGAATTGCAACTCGGGAATATACAGACAGGCGAACCGACGTCCCACTACCAAGTACTGCCAAACCTGAGGAAAACCATCAGCCTACACTGCGGAAAAACACTGCCAAACCTGTCGAACAAACATTGAAACAAAACACCTTATGCCCGCCGTCCGTGATTGCGAACGGAGGATGTGCGCCGTGCGAGTGGGGTGCTGTGCGTCGAGCGTTACGCGGTACGTATGGTGGAGTCGTCGGAGGCTGTCGCCCGTCATGATGAAATGGTCCGTGATGGCGTTGTGAGGTTTCGGCGGAAGCACGATATCACAGGTGCGACGGTGCACTACGTGACAATCTGGGGCTTGATTTGGCTCTGTTAAACCAGAATTGACATGAACTAGTCAGCTCGGGTTTTGACTGGGTTGATTTCTCAAGGAAAAATCAACCCAGCTGACTTACCTCGTATGTCAAAGTTGGTTTAACAGAGCCTTTGATTTTGCTGAGATGGCGCTGTTCTGTGGCCCTGTTGGGCTGACTCCCCTCAGTCCACTGTGCGAACAGCTCCCCTCAGGGAGGGAAGCCAATATTCGGGAT
>NZ_MWWW01000041.1 GCF_002259745.1 Bifidobacterium myosotis | reverse complement strand
CCTGACCGATCTGAAGAAGGAGCTCAAGCTCGCCAACAACGCCGACATCGCGACCGTGTACGCGGCCGTGAAGGCCGACCTGTCTGCTGAGAAGGCTGACACGTACAACCGCAAGCTGGCGAACATCCTGGTGGGTGAGGCCGACTTCCCGGATGTGAACACGTCCGACACCGATTCGCACACCGATAGCATCCAGTTCATGTACAACCAGGGCATCGTCAAGGGCTACGCGGACGGCACGTTCGGCTACGGCGCCCCGGTGGCCCGCGTGGACTTCATCGTGTGGCTGTACCGTGCGGCCGGCAGCCCGGCCGTTGACTCCCAGGCCTCCTTCACGGACGTGACCGCGGCCACGGTCCCGAACCAGGAGTTCCGTGACGCGATCGCTTGGGCGGCCGCGAACAAGATCACGACCGGCTACGCTGATGGCACGTTCGCCCCGTACGCGAGGATCGCCCGTCAGGACGCGGCGGCGTTCATCTACCGTGCGGCCGGCAGCCCGAACTACATCGAGGACTACAACTCGAAGGTGTTCGCGGACGTGACCCCGGGCGACAGCGCGAACCACTCCAAGGCCGTGCTGTGGGCCAACAACAATGGCGTGGTCAAGGGCTTCGCGGGCAGCGTGAACCGCTTCGCGGGTCTCGACACCGTGGCCCGTCAGGACGCGGCCGCCTTCCTGGCCCGCGCCATCCAGGCCAACCTGCTGTGAGCCACGGCCCGCTAGCCTTATAGCCGGCGGCCGTCCTCACTGACCCGAAGGCCCCGGACCCATGTTGATTGGGTCCGGGGCCTTCCCCATATCATAAAGAGAAAAGGGCCCGGAGCCCGATCCCCGTTGAGAGGATCCGGACCCCGGGCCCTTCGTCGCGTCCCACCGGCGGGACCGGCCCGGCCTGGGCGTCATGGAGCCTTCTCCGGGATGATCCGGGATTCGCCGGCTCCGCATACGGGAAGGCCCCGAACCCAATCATCATGGGTCCGGGGCCTTCAATCAGTGGGGACGGCTGTCAGCTATAGGCTGGCGGACGGCTCACTTGGCGATGTAGCCGGCCTGCAGGGTGCGGGCCAGGAAGGCGGCCGCGTCCTGACGGACCAGGGTGCTGTAGCCGGAGAACTTGTTCACGGTGCCGGAGTAGCCCTTGGCGATGCCGTTCGAGGCGGCCCACAGGACGGCCTGCGAATGGTTCGCGCTGTCGCCCGCGGTCACATCGGAGAACTTCACGTCCGCGTAGGACTCGTTGAACTTCGGGGAGCCAGAGGCGCGGTACAGGAAGGCGGCCGCGTCCTGACGGTTCAGGGTCGCGTACGGGGCGAACGTGCCGTCCGCGTAGCCGGTCGTGATCTTGTTCGCGGCGGCCCAGGCGATCGCGTCACGGAAGTCCTTGTTCGGGACGGTCGTGGCGTTCACGTCGGAGAACGGGGCCTGGGAGTCCACGGCCGGGCTGCCGGCGGCGCGGTACAGCCACACGATGTAGTCCACACGGGCCAGAGGCGCGCCGTAGCCGAAGGTGCCATCGGCGTAGCCCTTGACGATGCCGAGGTTGGTCAGGTAGGTGATCTCCGGGCTGTGCGTGCCGTAGTCGTCGTAGTTCACATCCGGGTAAGCCGTGTTGGTCACGAGCTTGCCGGCGAACTCCTGGTTGTACGTGTCGGCCTTCTCCGCGGACAGGCGAGTCGCGACAGCGTCGTACACTTCGGCGATCGTGGCGGTCTTGGACAGGTTGAGTTCCTTGATGAGCTCCTTGACGACCGTGTCGCGGGTCGTGTTGAACGCCTTCCAGGAGGCCTCGTTGTAGCCGGCCGGAATCACGGTGACGAACTTGGTCGGATCCGTGGACGACACGTACAGCTGCACGCCGTTCGCGTCCTTCACATCCTTGCCGTTGTAGGTGGCCTTCGCCACGTTGATCGGCTTGGTCGGGGCGTTCGTGAACGTCGCGTACTTGGCATTAGTGCTAGAGGCTGCGGCGACCTCGAAGGTCGGGGTCTTGTCGGACAGGCCGGTCACATAGCCACGGGCCAGGTTGAACAGCAGACTGTTGTTGCCGTACTTGGAATCGGCGGTGTAGTTCACGTACAGGGTGTCGCCCTCCGGGTGGGTGTCGTCGACCTTGGAGTCGAGGTCCACCTTGAAACCGGCCAGCGCCTTGCCGTTCTGGATGCGGGTGTAGTAACCCTCGATGGAGTAGCCGGAACGCTCCCACTGGGATTCGGCGGCCTTGAGCTGCTCGCCGATGGTCTTGTCCTCGTACAGCTTGACGGTCACGGACTTGGCCTGGTCGTACAGCGGCTTCACCGTGAACGCGCGGTAGCGTGCGGCGGCGTCGAACAGGGCCCACACGTTGACCTGTCCCTGGCCGTAGGCCACGGAGAAGTCGAACTTGACGGGGTCGGCGTTGTCCCAAGCGCCGGTGACGTTGGATGCGGTCAGGTTGTAGGAGTTGAAGAACTCGCTGTTCTTGATGGTGTGCTGGTTGCCGGCGGCGTCATAGTAGGTGACGGTCGCTTCCGGATCGTACCAGCCTTCGAAGGCCTTGGTGTTCACGCGGGTGACGTCCTCGAGGGTCTTGCCATAGGCCTCCTCGAACGTGGACGTGGACGGCGTGAAGTAGGACTTCTTGTTGTACGCGTCAGACACGCTCACGTTGTACTGCGTGGCCGGCTGGAAGTTGTAGGCCAGCAGCCAGATCTCGCTCAACCCCGCGGGGA
>NZ_MWWW01000040.1 GCF_002259745.1 Bifidobacterium myosotis | reverse complement strand
GGCCTACAACTTCCAGCCGGCCACGCAGTACAACGTGAGCGTGTCTGACGCGTACAACAAGAAGTCCTACTTCACGCCGTCCACGTCCACGTTCGAGGAGGCCTATGGCAAGACCCTCGAGGACGTCACCCGCGTGAACACCAAGGCCTTCGAAGGCTGGTACGATCCGGAAGCGACCGTCACCTACTATGACGCCGCCGGCAACCAGCACACCATCAAGAACAGCGAGTTCTTCAACTCCTACAACCTGACCGCATCCAACGTCACCGGCGCTTGGGACAACGCCGACCCCGTCAAGTTCGACTTCTCCGTGGCCTACGGCCAGGGACAGGTCAACGTGTGGGCCCTGTTCGACGCCGCCGCACGCTACCGCGCGTTCACGGTGAAGCCGCTGTACGACCAGGCCAAGTCCGTGACCGTCAAGCTGTACGAGGACAAGACCATCGGCGAGCAGCTCAAGGCCGCCGAATCCCAGTGGGAGCGTTCCGGCTACTCCATCGAGGGTTACTACACCCGCATCCAGAACGGCAAGGCGCTGGCCGGTTTCAAGGTGGACCTCGACTCCAAGGTCGACGACACCCACCCGGAGGGCGACACCCTGTACGTGAACTACACCGCCGATTCCAAGTACGGCAAGTACGGCCTGCTGTACAACCTCAAGCGCGGCTACTCCTACGTCAAGAAGAGCCATCACGGCAAGGTCACCTCCGTCGATGTCGACAAGGACAACGACGGCAAGTGGGACGTCTACTCTCCGGCCGATCGCTACGAGCTGCAGCTGAACAAGCCTGAAGGCTTCACCGACGCCTCCTGGAAGGACTTCCAGGCGACCCGTGGCGAGGTGCAGAAGGAGATCATCTCCTACCTGAAGCTCGCTAAGGACTCCAGCATCCAGACCGTGTACAATGCGGTCGCGTCCCGCCTGTCCGAGGAGAAGGCCAACGAGTTCAACGCCGCGTTCGCCGGCAAGCTTGCCCCGGAGACCGACTACCCGGATGTGAACTACGACGACTACGGCACGCACTCCGACGACATCCAGTACCTGACCACCAAGGGCATCGTCAAGGGCTACCAGGATGGCACGTTCGGCTACGGCGCGCCGCTGGCCCGCGTGGACTACATCGTGTGGCTCTACCGTGCGGCCGGCAGCCCGGCCGTGGACTCCCAGGCCCCGTTCTCCGATGTGAACGAGCAGACGGTCCCGAACAAGGACTTCCGTGACGCGATCGCTTGGGCGGCCGCGAACAAGATCACGACCGGTTACGCTGATGGCACGTTCGCCCCGTACGCGACCCTGAACCGTCAGGACGCGGCCGCCTTCCTGTACCGTGCGGCCGGCAGCCCGAAGTTCCAGGAGAACGGCGTGAACGCGAAGTTCTCCGACGTGACCGCGGGCGACACCGCGAACCACTCGAAGGAGGTCCTGTGGGCCGCCTCCGAGGGCATCGCCAAGGGCTACTACGGCACCGTCACCTACTTCGGCGGCTACAACACGCTGGTCCGTCAGGACGCCGCCGCGTTCCTGGCCCGCACCCTCAAGCTCGGCTACATCGCCAAGTGAGACCGGTGACCGGTTCCACCGGTAGCCGACATCACTGATTGAAGGCCCCGGACCCATGATCGGGTTCCGGGGCCTTCCCGTATGCGATGCCGGCGGGGACCGGTCCATTCAGACGATGGCTCCATGACGCCCCGGCCGGGCGGGGACGGCGAGGGGCCCGGGGTCCGATTCTTTTCGGGTATCGGATCCCGGGCCCTCGCTTCTTCTCGATACGGGAAGGCCCCGGACCCAATCATCTTGGGTCCGGGGCCTTCAATCAGTGGGGACGGCCGCTAGACGGGGGCTAGCGGGCCGTGGCTCACAGCAGGTTGGCCTGGATGGCGCGGGCCAGGAAGGCGGCCGCGTCCTGACGGGCCACGGTGTCGAGGCCGGCGAAGCGGTTCACGCTGCCCGCGAAGCCCTTGACCACGCCATTGTTGTTGGCCCACAGCACGGCCTTGGAGTGGTTCGCGCTGTCGCCCGGGGTCACGTCCGCGAACACCTTCGAGTTGTAGTCCTCGATGTAGTTCGGGCTGCCGGCCGCACGGTAGATGAACGCCGCCGCGTCCTGACGGGCGATCCTCGCGTACGGGGCGAACGTGCCGTCAGCGTAGCCGGTCGTGATCTTGTTCGCGGCCGCCCACGCGATCGCGTCACGGAACTCCTGGTTCGGGACCGTGGCCGCGGTCACGTCCGTGAAGGAGGCCTGGGAGTCAACGGCCGGGCTGCCGGCCGCACGGTACAGCCACACGATGAAGTCCACGCGGGCCACCGGCGCGCCGTAGCCGAACGTGCCGTCCGCGTAGCCCTTGACGATGCCCTGGTTGTACATGAACTGGATGCTATCGGTGTGCGAGTCGGTGTCGGACGTGTTCACATCCGGGAAGTCCGCCTCACCCACCAGGATGTTCGCCAGCTTGCGGTTGTACGTATCAGCCTTCTCAGCAGACAGCTCACCCTTCACGGCCGCGTACACGGTGTTGATGTCGGCGTTGTTGGCGAGCTTGAGCTCCTTCTTCAGATCGGTCAGGACGCTCTTGCGGGCGGCCACGAACTTGTCGTAGGAGGTCTTCACATAACCCGGGTTGTACTCGGTGTATGCGAGGTCGGCGCCGGTCGTGGCGAAGGTGTCCTTGCCGTCGACCTTGACAACCTTCGTCTTGACGAAGTTGGCGTTACTGCCGTCGGAGACCACGTACTTGCCGGCATCGTTCTTCACCACGTAGAAGCGGCTGAGGTTGTTCAGCAGGCCGTTCAGCTGGGAGTTGTCCTTGGAGTCGGCGGTCCAGCGGGCGTACCAGATGGAACCGGCGGCCGGGTAGTCCGGGTTGGTGGTCGCCTTCTTGTCGGTATCCAACTGAGAGGCAACATTAGTAACGGGGTCGGTGTACCAGCCGGTGAGGGTGTAGCCGTCGCGGGTGACGGTGGGCAGCTGCTCGCCGATCTTCTTGCCCGCGTAGATCTTCACGCTGATCTTGTCGGCGCCCGAGTAGTTCGGGTCCAGAGTGATCGGGGTGAAGCGAGCGCCGTTCTTGTAGCCGGCGTACAGGTCGATGCCC
>NZ_MWWW01000004.1 GCF_002259745.1 Bifidobacterium myosotis | reverse complement strand
CGAAGTGGATCGACTCATGCGTCAAGGAGCACTGCCCGAACGCGGAGCGCGTGCTCGACGGCTTCCACATCGTCAGCTGGATGACCGGCGCGCTCGACGACGTCAGGAAGCGCCTGTGGAACGATGCGAGGCGCGGCGGCGACCAGGAGGGCGTCAAGCGCATGCGCGGCGTCAAATACGCCGTGTTGAAGAACCCCGACCATCTCACCGACCGGCAGGACGAATCCCTCGCCGCATTGAGGAACACGGATCCCAAGGGCCAGCTCTACCGCGCATGGCAGCTCAAGGAACTGCTGAGGAACCTGCTCAAGCACCCGCTCGGACAGGCCACCGCGGAACTCAAACACTGGGTGTTCTGGGCGTCCCACAGCCGCATCCCCGAGATCGTCGAACTCTCCCAAAAGATCCGCAGACGGCGGCCCGACATCCTGCGCACGATCGAGCTGGGCTACTCCAACGCCAGACTCGAGGCGTTCAACAACAGGATCAAGGTCACCATCCGCATGGCCTACGGCTTCCACCACGTGGACAACCTCATCGCCCTGATCATGCTCCGATGCGGCGGCCTCGACATCCGACTACCAAAGCCCACAACCTAACCCACGAAAACAGCACAAGCCTCTTATTTAGAGACAGACCACTAGCGGTGCAAAAGGCTCGATTGGCGTTCGCTATGCGGTGTGCGATGAGGCGATCGCGTTTCCGTAATGATGTGGATTGCTCAATAACCAGTGGCTGTTCGGTGTCGGGTGTAGAAGTTTCTACGCGGTGTGTGTGTTGAAACAGGTCCCAGATCCTCGCGGGCACTTCCAGATTGTCCTCAGCGCGGTGTGTGCGATGAAAACGGGTCGATTTAGATAGGGTATCTGCGTTGTGAGGGGTACTTGGGGCGGTTTGCGGAGAGGTAACTGCTTTGCAAGGGGTACCTGATGGGCGATATGGCGAGTAGGAATGCCGTCGTTGCAACGCTCGTACTTGGCATATGTACGATTAGGTACCCCTTGCAAAGCAGATAGGTCTCCGGGAAGCGGCGAAAGTACCCCTTGCAACGCAGATATCGCAGATATCCCGCTTGAATGGGCTCGAATTGGGGCAGCAAGGGGCTGGCTGGTAGCTGAATGCCGCGAAGATGCCGGCTGTGCTTGCGATTCGAATACAGACCAGCCCTCGTGACGTGGCCATCTCGCTCGAACAGGCTCGAATCGGGCGTATCTGCGTTACGAGGGGCTGGTCGCTCCGGCTAATCCCGCCGGGAATGCCACGAAGACGCCAGTTGTGCTTGTTATTCGGATGCGGACCAGCCCCTCGTAACGCAGATAGGCGATTGACGGCGAACACACCCCTGATACGGCGGATGGGCGCCCGCCGAGAGCGGACGCCCATCCTGATAAGCGCGTGTGCGGTGCTGTGAGCTGAGCAAGACTAGCGCGCGCTACGCAGTTCGCGAACGACGACCGAGCCGGTGAGCCCGCTGATGACCGGCTCGGTCCTGAAGTCCGGGGCGTTGACGTTGTCGCAGTCGAAGAGGATCGCGCCTGCATCCTCGCCGTCGTTGACGAACACCTCGGCCACGCCGTGATCGTAGAACACTTCCACCCGCTCCACGTGCTTGGTGGCGGAAACGTAGTCGAAACCGTCGGTCGGCAATCCGGTGGTGGTCAGATGCACCGCGGTGCCGTCGCTCGTCAGACGCAGTGTGGCGTCGGCGGCCGTGCCGTCCGGCTGGGTGCGCACGCCGGAGACCAACGTCATCGAGAACGCCGAACCGGCTTCGGGGCGGATGTCCGCATAATACGCGTGACTGGGCGCTGCGAACCGCCGGGTTTTAGCGTCGGTGGCTGCTGCGCCATTTGCGGTGCCATCTGCGCTGTTGCTCGCGATGCCGTTCGCAGCCGCGGAGTCCTTGACCGAAATCTCGTCGAGCATGTCGCCGATCAGCAGGTCGTAGACCTCCTGAACCGGTCGGGACGTCAGACGGCCGTCCGCCACATGCAGCTCGCGCGGTAGGCTCATCACGCCGTTGGCGTAGTCGTCGCGCTCGATGCGCACGCCGAACCAGTCGCACAGCCAGCCGATGGCGATACGGCGGTCTACGGGGGTGCCGTTCGCCACCGCATGACGGTCGCGGAACGACTGCACTGCGTAGTAGCAGGAGCCGAAATCGCACCAACCGGTATGGTCCACGCGGAACTTCGGGGCATCCGCCGTGTCGTCGGCAATAGCACCCGTGTACCAGCGGATGGGCTGGAACCGTCCGGAGGTGTCACGCAGCTTCATCACGGACCCGATGGCCATGGCCGTGCCGTCGAGCGAGAAGGCGTCCGGACACTCGTACGTGTACGTTTCGGGCAGGCCGGTCTCGAACAGCAGCGGGCCGGCATAACGCCATTCGGCCTTGTTCAGATCGGTGTCGGTGGCACGGAACAGGGCAAGCGCCGACGTGCGCGTCAGGTCGGGCTGCCACTGGCCGGCCTTGTCGAACGGTGAATCGGCGTACCAGAAGGATTCATGGTTCGCAGGTACCGGGGCGGAACCGTCCTCGCCGATGGCGGGTGCCTGTTCGGACGGCAGGTTGCTGGCCACCACGATGGTCGGCGTTCCGGCCAGCGCCGTGCCGTCGAACAGGGTGTCGTCGATCTTCGGGTCGCGGAAGTCGCGGCCCATGTCTTCCGTGGGGCGGCGGATCACCGTGGTCTCCGGACTGAAGGTCAGCCCGTCGGTGCTGATGGCCGTCGTCTGCGTCTCCTCCACGGAATCGTGGTCTCCGCGGCGCTCCCAATGACGGGTCAGGTAGATGCGGATGACGCTCGCCTCGTCGCCCGGCACGATACGGCCGTCGGCGTCCACAGTGACGGCCGAGCCCGAGAACGCGCCGCCGGCGAGCTTCGGGTCACGCGGCAGGTCGTCCTGCGGCAGCAGCGTAATCGGCAGGTCGGTCCAGTGGAGGAGGTCGCGGCTTACGGCATGGCCCCAATGCATGTTGTCCCACTGCCAGCCGTACGGGTTGAACTGATAGAAGAGGTGATAGCGTCCCTGGAAGCGGCACAGGCCGTTGGGGTCGTTCATCCAGTGTTGCGCCGGCTCGAAGTGGGCGCGCGGGCGGTGCGCGGCGGCGCGCGTGTCCGGCGTGACGATGCGGATGCCGCGCTCCAGCAGGTTTTCGCCGCCGGACAGGTAGGCGAAGCCCAATGTGAGACCGTCGATATGCAGGGTGTAGTGCTCGGCGGGGTCGATGGGCAGGATGATGCGCTTGCGACGCTCGGCGGCGTCGAGATGCGCCTCAAGCGGCGACACGTTCGGATTCGCGGGAGTAAGCCGCAGGGTGGCGGGGGTGTTGCCGTCGCCGTGGTATTCGGCGAACGCCTCGAACGAGGTGTAGCCGTCGGCGTTGATGATGTTGGTCATGGGAACATACTCCTTGAGGTCGGGAATACGGCAAAATCAGGATTGTCGACGGGCGCGTCGTGGTCGTCGGCGCGGTTTGCCGTGGTGGGATGGGTTCGATTGCGGTTGGGGTGGATGGTCAGGCGGGGTGGATGGCCAGATGGGTGACGCGGGGGTGACGTGCCAGCCGATGTGGCTGAGCTGGATGGTTAGGTGGGGTAAGGGTGACGTGCCCGCCGGTGTGGTCGGGGCGGATTGGATAGGGATTGTCGGGTAATGGTACGCACCGTCCGAATATGGGTTATGCCGGATGGGTGAAAAAGGGAAAGCCCATCCGGCAAGTATTGATTTGTGGCGAGGCTGGGGCCGTTGACCTTGGGCTCCCTTCAGTCAGCTTCGTTGACAGCTCCCCTCGGAGACGGGAGCCGAGGCGTGGCCCGGAGATTAGGGGAGGTTGGTCTTTGGCGAGGCTGGGGCCTCTTGGTCTGGGGCCTCTCGGTCTGAGGCTCGCTTGGTCTGGGGCTCCCCTCAGTCGCCTTGCTGACAGCTCCCCTCAAAGAGGGGAGCCGAATTCGCAGTTCAGGATTAGGGGAGGTCCGTCTTCGGTGAGGCTCAATTCTGCAATTACGGACTCGCCTCTGACGAGACTCAGTGCTACCTCGCGACTGTCGTCGCTCGGCTGAGCCTAAAACAGTCCACCGGACTGTTTTCTTAACGGCTCAGTCCGCAATTACGGACCCGCCTTTCGGCGAGACTCAGTATTGCCTTCGCTTGACTGTCGTCTCGCTCAGGCTGAGAGTCGTCGAAAGCCCACTGGGCTTCCTTTGGACTCTCAGCCCTTTACTCCCGAGGAGGCGATGGAGCTGACGAACTGCTTTTGGAAGAGGACGAAGACGATGATGATCGGGACGGTGATCAGCGAGCTGTAGGCCATGATCTGGCCCCAGGAGGTGGTCATCTGCTGGAAGTACTGCACGCCGATCATCACGGGCCTGAGGTTCTCGGACTGCACCACCATGAGCGGCCAGACGTACTGGTTCCACATCGGCAGGAAGCTCAGGATCACCACGGTGGCGGTGGCCGGGCCGGACAGCGGCATCACGATGCGCGAGTAGATGCGGAACCAGCCGGCGCCGTCCACGCGGGCGGCCTCGTCGAGGTCCTTCGGAATCGTCTCGAAGTACTGCATGTACAGGTACACGGAGAAGGCGTTGGCAATGAACGGCACGATTTGCACCGGCAGAGTGTCGATCCATCCACGGGTGAAGTACAGGCCGAACTGGTCCACCACCGGCCGCGGCAGCTGGTTGACCCACCACAGCAGCGGAATCGCGTACGTCTCGAACGGCACCATGAGCGTGGCGAGGATGAACGTGAAGATGACCTTCTTGCCGCGCACCTCGAGACGCTGGATGGCGAAGGCCGCCATCGAGTTGACGATCACGCCGAGCACCACGGTCACCACGGTGATGATCACCGAGTTCATGAGGAAGGTGGCCGCGGGCACGCGGGTGAAGACCTGCGCGTAGTTCTCGAGCGAGATGTGGCCGACCGGCAGGAACGCCTTGATCGAGCCCAGGTCGGCCATGATCTCGTCGTCGGGCTTCAGGGAGCTGACCACCATGAAGATCAGCGGGAAGGAGAACAGGCAGGCGAACAGGATGCGTACAATCCAGCCGCCCACGGACAGCCGGTTGTGCTTGTAGGCCACCTTCTTGGATTCCTTCGCCGCGCGCTTGTCGTGCGCGGCCATGGTCGTTGCGTTGCTCATTGTAAAATCCTTCTCTCGTCTCTTACTTCTCGCGGGTCAGGTGCCGCTGGATGCCGGTGATCACCATGATGATGCAGAAGAACACAAGCGTGATCGCGGAGGCATAGCCCATCTCCTGCTGCTGGAAGCCGGAGCGCACGGCCTCGAAGACCACGGTGGTGGTGGCGTCGCGCGGGCCGCCCTGGGTCATCACGTTGATCTGCGTGAACAGGCTCATCGCGGCGATGGTGATGGTGATGAGGATCATGTTGCGCGTGGAGCGCAGGCATGGCCAGGTCACGTTCTTGAACTGCTCCCAGGCGCTGCAGCCGTCCAATTCGGCGGCCTCGTACAGCTCGCCGGGGATGGTCTGCAGACCGGACAGCCAGATGAGCATGTGCTGGCCCACGGCCTGCCAGATGGACATCACGATGATGGCGCCCATCGCGGTGCGCGGGTCGTTGAGCCAGTCCACGGCCTGCCAATGGCCGAAGGTGAGCTTGGCCATCACCTGATTGAGCATGCCGTCGTTCTGATAGATGAACATCCACAGCAGCGAGACCACCACCATCGAGGTCACCACGGGCAGGAAGTAGACCGTGCGGAAGAACACGGAAGAGCGCACCTGCTTGTTGATGAGCACGGCGAGCAGCAGTCCGAGGCCAGCCTGCACCGGCACGACGACCACGGCGAATACCACCACGTTGCGCAGGGCGAACCAGAACGTCGGGTCGGAGAACAGTCGGGTGAAGTTTTCGATGCCGATGAACCGGGTGGGGTTCGGACTGATTGTGCGGGCGTTGGTGAACGCCAGGCCGAAGGCCAGCAGCACGGGGATGCCGATGAACAGCAGCAGCAGGATGGATGCGGGCAGCAGCATCGCCCAGCCCACGGCGTTCTCGTGGCGCTGTTCGGCGGTGCGCTTGCGCCGGGTCGGTGCGGGTGTGGGTGTAGCGGCGGGCGTGGCGACGGGTGCGTCGGCATGCCCGGCGATTGCGGCGTTCGTGGCGCTCGCGGAGGTTGCGGTTGTGTTGGTCATGATGATTCCCTCTCAGTTCTCCGGTCAGTTCTTCCGGTAGCCGTCGGCGCCCTGGATGTTGCCGTCGATGTGGTTGACCGCCTTGTCGAGCCAGGTGTCCACGTCGGCGCCGTTCATGATGTCACCGATGGTCTTGCGGAACTCGGTGGAGATGAAGTTGTAGGCCGGGGTCTCAGGGCGCATCTTGACGTACTTCTTCGAGATCTCGGTGAAGATCTGCATGTCGCCGCCGTCCGAGAACTCGGGCACGAGCTTCTGCGCGCCTTCGGTGGTCGGGATGTTCATGCCGGCCTTGGCCATGTTGGCGACGTACTTGTCCTGCAGGGAGAAACGGATGTAGTCCTGAGCCGCGGCCTTGTTCGGGCAGGACTGGGTCATGCCCACGGTCCAGGAGCCGCCGCCGGTCACCGAGCCGTGGCCGAAGTCGGTCATCGGCATGACCACGATGTCGTCGTAGTCCTTGGCGTACTTCTTGAAGGTGCTCATCGACCAGATGCCGCCGTAGAGCAGGCCGGACTTGTTGTTGACGAAGTCGAGCGCGGTGTCCGAGCCGCCCTTGGAGGAGATGTAGCCCTTGGCCACGAGGTCGCGCATCCAGCGGGCGAATGCCTTGCCCTCTTTGCCGTTGAGCACGCCGTCGGCGCTCTGGTAACCGTCGCGGTTAATCAGATCGCCGCCGAAGGACTGCAGAATCGGAGCGTAGGCGTAGGCATACCATTCGCTTTTGTTGTCGGCGGTGCCGATTTCGAACGGGTAGGTCCATTCGCCGCTGGCCTTGAGCTTGGCGAGCGCGTCGTCCATCTCGGCCTTGGTCCACGGTTCGTCCACGGTGGCTACGCGGATGCCGAGCTTGTCGAGCACGGATTTGCGGGCGAACAGGGCCACCGTGGCGTCGAAGTAGCCCACGGTGTACAGGTCGCCGTTCCAAGTGCCCTTGCCGGATTCCATGAGGTCGTCGGCGCGTTCGAGCAGCGCCTCGTCGGTGAGCGGCTCGAGGATGCCGGCCCACGCCCAGTACGGGGTGTTCGGCTGGTCCACGTCCACCAGGCACGGCAGGTTGTTCGCGGAGGATGCGGAGATGATGGAGTCATTGTACGAGCTCTGCGGGAAGGCTTGCAGCTTGACCGTGGCCTTCTTGTCGGGGCTGGCGTTGTAGTCGTCGATGATTTGCTGGACGCCGGCGAGCTCGGCCTCGCTGCCGGCCGAATGCGTCCAGATGGTGATTTCGTTGGCGTTGGCCTTCGCCGCCGCGCGAGCCGCCTCGCCGCAGCCGCCCACGGTCGCGAGGCTTGCGATGGCGAGCGTCGCGACCGTGGGCGCGGGTGACCGCGCGGTTTCTGGCGGTGCGCCTTGCGACGGATGCGCGCCTGATGGTGTGGGGCATGATGCTCCTCCTTCTTTTCTTGTTCTTCCTTGAATGATGAGGGGTAAGTGTGTTGGGTGTCGAACCGGTTCGAGGTTGGAATGTGGGCGGTTCGGGTGTGAGGCGAGCGGGTGGGTGGTTCGGGTGTGAGGCAGGTGGGTGGGCTAGGAGTGGCTCAGGCGGGTGGGCCGGGCTCGTGGGCCGACTCCTTGCCAAAGGAACCGGGAAGGAGCCGGGCAGGAGGGAATTCCGGGGATCCGGAATCGGCCGTCGCTTGGACTAGTTGCGTGCGGATTGGCTACGCACGGACCGGTTATGTGCGCTGCGGCCTCATCCAGGACTGTTTGATTCTCAGCTTGCAGTCCAGCTTCGCTGCGTGGTCGGTGAGCGGAGGCAGCGGCACGCGGTCAACGGGATAGCCCTCCTTCGGGAAAGGCGCGACCTCGGTCCCTTCGATCATCGAGACCAGCTTGCCCACGGCCCAGTAACCCATCTCGTAATGCGGCAGCTCCACGGTGGACAGCGGCGGGTCGAGCGCCTCGGCGATGACCTGATGGTTGTCCACGCCCACCACGGCGATGTCCTTGCCGATCGCCAGCCCGCGGCGGATGGCCTCCGTGTAGATGCTCCACGCGCGCGTGTCGTTGAAGCAGAAGAACCCGTCGATGTTGGGATGACGGTCGAAGAACGCGGGCATGCGGGCCGCCGCGTCGCTGCCGGACTCCACGTTGATCATGAGTTCGGGGTCGAACGGTATGTCGTGCGCGGCGAGGGCGTCCACGTATCCCGAGATGCGGCCCGGCTGGGCGATCATGTTGTGGATGGTGCCCACGTAGGCGATGCGCCGGCATCCGGCGTCGATGAGATGACTGGTGGCCTTGAATCCGATGCTGTGCTCGTCGGGCACGATGCTGGGCGCGGCGTCGGTGGCGTCGGTCGAATCGGCGACGACCACTTTGCAATCGCGCAGGGACTGCGGCAAGAGGGTGCGTTGGTTGAACATGCGCGCGTAGATGAAGCCGTCGGTGCCGTACTGCTTGAGCGCCAGGATCTCGCGGTCGGAACCGGTGCCCTTGCCTCCGTTGCTGATGCCGACGGTGATGAGCAGGTATCCGAGGGCGCGGGCGGCGTCCTGCGCGCCTTCGATCATGCGGCCGGCGAACGGCGTGGTGGCCACCTCGTCGCTGAGGAACGCGATGATGCGGCTGCGGTTGGTGCGCAGGCCGCTGGCGAGTCGGTTGGTGCGGTAGCCGAGTCCTTCGGCGATGCCGCGTATGCGCTCGGCCACTTCGGGGCTCACGCGTCCGGCGTCATGCCCGTTGAGCACCAGCGAGACCGTGGAGATGGATACGCCGGCTTGGGCGGCGATGTGCTTCATCGTGACCATGCGTTCCCTCCTTGTGGTTGCTTTCGTGTCTGCTCGTGTTCGGTTGCGGTTGCCGGCCGTGCGCTGGTGGTGCGCCGGTGTCCGCGCCGGTCGTGCGGTCGTGCGGTCTTGCGGGCCGCTGGCGGGCCTCGAATGTATGTGTACGGGCTGTTGTGCGGTTGGTTATCGGTGCCGTGCGGCGTTGCGGTGGCTTGCGCGACCTTCGTTGGCTTTTGTTGTTAACCAAGTTAAGACGTCAAACGTTTGACTACAAAATGTGTCATTGCCGGAGTGTTGCCTTAAATTTCAACGGTTATTTGATTCGTTCTCGCAGGTCAACAATTTGACTGACGTGGGTGGTGCGGTCGGATTGGAGTGTGCTGACCGGGGCATGCATACCGCCACCGTTTTCGCGCGGTACGAAGAAGGCTCGAGTGTGCGGACTGTGGTGCAGCCCGGGAAGCGCGCCCAGGGCAGGCTGACGAAGCGGGCGGACGTCGGCGGCGGTCATCGTGCGTAATCGCAATCGCACCGCTGTGGCGACCGTCGCTCCGATTATTGTCATGTAATAAGTGCCGTAGTGGATTTCTGCCGATGAGAGGTGCGTATGGGTGTGTGCGGATTGGGCCATGACGTGGTGGATGTATCGGCGTTCGCGGCGCAGCTCGCCGAGCCGGGCACGCGCATGCGCGCGCTGTTCTCGGTGCGTGAGGTCCGTCAGGCGTCCGAACGGGCGCGGTCCAAGGGCGACGGCGAGGCCGTGCATCTGGCCGCCAAATGGGCCGGCAAGGAGGCGTTCCTCAAAGCGTGGTGCGAGGCGCTGGGGTCGGCAGACTCCCCGTTCACGCTGGACGACTTCCCGTGGCGCGAGGTCGAGGTCCTTGATGATTCTCATGGCGTGCCGCATGTAACGCTCTCCGGTGAGGTCGCGCTCACGTTCAGGGATGGGGGTGTTGCGCGCCGGCAGGCGAATGCGGGCGTGGAGGCGATCCCGTCCGTCCATATTTCATTGAGCCATGACGGGCCGGTCGCCTCCGCCGTGGTGATCATTGACGTTGGCTGACGTTGCGCTTTTGTGCTCTTGCGTTCTTGTGCTCTTGTATTCTTGTGCGCTTGTATTCCTGTGCTCTTGCATTCCTGTGCGCTTGCATTCCTGTCATTCCGGCGTGCCGCGATTGCCTGTATCGAACCGGTTTGATATCGTGTATCCCAACACGTCGGCGACGGATACCGGCGGACAACAGGGACGAAGGAGTTTCCTATGGCTCAAGGTGAGTCAACGCATCAGGCCAAGTCGAACCGCGCAGCCAAGCGTGGCGTCAATGAGACGATTGCGAGTGCCGTGGGCG
This sequence comes from Bifidobacterium myosotis, assembly GCF_002259745.1. Taxonomy (GTDB): domain Bacteria; phylum Actinomycetota; class Actinomycetes; order Actinomycetales; family Bifidobacteriaceae; genus Bifidobacterium; species Bifidobacterium myosotis. The sequence continues at coordinate 323,250 of NZ_MWWW01000004.1, read as the reverse complement.
GTGCCGTCAATGGTGCCAATGGTGCCAAAACGGGTGTGCGCGCGACCAAGTCGCAGGTCGCTCCGGCTGCGTCAGTCGGTGTGACGCCTCAACCGCGGAAAACGAGCCGAGCCGCCAAATCCGTCAAATCCGCAGCCGGCACCGTCAAGGCGGCGGCGACCCGCGTCGCCAATCGTGCCACCGGGAAGAGCCCGGCCCGTGCCGCCGCAAGCCCGGTGTTCGCCGCCCGTCTTGAGTCCCGTAAGGCCGAACTCGAGCGCCTGTTCATGAGCCTGTACGACGATCATGATGCCTTCGACGCACTCGTCGAGCGCATGGCCGAGGCGTACGCCGCCCGCCCCGCCGATCTCAAGCGTCTCGACAAGGCCCGCGAGCAGGACCCGGAGTGGTACAAGCGTGGCGACATGTTCGGCATGACCATGTACACCGATCTGTTCGCCGGCGATCTCAGGAAGCTCGCCGACAAGATTCCGTACCTCAAGGAGCAGAAGCTCACCTACCTGCACCTCATGCCGCTGCTCACGATGCCGCATCCGAACAACGACGGCGGGTATGCGGTCGAGGACTTCGACACCGTCGATCCCAAGCTCGGCACCAACGAGGACCTCGCGAACCTCGCCAGGAAGCTGCGCCGCGCCGGCATCAGCCTGTGCATCGACTTCGTGATGAACCACACCGCGTCCTCACATCGCTGGGCCAAGGCCGCACAGGACGGCGATCCGGAGTACCAGGACTACTACTTCTGCTACGACGACCGCACCGTGCCGGACGAGTACGACGCGCACGTACCGCAGGTCTTCCCGAATACGGCGCCCGGCAACTTCACCTGGAACGAGCAGATGGGCAAATGGGTCATGACCCAGTTCTATCCGTTCCAGTGGGACCTCAACTACCGCAATCCCAAGGTGCTGGTGGCGATGCTGGGCAGCGTGATGCATCTGGCGAACCTCGGCGTGGAGGTGTTCCGCATCGACGCCGTGCCGTACATCTGGAAGGAGCTGGGCACCAACTGCCGCAACCTGCCGCAGGTCCACACCATCGTGCGTATGCTGCGCATCGTACTCGAATGCGTCTGTCCCGCCGTGGTGCTCAAGGGCGAGGTGGTCATGGCGCCGAAGGAGCTCGCCGCGTACTTCGGTACGCCCGAGGCTCCCGAATGCCACATGCTGTACAACGTGTCCATCATGGTGAACCTGTGGAGCGCGCTCGCCAGCCGCGACGTGCGCCTGCTCAAGGCCCAGATCGACAAGCTCGACGCCCTGCCCGAGAACTGCTGGTTCGTCAACTACCTGCGTTGCCACGACGACATCGGCTGGGGACTGGATGAGGACGTGGAACGTGAGCTCGGCATCGACCCGCTCAAGCACAAGGAGTTCCTGTACCACTTCTACGAGGGCGCGGTGCCCGGCAGCTGGTCGATGGGCGAACTGTACAACTATGACGCCGTCACCCGAGACGCCCGCAGCTGCGGCACCACGGCCTCGCTGACCGGCATCGAACGGGCGATCATCACGCATGACCGGCCTCTGCTGGAGACCTCGATTAAGCGTGACCTGCTCATGCACCAGACGATGGCGTTCCTGCGCGGATTCCCGATGCTCAACTGCGGCGACGAGATCGGGCAGCTCAATGGCTGGGATTACAAGGACGATCCGGATCGTGTGGAGGACAGCCGCAACCTGCATCGGTCGAAGTTCGACTGGGAGGCCGCCGCATTGCGCAAGAAGTCCGGTACGCTGCAGAACCGTCTGTGGCGTGGCATGGAGGGACTGCGCGAGGAGCGTCACGACCCGTGCTTCGCGCCGGATGCGTGGGTGAGCACATGGGATACGTTCAATGATTCCGTGCTTGCCGTGGTCCGTAAGGTGGATGGCGCGAGTGACGGGGTTGATGCGGGTGGTGCTGATGTCGCTGGTACCGCTGGTGTCGCGGCTGGCGGGGCTGCGGCCCGCGTGGATGCCGTTGGTGTGGATGCCGGTTCGGCAGGCGCTACGCTGGTGGGTTTGTTCAACTTCTCCGACGAGCCCCAACATGCGCACCTCAACGCCAGTGACGGCATCATCGCCGAACCGGTTGACGTCGATCTCGAGCCGTACGAGGCCCGGTTCGTGCGGCTGTGAGGCGTGCGTGGACTGAGTCGGGACTGCGCTGACTGCGCGGTGCTTTTCGGGTCCTAGTGGTCCGTCTCTTAGTTGTCTGAGTGGTGTTGGCCCCCTTCTGGCGAGGGGCTGGCAGCGAAGCTGACTGGGGGAGACAGGAGATGCAGTGCCCAATTATTAGTGGGACGGACCACTAGCAGACGGTAAGTACGCGTCTCATCGAAGGTCGCGCGTACTTACCGTCTCTATTGGGCTCATCAGGGACGGTAAGTACGCGACTGCTTCGTTGCGCCGCATACTTACCGTCTGCTGTGACCGTGTTGGAGACGACGAGTACGCGATTGCCCTGTCATTCCGCATACTTACCGTCTGCCGAGGAGCTCATTATGCTCGCCGCCGGTTGCGACGCCCGAAGAAATGTGTATAATTGCCCAAGTCGCCAAAAGCGACGACCACACGCGGATGTAGCTCAATGGTAGAGCCTCAGTCTTCCAAACTGATTACGCGGGTTCGATTCCCGTCATCCGCTCCACTTGAAAAGGCCGGAAACCCAACGATTCCAAGGGTTTCGGCCTTTTGTGTATCTGCTCACAACGCCGCATACTGCTGCGCCATGATGCAAAATTAGGCGCAGAAAGGCAAGATAGGGCGACTAATAGGGTCGCCTCTGACCGACAGTTAGGAAGAGGCGCCGAAGCTCACATCGAACAAGACATCGGAACCGAATGTGGTTGTTGGGTGTTAATGATGTATCGCTGAGTGACTGCTACGTAGCGGGTGTTGATGCCTTATAAATAGTGTAATGGCGCGGTTTCATCTGCTTGATGACGCCGGATTCGTAGGGGACAGCTTCACCGGGGGAACGTGCACCTCGCCGCCTACGAGGATTCCCGCAATCTCGCTTCCAACATCGACGAATGACGCGAGCATGGGGCATTCAGAAATCAGGACTGGTTCAAAACCATTGGAAACATTGACTTAGACCATTCCCTGACGTCGGGAAAATAATCGGGAATGATTTCAATCGTCTGGAATTTATACTGTTTATATTATAAACAGTTTTGTTTGACTTATTCCTCTCTCTATTTTATAGTTTCTATAATTTATAGGTCAAATCAGGAAAGAATGCTTGGACAATGGGCATGGAATATAGGAGTTTGGCACGGGTATTTCACGCCGATAGGACGAACAACGCCTTCAACAACCATGCGAAGCTTGCCCGGCAACGACTCGAGGCGGACTCCACATTTAGGACTGGGGTCGTCACCCCTCTGGGCGAACTGTACGCCGCCACGCCACGCGAGACATCCCTGCTCATGGAGAAGATACTCCTCGCGGAGCGGCGGATATCCCGGCTCTGGAACCAGTTCCCCGGCGTCATGCGCTGGGACTACATACGGCATTCCATCAGCGAGGAACTGTTCGCGACCAACGAGATGGAGGGCGTACGCAGCACCCGCAAGGAAACCCGGGAAGCCGTGGCCGCGGCCGAAAAGGCCAGGAAGGGAGGCGACGACGCCAAGGCCAGGTTCAGTGAATTTGCCAAACTGTATCTGCACCTCACGGACAGGGACTCCGCACTGCCGTCAGGGATTGCGGACATCCGCGACATCTACGACAAGGTCGTGCTAGACGAAATCGACAAGAACGACAAGCCGGACGGCGAGCTGTTCCGGAAGGGCGACGTGGAGATACAAGGCCCTCACGGGCTCGCGATCCACAACGGAGTCACAGGCGAAAGCAACATCAGCGCACTTCTCACCAGCATGATCCATCTTGCGACCTCCGACGAGATTCCCCGGCTGCCGGCGGCCATCATGTCACATTTCCTGTTCGAATACATTCACCCGTTCTACGACGGCAACGGCAGGACGGGTCGGTACCTCTTGGCCCTGTACCTGAACCACGACCTGACCATGCCCACCGTGTTGTCGCTGTCCCGCACCATCGCGGAAAACAAGAACGCCTACTACAAGGCGTTCATGGAAGCGGAGGGCAAGCTGAACTGCGGCGAGCTCACGTTCTTCGTGAACACTATCCTCGGGTTCATCCAACGGGCCCAGGACGAGCTGATCGACGAACTCGAGGTCAGGGTCGACCGGCTCGGCAAAGGCGAGGCGGTTTGTGACCAGCTTGAACGGAAGCACGGTCTGTCCGCGAAAGCAGTCTCGATACTGTACGGCGTGATCCAGGAGGAGATGTTCGACTCGTCCAAGTCCATGACGCTGGACGATGCCGCATATCATATCGGCCTATCCAAGCAGAGCGCGAGAAAGTATGTGGGGGAGCTCATGGACATGGGCCTTGTCATTCAATCCGGGAAGCGCCCCCTGAAGATACGGGCGTCGGAATCGTTGAAGGGTATCCTCGATGCCGGAATAGGAGAGGACGGTGGAGAACACGGCGACAAAACCCAACAACAAGAAGAAGCAGGGGGGCGACCGGGAAGACGACTCCAGAGACTCCTCCCACAACCTGTAGACGAGCTAACTTGAATCTTGCGCATGGCGCTGCCTCGCGACTTCATCGTCCCGCAGCACAACCGCGAGTACCATATAACCGATACGTAATGAACGAACCGGCGGCGGTCGGCGGCGATAGCGACAACGGCCGCCGCGATGGGACAGGACGGGGGATGTATGGCGCGCGCCAACAAGACCGCGGATGCTCTGAATTCCAACATGACTGAACAGATGACTGAGATGTCTGAACAGGGGGATGTTGCAGTACGTCAGGACGTGGCGGAGCCCAACAATGTCGAGGCCGCGCCTGGTGTGACTTCGCCTGACGCGACTCCTGTAACTGCCGCATCCGCCGCCGCTGCACCCGAATCCGCGACGCCCGCATCCACTGCGCCCGCATCCGCTGTTGCGCCAGCCTCCGTTGCATCATCCTCCGCTGCACCCGCCTCCGCCGCCGAGTCTGAACTCGCCAAGCTCATCAAACCGGCGCTGCCAGACACGCCCGTCGAACCGAACGAAGCCGTCGAAGTGGTGGGCGGCAAGGTGGAAACCGTTGAGGTTTCCAAGCACCCGGATCCGTCCATCCCCGAAACCGATTTGTCCCTAGCAGACATCGAGCGTCGCCGGTCGCATCCCGTGCGCTGGGCGGTTCTGATTCTCGCGGTGTTGGCCGCCATCGTAGGGCCCTACTGGTTCGGCCGTTCGCTGGCCGTCAACGACACGCTGGCCGTCACCGCGGCACTCGGCGGCATCGACCCGCGTGGCATCGCCCTTGTGGGATGGTCTACGGTCGTCATCACCTATGTGGGATTGGCGATGGCGGTGGTCGTTTCGCCGTCCTGGCCCTGGCTGGTGGTGTTCGTGCTGGGACTGGCCGCCGAGCAGTTCGTGGCGGGCCTGAGCATGCTCAACCTCAATTTCTGGTACTCCACATACGTGGTGTACGGCGATCAGGCGGGATTGGCGAACGCGGCGAACGTCGGCATCATCGCCGCCGCGATCGGCGTCGCCGTGTATGCCGTGATTTTCGTCGGCCTTCTGGTAATCATCAAGAAGACCTCGCCGCTTAACGTGCTGACGAAAAGCTGGGCGAGCTTCATCCTGTACTTCGCGATCGAGGCGCTGGCGTTGTTCGTGGTACTGTTCGGCGGTGTGCTGACCACCGTATGACCGTATGGCCGTATGACTGTATGTCCGACCGTATGACGTGAGCGAACGTCAAACCGCGCTCTCTATTCGCCTCCATCCGCCTCCGTCCGCCCCTCGACCTATAGTTTTCATTTGGCGTGATTTCGCCCGCGGATAGAGAGCGTTTCGGGTACACCCACCCGAATCACCGCGCAACGAACACAATTAAGGAGGATGCCGTGGCACTGACGGCTGAAGAAAAGACCCAGATTATCAACGAGTACGCGACGCACGAAGGTGACACCGGCTCCCCGGAGGTTCAGGTGGCCCTGCTGTCCAAGCGCATCTCCGACCTGACCGAGCACCTCAAGCAGCACAAGCACGACCACCATTCCCGTCGTGGTATGCAGCTCATGATCGGTGATCGTCGTCGTCTGCTTGACTACCTCAAGCGCGTGGACATCAACCGTTACCGCTCCCTGATCGAGCGCCTGGGCCTGCGTCGATAATTGAAGACTTCCGCCCGAGCACCTAGGATGGTGCTCGGGCGTTTTGCATATCGCCAGCCAACGGCAACAACGGCAAGAGGGTTATGAGGATAGGCCGGAAGACGGCGGCCGTGGGCACCGAAGGTGCCGGAAGTGAACAGGCCGTCGCGGACCGCAGGCTCATGGACGCGCGAATACATCGGGTGCATGAGGGCTGAGGACACGAGGATCGGCCGATAAGAGAGCCCGAATGAGACGGGTTGACACGAGGGGCGGAGGCCAGGGGGTCGCCGCCGACGAGGGTATGTGACGTCCGCTGAAGAGGACAATCGCGGTGTATGCGAGCTTCGGTCCAGTCGCATCGGCGCACGGTCGGGACGACCGGGGCGCGGAAGAACCGAAGACGAACCGGTATCGGGCGGCCGGAAGGCCAGACGCCCGGCACGCAACCGCGGACAGTATGTAGGAATAACAGAAAACAGAAGGAGGAACCCTATGGAGGGTCCCGAAATCAAGGCCGTTGAGGCCGTCATCGACAATGGATCGTTCGGCAAGCGCACGCTGCGCTTCGAGACCGGCCGTCTTGCCCAGCAGGCCGACGGTGCCGTCGCCGCCTATCTGGACGACGATTCGATGATCCTGTCCACCACCACCGCCGGCTCCAGCCCGAAGGAGAACTACGACTTCTTCCCGCTGACCGTCGACGTCGAAGAGAAGATGTACGCCGCGGGCAAGATCCCGGGCTCGTTCTTCCGTCGCGAGGGCCGTCCGTCCAGCGAGGCCATCCTCGCCTGCCGTATCATCGACCGCCCGCTGCGCCCGCTGTTCCCGCACACGCTGCGCAACGAGGTGCAGGTCGTCGAGACCGTGCTCGCCGTGAACCCGGACGATGCGTACGATGTCATCGCACTGAACGCCGCTTCCGCCTCCACCATGATCTCCGGTCTGCCGTTCTCCGGCCCGGTGTCCGGTGTGCGTCTGGCGCTGATTGACGGCCAGTGGGTCGCCTTCCCGCGCTGGAGCGAGCGTGAGCGCGCCGTGTTCGAGATCGTGGTCGCCGGCCGTGTGATCGACAACGGCGATGTCGCCATCGCCATGATTGAGGCCGGTGCCGGCAAGAACGCCTGGCACCTCATCTACGACGAGGGCCAGACCAAGCCGGACGAGACCGTCGTGGCCCAGGGCCTCGAGGCCGCCAAGCCGTTCATCAAGGTGATCTGCGAGGCGCAGAACGAACTCAAGGAGAAGGCCGCCAAGGCCACCAAGGAGTTCCCGCTGTTCCCGGAGTACACCGAGGAGCTGTACAACCGCATCGACGAGATCGCCCACAAGGATCTGGACGAGGCCCTCTCCATCGCCGAGAAGCTGCCGCGTCAGGACCGCATCCACGAGATCAAGGAGCACGTGCGCGACGTGCTCGCCACCGAGTTCGAGGAGATGGACGACGTCGAGAAGGACAAGGAGCTCGGCAACGCCTTCAAGGAGCTGCAGCGCCAGATTGTCCGCCGCCGCATCCTGACCGAGGACTACCGCATCGACGGCCGTGGCCTCAAGGACATCCGCACCCTGTCCGCCGAGGTGGATATCGTGCCGCGCGTGCATGGCTCCGCCCTGTTCCAGCGCGGCGAGACCCAGATCCTGGGTGTCACCACGCTGAACATGCTCAAGATGGAGCAGCAGATCGACGCGCTGTCCGGCCCGCAGTCCAAGCGCTACATGCACAACTACGAGATGCCGCCGTACTCCACCGGCGAGACCGGTCGCGTCGGCTCCCCGAAGCGTCGCGAGATCGGTCACGGCGCCCTCGCCGAGAAGGCCCTCGTGCCGGTGCTGCCGAGCCGTGAGGAGTTCCCGTACGCCATCCGTCAGGTCTCCGAGGCCATCGGCTCCAACGGTTCCACCTCCATGGGTTCCGTCTGCGCCTCCACGCTGAGCCTGCTGGCCGCCGGCGTGCCGCTCAAGGCCCCGGTTGCAGGCATCGCCATGGGCTTGGTCTCCGGCGATGTGAACGGCGAGCACGTTTACAAGACCCTCACCGATATCCTGGGCGCCGAGGATGCCTTCGGCGACATGGACTTCAAGGTGGCCGGCACGTCCGAGTTCATCACCGCACTGCAGCTCGACACCAAGCTCGACGGCATCCCCGCTGACATTCTGGCCGCCGCCCTGCAGCAGGCCCACGAGGCCCGCACCACGATTCTCGAGGTCATCAACGAGTGCATCGACGGCCCGGCCGAGATGAGCGAGTACGCGCCGCGCATCCTCACCACCTCCGTGCCGGTCGAGAAGATCGGCGAGGTCATCGGCCCGAAGGGCAAGATGATCAACCAGATTCAGGAGGACACCGGCGCCGAGATCGCCATCGAGGATGACGGTACCGTCTACATCTCCTCCGAGGGTGGCGAGGCCGCCGAGAAGGCCAAGCAGATCATCGACTCCATCGCCAACCCGCATGTGCCGGAAGCCGGCGAGACTTACAACGGCAAGGTCGTCAAGACCACGTCGTTCGGCGCGTTTGTGAACCTGACCCCGGGCACCGACGGTCTGCTGCACATCTCGCAGATCCGCAACCTGGCCAACGGCGAGCGCATCGACTCCGTCGAGGACGTGCTCAAGGAAGGCGACACCGTCGAGGTCGTCGTGCAGGGCGTGGACGACCGTGGCAAGATCTCCCTGGCCATCCCCGGCTTCGAGGATCAGGACTCCGGCGCCGCCCGCGGTGGCCGTGGCGGCTCCCGTGAGGACCGCGGCGATGACCGTCGCGGTGGCCGTGGCTCCCGTGATGACCGCCGTGGCGGCCGTGGCCGTCGTCCGGCCGATCGTGATGACCGCGATTTCGATCGTGATGACCGCGACGATCGCGACGATCGTCCGCGTCGTCGTCGTTCGGATGACCGTGACTTCGACGATCGTGATGACCGCGACGACTTCGATGATCGTCCGCGTCGTCGTCGTCCGGCTGATCGCGATGATCGTGATGACCGTGATTTCGATCGTGATGACCGTGATGATCGTGATGATCGTCCGCGTCGTCGTCGTTCGGATGACCGTGATTTCGATGATCGCGACGATGATCGTCCGCGTCGCCGTCGCTCCTCGGATCGTGATGACCGTGATGATCGTCCGCGCCGTTCCTCCGGTCGTGGCCGTGGTACCGACCGCAACCCGCGCTACGCCACCGACGACAACTACGACGATTACCGCGCCGACCGTGAAGAGCGTTCCGAGCGCCCGCGCCGTCGCGTCCGCCGCGACTTCGATCCGTTCGAGGACTGAGATCAGCCGGTCTTAGGTTCCTCTCGCTGAGGGGAGCTGTCAAACGAAGTGAGACTGAGGGGAGTTCCCCGTAAGCAGTTACTCCCCTCCGCCCGCTTCGCGGCCAGCTCCCCTCAGCGAGGGGAGCCAACGATAAGCTCAAGCCCGTCGCTATATGCGGCGGGCTTTTTGCGTAGTATCGTTGGACTCAAGAAGGGTCCCCGCACGAAGGAGCGCACATGAGCGTCGGCCTGATTATCGGCATCGTTGTCATCGTTCTCGTCATCGCCATCATCATCTGGGCCATCGGCGCCTACAACAATCTCGTCACACTGCGAAACCGGGTGAAGAACGGATGGGCGCAGATCGACGTGCAGCTCAAGCAGCGTGCCGACCTGATTCCGAACCTCGTCGCAACCGTCAAGGGGTACGCGGCGCATGAGAACGCGGTCCTCAGTCAGGTGACCGCCGCCCGTGCCGGTGCCGTGGCCGCGGCAACCGATCCGAACGGCACTACGGCGCAGCGTGCCGAGGCTGAAAACCAGCTTTCCCGCGCATTGCTCAACCTGCAGGCGACGGCCGAGGCCTATCCGGCGTTGCAGGCCAACCAGAACTTCATGGATTTGCAGGGCCAGCTCAAGGATCTGGAGAACAAGATCGCCTACGCCCGCCAGTTCTACAACGACGTGGTGCTGAAGCTCAACACCGCCATCGAGACCGTGCCCACCAACATCATCGCCGGGCTCTTCCACTTCGAGCAGGCCCAGTATTTCGAGGCCGACGAGCCCGCCCGCCAAGCGCCGCGGGTCGCGTTCTGACGCCGCGGTTCCGGCCGGAGATAGGCGATGAGAACGTGGCGTTGGCGTGACGTTGGCGTGGTTGGTGTGACGTTGACGACAAAGCCACGATAGGGAAGGGAATCATGGGAAAGCGATTCATCCGTGCGGGTATCCTCAGCGTCATCATCACGCTGGTGATGGCCTCCATCTTCGCCGTGCTCACGTTCGCACCCAGCATCGCCGATGACGCGGACTTGAGTTATCGCACGCTCGACTATGACGTGAACGTCACCACCTCCGGCGATCTCGAGGTCACGCAGCACATCGACGTGAAGCTCAAGCAGCGCGAGGACGGCGACGGCAACGTCAAGCCATGGAAGCAGCTGTACCAGCAGTACCGTCTACGCGCGGATAACCTCACCGACATCACGGACATCAGCGTCACCAACGTCACCAGCGGGACCGACTATGCGCAGCAAAGCGAACCCCAGTCACCCAGCGACGTGTCGGACGCGGCCTGGGATTCCGATTACGCCAACCACTGGTACATCGCGGATGTGACCGCCGGCGACTATGCCCCCAAGCTCTATCATCCGGGCGAGGACGGATTCGCCCCCGCCAATACCGCCGATTCAGTCAAAACCGTGGAAATCGGCTGGAACATACCCGCCACCGACGAGGCGGACAGCATGAAGTTCGACGTGCGCTTCACCATGCATGACGTGGCCACGCAGTGGGATGACGTGGCGGCCTTCCAATGGGAGCCGTTCGGCCGGTCGAACCCGGTACCGATCGGTACGGTCAGCGGTACCGTGCACTTCCCCGCAGGCGTCAGCGTGAACGACTCCTGGGCGTGGCTGCACACCGAGCGCACTTCGGAGACGGCTCGTGCCGCGGACGGCGGCCTCACCTTCAAGGCGTACAACATCAAGTCCGGCGACTATCTGGATTTGGTGGCCGCCTACGCAGTCACCCCGAACGGCAACAGCGGCATCGCCCGCACGCGCGCGGGCGATCATCTGGATGCGCTCAAGCGCAGTGAGGCCGAGCAGGAACGGCAGTGGCGTGAGAGCCAGCGCAACGCGGCCCGCGCGCGACTCATTTTCTGGATTGCCACGGTCGTGCTCGGCGCGGCATTGTGTGCGTGGGGACTGTATGCCTCCATCACCAGCAACCGTCGCGCGAAATACCGTGGCGAGCTGGAGTATTGGCGTGACCAGCCCGGCATCAGTCCGGCCGCCGCCGCCAAACTCGTGGACGTGGTCGAGCCGTCCAAGACGTCCCTGTCCAACCGGCAGCTCACCGCCACGTTGCTGGCGCTCGCGGTGAAGAAGGCCATCGCCATCTACCCCGGCCCGGCGGACATGTACCGCGGCATCGACATGAGCAAGGCCACCCCGCTGGCACTGAGCCGTATGATCGACGGCGATCCAGGCCGTCGGAAGGCCGCTGCAGCCACCAGTACCATCGTGATTCTGCCGGTGTCGCTCGATGACCGGTCCAACCGGGAGCAACTGGGGCTGAGCGAGTCCGAGGGTGCGCTGCTGCACCTGCTCATCGTGATCTCCAAGCGCGTCGGCGCGCCCGTGTTCGATCTCAAGCAGATGCGGGCGGCCTGCGTCGGTTGGGAGGACGGGTATCTCGAGCTCGGCAAATTCACCGGCGCGTGCGGCATGGAATACGCGCGGCTCAACGCCTCGCGCTCGCGGGCATGGCAGTGGATACTCGCCGGTACGCTCGCCGCGGTGCTCGGTTTCGGCGCGATGCTCGCCAACGTCATCATCGGGTACGGCATGGTCGGCCTGATTACCGGGCTGCCGATATTCCTTGTCGGCCTGTTCTGTGCCACCTCCGGCGCGATGCACGAGCTGACCGATCAGGGACAGCAGCTCGCCGGCCGTTGCCTGGGCCTCAAGCACTATATGCAGGACTTCTCCAACTTCACCGACCGCGGTACCGCCGATTTGGCGCTATGGGACTGGTACATGGTCTACGCCGCCGCCTTCGGCATCTCCGAACAGGTGATGCGTGAGCTTGCGCGCGCCTATCCGCAGGTATCCGACCCACGTTGGCTCGATGACAACGCGGCCGATTCCATGTTCTACTGGACATACCGGCCGTACGGTTGGGGTGCTTGGGGCGACAACCGGTACGGGCGCGGGGATTCGCGCGGTGCTGGTGCTGGTGGACTTGGCGCTGGGGCTGGTGCCGGGGCCGCCGGTGGACTCGCCGGACAGTTCGGTGCGACCCCGTTGTTCGGCGGCAGCTCCTATGCGCCGAGCTTCGGTGATTTGGGCTCGCAACTGTCCGCAGGCTTCGCCGACATCACCTCCACCATCGATGCCGCCGCGCCGTCCAGCTCCGATTCCGGCGGCGGCATCGGCTTCGGCAGCGGTGGCAGTTTCTCCGGTGGCGGCTTTGGCGGCTCGTCCGGCGGTTCCGGCGGCGGCTCCTTCGGAGGTCGGTGATTTTCGATATGAGGGGCAGCGCGGTGATTTAGTTCGGTTGGTGATGCGGCGGGCGGTGATGTGGCGGGAGGCTCCGCTGGGCTGAAATCCATAGCAAGACGACACTCTCGATAGCGTTATTCAGCGGAGATGAGCGACTTCGGTGCTGGAAACTGTTGGACGAGTGCAGCCATGGTGCCAATGCCAATGCCGTCCATTCGCATGCAACGTAGCATCGCGCGTGAATAGCTTATGGTGCACTATAAATAGCAGTTAGTATCACCTCTTATTTTGGGTATACTAAAAATACGAGGTGATGCATGTCATGGTTTTCATCGAACGAAAGAAACTGATTGAATCATTGCGGTCGCATCGTGATACTCCGGAAATCAAAGTGCTTACCGGCGTGCGGCGATGCGGCAAGAGCACATTGCTGTCGAAATACGCGGACATGCTGATAGCTGAGGGTGTGCCGGAGTCCAATGTTTTCGTGCGCAGGTTCGATGCATTTGATATCCCAATCGGATACGACGAGAAATCGTTGTATGCGGACCTTGTCGAAGCCTTCCGCCAATCCCGAAACGGTACGTTCTATGTGTTTCTGGACGAAATCCAGGATGTGGCCGGCTGGGAGGAGGTCGTACGCAAACTGCACACTCGGGACAATACGGACGTGTACATCACCGGTTCGAACGCGAGGCTGCTGTCCGGCGAGCTCGCCACATACCTTACAGGCCGATACGTAACCGTACCGGTGTATCCACTGTCGTTCGAGGAATATCTCGGCTACCGTCGTGCGAAGAACGCCGATGATTCCGTCGATCGGTTATTCGGCCAATACATGATGTTCGGCGGTATGCCGGGACTGTTCGCCGCGGGATTGCCGGATGAGCGCAGGGCGACGGAGATTCTCACTGCGGTATATGAGTCGGTGATCATAAAGGATGTGGCTGGCCGGTACGGCGTGCGTGATCTGGCCACGCTGGAGAAGCTGTCCCGTTACCTGTTCTCCACGTCGGCGAACCTGTTCTCGGTCAATAATGTCGTCCGCGCATTGAAAAGCGCTGGTGTGAATGCGACATATACGACCATCGACAATCAGATCAACGCACTTGAGAAGGCGTTCATCGTGTATTCCGCCGAACAGGAGCGTATGCGGGGAAAGGAGATGCTCAGACCGCAGCGCAAGTACTATCCGGTGGACAACGGCTTGCGTAATCTTGCGACCGGTTTCAACGGCGCGGATCGCGGAGCCCAGCTCGAAGGCATTGTGTTCATGGAGTTGAAACGGCGCGGTTATGCGGTTTCCATCGGTGCATTGCCGGCGGGCGAGATAGATTTCGTGGCCCGCCGCAACACGGAGAGGCTGTATATTCAGGTCACCTTGAATATGACCGAGGAACAGAACCGGCAACGCGAGCTGGCCCCGTTGCGAAAGCTAAACGATGCCTTCCCGCGTCTGGTGCTTACGCTCGACTGGTTCAGCGAGGGCACGACCGAGGAGGGCATTCGGATTATGAACGTCATCGATTGGCTGTGTGCCGGACGGTAGCGTGCGAACACGTCCGTCGCACAGCGCACTCAGACCCGAATGACGCCTTTGAGCTCGGGGTGCTCGGCGTAGATCTGCTCCAGCTCCTCGGCGGTAGGGCGGATCGGATGATCGCGGTCGGCCTTGACGATGCAGATGAAGCCGAGCGGTCCATCATCGGTGGCGCTGAACTGATGCCATTCATTCGGCCCCACGAACACCAGATCGCCAGCTTTGACATGCCGCGTCTCGAATCCGACCAGTGCGGTGCCGCTGCCACGGAAGATGATCACCTCATGGGTGTGCTCGTGATGTTCGAACGTGCTCCAGCCGCCGGATTGCACCTCGAAGTAGCGCACCTGATTGCCTTGGCCGGCGTTGGAATCGAACAGGATGCGACGCGTCACCGTGCGGAAGGTGGTGTCGTGCTCCTTGTAGACCAGCTGGTCGACGTCTTCCCATCGTCCTTCTTCGGTTTCGGCGCGGAAGGGGACCAATGGCTTGATGACGTGACTGGGCGTGCGGTAGGTGTCTTGTTGCGATTGCTGCTGTTCTGCCATGCTCCCTATCATGCATCAGGAGGCGTCGCCGGGTACGGCAAAGTGGTCCCGGGTGATATCGCAATAAGTTATAGAGGGCTATCAAAGGCATGAAAACGTTGAAAAACCGCGATTCGGCGGATGCCCTGCGCGGCTATGGATTCCTGTTATATTCGCTTCTATGCTTGCCGTATATCCATGTGCGGCGATGGTCGGTGCGAGGTAAGGCAGCGTTGCTGCGGCCCGCATATGGCAAACAGGTGGGAAAGGACACACAATCATGGCGGATGAGGAATTCGGCTTCGCTACCCGTGCGGTGCATGCCGGCAATATCCCGGATAAGGCCACGGGCGCTCGTGCGCTGCCGATTTACGAGTCGGCCGCGTTCGTGTTCGAAAACAGTGATGACGCGGCGGCCCGGTTCGCTTTGCGCAAATACGGCGAGATCTACTCGCGGATTGTCAATCCCACGGTGGCCGCACTCGAGGAGCGCGTGGCCAGCTTGGAGGGAGGATTAGGTGCGGTGGCCACGGCAAGCGGCCTGTCCGCCGAATTCATCACGTTCGTGGCGCTCGCGTCGCAGGGCGATGAGATTGTCGCCTCCGCGCAGCTCTATGGCGGCACCATCACCCAGCTGGACGTCACGCTTCGCCGTCTGGGCATCGTCACCAAGTTCGTGGACAGCGAGGACCCCCGGGATTATGCTGCGGCCATCACCGACAAGACCAAACTGATCTATGTAGAGGCTGTGGCGAATCCGTCCGGCGAGATCGCGGACATCGAGGGACTGGCCGAAGTGGCGCACGCCGCGCACATCCCGCTGGTGGTCGATTCGACGATGGCCACGCCGTATCTGATGCGGCCCATCGAGCATGGCGCCGACATCGTGATTCACTCGGCCACCAAGTTCCTCAGCGGCGCCGGCACGGTGTTGGGCGGTGTGGTGGTGGACTCCGGCACCTTCCAATGGAGCCAGGAGCGCTTCCCTGCCTTCTACGAGCCGGTGCCGTCCTACAACGGTCTGACGTGGGTGGGCAATTTCGCCCAGTACGCCTTCCTGACCAGGTTGCGCGCCGAGCAGCTTCGTGACGTGGGCCCCGCCATCAGCGCGCATTCCGCGTTCCTCATCGCTCAGGGCATCGAGACGCTGCCGTTGCGCGTGCAGCGGCAGGTCGACAACACGCGCCGCATCGCCGAATGGCTGCAAACCCAGCCGCAGGTCGAGGCCGTGTACTGGGCCGGTCTGGAGAGCCATCCGCATCACAGCCGTGCGCTGAAGTACTTCCCGAACGGCGATTCCGGTTCGGTGTTCTCCTTCGACATCAAGGGCGGACGCGCGGCGGGCAAGAAGTTCATCGACTCGCTGAATCTGTTCAGCCATGTGGCGAACATCGGCGACGTGAAGTCGCTGGCCATCCACCCGGCTTCGACCACGCACGGGCAGCTTTCCGCAGAACAATTGCGCGAGGCGGGCATCGGCGAGGGCACCATTCGCTTGAGCATCGGCATCGAAACGGTGGATGACCTGCTGCGCGACCTCGAACAGGCGTTGCAGGCCAGCGCCGAAGTCGCGGGACAGTCCGAATCCGGCGAGCATGGCGAGAATGGAAAGGAACAGGCATGAGCGAGCAGACATCCAACCAGCAAGCACCGAAGATTACGCTCAACCGTGCGGGGCAGGGCATTGGTTTGACGGCTCCCCATATGGCCGCCGCATGTGAGGCTCCGACCCCGGTGGGGGAGCGGCGCTGGAAGGAACCGGATGCGCTGACCCGACGCCACATCCTGGAGAACGCCAAGTCGATCGCCATCGTCGGCGCCTCCTCCAATCCGGCGCGCGCCAGCTACTTCGTGGCCACGTACCTGCTGCAGACCACGCCATACAAGGTGTATTTCGTCAATCCGCGCGAGACGGAGATTCTGGGCCATCCAGTCTATCCTGATCTCGCCTCGCTGCCGGAGGTGCCGGACATCGTGGATGTGTTCCGTCGCGCCTCCGCCATCCCACCCATCGCCGAGGAGGCCGCCAGAATCGGCTCCCCGGTGCTGTGGATCCAGCTGGGTATCTGGAATGACGACGTGGCCGAACAGGCCGAATCCCTGGGCCTGCAGGTGGTCATGGACCGGTGCATCAAAATCGAATACGCGCGCTTCCACCAAGGCTTGCATCTGTTCGGTTTCAATACCGGCGTGATCACCTCACGCATCGCGAAATGATGCCGATTATCGGCGGAACCTGTGGACCGCAGTGAAAGGCGAGCAATAGGCGAACGACCATGAATGATTGTCATCAAAGCCTTCGGCATCCTGTGACGGCGGAACTGTGCGGGGCATCCTCCGCCCCGGGCCGTGTCGGTGAGGCTTGGCCGCTCATCATCGATACTGATCCTGGTATCGACGACGCGGCGGCCATAGCGGCGCTGCTGTCCTCGGACGCCGTCGATATCCGTCTCATCGCCACCGTTAGCGGCAATGTGGACATCGGGCATACCACCGACAATGCCCTGAAACTGTTGACATTTCTGAACCACAGGATTCCCGTGGCGCGCGGCGCTGCGACGCCGCTGAGCCGGCCGGTGGTGTACGCGCCGGAGATTCACGGCGATTCGGGCATGGACGGTTTCGTCTTCCCCGAGCCGGATACGTCGCTGTTGATCGGCGAGGACGCCGTGAGTGCCGAGGCACGGGTGATCACGGCCGCCGATCGTCCGGTGGATATTCTGGCGCTTGGACCGCTCACCAACATCGCCCTGCTGATTCAGCGCCATCCCGAGGTATTGCCACGCATCCGTCGAATCGTGCTGATGGGCGGCACATTCGCACATCGGCCGGAAATCACCGTTCCTGATTTCAACATCGCGGTGGACCCGGAAGCTGCGGCCGTTGTCTTCGGTGCCGGTATACCTGTGGTGATGATCGGCGTGGAGATCGGATGGGACGCACGGTTGAACCCATCGGATGTTGCGACCTTGCGCGCAGGAGGAACGGTCGGTGCGATGATCGCCGCGCTGTTCGGCGTGTATGACGACGGACGGGTGGACCGGGGCGTGCAGATGTATGACCCGACCGCGGCCTGGTACCTGCTGCATCCTGAGCTGTTCACCGTGCGGCCCGCTACGGTGCGGGTCGTCGGCGTTGACGGCCCGTTCTCGGCCATCACCACCGAAGTGACGTTTGCCGATAATTCCGATGATTCCGATAATCCAGAAGCCGATTCCGGGCTCCAGACGCATGTCACAGTGGCGACGGACATCGACGTGGACGGGTTCCGTCGCACGTTCGTGGACCATATCCGGCGTGCTGATGCGCGCGGACGCGCATGACGGTGAGGACAAACAAGCCAACAAGCAGCAAGTTGCATGGTTGATTGCACAGGGGCACGGCGTGTCGCAGCGCCGTGCCCCTTGACATATCCGGATTCGTGTATCCCGTGACCGGCGGGAATCAGCAAAACCATAGCAGGGTATAATAATTGGGTATATTTCCCAGCTTGAATCGTCTGTCACCGCGCATTTAGTGTGTAAATCACCGCTTCACCACACCCCTCCGAGTTGGGTTCACGGCGAGGGAGAGAAGCGAAATCACATACTTTCCGAGAGGGGAAAAGACATGGCAGCGAACAACGCACCGGCACAGGCCGGCAAGAAAAACCAACTGCTCATCCTGATCATCGCGGTCGTCGTGGTTCTGGCCGTCGTGGTCGGTGGTGCGTGGGCGATCAAGACCCGTCAGGCCACAGCCAATGAATCGGCCAACGCCAACGGCGAGGACACCGTCAACATCGCGCTCGTCTCCCGTGGCACCCAGGGCGACTTCCTGAACCAGTGGCTTGACGGCGCCAACAAGGAGGCCAAGCGCATCGGCGCCAACCTGCACATCTACGACGCCAAGGGCGACGATAACCAGCAGATTCTCGATGTGCAGTCCGCCATCGCCACCAAGCCGGACGTCATCCTCGTCGATCACAGCCTCGAAGGCGTCACCAACAACGTCAAGGCCGCGCTCGACGCAGGCATCCCGGTCGTCGGCTTCGACTCCGTCGTCAACGACGACCGCGTGGTGCACGTCTCACAGTCCGACGCCGATCTCTCCAAGCTCATCACCAGCCAGCTGGTCAAGGACACCAACGGCAAGGCCGAAGTGATCTACGCCTACGTCGCCGGCTTCGCCCCGCTGGATCGTCGTAACGCCGTGTGGGAGAAGGTCAAGGAGGAGAACCCCGGTCTGAAGCAGGTCGCTCAGGTGGGCGTCGTCAACGAGGCCACCGCGCAGCAGACCGCCGAGCAGGTCAAGGCCTCCCTGCAGGCCAACCCGAACGTCACCGCCGTGCTCGCCCCGTATGACGAGTTCGCCAAGGGTGCCGCCCAGGCCGTGGACGAGCTCGGACTCAACGGCAAGGTCAATGTCTACGGCGTGGACATCTCCGACGCCGACATCGCCGAACTCAAGAAGGACAACAGCCCGTGGATCGCCACCGCCACCACCGACCCGGCCAATGACGGCGCCGTCTCCGTGCGCACCGCCTATCTGGCTGCCAAGAAGCAGCTCGGCGACACCAAGACCGTGACCGTCCCGCCCACCCTGGTGACCGGCGACGTGCTGCGCGAGAAGGACATCACCAGTCTGTCCCAGCTGGTCACCGCCTTCCCGAGCCTGCGCACCGACGATCTCTCCCCGGTGGAGGACGCCGCCAAGCAGTGAGTGAAACCTCGGTGTCCCGGGCCGGCCGGTCACGGCTAGGACCGGGACACCATGTGAATCTGCTCTGTGCAAGCTCGGTCCAGTCCGATAATCCAGTACATCCAATCAACCATCGACAGTAAAGAAGGCATCCTGTGAGCACTGCAACTCAAGGTGCTCAGGAAACCGCACAGCAAGGTGGGGTCGGCGACGGCCCCACCGCTCGTGTGGTTCTTGAGATAGACAACGTCACCAAACGGTTCGGCGCTACACAGGCGTTGAAGGGCGTGAGCTTCCGCGTCCACGCCGGTGAGATTCTCGCCCTCGTCGGCGCGAACGGAGCCGGCAAGTCCACGCTGATGAGCATCGTCTCCGGCTCGCTGACGCCGACCAGCGGCTCTCTGCGAGTCAACGGCAAGGAAGCGGTTCTGGGGTCCGTCAAGGATGCCTCCGCCTCGGGCATCGAGACCATCACCCAGAACGTGGATGATGCGCTGGTTCCCGATGCCACCGTCTGGGAGAATCTGGTGTTTCCCCAGATCGCCGACAACCGGTTCGGCGCATTCCCCTCGGTCAAGGCCATGCGCGCTGAGGCCGAACGCATCGCCGCAGGACGGCTCACCATTGATCTCAACGAGACCGTCCGTCATCTCAGCACGTCGGACAAGCAGCAGGTGCTCATCGCCCGCGCGCTCGCCAGCAAGCCGGTCGTGCTGATTCTCGACGAGCCGACCGCGGCGCTTGGCGTACAGGAAAGTGAACGGTTGCACGCGGACGTCCGCAGGCTGGCCCAGCAGGGCACGGCCATCATTTTCATCTCGCATCATATGGGCGAAGTGGCGGAATTATGCGATTCCGCCGTGGTGCTGCGTGACGGCGCCGAAGTCGCCACATTCACCAAGCCGTTGGACACGACGGCAATCGTGCGTGCCATGCTCGGTGATCTCGCCGATGGCCTACAGCATGACGGGGAACGCGGCGATACGGCCCGCAAGCATGCTCATACCAGCGGTCGTACGGTGCTCTCGCTCAAAGGCGTCCGCTCCTTCCGCAACACCCGTGCCAACAACATCGATATCCATGAAGGAGAGGTCGTCGGCCTGACCGGCCTCATCGGCGCCGGCAAGACCGAACTTATCTCGCAGATTGTCGGTGACCGTCCGTTGATCAGCGGCACCATGACCCTTGACGGCAAACCGTACGACCCCCATCACCCGAGTGATGCAATCCGAGCAGGCGTGGGATACGTGCCCGAGGACCGGGCCGTGCAAGGCGAGATTCCCGACTGGTCCATCCGTGAAAACCTGTCGCTGCCGGACCTGAAGCGCTATCGCCACCGTTATGGTCTACTGAGCTTCTCCCGCGAGGAGTCCGCGGCGCAGCACGTCATCAAGACGCTCGGCATTGTGGGTACAAGCACCGCGCCGATCAAATCGTTGTCCGGCGGTAACCGGCAGAAGGTGATCGTGGGCCGCTGGGTCTCAGCACAGTCCAAGGTGCTTATTTTTGATGAGCCCTTCCGCGGCGTGGACATCGGCGCGCGTGAGGATATCGCCCGGCTGCTGCGCAAGACCGGCACCGCATTGGTGGCCTCCAGTGATCCGGAGGAGATTCTGCAGGTGGCCGATCGGATTCTGGTCATGTCCAACGGCGTGATCACCGGCGAGGTCGACCCGGCCTCCACCACCGCGGACGAGCTGTCGCAGCTCATCGCCGACGAGGCCGGGATCAGCGCGCGTCGCGAAACGAATGAAAACGGAGACGAGGCCGGCAAGTCGGCCGTTGCATCCGACGAGGAACTGGACAGGGAACTGGATAAGGAGCCGGTGGCGTGATTGACATCAAACGGGTTATCTACAAATACGGACTGCTCGCGCTGTTCGTGCTCATGGTGGTGTTCTTCTGGATCGCCTCGCCGGCGTTCGGCACCACGCAGAATGTGTTCGTGATTCTGCAGTCGGTATCGGTCACCGCCATCGTGGCGTTGGGCGTCACCGTCTCGATGGCAGTGGACGGCTTCGATATGGCCGCAGGCTCCATCGTGTCGCTGTCGGTGATGGTTTCCACCGCCACCCAGATTTATCTTGGACTTGGTGCGTTCCCGGCCATTCTCTTCGCACTGCTCTCCGGCGTGCTGGTCGGCGTGTTCACCGGCGCGTTGATAGTGTTCGCCAAAATCCCGGATATGTTGGCGGCGCTCGGCTCGATGTTCGCGATTCAAGGACTGTCGCTGATCATCACCGCCGGCAAGTCCGTGTCCAAGGGCAACGGCTACAACGGCGCCCCGGCCAAAGGCGACTTCGACGATGCGTTCCTTTGGATCGGCAGCGGCACCGTGTTCACGGTCCCGTTCTCGGTGATCCTCATGATTCTTGTGGGTGTGATCGTCGCCGTCTTCCTGGAACGAACCCGTACCGGACGACTCATGCGCGCCATCGGCAGCAACCGTGAGGCCGCTCGACTGGCCGGCACCCATGTGGGGGCCTATCGCATTCTGGCCTATGCGCTGTCCGGTCTGCTGGCCGCTCTCGGTGGCATCGTACTTGCCGCCCGTGTGGGACGCGGTGATGTGAACGTCGGCTCGTCGTATCTGCTGGAAGCCATTTCCGCCGCCTTGATTGGTTTCGCCGTGTTCGGTGCCAACCGGCCGAACGCCTTCGGCACGGTGGTGGGCGCCCTGTTCGTGGGCGTGCTGGTCAACGGCCTGACCATGTTCAACGTGCCGTACTACACGCAGGACTTCGTCAAAGGCACACTGCTGGTCATCGCGCTGGTGGTCAGCTTCTCCAAGATTTTCAATACGCAGCAAAGGGACAGGTAACGAATCATGACCGAATTGCTCAATAACGAGACCGTCGTCGATTACATCGCGCAGCATCCGGAGTTCGCCAAGCATATCGATGTCGCCACGGCCAAGGCCAAGGAGATCGGCGACGGCAATCTGAATCTGGTGTTTCTGGTCAAGGATGCGGATGGCCGTGGATTGGTGGTCAAGCAAACCTTGCCATACGTGCGTTCTGACCACTCGTGGAAGGTCACCGAGGATAGCATCTTCGCCGAGGCGCGTGGCCTCGAAGCCGCGGACAAGTACACCAACGGGCTTTCCCCCAAGTTCTACGGGCTTGATCGTGACCGCCGCTTGGTGGTCATCGAGGATCTGTCCGACTGGGCCCAGTGGCGTGAGGCGCTTGACGAAGGCAGCGTGAATCCCGGGGCGGCCCGTGACGTCGGCCGGTTCGTGGCGCGTTTGGCCTACGGTACCTCGTACTTCAGCAGGGAGCCGCAGGACGTACAGAAGGCGGCGGCCGAGTCGATCAATCCGGAGTTGGAACAGATTACCGAAGACCTTATCTTCGAGGAACCCTACTACGAGCATGAGCACAACGGCTGGGAGCCTGGTGCCACCGACCTGGTGCTCGCCTTGCGCGATGAGGAACTGCGTACGCAGGTCGCCAAACTCAAGTACGAATTCCTGACCAACGGCGAGGCGCTGCTGCATGGTGACCTGCATTCGAGCTCCCTGTTCGTGCGCTCGGAGAAGAACCCGGTAGCCGACGACGATACGGAATCGCCGCGTATCAAGGCCTACGATTTCGAATTCGGATTCTACGGACCGGTGGCCTTCGATCTGGGTATCCTATGGGGCAACTTCCTGCTGGCGCAAGCCCGCGAACTGGCGTTGCTGGCCGATGGCCCGGAGACTATTGGCGTGCGCGAGGGCAAGGACTTCGCGCGCTTCGATTGGCTGATCTCACTGTACGAAGAGGCGTGGGACGGCTTCGAGACGGAATTCCGCCGTCTGGTGGGAGAGCACAAGGCCGATAAGATCTTCACCGATGCATTTGTGGACGGCTGGATCGCGCGTACGTTGCGGTTCGCCGCCGGATACGCCGGGGCGGAAGGTATTCGTCGTACCATCGGCTGGGCGCATCTGCCTGATTTGGAGACACTGGGCCCGGACCGTAAGGTTTGGGCGTCGCGTGTGGTGCTCACTGCCTCGCGTGCTCTGCTGGAGCGGTTCGAGGAAGTCGGCTCTGCTGCTGACGTCCGTCGCATTGTTGAGGAATCCATTCCGACCAGCCAAAGGAGCCAGGCATGAGCGACATCGTGACATTGCGTTCCGTGGTGTGGCGGGATGATGCCGTTGCAGACGGCGACGGCGCGTCCGCCTCGCTGCGCATCATCGACCAGCGCAAGCTGCCGGCCGCATTGGAATACCGCGATCTTCGCAGCGCGGATGATGTGGTGGACGCCATTCAGACGTTGTCGATTCGTGGCGCGAACTCCATCGGCGCCGCCGGGGCGTTCGGATACGCCTTCGCCGTGCGCGATGGTCTGTCCGCGCAGGAGGCGTTCGACAAGGTGTCCAACGCACGCCCGACCGCGGTGACCCTTCGCCACGGCGTACAGCGTGCCGCCGATGCCTATGCGGCCGAAGGGGATTGGTATGCCGCGGTCGCCGCCGGTGAACGAATCATCAGCGAGGACATCGACGAATGCCGTCGCATCGGTGAGGTCGGCGCCCGGGAATTGGCCGGCGCCTCCCGCATCCTCACCCACTGCAACACCGGCATCCTCGCCACTGCGGGCATCGGCACCGCCATTGGTGTGATCTACACCAAACAGGCGCTCGGTCAGGAAGTGCATGTGTATTCCACGGAGACCAGGCCGCTGCGTCAAGGGCTGCGTCTGACCGCATGGGAGCTCGCCAAGAACGGTATCGACGTGACCGCCTTGGTCGATGGCGCTGCGCCCGCCGCTCTGCACAATGGTTTGATCGATGCAGTGATCGTGGGTGCGGACCGTATTGCCATCAACGGCGATACGGCCAATAAAATCGGCACGTATTCATTGGCCGTGGCGGCTCATGAGAACCATGTGCCGTTCTACATCGCCGCGCCACTGTCCGCGGTGGACCCGTCGGCGGCCAGCGAAAAGGACATCCCCATCGAATTGCGCGGTGGCGCGGAAGTCTTGGACGCCCCCGGCGTGGATCAGAACCTGCCTACATGGAATCCGGCGTTCGATGTGACGCCGTCATATCTCATCACCGGCATCATCACACCGGTCGGCGTGCTCAGAGCGCCCTATGAGGAATCGATCAAGAACGCGCTGCAAGGAAAGCCGCAAGGGAACTGAGGAACGAGTCATGACTGATAGCACCTTTGAAGTCGTCTACGAAATCAACGGCGATCTCGGCGAAGCCAGATCGAGGGCGGAATCATTGGCGGTGGAGCAGAGCCACGAATTTCCCCGCGTCTATGCGCCGGCCAAGGCCGATCGCTCCTTGGGGCGGGTCGTCTCTGTGGAACAAGTCGGAGAGACGCGCTCGCTGGCGGTCGTCTCCTATCCCGAGGATTTGACCGCCTATGAGATTCCGCAGTTGCTGGTGGTGCTTTTGGGCAATGCGTCGCTGCTTCCGGGCATCCGGCTTGTTGACGTACGGGTTTCGGCTGAATTTGCCCACCACATCGCCGGTGGCCCGAAGCTGGGCGTCGCCGGCATCCGTCGGGTACTGGACGTGCCGAAGCGTCCGTTGCTGGCCACTGCGTTGAAGCCGGTCGGTCTTGATACGGCTGATATCGCGCAGGAGGCATACGACAGCGCGTTGGGTGGCGTCGATGTCATCAAGGACGATCAGGGACTGGGCAATCAGGTATGGTCGCCGTTCGCCGAGCGTGTGCCGGCTGTGGCGCGCGCCATCGCCAAGGCCAACGGGGAGACCGGCCGTCATAGCGTGTATTTGCCGACCTTCAACCCGAAAGCGGGGGACTGGCAGCGTCACATCGATATCGCGGTCGAAGCCGGAGCCGGCGGTTTTCTGGTGGTTCCGGGCACCGCGGGTCTTGATGCGCTGCGGTACGTGCGCGACCACACGCCGGAGGACTTCATCGTCTACGCCCATCCGGCGTTCTTGGGCGGCTGG
The DNA here is from genome assembly GCF_002259745.1 of Bifidobacterium myosotis. GTDB lineage: Bacteria > Actinomycetota > Actinomycetes > Actinomycetales > Bifidobacteriaceae > Bifidobacterium > Bifidobacterium myosotis. The sequence continues at coordinate 297,916 of NZ_MWWW01000004.1, read as the reverse complement.
ACCGCCGGTGCAGACCATGGTATCGAGCCCGGACTGCTCTTTGGTCACCTGCTGCGTTGGTTCGGTGCGGATTCAGTCATTTTCCCGAGCTTCGGCGGGCGGTTTACACTGTCCGAGGCCGTATGCCGCAGCATCGCCACGAGGGCCAAGGACGACTTTGCCGGGTTCGCTGGAGCGCTGCCATCACCGGGGGGCGGCATGACCGTCGAACGAGTGCCTGAACTGGTCGATTTCTACGGTCTGGACACGATGTTCCTCATCGGCGGCGCGCTGCATGCCACCGGCAATCTGGTGGAGGGCGCACGTCGGTTCCGGGAGACGGCTGAGACGTACTCGGATTGATGCGTACGTTGGCGTGTACGCGGGCTTCTGGCTGGTTTCCGTCCCGCTGAGTGTCTGCGGTGGGGCGCGGTCTCTCGGCGGATAATCGGTGCGTGGCCGGGAGATGTAGTGGTGGCTGGCCCGGGTGAATGGTGTTACGGCCACCTCGGTCCTGTGCCCGGAGGAAGCGTCGTGCCATCTCGACAATTCACGGGAAATTTCCGTTGGAAATCCGCGTGGGAATCCATCGTCGTGCCTACGCTGGAATCGGATAATTCGGCTTCCGGGCATCCGGCGCCGGCATTATGACGCATTACCCGCATCACGACAAGGGAGTTTCATCATGGCATTGTTCCGCAATCTCGGACCGTTCTCCACCACCGCCATCGGTCACGGCGAGATGCCGCTGACCATTGAGAACAACCGCGGTCACGACGTCGGCATCGAAACCCTGCACGCCTCGCTGGACGCTGGTTGCCGTCATATCGACACCGCGTGGGCCTACTACACGCCGGGCGAGGAGGAGCAGACCGGCGAGAAGCTCGTGCGCGAGGCGCTGGCAACGTGGCACGGCCCGAAGGACGAGGTCACCGTGGCCACCAAGATCGGCCTGCGCCGCGTCTGGGGCGAGCATGGCGAGCCGCTGTGGCCGCGTGACGGCAAGCCCGAGCACCTCATCGAATACGGCAAGCAGTCTGCCTTGGCCCTTGGCGTAGACACCATCGACCTGCTGTATCTGCACCGCCATGACCCGGAAGTGCCGTACAACGAGTCCATCGAGGCCCTGAAGCAGCTGGTGGACGAGGGCGTGGCCCGCGTGGCCGGCGTCTCCAACGCTTCCATCGAGCAGATTGACATCGCGCGGTCCATCCTCGGCGACAAGCTCGTGGCCGTGCAGAACCAGTACTCGCCGATTCATCTCGAGACGCAGGATACGCTCGACTACTGCGCCAAGCTTGGCCTCGCCTTCGTGTGCTGGAGCCCGCTTGGCGGCTATCGTCACCCGTACGACGAATCCAAGTTCGACCCGTTCCGTGAGGTGGCCGCCGCCCACAACGTGAGCTACCAGCGCGTGGTACTGGCGTGGGAGCTCGCCAAGGGCGACCACATGTTCGTGATTCCGGGCGCGCACCGCCCCGAGACCATCCTCGACTCCCTCAAGGCCGACCAGCTCGAGCTCTCCGAAGAGGAGCTCGCCAAGCTCGGCTGACCTCTCTCGTCTTTGGCTCCCCTCGTTGAGGGGGGCTGTCGCTTGCGATTGAGGGGAGCAGACCCGGCCATATAATTCTCCAGACCAAAGACGGGACTCCGCGAAATCACGCGAGAGGGGAAGTCCCCCATCCACGTACGAATCCTCCGTCCAACGGAACCCACTGCCGCAGAAAAGGAACATCATGCGTAGAAAACTGATTCTTGACCTCGATACCGGTATCGACGATGCGCTGGCGATCGCCTATGCGCTGGGCAGCGCGGATGAGGTCGATCTGATCGGTATCACTGCCACGTACGGGAATGTGGCGGTGCCGTTGGCGGCGCGCAATGCTCTGGCGGTGCTGCATCTGTTCGGTCGTGACGACGTGCCGGTGTATCCGGGTGTGGACCATCCGATCGCCCCGTCACGTCTGCCGTCGGATGTTGTCGGTGCCGCGAATGGTGCGGCCGGGGCTACCGCCGGTGGTGTGGAGACGGCTCAGACTGATGCCGCCGGTGACGGTACCAGCGATGGTGATGCCGTTGCCGATGAGGGCGTATCCGATGCCGCCACCGATGCGTCATGGCGTGCCGCGGCGTACGCGGATTGGCGTTCGGACGGTCGCGGCGGCTGGCCGGAAGGCGTGTCGTGGGCTCCGTCGGCGGGTTCGGTGGCGGTCCATCATCCCAATGGCCTGGGCGGGGCCGTGATCCCGGATTCGCCGCGCGGGCCCGAGCCGGCGGGTTCGGCGGTCAGGTTCATCATCGATGCGATGCGTGAGTACGGCCCTGATTTGACGGTCGTGCCCACGGGCGCGATGACGACGATGGCCACGGTGTTCCGTGACGCGCCGGATACCCGCGACTGTGGCGCGAACGTGACGTTTATGGGCGGTTCGCTGACCTTGCCGGGCAATGTGAGCCCGGGTGCGGAGGCGAACATCAGCCAGGATCCGGAGGCGGCGGACTATCTGTTGCGGTGCGGCGCGCGCACGACGATGATTGGCTTGGACGTGACGCATCAGACCGCGTTGACCCGCGCGAAGGCGCACGAGTGGGCCGGTTTGGGTACGCCGGCGGGGGATTTCCTGGTGGCGATGACGGATTACTACATCGACTTCTATCTGGCTCATCAGCCGGAGATCCACGGCTGTGGGCTGCATGACCCGTTGGCTGTGGCGGCTGCATTGGACCCGTCGTTGGTGACGACGTTTGGGTTCAACCTGCAGGTGGACGTGGATGGCGCGTTCCGCGGACGCACCATCGGCGACCGGTCCCGTCTGCAGGACCCGGACAAGCACACGCAGGTCGCCTTGGGCGTGGACGTGCCCCGCTTCCTCGACCGATTCATGACCCGCGTCGCCAACGCCGCACGGTAACAGTGGGATGGTGCTCGGCGGTCACCGTGATCGCTGAGCACCTCGGCACGTGCGCTGTGTGGGCTGCCGTTGCTATCGGTCCTGTTAGTCTTGTTGGTCCCGTTAGTCCAGTCCTGTCATGTGTCTTCCGGACTTCGACGGATGACTGTCGGTTCTCCACGCATTAGTGTCGGTTTTCGACGGTTGACTGACGGACCTCGACGGTTGACTGACGGGTTTCGACGCATCGGTGTCGGATTTCGTACGGCATAGGTATGAAATCCGACAGTCAACCGTCGAGGTCCGACAGTCAATGGTTGGAATCCGACACTTTTGTATAAGGCCCGGCACTCTTGCGTCGAAACCCGACACTCTTGTATAAGGTTCGGCCTCTCAACCGTTGGCATCCGACACTTTTGCATCGAGAGGCGGCCGAGAGACGTCAGCCAAGCATCACAGGCATCATCATATGGGAAATCGTCAGCCGACATATACGAAAACCGCCAGTCCACGCCGGCCAGATGTCTGGCGGCTTGGACTGGCGGTTTTGTCGTCAATCGCAGTGTGCGATTAAGTCTGCTGCGAACCTGTCCAGCATGCTGCGAACCTACGGACCCGTCACAGACCGGGAATCAGGCCCCCGGGCGGATCGATGGTGAGGTACTGCTCATCGGGATCGATGTCCGGCACGATCTCCTCCACGAAGGGCACCAGCGCGGTCGTCTCCACCACGTCCTCGTCCTTCGAGTTCTGCCCGGTGACGACCGGCGCAACAAGACGAATCTTCAGCAACGACTGCGCAGGGGAGTCGATCACGTCGACCACCTTGCCCACAACCTGACCGGCTGGCAGCCCCAGTCCGTTGTCGTCGGCGAGCCGTGCCTCAAGGCCGATGAGATCCTTCGGATACCATTCGTCCGCTTCGAGCATCTCGTCCGGGTCGTCGGCCTCGCCATACAGCTCCACACCGTTCAGCGCTTCGGCAGCGGTGCGGTCGTCGGTGCCTTCGAATTTGATGATCCAGCGGTCCTTGACCACGCGGGAACCTTCGACGGTGTATTCGGTCTCGCCGTCGCTCTCGTAGAGTACGGAACCGGGCTCGAAACGCCACTCGGGATCATCGGTGTACAGGCGCACATTCACTTCGCCCTTCAGGCCCTGTGCGCGTCCAATACGAGCAACCCTCAGCAACTCGCGCTGCTGAGGGTCGTCGTGCATGTTCTGCTCTGCCATGCTGTGAATCAATCCTTATCGATTTATCGACGCACGTCCATGATGTCGACGCGCACCTTGTGGTCGGACAATGCCTGAATCACGGTGCGAATCGCATTGGCGGTGCGACCCCCACGACCAATCACGCGGCCGATGTCCTCCGGGTTCACGCGCACACGAAGCAGTTCGCCGCGCGCGTTCTCATGGGACTTGACGGAAACATCGTCCGGAAAATCAACGATGTTCTTGATGAGGTGTTCCACAGCCTGTGCAAGCATTGTTGCTAGCCTTTCGTGTCGGCTCAGGCCTCGGCCGGAGCTTCAGTGGCTTCCTCGGCCGGAGCTTCCTCAGCCTCAGCAGCGGCGGCAGCCTCGGCTTCAGCCTTGGCCTTGGCCTCAGCTTCGGACTTGGCGGCCTTGAGCTTCTGGGCCTGGTTCTCGGCGGCCTCAATGCGGGCGGCGGCATCCGGGCCGGCCTCAACGGTCTTCAGCGTGCCTTCGGCACCCTCAAGGCCCTTGAACTTCTGCCAGTCACCGGTGATCTTGAGCAGGTTGAGCACGGGCTCGGACGGCTGAGCGCCGACGCCAAGCCAGTACTGAGCGCGCTCGGAATCGATCTTGATGGTCGAGGGCTGGGTGTTCGGATCGTAGGTGCCGATCTCCTCGATGGCACGGCCATCGCGCTTGGTGCGCGAGTCCATGATTACCACGCGGTAGAAGGCGTAGAACTTCTTGCCCTGTCGCTTCAGACGAATCTTGGTTGCCAAAATGGCTCTCCTTGTAATGCTAGGTTTGTGGTTTCTCGGTTGCTGTGTGGGGCACGGCACGCCGGAACCCACGTGTCCTCGCGGCACGGGGTGTAGAGGGCGCCACGCGCGCGAATAACTGACACATTATAGCGCGTGCCCCCGGACTGACACACCAGTGCGGATGGAATTGCGCTACGCCGGTTGGGGAGGCGGCGCGGCGTGCGTGTGTCGGCGGTCTCCGAGGCCTTAACACAGTGACCGCGCGGCGTCTCCTGCGATGTCGCACGATCTGGCGGTACAGCATCTTGTCTTGCCGATTGCCGCCAGATTGCCGCCGGATGCCGCAACGTCACATCACCGCAGCGACAGCGTAGCCACCAACGCCAGATGATCTGTGTCCTTGACCACGAACGACTCGACTCCGGACGGCTTTAGTCCCCGTGTGAACAGGATGTGGTCGAGTTCGATGCGCGGCCAACGCAGCCAGCTCGGGAATGTGAGGTGCGGGCCGGTGCCCTGCGTCAGGCTCGCATCCTTGAATCCGCCCTTGAGCAGCGCGCGGAAGCTCGGGTGGTCGGTACTGGAGTTCAGGTCGCCCATCACGACGGCGATGTTGTGGTCGCCGATGAGCTTGGCGCCGGCGATAGACCGCAGCCCCAGAATGCCGGCCGACCAGTCCTCGCAGCCGCGCATCGGCGATTTCGGATGCGCCGAGCAGAAGGTCACCGTGCGTTCGGGAGCGTGACCGGCGGTGCCGTTGGCGGTGCTGGCGGCAGTGCTGTTGGCGGTGTTGACAGCACCGCGGTCGGTATTGCCAACACCGCTGTCATTGCCGGCAGCGGTGCCATAGGTGTCGCTGCCATTTCCGTCGTTGTCGTCGTTGCCGTCGGCAGATCCATCGCCGCCGAACCGGGACGCGGCGTGCGTTCCGCCATCCTCGCCCGCAAGACGCAACGTAACGGCTGGCACATCGGCGGCGGGAATCGCGACCACGTTCGGCACGGCGGCAGCCGGCTCGTAACGGGAAAAGATGACGTTGTATCCGCCGTTGTCGCTGCCTTTGGGTTCTCCGGATTGACGGTAGGGGAGGAGCTGAGCGACGCCAGCCGCGTCCAGACGCGCGATCAGATCGTCGCTGACCTCCTGCAATGCCAGCACAACGATACCGCGCGTGCGCACATTCTCTACAATATCGTCGGCGTCCGCACGGCCATACCGGCAGTTCAGGGTCATGACCGCAAACTGCGGAGGCAGTGTTTCACGAGCTGTTTCACGCGTTGCCGAAGATGGTGAAGGAGTTGCCGAAGATTGTGCTGATTGGCTGGCATCGGTGGTGGTAGGCGCGGCAGAATCGTTGGATTTCTGCGAATTTCCCGCTTGCTTGGTGTCTTTTGCAGTGGGGGTGTGTGGTGTTTCACGGCCTGTTTCACGCGATGTGTCCCGCGTGCTTTGCGGTTTGATGCCGGTACCCCAGTAACTGATGCGCTGAGAGCTGGTCATAAGGGCTGCGACCAGCAGCAGCGAGACCACGCCCCACTCGTGCTGCCACGCGCCGATGCCGGCGAATATGACCAGCGGTACCCATAGGAACGGCGTCAGGGCGATGAGATAGGGCATCGGCATGCGGGCTTCCATCCCCGCCGGCAACGCGCATAATCCCAGCCAGACGAAACCGATGAACGCCAGGATATAGAGGAAGGTGATCATGCGATTCCTTTCATATACGGCATTGGCTCCCCTCTTCAGGGGAGGAGCTGTCGTTGCAAGCGGGTGAAGGAAGTTTGCGGTACTTGGTGTGGTACTCAGCTCCCCTCAGTCAGCCTTGCTGACAGCTCCCCCCAGTGAGGGGAGCCAAGTTACGATGACGTGCAGTTTCCTGACCGCTCTTCACGGAGGGAAGCTTGGCTGACCGATGGCTACGGACATTATTACTTCTGACCTTCCCTCGGGAAAGGACGCCAAGGGTGTGGGTTTTCGGCGTATAGCCCATCAGCAACAGCTCCCCTCGGGGAGGGAAGCCAAGGGACAATGCCGCTGCGCACATGCTTCTGACCTCCCTTCGGGAAGGAGAGCCCAAGGAATGGGGCTTGCTCCTTAACGAAGAAGGTCGTAACAGTCAGCCGAATCAGCGGCCGAGCAGTCCGCCGAGGCCGCCTCCCAGATTCGGGGGCAGCTCGGTACCGCCGTCACCGCCACCCATCAGCTCTTCCAAGCCTGCGGGCAGGGCCGGGTTCTTCGGCTTCTTGGCGAACGCGGAGCCGCCGGTCGCGCCGCTACCGGACGACTTGCCGGCCAGACGGTCGCGCAACGCCTTCTCCTCGGCCTCGCGCTTCATCGGATTGCCGGACCTGCCGCCCTTCTTCTTGTTCTTGCCCTTCTTCTTGCCGCCGCCCATGGACGGGCCGCCGAAGCCGGGGATGCCGCCGCCCATGCCGGCGCGGTTGGACATGCGCTTCATCATCTTGGCGGCCTGCTCGAAGCGCTGCAGCAGCGCGTTGACCTGCGAAACGGTCACGCCCGAACCATAGGCGATGCGGGCGCGACGCGAGCCGTTGATGATCGACGGGTCACGACGTTCGGCCGGCGTCATCGAGCGGATGATGGCCTCGGTGCGGTCGATTTCCTTCTCATCGAACTGCTCAAGTTCCTTGCGGTGCTGGGCCATGCCCGGAATCATGCCGAGCAGCGACTTCATCGAGCCGAGCTTGCGCACCTGCTGCAGCTGGTCGAGGAAATCATCCAGACCGAACGAGCCGTCGGAGATCTTCTCGGCAGCCTTGCGGGCCTCCGTCTCGTCGAACTGCTTCTGCGCCTGCTCGATGAGGGTCATGATGTCGCCCATGTCGAGGATGCGCGAGGCCATACGGTCCGGGTGGAAGACCTCGAAGTCCTTGAGACCCTCGCCGGTGGAAGCGAACAGAATCGGCTTGCCGGTCACGCTCGCCACCGACAGCGCGGCACCGCCACGGGCGTCGCCATCAAGCTTGGAGAGCACCACGCCGGTGAAGTCCACGCCCTCGTCGAAGGCCTTGGCGGTCTTGACGGCATCCTGACCGATCATCGCGTCGATGACGAACAGGATCTCGTTGGGCTGCACGGCGTCGCGGATGTCGCGCGCCTGCTTCATCAGCTCCTCGTCCACACCCAGACGGCCGGCCGTATCGATGATCACCGTGTCATACAGCTTCTGCTTGGCGAAGGTGATGGAATCGCGCGCCACCTTCACCGGATCGCCGGTCGTCAGGCCCGGTGCGGCCACGGCCTCGCCGCCGTCCGACTGCACGCCCTTCTCGGGCGCGTACACCGGCACGCCGGCGCGTTCGCCGACCACCTGCAGCTGCGTCACGGCGTTCGGACGCTGCAGATCGGCCGCCACCAGCAGCGGCGTGTGGCCGGCGTCCTTGAGCCAGTAGCCGAGCTTGCCGGCCAACGTGGTCTTACCGGCGCCCTGCAGACCGGCGAGCATGATGATCGTCGGCGGGTTCTTGGCGAAGTTCAGCGGACGGTCCACGCCCTGGCCGAGCACGTCGGTCAACTCCTCGTTGACGATCTTCACCACCTGCTGGGCGGGGTTGAGCGCCTGGGAGACCTCCGTGCCAAGCGCGCGCTCGCGCACCTTGCCGGTGAAGGAACGCACCACTTCGAGCGCCACATCGGCGTCGAGCAGCGCGCGGCGGATCTCGCGGATGGTGCCGTCGATGTCCGCCTCGGAAAGCTTGCCCTTGCTCTTCAGATGCTTGAACGCATTCGAGAGCCTGTCAGTCAAAGATGAGAATGCTGCCATAATGGGCAACAGTCTAGCCGTCACGCGGGAAAATGCGGCCTCGGCGACGATTCGGTCCTGCCTGGAACGGCGATCGCGTGGCGGCGAGGCGGGTATCGGCGTGGTTGCACTGGTCCTGCGCCGGTCCTGCGCCGGTCGTGTTGGGGTCTCGGGCCGATATCAGGACGGTCAGAATCGGGCCCGTTGTCCGGATTCCTGCCGCTGTGCGCCTGCGGCGCAATCTCGACTGCCAATCGAGCGTTTCCGGTACAATGGAATGGCAAAATTCTGTGGTTTGAGAATGCTTATGCTGTTTTGACAATCCATGGACACCACTTATACGCAGACTGCCGTGCGCCCTCGCGAACTTCGGTCAACGACCAGACCCGACGCGGGCCAACGCAGACATGCCGTGCAATAAGAAAGGCCCACTATGCCCCAACATAAGACCATCGAACGTAAAGCCCTGATCATCGGCATCGTCGTCAATGTGATTCAGGTCGCGGCCGGCATGGCCGTGTTCTTCATGACCGGCCTCAAGGCCATGTTCCTCGACTTCTCCTTCACCGCCATATCCGTGCTCTCCGGACTGGTGGCGGTCTACCTATCCAAGCGCACCGTGCGCACCACTGAGCGCTTCCCCAACGGCATGTTCGCCCTCGAACCCATCTACGCCATCTGCAAGGCCATCTTCACCATGTCCCTGCTGCTGTATTCGCTCATCGACGTGTGCCGGGTGGCCTATGACTACTTCGTGCTGGGCGAGGGCGAACGCATCACCACCGGCCCGGTGGTGGTTTACGAGGTTCTGGCGGTGCTTGCGTGCTTCGGCCTGTACCTGTACTACCGTCGCGAGAACCAGTCGATACGCAACGCCAGCACCATGCTCACCGCCGAATGCAAAAGCTCGCTGGTGGACGGCGCGATGTCGTTCGGCGTCGGTGCGGTGGCGATTTTCCTCATGGTGCTGCCGGTGGACGGTCCGCTCAGTTTCCTGCACTACACCGGCGATTTCTTCATCACCGTGGCGTTGGTGGTGCTCACGATCAAGGAGCCGTTCGCCGTGCTCAAGGAGGCGTTCGTCGAGCTGGTCGGCGGCGTGCATGACGATGACGAGACCAATGCGTTCGTGGAGGCCGAAGCGCAACGGCATCTGCCCGCCAACACCGAATACGAGCAGACCCTGATCTTCAAGACCGGCATGAACTACACGGTGGACGTGTATCTGGCCGGAACCGGCGAGACCATCGACGTGGCCGACTTGGTGGACCGTAAGCGCTCGCTGGAGCAGGCGCTCAAACGGCGGCTGCACATCGTGGACGTCGATTTCGTGTTCGACTGACCTGTCTCTGCGGTTCCCACGGGATGTGTGCGCGGGTGCAACGACAATTCGCCGTCATCGGAGTCCCCGCTGCGGTTCCCGTGGGATGCTCGTGTGATTCGTACCCGCCTCAGACGCCCCTAACTGCTTTGCAAGGGGTACATTGAGGGGCGCGCGGACAGCTATCTGCGTTGCAAGGGGTACATAGATACGGAAAACCCGGGTATGGGTGTTGAATTATCAACGTTCATACCCGGGTTTTGTTGTTTCAGGTACCCCTTGCAACGCAGATAGCTGTCCGGGAGGAGGGAAAAGTACCCCTTGCAACGCAGATAGCGATGAACGGTGCGCGACCGATACCGTAAGCTGCCGTATGCTGCAGTAAGCATGCCTATTGGCATACCGGCGGCACGCTTACTTGGCTACTTCAAACTCCAGGTCGAACCCTGCGGGCCGTCCTCGATGGCGATGCCGGCCGCGCCCAAGGCGTCGCGGATCTGATCGGCCTTCGCGAAGTCCTTGGCCTTGCGGGCTTCGGCGCGGGCCTCAAGCTGCTCGGCGATAAGTGCCTCCAAGGCGGCGTGCTCGGGGGACTCGGACACTCCGTCACCGGCTCCACCGGCGGCACCGGCGGACACCCACGGTTCGGCCAGCGGATCGAGGCCGAGCGTGTCGAGCATCGCGCGCACCGCCACCAGCGACGCACGCACCTCGGCGTGAGCGACGGCGGAATCGGCGTGGTCGTCGAGCTTGCTCAGCAGTGTGTTGCCGGAACGGATGGCGGTGAAGATCGCGGCGGTCGCGCCGGAGATGTTGATGTCGTCGTTCATCGCGGCCACGAAATCGGCGGGCAAGTCGTCGGCGGAGACGGCGGCCACCTCATCACGGGACGGCTGTTCGCCGAGCACCACGCCGGCGCGTTCGATGAAGTTCGCGATGCGGTCGTAGGCGGCCTGCGCCTCCACCAGCGCCTGATCGGACCATTCGAGCATCGAACGGTACTGCACGGAACCCAAGGCGTAGCGCACCACCCAGGCGGAGTGCTCGGCCAACACGCTCGGCACGGACAGACCGGTGCCCAGCGACTTCGACATCTTCTCACCCTTGGCGGTCACCCACGCCGAATGCATCCAACGCGCGGCGGAGGGGTAGCCGGCCGCGCGGGTCTGCGCCATCTCGTTCTCGTGATGCGGGAAGCGCAGGTCCAAACCGCCGCCATGGATGTCGAACCCGTCGCCGAGGTAACGGTGGGACATGGCCGAGCATTCGATGTGCCAGCCCGGACGGCCCACACCGAACGGCGTGGGCCAGCGGGCGTCCTCCGGATCGGTGTCCTTCGGGGCCTTCCACAGGGCGAAATCACGCGGATCGTGCTTGTCAGGGGAGGCGTCGGCCGGGTCGACCGGATTGTACTTATCGTCGCCGGCGGCGTCCACGGACGGGCCCATGCGGTCCGCCACCGCGGCCGCCTCGTCCACCTCGGCGGTCTGCTTCTGATGGGTCAGCTCGCCGTAGTGCGGCCACGAGGCCACGTCGAAGTACACGTTGCCGGTGGGCTTGCCCTCGTCGTCGAGCACCACATAGCCGTGACCGTTGTCCAGAATGCGCTGGATTAGGTCGATCATGTCCGACATGTGGCCGGTGGCGCGGGGTTCCACGGTAGGCGGCAGCACGCCCAGCGTGTCGTAGGCCTGCGTGAATTCGCGCTCGTAGTAGTAGGCGCGGGCCCACCAGCGCTGGCCGGCCGCAGCGGCCTTGTCGAGGATCTTGTCGTCGATGTCGGTCACGTTGCGCACGAACGTGACCTGATAGCCGAGCTTGAGGAACCAGCGACGCACGATGTCGAACGCCACGGCCGCGCGGATATGGCCGATATGCGGGGAGGACTGCACCGTCGCGCCGCATACGTAGATGCCCACCTTGCCGGGCTTGATCGGCGTGAAATGGCTGACCTGGTGCGAGGCGGTGTCATAGAGGCTCAGACCTTCGGCGGCCTTGGCCACATGTACCGGCGTCAGGCTTGAAGGCATGACGGAAATGTTGAAATCCTGCGGTTCTTGGCTGTTTCCCATAGACTCCAAGCGTAGGGAACGAGCCCGACATGGATGTTGCCGGCGGCAAGGCCGGACGACTACGTTACATGGACGGGTGAGGTTCGTGCCACAATACCAAGTATGACCACACCACAAGTGCTCATTGTGCAACATGTCCCGTGGGAACGTCCGGGACGCATTCTGTCCAGTCTTGAGGATCTCGACCTCAAGACGGTGACGGTGAACATCGTCGACCAGAAGAAGCCGGATCTCCCCGATTTCGAGGATCTCGCCGGCGTGGTGATCATGGGCGGCCCAATGGGGGCGCTGGATTACGACAAGTATCCGGGGCTCAAGGCGGAGGCCAAGCTGGCGCGGGCCGCCGTGGCCTCGGGCAAGCCGATACTCGGCGTATGCTTGGGCCACCAGATCATCGCCACGGCGCTTGGCGCGCAGTTGCGCAAGGGTGACGCCCCGGAAATCGGGTTCGCGCCGATCAAGCGCATGGACCGTCACGAGTTCTTCTCGATGTGGGACAAGCAGGTCGACGTGCTGCACTGGCATAACGATGTGGTGGGATTGCCGGAGGGCGCGCAGCTGCTGGCCCGCTCGTCGGCCACCAAGGTGCAGGCCTTCCGCATGGGCTCGGCGCTGGGCATGCAGTTCCATCTTGAGGTGTGCAAGTCGCTGCTGGACGAGTGGCTTGAGGAGCCCAGCATGGTCAAGGACCTCAAGGCGGCAGGCGGTTCCAAGTCCGCGCTGCGTGAGGCGTTCGAGCAGTACGATCCGCTGCTGCAACCGCTTGCCGAGCAGGTGTTCTCCGGTTTCGCCGCCCGCTGCAGCACCTACGCGCAGACGCTAGGCGCTTAGTATGCCGTGTCAGAAATTCGTTGACGAATTGACTGCCCCTCAGTCCCGCTTCGCGGGCTAGCTCGTCCTGCAATTAAGGACGTGCTTCGTGTGTGTTCTGCTGGCTTGCCTGTCGGCTCGCACGTTGCCTGCAAACAGCTCCGCTGTTTGCAGCACGGCAACGTCCTGACAAGGGGAGCCAAAAATATAATCAACGAATTAATGACGCAGCATACTAGCGACGCGTGGCAGCGTCCCGGTGCCGCTCGCAGTCACCCCTCCGGGCATCCCACGATGCAGGGATTGCCCCACCGTGTAGGGATTTTCGCACCGTGTAGGGATTCGCCCATGATGCGGTTTTGCAAATCGGCTTGTTTCCGCCGTTTTCGGGCGATGACGAATATTGCAATCCCTACACCGTGGGAAAGTCCCTACACGGTGGGCGTGCGGGAGGCGCTGCGGGTGCCGGCCATAGTGGGGCGGCGGCGTGGGCATGAGCACAGCATGGCCGCGATGTGACCGCCATAAGTCCGCCGGGATGGGCAAGCATGCCGCTACATTGGTGAATCATGCCGACTTACGATATTGGACTGGAACACGTTTCGCTCGCCTTTGCCACCAAAACCATCTTCACCGATGTCACGCAGGGCGTCTTCGAGGGCGACCGCATCGGCATCGTCGGCAAGAACGGCGACGGCAAATCCACATTGCTGCACCTGTTCCGTGGCACACAGGAGCCGGATTCCGGCCGCGTGACCAAACGAGGCGGACTGACCTTCGGCATGCTTGACCAGCGCGATCCGCTGGACGACGACGCCACCATCCGCGAGGCCGCACTCGAGGGCCGTGCCGACTATGAGTGGGCGTCCGACAATACATCCCGCGAGATCGTCGAGGCGCTGCTTGGCGGCATGAGCCTTGACGCCAAGGTCGGCTCACTCTCCGGCGGTCAGCGTCGTCGCGCCGATCTGGCCCGTCTACTGCTCAAGGACTGGGATATCCTGGCGTTGGACGAGCCCACGAACCACCTCGATGTGGTCACCATTCACTGGCTTGCCGAACACCTGAAGAACCGCTGGTCGAAGGGGCAGGGCGCACTGCTGCTCGTCACCCACGACCGCTGGTTCCTGGACGAGGTGTGCGAGTCGATGTGGGAGGTCCACGATGGCGTGATCGAGCCGTTCGAGGGTGGATACTCGGCCTACATGCTGCAGCGCGTCGAGCGTGACCGTCAGGCCGACGTGCGCGAAACCAAGCGCCGCAACCTCGCCCGCAAGGAGCTCGCGTGGCTCTCGCGCGGCGCCCGTGCGCGTTCCACCAAGCAGAAGTTCCACGTCAAGGCCGCGCGCGAGCTTATCGCCGACGTGCCGCCGATGCGCAACACGCTGGAATTGAAGCAGATGGCCACCTCGCGCCTCGGCAAGCAGGTGGTCGATCTCATCGACGTGACGCAGATTTTCGAGCATGCGCAGGGCATGGTGTCGGCGGCCGCGCGCATCGACCCGGATGTGGCGGCGCTCGCCGATTCCGCATCGCGCGTGGACGTGGTCAACGCAATGTACGCCGAACCGCAGCTGCACGGATCCGTGGAGGTGGCGGTCACCGACATGACCGATCCGCGTCTGGTGGACGCCGGCGTGCCCGAGGCCGTGGCCGCCGCTGAGGAAGCGCGCAGGAAGGCCGAAGCGGAAGGTGGCATCGACCCGCAGTCAGCCGACGATCGCGAGGTTCGCCGCATGAACACCGGCGGCGAGACCATCGGCGGTCCGGCGAATGATGACGCCGATCTTGGGTCCACGTCGGCCGCCCGCAAGATCACGGTGTCCGGTCGGGAGATTCTTGACGACGTGACCTGGCTGATCGGTCCGGGCGACCGTTTCGGCATCGTCGGTGCGAACGGCGCCGGCAAGTCCACGCTGCTCAAGCTCATCGACGGCACGCTCACGCCGACCGTAGGCCATGTGAACATCGGCAAGACCGTGAAGTTCGCCGTGCTCTCGCAGCGACTTGACGAGCTGGAGAAGCTGGGCAAGTACAAGATCAAGGAAGTGCTGTCCCGCTATAAGCCGAGCTACATCGTGGACGGCAAGGAGGTCACGCCGGGGCAGCTGATGGAGCGGCTCGGCTTCGAGTCCGCCCAGCTGATGACGCCGATCGCCGACCTGTCCGGCGGTCAGAAGCGTCGCATGCAGCTGCTGCTCATCCTCTTGGACGAGCCGAATGTGCTCATCATGGACGAGCCCGGCAACGACCTCGACACCGACATGCTCGCCGTGATGGAGGACCTGCTCGACACCTGGCCGGGTACGCTGATCGTCGTTTCCCACGACCGCTACCTGCTCGAGCGCGTGACCGACCAGCAGTTCGCGCTGATTGGCGGCAAGGTGCGTCATCTGCCCGGCGGCGTGCAGGATTACCTCGACATGGTCGAGGACCTGAAGAACGGCAAGGGGCTTCCGGAAGACAGGGCCGGATTCGCGGGAACCGGTGGATCGTCGAGCCGGCGTGGAGCGCAGAACAACGCGCAGAATAAGGCGTCTGTGGCTGGTACTGCCGGGTCTCTTGCGCAGTCGGCCTCGTCGGCGGCGCCCGTGTCGGACGGAACCCAGGATTCGGCCGAGCCGAAGCTCACCGGCAAGGCCTTCCACGAGGCATCCAAGCGGGTGAAGGCCATCGAACGCAAGCTCGCCAAGCTGGAGGACCAGAAGACGAATCTCGAGCAGCAGATGGCCGCTCACGACCCCGCCGATTACGAGGGGCTCAACAAGCTCAACGAACAGCTCACCGCCGTCAATGCCGAGAGCGACGACCTCGAGGCCGAATGGCTCGAGCTGTCCGAACAGCTGGAGTGACGGCTGCCGATATTCAGAACGTCTACTGCCCTGTGGCAGAAGTTTGCTGATTATATTGGGCTCTCCTTGTCCGGGGCACTCGCCACGCGTAAACGATGTGACTGGTGGGGCAACGCATCTGTTGCCCATCACCCCCAGTCACTAATCCTCGTGCTCCCAAGGATTGATGAGTTTCACGCCCGTGCCCTCAAAATCTTTGACATTGCGGGTCGCCACGGCCGCGCCGTGGGCGCGTGCGATCGCCGCGATCATGGCGTCCTGCACGCTAATCGGCTTGCCGTTGGTGCTTCGCATGGTGCGTATTTCGGCATAATCAATTGCTGCTTGGGCGTCAAAAGGGAGGATTCGATTTCCTAGCAGCAATAACTGGTAATCGATGGCTCTGGAAAGGTTATGTCGCCGTTTGCCGATGGGCATGAGGCAGATTCCTGTGAATAATTCCGCAACGGTGATGGCGGTGGTGCCTATATCGTCCTCGGAGATGCTTCTGTACCAAGCGACGACGCGGGGGTGGGGGCGAAGGGCAATCGTTTCACTGATTACATTGGTGTCCAAAATGATCATCGAGAATCAGATTCCCTTAAGGGCGATGGGTGGTCGTTCCGGTTTTGCGTTGCGGTCGGGCAGGGGGAGCTCGCTGTCCGTGAGACCTTCGATGTCGTTGCGATCCATGAATTCCCGGACTCGATCATAGAAATTCGACGTTTGCATATCATGCCGCACAATCCTTCCCGCCGTGAAATCTTCGATAAGCGAGCGGGCCTCCGCTTCTGCGGAACGATGATTGCTGCTGGCTATGGCTTTGAATCGTTCGATGGTGTCGTCGTCAAGTTTGCGAATGGTCATGGTGCCCATGGTCGTCCTCCTTGGCATGATAATTACTGTGCTTGCATAATGCTAGCATGGAATGCATGCATTATGCAAGCACGGTGTCGGTACAAAAACGGCGGATATGCGCAGTGCATATCCGCCGAAAAGCAATCAGACCGCCGGCAATCAGCGACCGGTCACCTCGGAGCCGACGACCTTTTCTGCCAGCGCGCGGGGGCCGCGGGTCACGGCCACGGCGCCGGAACGCACCAGCTCGATGACGCCGTAATGCTCCAGCAGACCCAGCAGCGCGTCGATCTTGCCTTCGGCGCCGGTGGCCTCGATGGTCAGCGACTCCGGGTTCACGTCCACCACGCGCACGCGGAACAGACGCACGATTTCGAGTACGTCCGAACGGTTGGACTGGTTGGCGGCCACCTTGATGAGCACCAGTTCGCGCTCCACGGTGGAATTCGGGTCGAGCTCCACGATCTTCAGCACATGCAGCAGCTTGTTGAGCTGCTTGATGATCTGCTCGAGCGGCACGGCCTCCACGTCGGCGGTCACGGTCACGCGGGAGATGTCCGGACGCTCGGTGGGGGAGACGGACAACGAGTTGATGTTGAACGCACGGCGTGCGAACAGGCCGGCGATGCGGGCCAGCACGCCGGGGCGGTTCTCCACCAGCACGGAGAGCGTGTGACGCTCGGAACCCGGCTGCGATGCAGGATACAAAGCCATGTTATTCCCTTTCTCCCTTGCCTCAGCGCTCGTCCGCGGCATCCGCGGCGTTCGTATCGGTCCCGTCAGTCGTTTCGGCGGCGGTCTCGGCCTCACCGGCGGCCAGCGCCGGATCGCCCTCCGCGCCCGTGCCCGGAGCCGGAGCGCCACCCATAAGCGGCTTGATGCCGGGCATGTACGTCACCTCGTCATTCGAAGCGCCCGCGGCGACCATCGGCCACACCATCGCGTCCTTCCAGACGCGGAAATCGATGAGCACCGGACGGTCATTGATCTCGTTGGCCTTCTTGATGGCCGCGATGGCCTCCTCCTCGGTGAACGCGCGGATGCCGACGCAGCCGTACGCCTCGGCCAGCTTGATGAAGTCCGGAACCTCGAGCGGGGCATCGCCGTTGGCCAGGGCGGTCTCGCCCTCGGTGCCGTGCGCCTCGCCGTCCTTGAGGTTGGTCTGCGAGTAATGGTGCTGGTAGAACAGCGTCTGCCACTGACGCACCATGCCGTACACGGAGTTGTTGAGAATCGCGATCTTCACCGGCGCGTGGTCCAGGAACGCGGCGGCGAGCTCTTCGGAGGTCATCTGGAAGGAACCATCGCCGTCGATCAGCCACACCGGCTTCTTGCCGTCGAACTCACGGGTCGAACCCACGGACGCGCCGATGGCAGCGGGCAGACCGTAGCCCATCGTGCCGAGGCCGCCGGAGGACAGCCACGAGTGCTGGTTCTCGAAGTTGATGAACTGGGCGGCCCACATCTGATGCTGGCCCACGCCGGTGACCCAGATCGTGGACGGGTCGGCCAGCTCGGACAGCGTCTTGATGACCCACTGCGGAGCCAGCGAACCGTCGGTCGGCTGCTCCCACGTCATCGGGTACTGCTCTCGCCAGCCGTTGATGGCGTCCCACCACGGCTTGAGGTTCGGCTTGCCCTGAATGGCCTGCGTGCGCTCGATTTCGGGGATGAGGTCGTCGAGCACGGTGGCCACGTCGCCCACGATCGGCACGTCGGGCTGGCGGTTCTTGCCGATTTCCGCCGGGTCGATGTCGATGTGGATCACGCGGGCCGTGGGCGCGAAGGCGTCCAGCTTGCCGGTGACGCGGTCGTCGAAGCGGGCGCCGATGGCCACCAGCAGATCGGCGCGCTGCACGGCGCCGGTGGCGGCGATCGTGCCGTGCATGCCGAGCATGCCGAGGTTCTTCGGATCGGTGTCCGGCACGATGCCGCGTGCGGGCAGCGTGGTCACGATCGGGGCGCCGGTCAGATCGGCCAGGGCCTTGACCTGCGCGCCGGCGTTGGAGCGGGCCGCGCCGCCGCCCACGTACAGCACCGGGCGGTAGGACTTGGAGAACAGCTTCGCCGCGTCCGACAGCACACGGCCGTGCGCCTTGGTGGTGGGGTTGTAGCCGGGCAGAATCATGCGCTGCGGCCACGAATAGTACATCTCGCCGGTCTGCGCGGTTTTGGTCAGGTCCACGACCACTGGGCCGGGGCGACCGGTGCTGGCGATGTGGTAGGCCTCGGTGAGCACGCGCGGGATGTCCTGCGCGCGGGTCACCAGGAACGAATGCTTGGACACCGGATAGGTGATGCCCACGATGTCCGCCTCCTGGAAGGCGTCGGTGCCGATGGCCTGCACGCCCACCTGGCCGGTGATGACCACCATCGGCACGGAGTCCATGTTGGCGTCCGCGATGGCGGTGACCACGTTGGTGGCGCCGGGGCCGGACGTCACGATGCACACGCCCACCTTGCCGGTGGCCAGCGCGTAGCCCTCGGCGGCGTGGCCGGCGGCCTGCTCGTGGCGCATGAGCACGAAACGGAACTTGGTGCTGTCATTGATTTGGTGATAGACGGGCAGAATCGCGCCGCCGGGGATGCCGAACACGTCCTCGACCCCCAGATCCTCCAGCGAACGGACCAGTGCCTGGGCGCCGGTCATCTTCTCGCCGTCGATGATGGTCTGCTTGTCGGTTGCCGCAAAGGTCTTCGGCACGCCGCTGAATGCCTGCAAGGGCGTAGGTAAAGCCATGGTTCCTCTCACCTGTATCGATATTCGATGTCGTTCGGAAACCCGGCCGCCTCGGGTGGGGCGGTCTGTCCCGTCTGTGCTCCCTGCCGCGCGTGACGGGGTTTGTGACCCCAGCACGGCCTGTTTCTCGTGTGTCTCTTTAGTCTATGCATAAACCCGGCCGGATACGCCGGTCGTGCTCACTGGGCAGACGCCGGAATCGGCCGGGAATATGCCTCCGTCCGGTGACTGGAATCACTCACCGGACGGAACAATCGTTTGTTTGGTTCTATTGCTGGCCTTGGTCCTGATTCTGATGCTGACGCTCGTCCAGCGTCTTCCAGCCCATTTCGGCGGCCGCCAGCTGCGCCTTGCGCTTGCTGGTGCCCTGACCGACGCCGATGACCTCTTCGCCGTCGTCGTGGCCGCGCTTGCCTTCCGCGACCAGCGTGGCCTTGGCGGTGAAGATCTGGGCGTATTCGGGGCCGGAAACCTCCATGAGATAGACGGGATCGGGCAGACCCATGTCGTGGGCCTTGACGGTCAGCGAGGTCTTCCAGTCCAGTGCCGGGCCTTCGGTGGCCACCTCGGCCAGCGTGTCGTCGATGAGACGGTGGACCACCTTGCGGGCTTCGTCGATGCCGTGCTCGAGGAAAGTGGCGCCGATCAGCGACTCCACGATGTCGCACAAGATGGAGCTCTTCTCCGACCCGCCCTGCTCGGCCTCGCCGTGGCCCAGCAGAATGTAGGGACCCACCTTGAGCTTGGTGCGCGCGATGGCGCTCAGCGCCTCTTCCGACACCGCTTTGGCGCGCATCTTGGCCAGCTGGCCTTCGGTCATGTCCGGGTGGATGGTGAACAGCGTCTCGGTGGAGATCAGCTCCAGCACCGCATCGCCCAGGAACTCCAGACGTTCGTAGTTGGGCACTCCGGGGTGCTCGTGCGAGAAGGAACGGTGGGTGAGCGCCTGGACAAGCAGGTCCGGGTTGATGGTGGTGCCCAGTGCCTCCAGCAGTTCGTGGGCTGGTTGCTGTTCGGTGTCTTCGGTCATGGTGATTAGTCATCCTCCATGTGGGATGTGGGTAGGTTACGCAAAAGGCCCCGCCACCCGTCGATGGCAGGGCCTTCGTTATGCCGTTATCTCAGGGCTCACTTGGTGTGGGCCGGCTGGATGGCGGAGCGGTAGGTGCGGCCGCGGAAGGAACCGCAGCTCGGGCAGGCCATGTGCGGCAGGGCCGGAGCGCCACAGTTCGGGCAGGTCACGGTCGCAGCAGCGGTAGCCTTCCAATTCGCGCGACGCGAGCGCGTGTTGGCGCGCGAGGTCTTGTACTTAGGCAGTGCCATTTGAATATCCTCTATTTCGTTCGAACAATTGAGCTTAAGCGTGCGTTATCTTAGCGCACGGCTCGTACAAAGTCCAAATGGGCGTGGGATGCAGTGGTCCGGAGCGGGGGTGTGGCGGTCTGGGCGGGGTGTGTGGCGTGGCGTCTCGCCCGGTTGGACCTGCGTTAGCGACGCAAGGCTGCCCCAGCGTGGCGTCTCGCCCGGTTGGACTTGCGTTAGCGACGCAAGGCTGCCCCAGCGTGGCGTCTCGCCCAGCTGGACCTGCGGAGCGTTGCAAAGCCGCCCCGGCGTGGCGTCGTACACACGGGCGTTGGCTGGGTCCGTGTGCCGTGATCCTACTCCTGTTCGGCTTCAAGCTGGGCCTTGAGCGCCGCCAGTCCGGCGAAACGGATGTCCTCGGTCTCGTGATGGTGATCAGGGTGCTCGTTCAGATCCACGCCGCACTGGGAGCACAGACCCTTGCAGTCGGGCCTGCACAACGGTTGCAAGGGCAACGATTCGACCAGCGTGTCGCGCAACATCGCCTCGATGTTCGCGAACGCGCCGTTCTCCAGCAGCGGGTAGGTGTCCTCCGACTCGTCCTCGCCGGCGATGATGTCTGTCTCCTCGTCGTGCTTGCCCTGCTTGCCGCGGTTGTCCGCGCCGGATTCGTACGGGAAGAAGACGGTCACGTTGACCGTCCAGTCCTTGTCGATCGGCTTGAGGCAGCGGGTGCACTCGCTGTTGAACGGGGCCGTGATTCGGCCGGTGAAGATCAGGCCGTCCACGATCGAGTCGAACGAGCCGTCCACATGCACGGGTTCGCCCTCCTTGATGCCGACGATTTCATCGCCGATGCCGCCCGGAGCCGGGAAATCGGCATCGACCTGCTTGGACTGGCCCGCGCGGGAGGCGACCTGCGCCACCGGAATCGACCACGGGGAATCCTCAACTCGTGCCATGACTTATGCCTTTCATGTGTTGTGTTCGTGTCTGTGCATGTGCTGCGTCGCCTGTGGCGGCGTCGCGCGCTTGTTGCGCTCTTGCATGCACCTTATGTTGTGAATTGTTACGTACGCTACTGATATGGCGGCGTGTGCGTAGCGTGGGGTGTGCGCGTGGATGTGTGGGGTTGGCCATCCAGTGTGGCACGAGCGCGGGGGTGCGCGCCGTGTGCGCGTGGATGTGTGGCCGGTGGTGTATGCCGCATGTCGTGGGTGTGCGCGCAGCGGGCAGTGTGCCCATAGCGCGTGGTGCGTGGTGCGTGTGCGCGACCCGCGATGTGCGGTGTGCGGTGTGCGCGTGGTGCGCACACGGTGCGCAGCGCACTACGCCGGCGCTCGTCCTATGCGGGCTCGGTCCCGGCCGTCACTGCGCTTCCGGATAGTCGTTGAGCGTGAGGTTCGGCATCTGCTCGCCGGCCGCACGCTGGCGCTCCTCCAACACGTTGAGCCCCGCCTGCACATCCTGACTGAGTTTGCCGAGCTGCTGGGACAGACCCTCCATCACGGTGGTGCAGTACTGGTCCGCGCCTCGCGTGAGGTGATCGGCCTTGGCCTGCGCCTGATCGAGGATCGTGCGCGCCTTCTGCCGGGCCAGCTCGGTCACATTCTCCTGGCCGGCCAGGAACTGGGCCTGTTCGTTCGCATCCTTGATCATGTCCGCGGCCCGGCTTTGCGCGGAGGCCACGATGGCGCTGGACTGGCTCTGGGCCGACTCCAGACGCCGCTCGGCTTCGCGCATCAGGGCGGATGCGCGTTCCAGCTGGACCGGCAGCATCTTCTTGAGCTCGGACAGCCGGTCGGTGAACTCGTCGCGATCCACCTTGACCATGTTGGGGGAGAACAGGCTGGATTTGGCCTCTTCGAGGCTGGCTTCCAGTTGGTCGATGATGTCGTAGACCGTGGTGAACTCCTCGCGGCTCTGCTCGTCCGGGTCATCGGCGTTCTCGCGCAGATCGGGCATGGCGTCCATGAACGCGGGGCGAGTGCCCGTCTCGTTCGCCGACGTGGAACGGCTGTTGGCCTTGGCGGCGGCTTCCGCCCGCGCCTGCAGCTGCGCCGGCGTGGGCTGCAGTGGCGTCGGAGCGTCGGGGGAGGCCTGTGCCGCTTCGGTGGGGCCCGGCTCACGCAGGTCCGGCATCGGCGGCAGGACGGTTGCGGGGTTTGCCGGCGCCGCGGGCGGCATATCACCGGTCGGTGCGGTTGAGGAGGTCGGTGAGACCGGCGAAGCCGATGCGACCGGTGCGGTCGACGGAGTGGAGATCGTATCCGGCCGGTCCTGCGGCTGGCCGGCCGGCTGGGTCAGATCCACATAGCCGGTGGGGTGATCATCGTTCATGTTCAGTCCTTCCGTGTGCGTTCCTCGGCCAAGGCCTCGGCGAGCATCGGCACCACGCAGTCGGGCACCATGCCGGTCACGTCTCCGCCGTGACGGGCCACGTCCTTGACGATGGAACTGGAGATGTGTTCAAGAATCGGATCGGCCGGCAGGAACAGGGTCTCGATGCCGGCGAGTTTGCGGTTGACCAGAGCCATGCCGAGTTCGGCCTCGTAGTCGCCGTTCTGGCGCAGTCCCTTGACGATCACGCTGGCGCCTACCTGCCTGCAGTAATCGGTGATGAGCCCGTCGGTGGAGGCGACCGTGATATTGGTGCATCCGTCCTTGTCTAGGGCGCGGCGAATCACGTCCACGCGGGTCGCTTCGGAAAACATCGGTGTTTTCGCGGCATTGACGGCCACCACCACGTGTACCTCGTCGAAAAACCGCGCGGAGCGCTCGATTACGTCCAAGTGTCCGGCGGTCACGGGGTCGTACGAGCCGGGGCATACTGCGATAGTCATGCCTTATAGCCTACCGCGATTGGAGGGATTCGGGATGCCGGTGAGGTGCCGCTGCGGCGCAGGTGGTGTGTTGGTGTTGTGCGGGTGATTCGGCGGCGGGCGTGCTGGCTCGCTCTACAAGGTGGCACGTATGCATCCATCCCAGTTGATTCGGTGGCGGGCGGGCTGGCGTGCGGGCGGGAATGCGGATGAGGATGTCCGGGACGTCGTCCGACATCGCGTCAGACTTTTCCGGTTGATGGTGACGGTGTGTCATGCGGTGATTGCTGCTTCCGATTCGAGCTCGAATCGCCGACTGGTGACGATTGCGGCGTGTGCGGGATGCCGTATCTTTGGTTGCCGCGGTAAGACTGTCGTATACAGATGTGGATGCGCGTGATGAGTGTGGGGGTGCGGCGAGTAGGGCTTGGGGATTTCGCTGGTGGCGTTGGGAATCTATGATGGTACGCAGAATCGTTTCGCAGCTGCAGAAAGTGGTGCATGATGATGTTCGTTGATGATGCCGAACCGTTGAGGAATCCCGATCAGGGCGCCGGAACTTCCGTGCTTGAGCGTCCCGAGACCCAGGAGTCGCCGGTTCGCGACGATGGCGGCGACGCCGACCGGTTCGCCCATTACGTGTCCAAGGACCGCATCGCCGAATCCCGTATGACCGGCCGTCCGGTTGTGGCGCTGTGCGGCAAGGTGTGGGTGCCCAAACACGATCCGTCCAAGTATCCCGTCTGCCCCGACTGCAAGCGCATCTACGAAGAAATGATGGGCTGACGCGTTAAGCGGACAGTCCGGTGGACTGTCCGTAGCGTCAGCCTGAGTGAGGCGTGAGCCGAGCGAGGGTTGGATTGGGTCTTCGCGGGGCGAAGTCCGTTCTTGCTGGGGCCGGAGGCGGTGTGTGAAGCGGACAGTCCGGTGGACTGTCCGTAGCGTCAGCCTGAGCGAGGCGTGAGCCGAGCGAAGGTGATGTTGGGTCCGCCGTAGGCGTGTCTGTTCTTGCTGGGGCCGGAGGCGGTGCGTTAAGCGGACAGTCCGGTGGACTGTCCGTAGCGTCAGCCTGAGTGAGGCGTGAGCCGAGCGAGGGTTGGATTGGGTCTTCGCGGGGCGAAGTCTGTTCTTGCTGGGGCCGGAGGCGATGTGTGAAGCGGACAGGCCGGTGGACTGTCCGTAGCGTCAGCCTGAGTGAGGCGTGAGCCGAGCGAGGGTTGTGGTTCGGGTTTGCCGTAGCCGGGGCCGTTTTTGCGTCCATTTTTCGAGGACCGGATTGAACTTCGCCGCATATTGGCCATCTTCGTGGGGCGGTGATGATGCAGTAACCGTATTGGCGGGCTTTACCTGTCTTTCGCTGTGGAGACAGTGTGCTTCGCCTGCGAGCAGGAGCGAACTGCCCGTGTGATATCTCTTGTGGGCCGTCCCACAGCGTCGGCCTGAGTGAAGGCTGTGCCCCCGCAGCCGTTTTTGGAGTGAAAATGGGCTGCGGGGGCACAGCTGTTTTGGACGGTAAAACGTCTCAAATCGATGTTTTGGCGGAATTCCAGGCTTTTTGCGGAATTGACGGTGTGCCCCGCAAGGCTGTTTTATCGTTACAAACGGCTGTGGGGGCACGCGGTGTGCCCCCGGACGTCGAATATCGGTGAAAATGGTCTGCGGGGGCACGGATTCTTGTCCCAATAATCCCGAAAACCGGGAAAATGGATTATCGGGACAAACGGTATCGTTGCGGCACCATGTCAACAGCGCTATGCAGGGTTATTGTTCGATGACAAGCAGAGATGGAACAATAACCCTGCATCCGTCGTGCATCCGTCGTGCATCCGTCGTGCATCCGTCGTGCATCCGTCGTGCATCCTTCGTGAGGCCATCTAGTATCCTGCGTCAGAAGTTCGTTGATTAATTCACTATCCCTCAGTCCCGCTTCGCGGGCCGGCTCGTCATGCAATTACGAACGCGCTCCGCTCAGTCAGCTGGCTCGCCTGTCGGCTCGCACGTTGCCTGCAAGAGGAGACAAAAATATGATCAACGAATTTATGACGCGGCATACTGGCGGTCATCATGCGCGATTGCCGTCGCGCGCATTACCGTGCGGCGATGTCGTCGATGAGCTTCAGCTCTTCATCGGTGAAGTGCGTGTTCTTCAGCGCGCCGATGTTGTCGACGATCTGTTGCGGCTTGGAGGCGCCGGCCAGCACGGAGGTCACCTTGCCGTCGTGCAGCAGCCAGGCCAGGCTCATCTCGGCCAGGGTTTGGCCGCGCTCGGCCGCCAGGTTGTTGAGGTCCACGATTTGCCCGTGCAGCTTGTCGGTCAGTGCCGAATCCTTGAGGAACCGCGGATCATGGGCGATACGGCTGTCGGCCGGGATGCCGTTGAGATAGCGGTTGGTCAGCAGTCCCTGCTCCAGCGGGCAGAAGGTGATGAGGCCCTTGCCAAGCTTGGCCGCGGTCTCCTTGAGCCCGTTGCGCTCCACCGTGCGGTCGAAGATGTTGTACTTGTTCTGGTTGATGACGAACGGCACATGCAATTCGGCGAGGATCGCGGCGGCCTTCTCCATCGTCGGTCCGTCGTAATTGGACAGGCCGACGTACAGGGCCTTGCCGGAGTTCACGGCCTGGGCGAGGGCGCCCATCGTCTCCTCGAGCGGGGTTTCGGGGTCCGGGTGGTGGTGGTAGAAGATGTCCACGTAGTCCAAGCCAAGGCGCTCAAGCGACTGGTCGAGCGATGCGAGCAGGTACTTGCGGCTGCCGAGATCGCCGTACGGGCCGGCCCACATCTCGTAGCCGGCCTTGGTGGAGATGATGAGCTCGTCGCGGTGGTGCTTGAAGTACTTGGCGAGCAGCAGGCCGCAGTTCTTCTCGGCCTGACCGGGTTCCGGGCCGTAGTTGTTGGCCAGATCGAAGTGCGTGATGCCGTTGTCGAATGCGGTGAAGACCAGCGACTTCATCTGCTCGAACGGAGTGATGTCGCCGAAGTTGTGCCAGAATCCGAGCGAGACGGCCGGCAGCTTCAGGCCGGAGGTGCCGCAGCGGTTATAGGTCATGCTGTCGTAACGGTGCGGGTTGGGGGTGTATGGGGTGGTCGGCTCGAACATTGAGGCTCCTTCGTTGGTGCGTGTTGGCGCGCTGTCGGATGGCCGTCGGCATACGCCGTTGTCGGCGCATTGTCTGCCGTAGGCCGTCGTGCGGTGCGTCTGTGCGTCTTGTTCCGTGGGCCTGACATCGGATGCGGGTGAAGACCTACGTCATCTGCGTCCATAATCCGGCTCGCGAACGGTTTCGTTGTCGGTTATTATGGTTCCAGTTCAAGTGAACTTGAATGCAAGCAATATGCGATGCGTCGGCGTGTCGTGATGATGAAGGAAGGTCGATGATGACGATGACTGATGCGGCTTCGGCTGTCCGGATGCCGGTGGACGAGGTGCCGGAGGTCCACGCCACCCATACGATTCGTGAGGTCGCGGCGCAGTTCCATATGCAGCCGTCGACGCTGCGCTATTACGAGGAGCAGGGGCTGCTCACCAATGTCGGCCGCACTGCCACCGGGCAGCGCGTGTACGAGGAATGCCATATCAATCGTCTGCGGGCGATCTGTTGCTTCAAGAACGCCGGCATGACTATCGACGACCTCAAGAAGTTCTTCACGTTCGAGCAGGACGAACCCGCCCATATCGATGAGATTCTCGAGTTGCTGGAATCGCGCCGCCGGACTTTGGACGAGCAGCGGCGCGCGCTGAACGAGGCCGCCCTGCACGTCCAACGCAAGCTTCACTACTACCAAGGTATCAAGCAGGCGCTCGACGCCGGCGAACCGTTGCCGGACTGGAAGGACTACAAGACCCGTATCTATGCCATCGACTGTTGAGCGGCGGCGTGGACGGCATAGGTGACATAGATACGGGTGGATTGCTGCGGGACCGAAGTTCCGGCGGAAGCCGCCGTCCGCAAGATGGTGGTCTCCATCGCAATCGGTGGCTTCCATCACAGGACGGTGGCTTTCGTAACCGAGCCGTTTGGCGGACAATCCGGTGGACTGTCCGTAGCTGAGGGAGAGCGGCGGTACGCGGAACGATTGACTGGAATCACCATCAAGGGCTGTCCGTAGCTGAGGAAGCGGCGGCACCGCGACGGATTCCGACGGAAGTCGCCGTCACAGAACAGTGGTCTCCGTCGGAATCGCCGGGTCGCCCTTCATCAGGCTTTGCGCGGTGATGGGCAGCTCGGCCAACGCCTTGGCACGGTAGTCGTGCGCGGCCATGATGGCGTCGTGACCCTGCCACGTCGCATCGATCGAACCGTGGTCCACGAAGTCCACCAGCAGATTCTTCCAGCCGTCTTCGGGCGTGAATCCGGCCAGTTTGTCCTCCGAGCCCGAGATCACATGCTCGGCCTCCGCCAGCGCGTATTCGTAGGAGCGGAACGCCAGCTTGCGGCCCGGCACGGTGGCCTTGTTCTTGGACTTCTTGGCCACCGACTGCATCACGCCGTCCGCGTCCTCGCGCTCGGTGAGCTTGTACACCATCGCGCAGGTGGGTGCGCCGGAACCGGTGACCAGCATCGTGCCCACGCCGTAGGAATCCACCGGCGCGGTCTGCAGGGCGGCCAAGGCGTACTCGTCCAGATCGTTGGTCACGGTGATCGTGGTGTTCGTGGCCCCCAGCGCGTCCAACTGGTTGCGCACACGCTGGGCCATGGCGGCCAGATCGCCCGAGTCGATGCGCACGCCGCCGAGTCCGGGGCCTGCCACCTCGACGGCGGTCTTCACAGCCTCCTCGATGTTGTACGTGTCCACGAGCAGCGTGGTGTTGCGTCCGAGGGCGTCAATCTGCGACTCGAAGGCGTCGCGCTCGGAGTCGTGCACCAGCGTGAAGCAGTGGGCGGCGGTACCGATGGCCTTCAGGCCGTACATCTGCGCCGCGAGCAGGTTGGCGGTGCCCTTGAAGCCGCCCACCACGGCGGCGCGTGCGGCGGCCACGGCGGCCCACTCGTTGGTGCGGCGCCCGCCCATGTCCATGCAGGGGCGGTCCTTGGCGGCCGAGACCATGCGGCTCGCGGCCGAGGCCACGGCGGAATCGTAGTTGAGGATGGACAGGATCAGCGTCTCCAGCAGCGTGCACTCGCCGAACGTGCCCTCGACCTGCAGGATCGGCGAGTTCGGGAAGAACATCTCGCCTTCGCGGTACCCCTTGATCGATCCGGAGAAGTGGTAGTGCTCCAGCCAGCTGATGGTCTCGGGGCTCACGACATGCCGGTCGGCGAGGAACTTCAGGTCGTTGTCGTCCAGATGGAAGCGTTCGAGCGCGTCCAGAATGCGGCCGGTGCCGGCCACCACGCCATAGCGCCGGCCTTCGGGCAGGTGACGGGTGTACACCTCGAACACGCACTTGCGGTTCGCGGTGCCGTCCCTCAGCGCGGCGTCGAGCATCGTGTATTCGTACATGTCGGTCATCAGGGCCGGCGAATAATCAAGCATTTCCAGTGCCTTTCCTCATCGCGGTACCACTTTTGGTTACGATGACTATAAGTGTAGTCGCCTGTGGCCCTTGCTGTTTCCGGCCGGCGCGCACGGCTCGGCGTACGATGGGCGTATGGCTCAAATCAAGGATCTGTTGAAGGAACATCAAATCATTCGCGCCGACGGACGTCAGGTCGACGAGCTGCGCCCGGTCAGGATCACCCGGCACTTCACCGACGCGCCGGAAGGCTCCGTGCTGATCGAATGCGGCAACACGCGCGTAATGTGCACCGCCACGTTCACGCCCACGGTGCCGCGCTGGCGCAAGGACTCCGGCCTCGGCTGGGTCACCGCCGAATACGCGATGCTGCCGCGCGCGACCTCCGAGCGCACCGATCGCGAGTCGGTCAAGGGCAAGCTTGGCGGCCGTACGATGGAGATCAGCCGTCTGGTCGGTCGTTGCCTGAGGGGCGTGGTCGACATGAAGGCGCTGGGCGAGAATCAGATTCAGCTGGACTGCGACGTGCTGCAGGCGGACGGCGGCACGCGTACCGCCTCGGTGACCGGCGCGTACGTTGCCTTGGTGGACGCGCTCAACTGGGCCGAGCGCAACCACCACATCAAGTCCGCCGCCAAGGTGCTCAAGGATTCGGTGTCCGCCGTCTCCGTGGGCGTGATCAACGGCACGCCGATGCTGGACCTGCCCTACATCGAGGACAGCCAGGCCATGACCGACATGAACGTGGCCATGACCGGTTCGGGCACGTTCATCGAGATTCAGGGCACCGCCGAGCATCGTCCGTTCAACCGCGCCGAGCTGGGCACGCTGCTTGATCTCGCCGAAAAGGGCAACCGCGAGCTGCAGGCCGCCCAGCGCGCCGCTCTGGCGTTGGACTGAGGCGTTTCGCGTCTCGTGTCTTGCGTTTTCGCGTCTCGCGCTCGCGCCCGACACTCACGATTCGTCCGGCTCCGTTGCCGTTGACGTCGTTGCCGTCCGAGCGCGGTCGCTGATGCCCAAGTACGGGTAGTGCCTGCAGTGCGCTCCCGCCGGCGCGGTCGCCGACGGTAAGTATGCGTCTTAACGAAGGTCTCGCATACATACAGTCGGAAATCGTCCCCAAATCGACGGTAAGTACGCGTGACCCTCGTCAGGCCGCGAACATACCGTCGATTCCGGCCTTTTCCGTCCCGGTCCGCGTCCGCCGACATTTCCGCGTCACCGATACATTCGATATATTCGACACAATCCTATACATTCAGAGGAGCAGAGGAGATGCATATGAAAATCGTCGTCGCCACCCACAACGAAGGCAAGCTGGTGGAAATCCGCCGCATCCTCGAGGAGGATTTGGGCGAGGATGCCTCGGGCATCGAGCTCGTCTCGGCCGGCAGCCTGCATCTGCCCGACCCGGTGGAGACCGGCGTCACTTTCCAGGAGAACGCGCTGCTCAAGGCCCGTGACGTGGCGAGCCGCACCGGTCTGCCCGCCGTCGCGGACGACTCCGGCATCATCGTTGACGTGATGGGCAACGCGCCGGGCATCCTCTCCGCCCGCTGGGCCGGCGCGCATGGTCATGACAAGGCCAATAACGCGCTGCTGCTCGCGCAGATCGAGGACATCCCGGACGCCAAGCGCACCGCGCGCTTCCGTTGTGCCGCGGCTCTGGTGGTGCCGGACGTCGAGGCCGGGGTGGACGTGACCGGCGTTGATAATCCGCGGGAGGCCGCCGACGCCTCGGCCGTTGCCGCTACGGGGGTCTCTGCCGGAGCCGCGGTGATTGGCCGCTACGCCATCAAGTCCGAAACCGTTGAGGTGGGGGAGATGCCGGGGCGGATCATCCACAAGCCGCGCGGCGAGCACGGCTTCGGCTACGACCCGTTGTTCGTGCCTGACGACCAGCCCGGACGCACCAGCACCGAGCCCGATTACGAAGGCGAGCCGCTGACCAGCGCCGAGATGACGCCGGCCGAGAAGAACGCCATCTCCCATCGCGGCAAAGCGCTCAAGGCTTTGGTTCCCGCCATTGAGGCGCTGCTGAAGTCCGCGGACTGAGCGGCAACTGGACATCACAAGCCGACGCATCGGCCGGGCGGTGGGTGCCAGGCTGGCGGGTTCGATTCAGCCCGCCGTCCGGCCATGTGCGGTCATCGCCGACTTGCATACCAGGATTTTCGTGCAACAGCACTCGTATCCCACCGTCGCCCGTCGGTGTCCGGTGCCGTCCATACGGCGGGCGGAGTGGAGGATCGCCTCGCACGCATCCTGTGGTGCGTAAAATACTGTCCCGTTGAGTGCGGCAATATTGAGTGCGGCAATGACTATGGATAAGACGGATAAGACTGAGACATCAATGACATACGAGATTGTGACCATTACTCCGGAAGAGTTCGATGAATTCTCCATGCACCATCCGCAGGGCAACTTCCAGCAGAGTCTGGGGATGGTGAACGTCGCCAAACATCATGCCGACGCCTTCGACTTCGTGGGTGTGCGTCGTGAGGGGGCGCTGGTAGCCGCCTGCTCCATCGCCTATGAGCGCGGCGGATTCGGGGAACGCGGATACATCTGGCTTGGCCCCCTGTGCGATGCGCACGATGAGGGATTGCTTGCGACGATGACCGACGGAATCCGCCGGTCCGCCCGCCGCCATCATGCGGTGTCCGTGATCTGCTGGCCGAATCTGGTGTATCAGCAGCGCGACTCCCAGGGCGAGCCCGACGGCACGCCGGACGATGCGTCCCTGAAGGCGTACGAATCCTTGGGATGGCGGCATGCCGGGTTCACGCGCGGCTACGGTGCGGTGGTGAATCGTTGGGTGTACGTCAAGGATTTGACCGGTCTCGGCGATGGCCCGGCCCTGATGAAGTCGTTCGATAAGCGTACGCAGTGGAGCGTCAAGCGCTCCCTGTCGATGGGTGTGCGCGTGCGTGAGTTGGGCATCGACGAATTGGACGTATTCGAGAAGATCGAGACGGCCACCGCAGAACGCCGTCACTTCCGCGGGCGCGGGCTCGAGTATTTCCGTCAGTTCAAGCAGGCGTTCGGCGACAAGTCGCATTTCATGGTGGCCGAAATCCATCTTGACGAGTATCTGGCGGATATGACCGCCAAGCGTGATGCGCTCAAGGCCAAGGTGGAAGGACTCCAGGCCAAATACGACGAGCGCCCCACCACGCGCATCGAACGCCAGTTGGGCGAGGAAGGCCGTAATCTCGCGGCTGCGGAGAAGCGTCTGGCCGAGGCCGCCGAGTTCGCCAAGGACGGTGATGTGCTGCCGGCTGCGGCCTCGTTGTTCGTGGAGCACCCGAATGAGGTGGTGTACCTCTTCTCCGGCAGTGTGGAACGATACAAGCCGTTCTATGCCTCGGCGCTCATCCAATACGAGGCCATGCTGCACCTGTGTGTGGAGCGCGGGGTGAACCGATACAACTTCTACGGCATCGATGGAATTTTCGATGATCCGGATGATGAGGGGCGTGGCGTGCTCGAATTCAAGCAGGGCTTCAACGGCAACGTTGAGGAGCTGCTCGGCGAGTTCACGCTGCCGGTGGACAAACTGCGGTTCGGCGTGAGCGAGCTGGCCCATAAGGTGCTGAAGCGCTAGGCGTATGCGGGGCGTTCGCGGGCGCCGTCGTTCTGCCGAGTTCAAGGCAATCGGCGACCGGCGTTCCGCATGTTCGGTGCTGTCGCGGTAAACGACGTGGTTTGCCGCGACAGCACCCCTCACACGCCCATCAGCATGTGGGCTATGGCCATGAGCACCAGCGAGATCATGGCCGTCAGCGCTAGTGAGAAGCCGGCGAGCTTGGCGTTGCCGAGCACCTTGTCGGTGAACAGCGTCGAGAAGATGGCGATCGGCGCGAGCGTGCAGATCACGGCAACCGCGCGTATCGATGCGGAGAACGGCAGCAGGAACCACGCCGCGCATGCGAAGGCGATGCTGAACGGGACACGCCATGCCACCACGGCAAGCACTTCCTTCACATCGTGCTTCGACTGCGGCAGATCCATGAGCATACCCACCATCAGCATCGAGACCAAGGCGTTCGCGTTGCTCAGCGGCTGGCAGAACGTGGCGATCCATGCGGGCACATGCACGTCGAACACGGTGAGCGCGATCATCAGCAGATACGTGTCGAAGGGCACGGAACCGAAGAAGCTCTTGCCGATGGTCCGCCACAGCGCGCGCCGAGCGAGCCGTTTGGCGTCCTTGTCCTTCGGCTTGACATATGGCAGGGTCGGCGCCGCGCCGGCGTGCTGTTCCGCGAGCGTCTTGCCCGGCTGGATGTGCAGGAGCTGCTGGGTGAGCACGTTGGTGCCGGCGGCCACCATCACGCAGTTGCCGATATCGAACATGGCTGCCGGCACCACGGCACCTGCACCCCAGAACGACTGGACCACCGGGAAGCAGAAGCAGCCGAGGTTGAAGCCCGCGCCGTTGAGCATCAGGAAGGCACGGT
The DNA here is from genome assembly GCF_002259745.1 of Bifidobacterium myosotis. Classification (GTDB taxonomy): domain Bacteria; phylum Actinomycetota; class Actinomycetes; order Actinomycetales; family Bifidobacteriaceae; genus Bifidobacterium; species Bifidobacterium myosotis. The sequence goes on along the minus strand of NZ_MWWW01000004.1, from coordinate 264,648 downwards.
CGGTCACATTGCGGCGCCGCGTGGTCAGGAAGATGAACACCACCGGCAGCAGCGAGCAGAAGAAGGCGAATACGGAGATCCACAGCAGCGAGATGTCGTGCGGATTCGTCGCGAAGGAGTACACGATGGCACCCGGCAGCACGATGTCGAACTCAACGGTCTGCAGAATGCGGTAATCGCGTTTGCCGAACAGGCCGAAACGCCGGAACAGGTATCCGGTCAGAATAATCAACAACAGGCCGACCGGCGTCAGTATTGCGGACATGGTTCACTCCCTTACTTCATGCTCATGATAACCGGGGCCATCGCATTGCGGCGCGGTATGGAAGGCATTGTGGACGATTGCGGAAGGAGCCTGCGGATTTTTAGGTGCATTCATCATTGCTTAGGTAGGTTCCGGAGAACAGCGGACGCCGGCAAGGCCGAATCGCGTGTGATGCGTCGGTGCGTAGTCGGCGCGTAGGTACCTAAGCAGCGTGGAATGTACCTCAGAAAGGCGCACAGGAAAACAATACGGCCGGGAAGGGCCCGATTCGCCGGATGCCGGAAGGGGTGCGAGAGACGGGAATCGAACCCGCAAGACCGAAGTCACAGGAACCTAAATCCTGCGCGTCTACCAATTTCGCCACTCTCGCGTGCCGGTTCTACCGGCTGATATGCAAAACCCTAGGCGGACGAACCTACCTAGGGTGGTGCTCGAGCCACTTGTCAGAATCGAACTGACGACCTGCTCATTACGAGTGAGCCGCTCTACCGACTGAGCTAAAGTGGCTTGGTTCGCGGTAGGCCTTTCGCCAGCCGCGCACAAGAAATTAAGTATAAGGCATTCTCTGGAAAAGTCCAATCGGGTGGCGTGCTGCTGTGTCGCGGCCGTGGCAGAACGGTTTTCTCGGCTTGTGTCGCATCCCCTGTCGAAGCCTAACGCATCCCGCCGTGCCATGTCGCGCAACGTGTATGCCGCGTACTTCCGGCCCGTTCGTGCCCTACGGACTCGGATATGGCGGTCCCTGCGGCGGTGCCATGCCATATGTCTCCCGTCCTTCGCCGGGCGACGAGCAGATGGTGTGCACGACGGTCGGCATGGGTCCGGTGCATTTCGGCGTATTTCGGTGGCTAATGTTGGCCAACTTGCCATCAAACGGACACTGAATGTTTTTGTTCTGTTCATGTCCGAATTTGTGAGTATTCTGTTTGGTGATACGGAACGCATCCGAGCCGTGTGCAAGGGCGCTCCAGTCACTGATGAAAGTGAAAGGAATGGAATCCTATGGCCATCAATCCGCCCGTTGACGCCACCAAGACCCCCGCGTGGGTGGCGCTACAGAAGCATTATGACGAGCTCCAGGCCGAAGGCGTCGACCTCAAGAAGTGGTTCGCCGAAGATCCCGACCGCGTCAAGGAGCTGAGCTTCGACGCCGGTGATCTGCACTTCGACCTGTCCAAGAACCTGATCAAGCCGGAAACCCTGCGCCTGTTCACCTTCCTTGCCGACGAGGTCAAGCTCGGCGACCGCATCAAGGCCATGTACACCGGCGTGCACATCAACAACACCGAGGACCGCGCCGTGCTGCACACCGCGCTGCGTCGTCCGGTCGAGGACGAGGGCAAGTACATCGTTGACGGTCAGGACACCGTCAAGGACGTGCGTGAGACCCTCGAGAAGATCTACGCCTTCGCCGAGGATGTGCGTTCCGGCAAGTGGACCGGCGTCACCGGCCGCAAGATCGAGACCGTGGTCAACATCGGCATCGGTGGCTCCGACCTGGGTCCCGTCATGGCGTACGAGGCCCTGAAGCCGTACGCGGACGCCGGCATCTCCGCCCGCTACATCTCCAACATCGACCCGAACGACCTGGCCGAGAAGACCAAGGGCCTTGACCCGGAGACCACCCTGTTCATCATCGTCTCCAAGACCTTCACCACCCTGGAGACCCTGACCAACGCCCGTGAGGCCCGCACCTGGCTGCTCGAGGAGCTCGAGGCCAACGGCGCCATCGCCAAGGGCGACGACGCCCAGCGCGCCGAGGCCATCAAGAAGCACTTCGTCGCCGTCTCCACCAACCTGGAGAAGGTCGAGGAGTTCGGCATCGACCCGAACAACGCCTTCGGCTTCTGGAACTGGGTCGGCGGCCGTTACTCCGTCGATTCCGCCGTCGGCACCTCCCTGGCCGTCGTGTTCGGCCCGGCCCGCTTCGAGGAGTTCCTGCACGGCTTCCACGAGATCGACGAGTACTTCGCCAACACCCCGTTCGAGAAGAACGTCGTGGTGCTGCTCGGCATGCTGAACGTCTGGTACCGCAACTTCTTCAAGGCCGCCTCCCACGCCGTGCTGCCGTACGACCAGTACCTGCACCGCTTCCCGGCCTACCTGCAGCAGCTGACCATGGAGTCCAACGGCAAGTCCGTGCGTTGGGACGGCACCCCCGTCACCACCGAGACCGGCGAGATCTTCTGGGGCGAGCCCGGCACCAACGGCCAGCACGCCTTCTACCAGCTGATCCATCAGGGCACCCAGCTCATCCCGGCCGACTTCATCGCGTTCGTCAACACCCCGAACCCGACCAAGGACGGCGACCAGGACGTGCACGAGCTGTTCCTCGGCAACTACCTGGCGCAGACCAAGGCCCTCGCGTTCGGCAAGACCGCCGACGAGGTCCGCGCTGAGGGCACCCCGGAGGAGATCGTCCCGGCCCGCGTGTTCACCGGCAACCGCCCGACCACCTCCATCTTCGGCGTGGCTCTGACCCCGTTCTCCCTCGGCGAGCTCATCGCCCTGTACGAGCACATCACCTTCGTCGAAGGCACCGTGTGGGGTCTGGACTCCTACGATCAGTGGGGCGTCGAGCTCGGCAAGCAGCTGGCCAAGCAGATCACCCCGGCCATCTCCAAGGATGACGACGCCCTGGCCGCTCAGGACGCTTCCACTCAGAGCCTGATTCAGTTCTACCGCGCGAACCGCGAGTTCTGATTTTCGCTCCGCTTCAATCAGAACTCGCGGTTCGCTGCGTCGCGCAGTGCTTGTTTGGTGGCCGGTCTGGCGACCGTCCACACCCGCGAGTTCTGATCTCCTTGGGAAGCGCCTTCTGGCGAAGGGGCTTCCGGTATAAAACCGCACTCCGATTGCTGGACTGGAATGATTCCGGTTCGGCAATCAGGGTGCGGTTTTTGCGTCTGAGATCCATTCGGCCTAGTGTCCCGCGTCAGCAATCGTTGAATATATCGTTGGCTCCCCTTGCGGGACCGTTGCCGTGAAGCAAGCGGCGGAGCTGTTTGCGGACAGCGTGCGAGCCGGCAGTCGAGACGGCAAGCCGCGCGCGGAGTGCGTCCATATTTGCAGAGCGAGTTGGCCCGCGAAGCTGGACTGAGGGGCGGTCATTTCGTCAACGGATTCAGTCAACGGATTATATGGCGCAGGATATGAGGCGCCGAAGTCTTCGCCCCACCGAATACCTAAAGCCGAATGCACGGCGGTGTTCTTCCGCCTACGGCCGTCAAGTGCCTGTGGCCTCGCATGGTCAAGAGCCATAGTGGTTTCGATACGACTCCACAGCGGCTCAGGATTGGGACGCAAACGCAAAATCAGCGATTCTGCACTTGCGTTCCGCTCGAATTCGGGACGCAAACGCAATACCGGCGGAATTGCACTTCCGTCCCACTGGCAAGGACTGCAAATCCTTGGAATTCCGCCATTCCTCAATAGCTCCCAGACAGGCGAGCGAAAATGAGAGCGGGACGCAAGTGCAAAATCGGGGGAAATGCATTTCCGTCCCGCTCTTACCGCAGACATTGGCGAATAGTAAGTGTGTTCACATCCATGGATGAGTCACTGTTGCCGACGAATGCACTCGGCACATTCGGTACTACCTCGTTGCGTGAAAGAAAAATGAAGAAAACCGCGCGGCTTACCAGTGGGTCTTTCGCGTTCGATGGCCGGGTGCTGCTCGGTCTCGACAAGTTGGGTCTGGTCCCGGTATCGCAGCGGCGTGAGGGGAAGGGCCGCGCGCCGGTGTGCGGCTGATCGGCTGTGAGCTCGAGGATGACATGGCCTGGTATTGCACGCAGCGCGGCGCGGTCGGCAGGGTGCGTTCCGTATGGTGTTGTCGATTCGCGCGGAATTTCCGCAATGACTGCCTGATTTCGGATCGTCGCATCCTACTCATGGCCGTATCGCGGTCGTGGAATGGCTACACGCTACACCACTTGGAACAGCAGACACTTGAGATAGTCGGTTTCAGGAATGCCCCAGACAATCGGATGGTCCGGAGCCTGCTGTCGCTCTTCGATCTGGCGCAGGCGCACACCGGCATCCTGCGCTGCCTCGGCGAGCATGCGCTTGAAATGCTCATGATCCATGAAATGCGAGCAGGAGCAGGTCGCCAGATAGCCGCCGCGCGGCAGGATGCGCATTGCCCGATAATTGATTTCCCGATAGCCGCGTGCAGCCGAGCCGATGGTCCTGCGACTCTTGGTGAACGCAGGCGGATCAAGGATGATGAAGTCGAAGCGTTCAGGGTTATGCGTGCGCTCCAGCTCGGGCAGCAGGTCAAAGATATTGGCGACGGTGAAGTCCATGCGGCCTGCGATATCCGGTCCGTTGAGCCGCGCGTTCTCCCGTGCCATGTCGATGGCGGTTTCGGATACGTCCACCGCGCGTACGAATTCCGCACCGCCGAGTGCCGCATTGAGGGCGAAGGAGCCGGTGTGCGTGCAGCAGTCGAGCACGCGCCGCCCCTTGGCCAGACGCGCCACAGCCCTGCGGTTGTACTTCTGATCGAGGAAGAAGCCTGTCTTCTGGCCGTTTGCGAAGTCAACGTGATACCGGACGCCGTTCTCGGTGATGTCGGTGACGGTCAGGTCTGAATCGGCATCAGTGTCATCGTCTGATTTAGGCGTCCACCAGCCGGTCGTCTGCTCCAGTCCCTCCAGCGAGCGCGTGGCCACATCGTTGCGCTCGTAGATGCCGCGCAGTGATACCCCGTCTTCGGCGAAGACCTTGAGCAGTGCCGGGAAGACCACAGGCTTGAGGCGTTCCATGCCGGCGGACAACGTCTGAGTGACGAGCACATCGTTGAACCGGTCGACGATCAGACCGGGGAACTCGTCGGCTTCGGAGAAGATCACGCGGCAGGCGGACAAATCGTCGCCCATCACGGTTTTCCGGTATTCCCATGCCCAGCGAACCTTGCGCTCCCAGAACGCGGGGGAGAAATCATCGTTGGCGTTGCGCGTCACCAGACGCACGCGGATGCGGCTGTGCCGGGACAGCAGGCCGGTACCGAGATAGGAACCTTTGAGATTCACCACGTCCACGATTGAGCCGTCGGGCAAGGCCTCGAGCGGAATAATGTCGTCCTCGGTCTGGGGTGCGTTGAGGAGCTCTTTGCGACGACGGCGCTCGCGGAAGTCGTTGGCGGGGCGCTGCTGCCGTGCAGATTGTGCGGATTGCTTGGATTGTGCGGAATCCGCGGATTGTGCGGAATCCGCCGCCTCTCCGGAGCCGGTCGAATCCCATGCCCCAGGCTTGAGCGAACCGTTATTGTCCCATGAATCGCCTGAAGGCAGCTCGAACCGCCTCACTTCGCCTTCGTACACCCAGGGATGTCCCTCTTCAATCGAGTGCGCGGCCTTTGCGGTGACCACGGCACAGGGGTGATTTCTGTTCGTCTTCATAGCGTTTGTCCTGTTCGTCTAGCGCATCCGGCTCGCTCGTGCTCAGTGAGTGCTCAGTGCGTGAGCACGGGTATGCGCGTCTCTGGGGAAAGAGGGCCGGTCGGCAGGAATCCCGATGCGGGAATCCGCATCAGATTGCGGTCGCGCGTGCCCATCGGATAGTCGGCGTACGCGCAGATGCGATGCTGCCCGTAACCGACGCGATACCGGACCGGCGTGGATTCGGTCGTGTGGTCTGCCGCGTTTTCCGTACTGGTGTGATTGGTGGTATCGATGTGGTCGGTGTTGTCGATGGTGTTGGCGCGGTCGGCGTTATCGGCGTTTCCGGTGTCACCAGTACGCTCGCCGCTGATGGCCGTGGCTTCGACACTCGGATCGCCGTAGCCAAACCACATCTCCAGAAATGTGCGCTCCCGTATTGAAGGGACGTCGAATTCCAGGTCGGGCGATGCGTCGGGGTGCTTCTCCAGTTGGTCCGACGCCAGATTCATCTGACTGCGGATGGCGTTCCAGTCCATCGCATCCCATTCGAGCCGGTTGTATTCTTCATGCCTGCTCGGCCAGAAATCGTCATCGAATGCGCCGTCATACGGTTCGCTCACCTGTGGGAATTCCAAGCGTCCCAGCGGAACCGCTTTCCACACGGCCTGCGGGCCGATTTCGTTGTTGGCCGTCAGAGAAAACGCGACCATGATTACCCTCCGCCACCCTGATATCCTTTTGGCCGCGGACGCTCAGTTACGTGCCGCGGTTGGCCGCCCCTTCAGCGGTCACTGGTTATATGTTCATTATGTGAATGATAAAGTCCGTTATATGGACATTAATGAACCGAAGGCATATTAGAGCAAGGCGGTTGGTCGCCGCAATCGACGACCAGCTCGCGGACCGGGCGTGTCCGGCTCGCGGAATGGAGGCGGGGAAGGAAGCGCGGGAGGGGAAGGGATTGGGTGTTTCGTCACGCTCCGAGGGTTCGGGCGCGCACCCCGGCGGCGTCGACGAACCGGATGGCTGGCAACCCGGCGGCTCGTGCGCCGTCGATGTTGTACGGGGAATCGTCCACGAAGAGCGTGGTCGCGCGGTCCACACCGAACCGTTCGAGCGCGAGGCTGAAGAACGTTTCGTCCGGTTTGGCGGCACCGTCGCCGTCGCGGCCGGAGACGACGACGCCGTCCAACGCCTCGATCAGCTGGGGGAATCGACCCGCCATGACGGGCCATGTGTCCCGGCCCCAGTTCGTCAATCCCCATACGCGGACGCCCCGCTGCTTGAGATCGGCCAGTAGCTCTGGCATGCCGGGCATTAAACCGACCAGCGTGCGATCGATGTGTGCCGCATAGGCGCGCATCATTTGGGCTAATCGTGTGCCGTATTCCTCTTCGTATGCGGGCAGCAGCTCGGGGTAGTCGGTACCGCGATCGTGCAGATCGTCGTAATACATGAATCCGCAGCGATCATCATCGGCGAAGAACGCGTCGATATCCTGCTTGGGGAACAATCCGTCCAACGCGCGTCGCGGCTGCCAATCCACCAGCACACCGCAGAAATCAAAGATGACGTCGTTGACCATGTCCGGCTATGCTACTCCATGTCGAGCGGTTCTTTGCTCGTCGGTGCGGGGAATGCGTCGTCCAGCGCCGCGAGCTCGTCCTTGCCAAGCGCGATATCAAGCGCCTTGAGATTGTCGAGCACATGCCCGGCGCTGCCGCTGCAAGGAATCGCGATGGTATCGGGGCGTCGCAGCACGAATGCGAGCAGCACCTGCATGGGCTCGACGTTGTGTGCCGTGGCGATATCGCGCACGGCGAGCGAATCGAGCAAGCCGTCGCGCAAAGTGCCCGCTTGCGCCAGCGGGCAGTACGCCATCAGAGGTACGTTGTGCGCGTCCATCCACGGCAGCAGGTCGAATTCCACGCCGCGCGAGCCGAGATGATAGAGGTCCTGATTGACCGCGCAGTCGTCGCCGCCCGGAACGCCGAACAGTTCACGCATGTCATCGGTGTCGAAGTTCGACACGCCCCAGTTGCGGATCAGCCCGTCCGCCTTGGCCTGTTCCATGCACTCCACGGTCTCGACCAGTGGCACCGAACCACGCCAGTGCAGCAGATACATATCCAGATAATCGGTGCCGAGCCGCTTGAGCGACGCCTCCAGGCTGCGACGCAGATGCGCGCGCCCGGCGTTATGCGGGTAGACCTTGGAGACCAGAAACAGCTGGGACCGGTCGCGTCCCGCGATTGCATGGCCCACCAATGATTCCGCGCGTCCGTCGGCATACATCTCGGCGGTGTCGATCAGCGTGATTCCGGCGTCAAGACCAGCCTGCAGCGCGGCGAGCTCCTGCCGCTCAGGGCGGCGGCCCTCAGCCAGATGCCACGTACCCATGCCCAGCCGCGGCATCGTTGTGCCGTCGTGCAGCGTCACAGTCGGTATTGCGGCCCTCTGGCCGGTCTTCTCAACTGCCATATGCCATGCCCTCCTCGCATTGTCGTCGTCGTTTCCGCCTTCGCCATATCAAACGCCATGTCGAGCGCCGTATCCAAGCCTCGTGTTCGGAAGTGGACGGGAACATGTGCGCGGCATCTCGAGCGGAACGCGCGCGTACACCATACCCGAGCATAGGCATGATGCGTTGCGACGCGGGGGAGTTGCCCGACTCGTGAAGCGGCCGGGTAGGCGCGGGCGGCTGGGGAGAGGCAGAATCTCAATCCTCAATTACCGGTGATACAAACCGCTGGTGGGAATGTCCTCCGATGCCTCGGTGTGGCTTCTGAGGCGATACTCTGATTCTCGGATCTGTTGCAGAGCATCTACACCGGCGACGCCACGGTGGAATCGGCGCTGAAGGCCATCCAGCAGGTCAACGAGTCCATCGACCGATAGGTCCGAGGACTTTGCGGACTGTACTGACCTGAGTATCCCGCGTCAGAAGCCCATTTATGTCGTTCTTGTCTCCCCGTGTCAGGGGAGCTGGACTACAACGTGGTTAATTCGTTACGAATTTCCGATGCGGGACACCAGTCGGGCGATTACGGATGTTTTATTGGGCCTTGCCGTCCTCATGACTGTCGGATTTCGATGTTTGACTGTCGGTTCCCGACGCTTGACTGTCGGACCTCGTACATATGGTGTACGAGGTCCGACAGTGTTGCGTCGGGAACCGACACGTATGCGTTGAAATCCGACAGTGTTGCGTCGGGAACCGACACGTATGCGTTGAAATCCGACAGTGTTGCGTTGAGAACCGACAGTCAACGGTCATTGGTCACTGACGGTCATTGGTGTATGTGGCGCGATTCCGGCATGTCCGCAACGCGGTGCCTGCAACGCGATGCCTGTGGCCTGCCGGTGTCGAGGCCGACATGTACATTAGACGATTGCTGTGTCGCGGAACGGGTCGCCGCATAAACCTGTACCGCATAAGGTCCAGTCGGGCCGCCGCAAGGCGCGATTCCCGGCGGATTGGCATCACCCGTGCGGGCGAATCCGTGCGGGATTAGGAATCCGGCGCATATGCAGGGGCATCGTGTGGTGTCGTGTGTGCGCCCTGACCGGTGACTGATATGCGGCAGCACTGAAGGAACAACAATGGTTAACGCTATTGAGGCTTTTGACGCCAAGCACCTGAAGCCGGCCGAGGAGATCCCGGCCTTCCGTCCCGGCGACACCGTCGACGTGAACGTGAAGATCCAGGAAGGCAACAACTCCCGTATCCAGACCTTCACCGGCGTGGTGATCGCTCGTAAGGGCGCTGGCGTGCGTGAGACCTTCGTGGTCCGCAAGATCAGCTTCGGCACCGGTGTGGAGCGCCGCTTCCCGCTGCACTCCCCGTCCATCGACTCCATCAAGCTCGTGCGCAAGGGTCGTGTGCGTCGTGCCAAGCTGTACTACCTGCGCGCTCTGCGCGGTAAGGCCGCTCGTATCGTCGAGCGCCGCGACAACTCCGCCAAGTGAGTTTGTGCCGCACTATGACTTCGGTTTGGCCGCGTGATTCACGTCAGTGACCCGCGCGAATAAACCGTGAAATTCAGCCCGGAACCGTTTACGGTCCGGGCTGTTTTCATTGTGGCCGCGTATGATAGACGCGAATCGGTGGGTTCGGCGCAATGCGCATCAGATGATTCATGAGGAGACGGCATGCAGAACGATCAGGGCAACAACGGCGTATTCCCGGATTCTGAGACACCGGCGGGCGTGGAACCGACGGATACCGGCAGTGCTGCAGCTCCCGTGGAATCACCCGCGGCTGAGACTGTGCCCGTGGAAGTGGTATCTGCCGAGACACCGTCCACGGACACCTTGCCCGGCGAGTCCGCAGACGAACGCTCGTTGGGCGCGTCGTCCGCCGCCATGCCGAGCGGCGAGACGTCGGCGGACGGACATGCTCTGGACGCGCCGGTCGCTGAGGGCGTGTCATCCGGTCCTCTGCTCTCCGTGCAACTTCCGGCCGTGCCGTCCCTGCGCGTCCAATCGTATGATTCCAGCCTTACCGATGCGGGAATGATCGTATCCGCTGATTTCCGCGATCCCGCGCCCAGCGACGGTTCCTCCGATACCTCCGCAGCCGGAGTCGAGGGCGACGACCCGAGCGAACGCCGGGAACCCGATCAATCCGACTTCGCCCGCAATGAGAACGAAGCCGCGGCTTCCCAATATCCGTATGATTCGTATGCATATGCCGGCGAGGACAGTGCCAATGGCGTCGCCGGTGATGCCGATATCGACGGCGCTGACGACGTGAACGGCTTCGTGTCCGACTCCAGCGCGATCGATGACGCCGAGTCCGCCGCCCGCGATGCGCGCACCTTCCAAGTGGCCGATCATGGCGTGGATGTTTCCCCGGTTCCGCCTGCGGTTCCGCCGCATGCGGCCTATGCCGCTGAGCCGTCCGCGGAGTCCGCCGGTCACGCCGACGGCAGCGGGCGACGGCAGCCCGACGGCTCCTCCACCGCTACCGATGCGGCTGCCGGCGCCGAAACGAAATCCAACGACCGGTTCACCTTCCGCGACTTCCTGCTGTGGTGCGGCGTGCCTGTGCTCATCGTGCTGCTGATTCGCATCCTGCTGGTCGGCTTCTATGAAATCCCCTCCCGTTCGATGATGGACACCGTGGTGCCGGGCGATCGTGTGGTGGCCAGCAAGCTCACCCCAAAGGTCTTCGACCTCAAGCGCGGCGATGTGGTGGTCTTCAAGGATCCCAACAACTGGCTCAGCGAGGAGCAGAGCAGCGGTTTCGGCGGTGGCTACCTCATCAAGCGACTCATCGGTCTGCCCGGCGACGTGGTGGAGTGCAAGGGCGCGGGGCAGCCGGTCACCATCAACGGCGTGGCCATCAACGAAAGCTCGTACATCCGCCCCGGCGTGGAGCCCAGCGCCTTCCCGTTCTCCGTGACCGTGACCGAAGGCCATATCTTCGTCATGGGCGATAATCGCGCCAACTCCGCCGATTCCCGGTACCATCAGGACGACGCCGACCGTGGTCTGGTGCCCATCTCCGATGTGGTCGGCGTGGGATTCGTGCGTTACTGGCCGCTCGACCGCATCAGTCTGATCGATGCCCATCACGAGGTGTTCGATGCCGTGCCGGCGGGCACCGCGTCGGGGGAGTAGCCGGGGGTAAGCCGCCGGCGGGGCATCAATCAAACCGCCTGTTCTGTCCGGGCCAATAATTGACGAGGGTGACGGTGCCGCTCTTGTCGGTGGCCGGCGCTTGGCGTTAGCTCCGCTGGTCGGTGGCGTTCGTCCGCTATCCGACACCTATGGCAGGCGCTCATCGATTGGTGATTGACCGAGTCGTCCATCGCGCGGCGAATCGCCGTTGGACCCGGCGCCGTCGCTCGCGAACGTCCGCAATCTTCAAATCCCGCCAACCAATCCGCCACGAACCGCACGAACGATAGGGGAGCGCCAATGCCTGTGATTACGCCGACGCTTGATATGGAACGACGCCTCGCCGCCGACGGCTACGACCTGATCGTCGGATTCGACGAGGTCGGCCGTGGTGCGCTCGCCGGCCCGGTGATGGTCGGCTGTGCTGCCATCTGGGCGCGCGATCTTGAACCGCTGTCCAGCGAGGATGACGGTGACGATGATAGCTGCGATACCGGCGATGGCGGCGATAGTAGCGACCATGGCGCCAACCATGCCGCGCACGGCGGGGATGCTACCGGTGCCGCCGGTTTTGACGGCGTCACAGAGATTGCGGATAACGATTCCGGTTCTCACGACGAGCCGCCCGCTCCCGGACGCCGTTTCCTGACCGTGCCGGATGGCGTGGCCGATTCCAAGTTGCTCACCGAACACCGACGCGAGGCCATCTTCGACGAATTGCGCGACTGGTGCGCCGCATACGCGGTGGGTGGTGCCAGCAACAACGAAATCGATGAGTGGGGCATCACCTATGCCCTCGGCGTCGCGTCGTTGCGGGCCTTGGCCGACGTGGAACGGCAGCTGGGGGTGGGTGCCGAACGAGCCGCCCGCGCCGCCTGCGCTGACGGTCCCATCCGAGTCGCCGCGATCCTCGACGGGCCAAGCGACTACATCACCAAGGCGCTCGGCACCTTCGACGCGCCCGACGTGCCGGTTCCGGCGCGCGTCACCACCAAAGTCAAGGGCGACCGTCATTGCGCCACCGTCGCCACCGCGGCGGTCATCGCCAAAGTGACCCGTGACCGGCTCATGGTCGACATCGCGCACGACAATCCGCAGTACGCGCCCTACCAGTGGGACCATAACAAGGGGTACGGCTCCGCCGCCCATCGTTCGGCCATCGCCGAACTTGGCCCCACGCCGCTGCATCGGCTCTCCTGGCACCTCACCTGACGCCTCATGTGTACTCGTGATCTGTCTGGTAATTATCTGAGTGGTGTTGGCCCCCCCTCTGACGGACCGTTGCCGTGAAGCAAACAGCAGAGCCGTTTACGGGCAACGTGCGAGCCGACAGGCGAGCCAGCATGTCGCGCGCAGTGCGTCCTTAATTGCAGGACGGGCTAACAGCGAAGCTGACTGGGGGAGAGACAGAAGCTGAACCCCTCAATTATTAGTGAGGCAGACCACTCGTGTGTGTCGCGTACGTTGGCGGAAAGCTGCCATCCCGGCGATGCTACCAGTGCCAAGCTGGGGCTGCCGGCTTAGGGGCCGATGCCCTGTGCCGGCGCCCCGCTTCTCGAGCGTCTTCGATGCGCCCGTGGTCTCCGGCCTGGAGGCAGCGGCGCGACACGATATTGTGAGCGCTAACGCACAACCCGACGGAACGCGCTAAAGTCGATATTGTACAGAACAGCAGTTCGGCCATGCAACGTTCGCTGGCCGCCAGCGGGAAGGTTCGGTAGTAATGGTAACCAGCCGCAGACCAAGCAAACGCCCCTCAATGTTCGAGGTCGCCAAACTCGCCGGTGTCAGTCATCAGACCGTCTCCCGCGTGATCAACAATTCACCGGACGTCTCCGACGCCACGCGCGCCCGCGTGCAGGCGGCCATCGAGCAGCTCGGCTATCGCCCGTCCAATTCCGCGCGTGCCCTGGCGTCACGCCGTTCGCGCACCATCGGGCTCATCGCCGGAGGATTGAAGTTCTTCGGCCCGATTTCCGCCATCACCTCCATCGAATCGATGGCCCGCGACCACGGCCTGTTCATGAGCGTGATGATGGTACATGAGGCGCTGTGCACCCAAGCCGACTTCGACAACCTGTGCGACACGTTCAACGAACAGAACGTGGACGCCTTCATCTTCCTGACGCCGACGGATGTGATGTTCGCCGCCGCTTGCCGTGCCGGCGTGACGCAGCCCCGCGTGATCGTGACCTCCACCCATGGTCAGGTGACGGTGCGCGAGGGCCTGAGCCTGATTCCCTCGGACAACCGTCGCCGCACCTCGCTCGTAGGCATCGACCAGTGGGATGCCATGGGCAGGGTGGTCCGGCTGCTCGCCGAATACGGCCACAAATCGGCCCTGTATTTCGCCGGGCCCAATGAATGGCGAGACGCCCACACGCGACTGGACGCCTGGCGCAAGCTTTCCGCCGCGAAATCCATCGATTCGCAGATCGTGCGCTGCCATACCTGGGATTCGGACGAGGCGTACGCCCATATGAACCATCTGCTGGACGAATACGGTCAGCGCGGTGCCGCGTTGCCCACTGTGGTGGTGTCCGCCAATGACAATCAGGCCATGGGCATCTGCCGCGCGCTGCATGAGCACGGTGTGCGGATTCCTCAGGACGTGAGCGTGGTGGGCTTCGACGACATGTCCGGCATGGACAACATGTATCCGCCGCTGACCACGGTCCGCCCCGATTTCGAGGGACTGGGTGTGGCCGCCATGCGTGAGACGTTGCGGCTGCTGGGGGAGGGCGGCGAGCCAGCGTTCCTCAGCAGTCAGCACGGCGTGGGGCTGATCCCCGCCAAGGTGGTGGGGCGGCGCTCGCTGGGGCCCGCGCCGCGTCGGTAGCGGTGGGCTTCCTGCGTTAAGGTTCCTGCACTACGCATAGCCTTTGGCTATGTAGGGTTTCTGTATTGGCTTGCTGTGCCGGTTTTCGCTGGCGCTGGTTGGCTGCCAGTCTCCGACGTGTCCTTGACGCTTGGCTGTCGGTCCTCGACGTGTCCTCGATTTGGCTGTCGGTTTTCGTCGTAAGGCTGTCGGATTTCTACCGTTGGCTGTCGGGTTTCTGCACTTGACTGTCGGACCTCGACCGTTGACTGTCGGGTTTCGTACGAAATATGTACGAGGTCCGACACTCAAGCGTCGAGGTCCGACAGTTTGGCTCCGAGGTCCGACAGTCTTTGGTCGAGGTCCGACAGCCAACGGTGGAAATTCGACAGTTTGGCATCGGAATCCGGTATCAGGATCCGGCATTGGAATCCGACAGTTTGGCATCAGGATCCGGCAGCGGAATCCGGCAGTTTGGTATCGGAATCCGGCAGTGTGGCGTTTGAACCGCGTTGGAACGGCGGCTTAACGCCGAAAACCGACAGCCAAGCACCTCTGTTATCGAACCGTTATCTTTCGTGACACGGTATAAGTTGTGTCGAATGCGGGTTATCGGTACAATGGCTTGTGGAAATTGTGAGCGCTAACAGCCACCCCAAAGAGGGGGTTTGCGCCCAGGCGTTCCGAGGCAAAGGATAGATATGGCAGCAATCGACAACGCGGCCGAACAGGTCGCGACCATCGCCGAGAAGATCCGCGCGGGCAAGACCACGCTCGGCATCGAATTCGGCTCCACCCGCATCAAGGCCGTCCTCATCGACGACGACTTCCGCACCATCGCCTCCGGTGACTACAGCTGGGCCTCCCATCTGGAGGACGGTCTGTGGAGCTACTCCACCGAGGAGATCTGGGGTGGTCTGCAGTCCGCGTACGCCTCCATGGCCAATGACGTGGAGACCGCCTACGGCGAGAAGCTGACCCACATCGGTCACATCGGCTTCTCCGCCATGATGCACGGCTATCTGGCCTTTGACGAGAACGGCGAGCTGCTCGTGCCGTTCCGCACCTGGCAGAACACCAACACCTCCGAAGCCCACCAGAAGCTTTCCGAGCTGTTCCAGTACAACATCCCCGAGCGCTGGTCCATCGCCCACCTGTATCAGGCCGTGCTCAACAAGGAGGAGCACGTCTCCAAGGTGGCGTACTTCACCACGCTGGCCGGCTACGTGCACTGGAAGCTCACCGGTAAGAAGGTCCTCGGCGTGGGCGACGCCTCCGGCATGTTCCCGATCGACCCGACCACCCACACCTACGAGACCGAGTTCATCGAGAAGTTCGACGCCCTGCCCGAGGTCGCGGCCCAGCCGTGGAAGCTCGAGAACCTGCTGCCCACCCCGCTCGTGGCCGGCACCCCGGCCGGTGAGCTGACCGAGGAGGGCGCCAAGCTCCTCGATCCGTCCGGCACCCTGAAGCCCGGCATCGTGCTCGCCCCGCCGGAAGGCGACGCCGGCACCGGCATGGTGGCCACCAACTCCGTGCGCGTGCGTACCGGCAACGTCTCCGCTGGCACCTCGATCTTCGCGATGGTCGTGCTCGAGCACAAGCTCAAGGCCCTCCACCCCGAGGTCGACCTCGTCACCACGCCGGCCGGTGATTTGGCCGGCATGAGCCACGCCAACAACTTCACCTCCGACCTCAACGCGTGGGTCGGCCTGTTCGGCGAGTTCGCCAAGGCCATCGGCACCCCGGTGGACGCCGGCACGCTGTACGGCACGCTGTTCCGAGCCGCCATCGCCGACGATGTGGACGCCAACTGCGGCGGCCTGCTCAACTACCCGTTCCGCTCCGGCGAGTTCCTGGCCGGTCTGCCGGAAGGCCGTCCGCTGTTCGCCCGCAGCCCCGAGGCCCACATGACCCTCGGCAACTTCATGCGCGCCCAGTTGTTCTCCGCGTTCTCCCCGGTCAAGATCGGCATGGACGTCATGACCAAGCAGGAGCACGTTCAGGTGGACTCCCTGGTGGGCCACGGCGGCATCTTCACCACCCCGAAGGTGGCGCAGAGCATTCTGGCCGCCGCGTTCAACACCCCGATCAAGGTCATGTCCACCGCTGCCGAGGGCGGCGCATGGGGCATGGCAGTGCTCGCCAACTACCTGTGGAACACCAACGAGGACCACACCAATCTGGCCGACTTCCTTGACGGCTGCGTGTTCAAGGACGCCAAGTCCACCACCGAGGTTCCGGTGGCCTCCGACGTGGTCGGCTTCGAGGACTTCTTCGCCCGCTTCTCGAAGGGTCTGCCCATCGAGCACACCGCCATCGAGTCCATCGATCTCGAAGACAAGTAAGTCTCCCTTTCTCCTTTCGGCCTCCCCTCCTTAGAGGGAGGCGGCCGGAGGAGAGACCCAAAACAGTATTTGAAGCAAACGTCCATCCATGACAGTGGAAAGGAAAACCAACAATGGCAACTTTGGCTGATTACGGCCCCGAGGTTCGCGCCGAGGTCAAGCAGGTTCGCGAGGTCGTCTCCAACCTGCACCAGCAGCTCATCAAGTGGAACCTGGTCGTGTGGACCGCTGGCAATGTGTCCCAGCGTCTGCACACCGCCGACCTGATGGTGATCAAGCCCTCCGGCGTGCGCTACGAGAACCTGACCCCGAATTCGATGGTTGTGTGCGACCTCGAGGGCAACGTGGTCGATGGCTCCGAGGCCCCGTCCTCCGACACCGCTTCCCACGCCTACATCTACCGCAACATGCCGGACGTGTACGGCGTCGTGCACACCCACTCCACCTACGCCACCGCTTGGGCCGCCACCGGTCAGAACATCCCCTGCGGCCTGACCATGATGGGCGACGAGTTCGGCGGCCCGGTGCCGGTCGGCCCGTTCCGTCTCATCGGCTCCGAGGCCATCGGCAAGGGCGTCGTCGAGACCCTGAAGAAGTACCCGAAGTCCCCGGCCGTCCTCATGCAGAACCACGGTCCGTTCACGATCGGCAAGGACGCTGAGGGTGCCGTCAAGGCCGCCGCCATGACCGAGGAGGTCGCGCACACCATGTGGGCCGCCCGTCAGCTCGGCGAGATCATCGAGATCGACCAGGCCGACATCGATAAGCTGAACGACCGCTACCAGAACGTCTACGGCCAGCACTGACTTGGCGGAGTGTCCGCGGCGTTGCTCCTCGGTCGACGTGCCTTCGCACGCCTTCCCTCGGTGCGCCTTGCGGACACACACGCCAAGCCGTCGCTGACGCGATGACTGCGCCAGCAGCACTGAGGGCTTTCCTTTGGCCCCCTCTGATGAGGGGCTGAGCCGTAAAGCAAACGCCAGAGGCGTTTGTAGGCGAAGGCGAGCGACAGCGAGCTGATATAAGGCCAGCCGCAGGCTGTCTTTGACTACGGGTGGGGAAGAGACCTACCGATCAATAAGTAAATAAGACTTTTGGTCCGACTGCGAAGTCGACCAAAATGTGATTCATCCATCACAATGAAGTAAAGGAAGTAACCCATGGTTATGGAGAACCCCTTCGAGGGCAAGGAAATCTGGTTCGGCGTCGGTTCGCAGGACCTGTACGGTGAGGAGGCCCTGCGTCAGGTGGCCATCCACTCCGCCGAAATGGTCGACTACCTGAACAACACCGGCAAGATTCCGGCGAAGATCGTCCTCAAGCCCACCCTGAAGTCCTCCGACGGCGTCAAGGAGTTCATGGTCGAGGCCTCCGCCAACCCGAACGTCATCGGTGTGATCACCTGGTGCCACACCTTCTCCCCGGCCAAGATGTGGATCCGTGGCCTCGAAGTGCTGACCAAGCCGCTGCTGCAGCTGGCCACCCAGCACCACAAGGAGATTCCGTGGGAGACCATCGACATGGACTTCATGAACCTGAACCAGGCCGCCCACGGCGACCGTGAGTTCGGTTACATCGTCTCCCGTCTCGGCATCAAGCGCAAGATCGTCGTCGGCCACTACACCGACCCCGAGGTCGCCGAGAAGGTCGGCACTTGGGCCCGCGCCTGCGCCGGCTGGGACGCCTCCAACAACATGAAGGTCATGCGCTGGGGCGACAACATGCGTAACGTCGCCGTCACCGAGGGCGACAAGACCGAGGCCGAGCGCGTCTTCGGCGCCTCCATCAACACCTGGGCCGTCAACGAGCTCGTCGCCGCGTACGAGGCCGTCAAGGACGATCAGGTCAAGGAGATCATCGAGGACTACAAGGCCAAGTACGATGTCGATCCGGCCCTGCTGGACGCCAAGTACGACTCCCTGTTCATCGCCGCCAAGGAAGAGGCCGCGATGGTCAACATGATGCGCGCCAACGGCTGCACCGCCGGCGTTGACAACTTCGAGGACCTCGGCGCCCTCCCGCAGCTGCCGGGCGTTGGCCCGCAGCGCTTCCCGTCCGAGTACGGCTGGGGCTTCTCCGCCGAGGGCGACTGGAAGACCGCCGTGCTCGTGCGCATCGGTGCCGTCATGGGCTACGGCCTTGAGGGTGGCGCCTCCCTGATGGAGGACTACTCCTACAACTTCACCGAGGGCGACGAGCTCGACATGGGCTCCCACATGCTCGAGGTCTCCCCGTCCATCGGCACCATCGCCAAGCCGAAGCTGGAGATTCACCCGCTGGGCATCGGCGGCAAGGCCGACCCGGTCCGTCTGGTCTTCTCCGGCAAGCCGAAGAAGGACGCGGTCGTCGTCTCCATGTCCGACGTGCGCGAGCGCTTCCGCCTGCTCATGGACGTCGTGGACGTCGTCGAGCCGCAGGGCTCCCTCAAGGAGCTTCCGTGCGCCCGCGCCGTCTGGCAGCCGAAGCCGTCCCTGAAGACCGCCGTCCAGTGCTGGATCACCGCCGGCGGCTCCCACCACACCTGCATGACCACCTCCGTCGGTCGTGAGGCTTGGGAGGACTTCGCTCGCATCGCCGGTGTCGAGCTCGCCGTCATCGACGAGAACACCACCGCCCGCCAGTTCGAGAAGGAGCTGGAGCTGTCCGAGATGGTGCACCGTCTCGACAACCGTCACTGATTGGTTAAGCCAGCGCTTTAAACGCCTCTGATAAGGGCCGTTCCGGGGAACCGGGGCGGCCCTTTGTTGTGTTGTGTTGTGTTGTGTTGTGTTGTGTTGTGTTGTGTTGTGTCGTGTCTGTTACCTATCTCCGCCCGTTATTGGCGATTGCGTCGCAGAAGGGCCATGGCTTGGCTCCCCGCTGACGGAATGCCGCTTGGCCGTCGCCGACGGGCCATAGTCTGGCCTGCCGGCACCATCGATGGTGCCTGTACCGTCGCTGATGATCCAGTCCGTGGCACTATCGCGATGTTGATTGGCCCAATCGAGGTGTGGCCGGGCCATTCGCTGGCCCATTGGCGACGCTGAGATTCTCAACGGTCGCCGTCATACCATCATGTGGCCTGCCGACGATGCGGAAGGCGTGTGATTGTTCCGCATCGTGGGATTTATAGGCGTGATGCGATGTACCAAGCGATGGTGTGGATACCGCAATTCGATGAACCGTTCGGTGATGGGGATGTGATACTGCAATGCAGTATCATGCGGAATCATGTTGGCAAAGTACGGGTCGCTCATGGGCGATGGCGCGAATCGTTGGCGTGGTATGATTCGCTGGCGCGGTACGATATGCGATTTTGGTTCTTTTCAAGCTGTTGTACCGCGGCGCTGCGGTGCAACAGCCCAAGCAATCGTTGTCAATCCGTATCGTGGCAATGTGATGAAACCAGAAACCGCGAAAACAGGCCATTCCTGATATGGCGGCCGAATCTGTCCGCCGCACTCGTGCGGTACGATATGAGAAAAGCGCACGATTACGCGCTTCGTACCGCACCAATGTGTACATAGCACGTCGGAATCATCCATTTTGCGATATCGTACCGCGTTCACGGCAATCACTCGTTTGTCATTGGGCAGCCTGATCAGCCTTGGAGCGTCGATACAGCCTCATCGACATGCAGCCGAACTGTATCCCTGCCAAAATGACATCTGTACACCGCACTGACGAATGAGTCGAATATGGCCTGGGAACGCGGGTCCACGCGATACAGGAATTCGGGATGCCACTGGACGGCCCAGAGGAATCGGCTGGCCGGCCGCCATATTGCCTCGATCACGCCGTCGGGAGCCGTGGCCATAACCTCAAGGCCGGGTGCAGGCTCGCGCACGGCCTGATGGTGATAGCTGTTTACGGCAATCTCCGACTGTCCGGCAAACAAGTCGGCCAGCGGCGTGCCCGGCGTCAGGGAAACCGTATGTCCAAACGCGTCGTAGGGCGGCTTCATATGATGCTCGATCTCACTGGGATGCTCGGTCGGCAGATCCTGCCAGAGCGTGCCACCCAGATACTTATTGATGAACTGGATGCCGCGGCAGATTCCCAGAATCGGCTTGTCCGCGACCATCACCTCGGCCAGCAGTCGGGACTCCACCCGGTCGCGCTCCGGGCTCAGCACCTCGCTGCGTCCGGTGGTGCTTGGCACATGGGCGGGGGAGCCGTCCTCCGGGATGCGGTCCGGTATCGGGAGTGTCGGGTGAGACGGCGAATCCGGTGACGGCGCCGACGATGCTTCCTCCGGCTTGGCTGGTGCCGCTAAGGTTGGCCCGGTGCCCGGCTCCGCATCCATTCCGGCATCGGACCCCATGACCGGGCTCATACCCGTTCCCGCACCCGACCCTACATCCGGTCCCACGTCCGGCCCGCCGGTGAACAGGAACGCATCGAACTGCTGGGCGCATTGCGCGATGATGTCCGGGTCGTCCGTCAGCGGAAGCATGACCGGAGTACCGCCGGCCCGCATCACCGCGTCCATGTAGCCGGGCAGCATCCACAGGCTGTCGCGCCCGTAATCCATAAGTGGCGTCACCGCGATCAATGGTCGTTGAACGGTCATGAGTGCCTCCTCCCCTGGCCGGGCGAACATGCCCCAGCCAAGCACAGGGTGCCGGCCAAGCGGATTGCGGCATCATGGGGAAGACCGGTGACGCATGGCTGGCACCCTGTGCCGCCACTGTACCGAACCCATGTAACGGCGCACGCTCATGCCGAACCCACGCCGAAGGGCGGGGCCGAAAGTCACATTGCGCAATCGGTGGTTGGGGAGGTTCGTGAGGTTCGGTGGGTCTGGCAGGTCTGACAGGTCAGGTCCGGAGCTGTCAAGGGGCGCAATGCCGACGATGAGAGCGACGCCTGATGGTCCGGGCCGATTCGGCGGCTCGAACCATCAGGCTGGGCCATCGAGCCGCCGAATCATGCCAAGCGGTTGAGCCGCCGTCCCCCGGTCAGTGCTTGCCGTTGTAGATTTCGCTGTCGATCACGTCGGCGAACACGCGGTTGACAGCGGGGCGCACCACCTTGAGCGAGGGCGTCAGGCACTTGTTCTCCTGCGTGAACCGGTCGTCAAGCACCACGAACTTGCGTACGGATTCGGCGCGGGAGACCGTGGCGTTCGCCTTGTCCACATACTGCTGGATCTCCTCGCGCACCGCCGCGTTCGCCGCAAGCCGGTCCACCGGCGTCTCGGACGACAGTCCGTGGGCGGGCAGCCAGACGGCCAGCGACTCCGGGTCGAGCGTGACCAGCGCGCCGATGAACGGGCGACGGTCACCCACCACCACGCAGTGCTCCACGATCGGGCACTTGGCGATCTCCTCCTCCAGCGGGATGGGGGAGACGTTCTTGCCTCCGGCGGTGATGATGATGTCCTTGATACGGCCGGTGATGATGATGCGGCCCGCGTCATCGATCTCCGCCAGATCGCCGGTGCGCAGCCAACCGTCGGCGGTGAACGCCTCGGCGGTCTTCTCCGGCAGGTTGTGGTAGCCGCGGAAGACGTTCGGGCCCTTGACCTGCAGCTCACCGTCGTCCGAGATGCGCACCGAGGAGCCGGGCGCGGGCTGACCGACCGTGCCGATCACGTTGTCGTCCACGCGGGTGGCGGCGAACGGGGCGGCCGTTTCGGTCATGCCGTAGCCCTGGATCATCGGCAGCCCGATGCCATTGTAGAAATGCGCCAGATCCAACGACAGCGGGGCACCGCCGCAGGCCACATACTTGATGCGCGGGCCCAGCGCGCCACGCACCGTGCGATAGACGAGGGCGTCGTAACGGGCATGTTCGGCGATCTCGCCGAGCGTGTGCTTCATGCCGGCCTGCTCCTTGCGGCTCCAGACACGCGCCGCCTCGGCGGCCTTGAGGAACAGACGGCCCTTCCAACCGGCGCCCGCCTTGTGTGAGGCGGCGTTGTAGACCTTCTCGAACACGCGCGGCACGCCGAGCAGGTACGTCGGCTCGAAGGAACGCAGATCCGGCAGCAGCGACTTGGTGTCCGGCAGATAGCCGACCACGCCGTCGTCCGAGGCGATGGAGGCGTACTGGATGAAGCGCGCGAAGCAGTGCGCGAGCGGCAGGAACAGCAGCAGGCGCGGATGGTCGTCGAGGATCATCTGGTGCAGCGCCTGCGAGGCCGCCAGCGTGATGGACACGAAATTGCGGTGTGTCAGCTCCACGCCCTTTGGATTGCCGGTGGAACCGGACGTGTACACGATGGTGGCGAGGTCGTCGGTGGTGACGGTGGCCGCGCGCTCCTCCAGTTCCTCGTCCGAGACGGCCACGCCGAGGCCTTCCAGTGCGCCCAGTGCGTTGCCTTCGATCATGAGGATCTGACGCAGGGCCGGGCAGTTGTCCTTGACCGAGTCAAGACGGTCGTAACGCTCGCGATTGTCGGCGAAGGCCAGCTTCACGTCGGAATCGTTCATGATGCGCTGGGCCTGCGATGCGGAGTCGGTGTCGTAGATCGGCACGCTCACCGCGCCCACCGCGGCCAGCGCGAAGTCCAGCACACCCCATTCGAGGCGGGTGGAGGAGAAGATCGTCACGGCGTCGCCCTTGCGGATGCCTAGGGCGATCAGGCCCTTCGCGGCGGAGACGACGAGCTTGTGGAACTCCCCGGTGGTCACGTCCTGCCAATGACCGGGGCCGAGCTTCTTGGCGGCGGTCACCGTGGAGGCGCCGGTGCGCTCCAGTCGGTCGGTGAGCAGCGAATAGATGGTCTGATCGTCGCGCAGCTGGATGGACTCGCCCGGCGTGGTGTATTCGGTAAGCATATGCGGCATGTTCCTTCGTGACGTAAGTGGCGTGCGGCTGACTGACGTCTTGATGTCCTGTCTGATGGCCGGCGCGTCGGTGCTGTCGCGGGATTGACGTTTCCGGCCATGCTGTCACCGAGGTTACGCTGCCGTAGCGTGGCTCGCGTTGTGGGGAGTGGAGAAGTTGGCGCATGGGTTTTGTCGATTGCCTACAAGGCTTTGTCGATTGCCTACGAGGTGCGGGACTGGCGTCGAAATGGGTGGACCTGGGATGACGTCGAGGATTCAGCCGTGGTGGTGTCGTTGTGGTAGTGCTGGAACGATGATGGGATATCGCCGGGGATGGTGTCGGGGACAACGCTGAGGTTGATTCCGCGGCGGGCGAGGAAGAACGGCGTCCGCGCGAGGCGTCCGATGGCATGGATAACAGTTTGACAACAGTTTTTGGGTGCTCGCATGTTGGGGGCTTTGCCGGGCTTGGTTGACGATATAGTATCCTTCGGCAATTATGTTATCGCTAACAATTTGGCGCCCATATGGTGCATGCATCCGTGCTTTCCCGTCGTTGAACGGCTCCGTCCTGCCATCCGCTATGCCGCCCGCCATGTCATCGGACGGTGGTGGTGGACGGTGTCGGATGATCTCGGGCGGCATGGTGAAGCGTCACGACTGCCACAGGAACGTGAGAGAAGCAAGAGAAGTAATACTGAAGAAAGAAACACGAGGTTACTGCCGTGAGTCAAGTGACATCCGCAAGTGAGTCCGTTCAAACGGTTGAAGAAGAGGACGACCACCAGCGCCGCGGTTCCGGTCGCTACATCGTCGGTCTGGCGTTGAGCGCAGGTCTGGCCGGTCTGCTCTACGGCTACGACACGGTGTCCATCTCCGGCGCCATCGACTTCCTCCAGACCAAGTACGCGCTGAGCCCGGCGCTGCAGGGCCTGGTCATCAGCTCCATCATGATCGGCGGCGTGATTGGCGCCGGCTTCTCCGGCTTCCTGTCCGACAAGTACGGCCGCCGCAAGATCCTCATGTTCGGCGGTGCGTTCTTCTTCGTGGCCGCGTTGTGGAGCGCCTTCACGTTCAGCCCGTTCACGCTGATTCTGGCCCGTGTGATCGGCGGCATCGGCATCGGTCTGGCCGCGGCGCTCGCCGTCACGTACATCACCGAGTCCGCCCCGACCAACATCCGCGGCGCCCTGACCTCCGCCTACCAGCTGCTGACGATCTCCGGCATCTTCCTGACCAACGTCATCAACTACTTCATCGCCTCTTCCGGCAGCCATGACTGGGGCGTGGACTTCGGTTGGCGCTGGATGCTGGGCATCGGCGCCATCCCGGCCGCCATCTTCGTGGTCGCGCTGTGGTTCTCCCCGGAGTCGCCGCGCTTCCTCGTGCAGGCCGGCCGCGTCGAAGAGGGCTACAAGGTGCTCGAGCGCATCAACGGTTCGGACAAGGCCCGTCGCGACGTCGAGGAGATCCAGCTGCAGATCAAGTCCGAGCGCGAGGCCAACGCCAGCTTCTCCGATCTGTTCAAGCCCGGCCTGCGCAAGGCGTTGCTCATCGGCATCTTCCTGGCTATCTTCAACCAGGCCATCGGCATGAATGCCATCTCCTACTATGGCCCGGTCATGTTCTCCCACATGGGCTTCGGTGGCAACACCGAGTTCCTGGCCTCTTCGCTCGTGGGCGGCATCGAACTCGTGTTCACCGTGGTGGGCATGTATCTCATCGATACGGCCGGCCGTAAGAAGCTCATGGCCGTGGGTTCCGGACTCATGGTGCTGTTCGCACTCGGCATTTCCTTCTCCTACGCGAACAACTACCAGCTGCTCATGCTCATCTTCGTGATGTGCTTCACCTCCTGCTTCGCGTTCTCAATGGGCCCGATTCCGTGGATTATGATTCCGGAGCTGTTCCCGACCTACCTGCGTGGACGCGCCACTGGCATCTGCACGGTGTTCCTGTGGGCTACCAACTGGGCCATCGGCCAGTTCACCCCGATGCTCATCAACGGCATCGGCGGCATGGGCACCTTCCTGGTGTTCGCATGCACCAACCTGATCTGCTTCGTCGGCGTGATCACCTTCGTGCCGGAAACCAAGGACAAGACGCTCGAGGAGATCGCCGAACTGTGGAAGCCGAAGGACGAGAAGCAGTCCAACGCGCAGCTTGAGGTGGTGCGCGCCACTGCCGATCTCAAGCAGGCCGAGGCCGATATCAAGGCGGCTGAGGCCGAGCTGGCCCGCGCCCGTCGTGCCAAGGAACGCGCGATCGCCACGAAGGCCGCCGCCGAGGCGCTGGTCGCCGCGCAGAAGCGGCGCTGAGCCGGTGCGCCGCGCTCAGGCGACGCCCATATAGTGTTCATTCGGCATCCAGTGGTCTGCTACTAATAATTGAGAGCTTCGGCCGCTGTCTCGCTTTCCCAGTCAGCTTCTGCCAGCCCCTCGCCAGAGGGGCGGTAACCACTCAGACAATTGTGAGACGGACCACTGGTCACCGCCTGTGTGAAGCCATCGCTTATGGTGGCCTTGCGCAGGCGGTTTTTCGTATGACAAGTCTGTGCGGCGTATCTGTGGCATATCTGTGGCATATCAAGGTGACGGCGTTGCGCGAATGAGTCGAACGCGGCGAACGTCACGGGATTAGTCGCTCGTCACGCCGATCGGACGCATCCGATGGCGCTGTTGGCGCAATGCCCTTGCGCGCCCGAGAGGCTTTCGCATAGTGTGGCATAGGATTGCGCGCCGCGAGGTGCGCCGGCACAGACATGATGAGGGGAACAATGTTCGACAAACGACTATTCCAGATCGCGCCGGGAATCGGCCGGTTGGTGGCCGGCAAAGTGGCGCTGATGTGGGTCAGCCTGCTCGCCAATATCGGCTTCATGGTGGGCGTGGTCATGCTGCTGCAGGGGCTGCTCACCGCCGCCGACCCGCACATGTTCGCCTGTGACGCCGCGTCGCCGGCCGACTGCCCGACGAATCTGTTCGATGTGCCCGGCGTCGCCGTTGCGCCGATGGCCGGCGACCTCATGATCTACGTGGCGATGCTCATCGTCTGCGCACTCGTCCGCTACGCCGCCACCACTTGGTCGGCGCGGCTCGGCACCGAGGCCGCCGAGCGGGTCAAACTCGCTTTGCGTTCCAAGCTGTACCGCAAGATGATCGCGCTCGGGCCGTCCTACAAGTCCCGCGTGACCACCGCCGACGTGATCCAGTCCGCCGGCGAGGGCGTCGAACAGATTCAGAGCTTCTTCGAACTGTTCCTGCCGCAGTTCTTCTACGCGATTCTCGCGCCGATTACGCTATTCATCGTCATCGCGCCCATCAACATGCCCTCCGCGCTGACCATGCTGCTGTGTGCGCCGCTCATCATCATCGTCACCGGCATGGTTTCGATGACCGCCGCACGCGCCTTCAAGAAATACTGGGGCCGCTACACCGACATGGGTGCCGCCTTCCTTGACAATCTGCAGGGCCTGGAAACCCTGAAGAACTTCGACGCCGACGACCACGCGGCCGCCGACATGGACCGGAAGGCCGAAGGCTTCCGCGTGATGACCATGCGCGTGCTGCAGATCCAGCTGCGCTCCCTCACGGCCATGGACGTCGTGGCGTACGGCGGCGCGGCGGCAGGCATCGGCGTGGCCCTGTGGCAGTACGCCCACACCAACGGCGCCTACCAGCCCGGCACGGTCTGGTCGCCGATGATGTGGGCCGCCGACCTGAACGGCCCGCTCGCGTACGTGGCCTATGGGCTGCACTACCTGATGCCGTTTGGTGCCGGCTTCCCGCTGACTCTCACCGGCTTGCTGTTCATCATCCTGCTGTCCGCCGAGTTCTTCATCCCGATGCGCCAGCTTGGTTCGTTCTTCCACGTGGCGATGAACGGCATGACCTCCACGAAGCGCATCTTCGCGCTGCTCGACACCCCCGAACCCGAGCATGGCACCGCCACGTTGCCGGCCGACGCCGATGATGGCGATGGTGATGGAGACGGCCTGACCGTCGCGTTCGATCATGTCGGGTTCTCATATGGTTCTGGCGCTGGAACCAAGGCCAAGCGTGATGCCAATGCGGCGGCAAGCGCCAAGAACAATGACTCCGGCAAGCCCGAGTCAGCCGCGTCCGTTGCATCCGCCGCATCCCCGGCCCTTGCCGACATCACGTTCACCGCGCGTCCCGGCCGGTTCACCGCCATCGTCGGCGTCTCCGGCTCCGGCAAGTCCACGGCCGCCGCGCTGCTCGCCGGCTCACTCATCGGCTACCATGGCTCGCTCGCATTGGGCGGCGTGGAGGTGTCCGAGCTGTCGGGGGAGACGCTGGCGCAATCCGTCACGTTGATTGGCGCTCGCAGCCACCTGTTCGCCGGCACGTTGCGCGAGAACCTGCTTATGGCACTGCCTGCCGGTGATGCCACGACGTCCGCGCTTGATGACCGACTGTGGGCCGCGCTCGAACAGGCCCGCATCGCCGACTTCGTGCGCCGGCAGCCGGCCGGCCTCGATATGACTATCGAACCGGATGCCGCCAATCTGTCCGGTGGGCAACGACAGCGCATCGCCATCGCCCGCGCGCTGCTGCACGATTCCCCGGTGTTCGTGTTCGATGAAGCCACCAGCAGCGTGGACGTCGAATCCGAGGCGATGATTCTCGATACCATCCGCGAACTGGCGCAACAGCGCGGCAAGACCGTCATCATGATCACCCATCGCATGGCCAATGCGGAGCATGCCGATCAGGTAGTGGTGCTCGAGCACGGGCGTTCGGTTGAGACCGGCACGCATGACGAGCTCATGGCCGCCGGCGGCGCATACGCCAAGCTGTACGACACGCAGGCCGACATCGAACGGTTCGCCGGCGGCCGACGCATCCCCGGCCTCGACTTCGCCGACACCAATGCGATCGGAAGCCATGTTGCGGATTCGCAGGATCGCCTCGGCGTGGATGACGGTTCCGGTCATGTCCTCCGGCCGTCCTCCGACTCGGTCGTCGCTGCGGAATCCGGCCATGCGGCCGTGGCCGTAGGCGCAGGCTCTGGCCATGCGCACGCGGCCGTAGGCGCAGGCTCGCAGTCGCCCGTCGCCTCCCAGCCGGCTCAAGCCCCGTCACATGACGCGGACGCGGCCCCAGCTGCCGAGCGGCCTGAACCCACTTCGGCGGCGAATCCGCCTGCGCTGACCACCACTCAGGTGGTCGGCAGGCTCCTCAAGGAGGCCACGCCGCTGGCCAGACTGATGGCGGCGGCCTCCGTCTCCGGCTCCATCGGCCATCTTGCGGCCACGTTCCTGCCGGTGTTCGGCATCATCGCGGGATTCGCGCTCGCCGGCAACCCGGTGTGGGGCATGGGCGTGGGCCCGGCCGTGGGCGGCATGATCGTCTGCGCGCTGCTGCGCGGCGTCACCCGATACGTGGAGCAGTACCTCAACCACAACGTGGCCTTCCACCTGCTCGCGCTCTTCCGTTCCAAGGCGTTTGCGGCATTGCGGCGACTCGCTCCGGCCAAGCTCGCCGGCAAGGGCAAGGGCGACCTCATCGCCATGCTCACCACCGACGTGGAACTGTTGGAGATCTTCTTCGCGCACACCATCAGCCCGGTCGTCATCGCCGTGACCACCACCGTGGTGTACGCCATCGTCATCGCCACGCTCAATCCGTGGATGGCTCTGATGCTCATCGCGTCCCATCTGATCATCGGCGTGGTCATACCGCGGTTCTTCGCCACCGGTGTGCACAATCTGGGCCCGGTCATCCGCGGTGCGGCCGGCCAGCTGGACAACGTGATGCTCGACGACATGCGTGGTCTGGACGAAATCATCCGATTTGGTCGCGGCGAGGAGCGCGCGCAGGCCATCGAGGAGCGCACGCGCGCTCTGTGGCGTGACCACGCCAAGCTGAGCCGCGTGAACGGTCGGTTCGCCGGCATCGGCGGACTGCTGGTGTTCCTGCTCACCGCCATCGCCGTCGCCGTGGTGATTGCGCTGGCCTCCGCCGACCCGCACCGTATCCCCGCGTTGACCGCCGCATTCGTGCTGTTCGTCAGCTCCTTCGGCCCGATGCTGGCCCTGAGCGCGTTGCCGGCGAACCTCACGCAGACGTTCGCGGCCGCGCGCCGCCTGTTCGGCATCATGGACGAGGCTCCGGCCGTGGTCGAAACCGGCATCGCCACCCCTCAATACGCGGGCATGACGCTGGACCATGTCACCTTCGCGTATCCGCGGCCGGATGCTGCTTCGTCTGTCTCGCCGCATGATGCTGCGGCGGCGGGGACCGCTGCCTCCGGCACCGCCATCCTTGACAACTTCGCGCTGGACATCCCGCGTCACGGCGTGCTCGGCATTCAGGGGCCGTCCGGCCGAGGCAAGTCCACGACGCTCAAACTGCTTATGCGCTACTGGGACCCGCAGCGCGGCCGGGTATTGCTCTCCGGCATGCCGCTGCCCGAAGTTGACGCCCACCATCGCCGCCATATGCAGGCGATGATGAGTCAGGAGACGCATCTGTTCGACGGTACGATCCGCGACAACCTGCTCATCGCGTTGCCGGAACCGCAGATTGAGCGGGGTGTGGATGACGGTGTGTTGCGCGAGGCCCTTGCCAAGGCCTCGGTGCTTGACCTCATCGATTCCCTGCCGGATGGTCTCGACACCCAGGTGGGCGAGCTCGGCGACCGGCTGTCCGAGGGTGAACGACAGCGCATCGGACTGGCTCGCGTGTTCCTGCGTCACGCCGAGCTCGTGCTTTTCGATGAGCCGACGAGTCGGCTTGACGCGCTCAACGAGGCCATCATCCTGCGGTCGATTCATGCGCTGGCTGACGGCGGGGCAGGTGCCGGTTCCGGTTCTGGTTCCGATGGAGCAAGTGATGGTTCCGGCGCGGTTGGTGATGGTTCCAGTAGGACAGGTGAGGGTTCCGGTGAGTTCGGTGACGGTTCCGGCGCGGCCGTGGTCCTCGTCTCCCACCGCGAGTCCGCCATGCGTATCGCCGACCGCGTGCTGCAGATGTGACCTCTTAAGGCCTTCTACGCAGGCGGTTCACTAACCGTTCGGGCTCCCCGATGCAGTGTTCCGGTATCGGATGCCTGTGTCTGGGATGCGGAAAAGACGGAAGTCCCGATACCGTGTGGGTATCGGGACTTCTTTAATAGTCACTATCTAAGCTTTAATGAGCCTATGCCTTGATGAGTGCGTCCAGCGAGTCAAGGGCCGCATCGATGGCGCGGGCTTCGCGGTCGTCTTCCGTCTCGGAATAGGACTGTCCGTCATAGTCCCTGTTGCCGGTGGGCAGCAGTACGCCGCGCGTTGAATCGATATCCTGGGAACGTTCGACCGACGATATCGAGGTCCGTCGTGTGGCATCGGCAGATCGGGTGATGGTGGCGTCAAGCATGGCATCGAAACCGTCACTGTGACTGGCATTGTGGCTGGCTTCGCGGTTAGAGACGCCAAGTTCGGAGACACCACTGGAATTGTCGACGTCGCCGGTGCTGTCGGTGCCGGCAATGCTGTAGGTCTCGCTCGCGGGAAGACGCGTGCTCGACCGCTTGAGGAACATGGACAGGTCATCGGGCAGTGTATCGGCAAGAGCATCGACCGCCGCGCGCGCCGCAGCCTCCTCGATTGCCGCAGTGTGCGCGGCCGATTCCGCGGCAATTGCGGAATCAGGGGAATCCGCGGAATTCATGGAGTTTCCGGGTATCGAGGACTGTGTCGTGCCCGCTGTGGAACGCTCGTGTGCGGATAATGTGGCGTCGTCGGACGGGTATTGCGTGGACTGCGTGGACTGCGCGGATCGGGCGCCGGTGGGTGAGTGTTCCGCCGCAGTCAGGGCGTCCGTGGCGCCGGCATCCGTTGTACGTACGCCGGCGATGGCCTGTCGTGCCATTTGCCGCACGCCCTGCCGCACGGTCTGGAGTTCGGTCTGAGGTTCGGCTGACCGCGCGCGGACGGCCTTGGTCCGCTGGCCCCGCATGGCTTCGAGCCGCGCCTCCTTGGCCTGAGCCTTCGCTTGGGACTCGGCTTGTGCCCCCTCGGCCTGCGCCTGTGCCCCCTCGGCTTCGGCCTGCGCCTGTGCCTCTGCCCGCCGCGCCGCAGTCTCGATGTCGAAGATCTTTTGCTGTGCCGCGATGCGCGCATGCTGTGCGGCGGTCATGATGCCCATGGCCTGCACACGTTCGTTTTCGATGCGCCGCAGCGTCGCCTCGGCGTGACGGATGTTCGCGTCGGCCGAGCTGAGGGCGTACCGCGCCGAAGCCAACTTCGTTTTCGGTTGCCACAGATGCTCGATCTCCTCGAGCGTGCGTCCCATCGTTTCCGGCACCAGCAGGACGATGCCGAACAGGCACATCAGATCCAAAGCGCCGAAGATCGCGAACGAGACGCCGCCGCCCAGACCATCGAGCATCATCGGCGTGAACTGGGCGATGACCCAGTTGGCGAACAACAGGCACATCACGCACAGGCCGGTGGCGCGGCCGCGCAGATAGGTGGGGAACAGCTCCGGAATGACGATCCACGGGATCGGTCCCATCGAGAACGCGAACGATGCGGTGAACGCCATCACGAAGATGAGCGTGAGCAGCGGCCTGCCTGTCAGATAGGAGGCGGATATGCACAGTGCGAACAGGCACATCAGGCTGGCGCCCACTTCCATAAGCCGCTTGCGCCCGAACGTGTCGATGAGATACATGCCGATGACCGTGGCGACCAGTTCCACGCCGCCCACGCTCGCGGCCGCGAGGAATTCGGTGTCGCCGCCGAATCCCATGTCCGCGAACATCACCGGGCCGTAATAGGAGATGGCGTTCATGCCGACGAACTGGTTGGCCACGGCGAGGAAGATGCCGATGACCAGCGCCTTGAGCAGTCCGGGACGGAACAGATCATGGAATTCGTGGGACATCTCGTTCTCGAGCTTGACCGACGCGCTGATGTCGTCGGTGCGCAGACGTGCCCGTTCGGTGCCGAGAATGTGCTCGAGCACCGCGAATCCCTCATTGGTCTTGCCCGCTTGGATGAGGAAGCGCGGGCTTTCCGGGGCGGCCATCATCGCCAGCAGGAACGCGGCCGCCGGAATCGCGCCGAGCCCGAGCATCCAACGCCATCCGGTGTCGACATCCCAGTCGTTCGTGCCATAGGAGGCGATGATGTAGTTGATGACGTTGGTCAGAAAGATGCCGCATACCGCGAGCATCTGATAGGAGAAGGAAAGCAGTCCGCGGATGTTGGTCGGCGCCGATTCGGTGATATAGGTGACGGCCAGCGCCGCGGTCAGGCCGATGCCGTAGCCGCCGACCATACGCGCCGCGATCAGATCGATGGGGCTGACGGTCAGCGCGCTCCAGATCGCCGCGACGAAGAAGAACGCGCCGCCGATGATGAGGATGCGCCGCCGGCCGAACTTGTCGGACAGGAAGCCGGCGGTCGCCGCGCCGATGACGGCGCCGAGCATGATGGAGGAGATCACGAAACCTTCCATCAGGGTGTCCAGTCCGTATTTGGCCCGCAGGAATTCGATGGCGCCGGAAATGGACACCGTGTCGTACCCGTATAACAGACCCGCAAGGCCCGCGCTCAGCGCCAGGCCGAAGGTGTACTTGCCCGACCCTTGGGTGCGTATGGTCGTTCCCAAAGGATTCCGCTGATGTGTGGCAGTCCGAAACAGCCCCGCCATATGCTCTCTTCCTCTCAACGCAGCTATGGGGGATACGTGCCCATACTAGGCGACCGTTTTCGCGGAGTGTGCGAGGATTCCACGCGACACGCCGAATGCGGCATCTTCGCAGTGACTTTGACAAACAGGTACACAGGTGTATCATTGTCGGTGTTGGTACACGGGTGTACCAATGAAAACACCCAAAGGAAGGCGATTGGAGGAACATTCGCTCACCGTGTGTGAAGCAGGCCATTGCAGTGTCCTGTTCCGCGTCGCGTCCGGCACGGCCGGTCCTCCGGGAAGACCCGGTGGGGTGAGAGAACGGTTC
Source organism: Bifidobacterium myosotis (assembly GCF_002259745.1). Lineage (GTDB taxonomy): Bacteria > Actinomycetota > Actinomycetes > Actinomycetales > Bifidobacteriaceae > Bifidobacterium > Bifidobacterium myosotis. Next base: position 231,475 of record NZ_MWWW01000004.1, on the reverse strand, counting down.
CGCCGATACGGAAGGAGACAACATGCGCAACACCAAGAAGGCCATCGCGGCGGCCGTGGCCGTGGCCGCGCTCATCGGACTCGCTGCCTGCGGAGGCAGCAATGACGGCGACACCACCGCCAACCAGGGTGACGCCGACAAGGCAGAGCTTGTGTTCTGGGGCTGGGATTCCGGCAACTCGATGAAGTCGATCCTCTCCGACTTCGAGAAGGCCAACCCCGGCATCACCGTCAAGTTCAACAACACCGGTACGGCCGAGAAGACCTCCACCGCACTGTCCAACGCGATCGCCGCAGGCAACGGCGCCCCGGACGTCGTCATGCTCGAGGACCCGACCGTCACCCAGTTCGCCGTCACGGACGGTCTGGTGGACCTGAGCCAGTTCGGTGCCGACAAGCTGGCCGACGATTTCGCCGCCGGTCCGTGGAACAAGCTGCAGTACAACAACAAGCCGTACGCGCTGCCGATCGATTCCGGCCCCGAGATGTTCTTCTACAACAAGGCCGTCTTCGACAAGGCCGGTGTGGACGGCGAGTCCATCAAGACCTGGGACGACTACTACGAGGCCGCCAAGAAGATTCGCGCCACCGGCTCCTACATCACCAATCTGGCCGGCACGTCGAACGACTACCAGCCCTTCACCGCCCAGATCTGGCAGGCCGGAGCCAAGCCGTGGACCGTTGATGGCGAGAACATCACCATCGACATGACCAAGGACGAGGGCATGCAGCGCTACATCAAGTTCGTCCAGAAGCTCATCGACGAGGATCTCGTGGATACCAAGACCCCGAACTGGTCGGACGACTGGAACCGCGAGCTCAACGACGGCACTATCGCCTCCCTGACCATCGGCGCCTGGATGCCGATCAACCTCATGTCCGGCGCTCCGGACCAGGCCGGCAACTGGCGCGTCGCCCAGCTGCCGCAGTGGGAGGAAGGCCAGGAGGTCTCCGCTGAGGACGGCGGCTCCGCGCTCGCGGTCGTCAAGCTCTCCAAGAACCAGGCCGCCGCCTACAAGCTCGTCGAGTACCTGACCCACGGTGAAGGCGCCCAGACCATGGCCGACACCGGCACCTTCCCGTCCCTGAAGAAGATCCTCCAGTCCGACGCTTTCGTCGATCCGACCACCGAGGCCAACAAGAAGACCAACGACTACTTCGGCGGCCAGAACGTGAACGAGGTGCTCTCCGCGGCGGCCCAGCGCCCGACCGAGAAGTTCCAGTACCTGCCGTACAACCCGTTCGCCCAGTCCGCGTACGGTGACGAGGTCTCCAAGGCCTACTCCAAGGAGATCACCCTCGAGCAGGCGCTGAAGAACTACGGCGACAAGCTCGCCCAGCAGGGCAAGGATCAGGGATACACCGTCACCGTCAAGTAGGGCGGTTCCATGACGCGGGCTGCAGATTCGTAGCGGTCCGGTCCCTCTCCCTCCCCAGCGTCTGCCCTGACGGCAGATTCGCGCACAAGGCCCGCGGTCGGGCCCATCTCCTCTCGCTCGGCCGCCGTCCAATCGAAGGCGGGGATGCTCCCCAGTGTCCCCGCCTTCACCATGCCCGGAACGTCGAATGGGCCGGGTTACGACAAGAATGTTGTAAGGAAAACATCGATTATGTCCGAACAAACAGTGGTTCCCGGTCTTCGGCCGCAGTCCGCAACGGGCCTTCTGCCCGAATTGGCGGCCAGTCACACATCCGAGGCGCGGGTGAACAAGCATAAGGCGGATTGGCGTGGCTGGAAGTTCATGTGGCCGTTCGCGGTGGTGTTCGTGTTCGTGTTCATCGTGCCGATCGTGTACGCCATCTATATCTCGTTCTTCAAGAAGCAGATGGTGGGCGGCACGAAATTCGTCGGGGTCGAAAACTATACCCGCCTGTTCGTGGATCAGCAGTTCTGGAGTTCGGTGGGGCGCGTGGCTTTGTTCACGGTGGTGCAGGTGCCGATCATGTTGTTCCTGGCGGCGGCGATGGCGCTGGCCTTGGATTCGATGAAGCTGCATGGCACGAAGTTCTTCCGCATCTCCACGTTCCTGCCCTACGCGGTGCCGGCGGTGGTGTCCACCATGATCTGGGGTTTCGTGTACGGCGCGAAGTACGGTCTGGTTGGCTCCCTGAACGACTTCCTCGGCACCAACATCGACGTGCTTAAGCCCAGCGTGCTGCTCGCCTCGATCGGCAACATCAACACGTGGGAGTTCACGGGCTATAACATGCTGATCTTCTACTCGTCTTTGAGCACGATCCCGCATTCGCTGTACGAGGCGGCGAGCATCGACGGCGCGAGCGAGTGGCAGATCGTGAAGTCGATCAAGCTGCCGGAGCTCAGGGGCTCGCTGGCCATTACGGTGATCTTCTCGATCATCGGTTCGTTCCAGTTGTTCAACGAGCCGAGCATTTTGCAGAACATGGTGCCGGGCAATGCGATCACGACGTACTACACGCCGAACATGTACGCCTACAACCTGAGCTTCACCGGCAACCAGTCGAACTACGCGGCGGCCCTGGCTATCACCATGGCGGTCATCACGATGGCGATCGCGTACGCGGTGCAGCTGAACAGCATGAAGGAGCAGATGAAGTGATGATGTGCATGGCTGTTCCGGTTGCGATGGTCAAGGTTGTTCGTGCGATGGTGAAGGAGCGTGCGTGATGAGTGCTGCGACTACGGGCGCCTCCGCCCGTTTGACGGATGCGGAGTTGAGGGCCCAGGAGCGGGCCGCGAAAAAGGCGGAGCGTGAGCGTCAGAAGCGCATCGCGCGTGATGAGACGGCGGAGCGCAGGAGGAGCGCGAAGGCCGGGTTCGCGAACGTGAACAACCCCCGCCGTTCGACCCTGATGACGGTGGTGTGTGCGATCTTCGCGGTGTACTGCCTGTTCCCGTTCGTCTACCTGGTGATCAACGCGACGAAGACGCAGGCGGACTTCACCTCGACGTTCGGTTTGGGCTTCGGCAAGTCGTTCGCCTTGTGGGACAACATCGTGACGGTGTTCACCTACCAGGAGGGGATCTTCGCCCGTTGGCTCATCAACACGATCCTGTACGTGGTGGTGGGCGCTGGCGGCGCGACCCTGTTGGCGATCATGGGCGGCTACGCGCTGGCCAAGTTCCGCTTCCCGGGCCGCAAGGCGGTGTTCGCCATCATCATCGGCGCCATCTCGGTGCCGGGCATCGCCCTGGCCGTGCCGCAGTTCCTTCTGTTCGCCAAGCTGAATCTGACCAACACGCCGTGGGCCATGATCATCCCCTCGCTGGTCTCCACGTTCGGCTTGTACCTGATGTGGATCTTCTCCGATCAGGCCGTGCCGGATGAGCTTCTCGAGGCCGCCCGTGTGGATGGCGCCGGAGAGTTCCGCACCTTCTTCCAGATCTCGCTGCCTCTGTTGGCTCCGGGTATCGTGACGACGGCGTTGTTCACGATCGTGGCGACGTGGAACAACTACTTCCTGCCGTTGATCATGCTGAAGGATTCGAATTGGTATCCGTTGACGATCGGCCTGAACCAGTGGAAGGACCAGGCGTCCACCGCGGGTGGTCAGGCGATCCAGAACCTGGTGATCACGGGCTCGCTGATCACGATCATCCCGCTGGTCATCGCGTTCCTGTGCCTGCAGAAGTACTGGCAGTCCGGCCTCGCCGCAGGTGCCGTCAAGGAATAGGCCCCGCGTAGGCGGGCTTCCCGCAGCAGGCTCCCCTCAGTCGCCTGCGACGACAGCTCCCCCTCTCACAGAGGGGAGTCAGGGAAACTGAGGGGAGTTTCGTAGACGCCCAGCAGGGTGCGTAAAACGCAAACCCACACCGGCCACGAGCCGGTAGACAATAAGGATTTGATCGATATGACTGCTCGTAGGCCGTTCAGATGGCCGGCTCTGCTGACGGAGTCGGGACGCGGCATCGCGTTCGGTGGTGATTACAATCCGGACCAGTGGCCGGACGAGATGGTCGCCGAGGACATTCGTCTCATGCGCGAGGCCAAGGTGAACACGGTGGCGTTGGCGATCTTCAGCTGGGATAGGATCGAACCGCGCGAAGGCGAATTCACGTTCGACTGGCTGGATTCGGTCATCGACCAGCTCGGCGCGGCCGGCATCGCCGTGGACCTCGCGTCGGCCACCGCCGCCGCGCCCCTGTGGCTGTACGAGACGCACCCCGAAGTCCTGCCGATCGACAAATACGGGCATGTGGTCAATGCGGGCTCCCGCCAGAGCTGGCGTCCCACCAGCCCGGTGTTCAGGCAGTACGCGCTGGACCTGTGCCGCAGGCTCGCCGAGCACTACCGGGACAACCCGACCGTCACCGCATGGCATATGGGCAACGAGTACGGCTGGAACAACCGGTACGACTACTCCGATGACGCGCTCAAGGCCTTCCGTCTGTGGTGCGAGCGGAAATACGGCACCATCGAGGCGCTCAACGAGGCTTGGGGCACGGCCTTCTGGTCCCAGCACGTCAACTCGTTCGACGAGGTGCTGCTGCCACGCCACATGGGTGGCGACGCGATGGTCAACCCGCCCCAACAGCTTGATTTCGAGCGCTTCGGCAACGACATGCTCCTCGATTTCTACAAGGCCGAACGCGACGCGATCGAGGCGATCTGCCCCGACAAGCCGTTCACCACGAACTTCATGGTCTCCACCGACCAGTGCACGATGGACTATGCGCAGTGGGCCCGAGAGGTAGACTTCGTATCCAACGACCACTACTTCCACGAAGGCGAATCCCATCTGGACGAGCTGGCCTGCTCGGACGCGCTCATGGATTCGCTCTCCGGCGGCAGGCCGTGGTACGTGATGGAACACTCCACCTCCGCGGTCCAATGGAAGCCGCTCAACACGCGCAAGCGCGCCGGCGAGCTCGTGCGCGACAGTCTGGCCCATGTGGCCATGGGCGCCGATGCCATCAACTTCTTCCAATGGCGGCAGTCCTCCTCGGGCGCCGAGGCGTTCCACTCCGCCATGGTTCCCCACGCCGGTGCCGACTCCAAGGTGTTCCGCGGCGTATGCGAACTCGGCGAGGCGTTGGAGACCCTTTCCCGGGCCGGCGTGCAGGGCACCGAACTCAGGCGTGCCGGCACGGCCATCCTGTTCAGCGCCGAATCCGAGTGGGCCATCCGCTCCCAGACGCTGCCCAGCATGAAGCTCAGCCACTGGCATGACGTGCGTGACTGGTACCGGGGGCTCCTCGACGTCGGCCGCCGCGCCGACGTGGTTCCCCTCGCCTATGACTGGAGCGGGTACAAGACCATCATCCTGCCTACCGTGCTGGTGCTCTCCGAACGGGACGTGCGCCGCATCGCCGATTTCGTGCGTGCTGGCGGCAACGTGGTGGTCGGGTATGCCACCGGGCTGGTTGACGAGCACTTCCACGCCGGACTCGGCGGCTATCCCGGCGCCGGCGACGGACTTCTACGCGACATGCTTGGCGTCCGCAGCGAGGAATTCAACATTCTCGGGACGGAAGCCGAAGGCGAACCCGTGACGATTGGCCTGTCCAACGGTCTCGAAACCCACCTATGGCAGAACGACGTGACCTCCACGGCGCCCGACACGACCATAATGGCCACCTACGCCGGCGACGCGGCCTCCGATTGGGAGCTCGACGGCGTGCCGGCCATCACCAGTCACCCCTATGGGCAAGGTGCCGCCATCTACGTGGGCTGTGACCTCGACCGTCATGCCATCGCGCGACTTGCCGCCGCTGCGGATGGCCTGCCATGGTTCGGCGAACCCGCATGCGTCAAGCCGGGAGATTATGGCGACGCGGCTGGGCCGACGGCTGCGACCGCGAACGCTGTCCCCTCGGAGGACGCGGCGGGCGCCAACGCTCCCGCCCCTCGCATTCTCCACACCGTGCGCGAATCCGCGGACGGCGCCGTGCGCTTCGACTTCTACATGAATCGAGCCAAGGAATCCGTCGCCGTTCACGACGTGCCGGGCGAACCGATCATCGCCCACCGGTGCAGTCGCAGCCCAAGCGGGTCGGCCGGCGACATTGCCGATGGCATCGATATCACCGGGGTCGCCGACGGCTGGCTGCTGCGGCGCAACGCCATCCTCGTCACCAGAACCGTGCACCGGCAGGAATAAGGGCGGGTAGAATGGCGAAGTCAGCATAGGCGGTGGGCACAAGGAGTACACGCATCATGAGTGAGGTAAGGCCGGGTCGGAAACGTGCCACCTTGCGCGACGTGGCACAGGCGGCCGGGGTGTCGCTCAAGACCGCCTCGAACGTGATCAACGGCTCCGGTCGCATGACCGACGAAACACGCGCCAAAGTCGAACAGGTCATCAAGGATCTCGACTACCGCGTCAATGTGGCGGCCCGCAACCTCAATCGGGACCACACCGGTTTCATCACCCTCGCCGTGCCCTCGCTCACCCCGCCGTATCTGGCCGAGCTCGCCAATCGCATCATCGATGCGGCGCGTCGGCGCGACTACTCCGTATACGTCACCACATACGCGGAAGGCTCGGCCAAGGGCGCCCGCGACCTGCTGAGGAAATTCAATTCCACGGTATCCGACGGCATGATTCTGTCGATGAGCGAGGTGGAGACCATCTCGCCCGACGATCTCAAGGTCGCTTTCCCCTTGGTCATCGTCGGCGCGCGTACCACATGGGACATCGCCGACCATGTGACTCCGGACGATGTGGGGGCCGCCGCCACCGCGGCCGGATACCTTTATGACCACGGCTCCCGGCATCTGGCTGTGGTGGGCGCGCGCGGTACCTACGACGAATCCGCGCTGCTCAAGGTCGTGGAAGGCAACGCCCAGTTGCGTTTGCGAGGAATTATCGAAGAGACGCATCGCCGTGGGCTGTCCATCGACCCGCGACTGATCGGCGTCACCGATCAGGACTGGACCATCGGCGCCGGCGCCCGCGTGACACAGCATCTCATCGACTCCGGCGTACCGTTCGACGGCGTGGTGGCGCTGAACGATCAGCTCGCCATCGGCGCGCTCACCGCGCTGCGCACCTCGGGCTATGAGGTGCCGGGCCAAGTACAGGTGATTGGCTTCGACAACAACGAAGAGGCCCCATACCTCCAGATTCCGCTGACTTCCATGGATTCCAGGCTCGATTGGACCGCCCCCACCGCAGTGGACCGCATTCTCGGACGTATCCACGGACGTGTCTCCAAGCCCGAACTGCTGACCTGCGAGTCGCGGGTCGTCGCACGGGCGTCCACACGGTGACGGCCGGCCAGCAGGCACAGCGTGTACAGTGGCGTGTAGTCGCAAGCGCAACCGGCCGCCAACCGGACGCGGCATAACGCAGCACAAGGAGCAGCAATCATGACCAACGGTCACATCAACCCAGCCAACGTGCCGGACATCGCACTGAAGGACGGCCACTCCATCCCGCAGATCGGGCTCGGTGTGCTGCGCATCGACGATGACGGGGTCACGCCGGTCGTGGAATCCGCGCTCGAGGCCGGCTACCGCCACATCGACGGTGCGGCCGGTTACAACAACGAGGCCGGTGTGGGTCGTGCGCTCGCCGCCACCGGTTACAACACGGGCGCCAAGCGCGAGACCCTGTGGGTCACCACCAAACTGCGCGACTCGCAGCAGGGCTACGATTCCGCGTTGCGCGCCTTCGATGATTCGCTCGCCAAGCTGCAGCTCGACTACGTGGACATGTACATGATCCACTGGCCTACCCCGTTCGACTGGCGCAGCGGGGAGACCTGGAAGGCGTTCGTCAAGCTGCGCGAGGAGGGACGTGCGCGCACGCTCGGCGTGTGCAACTTCATGCCCGCCGATTTGAAGCGCCTGTATGAGGAGACCGGGTCGCGTCCGGCCGTGAACCAGATCGAACTGCATCCGACGTGGCAGCAGCGCGAGGTTGTCGCCTACTGCAAGGAGCAGGGGATCGCCGTCGAGGCGTATTCGCCGATGGCTCGTGGAGCCGACCTGAACGCCGGCGACGGCACCATCGCCCGCATCGCCGAGGCGCACGGCGTGAGCCCGGCGCAGGTGATTCTGCGCTGGCACATCGAGAACGGCACGATCATCATCCCCAAGTCCGTGCATGCGGAGCGCCAGCGGGAGAACCTCGATTTGTTCGGCTTCGCGCTTACGGCCGAGGAGCATGCGGCGATTGACGCGCTCGACGGTCCGACGCGCGCCGGCCACGATCCGGCCACCTTCACCTACGCCTGATCGAGCGGTTGATTGATTGGTTGACTGGACTGACTGACGGATTGATTGATCAATGGCGCGTCGTAATTCCGCACATTTCCGCCGCCGTCCGAACGCTTCGAGCCCGCTGGAGCGCATCCTGATTCTGGTGGTGCTTGCCGTCATCATCGGTGTGACCGTCGGACTGTTGCTGCCGCAGGTCAGCTCGGACGCGGCACGCATCACCGGCGGCTACACGGCCACCGGTTCGGCAGCGGACACGTTGAACCGGCTTACCGTGGACGACGGTCAGGACCCGTCCGGCTATGATCGTGATTCCTTCGGCTTCCGCGAAACCGACACCGACGGCAACGGCTGCGACGCGCGCGAGGACGTGCTCGCCCGTGACCTGATCGATGTGCGCTACAAGTCCGCCGGCTTGTGCACGGTCGAATCCGGCACGTTGGACGACCCGTACACCGGCCAGACCATCCAATTCGTGCGCGGCCGGACCACCAGCGCCAAAGTCCAGATCGACCATGTGGTGGCCCTTGAAAACGCATGGCAGTCGGGCGCCCGCGACTGGACCACCGCCGAACGCCATCAGTTCGGCAACGATCCATACAACCTGTTGGCTGTGGACGGGCCGGCCAATCAGGAGAAGGGCTCCGCTTCGGCCGCCTACTGGCTGCCCACCAACTCCGCCTATCGCTGCCAATACGTGGCCCGTCAGATCGGCGTCAAGGACAAATACCATCTCACCGTCACCTCTGCCGAAAAGGACGCCATGCTCGCCGTGCTCCACTCGTGCCCCGGACAGGAGGTGCCGGGGGAGTAGCGCTCACGGGCGATGGGCGGTCGGCCAGATGTGGTGATGGCCAGCCGGGGATTCACAATCGCGTCTGGCAGACGAGGGCGTGCGTGCCGCGCTGAGGCGGCGGAACGGGCTTGACGGATGGTCCGGCAGCGGGATTGCCGGCCGTCTGAACAGTTTCCGTTCGTCTACCTGACCAACGATTTCTCCACCACGCGGGGAGAGCGGTTTTTCTACGATGAAGGCTAATCCGGCGTTTCCGCGATCGCCGGAATTCATAGGGCGATGGGATGGTCGTCATCCGCGAATCGCCCTTACTTACGTCCGATGCCGAACGTATGCGACACCGTTATGGAGCCGCGCGAAGGAGCAGCCATGTCCCAGTCAGCACAATCGTTCCAGTCTCCACGCCCATCCCAGTCGCCGGCGGGAATCGCTGGGACTTCCCCTTCCCCGCAGCCCACACCCGCCCAGATTCGGCACAGCCACACCCTGCCGCTCAAGGACGTCACCGTGAATGATGCGTTCTGGGGCGAGGAACAGGAGCGCGTGCGCACGGCGGTGATTCCGTACCAGTGGCGCGCACTGAACGATCAGGTGCCCGGCGCCGCGCCCAGCTACTGCATGCATAATTTCAAGGCCGCCGCCGCGCAGAACGCGCGCAAGGAGCAGCAGGGCAAGGATTTCGTCCCGCCCACGTACACCTACCGTGGGTTCCAGGCACTGCCCGAGGACCCGGCGCACCCCGAGGCCGACAAGTTCTACGGCTTCGTCTTCCAGGACACCGACTTCTCCAAGTGGATCGAGGCGGTGGGCTACAGCCTCGTCCACCACCCCGACCCGGAACTCGAGCGGACCGCCGACGCCGCCATCGACATCGTGTGCGCGGCCCAGCTCGACAACGGCTATCTCGACACCTACTACATCCTCAACGGCATGGACCGCCACTTCACGTATCTGAAGGACCATCACGAACTGTACTGCTTCGGCCATCTGGTCGAAGGCGCGGTGGCCTACTATCAGGGCACAGGCAAGGACAAGCTGCTCAAGGCCGCCGAGCGATTCGCCGATTACGTCGCCTCCCGATTCGGTCGTGAGCCGGGCCAGCTGCGCGGCTATCCGGGCCACGAGATCGCCGAAATGGCGCTGGTTCGTCTGTATGAGACCACCGGGGAGCGGCGGTATCTGGACCTCGCCGACTACTTCGTCACCGAGCGCGGCCAACGCCCGTCGTATTTCGAGCAGGAGGACCGCGCCCGCGCCAAGGTGGACGGCACCGAATACCGGCCGGAAGCCGATCATTACGCCTATTATCAGGCGCATGAGCCGGTCGTCGAGCAGGACGAGGCCGTCGGCCATGCCGTGCGCGCCGGATACTTCTACTCGGGTCTGGCGGACGTGGCGCGACTCACCGGCGACCGCTCGCTCATCGACGCGGCGCATCGGCTGTGGCGCAATATCGTGGACAAGAAGCTGTACATCACCGGCGGCGTCGGCGGCACCACGGATGGCGAGGCGTTCTCCTACAACTACGATTTGCCCAACGATTCGGCCTACTCCGAGACCTGCGCGGCGATCGCGCTCGCGTTCTTCGCGCGGCGCATGCTCGAACTCGAAGCGAAATCCGAGTACGCGGACGTGATGGAGCTGGCGTTGTACAACACCGCGCTCGCCGGCATGGCGCTTGACGGGAAGAGCTTCTTCTACGTGAACCCGCTGGAGGTCAACCCCTACGCCTGCCACAAGGATTCGCGGCTCGCGCACGTCAAGCCCGTGCGTCGCAAGTGGTTCGGCTGCGCTTGCTGCCCGCCGAATATCGCGCGTCTCGTGGAATCCGTGCAGGAGTATGCCTACACGGTGGCCGACGACGGCGCGACGTTGTTCACGCATCTGTACATGGGCGGCACGGCGACCGTGACGCTTGGCGGCGCGCCGGTGACGCTGGAGATGGCGGCCGGACTGCCATGGCGCGGTGACGGGCGCGCGACCGTGCGGATTGGCGGTGGGGCTGGTTCCGGGGCCGGTGCGACTGGTGGGATTGGTGACGCAGCTGGCGGTGTTGCCGGTGCGCCCGGGGCCGATGCGACGGACGGTAAGGCGGCTGGCGAGACGGCCGGCGGGGTTGGTGGTGTCGGTGTCGTCGGCGGTGCGTCCGAATCTGATGCGCCGGCTGGCGAGGTGACCGGCAATGCGACCGGTGAGGCGGCCGGTGAGGCGACGTTCACGCTGGCCTTCCGCTTGCCTGGTTGGGTCGGTGGCGGTGATGCGGCCACTGCGGCTGGAATCGCGGCCGGTGCGCTGACCGCGTCTGGCGAGACGTCCGGGCGCGTGACCCGTGAGGTCCGCGACGGGTACGTCTACCTGTCTGGCGTGTGGCATAGCGGTGACACGGTCGAGTTCGACTTCCCGATGCCGGTGCGCATGATTGCCGCGAACCCGTTGGTGCGTGAGGACGCCGGTAAGGTGGCGTTCACGCGCGGCCCGGTCACCTTCTGCGCGGAGGAGCGCGACAATGGCGCGAACCTGCACCTGCTGCACGCCGACGTCGCCGCGATTCTGGCCGATCCGTCTGCGGTGAAGGCCGAGGAGTTCGACTTCCACGCCGGTGCCGACGGTCTGGATGACAAGGGGCTTGGTGAGGTCGATTCGGTGTCCCGGCGATTGGTGCGTCTGCAGGTGCCCGCGTGGCGCGAGCCGGTGCCGGGTGATGATGGCGTGAAAGTCGGTTCTTTCGTTATCGATGAGGCTAACGATTCTGGCGCTGATGCAACGGTTCGTGATTCGTCCGAGGCTGGTTCTGTTACGGCCGGTACCGCCGGCGCGGTTCCGGCATTCGCTGATGTCGCCGCTGTTCCGGCAGCCGACAGGACGGCCGTCGCGCCGTTGTACGCCGATTACAAGCCGGTCGCCCGTGAGCGCACGACCGCCACGCTCATCCCGTACTTCGCCTGGGCCAACCGCGGCGAAAACGAGATGACCGTCTGGCTGCGCGAGTAGCTGAACGGGTAATCGTAAGTGTGGCATGGACGTCGAGTGCCAGTCGATTGGCGGCCATGCCCCGGACTGTTGTGGCTCTGCCGGCTCAACAGGCGTGGCTTTTCTTCGTATATGAGAAGTGCCCCGCGAGGTGATTCCGGAATCGCCCGGCCGATTCGTGTGCCGTGTTGTGATTTCGGTGTCGGATTCCTGGCCGACATGTCGATTCGGGAATCCGGATTTTGGTAGTCATGAAATTTGGATCTCTGCATTCGGATTTCTACAGTTGTGCGAAACACCGACTTGCGTGGTCGGCGGATTGTGGCATAATGAACAAGTTGCCTGTTGGCAGCATGGATAAGTGTCCGAGCGGTCTAAGGAGCACGCCTCGAAAGCGTGTGAGGTTAACCCCTCCGCGAGTTCGAATCTCGCCTTATCCGCCCCTAGGGTTTCAGGTTAATCGCCTGAAACCCTTTTTCATGCCGAAAAACGTTGCGATTCCGCCGTTTTGCCCGCACTTACGTAACCGTGTGTAACGGTGCGTTTTAGTAGGTACCATAGTGGGTACATCGACGGGTACGGAATGCCCGCACGTCAGAAGACGTGTGTGCAGGTGTTGTGCTGTTGGACCCTGTCGGATTTCGACACGAGACTGTCGGATTTCGAGGTTTCGGTGTCGGATTTTGACGCAAGCCTGTCGGTCCTCGACGGATGACTGTCGGATTTCATGCGAAATACGTACGAAATCCGACACCGAAATGTCGAGAACCGTCAGTCATGAGATGAGGCCCGACACCGAAATGTCGAAATCCGACAGTCATGAGACGAGGCCTGACGGTGTGGACCGAATACGGTCGAATGCAGGTTGGCATCTGTCATGATTTGCTGATGTCAAATCATGACAGACACGGAAAGACGCCAATCATATTGGTGCGTGCAAGATTTTCATGGATATGGATTGCGACGAGTGCGGTAGCTTGATGAATTTTCCAGCTATTCGCTGGATTTCGAGGCTCATTGATGGTTTGGATTGCAAAGACCGATACCGTAGCTGAAAAATCGTTGGCTCATCTTTATCGTGTGTGCAGATCGGGCCAAGGTTCGGGCAGGAGCTCGTCGAGGGTGACGCCCAGCACCTGCGCTATGGCCATGATGTTTCTCAGGCTGGGGTTGGCTGGAGTGCCGGGCATGGATTCGCCCTTTTCAAATTTCTGGTAGGTGTACCGGCTTAGTCCCGCCTTGTAGGCGACGTGTTCCTGTGAGAAGTCTCGCGCTATACGCAGCCGTTGCATGTTGAGCCCCAGTTCCTGTGCGTATCGGCTCCAGGAGCCTGTGGGTGTATTGCGCGGCATGCGCCACAAGATAAGACCGCTCGGTTTTGTATATGGCCTCCTATATATGGCAATATGGGGGTGTCGAAGGATTGGGGGAGTTCATGTACTGCCGGTTCTGTGGAGCAAGGTTGCCCGAAGAGGCCGAGTTCTGTGTGAAGTGTGGCCGGAATCTCTCGGTGAATCAGTCAATCCCCACTGCCGGCGGTGAAGTCGAAGCTCAATCGCAATTTGGGACTGCTGGGGATAACGTTCAAATGGCGGTGCAATCGCCTTTGACGGTGAATAATGCCAATGGTTTCTCTGGCGACAGGAATGGAGACAGGTCCGCATCTCTGACGGTGCTTGGTCTGACTGAGGATGATTCTTGTCTGCTGTTGCAAACTCTGTACGAAGCTTGGAATCTGCAGGCGTCAATCAAAGACAATGTTTCGAAAGTCCGGGAGAATCAGCGGGTTCTCAAACGTGATCGGAAGAGGCTGCTCGTATGCGCCGTAGTCGCTCCCGTTGTTCTGCTGCTTGGTTTGGTCTGTCTTTTTGCTGTTCTTCGGTGGGGCTTGACTATTCATCTGATTGCGCCTCTCGTGTTCGAGATCGTTGCTATGTCGGTGATGATCATCGGGATAGTCTTATTGATAAAGATTCGTAAAGCTGACGCCTCCGGTAGTGCGAGTGACTCCTACATCAAGCATTGTGAGGACCTGAATAAAAGAATACAAACGATTGTCGCCCCAATCGAAGTGCAAATTCCCGAAGTCTATCATACTCAGGCTTTTGCTGAATCGGTGTTGCATGATATGCATTCTGCTCATATCAATTTCGATGCAGCGGTTGATAGATATGATAACGAGCATGTTTTCAAGGACGGTAATCGACTGTCTGATTGCGGTGTAAGTCGTGTGCTGATTGAATCAGTGAGAAAAGACTTATCTGGTATTGATTCGATTCACCCATCGTGGAAGTTTGCATCTCCGGGTGGAAAAAAGATTATGTGGATCTTGGTACCTTTGCTTTCGCCGATTATTGGGGCTGTTTTGGCAGTGGTTTTGTGTGTGACTATTGTGAATAATTCACGGATATATTTAGGTGGTCATGATCAGTATCCATCGTTCGGAATACAGAATATTCTTACTGCAACATATCGGCATTGTAGTCAGTATGGAGAGTATAGTCCGGCGGATTCAATTCAGATTGCATCTTCCTCGTTGACATATAGGCCGAACCGGCAAGCCATTTTAGCGATGTTTGATGTGCCTTATGAGAATGCTGATAATACCGAAAAGAACGGGAATCTTGCCTCGTGTCTATACAGAGAACTTGGCGGTGCTGCATCTGTTGGTTCATCGGAGGCGTTGGATTTCTTTAACAGGTTCGCTTTGGATGGTATGGAGATACGTTCCGATGGTGTCAATGTCAGTATGAAGCGAGGGAGGTCATGCTATATCGCTGATAAGAAAGTAACGATTGCCGGATATAGTATGGGTCTAACTGGCGTTCTGACAGTGACTATTGGTTTAGGCGCACGAACTCCAAGTCCTGACCTTTCTAAATTTGATGAAGATATTAATGATAGACTTGCAAATTGCAAGTCTATCAGAACTGGATAAGAGTCTTCCTTCATTAGGCGATATTGCGGCTAAGACGAAGGGTGATGATGGTGGACAATCATCAAAACAGTCTGCTGCCAGTAACAATGATGCGGGTACGAGCAATGGCAATCAAGGAACTTCCCCGTCTCCTTCCGGATCATCGGCCGATACAGATTTCGTAAATCTGTGGCATTCCGTGGTTGATGGGCAGAGCGTGGTTCCGTTGGCTGGGACGTATTGCCGACAGGATGGTGTGTGCGTCAGTCTGAACGCCAATCCGAGCTATACGCCGGGTACATATGGTGATGAGTATCCCGGGTCTCTTGCTTTTGCGTCGGGTATTGCCAGTCCTCTTCCCGGTGGTGCATCCCAGTCGGATTTGGGATTCCAATATCAGTCACAGCCGGCGCTTCCTTCGGCGAAGACGCCCATATCTTTGATGGCTGGTTGCCAGGGTTCCGCGGGATGCGATGATGGATCTCAAACGTTCGTGTACTTCGTGATGGCGGGAACGGGGCTGGATGCTGTTGGCCAATTCTCCATCCCAGTCGCTCCCGGCAATCCTCCGGATTCCTCCCGCGATTATCTGGTGATGGGGACCAGTGCGTCTGGTCCGACGATTGCCGATAGCACCGTCTTCTATCGTCAGGAGTGAGCATGTTCTGTCATAAATGCGGTGCGAAACTATTGCCGGATTCTCAGTTTTGCGCAAAATGCGGAACGAAAATTCCCGAGATAACGCAGTCGTCTCCTAGGCCGCCTCAATCAACCCGATATGGACAGGCGATACAGCCGCCGAATAATGCAGGTTCCGGCTCAGCAGGGCCAGCAAATTCGATGCCGCCATATGGCCCGGCTCCGGTTCCTCCAGTGTCGACGCATCTGCCTCTTTCTGATGCGAAGCATGCAGGTGGTCGGCGCACATGGCAACAGATGGCGTACGGTGCCCAGTCAAATGCCGGCGCGTATAATGCCCGCTCTTATTCGCAGACGACGAATGAGAGGCCTTTCGATACGCCAATGAATCATCCATCGTTACCCTCGCGAATCGAGCAGACTGTAGGCTCGATTCCCCCTAAGACGTTGAAGACCGGACTTGCCGTTGCAGTAATCATCTTGTTTGTGATAGCCGTTGTTGTGGTTCAACGTTCCAGCCCATTGAAACGAGCAATGCAGGGGTGCGAGTCCCGGATTGATTCCCAAACATGGTCTTGGGAAGTCGATAGCGAATATGGGTATTTTCAGCTAGCCGACAACGGCCATACGTTGACCGTCAACGGAATCGACAACTATGACGACGAAATTCTTACGTGTATTTTCGACGAGTTGGAGATGCCTCAGTCGGTACGGTCGAAGATTCTACATACTCGAGCTCTCGATGGAACGTTGTCGGACGAGTGGGATCGGATAAAGATTACTTGGAATTTCCAGCCGAATGAAGGTTTGGATATTGTTTTCGAGGAAGAGTGAGAGATGTCGCGGTTTTGTCATAAATGCGGTGCGAAATTATTGCCGGATGCCCGATATTGTGCAAAATGCGGTACCTCGGTATGGGATGAGGATTCCTTCGAGCAACAACACCAATCAAATGACTCGACGAAGACCGTTGCGCCTACTTCATATGTGATGGGGCAAGGTGATACTGATGTTGATCAGTCATATGAGAATAATCCGACGCGGAACAATAGTGCTAAGACATTGATTATTGGATTGTTGGTTATTTTGGCCGTGTTGGCTACCTCGGTGTTTATTATAAAGCCGTCGTATGAACACTTCCAACGTGAAAGCGAAAAACAACAGGCAGAGGAAGTGCAAGCAAAGTTCGAGGAAGAACATCCTGTTGTTGCGGGAATATTGGCGAATTGTCCGTCGACGCAAGATGTAATAATAAGTTCAGCGGAAAACAAAGCATATGCAAGTGTGGAATTTTCGATAAGTAAATATGCCGACAAAGTTGCAATCTCACAGGATTTGGATTGCGTTCGACAACAGGTTGGTGTTCCTGCTCATAGTAAGGAAGCATATTTGAATGGTGCTCAATTATGGACTGAGCTAAGTGGTTTTGGGCTCGATGAGTATAAGCAACATGGTACGGATATTCAGTCTATGGATTTCCGGAATATCAGTGATAAAGCAGTCGCTCGTTGCGCTGTTTCAGATTCCTCATTTCCAAAGGTGTACTGTGAGATTGGTGACAGCGACGATGCTCAATCATCCTCTGTGAATAACGGGGACGGTACTTCCGGCAATGAAGGCGAATCTTCGATAGATGATGCTTTGGGAACCGAATCGACGACCGATGGCAGCTCGCCTGCTGATGCTCTTGGATATGAGCAATACAAAGATTACAATTGTGCAGCCGGAAATTCGGGACGTCTTATCCCATGTTCGGAAATCTACGCTGACATGGGCACTGGTATGAAGTACCTGCCTTTTGGCAAGGAGAACAATCCTGATCCCTCCAACACCTATGGCTATATCCCCGTCGATGAAAATGGGAATGGCGTCATTGATGCCGATGAGTAGGTTGTGACGCTGATGCTTTAAACTATGGTGTCATAGTCGGTAGAAACTGGATTCAGGTCCGTAAAGCTCCCCTGATAAATCATAAAAATAGGACAATGCGCTCGCATCCGGCGGTTACTGCATCCGACATACGGTGGTGAATGTACGTTCGTTCAGGAATATCCGGCTATTGTTTTCCCGGGTTAAGTAAAAGAAACGTAGGCCTTATCCGCGTATGTTGCATGCGCGCCGTTGGACCCTGTCGGATTTCGATGTTTCGGTGTCGGATCTCGCCTCATGGCTGTCGGACCTCGTATGAAATACGTACGAAATCCGACACTGAAATGTCGAGAAGGGGTATGGAGCCGAATCTCGTCTTTATCCGGTACCGGAACAGGCGGTAAGTACGCGTCTCGTCGAAGGTCTTGCGTACTTACCGTCTGTTTTGGGGGTATGAGGGACTGTATGTACGCGAGTATTTCGTAATGGCGCGTACATACAGTCTGTTCCGGTCTTGTGAGGATCTGCAGGTGGGGCTTGGCTTTTACGCCAAAATACGAAGAGCCATGAAACTGGATTCAAGGCCGTAGATCCTCTGATAAGTCATAAGAACAGGGCAATGTGCTTGCGGCCGGCGGCTACTGCATTCGACAGGCTCCGGTGAGCGTACGTTCGCCATGAACGTACGCTCACCGGAGCATTCCAGCTCCCCACGTGGGATTGATATTACCGGTACGTGTCTGCAGTGTGCCGAACTCGGTGCCTGCGTCTTCATCTCACGAGTGCTGGGAACGCGACACTACGAAATCCCAATCAGCCCTTGACGTACCCGCCGTCGACGATGAGGTTTTGGCCGGACACCGCGCGGGAGAGCGGGGAGAGGAAGAACAGGGCGGCGTCGGCGAGCTCCTGTGGCGTGGTCACATGGCCGAGCGGCGTGGATTGGGCGATGATGTCGAACACGGCGTTGGGCGTGGCGCTGCTGGCGTCGGTGGTGCGCAGCAGTCCGCCGGAGACCATGTTCACCGTGACGTTCTTCGGGCCGAGCTCCTGCGCGAACGTGCGGGTCACGGCGAGCAGCGCGCCCTTGGCGGCGGTGTAGTCGTGGTAGGGGACCACCGGGTTCTGGAACAGATTGGTGCCGATGTTCAGCACGCGGCCGTAGCCGGCCTCCTCGAATCCGGGCAGCGCCTGCTGGATGACGGTGACCGAGCCCTTCACCGCGCCGAGCAGCTGATGCTCAAAATCCTGCCAGGTGATGGTGTCGGCCTTCGGACGGTCGTCGCCGTTGAACGAGAAGCTGACCAGCGCGTTGTTGACGACGCCCGTGACCAGCGTGCCCAGCGCGGCCTTCGCGTCGTGGAACAGCCGGGCCACGTCGTCCTCGTTGGTAACGTCGGCCTGGATCGCGGTCACCCGGCCGGCGTACTCGGTTTCGAGTGCCTTGGCCTTCTCTTCGCTGTGGAAATAGTCGACGACGACGTTCGCGCCGGCCTGCACGGCCGCGCGGGTGATGGCCTCGCCCAGTCCGCGCGCGCCGCCCGTGACCAGAATGGTCTCGCCTTTCAGCAGTCCGCCAACGGCGCTGCTGGTGTTCGGATTGGTCGTATCGGTCATGATGGTCCCCTTCGGTATGTGACGCTTGATGGTTACGGGTGCCGTTCGACACTTGCGGCCAGCGTATCCGCGCGCGGCCGGACACGCCATAGCCCGGAACGTGGGAAGGCTCACATGCGGGATTTGACGGGTGCACGGGCGCTTCACTGTGCCCTTGGGACGCCTCCTGAGTGTCTGCCGTCGGATTCCCAAAACGCGGCATAGAGTTATGCATACAGATATATAGAGAAGACAACGGTGTGATCTGAAAAGAATATTCCCACAGACGATTCGCAAAACAAAGGAGCCAGCAATGACGCAGCAGATTACCACGACTTCGACCTCTTCGCATTCTCCGGTATCCCAGACTTCCCGCCTAATCGTTGACAACGATTTTGAGGTCGCTCCGGTCAATGATCGTCTGTTCGGTTCGTTCGTCGAGCATCTGGGCCGTTGCGTGTATGACGGCATCTACGAGCCTGGTCATCCGGAGGCGGATGAGGACGGTTTCCGCAAGGACGTCATCGAGCTGGTCCGCGAGCTTGGGGCGACGACCATCCGCTATCCCGGCGGCAATTTCGTGTCCGGCTACCGTTGGGAGGATGGCGTCGGTCCCAAGGGGGACCGTCCGCGTCGCCTCGATCTGGCGTGGCATTCCACCGAAACCAACCAGTTCGGCCTGCATGAGATGGCCAAGTGGCTGCACAAGGTGAGCGGCAACGAGCTGATGGAGGCCGTGAACCTCGGCACGCGTGGCTTGAAGAATGCGCTGGATCTGTTGGAGTACGCCAACATCCCCGGTGGCACCGAACTGTCCGAACGGCGTCGCGCCAACGGCGCCGATGAACCGTTCGGCATCAGGATGTGGTGTCTGGGCAACGAGATGGACGGCCCGTGGCAGACCGGTCACAAGAATGCCGAGGATTACGGCAAGCTCGCCGCGTCGGTGGCGGCCGGCATGCGCATGATCGACCCGGATGTGGAGCTGGTGGTGTGCGGCTCGTCCAGTCATGCGATGGATACGTTCGGTGAGTGGGAGGAGACCGTGCTCGACAAGACGTATGAGAACGTCGATTTCGTCTCCTGCCACGCCTACTACCATCCTGAGCTCAAGGCCGACGGCACCCGTGACATGGCCAGTTTCCTGGCCTCCGGCGTGGATATGGACGGTTTCATCAAGGATGTCGCCGCGGCCATCGACGCCACCAAGGCCCGGCTCAAGAGCAGGCATGACGTGTTCATTTCGTTCGACGAATGGAATGTGTGGTATCTCGGTGAGGAGCCGAGCAGGAACCCCGAAGGCATCGGCAACTGGCCGGTCGCGCCGCGTCTGCTGGAGGATGTGTATTCCGCAGTCGATGCCGTGGTGTTCGGAGACCTGCTCATCACGCTGCTCAGGAACGCCGACCGTGTGCACGCCGCGAGCCTCGCCCAGCTGGTCAATGTGATCGCCCCGATCATGACCGAGACCGGCGGTCCCGCCTGGCGCCAGACCACGTTCTACCCGTTCTCGCTGACCGCCAAATACGCCAAGGGCGGCACGGTGCTGGAACCGAAGCTCGCCTCGGGCACGTACGAGACCGCCAAGTACGGCGAGGTGCCCACGATCAATGCCGTGGCGGTCCGCGGCGCCGACGGCGCGGTGACCGTGTTCGTCACCAACCGTTCGCTGGAGGCGGCCAACGACTTCGAAATCCGTCTGCCGGAAGACCATGGCACGACCGTTCATGCGCAGACCCTGCACGAGGACGACCTGCTCGCCGCCAACACGCTGGACGATCAGACGCGCGTGACCCTGCACGACAATGACACGGCGACGCTCGACCCGGCCACCGGCACCATCCATGTGACCCTGCCGCCGGTCTCCTGGACGGCCGTGCGAGTGAAGTAGCGTTATGTCGGCTGATGTCGAGTGGTACCGATGCCGATTTGACTGTGGAGGCAGGAATCGGCGATACCTATAGCATCCCGGAAAGCCGTTTGCGGCAAAGGGGAGGGACGACATACAACTGTCCGATTAATATTGAAGTTGTCGATGAAAGAATCGGTTCAACTTCGGGGCTCTTTTTAGGTGGCTACTTGAAGCTTCGGCTCCGATGGGTTCTGATTCGGCGTTAGGCGTATGACTCGCCTTGTGAAATGGTGGGAGGCCGCCGGCTGTGCAAAGTCGGCGGCCTCCCGTTATTCAGGTCCCTAGCCTTGCCGCAAGGACGATCAGGCCTCGTCGGATTGTTGGCGTTTGCTGGTGATCATCGCTACGGGCAGCGCAGCCGTGAATCCGAGAAACAGGACTGTTAAGGCGCCGTATAAAACAAGAGCAGAATGGTCTCCATCCGCCACGTACCGCTTCGGATCGGCTGGATCATACTGTATGGTTACAGCCTGCCCCACCTTGTATCGCGGCGGGTACGACGACGTCGAGGATTGCTGCTCGTAGATTCTTCCGTCTACGCCATACCGGAACACCGGCGCCCAGGTGGGGCCGGAATCCTCGTCGTCGTCCTCGTCCTCGATGCGGATCATCTGTGTCACAACCCCGTCGGTGATTTCGGTGCAATCCATTCTCAGGGTTATTTCGCCGATGAGGTTTCCGCCGACGGCCACCAGCAGAATCACGCCGACGAAACTGAACCATGCGCTGATAGCGTGCTGCTTCAACTGATTCCAGAAACCGCGGATGCCACTGCCGTCCCGGACGCGTCGTTGATTGGTGTCGCTGGTTGATTCGGGATTTTTGTAATCGTCCGATACCATGATTTGCCTTCCGCGAGCTTCTGCGATACTGCGTGCAGGTCAACGACGTCGTTAATTATTCCAATTCCAACTATATCAGGGCATTCGTCCTGCTGGCTGGTGCTCTTGGACGCGATGAGGCGCCGTTAGGCGCCATCGGTCGTGCAAGGCCGGCGGCATCTCGCATGTTCCGCGTGCTCCTTGCCTCACTCGAACAGCGCGGCATCGGTGGCGGGGTATCCGAGTTGGATGGCGGTGTAGGCATGTTTGGCGGCCAGGGCGGCGAGAATCGAGAGCGTGGTGTCGTCGAATTGGGCGTCGGCGTCGGTGACGGCCTTGATTTCGGCGCGGGCGCAGTCCATTTCGATGGCGGCGGCCGTGGGTACGGTCTGCCCGCTGGCCTTGTCCGCGATGGTGGTGGGATTGGCCAGCAATTGGCTGATGTCGTAGACCTTCTTGCGGGGGTCGGCGTGCGTTCCAGCGTTGTCGGTGCCGTTGCCGGAACCGGAGGCGGCGGTACTGCCGTTATCGCCGTCGTCGGAGGAGGTGCCGGAACCGGACGAGCTACCGGAACCGGAACCGGCGTCACCGGACTCACCGGATTTTCCTGAACCGGCACCCCAGCTGCCGTCCGCCAATGACACCAGCTGCTGCCCGGCGGTTTTGTGCATATCGCTCAGCGTGAGCGTCGCGCCATCGGTCTGCCCGCGCGCGGCCAGCACCTCCAGCGCGAACCCAGCGCGATCCTCGGCCACGGCCATCGCGTCCAGCACATCGGTCCCGGCGACGGCCGACGTGACGCCATCCAGACGCGCCGGCGTCACGGTCGGAGCCACGCCGCCCAGACGTTCCGCCAAAGACGACAGCTGGGCCTTGGTCTGCGCGTCGCGCAATACACCCTCGCCGAACCGGCCGGGGCAGTAGGTGGCCACATCGATCCACGTCAACGGGACGGACTGCCCGGCCACGAACCGCACCATCATCGGTGAGCCATCGCCGGCCCAATCGTGGTCGTTCACCAGCGTCAGTGCCTGTTCGCACGGGCTCATCGTGCGCTCCGCCTCGGCGCGCCCCGCCAGACGCGGCATCGAACATGCCGTGAGCGAACATAGCATTGCCCCGGCGCACGCCACGGCCAAGGCGCGGCGTGCGGAATCAAACCAGAGGGGGCGTGTCTGCATGGAACCCTACACTAATAGCTAACTGTGACCATTCAAGGCCATGCGCCACATAACTTCATAGGAGGTACGGATCGATGGAACTGGACCTGACAGGAATGCACAAGCTTGCCGCTGAGCAAGGAATCGACCCCGGAACCCTGGATGAGGCGTTGGCCGAGGCCCTGCGTCTCGCCTATCTCAAGACCCCTCACGCGGCCAAGCATGCCCGCGTCGAGTTGGATGAGCGCGCCGGCACCTTCACCATCTGGGCCGCCGACGAGATTCCGGTGGAGCCCACCGAGGACAATCCGCATCCGGCCCCCAGGCTCGGTGAGGAATACGACGACACCCCGCATGATTTCGGCCGTCTTGCCGCCGCCACCGCCCGTCAGGTCATCACCCAGCTGTTCCGCAAGGTCGAGGACGAGAAGATCTTCGGCGCGTTCTCCGGCCAGAAGGGCAAGCTGGTGACCGGCATCGTCCAGCAGGACGCATCCGATCCGTCCAACGTGCATGTGGCTATGGGCGACGTCGAGGCCATCCTGCCTCGTCGTGAGCAGGTGCCGGGCGAGCGCTACCGTCACGGCGAGCGCATCCGCGTCTACGTGGTCAACGTGGCGCGCGGCGTTCGCGGTCCGGAAATCGTGGTCTCCCGCTCCCACCCGGAGCTGGTGCGCCGCCTGTTCGAGCGTGAGGTGCCGGAACTGGTCTCCGGCGCCGTGTCCATCATGGCTATCGCCCGCGAGGCCGGCGCCCGTACGAAGATCGCCGTCAAGGCCAACACCGAGGGCGTGAACCCGAAGGGCGCGCTGATCGGCCCCGGCGGCGCCCGTGTGCGTGCCGTCATGGAGAGCCTTGGCCCGGAGAAGATCGACATCGTCGACTACTCCGATGATCCGGCCAAGTTCGTGGCCGCCGCGCTGTCTCCGGCCGTGGCCACCGGCGTGCAGGTGATCAGCGAGAAGAACAAGACCGCCATCGCCTTCATCCACGACGATCAGCTGTCGCTGGCCATCGGCAAGGAAGGCCAGAACGCTCGACTGGCCGCCAAGCTCACCGGCTGGAAGATCGGCATCGAGTCCGCCGAGGCCCACGCCAAGAAGCTCGCGGCCGAACAGTTCGAGGCTCAGGCCAGGGCGGCGGCAGCTGCTCAGGCCGCCGCAGCGCAGTCCGAGCAGTCCGCTCAGTCTGCTCAGTCTGCCGAAGCCGAGGAGACCGGCGAGACCGCCGGCGATGCCCCGGCCGAAGCCTGATTCGCTGATTCACTGAATCACTGATTCGCGCCCGGTCCGCCGATTCGACCGGCGTCTTCGCCACCATCGGCGGACATGAACATTCCGGGCTCATCCCAAGCCCGGCAGGGAATGTTCGTCCGAGCCGCGTCCCTCGATGAGACGCGGCTCGCTGTCATGCCCGCTATCCAGCACTGTGAGTATGCTTGATTGGCGTATGTGGGCGGCGCAGTGTGCGCGAAATCGCCCGCACGGAGACGAGGTAACACGATCATGGTCGCACGATGAGACAGGGCGAGCTTGCCGTCATCACCAATTGACCACGCCCATGCACGCGTGGTCGCAGATAGGAGTAATTAGTGGCGAAACCACGCGTATACGAATTGGCCAAGGACTTGCATGTCGATAGCAAGACCGTTCTTGAGAAGCTCAAGGATATGGGGGAGTTCGTCAAGTCGGCTTCCTCGACCATCGAACCTCCGGTGGCGCGCCGTCTGAAGGCCGCCCTCACCAAGGATAAGGAAGGCAAGGGCGAGCAGAAGTCGTCCGCTCCCGCATCGAAGAACGCCGGTCGTCCGGGACCGCGCAAGCCCGCCGTGCCCACGCCTTCCGCGCCGGCGGCATCCGCTACGCCGAGCGCGCCGAGCGCCGCTTCCGGCAACACCTCTCGTCCGACCGCGCCAAACGCTCCGGCTTCCGCTACGCCGACCCCGGCTCAGGCCCGTCACGCCGTTCCCGGCGCTCCGGCTCCGCATCCGCAGGGCGCACGCCCCGGTGCTCCGCTGCCCGGCCGTCATGGTCAGCATGACCGTCGCGACAACCGCGACCGCGACAGGGATAGGGACGGTCGCGAGGGCCGCGAGAACCGCGACAACAACCGTCAGGGCCGTCCGGGTCAGGGTCGTCCGAACGGCGGTCAGCCCGGTCAGCACCAGAACAACCGCAATACGCCGGGTCCGCGTCCGGGCAATCATGGCAATGGCCAGGGCCAGGGTGCCAACGCCGGTGGCAACGGCAACGCCGCATCCAACGCCATTCCGCGCCCGCACACGCCGGGTCCGCGTCCGGGCAACAACCCGTTCTCCCGCAAGCAGGGCATGCATACGCCTACGCCGGGTGACATTCC
Source organism: Bifidobacterium myosotis (assembly GCF_002259745.1). GTDB lineage: Bacteria > Actinomycetota > Actinomycetes > Actinomycetales > Bifidobacteriaceae > Bifidobacterium > Bifidobacterium myosotis. Next base: position 206,294 of record NZ_MWWW01000004.1, on the reverse strand, counting down.
GCGGCCGCATCCCATGGCACGTCCGACCGCCGAGGGTGGCCGCAATGGCCGTCCGGGTCGTCCCGGTCAGGGCGGCGGCACTCGCGGTGGATTCCGCAATGGCCGTCCGGGTCAGGGCGGCGGTGCGCCGCGTCCGGGCCAGTGGGGCCACAACCGTCCGGGTCAGGGCGGTGCCGGAACCCAAGGCGCCCAGGGCGGTGCACGCGGTGGATTCCGCGGCGGCCAGGGTGGCGGCAACAACTTCCAGAACGGCGGTCCGTCCAACGGTCCGGCGACTCGTGGTGGCGGCCGTGGCCGCGGCGGTGCCGCAGGCGCGTTCGGCCGTCAGGGCGGCAAGTCCTCGAAGGCGCGTAAGAACCGTCTGGCGAAGCGTCATGAGTATGAGGAGCTGAAAGCGCCGACCATCGGCGGCGTGCGCATCCCCAACGGCAACGGTCAGACCGTCCGTCTGCGTCAGGGCGCCTCGCTCGCCGACTTGGCCGAGAAGATCAACGTCAATCAGGCCGCGCTGGTCACCGTGCTGTTCCACTTGGGTCAGATGGCCACCGCCACCCAGTCCCTGGACGAGGAGACCTTCCAGATCCTGGGTGAGGAGATCGGCTGGAACATCAAGATCGTGTCCGCCGAAGAGGAGGACAAGGAGCTGCTCCAGCAGTTCGACATCGATCTTGACGAGGAGGAGCTGCAGGACGACAAGGACCTGAAGCCGCGTCCGCCGGTCGTCACCGTCATGGGCCACGTCGACCACGGTAAGACCCGACTGCTCGACACGATCCGCAAGACCAACGTCATCGCGCGTGAGGCCGGCGGCATCACCCAGCGCATCGGTGCATACCAGGTCACCGTCGAGCTCGACGGCGAATCCCGCAAGATCACGTTCCTCGATACCCCGGGCCATGAGGCGTTCACCGCCATGCGTGCCCGTGGTGCCGAGCTCACCGACGTCGCGATCCTCGTGGTCGCCGCGGACGACGGCGTGATGCCGCAGACCGTCGAGGCCATCAACCACGCGCAGGCCGCCAAGGTGCCGATCGTCGTGGCCGTCAACAAGATCGATGTGCCCGGCGCCAACCCGGAGAAGGTTCGCGGCCAGCTCACCGAGTTCGGTCTGGTGCCCGAGGAATACGGTGGCGACACCATGTTCGTCGATATCTCCGCCAAGCAGAACATCAACGTGGACAAGCTCCTCGAGGCCGTGCTGCTCACGGCCGACGCCGAGCTCGATCTTCGCGCCAACCCGAACATGGACGCCCGTGGCGCCACCGTCGAGGCCCGACTCGACAAGGGCCGCGGTGCCGTGGCCACCGTGCTCGTCCAGCAGGGCACCCTGCACGTTGGCGACGCCATCGTGGCGGGCACCTCGTACGGCCGCGTCCGCGCCATGCTTGACGAAAACGGTCAGGTCATGGAGGCTGCTGGTCCGTCCACGCCTGTCCAGGTGCTGGGTCTGACCTCCGTGCCGACCGCCGGCGACCTGTTCCTCGTGGCCTCCGACGATCGCGCCGCGCGTCAGATCGCCGAGAAGCGTCAGGCCACCGAGCGTGCCGCCCAGCTGGCCAAGCGTCGCAAGGTCGTCTCCCTCGAGGACTTCAAGAAGAAGTTCGCCGAGTCCGAGATCGACATGCTCAACATCGTCATCAAGGGCGATTCGTCCGGTTCGGTCGAGGCGCTCGAGGACTCCCTGATGAAGATCGAGGTGTCCGACGAGGTCGGCATCCAGGTCATCCACCGCGGTGTCGGCGCGATTACGCAGAACGACGTCAACCTCGCCACGGTCGACAAGGCCGTCATCATCGGCTTCAACGTGCGTCCGAACCGTCAGGTCGCGGACCTCGCCGAGCGCGAGGGCGTGGAGATCAAGTACTACTCGATCATCTACAAGGCCATCGAGGATATCGAAGCCGCCCTCAAGGGCATGCTCAAGCCGGAATACGAGGAGGTCGTCACCTCCCACTCCGAGATTCGCGAGATCTTCCGTTCCTCCAAGTTCGGCAACATCGCCGGCGTTATGGTGCAGGACGGCGAGGTCAAGCGCGGTACGAAGTGCCGTATTCTGCGCAACGGCGTGGCCACGGTCAACGATCTGGAGATCTCCTCGCTGCGTCGTTTCAAGGACGACGTCCAGTCCGTCAAGGAAGGCTACGAGGCCGGTATCAACCTCGGCACCTTCAACGACATCGAGATCGGCGACGTCATCGAGACCTTCGAGATGCGCGAGGTCGAACGCAAGTAGTCCGATCGCAGTCCGTGCGAAGGCACCTACCGGCAAGCGCATGCGGCGCTGTCGATAAGGGCCTTTCGCGCGGACTGCGCGTCAACGGCCGTTCCGATAACGGCTGCGATATCTCTATCTCTGGCTCCTCCTGCAAGGGGAGCTGCCGAATGAAGTAAGGCTGAGCGCGGTCTCGGACCGCAGCCTCGGCCGTCTACAGCGACAGCTCCCTCCATCAGGGGGAGCCAAGTCATATGTGAAAGGATTTTTGCCCATGGCAGGAACCAACCCCCGCGCCGCGCGTATCGCGGCACTAATTCAACGTGTCGTGGCCTCCTCCCTCGAGCGCGAGCTGCACGACAAGCGACTGACCAGCATCACCATCACCGAGGTCCGCGTGACCAACGATCTGCAGATCGCCAAGATCTACTGGACCCAGCTGGGCCACGAAGGCAAGGAGAACGGCGAACGTAAGCGTGCCCGGCAGGCGCTCGAGCAGGCCAAGGGCCATCTGCGTTCGCTGGTGGGCTCGAAGGCCGGCCTGCGACTGACCCCGCAGCTCCAGTTCGTGTTCGACGAGGTGCCCGGCGAGGCCCACGAGATCGAGGACATCCTGGTCATGGCCCGCAAGCGCGACGAGGAACTGGCCCGCGTCCGTGCGAACGCGCAATACGCCGGCGACGCCGACCCGTACAAGCACGACGACGAGCCGGCCGAGGATGATGACGACTTCGAGGATGACGATATTGAGGACGACGACATCGATGATGCCGGCGAGGACTTCGGCGCCGCCGATGCCGATACCGATACCGATGCCGAGGCGTCTGAGTCTGAGACGTCTGAGTCCGAATCACCTGAGCCCGACGAGCGGTAGATTCGCCTTTCCCTCCTATGAGAGGGATGACAGAATACGGACAGCGAGCAGCAGATCATGGCTGGCCTCCCTCTGCCGGGAGGTCGGCATTACCGATGACGGAGGGAGAGACATGCCGGAGGCGCAGCCCAGCGGCCTGTTCATCATCGACAAGCCCCAGGGCGTGACCAGTTTCGACGCGGTGGCCGCCGTGCGCGGCGCGTTGCACATCAAAAAGGTCGGTCACGCGGGCACGCTCGACCCGATGGCCACTGGTGCCTTGGTCATCGCGTTCGGCCATGCCACCCGACTGCTCAACGCCATCGTGGAGCACGACAAAACCTATGAGGCCACAATCCGACTGGGCCTGGCCACCACGACCGACGATGCCGAGGGCGATGTCATACTCCGCGAGAATGCGGATGCGGTCGCGTCGCGATGGCGGCAACTTGCGGCGGGCGGAGCCGTGCAGTCGGATGCAGCTGAATCCGGTGCTGCCAATCTTGGTTCTGCCAATCTTGGTGCTGTTGAGCCCGGTACCTCTGGAGATGACGGTACCGATACCGCTTGTGGAGCCGATTCCGGGGCCGGTTTTGGAATCAATTCCCGTGCCGGTTCCCGAGACTCGACGGCTGCGGTCGTTGCGCTCAGAACCACGCCTGCCACAAACGATTCGTCGGTTCATGGCGGTGTCTGGCATGACCTGCTGACCCGTACCATCGGCGAACATTTCACCGGTGATATCGAGCAGGTGCCCAACACCTTCTCCGCCATCAAAATCAACGGCCAGCGTGCCTACAATCTGGCCCGCGAAGGCAAGGACGTGGAGCTCAAGGCCCGGCCTGTCACCATCAGCGAGTTCACCGTGTTGGGCGTGAGAGTGGGCGTCGTGGCTGGGATGCGGCCCGACGAACCGTTGCAGGAGCGTGACATCGCGGGATTCCCATCCGTTCGGCCCTGCCCGTCCGGCTGGTCTGGCTCGGTTGGTTCGGTCAGGTCGGCCAATCATATCGGCGATTGCACTTGCACTGATGGTCGCTCCGATGGCTGTCCCCCGGCATCCGGTCCCGCTGATCCCGCCAGTTCCGCTGATCCCGCCAGTTCCTCCGGTTCCGACTCGGCGACCGGCGAAGCGACGGCCTCGAACATCGTTCCGATACCCGTCCTTGACGTGGACGTGCGCGTCAGCTGCTCTTCGGGCACCTATATCCGCGCATTGGCCCGTGACCTCGGCGAGGAACTGGGCGTCGGCGGCTATCTGACCCGCCTGCGCCGCACCCGCGTGGGGAGGTTCGCCCTGCCGGACGACACCAGTGGACTCATCACCCCCGAATCCTTGGCCGAAACCCGCACCCATACGGTGACGGCGCACGTCGAAACCAAGACGTTCACCAACCGTGAAGGACAGACCGTCACGCGCAACAAGTGCGTGCTGGACACGCCGGATACGATGGCCGGCGAAGAGCGGCGCGAATGGCTGCTCGACCGGGCCCTCACGATGGAACAGGCCGCCCGAGGCGCCATGCCGGTAGTGGAGATCACGGCCGAGGAGGCCGCCGAGCTACGATTCGGCCGTCGTATCGAACGGGTGCTGGCCAAAGGCGTGCAGGCCGTGGCCATCGTGCCGTCGGCGCATAGTCCGGCACATAGTCCGGCACATGATGAACCGGCCGTGGAGTCGTGCGATGCGACGGACACCGGGACGAATATGAATAACGATGCGTTGCACGGTCGAGCGGCCGAGCCGGTTTCCGCTGAGCCGCATGGTGATGCGGTGCACCCCTCGGGCGTTGCCAACGCGCCGCGTTGCGCGACAGCCGACGTGGTGGCCATCATCGAACGCGCGAACGCCCATCAGGCCAAACCCGCCACCGTATTCCCCGCCGCGTAGAGTGGACGCGGTTACAGTACGATTCAACGAAGGCGCTTCCGGCAGGCGAGCTTGCGGAAATCCGCAGGTAGCACCGGTCGGACGATGACCGGGTTCCGCCACGCATATCGCTGGGACCCCGTCGAACCGGATGCGCGGAACTTGAGAAAAGGAACTGCACGATATGAACATCACCTACCTGACCCCGGACGCCGAGGGCGAAGTCGCATGGCCCTCGTTCGACAATGACAAAAAAGCCGTGGCGACGTTGGGAGCCTTCGACGGCATGCATCTGGGACATCAGGCCGTGATCCGCCGTGTCGTGGAGTTGGCTCACCGGCATGACGCCTTCTCCGTGGTGATTCTGTTCGACCCGCGTCCGGCGTTCGTCCACGGCTGGGCCGCACGTCACGAAGGCGCCGAACCGGATAGCGCGGCCATTGACGCTGAAGCGCTGACCGGCATCGGCGAACGTCTGCGCCGTATGGAGGAGCTGGGCGTGGATCATGTGCTGGTGGTCCGGTACACGCTCGCCTTCGCCGCCAAGTCCTATATCTTCTTCCTTGGCCGGCTGACCGGCAAACTGGGCATGCGCACGCTGGTACTCGGTCAGGACGGCGCCTTCGGCAGGAACCGTGAGGGCGATGTGCAGCATGTGGCCAATTTGGCCGCTGCCACCGGCGTCTTTGAGCTTGACATAGTGGATGATCGCGGTCCGGGCGAGGTGCGCATCCCGCGCGATTTCAAACCCGAGATGCCCGCCGAGTGGGGAGAACCGGCCGATCCGCTGGCCGGGGCCACCAAGGCGGAGCGTCGCGCGTGGAGCAAGAAGCATCAGGCCAAGGCCATGCGCGCTTGGAGTTCCACCAATGTGCGTTACCTGCTGGCCCACGGCCGCATTCAGGATGCCAACGCCATCCTGGGCGAGCCGCACGCCATCGAGGGCGTGGTGGTACACGGCGAGGAGCGCGGCCGCACCATCGGATTCCCCACCGCGAACCTCGGCACGGATATCGAGGGATACATTCCCGTGGACGGTGTCTACGCCGGTTGGTTGGTCGATCTGGGGACTGCTTCTGAGCAGGAGACGGACGCCGAAGCCGGGCAGCCGGCACAGGCCGGGCCAGGGGAATCCACCCAGTCCGAAGCCGCGCAGGCACAATCCGGCACTGAAGTTGTCTCCGACGCCGTTCCCGAAGCCGGTACACAGGACCAGCCGCGCCGCTGGCCCGCCGCCATCTCCATCGGCACCAAGCCGACCTTCAGCGAGAAGACCGGGCTTCACGAGCGCGTAGTCGAATCCTACTGCATCACCGATGACTGGATCGACCTCTACGGGCATAAGGTTCGCGTGGAATTCGCCGGCTTCCTGCGTCCGCAGGTCAAGTTCGACGGCCCGGACGCGCTGGTCGATGAGCTCAAGCGCAACGTCGAGGAGACCAGGCGTTTGACCGCATAATACGGCCAGACGCCGAAGTCCACTAGTGCCGGAAGTGGGCGAAGAACTCGCGGGTCTCCGGGTCCTGGGATTCGTCCATCACCTCTCGCGGCGTGCCGTTTTCGGCGATGACGCCATGACGCAGCAGCACGATGCGGTCGGCGGCGTCATGGGCGAAGCTCATCTCGTGCGTGGCCATCAGAATCGTCGTGCCCTGCGACTTGAGCTCCGCGACCATGTTGAGCACTTCGCCCACCAGCATCGGATCGAGTGCGGAGGTGATCTCGTCCAGCAGCAGCAGTTCGGGATCGGTCATCAGCGCGCGTGCGATGGCCACGCGTTGCTGTTGGCCGCCGGAGAGCTGGTCAGGGTAGGACTTCGCCTTGGCTCGCATGCCGATACGATCCAGCAGCTCCAGCGCGCGTGCCTCGGCCTTGTCCTTCGGCCAATGATGCACCTTGACGGCGGCCAGCGTCACGTTCTTCAGCACCGACATATGCGGGAACAGGTTGAACTGCTGGAACACCACGCCGATGCGCGAACGGATCTTGTCCTGATTGGCGCGCGGGTCCGTGATGTCGGTGTCGCCAAGCCATATCTGCCCGTCGTCCACCTGTTCCAGCAGGTTCACGCACTTCATCAGCGTCGATTTGCCCGAACCGGACGGGCCGAGCAGGGCGACCACCTCGTGCGGTTGGATGTCGAAGGAGATGCCGCGCAGCACCGGGGTGGAGCCGAAGGATTTGCGCACATCGTCCAATCGCAGCACCGGCTTGGACGGCGTCGTGCCGCTGCCTTGATTCTGCTGTGCCGTGTTCATATCGTTCACCGTGGTTTCCATCGTCGTTGTCATTGTTCCGCCCATGGTCCCTTCCATGCCATGCATACTCACACCGTGCCGGCGCTCAGCTCACGCTTGCGCAGACGGGCCGTGTACCAGTCGTTGAGCAGGATGAACGGCACGCTCATGAGGATGAACAGCAGGCTCGCCACCACGTACGGCGTGAAGTTGTACGAGCTCGCCACTTCGATCTGGGCGGCGCGCACCGCGTCGACCGCGCCCAGCACGGAGATGAGGCCCACATCCTTCTGCATGGAGATGAAGTCGTTCATCAGCGCAGGAGCGACCTTGCGCAACGCCTGCGGGATGACGATCATGCGCGTGGTCTGGCCGGCCGTAAGACCCAGAGATCGGGCCGAGGCACGCTGCGAGGGATGCACGTCGTTGAAGCCTGCGCGCAGCACCTCGGCGACGTAGGCGCTGTAGCCCATGATGACGGCTATCGTGCCGAGGATAGCCGGATTGATGCGGCCGAACAGGCCGAGGCCGGGGATGCCGAAGCCGATGAGGTAGAGCACGACGATCATCGGGATGCCGCGCATGACGGTGGTGTACAGCGCGGCCAGCACGCGCAGCGGGAACATCACCGGGTTCTTGCTGGTGCGTACCAGCGCGATGAGCGTGGCGAAGATCGCGACGCCGATCACGGCCACGACCAGCACCTGGATGTTGAGCCACAGGCCGTCCAACGTCTCCGGCAGCGACTTCATGAAATACTCGGGGGAGAAGAACGTCTGCTTGACGCGTGGCCAGCCGGGGGACATCTTCAGTCCGGCGACGACGATGACGGCCAGCACGATGGTGCTGACGAGACTCGTGACCACCGACTTGAGCTGTTGCCGGCGCCGGTAGTCACGGCGGGAAAGTTCCACCTCGCTCACCGAAGACGTGGATGTCGTTTCGGCGGCAAGGTCATGCGTGGATTGCGAATCGACCATATGTGGATTCTATTGCAGTGTGCGAACCGGTTTGATGCCAGACGTCCATTCTGCGAGTCGTCTTGACGGCAAAGCCCGTTCCCGGCATGACGAGGCGATGGGGGACGGGCTTTGCTCTGCGATTCTCCGATGGACGTGGCGGCGCGGTGGTTACTTGAGCTCGGTCAGGTCGGTGGTGTATTCGGCCAGCCACTTGTCCTGCAGCTGCTTGAGGGTGCCGTCGGACTCGAGATCGTCCACGGCCTTGGTCACGGCCGCGGTGAGCTTGGAGTCCTTCGGCAGCACGATGCCCAGGCCGTCCTTGTCCTCCGAGCCGGCGATGCGGCCCAGCACCTTGGCGTCCTTGACCTGTTCGGACTGCACCATGTACACGCTTTCCACCGTGTTGGTGACCAGCGCGTCGATCTGGCCGGCGTCCAGCGCCTGGCCGAGCGCGGCGTCGTCGTTGAACGTCTGGATGTCGTCCTTGATCTTGTCCTTGACGATGGTGTAGGCCTGCGTGCCCACCATCACGCCGATCACGGCGTCCTTGAGATCGGCCAGCGACTTGGCGGAGGCGAACTTGCCGTCCTTTTTGACCACCACGGACTGCGTGTCCTTGTAGTAGCCGGAGGAGAAGTCGACGGCCTGCTTGCGCTCATCGGTGATGCCGAACTGCTGGATGTTGAGGTCCCAGTCCTTCGGCCCCGGCGCGATGGCCGAATCGAAGGTGGTGCGGGTCCAGACCACGTCGGCCTTGTCGAAGCCGAGCTTGTCGGCCACGTCGTAGGCGAGCGCGGCCTCGAAGCCCTCGCCGGATTCCGGCTTGTCGTTCATAACCCACGGCTCGTAGGCGGGGTCGCCGGTGGCGATGGTGAGCTTGCCCGGCGTGACGGTCTGCTGCGTGATGTCGGAGCTGTCTGCGTTGGTCGAGGCGGTGTCGGACGAGCCGCTGTTGGAGGCGCCGCACGCGGTGGCGAGCATGAGGGATGCCGCGGCGAGTCCGGCCGCGACGAAGCGGATGGTGGTTTTGAATGACATGGTTGCTCTCCTTCTTCTTCGTTGTCTATGTCGGTCGTATTTCGGAACGAGACGTACCGATTCCGGCTGAACGGAACCTCTCCTGACCCTTGTGCAACTGGCAACTATAACGTGCCTGCGTAAGCGACATGTTGCCGGGGCTATCGATTCCTATGATGGCCGGTTATCGATGATGGCTGGTCATCGGTTTGTTGGCTGATTGGCTTGGCCGTGTTCGACGAGCCGGTTGAGGATGGGGTGGCCTCTTGGTTATCAGCTTCCGGTTTATCCGTTCATCGGTTCATCAGTTTCTTGGCGGGTCACTCCAGAGTGAACCCCTCGAAGGTGAAACCGGGGGACACCACGCACGAGACCAGGGCGTCACCATGCCCGGGGACGGTGCGTTGCCAGACACCTGTCGGGACGACCGCATGGCCGACGGGCATGGCAGGCGTACCGGCCTGTGCGTCGATGCCTTGACCCAGCACGACGGCCCGCCGTATTGCGGGGTCGTCGGACGGGCTGTCCCCGTCACCGCCGAACTCCAGCGTGACCGGTGCGGGCCCGTGCCACAGCCAAATCTCGTCCGCGTCCACTTTGTGCCATGCACTGGCGTCGCCTTCCGGCAGCAGGAAGTAGATCAGCGACGCCAGCGGACGGCCGGTGGACGGTTCCGGCAACGGTGACTGCCAGTCTCGCCTATACCATCCGCCTTCGGGATGGGGTTCGAGGCTGAGACGGTCCACCAGGGAACGGGCATAGGGGCTCATGGCCTCCAGTGCAATGCTCATCAGGTCATCATCCTTCTTGTTACTTGTCATGCTGCAGCGTACGACTGTGCTCTATCGTGCGTCGCTCTATCATGTGCCGCTTTACCATGCGCCGTCGTTGTAGGCGATGCGGCCGGAGATCACGGTGGCGCGATTCGTTCCGGCTCCATGGCATACCAGCTCCTCGAGCGTGTCCTCGATGCCGCGCGGGGTGGCCACATACACGGGCACGTCGAAGAACGCCAGATCGGCCATGGCTCCGGCGTTGATCTGCCCGATGCGGCCGGCACCCACATGCATGCCGAGCTCCTGCGCGCCGCCCAGCGTCATCATGCGGATCAGCCGATGGGTCAGGTCGTCCTTCGCATAGCCCTGCTCGCGGGCCAGATCGTAAAGCACCGCCACATCGTCGAGTACATCCAGACTCGGCGAGCTCGACAGCGAATCCGTGCCGATGGCCAGCAGATTCCCTTCTTCAAGATATTCGCGGATCGGTGCGTCGCGACCGGTCACCGTGATTCGGTTCGATCGGGGGCACAACGCCACGCCCACGCCGCGCTGGCGCAGGATGCGTCGGTCCTCGGCGTCGGCCCACACGCCATGCGCGATATGCACATCCGGGCCGAGCGAACCGAGCTGGTCCAGGAATTGGATGGCGGACGCGCCCTTGCCCGCCTCCTTGAGTTGCTGGTAGCTGGTCCAATCATGGTCGCGCCAGGACGCTGTGGAATACGTGGATAGCGTGGTTTCGCGTTCGCCGGCCTCCATCGGCGTCTCCGCCAGATGGATATGCAATCGCATGTCAAGCTGACGCGCGATATCCGGCAGATCCACGAACGGCGCGGTCTCCAGCGTGTAGGGGGCGTGCGGGCTGATGCCGATGCTGGGCAGGTCCTCCTGACGCATACGGCCCAGATGCCGGACCAGTTCATGTACGCCGGCGTTGCGCCAGTCGTCGTTATGCCAGTCCATCACCTCCCAGTACGCCACGCCGTGCATGCCCTGCGAGGCCAGGGCCCCGGCCGCTTCGGCATCGGTGACGATGTCCGCCGCGGCGGTGGTCCCCGCCTCGACCATCATGCGCGCGCCCTGCTCGGCCGACGTCTTCCAGTCGCCTTCCTTGCACAGGCGCTCGTACACCGGGTTGAAACCGAGCTCCCAATCGCGGAAGCTGCTGTAGGAGCCGCGGCCGACCTCGGCCATGTTGGTGTATTGCAGATGGGTATGCGCGTTGACCAGACCCGGCGTGATGATGCCGTGCCAGTGATGCTCCTCGATGTGGCCGTGCGCCGACATATCCTGCTTGAGCGTATCGAGTACCCAGCGCCGCGTGCCCACATGCACCACGCGGCTGCCGGCCACCGCGACGGCTCCGTCCATGATCACCGGTCCGGTGACCGGGATGATGAGTGGTGCGCTGTATAGCGTCACCGAATCCAATGGGGCCGGGTGCGCCGCCGCATACAACGGGTCGAACGAATCGTCGGTCAGAGTCATACCTCCTTTTATACCGGGTGCCGTATGGGTGCCGACCATAGGCATGTCGTACGGCATACGGTTATGTCATACGGTGTCGTCGAATCGGGTGAGACGCCAGTCATAGCCGTTGTCGGCCGTGGCATGGCTGGCGGACAGACCTCGCGTGCGCAGCGCGATGGCGGCGATATGCCGGTCGGATGCCGCTGACAGACGATGCACTTGCGGCGGCAGACGATGCTGTCCGCTCCGATGCGCGAGCAGATGATGGACCGCACTAATCTGCACGGCGAAACTGAGATCCATGATCTCGATGGGATTGCCGCCGCCGGCCGTGTAGTTCACGCCGTCGCCCTGTGCCAGCAGCGTGAGCGTTGGGCCGTCGGGCACGACGATGGCGCTCACGGGTTGCGTGTTGTCGTGATGGAAACCGGGGATGTCATCCAAGGCGATTTCATTGGCGATGCCTCCGATGACCGACAACACCGCGCGCTCGCGCATGAGCCGCATATGCTCCACGGTGATGGTGTGCCGTACGCCGGTGGCCGAAACCGCGATGTCGGCATCGATGACGGCCTCGTCGATATCGCGGGCGTCGAATCCATCGAACACGGCCTTGAGCGCGGCAACCGGGTCGGTGTCACAGATGGTGACGTTCGCGCCGAGCGCGCGCACCCGCAATGCGAATCCCCGCCCGACCGGACCGTATCCGATCACGGTTACGGAGGCGTCTCGGAAGCAGTGCGCGCCAAGGAGCTGCTGCATGGTGGTGACGCAGGTCTCGCCGGTGCCATGCGCATTGTCGAAGCCGGTTTTCAGCACGCTGTCGTTGACCGCCACGACGGGGAAGGTGAGCGCGCCGGCGTCCTGCATGGCTTGGAAGGCGCGCACTCCGCTGGTCGTTTCCTCCGCCACGCCGATCAGGCCATCCAGCAGGGCCGGGCGCTTGGCTGCGGCGAGTCGGGCGAAACTGGCGCCGTCGTCGATGATGATATGCGGCGCGATCGTGTCGAGCAGCCGCAACGCCCCGGCCTGCGCCTGCTCGGCGGTCCATCGCGCATCGGCTTCGACGGTGATGCCTTCGCGACGCAGCTGATCCGCCACACGCTGGTCCGTCTCCGACGGATCAGCGAACACGCCGACCAGCGCTCCGGCGGCTTTCAGCTGGCGCAGCAGCACCGCCGTTTTCGGCTCCAGAACGAGACAGACGGCAATGCGCAGACCGTTGAAATCGGTGCCGGACCGCAACTCGGCCATCAGCGTGCGCATCACCGGCATGTACCGTTCGGCGTAATCGATCGCATCCTTGCCGCTCAGCGTCCGGGCGTCCTGCACATCCCGCACGCCCAGTGCAATGGAGGCCGTTCCTTCGGTGTCGACGTCGGCTCCGGCATCAACGCCATCGTCATCATCGGCATCGGCCGACACGGTCACGCCCCACTGGACGGCCGCATTCCGGAACACGGCCGTCGGTTGTTCCCGTTCCGGTCGCAGGCGCGACCCGGCCAGCGACCGGTTCGTTCGTTGGGAGTAGGTCATCGCCCATTCGGCGAAATCCTCGTCTGCCATGTCGCTTCCTTTCCTATGACTGTCGTGCTTTCTTAATGACTGTCGTGACTTGCGCGACTTACGAAGTCGTTGCATGCAACGTTATCGTCTATCACATCGAACCGAAAAGACCGGTGCGGCACACGTCGTATGCCGATGGAGCGAATCGCCGCCCATGGTGCGGCCCGCGCGGGTGCAAAGCAGTATGGTCATGCCGTCTCCTTGCGTCGTGCCGGCCGTGTGTTGGAGGACAGCCCCAGCGCGTCCAACGCATCCTGCAGCGTGCAGACCTCCACCAGCGTGCACCCCTCGATATGCAGGGGTTTTCGCAGAGGTGGCACCACGGCGGTGGTGAAGCCCAGACGCGCGGCTTCCCTCAGACGGTATTCCATACGAGGCACGGGTCGAATCTGCCCGGTCAGGGAAATCTCTCCGATCGCGCATGCGGTGCGCGGAAGCGGCTTCGACGTGGCGGCGCTCGCCAATGCGCCCACAATCGCCAAGTCGCAAGCCGGCTCCCGCGCCTGACCTCCCGCGATGGTGGAGATGTACAGATCGTTGGAGAGCAGGTTCATCTTGCCATGGCGGGACAGCACCGCGGCCAGCATGGCGATGCGGCTGGGATCCACTCCGTTGACCGCGCGACGCGGCGTCGGCAGCACGGACGTGGTCACCAACGCCTGCACCTCGACGGGCAGGCTCCGATGCCCGTCCAGCGTGAACGTCACGCATGTGCCTTCGACGGGTGCCGCGTTCCCCGCATCCGGACCACTGCCGGAAAGGAACAATCCAGCCGGGTCGGTGACCTCCTCGATGCCCTCGCCGCTCATGTCGAAGCATCCGACCTCGTCGGTGGGGCCGAAACGGTTTTTGACCGCGCGCAGCATCCTCAGCGCGGTTTCGCTGTCGCCCTCGAACTGGCAGACCACATCCACCAGATGCTCCAAGGTCCGCGGTCCGGCGATGGACCCGTCCTTGGTGACGTGGCCGACGAGAAACACGGGGATATCAAGGGTCTTGGCGGTATCGATGAGGGCGCTCGCCACCTCGCGCACCTGCGTCGAGCCTCCGGAAATGCCGTCGACCTCCTGCGAGACTATGGTCTGCGCGGAATCGACGATGGCCAATGCGGGGCGATGCTCCTCGATAAGCCCCAGCACCGTGGCCAAATCGGTGGTGGATGCCAGCAGCAGGTTCGGTTCCACGGCATTGATGCGCGAGGCGCGGAGCCGGACCTGCGCCTGCGACTCCTCACCGGAGATATACAGCACGGTACTGGAATGGCCATCGCCGGACACCGAAGCGGCGACGTCGTGCCGTGCGCCGTTGCGGGAAACGGATCGTGCCACATTGCCGGCCGTCTGCAGCAGCAGGGTGGATTTGCCGATACCCGGTTCTCCGGCGATAAGCGTGACCGATCCGGGAACCACCCCACCGCCTAGGACGCGGTCGAATTCGGAGAACCCGGTGCCCAGACGTTTCACGCTTTCCGTGCCGATTTCGGTGATCGGACGTGCCGCCGTGCGCCCGGTCGATGGCACGGCCACCGATTGCGTGCGTGACGTCCTGCCCGGTGCGGCCGTGCGCGATCCCGCGGCGGCACGGGCCTCGTGGAATTCCTCCACCGTGCCCCACTGCCCGCACTCGGGGCAGCGGCCGTACCACTTGGGGCCGTTCCAGCCGCACTCGGAACACACATACTGCACACTTGATTTCGCCATGCATTCACCCTAACCCCGAATGACGTGGCCGGTAAAATTTTACCGAAACGGACGAAGTCAAGCCGAAAACAACCGTTTGAGGATGTGTGGCGGTGATCAGGGGCGGCAGCTCGGCGCGGCCGGCTGTCGCCACACGAGGCGTGGCGGGATCTCCTTCCGATTCACGATACATTCACGCGGGAGGCGGGAAACGAGCTGAGCGAGGCTGTCCCGCGTCACGCCGCTGTGAGAGAATCGGGGACATGACTAACACCGAGAACTCTTCGACCACGCAGTCTCATGGCAAGCTCATCGCGGTGGTGGTTGCCGCCGCCGTCGTCATCATTCTGGCGGTGCTGTCGGCTTTCGTCTGGCCGGGCTGGGCCATCAGGAAGGATGCCGGCACGGCCGCCCCGAACGGCAGCAGCCAGCAGCAGTCCGCCGAGGCCGAGCCCACCACGCCGACCATCGAGGCCACCGCGCTGCCGGACGATGCCACCGAACTGCTCAAGGCCATGCCGGACAGCGTGCTCAACTACGCGCGCACTAAGGCGGAGGCGTCCACCACATGGAGCGCCGCTTCGCCGCTCGAAGAGTACACGTTGACCTACTCCACCGGCGACAAGGCCAAGGATGTGACGTTGGTCGCCGCGCAATGGTCCACCGCGGACAGCGCCAAGACCCAGTACGATGCCTTGGTGAGCGCCCAGACCGGTGACGATCAGGCCTCCGGCAACGTGAAGGTGTCCGGCAATGTGACCGGAGCGTATGTGGTCAAGGCCGATGCCGCCGATGCCAAGAAGTCCGTGGCCATCTGGCAGAACGATACGGTGGTGTTCCAGGCCACCGGCACCAAGGAGGCCGTCGAGCGCTTCTACCAGAAGTTCCCGATGTGATGCAAGCCGATTTCCGAGAGTACGGCCGTCCGGCCGTTTCCCTCTGAAACCCGCATGTTTCCTAGCATTCATGCAGGATTCATCCACGAGTGGATGGTGATTTCGACGACACAGGTATCATGTCGGTTTCGTCTGTCTGGTTGGATGTGTAGTATTGTGCGAGTTGCAACTTTTACGATTAATCGAAATGGAGGCTTCAGATGGGTTCTGTCATCAAGAAGCGCCGCAAGCGGATGAGCAAGAAGAAGCACCGCAAACTGCTGCGTAAGACCCGCCACCAGCGTAAGTAGTCTTACCTGCAATCAAGGCATGAAAACCCCGCAAACCTCAGTAGGTTGCGGGGTTTTTCGTAAGCACAGAGCCCCTGAATAGTAGGGGAGCGGCGGCGTGGCTCGTGCGAGTCCGATGCCGCCCTGGCGGCCCGATCAGGCGGCCTTCTTGCGTCCGCGGCGCTTCATGGTGCCGGCGGTAGCATTGGCCACGTCGAAGATCACGGTCTTGCTTTCCGGGTAGGCGGCGCCGGCCACGGACTGGTACGCCACTTCGCCTTCGGGGGCCTCTCCGACGGGCAGGTATTCCTTCACTGCCTCGACCAGCACGGGCTCCTTGACGCTTACGGATGCCGTCTGCTTGCCTTCCGGCTTGCTGAACTTGATCGCGTTGTCGGCCGATTCACTGGCCGGCGTGACGGCGATCTGCCGGGTCTTCCCGTTGATGAGCACCTTCACATACGCCGGGAAGCCCAATGCCTCGGCGGTGGCCTTGTTGAAACGGATAGCGGCATCCGTAACGGTCAACACCGTTTTGCCAAGCGGCTTGACCAGTTGCACTTCTTCAAATCCCTGCAGCAAAGAAGCCATGACACTCTCCTTAATGATTGACGTTATCTCGTGAATTCCGGTTCCGATTGTAACGTTTTTCATCTACGAATGACAAATGAAAAAAGTGGCTTCCGCTATATATATCGCGCGAAAAACTTTGCGGAACAACGTCGTGCGATTATCGCGTGATATGACTGTTGGTTACTGCTATCGGTGCCGCTATTGTCACGCAAGGCAACCGCATGAATAATGATTATCACAGTGGCTATTGTGCGGACGGTCACATGACCGTATCGGATGTTGAGGCCGTAGGCGAATCAAATATCATGTTGATTCCACGCTTGATTTCCGCATATACCCGCACGAATACTTCGCGTGATTGGCGGTGGGGGTCTGCGGTGTCGTTCGCTCGGGGAAGGAACGGCCGGATCATCGACATGGCGTCCAGCGTTTCGCGGATTCCGTCGTCATAAGGGGTGTCGATGGGCGAACCGTGATGATGCAGGTATTCGCATGCATTGACGAAATCGTCGAATAGCGCCGTTTTACGGACGGCGGATGGATTCCACCTCGATAATTCATTGATATGATTGCGCTCAAAACATAGGATTACATCCGCATTCGCGATGATTTCCCGATTGATGGACGTGGAACGGTGGCCTGTTGCGTCGATGCCGTCTTCGGCCAGTAATTCCACGGTCATCGGGTCGGCGGTGTGCGGTGGATATTGCAATGTGCCGGCGCTGGATACGGTGATATTCGTGTCGGTTCCGTGAGCTTTGATGGTCGCGCGCGTGAGATATTCGGCCATCACTGAGCGGCACTGATTACCGGTGCAAACGAAAAGAATGTGCATGGATATCCTTCGTAATGGCGAGTGTTGACAATGGAAATCGCAGTGGGTTGCGTCGGCGAAAAGCTGCGTCCGGCAATGGCAGGGGTACTCCGGAGATTCATGGTATGGAATCTGCCTCTCGGCGTCCTTCGCATATTCGGCGCAGTGTGATGCGCGGCGAATTGCCGAATGATGGATATGGCAAGGGCAATGAAAAACCGGGGAATCGTGAGATTCCCCGGTTTGTGAGGCGAATGCTGGGAGGATTCCACGGTCGATCTAGACGGTCCAGATGGTGCCGTGCCACAGGTCGTCAGCCGGCTGCTCTCCAGCGTTATTCCAACATCCCTAATGGGATCAGCGGCGCTGCCCGGCTCCCCGGCGGACAGCGAACAGCGCGAGGCCCGCGGCGGCCAGCAGCACGGCGGCCACGCCGTACGGCGCAATGGCGGCACCGGTATTGGCCGTGGTGCCGGACCCGCCGGCGTTACCGATGATGCCGCCGATGCCGCTGTCGCCATTACTGCCGGACTGGTCGCCGGTGCCGGTGGATGGCACGGTGATCTGCGCGGTGCGGGAGCCGGACTGCGCGCCGACCGCGGTCACGGTGATCGTCTGGCCGGCAGCCTGTCCTTCCTTGAAGATGTAGCGGAGGCTCAGCGAGCCGTCCGCGGCGGCGGTGAACGTGCGCTCGCCGATCTGCTGCACGTCGGCGACGACGTTGTCGTCCCATGTGACGGTCACCTGCTCGTTCGGCTGGAAGGCTCCGGCCGGGAACGTGACGGTGGCGGTGTTGCCGCTGACCGTCACGGAAGCGCCGTAGCCATCGCCATCCACGGCGAAGGCGGTGGCGGTGGCGAAGCTCAGTCCGAGCGCGGTGGCGATGACGGCCAGAATGGCCATGATTTTCTTAGTCATAGCTGTTGTTGTCTCCTTGGGATCGGGGGTCTGCCTACCGTGATTCAAACCGGTTCGGTATCGATGCCTGTGCTGGCGCAATGCCAAAGCGGGTGCTTGTGGTGATGACGATGCCGGAATCCGCAAACCATGGCGTGATGCCGTGAACGGCTCGGCGTCGGTGGTGTGTTCCATGCGTTTGATTATCACGGCGCAGTTGTGTGTTCCTGCGCAATACCCCCTACTATACATGCCCCCGTACGACGATATACGGGGTGATTCGGTGGATGAAAGGGGGTGTGGATGAGTGTGAGCGGTAACATTGATTGCCGCTCTGTGGCTCCGAACGGCATGAGGTACCCGGAAACCGTTGCATTAGTTGACTTTTGGTAATTTGCCGCAGGATGCATGCGATACATGCCTTGCCGTGAGGGGCGCCGACACGCCGAATGGTGCATGACGGCAGCGCGCGGCGTGATTCCGGGACGCATTGCCGGTATGCACCGATGGATAACGGTGCGCGGACGGGAATCACCGATATTCCGCAATATCGCGTGCGATGCCGGCGAGGCAACTGCCGGCAGATCAGCCAGCGCTGATCAGCGCAAATCGACGCAGCCCAATACCAAAGGTGGCAACAATCAGTAGCTCTTGTAGGTGAGCCAGTAGTTGTAGGCCGCCGTGATGCCGCCGTAACGCTGGTTGCAGTAATCGATGAACCACTTGAACTGCGTCTGGTAGTTCGTCTGCCAATCGGCGCCCGCCGAGGCCATCTTGCTGCCCGGATACGCCTGTGCGAGGCCATATGCGCCGGAGGAGGGGTTGGTGGCGGTCGGGCTCCAGCCGGATTCGTGGCTGATGATGTAGTTCGCGGCCGTGAAGTCCTCTTCGGAGTAGCCATTGGCCAGCAGATAGTCATGCGCCCAGGACTGGATCTCACCGGCCGGCGTAGTGGTGCCCAACGCGCCGCCGGCCGGGCTGGTGGCATCCGAGCCGGTGCCTACCAGGATTACCTTGTCGACCGGGGCCTTCTTGACCCACGAGGCGAACACGTTGGAGGAGACGACCTTGCCGCCGGCGCGCGTGACCAGCGCCGTGGTCTCCATCACGCCGTTCTCACCCTCGGTCTCCACCTTTTCCTGACCCTTAGGCAGGCTTGAGGTCTCCTTGCGCACCTCGTTGAAGGCGATCGGAGTATCGCTGGTCTCCACATTGGCGCCTGCGCGGTCGATGGTGATCACCGTGGCTTCGGTGACCTTGGTCTTGAGCGACGGGCTCACCGCATCGTTCGGGTCAAGGGTGATGTTGCCGGTCTCCAGCACATCCTTGACGGTGGTCATGTTCTGCTTCTCACCGAGCACCGTGCGCGGATCGCCATTGATCTTCACGGTGACGAAGGTGGTGTTCTTGTCCGCGCTGCCGATGGCGCCGCGGGTCGCGGAACGCGAGGCGGCGGAGTCGGTGGCCGAGAACGCGGTGACATTGGAGTATGACTGCGGCGCCTCGTTCTGGTAGAAGTTGCGGGAGACCACGCCTGCGGCTGCGATGAGACCGACTGCCGCGACCACTGCCGCGATTCTGGTCCACTGGCGTTTGCTCAGGGACTGCAGCAACGGGGTATGCCTGACGTGCTTCGACATTATGCTCCTTGGTCGGCCATCAACGGTCGTGGTTCACACTGCACACCATGATAAGGCGGCGCGTGGATGAACGGAAATCAACGAATATACGGCAACCGCCATATGTAGTCGCCGTGAAATCATGCGGACACTACATATGGCGGTTGATGGGGATTGGCGGTGATTGGCGCGGAATCAGGGTCTGCGCCCGCGCCTTGCTTCCCCTGCGCCCGCATCCTGCGCCCGAGCGGCGGTCGAATATCCCCGACCGTATGTCTTTGTCGCCGGGGCGGCCGGTACGGCCAAGGCTGGAATCAGTTCTGCTGGGCTGCCGCGGCCTGAGCCTTGGCCGCCGCCAGGTCGAGGGCCTTGGCCTGGGCGATGAGATCGTCCAGATCGGCGGCCTGCAGCGCGCCGGCCTGCTGGAAGATGACCTCGCCCTGCTTGGCGATCATCAGCGTGGGCACGGCCTGGATGCCCGCGGCCTGCGCCAGATCCTGGTTGGCGTCGATGTCGACCTTGACGAAGGCGATGTCCTTGTTCTCCGGATTGTCGGACGCGGCCTCGAAGATTGGGCCGAACGCGCGGCACGGTCCGCACCATGTGGCCCAGAAGTCCACGAACACAATCTCGTTGTCGGTGATGGTCTGCTCGAACTCGGCTGAGGTGATGGCCTTGGTTGCCATGATGTCTTCCTCCTGCTTTCCCAACTTCAGCTGTATAAGAATTGAATGGTATGGAACCTTCCAACCAACAGCTTTCCAGCACCACCCAACATTTTGCCGGGAATGAACCGGTGCAGGCGGCGCCGTGCCTAGGGCTCGTCGGCTGCCGCCATGCGGGAGCCACGTCGGGAAATATTCGGGATACATCCACCTGCCTCCCCGCTTTCGCGCGATAATGGGAGGCATGCCAGTCATGAATGACGAAGTGCCCGACGAGGGCGACTACGACGCGGGCCGCAACCGCGGCGAATTCGACAACATCACGCCCGAGGACTTCATCCACGGCGGCGGGTCCGGCCACGGCAACCCTCCGGGATGGCTCGGGCCGGCGGACATCAACCGCGCACGTCACCAGATGCCAATCGCCTATGTGGAGATCGTCCCGGTGCGTACGGACGACATGGGCCGCATCTCGCAGGTGGGTTCGCTGCTGCGCGTCTCGGACGACGGCTCGATCGAACGCACGCTGATCACCGGCCGCGTGCTGTTCCATGAGTCGCTGCGCGAGGCCATCGCCCGCAACGTGGCCAAGGATCTGGGCGACATCGCGCTGCCGATACTGCCCGCCTCGCTCCAGCCGTTCACAGTGGCCGAATTCTTCCCCACGCCGGGCCTGAGCGAGTACTACGACCCCCGCCAGCACGCCATCGCGCTGTGCTACGTGGTCGCGATCGCCGGCGACTGCAAGCCGCAGGATGAGACGCTGGACGTGGAATGGGTGGCGCCCAAGAGCGACATGATGGAGACGTTCATAGACCAAATGGTCAACGGGCACGGCCGGATCGTCCGTCAGGCGCTGGCTTGGGCCGGCGCGTAGGGCGTGGCGATACGCCTGGCGATGCGTAAATGCGTGAATTGACGAACGACGAGTGGTGAAGGAGCAAGGAACCATGGCAATCGAATTGGCCAATCATATCTACCGCGAGGGCGAAGGCGTGCCGGTGGTGCTGATGAACGCCTACCCGGTGGATCACCGCATGTGGGACGTGTGCGCGAAGGCGCTCGCCGACTTCGCCGATCTGGACGACGTGCCGCCCTTCCCGATCTGGGCGCCGGACATGGCCGGCTCGGGTGCGTCCCCGGTGCCGAGCGAGGCCGATTCCGGCCCCCGCATGGCCAACGGCGCGTATAGCGAGGCGTTGGACCGACTGGCCGGGGCGTATGTCGATCTGGTGAAGTCCGCCGGCTACGACCAGGCCATCTGGGTGGGCCTGTCGATGGGAGGATACGTGGCGATGGACATCCAGCGCCTCTACCCGCAGTCCGTGGCCGGGCTAGCCCTGTGCGACACGATGGCCGCCTCCGACGGCGTGGGCGGCGAAGGCCGTCTGGCCATGGCGAACGCCGCCGAAGAGACCGATTCCGTGGAACCGGTGATGCACTTCGCACGTCCGTCCGAGGGTGATTCCACGGTGAAGCGCACCCCCGAATTCATCAGGACGATGACGGACTGGATCGGCGAACAAAGCCCGGCCGGTCTGGCATGGCGACAGCGCATGACCTACGGCCGCCCCGAGATGGGCGACGTGCCCGCCACCATCACCGCGCCCACGGCCGTGGTCTCCGGCAAACTGGACCCCACCAGCAATCCGAGCGTGATGAAGCCGTTGGCCGACAAGATCCCCGGCGCCACGTTCACGGCCATCCCGGATTGCGGTCATTTCAGCGCCGTCGAGCATCCGGACACCGTGGCTCGCGCGCTGCTGGCGCTGGTCCGGCGCGTCCAGGCCAGGGGCTGAGGCCCGACAAGCGAATAATCGCGGGCGTTTGAGCGTATTCGAAAGCGCGCGATCATTCGCAGGCAGCGCCGTGACCCGCTGCGTCATGGCTGTAATGATTGCGTCATGGTTGCGTCATGAAGGAGTTTCGTATGACCGCTGACATTCATTTCTCGCCGCTCGCCCTGACGCGGGCCCTGCCGTTCCTGCCGCTGGCGCAGGGCGACATCGATTATCAGGTGGACCGCCGCAGCGAGCCCGGGCTTATCGGGCAGCTGCTGGCCGACCCCAACACCAAGGTGATTCTCACGCGCGGCGGCCGCATCGCGGTGCCCCGTGGCCAGGGCGAGCTGGTGGACTACGAGTCCGTCAAGATGCGCCTCGCCACGCTGCCCGGCGCCTACGTGTCCGCCGAGCTGGAACGCCAGCCGGAAGCGGTGGCCATGTTCCTCGGCTCCTACGGCGGCGTGCGCGGCGAATGCGTCGTCGCCGTGGACATCACGCGCGTGCCGGTCGCGGGCAAGACCAGCGCCTCCGACTCGGCCGGTCAGGGCGCGGACGACGCCTTCGACGACAGCGTGGACGACGGCGGTCGTTCGGCCGCGAAACCCACTCTGCTGCAGGAAGCCGTAGGACGGTTCGATTGGGTAGACCTGCGCGGTTTCGCACCCCACGCCAATGCGCGCGAGGCCGGACAAGCCACCAGCGCCGTCACCCTGAGCATCTGGCACACCCGTCAGCGGTTCTGCCCCACCTGCGGCGCGCCGGCCGAAACCGCGCTCGCCGGCTGGGCCCAGCGCTGCACCAGTGAGGCGGACGGCAACCGTGTGCTGTTCCCGCGCGTGGAACCGGCGGTGATCACCGCCATCGTGGACGGGCAGGACCGTCTGCTGCTCCAGCACAACGCCGCGTGGAAGGACAGCCGGCTGTATTCGGTGTCCGCGGGATTCGTGGAGGCGGGGGAGAACCTTGAGCACGCCTGCCGCCGCGAGGCCCTGGAGGAGACGGGCATCCGGCTCGGCGAGGTGCGCTACCTCGGCTCCCAGCCCTGGCCGTTCCCGGCCTCGCTGATGATGGCGTTCAAGGCCCACGCCATGACCACCGACGTGCATGTGGACGGCGAGGAGACCGTGACTGCACGCTGGGTCACGCGAGACGAATACACCGCCGAACTCATCTCCGGCCGCATGGCGGCGCCCGGCAAGGCCACCATCGCCCGCTACATGATCGAGGAGTGGCTCGGCCGCGAACTGTAGGCGGCGTGCACCCGGAATCATGCGCCGGAAAGCGCGCGGCGGGCGCGTGCGGGGCCGGACGATATGGGTTAGTCTGGTATCCATGAACGAAGACGACAACGAACAGCCATTGAACCTCGACATCCCCGACCATCTCGAGTACTCCGAGGAACATGTGTGGGTGGACCGTTCGGTCGACCCCGCGATCATCGGCATCACCGAATACGCCGCCGACCAGCTCGGCGAACTGGTGTTCGTGGACATGCCCGAACCCGGCTCCCGCGTGGAGGCCGGTGACGAAGTGGTGGAGCTGGAATCCTCCAAGGCCGTCCAGCCGCTCATCAGCCCCGTGGCCGGCACTGTCCGGTACGTCAATCATGACGTGGCCGACGATCCATCCGTCGTCAACGGCGACCCGTACGGCGAAGGCTGGATACTGAAGATCGAGCTCGATGATGACGAGCCCGAGCTGCTGAGCGCCGACGAATACGCCAAGATCGTCAAGTAGCGTCGTCCGCATCCCCGCGTCGGAGATCCGCCGCCGCAGCCAACGTCCTCGGCCCCGTTTCGTGGGGCCGGCTCCCCGGGCGGGGAGGGCGTGGCATGACCGGCGGGCCTGACGCGGGGCACCGGATACCGGCAAAGCTGTGCCGGCAGTGGCGCCGGCAGTGGCTACACCGCAATGGCCAAACTGGTGATTTAAGGGTTTTCCCTGAGCCTTCTCATAAGCCCCATGTCCTACTATGGGGCTTATGAGAAGCCCACGTGAGGATTTTGAAGCGGCCGACCGACGGCTAAGGCATCAGGCGCGGCCCGATTTCGACGACATGCCCACCGTGCCCATTCCCGCGCGCAAGGCCGTCACCACCTTCGATGCCGCGTCCAAGCGCGAGCGCATCGAATTCAAACCGTTCACCACACGTCTCATCCGTCGCACGATCACCGGAGTGTTCGGCGCCTGGTCCCGCATCTCCACCGCCGTGGTGCGTCACCTCGGCTGGTATCCGCGTGTCGAGCCATATGTCGGCTACGGCACCGGCGACTACTCGCGGCTCATCTGCCGCACGGTATACGCCCCCGAACGCGCACAGTCCGGCGTGCTGAGCCGTGGCATCCGTGGGATGCTCGCGGTGCCGGCCCCGCGCACGCATGTTCAGGCGAGCATCGACGGCGTGCCGCTCAACACCGTGCAAGTGGGCGTTTCCGAAACCTATGACAAGGTCGATTCATCGCAGATCCGGAGCGTGGAATACGCCGTCTCCGACTCGGCCGGCTACCTCGACCTGGTGGCCGAGCACCGGCTGACCCCCGGCATCCACCGGGTCTTCTACACGGTGGGCCGGCGCAAGCCCGTGGGCGCGAACCTGTACACCATCCCGGCCAGCGCCAAGGTGGGCATCATCTCCGACGTGGACGACACCATCATGATCACCCAGGCGCCGGTGTTCTGGAAGGCCGCCTATAATCTGCTGTTCCTCGATCCCAAGAAAAAGGCCTCCGTGCCGGGCATGAGCGTGCTGTTCGCCCGTATCGCCGACCTGTTCCCGGGCGCGCCGTTCTTTTACCTGTCGACCTCGCCGTGGAATGTGGAGAGTTCGATTCGCCACTTCATCACCGACCACGGTTTCCCGGAGGGGCCGCTGCTGCTGCGCGACCTCGACCCCCGGCCCAAGACCTTCGTACCCACCGGCCCCCAGCACAAGCTCGAGTTCGCCGAGCAGCTCATGGCCGACTTCCCGGACATGAAGTTCATCCTCGTGGGCGACGACGGTCAGAAGGACCCCACCACGTATGCCACCATCGTCCGCCGGTATCCCGGTCGTGTGCTGGCGATCGCCATCCGGCAGCTCAGCCCGCGCGAGACCCCCGGACTGGCCTCGGTGGCCGGCATGACCTCCACCCAGCCGATTCCGGTCACGGATGTGCCGGTCTTCACCGGCACCACGGGGGCGAATCTGCTCAAAACGATGATTCCGTATCTCAAGACCCATCTGGAACAGTGAGCGTCCGGCCGCCCAGCGGCTGACCGTCGGCCACCCATCGGCCGCACGGGGCCGCACGGATGGCCCGCGATGCCGGGAGCCACGCCTATAATCGCCTCCATGACTGAAAGCATGAACGAGACGGCCGCGATGCCGCCGGTGGCCAAACGCGAGCCCACACGCCGGGAATTCCACGGCGATGTGTTCGAGGACGATTACGAATGGTTGCGTGACAAGGAGTCCGCGGCGGTCCAGGACTACGTGGCCGCGGAGAACCGCTACTGCGACCGGCGCATGGCGCATTTGGAGGGCTTCCGGCACACGCTGTTCGAGGAGCTCAAGGCGCATGTGGAGGAGACCGACATGTCGGTGCCCACGCGCGTCAACGACTACTGGTATTTCACCCGCACCCAACAGGGCAAGCAGTACGGCGTGCAGTGCCGCATGCCCGTGCGCGGCGCCGACGATTGGGACCCGCCCGTAGTCGATCCGCAGGGCGCGCCTGGTTCCATGCCCGGCGAACAGATCGTCTTCGACGCGAACGTCGAATCCGAGGGGCATGACTTCTTCCGCCTCGGCGGCTTGGACCTGAGCCATGACGGCCGGTGGCTGTTGTACGGCGTGGACGTGAAGGGCGACGAGCGCTACGACTTCCGCATCCGCGACCTCGCATCCCGCACCGAGGACGGTGGTCCGGTCGAGCTGCCCGAGCGGTTCGACGGTATCGGGGGCGCGTCCTTCACCCCCGACGGCAAGTGGGTGTTCTGGGTCGAACTGGATGATTCCTGGCGTCCCTGCGCGATTTGGCGTCATCAGGTGGGCACGCCGACGGATGCGGACGTGTGCGTGTACCGCGAGCAGGACGAACGGTTCTGGGTGGGTGTCGGCATCAGCTTCGACGAACGCAGCATCGTCATCGGCACCGGCTCCAAAACCACCACCGAAGTGCTCATGCTGCCGGTGACGACCCCGGAAGGCGAGTTCCAGGCGTTCATCCCCCGGCAGCAGGACGTCGAATACGACGTGAGCTTCGCCTGCTTCGAGGGCGCGGGGGAGCACGGCGAGGACGTGCCGCTCGCCGTCGTCTATCACAACGCCTCCAATCCGAACTTCGAGATCGACGTCATCGACATGCGAGACCATGAGCCGCCGTATCGGCTGGGCGAAGGCGTGTGCGTGGCCGCAGGCTCACCCTACGGATGCGAACACGGCGAGCCGGACCGTCCGATCACCGAGGCCTACTTCGATCCCGTCAACCCGGCTATCCTGCAGGGGGCGCACGGACTGGGCATCGAGGGCATTGGGCTGCACCGCCATTTCGTCACCCTGAGCTACCGGTCGGACGGTCAGGCGCATGTGGCGTACATGACCAAGACCGATGCCGCCGCCGATTTCCTGGCCGAGCGGCCCTGGAGGTTCGTCGAACTGCTGCCGCCGCCGCTCGAGAACGACTGGGACATGGTCGCCGCCGATCGAGCCGACGAGACCGGCGACCACGGCGAGACGTTGTGGACGGGGGCTGACGGTGTGCGCCCCGCCGACCACACCTCCTCCTCGGACGGCGCCAGCGACGACCATCTGCCTGGCGAGACCCGACGGCTCTACACCATCGGCACCGGCGGCAACCCGTCCTATGACGCGCCGCGCATGCGCTACTCCTTCGCCAGCTACACCCGTCCCGGCGAGCTGCATGAGATCGACCCGGTCACCGGGCAGGACACGCTGCTCAAACGAGCCACCGTTCTAGGCGACTTCGACCCGCGCGATTACATGGAGCGGCGGGTGTGGATCACCGCACGGGACGGCGAACGCATCCCGGTCTCGCTGGTGTGGCACCGGGACTTCCCCGCGCAGGATTCCCCGATGTTCATCACCGGATACGGTGCGTACGAGATTTCCTCGGACCCGGGCTTCTCGGTCTCGCGTTTGAGCATGCTCGATCGTGGCGTGCTGTACGCCGTGCCTCATATCCGCGGCGGCGGCGAAATGGGCCGTGCCTGGTACGAACAGGGACGGCGGCTCAACAAGAAGCATTCGTTCGAGGACTTCGTGGACGCCACGCGCGCGCTTGAGGAGGCCCATCTGGCCGATCCCCGGCGCACGGTGGCCAACGGCGGCTCGGCCGGAGGCCTGCTCATGGGCGCGGTGGCGAACATGGCGCCCGAATGCTACGCCGGCATCGAGGCGGATGTGCCGTTCGTGGACGCGCTCACCTCGATACTCGATCCGGACCTGCCGTTGACCGTGACCGAATGGGACGAGTGGGGCGATCCGCTGCACGACCCCGAGGTGTACCGGTACATGAAGTCGTACACGCCGTATGAGAACGCGCCGCTCACCGTGGCCGACGCCGCGGATTTCCCGCGCATCTTCATCACCACGTCGATGAACGACACGCGCGTGCTGTACGTCGAGCCGCTCAAATGGCTGGCCCGGCTGCAGGCCGCCGGCGTGGACGCTGTGGCCAAGATCGAGGTCGAGGCTGGTCATGGCGGTATCTCCGGACGGTACAAGCAGTGGGAGGAGGTCTCCTACGAGAACGCCTGGTGCATGGACGTGATGCATCTGGCGCGGTAGCCCTCGCGCCTCGACTCGTCGCCTGTATTCCCGGCTCCGCGTGTGATAGGAGCCGGGGTGGCGTGTCCACCAGCTGAGCGGATGATAACCGGCTTGTGGGCGCGCGAGTACGCTCCAGAAGCTATGGCAAAGACATATAAAATCGCCGTCATCCCCGGCGACGGCATTGGCAAGGAAGTCACCCCGTGGGCGCAGAAGGCCTTGGAAAAGGCCGCTCAGGGCGTGGCTGATTTCGAATACGAGCACTTCGACTTGGGCGCCGAGCGCTATCTGCGCGACGGTGCCATCCTCCCCGAAGAGGAAGAGGAGCGCATCAAGGCCAACGACGCGATTCTGCTCGGCGCCGTGGGCGACCCGCGTATCAAGGCCGGCATCCTCGAGCGCGGTCTGCTCCTGAAGCTCCGCTTCGATCTGGACCAGTACGTGAACCTGCGTCCCTCCAAGCTGTACAAGGGCGTGACCTCGCCGCTCGCCAACCCGGGCGACATCGACTTCGTGGTGGTGCGCGAGGGCACCGAAGGCCTGTACTGCGGCGCCGGCGGAGCGGTCCGTCGCGGCACCCCACAGGAGGTGGCCACCGAGGTGTCCATCAACACCGCGTATGGCGTGGAGCGCGTGGTGCGCTACGCGTTCAAGCTGGCCATGAAGCGCCGCAAGCACGTCACGCTCGTGCACAAGAAGAACGTGCTGATCAACGCCGGCGACATGTGGCAGCGCATCGTGGATAAGGTGGCCGAGGAATACCCGGAGGTCTCCCACGACTACCTGCACATCGACGCGACCACCATCTTCCTGGTGTCCGACCCGTCCCGCTTCGACGTGATCCTCACGGACAACCTCTTCGGCGACATCATCACCGATGAGGCCGGCGCAGTGGTGGGCGGCGTGGGCTACTCCGCCTCCGGCTGCATCAACGCCTCCGACGAGTATCCGTCCATGTTCGAGCCGATTCATGGCTCCGCGCCGGACATCGCCGGACAGAACAAGGCCAACCCGACCGCCGCCATCCTCTCCGCCGCGATGCTGCTCGAACACCTCGGGTTCGACGATGCGGCCAAGAAGATCCACGCCGCGGTCGAGGCGGACATCGCCGAGCTCGGCTCCACGGTCCGCAGCACTGACGAGGTCGGCCGCGACATCCTCGCCCGCATCTGAGCGTCCGAGCGAGGTCTGCGCGACGTCTGTGGAGGTTCGCACAAGCATCCACGGGGCTCAAGTGGGACGAAACGTAACTTTCAACGGTCATAGTGTTACGTTTCGTCCCACTTTTTATAGGTAAAACGGGACGAAACGTAACATGGCATCGTCGCTGACTTACGTTTCGTCCCACGCAACGACGTCGCGGGCGCCCGGGTCGATGATTTGCCGATGATCAATCCCGGGAAGCGGGTTGATGATCAATCACCATCCCGGGGATTGGGTTATGGTGATGGAATGAGCGGGATGATCGGACGCGGCGAATACAAGACTCCGGGCGGCAAACTGGTGGCGGTGACCGTGGTGCTGGCTGATTACGCCATGGCGGATGGTGCCGCAGCAGATGGTGCTGTGGCTGATGATGCCGCGGCGAATGGCACCGCAGTTGGTGGGGTCGTTGCTGATGGCACCATGACGGATGGACCCACGGCTGGTGGGACCGTAGCTGGTGGCACCGTGGCTGACAATGCCGCGGCGAATAGCGATGATATCGCGCGCGGTGCCGGCGCCCGCGTCGGTACTCCAGTCGGTGCCGTCGTGGAATCCTGCCGCGTGGACGGCGATTTCTTTGTGGAAGCGGCGTCGGATGCCGAATCCGAGGCGCTGCTGCATGACATCGAACTGGCCTTGGTTCACGGTCGCCCGGTTCGAGCTGCGTTGGACGCCCATCCCGATGCCCGTCTGGTCGGCACCGATGCCGACGCTATCGAAACCGCCTACGAGCGCGCTCTTGCCGGACTTCACGCCGGCGGCACAGAGCAATCGGATGACTCCCGGAAGTATCGAGGCGAATCCATCAGGAGGCTGTGCGGGGAGTCGGTTCGGCATCGGCAGCCTGTGCAGGAAAGGGCCTCCGTCAATCCGTCACAGGGGGATTCCGTCGCTCTTTTCGAGCGGAACTCGCCGGACGCGGTCGCCGATTCGTCACAGGGGGATTCCCCGGACGTCGCGCCGGGCCAAGCCGGGGGATTGGGCCATACCGGGGAATGCAATCCCAAGGGATTGGGCCATACCGAGGGGTGTCATCCCGAGGAATACCGCGCCCGCTGGGATTCGCTGCGGCGGAATCTCGTCGTGGTCCATGACACCCCGCGCATGCCCGCCGAACAGATGGCGATTGACGAGACCTGGGCGCGCGAGGTCGCGGCGGGGGAACGCCGCCCCACCTTGCGTCTGTGGGAGTGGGCGGGGCCCGCGGTGGTGATCGGACGGTTCCAGTCCGCCCCGGACGAGGTCAATCTGGACGTCGCCGAACGATACGGCTTTGATGTGGTGCGGCGCTGCACCGGCGGCGGGGCGATGTTCATCGAACCCGGCAACACCATCACCTATTCCCTGTATGCGCCGCTGGATTTCGTACGGGGCGTCAGCATCGAGGAGTCGTACCGGCTGTGCGATTGGTGGCTGGTCGAATCCCTGCGCGGACTGGGACTGGACGTGCGGTTCGCCGGACTCAACGACATCGCCTCGCAATACGGCAAGATCGGCGGCGCGGCACAGCGACGATTCCCGGTCGATACGGGTAGGGCCGGCGCGGCAGCGGTGACGGCAGACGTCGATGCCAGAGGCTCTGCCGAGGATGCCGGTAGCGGTTTCGGGCGCGGGCGCGGCGCGGGCGCGGTGCTGCACCATGTGACCATGGCGTACGACATCGATGCGGCGAAGATGGGCGCCGTGCTCAACACCAGTCGTGAGAAGATGTCCGACAAGGCGGTGAAGTCGGCGGTCAAACGCGTTGACCCGCTCAGAAGCCAGACCGGACTGAGTCGCGAGGCGATCATCGACCATTTGCTGGCATGGTTCGCGTGACCTTGCACCGCAGGGTGAACGTCTCGGGAGAAACCAGCGACGGCGCGCTACAATATGACGGACGGCCGAAGACGGCCCTGGATCCCGGAGTGAAGGCAAGGATGGTGTAATGAGCTTGAATACGCCCAATGCGTTTGCCGACGAGGAGAACATCCTGTTGCACACGGCGCTGTTCAAGCAGGTGTCACCCACCGAAGCCGAGGAGCTGTTGCCGCATCTGCGGCGTGCGGCATACGACAAGGGCGATTACATCTTCTCCGAGGGCGACACCGACCACCGTATGTACCTGCTCGAACAGGGGCGGGTGAAACTGATTCGCACGTCGTCCGACGATCGTGTGCAGCTGCTGTCCATCCATGCGCCCGGTGAGGTGCTGGGCGAGATTCCGGTGTTCGACCCGCACGGCGGCCCGCGCACCGCCTCGGCGGTGGCCATGAGTCACGGCACCCGCGTGGCCTGGCTCGAGCATGACGCCCTGTTCGCATGGCTGGACGAGCATCCCCGCGTGGCCATCGACATGCTGCAGGTCATGGCCAACCGCCAGCGCGCCAACAACGAGCGGATCTCCGATCTGGTGTTCATGGACGTGCCCGCACGTCTGGCCAAGACGTTGCTCAATCTCGGTTCGCGATTCGGTGAGCCGGTGGAGCAGGGACTCAAGGTCCCGCACGATCTGACGCAGGAGGAGCTCGCGCAGCTGGTGGGATCGAGTCGCGAGACGGTGAATAAGGCGCTCATGGACTTCTCGAACCGTGGCTGGATCGCGCGCGACGGACGCTCCATCATCATCTTCCAGCCCGGCATGCTCATCCGGCGCTCGCGGCGATAGCATCGCGGCATAGCGGTTTGTTTCGTCATTGTCTGAGCGGTGTTGGCTCCCTCTGATGAGATGGGCTGGCAGTGAAGCTGACTGGGGAAGAGACAGATATTAGTGAGACGGATCACTAAGCCCTCCGCGACATATTCGGCGGATATTCAGCGAATCTTACGCTAGTGCGGTTCTTGTGATGATATGCCCGCGCCCGTGGTGGTGGCGGGCGGTTGGTAGGGCGGCCCCTTTAGAATGGCCGCATGCCCAAAAAGAAGTCCCTCACCGTCCATCGTGTGCTCATTCTCCTTCTGGCCTACGTCATGCTCGCCGTCTCCGGCGGCGTGGCGGCCAGCGTGTTGTTCGTGCCGGGCGTGTTCGCCGCCAACAACGCGGCCAAGGCCGTGATCCCCTCGCTCAAGGTGGAGAACGTGGACTTCGATGTGACCAGTCTGCCGCAGAAATCCATCATGTATGCGAACGATGGCAAGACCGTGATCGCCACCTTCTACAACCAGAACCGCATCGTGGTGCCGCTGAGCAAGATCTCCAAGACCATGCAGCAGGCGGTGGTGGCGCGTGAGGACCGTCGATTCTGGACCCACTCGGGCGTGGACGTGCAGGGCGTCATGCGCGCCTTCGTGCAGACCTATCTGCTTGACCGTGACCAGCAGGGCGGTTCCTCGCTCACCCAGCAGTACGTCAAGAACGTGCTGCTCATGCAGGCCATCGAGGACGACGACCCGATCGCCCAGTACCACGCCACCGAAGACACCATCGCCCGCAAGGTGCGCGAGATGCTCATCTCGGTGCAGATGGAGAAGAAGTACTCCAAGCCCGAAATCCTGCAGGGCTACCTCAACATCGCCCAGTTCGGCGTGAACACGTATGGCGTCGAGACCGCCGCGCAGCGATACTTCAGCGTCTCCGCCGCGGACCTCAATGTGGTGCAGTCGGCCACCATCGCGGCCATCACCAAGAACCCGAGCCAGTTCGACCCGCTCATCGAGGCCAACCAAAAGGCAAGCCAGAACCAGCGCGACACCGTGCTCAAGCTCATGCTCGATCAGCAGTTCATCACCCAGAAGCAGTATGACGAGGCAGTCAACACCCCGCTCAAGGACACGCTCAAGCCCCAAAGCGTCAACGTGGGCTGCCAGGACACCGGCGACTACGCCTTCTTCTGCGATTTCGTGGTCCACCGTATCCAGAACTCCAAGGAATTCGGCAAGACCCGCGCCGAACGCAGCAAGCTGCTGCAGGAGGGCGGCCTGAAGATCGTGACCACACTGGATGTGGATGCCAACGCGCAGATGATGGAGGCCGCGCGCAACGCCATCGCTCCCAACGATTCGAGCGGCATGGAAATCGCGATGGCTTCGGTCAAACCGGGCACCGGCGAGGTGCTGGGCTTCGGTCTGAACCGTTACTACGACGCCACCTCTGCGGCCGATAGCGATCCGACCAAGTCCGGCCAGAACTTCGCCGTTGATTTGGCGGACGGCGGCGGCTCCGGATGGACCATCGGCTCGTCCTGGAAGCCGATCAACCTCATCGCGTGGATGGAGTCCGGCCATTCGATCAATGACAACCTCCAGACCACCACGAACTATCCGACCACCGACTTCGCCTGCGACCGATACTCCGGCGGCGCCGACTCCTGGTCCGTCCAGAACGCGTTGGGCGCCGGCACCGTGAACCCGGAAAGCCCGTTCCTCGGTCTGGTCCGCTCCCACAACACCACACAAGCCACGATGGGCACCATCATGAAGCTGTGCAAGGTGGCGGACACGGCCACCGAAGTGGGCTACCATGATGCCGCCACCGGCGAGACCATCGACAAGACCTCGCAGTTCACGCCGTCCATGATGATCGGCTCGGTCAACGTCTCCCCGCTCACCATGGCCAGCATCTACGCCGTGTACGCCTCCAACGGCGTGCAGTGCAACCCGATCGCGCTGAAGAAGGTCACCGACCGTGATGGCAACGATCTCAAGGTGCCGTCCGCCAACTGCCATCAGGCCGTGGACAAGGACATCATCCAGACGCTCGCCTACACGCTGAACCAAGGCGTGGTCAGGGCCGACGGTGCCGGCGGCACGTTCCAGCTCAACAACGGGCGCAAGTCCTTCGGTAAGACCGGTACCAGCGACGATCTCGCCATCTCCGGCGGCTCGTTCATCCCGAACCAGATCGCCACGTTCGCCGTGGCCGGCGACGCGCAGAACCCGTACTCCAACCGCATGTCGAACATGACCATCAACGGCGTGTACGCCAATGTCTGGGATGGTTCGATGATTCCGGCGCCTGCCGTGCGCAACTTCCTGAACGCCTATGCGGACAAGAAGCAGCTGCCGATAGACAACGACTATGGAACGCCGGTCTCGAAGTACACGACCACCGGCAAGTACTACGGCATCGGCGGCCGCGCGTACACCGTGCCGCAGCAGTCCACGAACAACAACCAGTCCACCACGCAGGGGCAGGGCCAGAATCAGACCGAGAGCCAGGGCAACCAGACCGGAGGCACCACGACGACTCCGGAAGCCAACCAGAACGGCAATCAGAATCAGACCCAGAACCAGGGCGGGCAGACCAACAGCGGTCAGTGACGGACTGCCGGGTACCGGCTGATTCGTTCGCCGGGCAGTCGGTCCGGGAATGGCCGGCCCATGACCATTCGGTTGTGGTCCTGCCGTAATTACGTAGTTAACGGGCGTGCGTCTCTTCAGACGGCGCCCGTTCTACAATATTGAGGGATTGCATGGAACCGGGCCGCGGGGACGGCCACGATGAAGGGGAGCGATGAGCGATACCACTCACGACGAATTGACACACGAGAATTTTGATTTCCGGGGATTCGATCTGCCGGATCTCAAGGCGGTGACTTTGAACGCGGCGAATGCGTCGGGCAAGGGGCCGAAAGGCTCCGGACCGGATGGCGCCAACGGTGACACGATCGGCGGAGCCGGCAAAGCCGGCAAGAGCAAGGGCGGGAATTCGAAGAAGAGCGAGAAAGGCGGAAAGGCCGTGGCCAAGGAGAAAAACGAGAAGAACGGCGTTGACAAGAAGAGCCGTCCGGGACTGTTCACACCGATGGAACTGCGCGGGATCACCGTGCGCAACCGCATCTGGCTGCCGCCGATGTGCACCTATTCGGTGTTCGCGCGCGACGGCAGGCCCACGCCCTTCCACTACCAGCATTACGTCTCCCGCGCGTTCGGTGGGTTCGGCATGATCATCGCCGAGGCGACCGCCGTGGCACCGGAGGGACGTATCTCCCCGTGCGATACGGGTCTATGGGAGGACGGTCAGATCGATGCATGGCGCTGGATCGTGGACGGCATCCGCGAAGCCGGCGCGGTGCCGGCCATCCAGCTCAACCACGCCGGACGCAAGGCTTCGACCGGCTGCTTCGCGTTGGGGTACGAAGGCCAGAGCGTGCCTGAGGAGGCGGGCGGCTGGCCCACGGTGGCGCCTTCGCCGATTGCGTTCGGCGGGCTGGCCACGCCTCGTGCCTTGTCCGTGGACGAGGTCCATGGCATTGTCGGAGCCTTCGCCGCGGCCGCCGGCCGTGCGGTGACGGCCGGATTCCAGGCCATCCAGATCCATGCGGCCCATGGATACCTGATTTCGCAATTCCTCGACCCGCTGTGCAACGAGCGCGACGACGAATATGGCGGCGGTCTGACCGGCCGCTCCCGCTTCCTCATCGAAGTGGTGGACGCCGTGCGCGGTGTGGTGCCGGAGGATATGCCGGTGCTGGTGCGCGTCTCCGCGACCGACTGGGCCGCAGGCGGTTGGGATCTCGACCAGACGATCGCACTGGCCAAGGTGCTCAAGAACCATGGCGTCGATCTGGTGGACGTCTCCACCGGTGGCATCGTGGCGGGCGTGTCCATTCCGGTCAAGCCCGAGTATCAGGTGCCGTTCTCGGAGCAGGTGCGACTCAAGGCCGAGGTGCCGGTCACCGCGGTGGGACTCATCACCAAGCCGAAGGAAGCGGCCAAGGTGCTCTCGCGCGGCAAGGCGGATGCCGTGGAGATCGGCCGCGCCGGCCTGCGCGACCCGTTCTGGCCGTTGCGCGCCGCCAACAAGCTGGGCGTGCCCGTCACCGAGGCCCCGTATGCGCCGCAATACGTGCGCGGCGCGTTCTGAGCGGTGTTGCGAGGTGAAGTGAATGACGTGACGATGAGGGCTCTTTTGGTGCTTCATCGTGGGGCGTAGATAGTTGAGGGGAGCTATGGGTGTTGGCCCGTGGCTCCCCTCAGTCAGCTTTGCTGACGGCTCCCCTCGGGGAGAGAGCCGCTGTGTGGGGAGGCTTGTCTTTGTTCGTCGGGTCTCCTCGGGGAGAGAGCCGCTCTGTCTTATGCGTCTACACCGACGGCGTCGGATACGTGCTCGAAGCCGTCACGGCGCAGGAGCTGCGCGAGGCCGCGCTTCAGTACCGTGATCTGCTGCGGGCCGCGGTACATCAGCGAGCTGATGAACATGACCAGATCCGCACCGGCACGAATCTTGGCGTAGGCCTGCTCCGGGGTGAAGACGCCGCCGATGCCGGCGATCGCGAACCGGTCGCCGAATTCGTGGCGCACGCGACGGACCAGTTCGGTGCTTGCCGTCGAGCACGGTCCGCCGGAGAGTCCGCCCTCCCAATCGCGCGGAATCTCGAGGCCCGTGCGGTCCTTCTGCAGATTGGCTAGGGACACGCCCTGCACATTGTGCTCGGTGAGCACGTCAAGCAGCTCACGGTATTCCGGCCACGGCTTGTTGAGCGGCATTTTGACCAGCGTCGGCTGCGGACGGTCGATTTTGTCCAATGCGGTGAACAGGCGGTCCAGATTCTCCGGGCTGGCCGTGAACGGCTCGCCGACATGCGTGTTCGGGCAGGAGACGTTCACCTCCACCATCGCGGTGCGGCCGGCAGCCCGGCGCATGGAGATGCAGTAGTCCTCGATGCCCTCGTCCAGATCGCCGCACAGCTCATCGTTGGTGCGTGCGATGGAGACGGACACCTGCATCTGCCGGGCCTGCGTCCAAGCCTGCTCGGCGCGGGCGATGACCTTGTCGGAACCGATGTTGGCGAGTCCGACATGCACCATCATCGAATCGTATTCGGGCAGACGATGGAACCACGGCTTGGGGTTGCCGGGGCAGGGGCGCGACGTGGTCGACCCCACGGTCTCGAAGCCGAAGCCTGCGTTATCCAGCAGCACCGGCATCTCGCAGTTCTTGTCCAATCCCGCCGACAGGCCGAACGGATTGGTGAAGTCCACGCCCATCACCTGCGTCTCGAGGATCGGGTCTGTGTAGTCGAGCATCGTGCGCTCGGCCCACAGCAGCGGCGGCATGTGCTTGACCACGCTGCAGAACGTGATCATCTGGTCATGCGCCTCGTCGGGGCGGTGGTTGAACACGAAGTTCGGCTTGATGATGTGCTTGTAGCCGAAGGTGAAGAGGTCCGTGGTGGCTTTGTTGACGGCATCATGCCAGAAACTTTGCGAAACGTAGGTCATGGTTCCATTGTCTCACGGGCCCGTCGCCCTCGGTAGGGGTGGGGCCGTCAGATGGGCGGAGGCAAGGGCGTGCACAATGCCGCCGTGTCCATGAGAAGCGTGGAACAGTGCGGCGGATTGTTTGGCGGCCTCCGGGAATGCCGCCGCGTCCGTGAGAAGCATGGACGCGGCGGTCGGGTGGAGTCTAAGGCGGACGCTCGTTAGGTTACTTTGTGCGGTTTCCTGCTTGGTCCTTCTGCGTGCCTGCATATCCTCGTCGTCGGGCGTTGCCGGGGTGTAGCCCACCTTGTCTTCATCGCCCCAAACATGCGTGCCCGTTGCGCCCTCGTCGCCGGGGTGTCGGGGTGTCAGGGCGTCGGGGTGGCATAGGAGGGGCGTGAGAAGGCGCATGACGACAGCCGACTGCCGAACCAACGACGACCGGGCCGATACGTAGTTTCACGACCGAGAATGTGAGATTTTGCGCGGTTTGGCGGTGGTGAGGTGGCAAAACTACCGAAATGGGCGCCAAAAGCTTCATAACGTCGGAAATTTGTCCTCAAAACGATCAGTTCGGTTTGGTTTGTGAGCTTTTGTGTGCGATAATGTTCGTATGATTTCGTCACAACGTCAGCACCTGATCCTGAGCAGGCTGCGCACGCGAGGTGCCGTGCGCATCACCGCGCTCTCGAAGGAGCTGGGGGTGTCAGCGATGACCATTCGCCGAGACATCGCCGAGCTTGCGGACAAAGGTCTGCTCAAGCGCGTCCATGGCGGTGCCGTGACCACCAGTACCTTGTTGAGCGAGCCATTGTTCTCCGTCAAGTCCCAGATGGACATCGGCCTCAAGGACGCCATCGCGCAGGAGGCCGTCCGATACGTGGCCCCCGGCGACGTGATCGCCATCGGCGGCGGCACCACGGCGTATGTCTTCGCCCAGCATCTGCTTGAATCGCAGCAGTCCAGCGGCATCACCATCCTCACAAACTCGATTCCGGTGGCCGAACTGGTCCAGGCCCTCGAATCGAAGGACGTCGAGGTGATCGTCACCGGCGGCGTGATCACCCGCTCGAATTCGCTCGTCGGGCCGATCGCGGACAAGGTCGTCGCCTCGCTGCGCGTGAACACCGTCTTCCTCGGCACCCATTCGGTGTCGATTCCCCGTGGCTTCCTCATGCCGAACTCGCTGGAGGCCGCAACCGATATGGCGATGATGGACATCGCCGATCGCACCATAGTTTTGACCGATCACACCAAGTGGAGCTGCACGTCGTTGTCGTTGTTCGCGCGCTTCGATCAGGTCGACACGGTCATCACCGACGACGGGCTCGATTCCGATTCCGCCGCCAAAACCAAGGATTTGGTCAAGGAACTCGTGCTGGCCCACCAGAGCGAGACCAATGAGGAAAGTGAGTGACACCCATGGCTGATTTCGCCAACTACACCCCTGGGGAGTATGCGAAGGAGCACATCCGCATCACGCCGACGACGCTTGCCGACGGCCGTGATTTCTTCTACCTGGACGACGACCCCGAGTACGTCTCCGGCGCCAAGACCCGCGAGCTCAAGGATCCGCGTCCGCTGGCCTACCGCTTCGCGCCGCATCTGGATGCCGACGGCAACGAAGTGCCGTACGCCGCCCCGCAGATGCGCCGCGACCCGCTGACCGGCGACTGGATTCCGATGGCGACCGCCCGCATGAACCGCCCGATCACCGCCGGCCCCGGCGCCACCGCCAAGGGCAACCCGCTGGCCGCCCGCAAGCCCGGCGACCCCTACCAGGACGGCGAGGTGCCGGACACCGACTACAACGTGGTCGTGTTCGAGAACCGTTTCCCCTCGATGGTGCGCGTGCCCGGCGAGGACGACTCCACGAAGTTCGTGAACGGCAACCAGCTGTGGGAGCAGAAGCCCGCCGCCGGCCGCTGCGAGGTCATCTGCTTCGACCCGAACGAGGACGGTCTGCCGGCCGACCTGCCGGTCTCCCGCCTGCGCACGGTGGTCGAGGCCTGGGCCTTCCGCACCGCTGAGATCTCCAAGATGGACGGCATCGAGCAGATCTTCCCGTTCGAGAACCACGGCGCTGAGATCGGCGTCTCGCTGGCCCACCCGCACGGCCAGGTCTACTGCTACCCGTTCATCGCCCCCAAGATGGAGAAGGAGCTGCAGCACACCGAGGCCTACCACGAGAAGACCGGCGGCAACCTCCTCAAGGACATCATGAACGCCGAGCTCGAGGCCGAGGAGCGCGTGATCATGCGCAACCACAGCTGGGTCGCCTACGTGCCGGCCGCCGCCCGCTGGCCTCTCGAGGTCCACGTCGCCCCGGTGCGCGACGTGCTCACCCTCGACCAGCTCAACGACGACGAGCGTTGGGACCTCGCCTCGATGTACTCGCACCTGCTCAAGCGCGGCAACGCCTTCTTCGACAAGGGCGACGGCAAGGGCATGGACCTGCCGTACATCGCCGCCTGGCATCAGGCTCCAATCCACGACCCGCGCCGCGAGAACTACCGCCTGAACCTGCAGTTCTTCTCCTTCCGTCGTGCCGCCAACAAGATCAAGTACCTCGCCGGCTCCGAGTCCGGCATGGCCGCCTGGATCTCCGACACCACCCCGGAACTCATCGCCAAGCGCTTCCACGAGCTCGGCGACGTGGACATCGCCGACTGAATCCAGTTCTCTCCTCTCCCCTCTGCCCGCCTAGCGTCTGGCTCCCCTCCCTGAGGGGAGCTGCCGGGCGAAGCCGGCTGAGGGGAGCCTAAGCAATTGCGTACAGAAAGAAAAACATCAATGACTGCTGTTGAATTCATCGAACCGATCTCCCATCAGGCTGGTGTGGAACAGGCCACGGCGCTGTTCGCCAAGACCTATGGCGTCCAGCCCGAAGGCGTCTGGGCCGCTCCGGGCCGTGTGAACCTCATCGGCGAGCACACCGACTACAACGCCGGCCTCTGCCTGCCGATCGCACTGCCACATCGCACGTTCATCGCCCTGAGCCCGCGTGAGGACACCAAGGTGCGTGTCGTCTCCGACGTCGCCCCGGACAAGGTCGCCGAAGCCGAGCTGCAAGACCTGCAGGCCCGTGGCGTGGACGGCTGGTCCGCATACCCGACCGGCGTGGCATGGGCGCTGCGCGAGGCCGGCTTCGACAAGGTCAAGGGCTTCGACGCCGCGTTCGTCTCCTGCGTGCCGCTCGGCTCGGGCCTGAGCTCCTCCGCCGCGATGACCTGCTCCACCGCTTTGGCTCTTGACGACGTGTACGGCCTCGGCTACGGTGCCTCTGACGCCGGCCGCGTGACCCTCATCAACGCCGCCATCAAGTCCGAGAACGAGATGGCCGGCGCCTCCACCGGTGGCCTCGACCAGAACGCCTCGATGCGCTGCACCGCCGGCCATGCGCTGCTGCTCGACTGCCGTCCGGAACTCACCCCGCTGGAGAACGTCTCCCAGCAGGAATTCGACCTCGACAAGTACGGCCTCGAGCTGCTCGTGGTCGACACCCAGGCCCCGCACCAGCTCAACGATGGCCAGTACGCCCAGCGGCGCGCCACCTGCGAGCAGGCCGCGAAGATCCTCGGCGTGGCCAACCTGCGCGTCACCGCCGACGGCATCTCCAAGTCCGATGATCCGTTCCAGGCGCTGAAGGAGACGCTGGACGCCCTGCCGGACGAGACCATGAAGAAGCGCGTGCGCCATGTGGTCACCGAGATTGAGCGTGTGCGCTCCTTCGTCCGCGCCTTCGCGAACGGCGACATCGAGGCTGCCGGCCGTCTGTTCAACGCCTCCCATGATTCGCTCGCTGCGGATTACGAAGTCACCGTGCCCGAGCTCGACGTGGCTGTGGCCGTGGCCCGCAAGAACGGCGCCTACGGTGCGCGTATGACGGGCGGCGGCTTCGGCGGCTCCATCATCGCGCTGGTCGACAAGGGTCGCAGCCACGAGGTCGCCCAGGCCATCGCCGACGAATTCGAAAAGCAGGGCTTCCACGCGCCGAGGGCGTTGGCCGCTGTAGCGGCTGCATCGGCGTCGCGCGAGGCGTGACGTCAATTCAGCCGAGGAGAGCCCAGTGGGCTCTCCGGCTACAGCGGCCGAGGGTGAGCCGATAGGCGAACCCGAGGTGATATTGAGTCGGCCGTAGGCCGTCCTTAATTGCAGGACTGCGGTCGCGGCATCTCACCTACGGGCAGTCCACTGGACTGTCCGTTTGACGGTTTGGCACGCGAAGCGTGACAAGAGCCGACGGCGCGTTGGACAGTCCAGTGGACTGTCCAACGACCGCGGCCGAGACAAGCCGATAGGCGAGTCGAGGTGGCATTGAGTCGGCCGTAGGCCGTCCTTAATTGCAGGACTGCGGTCGCGGCATCTCACCTACGGGCAGTCCCACTGGACTGCCCATTTGACGGTTCGGCACGCGAAGCGTGACCAAATATCGGCTTGGCTCCCCTCTATGAGGGGAGCTGTCAGCGAAGCTGACGGAGGGGAGTCGTCAGCGAAGCAAGGTGAGAAGGGAGTCCTAAGGAAATCCCGCAAGTCAACTCCATCCACCCCGCGACACGCGCGGCCCGACTTACGAAAAATCGAAAATCGTATTACGGTACCCCGTGACTTGATAATCGCATGCCTTTGGCGTTTTCCGCCTGAAGGCATGCGATTTTTTGTTGCCGACCGAGACCCGGACGTTAGGGGTGTTCGGCTTCAGCCAAAGACGCCACGCAACGGTTCGGGCCGCGGCATGCTCCGCGGGCCCGGCCCGGCGTGAGCCATGGCCAGCCGCCGGTGGCGACACAAGCGCACATGAGAGAGGTATTTCAGTTGTCCGTCGATAAGACAACCGTACGTAAGAATCAATTGATCGATGCGTCGTTCGTGCCGGACAGGCCGCATCACATCGACCATCCGCACAAGGTCATGCTCGGCCTGTACATCAGCGTGTTCCTGGGCATGCTTTCGGAGACATCCATGAACATCACCCTGCCCGACCTGATGACCGATTTCGGCGTCTCGTCCGGCACGGTGCAGTGGATGGTCGTCGGCTACATGCTCGCCATCGGCGTGGTGCTGCCGTGCGTGGGATTCCTGCTGAAGTGGGTCAAGGCCAAGACGCTGGCGCTGTTCGCGCTCACCTGCTTCCTGATCGGTGCAATCGTATGCACCTTTGCCCCGACCTTCCCGATCCTGCTCGCCGGCCGTATCGCCCAGGGCATTAGCACCGGCATCGTGCTGCCCACCATGTATGCGGCCATCATGCGCGTATTCCCGCCGCATAAGATCGGCGCGGCCAACGGCGTCGCCGGTCTGGTGATCATGTTCGCTCCGGTCATCGGTCCCACCATCGCCGGAGCGCTCATCGGCGCCCTGTCGTGGCGCGCGATTTTCGCACTGTTCGCCGTGGTCGCCGTCATCGCAATCGTGTGCACGGCGCTGTTCTTCATCACGCCGATCGAACGCACGCGGCCGTCCGTCGATGTGCTGTCCGTCATCGCGTCCGCCGTCGGCTTCGGATGCCTCGTCGCCGGCGTGAGCCTGATCAGCGACATGGGCTTCTCGCCGGTCGTGATCGGTCTGCTCGTCGTTGGTGTGCTGGTGTTGGCGTTCTACGCGCGCCGTCAGCTGACGATCGCATCGCCGTTGCTTGATCTGCACGCGTTGGGCATCGCGGCGTTCCGCGTTCCGGCCATCATGGTCAGCTGCTCGTTCGCCTGCACGTTGGCGTTCATGTACTTGGTGCCCCAGGAACTCCAGCGCGGTCTTGGGCTGAGCTCCACCGTCGCCGGTCTGCTCATGCTGCCCGGCGGCGTCGTCAACGCGATCTGCACGCTGATGGCCGGGCGTCTGTTCGACCGTCATGGCGCGAAACGACTGGTGTGGTTCGGCGTGGCGATGACCGTGATCGGTGGCGCGATGTTCTTCGCCATCGGCACGGATTCGACGATTGCGCTGTTCATCGCC
The DNA here is from genome assembly GCF_002259745.1 of Bifidobacterium myosotis. GTDB lineage: Bacteria > Actinomycetota > Actinomycetes > Actinomycetales > Bifidobacteriaceae > Bifidobacterium > Bifidobacterium myosotis. The sequence goes on along the minus strand of NZ_MWWW01000004.1, from coordinate 163,083 downwards.
GCGCACGTCATCGTGATGGTCGGCATCCCGTTCATCCAGCAGTCCGCGCAGTCGGCGGCGCTGAAATCGCTGCCCATGCACATGGCGGCGGACGGCAGCACGATCATGAACACCATGCAGCAGGTGTGCGGCGCCATCGCCACGGCTGTGGCCACATGCCTGCTCGGCCTTGGCCAGATGCGGTATGTCGCGGCGGGCGGCGACAACCCGGCCCAGGGCTTCGTGGACGGCTCCCGGTACGGGTACCTGTTCGGTCTGGCGCTGGTGGCGGTGGCCCTGCTGTTCTCGTTCCTGCTTTCGGAGCATACGGATGAGCCGAAGCTGGTGCCGGTGCACGTCGATATCGAGAAACTGGCCGCGTGACGCGCCGCGCGCCCCTCGGCAGGTGCTTCCCGATTTCCCATGATTCCCTGTAATCAGCGCTGAATGGACCATGCTACGGCATGGACATTCCGGGTGTTCGCAACGGGTGTTTCCCTATACTGGAAACACCCGTTTTTTCGTCTTCAACCTGAATCAGGAGAGCCATGAACAAGGCCATCATCACCGTCGTCGGCCAGGATACCGTCGGCATCATCGCGCGCGTGTGCACGTACCTGTCCAATCACCACGTCAACGTGCTCGACATTTCGCAGACCATCATCGACGGCTTCTTCAACATGATGATGATCGTCGACTACTCCAATGCGGACAAGGAATTCAGCGCCATGGTGGGCAACCTCGAGGATCTCGGCGACGACATCGGCGTGCGCATCCGTTGCCAGCGTGAGGAGATCTTCACCAAGATGCACCGCATCTGAACCAGCCCGCTGGCCAGGCTGGTTCACGCGAGGAAGCGGAAAGCCCGGTGTGCTTTCCACCGACGGAACCAGCCTTGTCGCCACCAACACATGGATAGTATGCCGCGTCGTAAGTTCGTTGATGATGCCATGTTTCCCCTTGTCAGAGGAACCGGGCCGCGAAGCGGGCCTGAGGGGCAGTCGATTCGTCAATGAGTTTTCCGATGCAGGGCAATAGAACCTAAGGAACACACCATGCTGAACATCATGGAGGTCCACGAGACCAATCAGATGATCGAGCAAGAGAAGCTCGACGTCCGCACCATCACGATGGGCATCTCGCTGCTTGACTGCGCGGCGTCCACCGTGGACGAGACCTGCGACAACATCTACCGCAAAATCACCACGTACGCCAAGGACCTCGTCTCCACCGGCCAGTCCATCGAACGCGACTACGGCATCCCGATCGTCAACAAGCGCATCACCGTCACCCCGATTTCATTGGTCGGCGCGAGCTCCTGCAAGACCAGCGAGGATTTCGTCAAGATCGCGCACGCGCTGGACCGCGTCGCCAAGGAGGTCGGTGTGGACCTCATCGGCGGCTACTCCGCGCTCGTCTCCAAAGCCATGACCCCGGCCGAGAAGCTGCTCATCGAGTCGCTGCCGCAGGCGCTCGCCGAGACCGACATCGTTTGCTCGTCGGTCAACGTGGGCTCCACCAAGACCGGCATCGACATGAACGCCGTCGAGCTGCTGGGCCGCATCATCAAGGACATCGCCTACAACACGCGCGACAACGACTCCTACGGTTGCGTCAAGTTCGTGGCCTTCTGCAACGTTCCGGACGACAACCCGTTCATGGCGGGCGGCTTCCACGGCGTGACCGAGGGCGACGCCGTGATCAACGTCGGCGTGTCCGGCCCGGGCGTGGTCTCCCGCGCGCTCGACGCGGCCAAGGGCAAGGACTTCGAGTTCCTGTGCGAGACCATCAAGCGCACCGCCTTCAAGATCACCCGTGTCGGTCAGCTCGTCGCCCAGGAGGCGTCGCGCAGGCTCGGCGTGCCGTTCGGCATCATCGACCTGTCGCTTGCCCCGACCCCCGCCGTAGGCGACTCGGTGGGCGAGGTGCTCGAGAAGATCGGTCTGGAGCAGGTCGGCGCCCCCGGCACTACTGCGGCACTCGCCATGCTCAACGATCAGGTCAAGAAGGGCGGCATCATGGCGTCCTCCTACGTGGGTGGCCTGTCCGGCGCGTTCATTCCCGTCTCCGAGGACAAGAACATGATCGACGCGGCGTCCTCCGGATGCCTCACCATCGAAAAGCTTGAGGCGATGACCTGCGTGTGCTCGGTGGGCCTCGACATGATCGCCATCCCCGGCGACACGTCCGCCGCCACCATCTCCGGCCTCATCGCGGACGAGGCGGCCATCGGCATGGTCAACCAGAAGACCACGGCCGTGCGCGTGATTCCCGTCTACGGCAAGGGCGTGGGCGATATGGCCAACTTCGGCGGTCTTATGGGATACGCCCCCATCATGCCGGTCAATCAGACCAGCTGCGAGGCCTTCGTGACCCGCGGCGGCCGCATCCCGGCTCCGATCCACAGCTTCAAGAACTGAGTCGTCGGGGTATCTGCGTTGCAAGGGGTACTTCTTGCCACTTGCGGACAGCTATCCGCTTTGCAAGGGGTACCCATATACGAAAACCACGGGTATGAACGTTGCAATATCAACGCCCATACCCGTGGTTTTCTCGTTGAAGTACCCCTTGCAAAGCAGATAGCTGTCCGCGGAAGTGAAAATGTACCCCTCGCAAGGCAGATAGGGCTGCGAAGGCCGTTGCGCACGGGTGTACGGAGGAGGATGCGGTCGATGTGGCCGCTTCTCCCAATTTCATGGTTCCGCAATCTGCCCGGTGCTGACGGGGTTCTTTCCTAACCCTCCGGTCCGTTGGGACGGGAATGGGGGGATGGAGGGAGCGGACCGGTGGGGCGACAGACCGCAGTCCATGCGGAAAGGCCGGGAATCAAGTAAGCGGAATGGGAATGGTGACGGCTTCCCTCACCGGCCGCCAGCGAACCCCAGCTGTCGCCATGCCTCGTAGATGGCGATGGACGCGCAGTTGGTGAGATTCAGCGAACGAAGCGACGGGCGCATCGGGAGCCTCACCTGCTCGGCCACATGCGGGCCGGCCATGATGTCCATCGGGTCCGGGATGTCACCGGGCTCCGGCCCGAACAGCAGGATGTCGGTCGGACGGTATTCGATGTCGGTGTACAACTTGGTGGCATGCGCGGTGAACGCGATGATGCGCGAATTGGGCATCGACTCCACCAGATTCTCAAAGTTCGGGTGCAGCACCACATGCGCCATGTCGTGATAGTCGAGCCCGGCGCGGCGCAGCTTGGTGTCGCGCAGATTAAAACCGAGCGGCTCCACCAGATGCAGGATCGTGCCGGTCACTGCGCACAGGCGGATCGCCGAGCCGGTATTGCCGGGGATGCGCGGCGAGTAGTAGCACAGATGCGGTGTGACGGTCTCGGCGGCTGCGGCCTTCTCAGCCGACAGCATCGCGTCCACCACCGAGATCGGGTTGCCGTGCGCATCGGTCACCAGCTCGTCCGGCCCATAATTGGACTTGCGGTAGCCGTATTCGAACATCTTCTCGACTTTGGCTTCGGGGTCGGCGGCCGGGCCGACCGCCGAGTCGGCCACCTGCGCCGAAACGGTCTGGGCGCCCTCGGATGCGGGGATGTGCGGGTTCACTTCTGCCTCGTTCGTCATAGCTGCTAAGAATAAGAACGATGAACGACACGATGTGGCTTCGCTCCCGTCCGGGCGCCGGCAAGGAACCACGATGGCTGGTTGGTCGGACGCACGGCATTGCAAGGCGCCGCGGGGCATGAGGGACATCGCAGGGGGAGGGCATGTTCATGACGAGGGACACGGACGTGACTGATGACGCCGGTGCGGTGGATACCAGTGCTGCCGGATGCGTCGGTTCCACTGGGAGCGTCCGGATGCTTGGTGACATCGATGTGGTTGTCGGTGCCGCCGATGCGTCGGTCGGTGGAAGAGCCGGCGTCTGCGATATGACCGGCACCGGCGCCTCGGGCTCGGCATCGCCGCATGCCGAGCGCATCCGCCTCAGGCTCGCGGCGTGGTGGGAGGCCAACGCGCGCGACCTGCCGTGGCGTTTCGGACGGGCGACCCCGTGGGGTGTGCTTGTCTCCGAAGTGATGAGTCAGCAGACGCAGATGAGCCGCGTGGTGCCCTACTGGACCGATTGGATGGCCCGCTGGCCCGACGCTCGTGCGCTCGCCGCCGCGCCCAAAGCCGAGGTAATCACCGCGTGGGGGCGGCTTGGCTATCCGCGCCGCGCCCTGCGATTGCAGGAATGCGCGCGCGTCGTTTCCGCTGATTACGCCGACGAACTTCCACGCACCTACGACGAGTTGACCGGCCTGCCCGGCATAGGAGACTACACCGCATCCGCCGTGATGAGCTTCGCGTTCGGCAAGCGCATCGCCGTGATCGACACCAATATCCGTCGCGTGCTGAGCCGCGTGTTCCTCGGCGTCGAGTCACGCGGGGGAGCGGCAAGCCCGGCCGAACGCGCGCTCGCCAACCGTATGCTGCCCGTGGATTCTGTGGATTCCGTGGATGACGGGCCCGCCGTGACGCGGTGTGGAACCGGGAATGCCGTGGCCGGTAATAAGGGAAGCGGTATCGTCGGCCGCCGCACGGGACGGGATGACGAATCCGGCAATAGTGACACCGCACGCCGGTCGGTCATGTGGAACCAGTCGGTGATGGAACTGGGGGCGGTGGTGTGTACGGCGAAATCGCCGTTATGCGATGCCTGCCCGGTGGCTGGCGACTGTGCGTTCCTCAAGGCCGGCCGCCCCGGACTGGGGGAACGGCGCACCCGCCCGCGCCAACGGTTCCAAGGCACGGATCGGCAGGTGCGCGGACTGGTATTGGCCGCATTGCGCGGTCTGCCCGCAGGGGCCACGCTCGCTCGGGTCGATGCCGAGAAACTGTGGAAGGACCAGGTGCAGCTCGCCTCGTGCATCGCCAGTCTTGACGATGACGGTCTTGTCGAGATGACGCAGGACGGAGCGTTGCGGCTGCCGCGCTAGCTAGACTGGGAAGTTGTTATGGCTCAGGTGAACAAGCGCAGGGTCGGCAAAGCTGGTAAGGCCGGTAAACCCAGGAAGCGCAAGATCAGCAAGAAGCAGCAGGCCATCTATCGCCGCCGCCGTATCGTGGTGGGCGTGGCGCTGTTGCTGGTGCTTGCGCTCATTTCGTTCTGCGTCTACAGCCTCGGCCGCGGCATCGGTGCCATCAACACCGCGATTCACCATGACGAGGTGTATGCGGTCTCCCGCGACTCGGTGCCCACGCCCAGAAAGACCAGCAGTGTGAAGGACTGCTCGGCCAAGAACCTGTCGTTGCAGCTCTCCTCGAAGTACCAGTCCGTGGCGGTGGGCGGCAGCATGGAATTCACCGCGACCATCGTGCATGAGGGCACCGACAGTTGCTTGGTGGACGGCTCCGATGAGGGGCGCGTGCTCACCATCACTTCCGGCAACGAGACCATCTACAAGTCGGACGTATGCCCTGCGGATTCGCGCATGCTGCTCATGGCCAAGGGCGACAAGGACGTCCAGCAGATTACGTGGAACGCCGATGCGAACGCCACGCTCACCGAGTGCACCGACGAATCGACATGGCCCAGGGTCAACGCCGGCACATATGTGGCGCAGCTGAGCCTGAAGGACGCCCCGAAGGTGAAGAGCGAGCCGTTGGTGTTCACCGTCCAGTAGACGCCGGGGCCTGCGGGGCTTCGGCATGCCGCGCCGGACGCGACTCCACACCGTCCAGTAGATGACGGCCGGTGCGGCATCGTGCGGCATCGTGCGGCATCGCAGTGGCATTGTGCCGCACCGTGCACGCATCGTGCCGTGGCGGCGCTTGACGGCAACCCTGAGTCAATGTCCGGTTGTCCTTCCATACTGCTAGATTTAAGATTTTGCATATGGTGTGTCATATTGCGGGCATGCCACCGACAATGAAGCGTCCGCATAGGCATATGGTGGCCATGCCGGCGCTCCCAGGGGAATTACTCAATCTAAGCGAGCGATAAGGAACGTCCATTGGCTAACACAGCTACGACGAACACCACCACCATCACCGCACGCGCCGACCAGCATGACATCGACCTGCACAAGGCGTCGGATCGCGTGAACTTCGGTTCCATCAAGGAACCCATCGATGTGCCCTACCTGCTGGGCGTGCAGACCGACAGCTTCGACTGGCTGATCGGCAACGAGCGCTGGAAGGCGCGCGTGGCGCAGGATGAGGAGAACGGCACCAACACCGTGCCCCATGTCTCCGGCCTCGACGAGGTCTTCAACGAGATCTCCCCGATCGAGAACTTCGCCCAGACCATGTCCCTGACCTTCTCGGACCCGTACTTCGAGGAGCCGCGTCACACGGTCCAGGAGTGCAAGGAGAAGGACTACACCTACTCCGCGCCGCTGTACGTGAACGCCGAGTTCGAGAACGGCGACACCGGCGAGATCAAGTCCCAGACCGTGTTCATGGGCGACTTCCCGCTGCAGACCCCGCACGGTACCTTCATCATCGGCGGCACCGAGCGTGTCATCGTCTCCCAGCTCGTGCGTTCCCCGGGCGTGTACTTCGACCGTCAGCAGGACCGCACCTCCGACAAGGAGGTCTTCGGCGCGAAGATCATCCCGAGCCGTGGCGCATGGCTTGAGTTCGAGATCGACAAGAAGGACCAGCCGCAGGTGCGCGTGGACCGCAAGCGCAAGCAGTCCGCCATCGTCTTCCTCATGGCCATCGGCATGACCAAGCCCGAGATCCGCGAGTCCTTCAAGGATTACCCGCTGGTGCTCGACGCCCTGGACCGCGAGACCCTGGAGACCCAGGAAGAGGCCCTGGTGGATCTGTACCGCAAGATCCGCCCGGCCGACACCCCGACCCCGGAGGCCGGCAAGAACCTGCTCGACTCCTTCTACTTCAACACCAAGCGTTACGATCTGGCTCGCGTCGGCCGCTACAAGATCAACCGCAAGCTGGGTCTGGCCGCCGACTTCAACGATCGCTCCCTGCACCGCGAGGACATCATCGCCACCATCAAGTACTTGGTGGCCCTGCACGACGGCGCCCAGACCTTCCCGGGCAAGCGCGACGGCCAGGACGTCGACCTGCGCGTGGACGTGGACGATATCGATCACTTCGGCAACCGTCGTATCCGTCAGGTCGGCGAACTGATCCAGAACCAGCTGCGTACGGGCCTGTCCCGTATGGAGCGCGTGGTGCGCGAACGCATGACCACGCAGGACGCCGAGGCCATCACCCCGCAGTCCCTGATCAACATCCGTCCGGTGAACGCCACCATCAAGGAGTTCTTCGGCACCTCCCAGCTTTCCCAGTTCATGGACCAGAACAACCCGCTCTCCGGCGTGACGAACAAGCGTCGTCTCTCCGCCCTGGGCCCCGGTGGTCTGTCCCGCGACCGCGCCTCCATGGAGGTGCGCGACGTGCACCCGTCCCACTTCGGCCGTATGTGCCCGATCGAGTCCCCTGAAGGCCCGAACATCGGTCTGATCGGCTCGCTGGCCACCTTCGGCCGCGTGAACCCGTTCGGCTTCATCGAGACCCCGTACCGCAAGGTCGTCAACGGCCATGTGACCGACGAGGTCGAGTACATGACCGCCGACCGCGATCTGGACCACGTCATCGCCCAGGCCAATCAGGAGCTGGACGAGAACGGCAACTTCGTGCAGAAGTCCGCCCTTGCCCGAGTGGGCGAGGAGGAGGCCGTCGATGTGCCGGTGAGCTCCGTGGACTACATGGATGTCTCACCGCGTCAGATGGTCTCGCTCGGCGCCTCCCTCATTCCGTTCCTTGAGCACGATGAGGGTCACCGTGCACTGATGGGTACCAACATGCAGCGTCAGGCCGTGCCGCTGATCGAGTCCGAGCGCCCGCTGGTGGGCACTGGCTCCGAATGGCGTGCCGCCAACGACTCCGGCGACGTCATCAAGGCCGACAAGGACGGTGTGGTCACCTACGTGTCCGCCGACCTGATCCGCGTGATGAACGACGACGGCACCACCAGCTCTTACAAGCTGGCCAAGTTCCAGCGCTCCAACCAGACCACTTGCTACAACCAGCGCCCGATCATCCACGACGGCGAACGCGTCGAGGCCGGTTCCGTGCTGGCCGACGGCCCCGCCATCCAGAACGGCGACCTGGCCCTGGGCAAGAACCTGCTCATCGCCTTCATGCCGTGGAACGGCTACAACTACGAGGACGCCGTGATCATCTCCCAGCGCCTCGTGCAGGACGACACCCTGTCCTCCATCCACATCGAGGAGTACGAGATCGACGCCCGCGAGACCAAGCTGGGCGCCGAGGAGATCACCCGCGACCTGCCGAACGTCGGTGAGGACGCGGTGGCCAACCTGGACGAGCGCGGCATCATCCGCATCGGCGCCGAGGTCGAGGCCGGCGACATCCTGGTCGGCAAGGTCACCCCGAAGGGCGAGACCGAGCTGACCCCGGAGGAGCGCCTGCTGCGCGCCATCTTCGGTGAGAAGTCCCGCGAGGTGCGCGACACTTCGCTGCGCGTGCCCCACGGCGAGACCGGTACGGTCATCGGCGTCAAGGAGATCACCCGCGAGGATGCCGAGGAGGATGGCGACGAGCTGCCCAACGGCGTCAACCAGATGATTCGCGTGTACATCGCCCAGCACCGCAAGATTACGGTGGGCGACAAGCTCTCCGGCCGCCACGGCAACAAGGGCTGCATCTCCCGCATCCTGCCGGAGGAGGACATGCCGTTCCTCGCCGACGGTACCCCGGTGGACATCATGCTCAACCCGCTGGGCGTGCCTTCCCGAATGAACCTGGGCCAGGTGCTCGAGTTGCACCTGGGCTGGATTGCGCATTCCGGTTGGGACATCTCCCTCGACCCGAACATGGAGGCCGAGTGGAAGAAGCTCGTGCCGAACGGCGCCGAGAAGGCCGAGCCGAACACCCCGGTGGCCACCCCGGTGTTCGACGGCGTCAAGCCGGAGGTCCTCAAGGGCCTGCTGTCCACCACGTTGCCGAACCGCGACGGCGACCGTCTGGTCGGCCCCGACGGCAAGGCCACGCTGTTCGACGGCCGTACCGGTGAGCCGTACACCAAGCCGATCTCCGTGGGCTACATGTACATGCTGAAGCTCCACCACCTCGTGGACGACAAGATTCACGCCCGTTCCACCGGCCCGTACTCGATGATCACCCAGCAGCCGCTCGGTGGTAAGGCCCAGTTCGGTGGCCAGCGCTTCGGCGAGATGGAGGTGTGGGCCCTTGAGGCCTACGGCGCCGCCTACACGCTGCACGAGATGATGACCACCAAGTCCGATGACGTCGACGGCCGCGTGCGCGTCTACGGCGCCATCGTGAAGGGCGACAACCTGCCGCCGGCCGGCATCCCGGAGTCCTTCAAGGTGCTGCTGAAGGAAATGCAGTCCCTGTCCCTGAACGTCGAGGTGCTCAACGCCGAGGGCGTGGCCATCGACATGAAGGACGAAGAGGACGATCCGGCGAGCTCCACCGACGACCTCGGCTTCAACATCGGCGCTCGCCCGGACGCGGCCGCCAAGGAAGACCAGAAGGCCGAAGAGCCCGAGTACCAGTGATTCCACGGGCCGACCGCCGAAGGCCGACGCCGTCCGCCGATTCCTCTGATCAAGGGATTAGCGGCGCGTCGGCCCGGCGGTCTGGCTCCCACCCGGCGTGGAACCCACGCGAACGTGAACAAACCTTTCAAACAAGAAACGGATTAACAAGTGCTGGACGTCAACGCATTTGACAAGCTTCGCATCGGCCTGGCCACCACCGAAGACATCCGCGGCTGGAGCCACGGCGAGGTCAAGAAGCCTGAAACCATCAATTACCGCACCCTCAAGCCCGAGAAGGACGGTCTGTTCGGCGAGCAGATCTTCGGCCCGACCCGTGACTGGGAGTGCGCCTGCGGCAAGTACAAGCGCGTGCGCTTCAAGGGCATCGTCTGCGAGCGATGCGGCGTCGAGGTGACCCGCTCCCGCGTGCGTCGTGAGCGCATGGGCCACATCGAGCTGGCCGCCCCCGTGACCCACATCTGGTTCTTCAAGGGCGTGCCGAGCCGTCTGGGCTACCTGCTCAACGTCACCCCGAAGGACCTGGAGCGCGTGATCTACTTTGCCTCCTACATGGTTACCGAGGTGGATGACGAGACCCGTCACAACGATATGCCCGGCCTGCAGGACGAGTTCGATTCCGAGATCAAGCGTCTCGAGCAGCGTCGTGACGCCGATATCGAAGCCCGCGCCAAGAAGGTCGAGGAGGATCTCGCCGCCCTTGAGGAGGCCGGCGAGGCCAAGGGCCCGGCTCGCGCCAAGCTGCGCAACGGCGCCGAGCGCGACATGACCGCCATCCGCACCCGCTACAACGACCAGATCGCCCGTGTGGACGCCGTCTTCGACAAGTTCAAGAAGCTCAAGCCCGGCGACATGGTCGACGACGTGGACCTGTGGCGTGAGATGCAGGACCGCTACGGCGATTACTTCGACGGCTGCATGGGTGCCGAGGCCATCAAGAAGCGCCTGCAGTCCCTCGACCTCGAGTCCATTTCCAAGGAGCTCCGCGAGGAGATCAAGGACGCTTCCGAGCAGCGTAAGACCAAGGCCCTGAAGCGCCTCAAGGTCGTCAACGCCTTCCTGACCACCGGCAACAAGCCGGAGGCCATGGTGCTCGACGTGATTCCGGTCATCCCGCCGGATCTGCGCCCGATGGTCCAGCTGGACGGTGGCCGTTTCGCGACCTCCGACCTCAACGACCTGTACCGCCGCGTGATCAACCGCAACAACCGTCTGAAGCGCCTCATCGAGCTCGGCGCCCCGGAGATCATGCTCAACAACGAGAAGCGCATGCTCCAGGAGGCCGTCGACTCCCTGTTCGACAACGGCCGTCGCGGCCGTCCGGTCACCGGTGCCTCCAACCGTCCGCTCAAGTCCCTGTCCGACATGCTCAAGGGCAAGCAGGGCCGCTTCCGTCAGAACCTGCTCGGTAAGCGAGTCGACTACTCCGGCCGTTCCGTGATCGTGGTCGGCCCGTCGCTGCGCATGCACCAGTGCGGTCTGCCCAAGCCGATGGCCCTCGAGCTGTTCAAGCCGTTCGTCATCAAGCGTCTGGTGGACATGAACTACGCGCAGAACATGAAGAGCGCCAAGCGCATGGTCGACCGTGGCGACACCGAGGTGTACGGCGTGCTCGAGGAGGTCATCTCCGAGCATCCGGTGCTCCTCAACCGTGCACCTACGCTGCACCGTCTGGGCATTCAGGCCTTCGAGCCGATTCTGGTGGAGGGCAAGGCCATCCACCTGCCGCCGCTGGCCTGCGCCGCCTTCAACGCCGACTTCGATGGCGACCAGATGGCAGTCCATCTGCCGCTGTCCGCCGAGGCCCAGGCCGAGGCCCGCTCGCTGATGATGGCCTCCGACAACATCCTGAAGCCGGCCGACGGCCACACCGTGACCATGCCGAGCCAGGACATGATCCTCGGTCTGTACTACCTGTCCACCGTCATCGAGGGCGCCAAGGGCCAGGGCCGCGTGTTCTCCTCGCTGGAGGAGGCCGAGATGGCCCTCGACCGCCACGAGATCGACATGCAGGCCAAGGTGCTCATCCGTCTGCCCGAGGACTTCACCCTGCCGAAGAACTGGGAGCCGGGCGAGGTCAAGGTGCTCGACCCGCGCGAGGGCGAGACCGACGTGGCCAAGGAGGAGCGTCTGCACGACGGCACCGTCCTGTTCGCCACCTCGTACGGTCGCATCCTGTTCAACGAGACCCTGCCCACCGACTACCCGTTCGTCAATGATCAGGTCGCCAAGGGCCGCCTGTCCAAGATCGTCGATGACATCGCCATGCGCTACTCCACCCAGCAGGTGGCCGCCACGCTGGATGCCCTCAAGGATCTCGGCTTCACCCGCGCCCCGTGGTCCGGCGTGTCCTTCGCGTTCTCCGACGTGAACGAGCCGCCGGAGCGCGACCAGAAGATCGCCGAGTACGAGGCCAAGGCCGACAAGGTCAACGCCAACTACGAGATGGGTCTGTTGACCGAGGAGGCTCGCCGCCAGGAGCTCATCGACCTGTGGACCGAGTGCACCGCCGAGGTGTCCAAGGAGGTCGAAGACAAGTTCGATCCGACCTCCAACCTGGCCATCATCGTGCAGTCCGGTGCACGAGGCAACATGATGCAGATCAACCAGATCGCAGGCATGCGTGGCCTCGTGGCCAACCCGAAGGGCGAGATCATTCCGCGCCCTGTGAAGTCCAACTACCGCGACGGCCTGTCCGTGCTGGAGTACTTCATCTCCCAGCACGGCGCGCGTAAGGGTCTGGCCGATACCGCACTGCGTACCGCAGAGTCCGGCTACCTGACCCGTCGTCTGGTGGACGTCTCCCAGGACGTCATCGTGCGCGAGGAGGACTGCGGTACCAAGCAGGGCCTGATGATTCGCGTGGCCGATCGTGACAACGACGGCAACCTCGTGCTCGTCAAGGCCGCCGACGGTGGCCCGTACTCCCGTCTGCTCGCCTCCGACGTCATCGACCCGGCCGATGGCCAGACCGTGCTGTACAAGCGCGGCGACGCCCTGTCCATGGACGTGCTCAACGACCTCGTGGCCCACGGCGTCGAAGAGGTCAAGTGCCGTTCCGTGCTGACCTGCGAGTCCAAGCGAGGCGTGTGCGCCAAGTGCTATGGCTGGTCGCTGGCCACCAACAAGCTGGTGGACGTCGGCGAGACCGTCGGTATCGTGGCCGCCCAGTCCATTGGTGAGCCTGGTACCCAGCTGACGCTGCGTTCCTTCCACTCCGGTGGCGTCGCCGCGGCTTCCGATATCACCCAGGGTCTTCCCCGTGTCACCGAGCTTTTCGAGGCCCGTACGCCTAAGGGCGAGGCCCCGATCACCGAGTTCGCAGGCACCATCAAGATCATGGAGAACGATCGCGGCCGCCAGATCATCCTGAGCCCGGACGCCGATTCCGGCGCCCCGAAGGAAGAGGGCATCATCAAGCCGATCACCTACCAGGTCTCCAAGCGCGTGCCGCTCAAGGTGGCCGATGGCGATCACATCAAGGTCGGTACCCAGCTGGTCGAGGGTTCCGTGGATCCGAAGAAGATCCTCACCATCCTCGGCAAGCGCGCCGCCCAGGTGAACATCGTGGAAGAGGTGCACACCGTGTACCGCTCCCAGGGCGTGGACATCCACGACAAGCACATCGAGGTCATCGTGCACCAGATGACCCGTCGCGTGACCATCATCGACTCCGGCGACACCGATCTGCTGCCGGGCGAGCTGGTGGACAACGCCCGCTTCCGCGAGATCAACCGCAACACGGTCAAGAACGGCGGCAAGCCCGCCGTGGGCCGTCCGGCGCTGATGGGCATCACCAAGGCCTCGCTGGCCACGGATTCCTGGCTGTCCGCCGCGTCCTTCCAGGAGACCACGCGCGTGCTCACCGAAGCCGCCCTCTCCGAGAAGGTCGACGACCTCAAGGGCCTCAAGGAGAACGTCATCATCGGTAAGCTCATCCCGGCCGGTACGGGTCTCGCCCGCTACCGCAACGCCGTGGTCGAGCCCGACAAGGCCATCCGCGACACCATCTACCCGAACTTCGGTCTGGGCGGCGATGGCGACCTTGGCGACGCGAGCTTCTCCGATGCCGACCTGTCCGACCTGAACTTCTCGAACCTCGAGTTCGGCGATCTGAAGCTCGGCGACGACTTCAACCCCGACGACTTCTACAGCGATCAGGGTGGTCAGCCCGACGGCGACGATCAGCCGCTGCTCTGATGAGGCTAGCCTGACACGCTCGGTCTGATTGGTGGATCGTCGCTTTCGGAGCGGCGATCCACCGATGCCGAGCCGTGTTGCGTCGTGAACGTCATACATACGACAGTGGCCCGGAACCGTTCCGTTATGGAAGGTTCCGGGCCACTTTCGCATATACAGGGCGATGCGGGGATGTCCGGGAGCCGGGAGCCGGGAGCCGGGAGCCGGGAGCCGGGAGCCAGAGGCACCGGTACATCCGTTTCCTGAAATGTGCCCGCCTGAGGAGGCCTAGCGCAGCGCGAGGTTCGCCGCACCGATCAGACCGGCGTCCTGACCGGCCGTCGCGGCCACGATCTTGGCATGGCCGCGGTATGCGCTGCCCTCAAGGAATCGCTGGTAGTTGTAGCGGGCCGGCTCGAGCAGGATGTCGCCCACAGCCACCACGCCGCCGCCGATCACAAACAGATCGGGGTCGAGCACCGCGGCAACGGCGGCCATCGTGCGGCCCAGCCACTCGCCGATCTTGTTGAAGGCGTACAGGCCCAGCACGTCGCCCTCCTGGGCGGCCTGGGAGACCATCGGGCCTTCGAGCTTGGTCACGTCGCCGCCGCACAGTTCGAGCAGGCGGCCGGCGTCCTGCGGACGGCGGCGTACTGCCGCCTTGGCGAAGTGCTCCAGTGCGCTGCCGGACGTGTAACGCTCGGCGCAACCGCGAAGGCCGCAGCCGCAGGTGTCGCCGTCCGGGACCATCGGCAGGTGGCCCAGCTCGGCGGCCATGCCGAAGGAGCCGCGGAACAGGCGTCCCTCGATGACGATAGCGCCGCCAAGGCCGGTGCCCACGGTCAGTGCCACCATGTTGGAGCTGCCCTGACCGGCGCCATGTACGTATTCGCCCCAACCGGCGCAGTTCGCGTCGTTCTCCACGACGACCGGAACGGCGTGGTCGATAAGCGCGCCCACATGCTCGGACAGATCGTAATTGATCCAGGCGGGGATGTTGGCGGCGAAGGTGAGCGTCTTGCGGTCCGCGCCCACGTTGCCGGCCGCGGAGATGCCGATGGCCTGGATGTCGGTGTGACCGGAGGCTACGGCCTCGCGGTAGATTTCGGCGATGTGCTGGTTGATGGCATTGGCGTCCATCGGCGTGGGAACACGCCAGCGCTGGACAATGGCATCGTTTTCATCGCACACGGCGGCGGCGATTTTGGTTCCTCCGATATCGATGGCGAGCGTGGTCATGGCCTCTCCTTTGATTGTCTTAGTACGCTGCAAACACTGGAATGATAACGGTTGCTGGAGACGTTACGGCGTATTTGACGCATGTTTTGATGGAATTTGTTCATGGTTTGCGCGCTGTTGGTGTAATGAGAGCGCTCACATTGGATGTGCCTTAGTTACCATTTGGCAAGCAAACGCTGTCATTGCAACGAATCTGTGGTGGGCGCCCCAGCCCCCCTGCCGACGCAACAGCTGCAACTATCATGCGCAGAGCATCCGTGGCGGGCGCTTTAGCTGTCACGGGTCGCGATTTCGGATTACCTGAGTCCCGTGTGGTGGAGATGCCCAACTTGTCCGTGGACAGGCCGGGGGCGAGGGGTGGAGAGGCTCCCTTGGCGGTGCGGTTCGACTGTCCGTGAGCAGGCCGAACCCTAGTGGTGTGTTTCACTTCAGCAGGGGCGACACCACTCGGACAATTGTGAGGTGGATCACTGGCATGATGAGTCGGTCGAGGGCGATGCCGGATCTGGGGCATCAGTTGGCGGGCCGATTGGTCCCGCGCCTCCGCGGCGCCCTTCGATATGGGACGAAACGTAAGTCAGCGACGAGGCCATGTTGCGTTTCGTCCCGTTTTGGAGTGTCAAAGTGGGACGAAACGTAACACTATGTCGTGTGAAACTTGCGTTTCGTCCCGTTTTGGGTTCCGTTCCATGGTTGTATACTGCGACACGCCGAGTTGCGGTTTGCTCCCGTGGCCATGTAATATATCCACTCGTGCCTCACGAGAGTGAGTACCACACGGCCCCGTAGCTCAGTTGGTTAGAGCGCCGCCCTGTCACGGCGGAGGTCACCGGTTCAAGTCCGGCCGGGGTCGCCCGTCAAGGCTTCCGATGATTCGGAAGCCTTTTTTGTCATCACAGGAGCGTCAACCGGAATGCAACGACCCATTATGACTTCACGATCCTTCCTCCGCATGCCGTCTGAGGAGGCCGCTCCCGGCGACGAGATCGCGGCGCAGGATTTGGTCGACACGCTGGAGGCCAACCGTTCGCGTTGTGTGGGCATGGCTGCGAACATGATTGGCGTAGGCAAGCGCATCATCGCGTTCGTGGATGAGGACTTCGGTGGCCGTATCACCGTGATGTTCAATCCCGTCATCACCGGTACCGATGGCGCGTACGAGACCGAGGAGGGGTGCCTGTCTCTGACCGGTGAACGTCGCGCCATGCGATACCGTCGCATCGAGGTCGATTACCAAGACCGACGTTTCCGTGCGCGCCACGCGACCTTCACCGGCTTCACCGCCGAGATCATCCAGCACGAGGTCGATCACTGCAACGGCATCATCATCTGATACGTAGCGGTGGCGCACAACGGCGCCGCGTATGCCGTCGCTGGCTTCTTGGTCACTTTTGACGAGAAGCCGGCGGCGAAGCAGTCTGGGGAAGGGGAGGAGTCGGAATCCTCAATCATTGGTGAGGTGAATCATTCGAGTCTGGAGACTGCATAGCTCGGCACCTGCTGCGACACGCCGAGTGAGGATGAGCCGAGATGCGAGATGGTGGATAACCGGTCTGGCCGACGGTGGACAACCGTCCTGTAAGCAGGGTTGTCCACCATCGGCCGAATGAGTTATCCACATTTCGCATCCTTGGAATCATGCGGTTTTCCACTTATCCACCAATCGAATCACTGGGGTTGCAAACGTTGGCAGTATTGCCGTACAGTGAGTGGCACGGCGGAAGGAACATCCGCCGGCCAACGCTTGCCGATTCGTTGTTGTGAGGTCGTTGCGGTCAATCTGCGCCGACAGTTCCGATGGTGATTCGGCGCTGACTTGTCGAATATGGAAAGCCGAACTGCCCTATCCGGGCGTAGTCCGAACCTGTGGTGCGATGATTCGGTTTGCCGCCGGATGCCGGCAGCCGGGCTGGTGCGGGCCTTGTCATGACCCGCCGTCGCAGTGTGGGGGACGCTTCGCGGGCGGCCTGCCGGAATAGGGGACCGGCGGGCCGGGCGTCGCGGGGTACGAGTGATGCCGCAACCGTGTGATGGGGTGCTCTATTGAGGTGCTCGCTATATCGGTTCTATAGATTCGATGGCGGAATCAAGTCGGCGATGGGGAGGCCGGATTGGATAAGGCGGGTGGGGTGACCGTCGCGTCGGCGGTGTATTGCTTCAATGTTTGTTCGGCGGGTTGAGAGGTGTTTTCCCGCAGAAATGTCGAATGTGCCTAAGCAATGAAAACGCATGGCCCTTACGCGCCAAAATCGGAAGAGCCGGAGAACGCCGCTCAGGAGGCCAACTTGCTAAAACGCCGGCGGACAGGTTCGTCGCGTCGGCGGGCAGATCCCCGGTAAGGTGGTTTTCGTGTCTGATGAGGGTCGGCGGGTTCGTCGCGTCGGCGGGCAGATCCGTCGTCCGTCTGGTCCGTCATCTATCGGGCTCGTCGTCCGGACCTCCGCATTGATTCAGGTTGCGGCCACGGCTTTGCCGCCCTGGCTGTTGTCTTGAGGATGGAATGCGGTCTGGGATTTCCTCAGAGGAAACCCGACCGGCTCGAATCCGAGGTTCCGAGTCATGCCGATTATGGTGTAAGCCGTGCCGATTGCGGTGTAGCGGGGCAAAACTACCTGTATCAATCGTTGATGCACGTTGCCCGATGCCAGTGGTGCTCGGCAAAAATCGTTGTAATTATTGATGACACGCCGTCTCCCCAACTATTAATTCAATCGTTTGACAAACATAGTTCAATGGTTTTATTATTAATGCCGTAATCCGTTGAACCACTACAGCAAAGGAGCACCCAAATGGGTCTGTGGGATGTTGACAAGGTCGAGTACGTCGGTCGCGCCAAGGGACCGAAGGAGGGCCTGGCCTTCCACTACTACGATGCCGACAAGGTTGTTGCCGGTAAGAAGATGAAGGACTGGCTGCGTTTCGGCGTCGCTTGGTGGCACACCTTCAACCAGGAGCTGGTTGATCCGTTCGGCACCGGCACCGCGCACCGTCCGTACTACAAGTACACCGATCCGATGGATCAGGCTCTGGCCAAGGTCGACTACGCCTTCGAGCTGTTCACCAAGCTCGGCGTCGAGTACTTCTGCTTCCATGACCGCGACATCGCCCCCGAGGGCGACACCCTGCGCGAGACCAACGCCAACCTCGACAAGGTCGTTGACAAGATTGAGGAGAACATGAAGGCCACCGGCGTCAAGCTGCTGTGGAACACCTCCTCCCTGTTCACCAACCCGCGCTTCGTGTCCGGCGCCGCCACCTCCCCGTTCGCCGACATCTACGCCTACGCCGGTGGCCAGCTCAAGAAGAGCCTCGAGATCGGCAAGCGTCTGGGTGCCGAGAACTACGTGTTCTGGGGCGGCCGTGAGGGCTACGAGAACCTGTGGAACACCGAGATGAAGCGCGAAACCGACCACATCGCCAAGTTCTTCCACATGTGCGCCGACTACGCCAAGGAGATCGGCTTCGACGCCCAGTTCCTGATCGAGCCGAAGCCGAAGGAGCCGACGCTGCACCAGTACGACTTCGACGCCGCCACCGCCATCGAGTTCCTGCGCAGCCATGACCTGACCGACGTCTTCAAGCTGAACCTCGAGGGCAACCACGCCAACCTGGCCGGTCATACCTACCAGCACGAGATTCGCGTGGCCCGCGAGAACGGCTTCCTGGGCTCTCTCGACGCCAACCAGGGCGACAAGCTCATCGGTTGGGACATGGATGAGTTCCCGACCGACCTCTACGAGACCGTGGCCGTGATGTGGGAGGTCCTGCAGGCCGGCTCCATCGGCCCGCGCGGTGGTCTGAACTTCGATGCCAAGCCGCGTCGTACCTCCTTCTACGCCGAGGACCTGTTCCGCTCGCACGTCGCCGGCATGGACTCCTACGCCGCCGGCCTGCTGGTCGCCGACAAGATGAACCAGGATCACTTCATCCAGGATCTCATGGAGGAGCGCTACAGCTCCTACGACTCCGGCATCGGCAAGGACATCGACGAGGGCAACGTCACGCTGGCCGACCTCGAGGCCTACAGCCTTGACAAGCCGCAGTCCGAGCTCATCGCCGCCACCAAGTCCGACCACCTCGAGTCCGTCAAGGCCACGATCAACAACTACATCGTGGACGCTCTGGCCGAGGTCGAGTGACCTCAGGTCTTCTTCGATTGGCTGATTAGCCAGTTGATGGCTGATTGCTGATTGATGATTGGCTGATGACGGATGGGCTGATATCTGTCCATCCGTCACCAGCCGATTGGTCATCGGTCGGCTTGCGGTCGAATGGTTCGCGCGTGCGTGACGTCCCTTACCCACGCGCGGACCGTTCTGGCTGAGCTGGTCGGTCGTTTGATTATTCATTTGATTGACGTCCTACCGTCAGTCAGCCTTTGGTGGGATGCGGTCCTTGGATGTATAGGGTCGCAAACCGTCGCAGGCGTGGGGCGCTACCGTCTGGCCGGTTTCGTGCGGTCATTGTGGGTCGGCCATTGTGGGTCTAGGGGTTGCGGCGGCTGTCGCCGTCTTGCAAGCCCGATGAATAACTGAATAGATAACTGAATAGCGCGGATGTGCGGCATCGTTGCCGAGTGTCCGCATAACATTACCGTTCTTCTAACTCCTTCTCCTTTCCTTCCACCGGAAAACCCGCTTGGGCGCAGTGTCCAAGCGGGTTTTCCGGTTTTATGGCGAGGACGACGAGTGACGGGGCGGGCAGTTGCCCCGATTCAACCGTTAAGGGTTTGAATCTGATATGGGGACAATAATCCTTGCCCCCATATCAGGATTTGGGCATTTTTGTTCAATCGGGACAAGCCTGATATGGGAAGCTCGGCATGCCACTTCCGCAGAATGGCGTAGTTTCAATGATTTGATAAGGCACCTGTTTGCCCCGATATGAGTGTGAATCGCTTAATGCAGTAATGGGGGCAAGCCTTCTTGTCCC
Source organism: Bifidobacterium myosotis (assembly GCF_002259745.1). Taxonomy (GTDB): domain Bacteria; phylum Actinomycetota; class Actinomycetes; order Actinomycetales; family Bifidobacteriaceae; genus Bifidobacterium; species Bifidobacterium myosotis. The sequence continues at coordinate 143,231 of NZ_MWWW01000004.1, read as the reverse complement.
CATTCTCGATAAAGACCGATTAGACACAATGGGGACATGATTTTCTGTCCCCGCATGCGCCAAAAGCCGCGGATGAGGGCTGCGTCCCACTGGCACCCACTGGCAGAATGGTCGATGGATGATTAGGGGCCTGACCTACCGCGACTTGCACCGAAATGCGATTGGTGTGTCGTTGGTGTCCCGGGATGATTAGACACCGGGATTATTGGTCCTTGGCTCGAGCCAACCGTTGTGTACTGTCGCGTACCACAAGCGAGGTGGACAGAATCACACGTTTTTGGATTGTGCGTCCCTCTGTGGTGTCGATAATCATACGGGCGGCGGTGGATGCCATATCCTGCAATGGCTGACGCACGGTAGTGAGTGCCGGCCCCATGTAAGCGGCGGTCTGGATGTCGTCGAAACCGATGACGGACAGATCTTCCGGGATGCGGATTTTCAATTGCCGCGCCGCCTCATACACGCCCATGGCCTGCAGGTCGCTGCCGGCGAAAATGGCGGTGGGACGGTTGCGTTCGTCTTCCAATAAGGCCTTTGCGCCTTCATATCCTCCTGGAGTGGTGAAGTCGCCCTCCGCAATGAGCTCGGGGGAGCTGGGGATGCCGCGCTCGGCCAGCGCCGCGGAAAAACCGTCAAGACGCGCCCGAGAGCACAGCATCTCATCCGGACCGGTGATGATGCCGATGCGTTTGTGGCCAAGCTCCAGCAGATGGCGGGTCGCAATCACGCCACCCATCCAGTTGTCCGCCTGCACGGAAAGGTCGTCCAGAGCGGGGTTGCCTGAAGGGTCGAAGACGACGAACGGGATGTTGTAGGACTGGAACATCCCACGCTCCCTGTCGGTCAGATTGGAGAACACCAGGATTGCGCCGATGGGCTGACGCTCGATGATTCCCTCGATCCATGAGGGGTCCGGGTGCTGCCGGTCGCCGCTTTCCGCCACCATGACGTTGATGTCGTGTGGCTTGGCTTCGCGAATGATGCCGCGCAGCACCTCCAAGGCCCAGATGGTTTCGAAATCCTTGAACACCACCTCAATGGTTCGCTGTCTGCGGGTTGGAGATACTCGGCGGACGTATCCGCTTTCCTTAAGCGCCTTGTCGATGGCCTGTCTGGCGGTCTCCGAGATATCGCCCTTGCCATTGAGCGCTTTGGAGACCGTGGCCAGAGAATAGCCGGTCTGCTTGGCGATGTCCGAAAGCTTGACCTTTGTGCCGTCGTTGGCTTGGTGTGATTCGGTTGATGTCATCAGCGTCCACCTTATCGAAACTTATGCTCTTATTATATTCGAAACTTTCGGTATGTCAATTTGCGTTCTATGGAAGAGCTTGGTGGTAATAAACGTTGAAAAAGCAGCCTTTTAGGCGATGAAACACTTTCGCTAACCAAGTTTGACCGTTGAACTAAAAAAGATTTATGATAAGGCCATCGAAAATACGAAGCGAGTTTTCGATAAAGTTGAAAAAGCGGACGAGGTCCGATTTGACGTGGAGGTCAGCGGGTTCTGAGTCTTTGTCGCAACAACAAAAGGCGCTGTTGCGATGAATAGCTTTCGAGACTTTCGTTAATCGCTGATTGGCGGTGATGCCAATCAAAATGAACAAGGAGACGATAATGAAGTTCAAGTCCGTAGCTGCAGCTGCTCTGGCCATGGCAACTTGTGTGGGTATGGCCGCTTGCGGCAGCAGTAGCAATACCAATGCCGATGGTAAGGTCGAGATCACCATGTGGCACAATTCCACCACTGGCGATGGCAAGGCGTACTGGGAGGCTGCTGCGGCGGCCTTCGAGAAGGAAAATCCCAACGTCGAGATCAAAATCGAGGCCATTCAGAACGAAGACATGGATGGCAAGCTCCAGACCGCCTTGCAAGATCCGAACTCCGCTCCTGATATCTTCATGGCCCGTGGCGGCCAGAAGCTGCGCGATGTGGTCGAGGCTGGTCAGGCCATGGACCTGACCGACAAGGTCTCCGATACGGTCAAGACCCAGATGGCCACCGCCGAGGCAACCGGCACTATCGACGGCAAGATCTACAGTGTGCAGCAGTCCGTGCTCCCCGGCGGCATCTGGTACTCCAAGGACCTCTTCAATCAGGCCGGCATCACCGAGACCCCGAAGACCTGGGACGAGTTCAAGACCGTGGTGCAGAAGCTCAAGGACGCCGGCATCACCCCGATCGCTGTCGGTGGCAAGGACGCTTGGCCGGCCGCCCACTGGTGGTACTGGTTCGCCCTGCGCGAGTGCTCTGCCGACACCTTCGAGAAGGCACAGGCGGACAAGGACTTCAGCGATTCCTGCTGGACCCGTACCGGTGACGATGTGCAGAGCCTGCTTGACCTTGATGCCTTCAACGACGGCTTCCTGACCACCCCGGCCCAGCAGGGCGCAAGCTCCTCCGCCGGTCTGCTTGCCAACCACATGGCGGCCATGGAACTCATGGGCGGCTGGGAGCCTGGCGTGATTAAGGATCTCACTCCGGATAAGACGGAGATGGCGGATCTCGGCTACTTCGCCTTCCCGACCATGGATACCGGCGAGGGCGACCCGACCGCCATCATGGGCGGCTCCGACGGTATGGCCGTGGGCGCTTGGGCTCCGGAAGAGGCCGTGGACTTCCTCAACTTCGTCTCCGAGAAGGAATGGCAGGAGAAGTACGCCACCGCATTCTCCACCATCCCGGCCAACAAGGAAGCCCAGGATGCCGTGACCAATGACGCACTCAAGCAGGTGCTGTCCGTTTACAACGACGCCTCCTCCGTCTCCATGTGGCTTGACACCGTGTTCGGTCAGAACATCGGTAACGCGCTCAACGAGGGCGTGGTCAACATGATGGCTGGCAAGGGTTCCGCTGCCGACATCGTCAAGAGCGTCGAAAGCGCCGCGGCCAAGGGCTGAGGAATCAACCTGATGCATTGTTCATGGGCCGTGGTGATTGCTTGCAAGCGCTATCACGGCCCGTTCCCTCTCAAGGTATAAGGAAGGTCTTCCAATGTCAGCATCAGCGGGCGCAAGGGTTAAGCGCCGTCAGTCGGTACTGAGCGACAAGGCTCGCAAACGCATCGAAATCGCCATTCTCTCGCTCCCGGCTTTGATCATGTTTCTCGGATTCGTCATCCTGCCGGTGTTTATGGCCGGATACTACGGATTCTTCAAGTGGAAGGGGTACGGCAAACCCACCGTCAACGGCCAGTTCATCGGCTTCGAAAACTACAAGATCATCCTGACCGACCCCAATTTCCAAGAAGCACTGGGCCACACGCTGTTCGTGGTGGTCGCGTCCCTGATCATTCAGGGTCCGCTCGCCATCCTCTTCGCACTGCTGCTCAATCAGAAGTTCAAGGGCCGCGCCCTGATTCGTACCCTCATCTTCGTACCGTACGTGGTCTCCGAAGTCATCGTGGGTACCGGTTGGAGCCTGATCCTCCAGACCACCGGTGCGCTGAACGCTCTGCTTAAGAAGATTGGACTCGCCGGAGCGGACTGGATTTCCGATCCGAAGATTGCCATTTGGACATTGATGTTCATCATTTCGTGGAAGTACATTGGTTTCGCTGTTATCCTCATGATTGCAGGCATGCAGTCGATTCCCGAGGATCTGTACGAGGCGGCCCGCGTGGACGGCGCCGGCTTCTGGCGCCAGCAGTGGAGCATCACCCTGCCGCTGCTCGGACCCACCATCCGCATCTGGGCGTTCATGTCCATCATCGGTTCCCTTCAGCTTTTCGATCTGGTCTACATCATTTGGGGCCAGTACGTCTCGTCCACTGCAGGCACCTCCACGATGGCTACCTACATGGTCCGTGAAGGCCGACTTGCCAACAACTATGGCTATGGCTCCGCAGTGGCTGTGGTGATCTTCGTCATCTCCCTGATCATCGCCCTAACCTACCAGCGGTTCGTCCTGAACCGTGATCTGGAAGGCGCGCTCACCGATGAGAAGGACGCCAAGCGCCGCGCCAAGAGGGCGGCGAAGGAAGCAGCCAAGCTCGCCAAGGCCAACGGTGGTTCCTCGGCGGTCGCGAATGAGGTGATTTCACAATGACAACCGCAATTTCCCAGCCCATGCACAAGTCCGGCGGCCGGAAGAACTATGATCCTTACGCGCTGAGAAAGTCCTCCAAGACACCGTGGGGAAATCCCGTGGTTTACTTCTTCTCGCTGCTGTTGGTTGCTCTATGCGTTGGTCCGGTGTTGTACATCATCATCGGCGGTTTTCGCACCAACTCGCAGATTACCCGTGATCCGGCAGGCTGGCCCAATCCGTGGAACTTCGAGAACTACAAGACCGTGTTCACCTCGAACATCTTCTGGTCGGAATTGGTCAACTCGCTCATCGTCTCCATCGGCACGATGGTTGGCGTGGTGGTGCTGGCCCTCATGGTGAGTTTCGTGATTGCCCGCTATGAGTTCAAGTTCAACAAGCTCCTGTACTCGCTGTTCGCCGCGGGCATGATGTTCCCGATTACCGTGGCCATCACCCCGCTGTACCTGCTGCTACGCAACCTGCACCTTATCAACTCGCATCTGGGCATCATACTGCCGCAGATAGCGTTTGGCCTACCGCAGGCGATTATCATCCTGGTGCCGTTCCTCAAGTCCATTCCGAAGGAACTGGAGGAAGCCGCCGAGCTGGACGGGTGTTCCCGCATCGGTTTCTTCGGCCGGATGGTGCTTCCGCTGAGCTGGCCAGGTGTGGCTACCGTCGGCATCCTGACGTTCGTCAGCAGCTGGAACGCCTACATGCTGCCGTTGTTCCTGCTCAACGATTCAAGCAAGTACACCCTGCCGCTCGGCGTCCAGATGTTCAGCTCGCAGCACTCCGTCGACACGGCCCAGGTGCTGGCCTTTACCTCACTCTCGATGATTCCGGCCCTCATCTGCTTCACGATTTTCCAGAAGAAGATTGTGGGTGGCCTGACAGGCGCAGTCAAGGGCTGAGCAAACAACATGCGCCGGACGACCGCCGCCCGGCGCATTCCGCAGACGTGCCGTGAGGAAGGAAATTATTCGGCTGTTCCGAACCGATTCCTTTCATTCCTCCTCCCTCCCTGATCCTTCCCGCGGCACCCAATTCTTTTCAACGAGGAGAAGAACATGAAAATCTCCAATCCCGTACTGCCGGGCTTCAACGCGGATCCCTCGATGATCCGTGTCGGCGACACCTACTACATCGCCACCTCCACCTTCGACTGGTGGCCGGGCGTGCGGCTGCACGAATCCAAGGACATGGTTCATTGGAATCTGCTGCCCGGCCCGCTCAACCGCGTCTCCCAGTTGGATATGAGGGGCAATCCTTCCGGTGGCGGCATCTGGGCCCCGGACCTGTCCTACGCGGACGGCAAGTTCTGGCTCATCTACACGGATGTGAAAATTGTCAACGGCGCGTTCAAGGACTGCACAAACTACTTGGTCACTGCTGAGGACATCCACGGTCCGTGGAGCGAGCCGGTCCGCGTTAACGGCGTGGGCTTCGACGCCAGCCTCTTCCATGACGATGACGGTCGCAAGTATCTGGTTCAACAAACGTGGGACTTCCGCGAATACCGTCACCCCTTCAACGGCATCACCCTGACCGAATTCGACACGGAAACCATGCACCTGAAGCCGGAAACTGCCCGAATCATCTGGCATGGCACGGATGTGAAGTTGGTGGAAGGCCCGCATCTGTACAAGATCAACGGCTGGTACTATCTGTTCTGCGCCGAAGGTGGCACCCAGTACGAGCATCAGGAATCCGTGGCGCGCTCGCGCACGCTGGATGCGCTGTCCTTCGAGGTAAGCCCGCACGACCCGTTCATCTCCAACTTCGATACCCCGGACACCTACCTGCAGAAGCAGGGTCACGGCGCGCTTGTGAACACGCCCGGCGGCGAATGGTATTACGCCTCCCTGTGCGGTCGCCCGTGGCGTCATGAGACCGAACCGGCCCACGGCGTGCGCGGCTGGTGCACGCTCGGACGCGAGACCTCCATCCAGAAGGTCGAATGGGATGAGGATGGCTGGCCCTACGTGGTCGGTGGTCACGGCGGTCAGCGTTATGTGGAGGCGCCCAAGGATGCCATTGAAACCGAGGCTCCGGTGGATCACAGCCAGCATGACGAATTCGAATCCGACGAGCTCGATATCAACTGGAACACCCTGCGCGTACCCTTCACCGAGGCGATGGGCCGCGTAAGTGGTGGCTCGCTGACGCTGCGTGGGCAAGGCTCCCTGTCCAACCTCTTTGAACTGTCGCTGATCGGCCGGCGCTGGCAAGCGTTCGACTTCGACGCCGAAACCAAGGTGACGTTCAGCCCGGACAACTACATGCAGATGGCCGGTCTGACGAACTTCTACAACCACCTGTGCTGGTCGTGGGCGTTCGTCACTTGGGACGAGAAGCGCGGCAAGCGCGTAATTGAAGTCGCCCAGAACGATTTCGACACCTACACCTCGTTCCTTAAGGACAAGGCCATCGAAGTGCCGGATGACGTGGAGGGCGTGTGGTTGCGAACCAAGGTGCGTACCAGCACCTACACGTATGAATACTCGTTCGACGGTGAGATCTGGCATGAGATTCAGGTCACTCTGGACGCCGCCGTGCTCTCCGACGACCATGTGGCCCGGCGTTATGGTGGCTTCTTCACCGGCGCGTTCGTGGGCCTCGCGGCCGTGGACCTTGCCGGCTACGGCAAGGAAGCGGTGTTCGGATATTTCGATTATCAGGAACGCTGATACGGCGTTGATGATATTGCGTTGACGCGATATGGTCAGTCCATCCGGTCGGCTCCACCCGCATAGGTGACAGCCGACCGGTTAATGCGTTAGAGGAGGGATTCATGCTGAGATTGCCGAAACTGCTGGATGATGGATGCGTGCTGCAGGCGTCCATGCCAATCACTATCTGGGGATGGGCGGAACCGAGCGCCGATGTGTCGGTCAGCGTGCAGAACCGCGCGGGCTCCACAACGGCCGGCGATGACGGTTCATGGTCCGTGACGCTGGATTCCCTCGAGCCGGGCGGACCTTTTACACTGTCCGTGGAAGGTTCAGACGGTTCCCGCATTACGCGTGAGGTGTACGCCGGCGAAGTGTATCTGTGTTCCGGACAGTCCAACATGGAGCTGCCGATGGCGTGGGTCCGCCCGGAATACGCTTCGGAATTCTCCCGCCCCGCCGACCCGCTGCTGCGCCAGTACAAAGTCATTCCCGAATACGATTTCGCAGGCTCCCATGACGACCATACAGATGCGCGTTGGACCGCCTGCGATGCGCAAGGTACTGCGGAATTCTCGCAAATCGGATACTTCTTCGGTCGTATGATGCGCGAACACCTCGGCGTGCCGGTAGGCCTGCTCAATGTGTCGCTTGGCGGCTCGCCCATCGAATCATGGATGGATAAAGCGTCGTTGCGACGATTCCCGGACATGCTGAGCATTCTGCGCCAATACGCGGGCGAAGGCGTGGGCGTCAAGCGCAGTGAGGACAGCATCGCCGCGCGTGACGAATGGTACCGGGCCTTGGGCTACGATGCCGCTCCCGACACCGGAAGCTATCTGCCGCTGGGACAGTGGCCTTGGCGTCACGATGACGAAGCTCCCGCTGACGATCTGCAATGGCATGACATCACGTTACCCAACTGGTTCGCCGATCAGGGCCTCGCCGGGTTCCGTGGCGAACTGGAACTGCGTAAAATCGTCTACCTGCCCGCACATATGGAAGAGAGGCCCGCGTTCCTGCGTCTGGGCACAATGGCCGATGCCGAACATACATGGCTGAACGGCTATCTGCTTGGCGGACGAACCAACCAGTATGAGCCGCGCGATTACGAGATACCCGCCGGTGTGCTGCATGGGGGTGCCAATGAGTTGCGTCTGCGTCTGGTATGCGAACATGACACCGGTCGTGTGACTCCCGGCAAGGCCATGACACTGAGCGTTGGCGACGATGTGATTGATGTGAGCGGTATCTGGCGGTATGCCATCGTCACTGTGGCTCAGACGGACTGCCCATGGGAGGATTTTGTCCGTTGGAAGCCCACCGCGCTGTACAACACCATGCTTGCACCGTGCTTCCCGTACCGTGTTCGCGCGGCGCTGTGGTATCAGGGCGAATCGAATACCGGGGACAGCGCTCCCGAATATCGCGATCTGCTGGAATCTATGATCGGGTTGTGGCGGCGGCAATGGCATCAGGAACGACTGCCGTTCCTAATCGTACAGCTACCGAACTTTGCCATCGACTGTGTGGAGGACGGCGGCTGGCCTGTGGTGCGCGAAGCACAGTGGCAGGTCGCGCAAACCGTTGCGGATGTGGCAACGGTAGTTGCCATTGATGCAGGCGATTGGAACGATCTGCATCCCACACATAAGAAAATCATCGCGAATCGGCTGTTCCAGGCGGCACGTCAGCTGGTGTACGGCGAATCAAACGATTATCGTCAGCCATGCCTGGCGCAGGTGCATATCGAAGGCAGTGCCGTCGAACTCACCTTTGAGGACCGGATGACGGTCCGTGCCACCGGGGCCGGCTGGCCGCAATCCGCTCCCAGTGCGCTCGCCACCTTGGATGGAAAGGCACCCGGAGAGTTCACTTTCGTCTGGAACGATGGCGGCTGCGTGCCGGCACGAGCCACCATCGACAGCAATCGTGTCACTGTGCCGATGCCGGCACGCACTCCGGACGAACTACGCTACGCATGGCGCAACAATCCCGACAATGGACTGCTGTGCAATGCTCAGGGTGTGCCGGTCACGCCGTTGCGGGTTTCGCTACGTGCGCTGATGCAGCCTCCGGCGTCGAGCGCGGATGGTAACGACGAGGCCGGAACAACAGGGCAAGGAGTAGAACGGTAATGGAAAAGAACGAGACGGGACGATCGCTGTTCGCACAGTGCGGCTATGCGCAGGCCGACATCGACGCGCGCGTGGCACAGGTCTGGCATGAGATCTTCGAGGGGCCGAACAAGTTCTATTGGGAAAGCGAAGACGGTCTCGGTTACGTGATGGATACCGGAAACGACGACGTGCGCACCGAAGGCATGAGCTACGCGATGATGCTCGCTGTGCAATACGATCGGCAGGACGTGTTTGACCGGCTGTGGGGCTGGGTGATGAAGTACATGTATATGGTCGAAGGCCATCATGCCCACTACTTCTCTTGGTCGGTCAAGCCTGACGGTTCCGAGCGGGCGGACGGTCCGGCACCGGATGGCGAGGAGTACTTCGCCATGGACCTCTTCCTCGCACACCGCCGGTGGGGCAGCCGGGAAGGCGTCTATGATTATGCGGCCCGGGCACGAGAACTGCTGCATTACTGCGTACATAAGGGACGGGAAGAGGCCGGTGAACCGATGTGGAACGCCGACAATCATCTCATCAAATTCATACCCGAGACCGAGTGGAGCGACCCCTCCTATCATCTGCCGCATTTCTACGAGGTGTTTGCGCAGTACGCCGACGATGCTGACCGGCCGTTCTGGAATGAAGCCGCTGCGGCGAGTCGTACCTATCTGGCCCTTGCCTGCGACGAGCATACCGGCATGAACGGCGAATACGCGCTGTATGACGGAACGCCGTACACCGAGGAACGATTCGGCCGCCATGATTGGTTCTTCTCTGACGCCTATCGGACCGCCGGTAACATCGGTCTGGATGCGCTGTGGAATGACGCGGAGCCGGTATTGTGCGACCGCGTGGCGGCACTGCAACGTTTCTTCCTGACTCACGACCGCACCAGCGTCTATGAGGTGGATGGCACTGCGGTGGATGAACGTGTACTGCACCCGGTCGGCTTCCTCGCCGCCACTGCGCAGGGGTCGCTGGCAGCAATGCACGCCGCCTTGCCCGATGCCGAGCGCAACGCCCGCGTATGGGTGCATATGCTGTGGAATACGCCTATGCGCGTCGGTTGCCGCCGGTACTACGACAACTTCCTCTACGCCTTCGCCATACTGGCTTTGAGCGGCAACTACCGGCGTGAATTCGAACGGTTGCGGACAGCACAACGAAACCAATGAAGGAGAATGGCAATGGTGCTCAGACAGGTGCGTACGGCATATGGTGTCATTGAGGGATTGGCCTCGGAAGATCCGGAAATCACCGTTTTCCGCGGCGTACCGTTTGCGGCCCCTCCAGTGGGGGAGCTGCGCTGGCGCGCTCCGCAGCCGCTCCAGTCATGGAAAGGCATTCTGCATGCGCATGATTTCGGTCCCAGTGCCATGCAGCCGCGTTGGAATCCCGAGGAATTCTATGGCAGGGAATGGCAGGTGGACCCCGATTCGCCACGCAGCGAGGACTGCCTGTACGTGAATATCTGGACACCGGCATTGACAGGCAGTGGTGAGGCCAGACTGCGCCGTGGCATTGGCCATGGTTGCGGCAAGCAGCCGGAAGACGCTTCGTGCATGCCGGCAGACTCACGACATGGGTTGTTGCCGGTTATGGTGTGGATTCATGGCGGCGCGTACCAGTGCGGCACGCCCGCTGAAAAGGAATTCGACGGCAGTGCGCTTGCGCGTCTGGGCGTGGTGGTGGTCAGCGTCGCCTATCGGATGAATGCGTTCGGATTCTTCACCCATCCCGATTTGCAGCGTGAGGCCGAGCTACGAGCCGCCGGAAGCGTGCCGGAGGAACCGTACGCCAACTTCGGACTACTGGATCAGAGGGCAGCCATTCTGTGGGTGCAAGGCAATATTGCCGCATTTGGTGGCGACCCGGCTTCAATCACCGTGTTCGGCCAATCGGCGGGCGCGGCCAGTGTGCTTTCGCAGATTTGCTCGCCGCTCAATCAAGGACTGTTCCATCGTGCAATCATGCAGTCCGGTGCCGGAATCGGTCTGTTCAACATGCGGCTTCGTTCGCTGGAGGAAGCACAGCACAACGCCATCCGATTCCTCGATTTCCTTGGCGTGCCGTCGGTGCGGGAGGCGCGTCGCATCTCCGCCGACGCGTTGCTGGACGCCGCCGAACACTTCCCGGCTCCTGAAGACGCTGGACTTGCTGCTCAAGCCTGGCCCATGCCGGCCAACTGGATGCCCTGCGTCGATGGGCGTATGCTGCCGGGTCAATATGGCGACATCCTGCGCCGTGGTGCACAACAGCCGATGGACATCATCATCGGCAATACCACAGGGGAATTCCTCGAAACCCAAGCGGACGGCACCGTCATGCCCGCCGGCGAGCAGGGCAACATGGATCTGATTCGAGCGTGGATTTCAGGTGGCGCGAACCCGCCCTACTATTACCGTTTCGATGTGGATATGCCTGGTGATAGCGCGGGGGCCTTCCACTCCTCGGAACTCTGGTTCACCTTTAATTCGCTGGCACGCTGCTGGCGCCCATTCTCCGGTTGGCACTATGAGCTTGCGGACATGATGAGCCGCTACTGGGCGAACTTCGCCATCACCGGCAACCCGAACGGGGTACGCAACGACGGCACGCCATTGCCCCAATGGAGTCGTTGCGGCAGTGATGGAATCCAGTTCGCGGCCATGCGTTTTGGCGTCGTCACCGGCATGGAATCTGATGGCACAATCGCGACGGGCTCATGACATGACAGGGGGCGACGGATAGGACCCGAGTCAATCAATCCTGAACCAATCCTGAAGCGATCTTGAGAACGGAACATATCAATGACGACCATGGCCACCGCGCACAATCCGATTATCAACAGCGATTTTCCCGACCCGGACATCATTCGTGTGGGCGATACGTACTACATGGCCACCACCACGATGTTCCTGATGCCGGGCTGCGATATCCTGCGATCATACGATTTGCTGCACTGGGAATTCCTGACGCATGCTTACGCGAAGCTCGATGACACTGCGGCGCAGCGGTTGGAACAGGAAGGGCGCAACGCCTACGGATGCGGTATGTGGGCTCCATCGCTGCGCTACCATAACGGGCTGTTCTCCGTGGTGTTCGCTGCCAACGACACGCAGCGGACCTATGTGTTGGAAGCGAGCGACCCCGCCGGCCCTTGGACGAAACGCGTCATCGACGGCCTGTACTACGACAACAGCGTGCTCTACGACGATGACGGTCGGGTGTACATCGTGCATGGCAACACCCGTCTTCATCTGACGGAAATGGAGCCCGACCTGAGCGGCCCGAAGTCGGGAGGCATCGACCGCATCATCGCCGAGGACGATCCCAACGCAGATCTGGGATATGAGGGTAGCCATATCTACAAGCATGACGGCCGGTACTACGTGTGGACCTGCCACTTCCGTTCCGGACACCGCAAAACCGAAGTTTGCCTGCTGTCCGATTCGTTGGAGGGTGAATTCAAGGCGCGGGAGGTGCTTGACGACGATTTAGACTTCCATGACCTCGGCGATGCGCAGGGAGGCATGGTCGATACTCCTGACGGACGATGGTACGCCTTCATGATGCACGACCGCGGCGCCTTGGGCAGGGCACCCACCGTCATGCCTATGCGATTCGGAGAGGACGGGTTCCCCGTTTTGGGCATTGACGGTCGCGTGCCGATGCAGGTGAGCGTGCCGACCAATCATGCCGACTACGAGTACGCTCCGCTCAATGGCAGTGACGATTTCCGGTATACGGCGGGCGAGGAAACCGACGTGGAGGTGACCGATCTCAAGCCTTTCTGGCAGTTCAATCACCTAGCGCATCCTGCATTCTGGTCGGTGAGCGAGCAGGAGAGCAGTTTTACTTTGCACGGCGGCAGTGTCGCGATGAACATCAGCCATGCGTGGAACACGTTGACCCAACGCACGGTCGGGCCACGGTGTATGGCCGAGGTCACCATTGATGCGGCATCGTTGCGTGACGGCGATTATGCCGGTCTGGCCGCGCTCCAAGGATACTATCGCTATATTGCTATAACGCGGTCTGGAGAGTGCTTCTCGGTGTGTGTGCAACTGAAGCCCCGCATCAACGATTCGATATGGGGAGATGGCGATTATGACGCTCCGGCGGTCGAAACCATTCGTACCGAGGTGAGCGGTCCCGTCGTACGGTTGCGTGCCATCTACGATTTCACCGACAAGAAGGACATGGTCGCCTTCGAATATCTGGATTTGGGCGATGTCTCACCCGGGTGGAGAAGGCTCGGAGGAATCTACCCGCTGTATTACACCTTGGACTATTTCATCGGCTGCCGTATTGGTTTGTTCCTGATGCCGACCGTCGAGGTCGGGGGTGTCGCGCATTTTCGTGATTTCCGGTTCGCGGGGCCGAGGGATACGCCTGAAGTGGACGGACGAATCGGCGGATGATGCGGCTTGGTATTGCGGACCAGTGCCGCGGCGAAACATGGTTGTTCAACGAAAGAAAGGGAAGTAATCAATGGTGACTATCAATAGTGGCGTCACGGATGTTGTGAAGGAAAGCGTGCAGGTTTCCGGCATGGAGGGGGCGCTAGGTACGCCGGACGCACAGGGGGTGCGGATCGTCAGCAACCCCGTCATGCGGGGCATGTATCCGGACCCCTCGTGGATATGGGATGATTCGCGCGAGGAGATCGTGCTGGTCAACTCCTCATTCGAGCTGGTGCCGGGACTGCCCATCCATGTGACCCGTGATCTGGCAACGTGGACCCATGCGGGTGATGCCGTAGACGGGGCGATGGCACGCCGGCTGCTCATCGACGGTGTGGAGGATTCCGGCGGACTGTACGCGCCGACCATCCGCCGCATCGGCGGACGATACGTCATCGTCTGCACGGTGGCGCGCGTCAACGAGGGCCAGGCTCTCGCCGCCGGGTGCGCGATGGAAGACATCGAGGCCTGCCGCGCGGCACAAGGCAACTTCGTGATCGTCGCGGACACGTTGGAAGGCCCATGGCAAGGCCCGTACTGGGTGGCTGGCGCCGAGGGCATCGACCCGGACATCTTCGAGGACTCGGACGGCACTGTCTGGTGGACGCAGACCCGACCGGCCTTGAACCCGCAGTGGGAAGGCCAGACCGAAATCTGGACCCAGCCCATCGATCCTGCGTCCGGCTGGTCGCTGCAGGGGCGGAAAACAGTGATCTGGCGCGGGTACGGCGTAGGCGCGGTATGGGCGGAAGGTCCGCACCTCTATCGCATCGGTGACTGGGTGTACCTGATGACCGCGGAAGGCGGCACCAGCTTCGAGCACAGCGAGATGATGATGCGTACCTATGCGCCGAACGGGTTCGCCGCAGCGCTCGCCGATTTCGAGCAGGGGCTGGCCTCGCGCGAGGTGCTCATCGAACCCGCCCGAGACGGCGAAGGATGTGTGATCGGCCCGTTCGACCGTCTGTTCGAAGGATTCAAGAAGAACCCGATACTCACCCACCGTCATCTGGGCAACGGGGAGCTCATCCAGTGCGTCGGGCATGCCGACCTGCTGTGTCATCCTGAAGCCGGGTGGTTGCTCACTTGCCTTGGCGTGCGCGAAGTGCCGGGGAACGAAGCCGGCGAGTTGTTCAGCTATCTCGGACGTGAAACGTTCGTGGCGCCGGTGAGGTGGGAACGTAATCCCGTCTCATGGAAGCTGGAGGGCAGCGGCCCGACCAAGCAGGACGACACCACCGATCCCGGCTGGCCTGTGGTGGCACCTGGGCTCGGGCGGCTGCCACATGCTCTTGCGGTCGAAACCGATGGGCATGGCGGATTGCGTTCGGTGCGGGCAGTGGAAATCGCCGCTGCGGCCACTGCTGCCGAAATCGTTCACCCTGAACCCATTTGGGTGGGCGACAATCGTTTGGTCGAGGTGCGCGGGCGGGATGGCTATCGGTTTGTTCGCGTAGATGCGTTGGACTACGCCGTACTGGCCGGTCCGGGTCGCACGCTGATGCTGCATCAGGATTCCACGCACGACGTCACCATGGGAATCGATGCGATAGGTGGGCTGATGGTTAGGGTCGTTGACCGTGGCAAGACACATGTCCTCGACTGCGGGACTCTGGCGCCGGGTGAATGGTTCGGTCTGCGGCTGTATGGCAATCGGCTGACCTTCCTCGCATGTCTGCCGCCGGTCGATGGACTGGAATCGGGCCATGAACGTGCGTCGAGTGCTGTAGAAGGTGAGGCGCACGATTGTGCGGAGCTCGCGTTGTTGACGCATATCGACACCTCGGCGGCGCGGATTTTGGGGGAGTGCGACGCGCGGTTCCTGAGCACGGAATGGGCCGGCGGGTTCGTGGGTTGCGTGGCCGGCAGCCGTACAATACCGTCCAACGAATATTGTTAGACCGTCAAACCAAAGCGAGGAGGCAATTCATGGTAGATACTACGGTCGCGACCCGCAATCTCGACCAACTCAAGCGCGACTATCCGGACGTGGCGAAACTGTTCGCGGACGACTGGCTGCAGTACCGCAAGTCGGCGATTCTGCCGGAGCTCACGCGCGAGGCGCAGTCCACCTGTGATCGCATCAATCGCATCTATTTCGAGGATACGGCCGAGGCTGAGCGACTGTTCCGCGAGCTCGTGCCCGAAGCCGGCGCTGGCGTGGACTTCCGCCCGCCGATTCGCCTTGATTACGGTTTGGGGCTGAAAATCGGCGACCGCACATTCATCAACATGGACTTCCTCGTCGTGGGCGGCGGGCCGATTTCCATCGGATCGGACTGCCTGATCGGCCCCCGTGTGAGTATCTACACACCGAACCACGCCATCGCGCGCAAGCCCAGACTTGAGGGCTGGCAGCACAACGAGGATGTGACCATCGGCAACAACGTGTGGCTCGGCGGCAACGTGGTGATCTGCCCTGGCGTCACCATCGGCGACAACACCATCATCGGCGCGGGTGCCGTGGTCACGCATGATATCCCCGCCGACTCCATCGCCGTGGGCAATCCTTGCCATGTGATTGGCCGCGTTCCCGATGACTGGACGCCCGAACAGCGTGCCGCCGTAGAGGGCGCATAGGCCGCAGCTCCCCCCTGAGACCTTCACTTTCCGCTCCCGCCGTGAGCGGCCAGCGAAGTCGTCTGAGGTGGGCGTCCCGGCGGCGGGCACATCGGCGGCGGCCTTGTCTGAACCGGGCACAGGCCGTCATGGATTTCAACAACAGAGCAAAGGAGCAATGCAATGACGCAGTATCATGTTTCGGCTTCGGCCGGTTCCCTGGCGGGCGGCGGCACTGAGGCCGACCCGTTCCTGACCATCGGCCAGGCGGCCGCGATCGCGCGTGCCGGCGACGAGATAATCGTGCACGAGGGCACCTACAGGGAGTCCGTGGACCCGAGGTTCGGCGGCGAAAGTGAGACGAACCGCATCGTCTACCGGGCCGCCGAGGGCGAGCCGCGTCCGGTGATCACCGGTGCCGAACGCGTCACGAGCTGGATGCCGGAGGGCGATGGCGTGTGGAAGGTCGTCCTCCCGAGCGGTTTCTTCGGCGGATACAACCCGTACGTTGAGACGGTGTTCGGCGATTGGACCGTCTACCCGGACCCCAAGGTCGAGGTCCGTCATCTGGGCGACGTGTACCTCAACGGCAAGTCGTTCTACGAGGTGTCTTCGCTGGACAAGGTGCGCGCGCCCGAGCGCTGGGACACCGGGCGCGACGCCGCAACGAACACCATCGTGCCGTTGCTGGACCCGGATGCCACACTTAATGTGTGGTACTGCGAAACGGATGCCGAACACACCACGATCTGGGCGAACTTCCATGACGCGGACCCAAACGTCGAGATGACGGAGATCAACGTACGCGAGACGTGCTTCTATCCGAGTCGTCCGTACGTCAATTACATCACCGTACGTGGTTTCGAGCTGTGCCGGGCGGCCTGCCCGTACACGCCGCCGACCGCCGATCAGGTGGGGCTGATCGGGCCGCACTGGTCGCGCGGCTGGGTCATTGAGGATAACGTGATTCATGACGCCAAATGCTCGGCGGTTTCGCTGGGCAAGGAGATCTCGACCGGCGACAACGAATCCACGCGTACCCATCGCAAGTCCGGCTACCAGTACCAGAAGGAGGCCGTGTACAAGGCGTTGCATGTGGGTTGGCGCAAGGGCGTGGTTGGCGGGCATGTAGTGCGTGGCAACACGATCTACGATTGCGGACAGAACGGCGTGGTCGGGCACATGGGTTGCGCGTTCAGCCTCATCGAGCACAACCACATCTACCGCATCGGCACCAAGCGGGAGTTCTTCGGCTGGGAGGTCGCCGCCATCAAAATGCACGCCGCAGTGGATACGATCGTGCGCCGCAACCGTGTGCACGACTCCGTGTTGGGCATGTGGCTCGACTGGCAGGCGCAGGGCACGATCGTGGACTCGAACGTGTTCTACCGCAACACACGCGACGTGATGACCGAGGTGACCCACGGACCCATCACGTTCATGAACAACGTATTCGCATCCCCGTTCAGCTTCGACGACTACGCGCAGGGCGCCGCGTTCGTCAACAACCTGTTCGCCGGACGCATCCGACATACGCAGGTGCTCGACCGGTCAACGCCCTACCACTTCCCACATTCCACGGATGTGGCCGGTGAGGCATTCGTCTACGGCGGCGACGACCGGTACGTCAACAACCTGTTCATGACGGCCGACGGTGCCGGTGAAGCCGAACGCATGTCCGATGCCGCTGGTGGAGAGGGTGTGGTCGATACGGGCACTGCCTGTTTCGAGGATTATCCGCATTCGCTTGACGAATACGAGCGGCGCATCGAGCAGGCGGGTCTGGGCGATGAGGAGCTGTATCGCAGCGTGCCCCAACCCATGATGCTGGAAGCCAACACGTATGTCGGTGGAGCGCGGGCGGCCTCTTGGGAGACGGATGCCGTGATCGATGCCGGTGAGGGGTCGATGGCGCTGCGCGAGACTCCGGAGGCGGTATGGCTTGCGGTTGTGCTGCCGGATGCGGCGCGCGCTGCGGTCGGTCGGGTCGTCGGGACGGCTGATCTTGGCCAGCCGCGCATCGTGGAGGAGTACTTCGAGAACCCGGATGGTTCGCCGATCGCCGTGAACCGGGATATCACCGGTGCGCTGCGCGGGGAGCGATCCGCGCGAGGTCCGCTGGCTTCCTATAGCGACGGAGAAGTGCTGATTTGGGAGCGGTGATGTTGGGTTGATGTCGGCTGATGTAGGTTGATGTTGGCTGATAGCCGAGTGACGGTGATGCCGGACTGATACTGCCTGACGGCCGAGCGGCGATCGATTGGTTGCTGCTCGGCCGTTGCATGGCCGCTGTTTCGCTGCGGACGGGTTGCGCGTTGCTTGGTCGCTGCTCGATTGTTGCGCGGCGGACTTCTGGTTTCTGTTTGGTTGATGCCTGCTTGATTGCCTGAGCGATTACTTGATTGCGCATCGATAGCGCAGAGGGCGCTGTTGCGTTCTTCAGTGGGGGCGCCCTCCTTGTGAATGTGTGTTGTGACTGCGCCTTGCGAATATGCCTTGCGACTGTGTGTTGCGAATGCGCCTTGCGAATGTGCGGGCTGCTCCTCGTGACTGTGTGCTTGATGAAATGACTGTGATGAACCCGTTGACGTAGGTGATGGCGTCGCAAACAAGCCAATCACTGGCTTGCTGACGACGCTGACGGGGAAAATCGCGTTGACATGAGGCCATGGCGTGGCCTGTCGGCGACGCTGAGCTCGTCAGCGGTGTTGCTGGGCCACGTCTTGGCTCGTCGGCGATGCTGAGACGGTCGAAAATGGTGTTGCGTGGCCATGCTTTGGCCTGTTGACGACGCTGAGGGGCTCAGTGTCGTTGCTGGGCCAATCCGTGGCTTGTTGCTGACGTGGAATTGGGCGTCAGCGGTGTTGCGATACCAAGCTCTGGCTTATCAGCGACGCGGGGATAGTTGGGATGGCCATGCTGTAGAGCGTGGGACTGGATTAGGCATCGCCGGGCCGGTCTTGTAACCCGTTGCTGACCGGGGATTGGCCGTCGGCGGCGTTGTGTGACCTTGCGGGCGCTGTTGGGATGGCCGAAAATGGTGTTGTGCGGCCATGCTTTGGCCTGTCGGTGACGCTAAGGGGCTCAGTGTCGTTGCTGGGCCAATCCGTGGCTTGTTGCTGACGCCGAATTGGGCGTCAGCGGTGTTGCGGTACCAAGCTCTGGCTTATCAGCGACGCGGGGATAGTTGGGATGGCCATGCTGTAGAGCGTGGGACTGGATTAGGCATCGCCGGGCCGGTCTTGTAACCCGTTGCTGACCGGGGATTGGCCGTCGGCGGCGTTGTGTGACCTTGCGGGCGCTGTTGGGATGGCCGAAAATGGTGTTGCGTGGCCATGCTTTGGCCTGTTGACGACGCTGGGGTGGTTGGTGTGGCGATGCTGAGTGTGTGTGAGGTATGCTTTGCCGACGCTGCTCCAAGGCCGTTTCGGAGCTGGGGCGCCCATAGGATGCATGCGGATGCACGCGAGAAATGCGTGCTTGGCGTGTGTGTAACTTGCGTTGGTAACATGAACGATATATGGTTAAACCATTAAACTAAATATCTGACAATTGGATGCGCATTATGTGGCGATCGCTGATCGCTGGGCTCCGCGCGCCGAGGTTCGAACGCTGGGCTTATGCTCCGGTGCGACAAGCCTGGGTGTCCATAAGCCGGATGTAACCTACCCGATGCGTACCTACGCAACGTCAATGGAGATACTGCCATGCGCGCACATCATATGCTGTTGTTCTCGCTTGCCATGCTGGCCGTGGTCTACGCCGTACTGTTGTTTGTCGCCCCTGTCGCGGCGCCGATCGGCGTGGCGCTTACCGCCACGGGGTTGGTCCTCGTCTCTACCCGATATGCCTGGCGACCCAAATTCCTCGCATTGTTCGAGGCAGGGGAGTCCTGCTGATTTGTGCTGCATTCTTCGTGTGGCGCATGCGATGTCCCATCGCCTATATGCGAAACGCCGTTCTGCCTTCGGGTGGGGCGGCGTTTCGCATGTGTGTGATGAGTGAGTTTGGTGGGCGCATCGTTCTGTTGTCGGTGGGCGAGGTGATGCGCCGATACTACGCTGGACGTCGATGAGTGCATCGCTCTGTTGGCGCTGAGCGAGGGCGAATTTGCGGAGTGTCCGTGAGATGTATGGGCGTGGCCGTATGGAGTGTGTGCTGTGCGTTCGTGCGTCGGATTGCGTTGACTGTTGTGGGTTGTGTCAAACTGCGTCAAACTGCGACGGCCTGTTGTGGGTTGCGTCAGGTGGTCGTGGCTGCCGTGGGCCGGCGTAGGCTGTTGCGGACTGTTGTGAACTGGCGCGCAAGCGTGATCCCCGCGCGTGTAACCGGTGCAATGCTTCTGGCCTGGGTCCGAGGTGCTCTTCGTTCATGCATGGATGTCGGCGTGTCGCGATTTTTCGGTGCTGGTGGGCGGTGTGCCAATAGCCTCCGAGAACGTTGAAAATACGTCACTGTTACCGTTCACATTTAGTTAGTGCAATGAATCAAATAAAGCAAAAACCGCGCGATTTCAGCGTAAATGACCGATTGGCAATTGTTAAATCAAAAAACTATATGGTATATTTCTAACAGGTTCGGCAATGGTTGCCAGACCGCAAGGAAGAGGAAACAAACAGTTCCTATCAATGACGAAAGGAATTCCCATGAACAAGTGGACCAAGGTGCTCGGCGTCGTTGCCGCGACCGCCATGCTCGTCCCGCTGGCCGCCTGCGGAGGTGGCACCCGCGGCAGCACCACGGCAGGTGGTGATGGCGGCAGTGGCGACACCGTCAAGGTCGGCATTTCCATGCCTGAGCAGATGCTCGAGCGCTGGAAGATCGATGGCGAGAACCTGAAGAAGCAGCTTGAGGGCTATGGCTACGAGGTCACCCTCCAGTACGCCGATGGCAAGACCGATCTGCAGACCTCCCAGATTCAGAACATGGCCAACAACGGCATGAACTACGTGGTCATCGCTTCCATCGACGGTACCGCCACGGGTGCTGCGGCCGAGCAGGTGGCCGCCAATGGCGGCAAGGTCATCGCCTATGACCGCCTGATCATGAACACCGACGCCGTGGACTACTACGCCACCTTCTCCCTCGAGGACGTCGGCAAGATGCAGGGCGAGTATATCGAGCAGAAGCTTGGTCTCAAGGATGGGCAGAAGGGCCCGTTCAACGTCGAGCTCATGGCTGGTTCCCCGACCGACAACAACGCCGGCTACTACTTCAAGGGCGCTTGGGACGTGCTCGGACCGTACTTCAAGTCCGGCGTGCTGCAGTCCAAGTCCGGCAAGGTCCCGTCCTCCGCGGATGACTGGCAGTCCATCGGCATCGACAACTGGGATCGTCAGAAGGCCCAGAACGAGATGGAGAACCGCATCAACTCCTTCTACAACGACGGCACCAAGCTGGACGCCGTCCTCGCCCAGAACGACGCCGAGGCCACCGGTACCTACAACACCGTAGAGGCCGCCGGCTGGGACTACTACCCGATCATCACCGGACAGGACGCCGAGAAGGCCAACGTTCAGGCCATCGTTCAGGGCAAGCAGGCCATGACGGTCTACAAGGACACCCGCGAGCTGGCCAAGGCCACCGCCGAGATGATCAAGGCCCTCGTGGACGGCAAGGAGCCGGAAGCCCCCGATACCTTCAACAATGGCAACAAGGACGTTCCGTCCCAGCTGCTGACCCCGGTCACCGTGGACAAGGACAACCTCAAGGAAGTCCTCGTTGATGGCGGCTACATTTCCGCCGCCGACGCCGGCCTGTGATCGGATCGGAAGCCGAACGCAAGCCAATAGCGACGGAAGCGATGGAATAGGGCTGTAAACAGGCCCGGACATCAGCTCACAGAACAGGAGGCGCCGCACTGCATCGATGCGGTACGGCGCCTTCGCCATGCACAGGGACATTACTATCGGAGGAGGTAACTGTGGCTACGAATGGTGACGTGATTCTTGAGATGCGTCATATCGTGAAGCGTTTCGGTCCGGTCACCGCGTTGAATGATGTGAATATCACGGTCAAGAGGGGCCAGATATTCTCGATCTGCGGTGAGAACGGTGCCGGCAAGTCGACTTTGATGAACGTGCTGTCGGGCGTGTATCCGTACGGCACCTACGAGGGCGACATCATCTACAACGGCGAGACCTGCAAGTTCAGGACGATTCGCGATTCCGAGGAGAAGGGCATCGTGATTATCCACCAGGAGCTCGCGCTCGTGCCTTACATGTCAATCCAGGAGAACATCTTCCTGGGCAACCAGAAGAAGAAGGGCATCGCCATCGACGCGGACGAGCAGCGTCGCATCGCCTACGAGGTGATGAGGAAGGTCGGTCTGGACGAGAACCCGGACACCCTGATCTCGAACATTGGCGTGGGCAAGCAGCAGCTGGTCGAGATCGCCAAGGCCCTGACCAAGAATGTGAAGCTCCTCATCCTGGACGAGCCGACCGCGGCCCTGAACGACGAGGATTCCAGGAACCTGCTCGACCTGATCGACGGGCTGCGCCGCGAGCAGGGCATCACGGCGATCATCATCTCGCACAAGCTCAACGAGATCGCCTATTCGGCCGACGCGGTGCAGGTGATCCGCGACGGCCAGACAATCAGCCACATCGACATCGACGCGGCGCACCCGCTTGACCAGGACGTCCTGATCCGCGACATGGTCGGCCGTCCGCTGACCAACCGGTACCCGGTGCACGAGTCGCACATCGGCAAGGAGATGTTCCGCGTCGAGGACTGGAAAATGCACCACCCGCTCGACGAGACGCGCCTGGTGTCCAACGACGTGAGCTTCAACGCGCGCGCGGGCGAGATCGTCGGGTTCGCCGGACTGATCGGCGCGGGCCGCACCGAGACCATGATGAGCGTGTTCGGCCGCCAGTACGGCACCAACGCGTCCGGCCGCATCTTCGTGGAGGGCAAGGAGGTCAGATTCCCGACCGTGCGCAGCGCGATCGACCATGGCGTGGCCTACGCGACCGAGGACCGCAAGGTGTACGGCCTGAACCTCATGAAGACCATCCGCGAGAACACGTCCCTGGCGAGCCTCAAGGAACTGGCGAGCAGGCTGGGCGTGGTCGACGAGACGCGAGAGAAGCAGACGGCCGAGAAGTACCGCAAGGAGTTCCGCACCAAGGCGCCGACCATCGAGATGCCCGCCGGCAACCTGTCGGGCGGCAACCAGCAGAAGGTCGTGCTCGCCAAGTGGATGGCCACCAACCCGAAGGTCCTGATCCTGGACGAGCCGACGCGAGGCATCGACGTGGGCGCCAAGTACGACATCTACGAGATCATCGACCAGCTGGCCGACTCCGGGTCCGCGGTGATCGTGGTCAGCTCCGA
Organism: Bifidobacterium myosotis; assembly: GCF_002259745.1. GTDB lineage: Bacteria > Actinomycetota > Actinomycetes > Actinomycetales > Bifidobacteriaceae > Bifidobacterium > Bifidobacterium myosotis. The sequence goes on along the minus strand of NZ_MWWW01000004.1, from coordinate 120,061 downwards.
ACTGCCCGAGCTGCTGGGCATCTGCGACCGCATCTACACGATGAGCGGCGGCAGGATCACCGGAAACTTCAACGCGAAGACCACCAGCCAGGAGGAACTCATGCGATACATGACCTCCGCAACACCCCTGCCCAAAGACCAGGCGTTCGCCTGAGCCGTTCGCCATACGTTCGCCATATTGACGGGCCGGCCGGCGGAAACGGCACAGCAGCCGCGTCATCGGGACCCGCCCGCATTCCATGTGCTTTTCGTTCTTTGAAAGGATAATCTTCAAATGTCTACCGCAACCGTAACCCCCGCAGCCAAGAAGGGCGGCGAGGAACAAAGCCTCAAGTCCCTGCTGCTGGGCAACATGCGCTCCTATGGCATCTACCTCGCCCTTGTGCTGGTCATCATCGTCTTCCAGATTCTGACCGCCGGGCGTCTCCTCAACCCCAATAATGTGGTCGCCCTGTTCCAGCAGAACGCGTATGTGCTCATCGCCGCCATCGGTATGCTGATGATCATCATCGCCACCCACATCGACCTGTCCGTGGGCTCCGTGGTCGCCTTCATCGGCGGCGTCGGCGCTCTGGCCATGAAGCACGGCGTGCCGTGGTGGGCCGCAATCCTGCTCATGATCGTCATCGGCCTGCTCATCGGTGCATGGCACGGCTTCTGGGTCGCCTACGTCGGCGTCCCCGGCTTCGTCACCACCCTGGGCGGCATGCTCATCTTCCGTGGTCTTGCCACCGTTGTGGCCGGCGAATCCATCCCGGTCTCCAACTCCGCTTTCCGTGCCATCTCCAAGGATTACCTGCCCACCATCTTCGTCGGACAGTTTGCCCTGACCGCATTGATCGTCGGCATCGCCGCCATCGTGCTCGTGATTTGGAGCCAGCTGACCAAGCGCGCCAAGGCCGTCAAGAACGGTCTGCCCGCCCAGCCGATGAGCTTCGTCATCCTCAAGTGCGTGGTCGCCGCGCTCGCCATTGGTTACGTGACCTATCTGCTGGCCATGTCCGGCAATGCCACCCAGGGCGGCATCCCGATCGTGCTGGTGATCATCGGCGTGCTGGTGTGCGTGTACTACTTCGTGCTCAACCGCATGGTCTTCGGCCGCAACGTGTACGCCGTGGGCGGTAACCGTAAGGCCGCCATTCTCTCCGGTATCGACACCAAGAAGGTCGACTTCGAGATCTTCCTGAATATGGGCTTCCTGGTCTCCATCGCCTCCATCATCACCCTCTCCCGTCTCGCCTCCGCCTCCGCGCAGACCGGTATGGAGTTCGAGATGGATGCCATCGCCGCCTGCTTCATCGGCGGCACGGCCGTCACCGGCGGCATCGGCACCATCCCGGGCGCCATGGTCGGCGCCCTGATCATGGGCGTGCTCAACCAGGGCCTGTCCATCATGGGTGTGGACGCCGCCTGGGTCAAGACCATCAAGGGCCTCGTCGTCATCGCCGCCGTCGCCTACGACCTGCTCTCCAAGAAGAAGAAGGGCTGACCTCTATAGAACGTGGTTGATGACCGGTTTTTAGCCGATTTGCAACCACGAGGATAGGAATCGATAGTTCCCACTCCTCCTCCGAAAGGGATGTCGTTTCGACGGCATCCCTTTTCCGTGCTTTCGGTTCCGTTCCGGTGCGGGCTCGGTTTGAGGCTTGGCTTTGCACATGATTGATGGAGCGGGCCGTTCGGCAGGTAGCGTTAGGTCGGCAGCGATAGGTCAGGTTTGAGCAGTTGCGATGAGTGTGCTGTGCTGCGCGCTGCGCTCTGCCTGAGGATCAAGAGTATTTTGTGGGCGTTGCGGGCGACGGAGGCGGGGCGATGGAGATGACCTTGGGGCACGGGAATGTGGGTGCTGCCGCCGATTTGGAGTTGTGATTGTGCCTTCGGGTTGCGGTTGGTTTGTTGCGTGGGAAGCGTTCGGCGATGATGCCGATCATTGGAGGTTTTTGGTTCCGGTTGATGTTGGTTCTGGGCTTCTGGTTTTCGGACGCGTGATTCTGTGCGTTGTTGTGAGGCCATGCTGTGGTGGTATGGCTTCGCTGGCATGCCTGTGGGCGGGGTGATTGGGCCATGGACTGGCTTCGTGGTGATGCTGGGCGGCTGAGCGTCGTTGTGGAGCCAGTGGGTGGCTGTTTGGCGACGCCTGGTGGGCTGTTTTCGGTGTTGGGCGGCCAGTGGTTGGTATGGTGACGACGCTGAGCGTGTCAGTGGTGTCGGGGAGCCAGTGGGTGGCTGTTTGGCGACTCTTGGTGGGCTGTTTTCGGTGTTGGGAGGCCAGTGGTTGGTATGGCAGCGACGCTGAGTGCGTCAGCGGTGTCGGGGAGCCAATGGATGGTTGTTTGGCGACGCCGGAAAGGGGCTCAGCGTCGTAGAGCGGCCGGTCACTGGCCTGATGGCGACGATACGGAGAATAAGCGGCGACCAGACGACGGTGTAGATGCCGTATGAGACGCGGTCTGGATGCCGTTTGGGTGCCGTACTGAGGCGGTACAGGTGTCGTATGAACCCCAACTGAGGCGGTACCGAGGCAATATGGATGCGGGCAGAGGCGCGATGGCATAGGCTCGATATGGAGTGCGCGGGAAAGAACATGTCCGTGCCGAATCGGTCATGCCTTCAGCGTTGTCGGTAAGATTCCCTAGCTCCGAAGAGATTCCCCATCACTCGAATCGACCATAGGAATTACGAACCGAAGTCGAGGGAATCCTACTTCCGCTTGGCTTTTTTGACGCGCTTGGCCTTGGGGGCCGGCTTCTTTGGCTCAAGAAACGGCCACTTGGCCAAGGCCCAGACGTGGAACGGCGGAATCTTGCCGATGGCGAAGCCAATGACCAGGCCGATCACGATGGCCCAGGTCTCAAGATCGCGTCCGGCGATGAGCAGGCCGATGAACACCAAGGCGATGATGAAGCACATCATCTGTGACGCGCGCGACTGCTTGGTGGTCACCTGATCAGCCTTCATCGGGATGAGGCCGAGAAACACGCCGCAGGGTATGCAGACAATGCCCAGTACCACGCTGATGACGATTCCCATGGTTGCTGAATCCATGACGCTCCTTTGTATCTGTACTTTGCGGCGATGATACCCCGCGGATGTTCCATGCGCATGAAACGGACCACGGACGCAGGATTAGTCTGCGTCTTAGACCCGGGTGAACTGACTACCTTTCAGACTACCCCTCGGGCCCGCTTACCTGCCCTATCCAGTGGTCTGTCTCCGCAATTGTTTGAGTGGTGTCGGCCCTCTCTGATGAGGGGGCCGACTGAAGCTGATTGGGGGAGGGAAAAGCTGAAGCCCTCATTAAGAGACGGACCACTAGTCCTGCAAGGTATGGACGCGCTGTGCGCTCAGCCTGCAGCCCGTACGTGCCCGCACGCAGATCCACTGTCTGCTTCACGACAACGCTCTGACAGGGGAGTGAGAATACTTTTCACAGGACACTAACGTCAGTCTGCGGGGGCTTTGGCATCATCTGTGGATTTGGCTTTTCCGCCATTCTTGGCATCGTCCTCAACTTCGGCCGTAGTGCTGGACTCATCATCCTCGTCATCGGCCGTCTCGGACGGTTCCTGCCCATCCTCGTCGTCGTTCTTGCCCGGCTGCCGCCACCAGAGAATCAGCGCGTTGGCCGCGCAGTACACGGCAGCGATGCCGATGCAGACCAGAAAGATGATGTTCGAGGTGCTGATCATCGTGCCATCGGTCATCGATTCCTGCACGGATTGCCAGATCCAGACCACGCAGGCCACTGCGGTCAAGGCGTACAGCATCATACGGGAGCGGTCGTTCATAGGAATCTCCAGACTTCAACAAACCTCATGATTATAGCGCATCCTCGCATTCAGCCCCAGCTTAAAGGGGAAGCGGATAGGGCCGATCCCAGTCGGGGCCCGAATCGTAGGTCCTGGTCGCAAGTTCCAATCGTCGATTCCAATCGGCGGCCTGAATCGCAAGTCCCATTGCAAGTTCAAATTGGAAGACTGGATTGCGGGTTCCCAATCGCAAGTCCAAATCGCAAGGCAGAACGATGCCCGCTCGTCGTATCGGTGCACTAATGGTCCATCTCTTAAATGATTGAGAGTTTCAGCTTTTCTCTCCCCCAGTCAGCTTCGCTGACAGCCTCCTCATCAGCGAGGGCCGATACTACTCAAACAATTGCGAGACGGATCACTAATCGGTGCACTAATCAACTGAGGGCCGCCGTCCAAGAAAGGACGACGGCCCTTATGTGAGCCCTTGTGCGCGCCTCAACCTACGGCCGGTCAGGTTCGCCGTCCGCCTGCTGAACCCGCACTACCCTCAGCCGCGGGCCTTGGCGTAGGCGGCGTAGACGGCCTCGGTGGGCTCGCCGGTCTCCACGCCTTCGATATTGAGCTTCCAAGCCGGCGGTTCAGCCTCGCCGGAGAGCACCCAGGCGGCCTGACGGGCGGCGCCGATGGCCACATACTCGTCAGTGGCCGGACGGGTCACGTCCATGCCGAGGATCGAGGGGGCCAGCGTGCGAATCGCCACGGATTTCGCGCCGCCGCCGATCAGAAGGATGCGGCCGATCTTCGCGCCGAGCGAGCGGATGAGCTCCAGGCAGTCGCGCTGGGAGCACAGCAGACCTTCGACGAATGCGCGGGCCAGATTCTCCTTGGTGGTGTTGTGCAGCGTCAGGCCCGTGAGCGAGGCGGTGGCGTCCGGACGGTTCGGCGTGCGCTCGCCGTCGAAATACGGCACCAGCGTGATGCCGCCCGCGCCCGGCTCGGACTTGAACGCCAGCTCGGCCAGCTCGTCGTAATCCACTCCAAGAGCCGCGCGGCCGGCATCGAGGATGCGCGAACCGTTGATGGTGCAGGCCAGCGGCAGGTAATGGCCGGTGCAGTCGGCGAATCCGGAGACGGCGCCCGTCAGGTCGTACACAGGGTTCTCGGCGATGGCGGCGGCCACGCCGGAGGTGCCCAGGGAGATGGACACATCGCCCACAGCCATGCCCAGGCCCAGCGAGGCCATCGCGTTGTCGCCGCCGCCGGGTCCCAGAATGCATCCGCCTTCAACGTCCTTGCCGGCGATGGACGGCTCGGCCTTCACCGCTGCGGCCTCGGTGGGACCGAGCACGGTGGGCAGCACGATTCGTTCGGCGTGCTCGCGCGCGACGTCCTCGCCCTCGGCGGCGGCCAGCACCATGGCGATGAGGTCGCGACGGTACTCGTTGTGTGCGGCGTCGTAGTAGATGGTGCCCGAAGCGTCCGAACGGTCGGTGAACAGCGCATCGAGATGCGCGTCCTCGCCCTCGGCCACAGGACCGTAGCCGGCGATACGCCAGCTCAGCCAGTCGTGCGGCAGACAGATGGCCGCGATCTTCTTGGCGTTGTCGGGCTCGTTCTCGGCGACCCATGCCACCTTGGTCAGGGTGTAGGAGGCGACGGGGGAGGAGCCGACGGCCTTGACCCAGCGTTGCTTGCCGCGGGCGGTCACGTCCTCCGGCTCGCCGTCCTCGGCCGGGGCCTCGCCGAGACGATCGATAAGTGCGGCGGCCTGCGGGGCGGAGCTGATGTCGTTCCACAGCATGGCGTCGCGGATCACGTTGCCCTGCTCGTCCAGAATCACCATGCCGTGCTGCTGCCCGCCGACCGCGAGAGCCGCCACGTCATCCAGGCCGCCGGCCTGTTCGGCGGCCTTCAGGAACGCCTCCCACCAGAATTCCGGGTTGACCGAGGTGCCGTCCGGGTGCTTGGCCTGACCGAAACGAACCAGTTCACCTGTTTCGGCGTCCGTGATACGGACTTTTGTTGATTGGGTTGACGTATCCACGCCGGCGACCAGTGTTTGCGCCATATTCTCCTCCTCGGTGAGGTTCGCACGTCGGGGCTCGACGCGCCATAATCAATAAGTTAGACGATTAAACTATACTGTATCTCAGGTTGCGTTTGCAAGCTGGAACACGCGAAGAGGCGTGCAGGTCCAATCGTTGTGTCGCACAATGAATAAGGAAATGTCATGTGTGCGCTCACATCGATGCGGGTAAGGTCGGGCTCCAAGGAAAGGCGGGCGAGATGGCGGGTCTACGCAGAATCAATCAGGAAGACTTGCGCAACCATAATCTCTCGGTCACATTGGACACCCTGTTGCGCGCGCGGCGGCCGATGAGCCGTGCGGATCTGGCCAAGGAGACGGGACTGACCAAGGCCACCATGTCCCTGCTGGCCTCGATGCTGCTTGACGGCAACGTGATCGAGGAAGGCGAGCCGGTGGTGCTCACCACCTACGGCCGCCCCAGCACGCCGCTCAAGGTGCGAGGCGGCACCATCGCGGGCATCGGACTGCAGATTAACACCGACGGCTACGGTTGCCTTGCTCTCGACCTCAACGGGGACACGCTCGGCCGGGAGTGGGTGAGCGCGGACATGACGGACACCGATCCGTATGAGATCTTCGCCAAGCTCGATGCCATGACCTTCCCGCTGGAAAGCCGGCTCAAACGACGCGGCTGCAAGGTGGTGGGCGCCGGTCTCGCGCTGCCGGGCATTGTGACCGACGACATGTGGCTGCTGGTGGCCCGCAACCTCGGCTGGGAGAACGTGAACCTGACCCGGTTCAACGTGGTGCGCCGGCTGGACGTGGTGGCCGGAAACGAGGCCAAGATGGCCGCCATCGCGCAGATTCCGGGATATGCCACTGAACGCGCCGCATTCCTCAACGTGGTGGACCGCATGGATTCGTTCGTGTACCTTTCCACGGATATCGGCATCGGCGGCGCGGTGGTGCGTGACGGCGAGGTGGTGACCGGATCGCATGGCTTCGCCGGGGAGGTCGGCCACCTGTCCGTCGCGATGGATGGGCCGCTGTGCCGGTGCGGTCGTCACGGATGCTTGGAATCGTTTGCCGGCCGCCGTGCGCTGGTCGAAGCCGCGGGCATCGCCACCGACGAGGAGGCGACCAGCAGCGAGGCCATCGACAAGTTCCTCCAACGTTGGCGCTCCGGTGACCCGCAGGTGGCCAAAGTGGTGGATAGGGCCGTGGACGCGCTGGTTTCCGCCATCGCCTCCGCCGTGAACATGGTGGATGTGGACACCGTGCTGCTCGGCGGTCTGTGGACGCATTTCGGCGACGAGCTGGCCAACGTGCTCGAAAGCCGGCTGCGCTCCGAGATCCTTGGCTATCCGAATGTGAAGATTCGTGTGTTCGTGCCGCCTGTGGCCGAGCATCCCTCGCTGTATGGCGCGGCCGAGATGGGTCTGCGACGGTTCATCGACAATCCGCTGGCGTATATCGCGCAATAGTGCAATAGTGCAATGGCTTGGCGGGTCGCTCTTCCGTCGCTTTGTGATGTCGGCGGGCCGGATTCGACCTGATTCTTCGGTGATTCCCGAAGGCGCGCCTCTGTGGGAGTGGCTTCCGGCTGCCTGCGTGTTACACTGTACAGGTTGGTTTTCCGTGGGGCGGTACGTCGCGCGGCGGCCAGCGTGGGGCCATAGCTCAGTCGGTTAGAGCATCGGACTCATAATCCGCCGGTCCAGGGTTCAAGCCCCTGTGGCCCCACCATATTCCGTGCAGGCCGGATGCCCTGTGCCGTGGAGTCGTTGGCAAATTATGGCTGCCCCTGACTGTCCTCGGGCATGCTTCAGTCCCGCTTCGTAGGCCAGTTCATCTGCGATTATGGACGTGCCGCTCGCAATCAATTGGCTCGCCTACTGGCTTGTGCGTTACCGGCAAGCAGCTCCGGTCTGCTTCATGGCAACGTTCGGGCAAAGGGAGCCGAACAATGCAATCAGTGGTCTTTCGACGCGGGACATGAGGCATCCGCGATTCGTCCACATGCGCGAGTATCATCCCAAAGGTTCCGGTTCACGCATGCCATAGGGGCGTGCGACCCGGGTCCCCCGAATCATTAGGAGACGTAAAATGAAGCAGGGTATCCATCCTGATTATCACCCCGTTGAGGTGACTTGCTCGTGCGGCAACACTTTCGTGACCCGCACCGCTGGCAACGGCGATCACATGTTCGTTGACGTGTGCTCCAGCTGCCACCCCTTCTACACCGGCAAGCAGAAGATTCTCGACACCGGTGGCCGCGTTGCTCGCTTCGAGAAGCGCTACGGCAAGAAGAGCAAGTAGCAGACTTCACGCCAGTCCATATGGCTCGGCATGCTTCGGCATGCCCGCCGGGACTGGCGTTTTTGTATCTTTTCCCATCACTCCGCTCGTCGCCCGCGTCATCGCGACTGCGACATCAGATGATTGATTGCGCCGGCTGATGGCTCTCCGGCCCATCCTGGTATCCCACGGAAAAACAAAGACCTACGGAAAGAAGCGTCATGGCAGACGAACAGTTCCCGGCGGCGGCGACCGCACTCGAGGAGTACAACTCCATCGAACAGCAGATGGCAAGCCCTGAAATCGTGTCCAATCCGGACAAGCTGCGCAAGCTGGGGCGTCGTCATGCCGAACTCGGCTCCATCGTGAGCGCCTACAAGTCCTGGCTGCAGGTCAAGGATGATCTCGAGGCGGCCCGCGAAATGGCCTCCGAGGACGCGGACTTCGCCGCCGAGGCCAAGCGTCTCGAGTCCGAATTGCCGGCCGTGGAGGAGAAGCTGAGGACCGCGCTCATTCCGCGCGATCCGGATGATGCGCGCGACACCATCATGGAGATCAAGGCCGGCACCGGCGGCGAGGAGGCCGCACTGTTCGCCGGCGACCTGCTGCGCATGTACACGCGTTACGCGGAGAAGCGCGGCTGGACCGTCTCCGTGCAGTCTGAGAACACCACCGAGCTCGGCGGCGTCAAGGACGTGCAGATCGCCATTCGCGCCAAGGGCACCCCCGCACCGGAGGACGGCGTGTGGGCGTCGATGAAGTACGAGGGTGGTGTGCACCGTGTGCAGCGCATCCCCGTCACCGAATCGCAGGGCCGCATCCAGACCTCCGCGGCCGGCGTGATCGTGTTCCCCGAGGCCGATGAGGACGATGACGAGATTGAAATCGATCCGAAGGATCTGAAGATCGACATCTTCATGAGCTCCGGCCCCGGCGGCCAGTCCGTGAACACCACGTATTCCGCGGTGCGCATGACGCACATCCCCACCGGCATCGTCGTGAGTATGCAGGACGAGAAGTCGCAGATCCAGAACCGCGCCTCCGCGCTACGCGTGCTCAAGTCCCGCCTGTTGGCGATGAAGCACGAGCAGGAGGCCGCCGAAGCCGCCGACATGCGTCATTCGCAGGTGCGTTCGCTGGACCGCTCCGAGCGCATTCGCACCTATAACTTCCCGGAGAACCGCATCGTGGACCATCGCACGAACTACAAGGCGTACAACCTTGACGCGGTGCTCAACGGCGACCTGCAGGCCGTCATCGACTCCGACATCCAGGCCGACGAGGCCGAGCGTCTCGCCAATCAGAAGTGACGATGGCCGGTCCGGCGTTGGGCGGCACATACGATGCGCGGCACACTCGAGGCCGTTTGGCCAAGCCTACAGTCGCGCATCGCATGTGCCGCCCAACGCCTCCTTTCGCGTGATTGCATTGCGTTTGACTGTTGAACAGGGGAGCGTGGATGTGATTTCGGTTGGCTTTGGCTGCCATATGTGATGTCCGACTGTAGGCTTGGCCAAACGGCCTTGAGCGTGTCGGACATCACGTATGGCAGCCAAAGCCTTCAGCTGGCGATTGCGATGTGTACATAGACGGAAGAGGAACAATGGGTGTTGCTGACGTGATTCGTTCGTCTGCGGCCGAGCTGCGTGAGGCGGGTATCGAGACGCCGGAGCATGACGTGAAGCTGCTGATGGCCGAGGCCGCGGGCATCGAGCTGAGGGATGTGGATAAGGCGCTGCTGATGGGCTCGGAACTCGGCTATGACGCCGACCGCTTCCAGTCGATGCTGGCACGCAGGGCCAAACGCGAACCGTTGCAGTACATCGTAGGGCACGTGTCGTTCCGGTACCTCGACCTCAAGGTCGGTCCCGGCGTGTTCATTCCGCGTCCGGAGACCGAAACCGTGGTGCAGGCCGGCCTTGACTGGCTCACCCGCCACGGCATGATGACCCCGCTCGTGGTGGACCTGTGCGCCGGATCGGGTGCCATCGGTCTGTCCGTGGCCACGGAGGTGCCGGGCAGTCGTGTCTGGGCCGTGGAATTGGCGCCCCATACCGCCGAATGGACCCGGCGCAACCTTGCGGAGACGGCGAAACGGTACCCTTCCATCACATCCAATTACCAGCTGGAGGTCGCCGACGCCACATCGATGGCCACTCTGGCCCATCTGGACGGCACGGTGGATATGGTCATCACCAATCCGCCGTACATTCCCGAGCTCGACGTGCCCGAACAGCCGGAAGTGCGTGACTGGGACCCCGAATTGGCGCTCTATGGCGGCTCCGCGGACGGCACGCTGATTCCCGAACGCATCATCGAACGCTCGTTCCGTCTGCTGAAGCCGGGCGGCGCGCTCGTCATGGAACATGACGTGAGCCAAGGCGACCGTCTCGTCGCCTATGCCCGGACGGCGGGCTTCGCCACCGCCATGACCGGTCGTGATTGGACCGGCCGGGACCGTTACCTGTTCGCCGAAAAGTAATTCTTTCTGGCTGAGGGAAGCCGCCACCAAACACCGACTGACGGTTGCCTGTGAATCTCTGGCTCCCCTCAGAGAGGGGAGCCAGGAGGAAGAGCTACTGCGCGTAGTACTGCAGTGCGGAGGCGTCCTTGTCGGTGATTTCGCGAATCGGACGGGCCGGGTTGCCCACAGCCACGGTGTGCGGCGGGATGTCGCGCGTGACCACCGAACCGGCACCAATCACGCAACCCTCGCCGATCGTCACGCCGCCGATCACCGTCACATTGCCGCCGAACCAGCAGTTCGAGCCGATGACAATCGGCTTGCCATACTCGTAGTCGTACATCGAACCGTCCTCGGCCTGACGCACGTTGCGATCCTGCCAGCGCATCGGGTGCATCGGCGGCAACAGCGAGACGTTCGGCCCGAACAGCACGTCGTCGCCGATGGTGACCGGGCAGCAGTCCAGCACGGTGAAGTTGAAGTTCGCGAACACGCGTTCGCCGATGGTGGTGTGACAGCCGTAATCGAAGAAGATCGGCCCCATCACGTCCAGGCCCTTGCCGTGACCGGGCAGCAGCTCGTCGAGAATGGCGCGGCGGGTGGCATGGTCGCCGCGCGGGGTGGAATTGAACCGGGTGCACAGATCGCCGGCCCGCTCGCGCAGGGCCGTGAGCTCCGGGTCAGCGGGGTTGTACAAATGCCCGGAGACCATCTCCTCATGTTCGCTGGCGCGCGGTCTGCGCAGTTCGACCGGCGGCAGCGATTCGGCGACGGGGGTTGCGGGCTCCGTGGAAGCCGCAGGATCGGCGGAAGCCGCGGGCTCGGCGGGGGCGAAGGAATCGGTGAAATCAAGGGGTTCGGCGTCGTCGCTCATGTCACGTACTCCAATATGTTGCTCAGGGAAACATAAACCGGCCCCATTGTACCTGCTTGCCGACTGCTCTCCGACTTTGGATGGGCCACCGTCCGGGCGCAATGGTGCAATGATAGATTGTGAATCAACCGGCGAACGGAGGCATGGCGTGAGTGACATGAGTAAGGGAGCGACGATGAAGGTCACGGGGGAGTCTCTGGATGAGGCGGCTCGCATCGTACGCGAGGGCGGACTCATCGTCATCCCCACGGACACGGTGTACGGCGTGGCCTGCGATCCGCGCAACACGGATGCCATCGACCGCATCTACCGGCTCAAGCGTCGCCCCCGGTACAAGGCGTTGCAGGTGCTGCTCGCCTCCACCGACGAGTTGGCCGCGATCGGCCTCGAGCTGCCGTCCCCGCTGAACCGCCTGTCCGCCGCGTTCCTGCCCGGCGCGTTTTCGCCGATTGCCGTGGCCCGTCCCGACTGCACGCTGCGGACCTTGGCCGATACCGCCGACGGACGCCCCGGCACCCAAGGCATCCGCATCCCCAACTCCGCGCTGACGCTTGATATCCTGCGCGCCACCGGACCGTTGGCCGCGTCCAGCGCCAACCGTTCCGGCGACGAAAGCGCCCAGACCGTCGAGGAGGCCGTGGAGGCCTTCGGTGACGCCGTCGACCTCTATCTGGATGGAGGGCCGACCCAGGGACATGTGTCCAGCACCGTGGTCAAGGCCGATCCGTACGCCCGTGACGGCATAGAGATCCTGCGCGAGGGCGTCATCCCGCAGGGCGTGATTCGTCAGGCCCTCCACCTCAACGGCGGGGGACTGGGCGCATGAGGATCTATCTGCTGGTTGCCGCCATCGCCGGCGGCGTCACTTGGCTGGTGACCCCGCTGATTCGTCACGTCGCCATCGAGATCGGCGCGGTGGGCGAGGTGCGCAAACGTGACGTGCATACCGTTCCCACCCCGCGCATGGGCGGTCTGGGCATGCTCATCGGCTTCGTGGTGGCGATGATTTTCGCCAGCCGTCTGCCGTTCCTATCCGGGCTGTTCGCCGGCGGCTACCAGATGTGGGTGATTCTGGCCGGTGGCGTGATGATCAGCCTGCTCGGCATGGCGGACGATCTGTGGGACCTCGACTGGATGCTCAAGCTCGCCGGTCAGCTGCTCATCTCCGTATTCGTGGCGTGGGGCGGCCTGCAGATTATCTCGCTGCCGTTGGGCGGCCAGCTGGTCACCGCAAGCCCGAGCCTGTCCATGGCCATCACCGCGTTCCTCATCGTGGCCTCGATCAACGCGGTCAACTTCGTGGACGGCTTGGATGGTCTGGCTGCGGGCATCGTGGCGATCGGCGGCATCGCGTTCGCCATATACTCCTATATCATCGCCCGATCCTCGCCGAGCTACGCCTCGCTCGCCACGCTCATCGACATCGGATTGGTGGGCATCTGCGTGGGCTTCCTGCTGCACAATTGGCATCCGGCCAAACTGTTTATGGGTGATTCCGGTTCGATGCTGCTCGGCTACCTCATCACCTGCGCATCGATTGTGATGACCGGTCGACTGGACCCAGCCTCGATTCACGCCAGCATCTATCTGCCGGTGTTCATGCCGATCCTGCTGCCGATTCTGGTGCTGTTCCTGCCGGTGCTGGACATGTGCCTGGCGATTGTGCGGCGTTTGGCCAAGGGACAGTCGCCGATGCATCCGGACCGCATGCACCTGCATCACCGCATGCTCAAGATCGGTCATTCGGTGCGTGCTGCCGTGCTCATCCTGTGGGGATGGGCGGCCCTGATCGCGTTCGGCTCGCTTATGATCCTGTTCTTCAAGGCGCAGCATGTGGCCATCGGCATGGCGGTCGCCGTGGTGGTGCTCACCATCGCCACCATGTATCCGTATCTGAAGCACCGCATCCCGGAGCTCCGGGCGGAGAACATGGCCATGGAGGCCGCGCGCAGCAAGGCGCATCACGCCGCGGCTCCTACGGCAACGGAGGCCATGGAGTCTATGGAGGCCATGGAGTCTGTGGAGACCATCGGGCAGACCGGCGGCGAGACAGGGGACGCCGCCGAAGCGCATGACGGGGAAGCCGCCGGAAACGTCGAAACGCGGAAGAACGACTGATCGGCGAGGTCGGCATTCGCGGCGTGATTTCGGTTTTGCTGCTGCGCGGCCTGAGTCCTGCGCCGGAGGCTCGTTGATTATAGTGTTCGGTTCCCCTGCCAGAGGAACCGGTCTGCAAAGCAGGACTGAGAGTAGTGAATTCGTAGCGTATTTTTGACGCGGGATACTGGGTCGGGAATCGGCCTCTGCCATACTGCTGGACAGCCATCTGCTGGACAGCCATGTTGCGGATGGGACGCCGCCGCGTCATGGGCGCGTCGTTGCTGTGCCGTCGCCGCCGCAAAACCCGTGCGTGTCGGCCAAGGTCAGTGCATGTTCATATATTGTTTACATGGCTACAAACCTCGATGAATTGAACGCCCAATCAGCGTATGCCCCCCTTCCTCCCATCTTCGCCAAGCTCGGCCTCGCTTATGACGATGTGCTGCTCCTGCCGAACGAGACGGATGTCATTCCCTCCGAAGTGGACACCACGACCCATCTGACCCGTAAGATCACGATGAAGGCCCCGGTGCTCTCCGCAGCCATGGATACCGTGACCGAGTCGGAGATGGCCATCGCCATGGCCCGCAACGGCGGCATCGGCGTGCTGCACCGCAATCTGTCCATCGACGACCAGGCCGCCCAGGTCGATGTGGTCAAGCGTTCCGAGTCCGGTATGATCACCGACCCGCTGACCGTGAACCCCGACGTCACCCTGGCCGACCTCGACAAGCTGTGCGGCAAGTTCCACATCTCCGGTCTGCCGGTGGTGGACAAGGACAACAAGCTCGTCGGCATCATCACCAACCGTGATATGCGCTTCATCCCCTCCGAGGACTACGACACCCTGAAGGTCAAGGATGTCATGACCAAGGAGAACCTCATCACCGGCCCGTCCAACATTTCCAAGGACGACGCCCACCGTCTGCTCGCCCAGCACAAGGTCGAGAAGCTGCCGCTGGTCGATGCCGAAGGTCACCTGACCGGCCTGATCACCGTCAAGGACTTCGTCAAGACCGAGCAGTACCCGGATGCTACCAAGGACGAGCAGGGCCGTCTGCGCGTGGCCGCCGGCGTCGGCTTCCTCGGCGACGCCTGGCAGCGCGCCTCCGCCCTGATGGAGGCCGGCGTGGACGTCCTCGTGGTCGACACCGCCAACGGTGAGGCCCGTCTGGCCCTCGACATGATCTCCCGCCTCAAGCACGACTCCGCTTTCGACAACGTGCAGATCATTGGCGGCAACGTGGGCACCCGTTCCGGCGCCCAGGCCATGATCGACGCCGGCGCGGACGCCGTCAAGGTCGGCATCGGCCCCGGCTCCATCTGCACCACCCGCATCGTCGCCGGCGTCGGCGTGCCGCAGCTCACCGCCGTGTACGAGGCCGCTCAGGCCTGCCGTGCGGCCGGCGTGCCGTGCATCGCCGACGGTGGCATCCATTACTCCGGCGACATCGCCAAGGCTCTGGTGGCCGGCGCATCCTCCGTGATGCTCGGCGGCACGCTCGCCGGCTGCGAGGAGGCCCCGGGCGAGAAGGTGCTCCTGCACGGCAAGCAGTACAAGCTGTACCGTGGCATGGGCTCCCTCGGCGCCATGGCCCCGCGCGGCAAGAAGTCCTACTCCAAGGACCGCTACTTCCAGGCCGACGTCACCTCCAACGACAAGGTCGTGCCGGAGGGCGTGGAAGGCGAAGTGCCGTACCGCGGACCGCTCAACGCCGTGCTCTACCAGATGATCGGCGGCCTGCACCAGTCGATGTTCTACATCGGCGCGCACAACATCGCCGAAATGAGCGAGAAGGGCCGTTTCATCCGCATCACCGACGCCGGTCTGCGCGAATCCCACCCGCACGACATCGTGATGACCGCCGAAGCCCCGAACTACTCCGGCTTCCACAACAACTGATCGCGCATCGCGTAATCATAGTTGAATTATCAACTCCTCTCGCCTCATCGCGAGGGGAGTTTTTGTATGATACCAATCCTGTGGCTCCCCTCCCTGAGGGGCCCTGGCGGCGAAGCTGACTGAGGGGAGCCAAGGGGAGCGCCGGCAATAGCCAAAGAAAGCGTTTGTATTCCCTGCGGTATAGTCTGAACTGTTCCGAGTACGAGCTATAACGAGTGATTTTCAGGGAAAAGAGGTCCACCATGGTGGATGCACATGACGCGGAAACGTACAGCGCGAAGGATTCGCGCCTGATTTGGATCGACTGCGAGATGACCGGACTCGACATCTTCGGCGGCGATGAGCTGGTCGAGGTGTCCGTGGTACCCACCGATTTCGACCTCAACGTGCTGGACGAGGGCGTGGACTACGTCATCAAGCCGAGCCAGAAGGCCGTGGACCACATGAACGACTTCGTGCGCAACATGCACACCCGTTCCGGCCTGATCAACGAGTGGGAGCATGGCCTGAGCCTCGCCGAGGCCGAGCGGAAGGTCACCGAATACGTGCTGCGCTTCACGCCCGAGGGCGTCAAGCCGCTGCTCGCCGGCAACACCATCGGAAGCGACAAGAAGTTCCTCGATCACTACATGCCGGACCTCATGAGCCACCTGCACTACCGCAGCGTGGACGTGAGCACCTTCAAGGAGCTCGCCCGCCGCTGGTACCCGGCCGTCTACGAGAACCGTCCGCCGAAGAACGGCGGCCACCGCGCCCTCGCCGACATCATCGAATCGTTGGACGAGCTACGCTACTACCGCAAGGCCTTCATGGCGCCGGTTCCCGGCCCGGACGAGGCGGAGGCCAAGGCCATCGCCGCCGAGATCGAATCCACCAGCATCCTCAACAAGTAGTACAAGTAGTACAGGAAGCGGTACCAGCAGCACATGCGTCAAACCGAAGCCCTGACCATCCTGAACGCCGGCGCGAACGTGTTCCTGACCGGCGCGCCGGGCGCGGGCAAGACGTACACGCTCAACGAATTCATTCGTCAGGCGCGTGCGGGCGGCGCCGAAGTGGCCGTCACCGCATCCACCGGTATCGCGGCCACGCATATCGACGGTCAGACCATCCATTCGTGGAGCGGCGTCGGCGTGGCCACGAGTCTGACCGCCAACCTCCTGAAACTCATCCGCTCCCGACGCCGGCGCAAGATCCAGGCTGCGGATATCCTCGTCATCGATGAGGTGTCGATGCTCCACGCATGGCTGTTCGACATGGTCGATCAGGTCTGTCGCATGGTGCGTCATGATCCGCGGCCGTTCGGTGGCATTCAGGTGGTGCTGTCCGGAGACTTCTTCCAGTTGCCGCCCGTATCCGTTTCGGGCCGCAACAACGATGTGATTGCCCCGACCCCCGAATTCGTCGCCGCGCGTGAACGGTACGCCAAGGCCGGACGCAATCCGGAGGGTTTCGTCACCGAATCGCTGGTTTGGGACGAGCTTGATCCCGCCGTCTGCTATCTGACTGAACAGCACCGCCAGGACACCGGCGACCTGCTCACCGTGCTCACCGACATTCGCGCCGGAGCCGTGACCCAACACGACCGCGACGTGCTCGTCACACGGCTGGGCCGCATGCCGGGGCCCGATCAGGTGGCGGTCCATCTGTTCCCCGTGAACCGGCAGGCCGACGGGCTCAACGATTTGCGCCTGAGCCAGATATCGCTCGAGGAGCACACCTTCCACGCCGAGGCTGCGGGGCCGGTGAATCTCGTGGACCGGCTCAAGAAGAACATGCTGGCGCCCGAACGGCTGGTGCTCAAAACCGGTGCGGCGGTCATGGCGCTGCGCAACGACGCCGACCGGCAGTTCGTCAATGGCTCGCTCGGCACCGTGCGCGGGTTCGCGCCCGAAACCAAGGGCGGATGGCCGATTGTGGAGTTCGAGAACGGCAACATCGTGACGATGAAACCGGCCACGTGGGAGATGATGGACGGCGACACCGTGCTCGCATCCGTCTCCCAAGTGCCGTTGCGATGCGCGTGGGCCATCACCATCCACAAATCACAGGGCATGACGCTCGACCGCGCGGTGATGGACCTGCGGCGCACGTTCGCGCCGGGTATGGGCTATGTGGCGCTCTCCCGCGTCGAATCGCTGGACGGACTGTATCTGGCGGGCGGCAACGAGCGCATGTTCTTGGTCTCGCCGGACGCCGTGATGCTCGACGGCGACCTGCGCGAGGCTTCGGCGGCTGCCAGTGACCAACTGGGCCGCGAGGGTGCCGCCGCGTTCAAGCCCACCGGCCTCGCCGCCGGGGATGACGAATTCGATCAGGACGCCCTGTTCTAGCGGTCCGCACATCTACCGTCCGCTTCGGCCCCGCTTCGGCGCGCGGCGAACGCACTACGATAGATGGTGAGGTGGTCGTTATGGTGCGTTCGAATATATCTCAACGAAGCGTTACGGCTCGCCCGGCGGCCGTGGCCGGTGCGTTCTACCCCGCTGACCGCGTGACGTTGAAACGGCTCATCAATCATCAGCTGGACTACGGGCGCACGCTGTTGCGCACGCTTGCCCCGCAACTGCCGTCCGGCGCGCCCAAGGCGGTGATTGTGCCGCATGCCGGATACGTCTATTCCGGCACCACGGCGGCGCTCGCTTATGCATTGCTTGAACGTGGGTGGGGAACCGTGACGCGGGCGGTGATCGTAGGACCGACCCATCGTGTCGCGGTCCGCGGCGTGGCCTGCTCCACATGGGATGCGTTCGATACGCCGTTGGGCGAGGTCCGGGTGGATACGGCAGCCGAGCGCGCGGCATTGGG
Organism: Bifidobacterium myosotis; assembly: GCF_002259745.1. GTDB lineage: Bacteria > Actinomycetota > Actinomycetes > Actinomycetales > Bifidobacteriaceae > Bifidobacterium > Bifidobacterium myosotis. Next base: position 101,836 of record NZ_MWWW01000004.1, on the reverse strand, counting down.
ACTGGACTCACAGCGGCTGGGCTCGCCGGAACAGCATGGTGTTTCACAAGACGTTTCACGGAATGTTTCACGCAGTGTTTCACAAGAGGGTGATGGTGGACTGCGTTCCGGCATGAGCGCGACGGTCCATGCGCCGGCTTCCGCGCTCATCGTCAACGATCCCACCCACGCGCAGGAGCATGCGGTGGAGGTGCAGATTCCGTTCCTGCAGACCATATTCGGCCCTGACCTTACAATCGTGCCGCTCAACGCAGGCGATGCGTCGCCGAGCGAGGCGGGCGATGTGCTGCGCACGCTGTGGGGCGGTCCGGAAACCGTCATCGTCATCAGCTCGGACCTGTCCCACTACCACCCGCATGCGTACGCCCGTGAGCTGGACGACCACACCATCGCCGACATCCTCGCTTTGCGTGCGCCCATCAGTCCACGGCGGGCCTGCGGCGCATATCCGATCAACGGGCTGATCGATGTGCTGACCAACCGGACGGACATGCGCCTGTTCGAACTGGGTTGCGCCACCTCGGGCGATAACGGCGTGGTGGCGCTCGCGGGACAGCCGCGCCCGGCCATGTGGGACGCCGACGAACCTGTGGTGGGCTACGCCTCCTTCGCCGCATGGGAGGACGGCCGGGACGACGCGCATGCGGACGATTGCACCAGCGAAGGCGAGGATGCGCGCGAGCTTGCGCGTAACGATGCTGGTGGGCATGAGTGCGACGAGAGTAGCGAGGAATCGCGCGCCGGCGATGACGGACGCGATGGCGATGATATTTGCGCTCGCGAGGATGCGCACGACGATCGGGGGAGCGTGCTGCTTGCCCTTGCGCGTGCCGCCATCCGCGAACGGCTCGGGCTTGATGATGCGGCTGATGATGGAGTCGATGGCGTATCTGATGGCGCAGCTGGTCATGATATGAACGCCGAAGGTTCGCACAATCATGATCGGCGCGGCGCTGAAAGTGATGCTGAGGGCGGTCGATCGGCTTGGACGTCCCGGCAATCCCGCCCATGGTCGGGCCAATCTGTCGCGCGCATACTCGTCGCCAATCCGTGGCTCGAGGAATCGGGAGCGAGCTTCGTCACGCTGACCGAAGGCGGGCGGCTGCGCGGCTGCATCGGCTCGCTGGTCGCCTATCGGTCGCTCGGTAAGGACGTTGCGGCTCACGCGGTGGATGCCGCGGTCCGTGACCCGCGTTTCAACCCTGTCACGGCGGCCGAATACCCCTTACTCGATGTGGAGGTGTCGGTGCTGGATGAACCGGAACCCATCATGGTGGCGCATCCTTCGCATGCTTTGGCGGACGAAGCCGATACCTCCGCCCACGGCAACGAGGCCGCAACCCGGCCGGTGCGGTCCCGTAGTGAGCTTGAAGCCGCGCTCCGCCCGGGTCGCGACGGCCTCATCCTCGCCGACCATCGTGGCCGGAGCGCCACCTTCCTGCCGCAGGTGTGGGACGAGCTGCCGAACCCGCACGAGTTCGTCTCCCATCTGCTGGCCAAGGCCGGCATCCGCCCGGACTATGACTGGACGAACGGCGACATCGACTGCCAACGGTACGAGGTGACCGCCTATGCCGAGCATTGACGGGATGGTTGGGCCTAAGCGCAACCCTGCAACAGGCTCCGCGGCCGGCACAACGTTCGGTCCTGTGACCGGTCCGGCCCTTGATTCCAGAATCAACCCCGCAACCGGTCGCTGGCAGACCCGATTCGCTGACGGCACCGGCCGGGCACGCTGCGAGCTCTGCCCGAGACGCTGCGTGCTACGCCCGGGGCAGCGCGGGTTCTGCTTCGTGCGGTCGAATCACGACGGCATCATCATGTCGGACACGTATGGGCGCAGTTCCGGCTTCGCGGTGGACCCGGTGGAGAAGAAGCCGCTCAACCATTTCCACCCGGGCTCCAGCGTGCTGAGTTTCGGTACGGCCGGGTGCAATTCGGGATGCCGGTTCTGCCAGAACTGGGACATCGCCAAGGCACGTAGTTTCGACCGGCTCGGTGTGGAGGCCGGGCCGGAGAAGATCGCCCAGGTGGCGTCGGACCGCGGCATCGAATCGGTGGCGTTCACGTACAACGATCCCATTGTGTTCGCCGAATATGCCATCGACACGGCCGCCGCATGCCGGGCGCGCGGCATCCATCCGATCGCCGTAACCGCCGGATACATGAGTGCCGCGGCCCGCCCGGACTTCTACGCGGCGATGGATGCGGCGAACATCGACCTGAAGGGCTTCACCGAGGACTTCTATTGGAAGGTGACCGGCACGCATCTGGCCGACGTGCTGGCGACCATCGAATACGCGGTCAATGAGGCCCGTACGCCGGATGGCGGGCGCGTGTGGGTGGAACTCACCACGCTGCTCATCCCCGGCCTCAACGACGATGACGCCCAGCTGCATGCCGAATGTGCGTGGATACGCGACCATCTGGGGATGGACGTGCCGTTGCACTTCTCCGCCTTCCATCCGAGCTATCGGATGATGGACGTGCCGCCCACCCCGCACGAAACGCTCACCAAGGCTCGGGGAATCGCGCTCGCCGAGGGGCTGCATTACGTGTACACCGGCAACGTCCACGACCGTGCCGGCGACACCACGTTCTGCCCGAACCCGGATTGCCGGGCCACGCTCATCGAGCGGGACTGGTATCGCATCATCGACGACCGGCTGTCCACGTCGCGCGGCGGCGACGGCCGTTGCCCCGAATGCGGCACGCCCATCGCCGGGCGATGGTAGGCGATGGTAACCGGCCGAAGATTGTGGACTAACGCAGCTCGCTGATGCGGACGCCGAAGGTGCGCAGTGATTTGAGGCTCGCCTCATATCTCGCGGCCACCACGATAAGCAGCACGCCACCGATCAGCAGCCACACCCACCAGTATTGGCGCGAGAACTCGGCAAGCCACGGCCATATCACGGTCAGCACATGCGCCACCAACACCACCGTGCCGTAGAGCAGTGGTGCCTGCAGCCCGCGCAATGCGCCGATCAGCACGGTGCACAGCGCGATGGCGAACAGGGCGAGCATACGGGGGAAGGACGGTGACTCGTACCAGCTCATGAGCAGCGGTGGTGCCATCAGCAGCGTCAACGGCAGCCATAACGCAGGCCAACTGCGCAACCGCGGATTGACCGCCAGCCGATGCACGCCGACGATCAGGGTCGCGGCCCCGATTAGCATAGCAATGAGATCGGCTGGGGCATACGGTCGCGAAACAGCCCAAGACCACAGCACCAGTATGACGGCCACCGACCCGGTGATCCATGTGGCCAGTACGACCGGCCGGTCGAGTCCGCGCGTCCGGTGTTCCGGCTGCTGCGGCACCGTTGACATGGCCGGCATGGGCTGTGCGGTTGGTATAGGCTGTGCGGTTGGTGCGGGCTGCACGGTCGGCTCGGATGGCGAGGGCTGCACCGGCAGCGGATTAGCCGCACGCAGTTCGGCGATGACGCAGACCGTGAGCATGACGATGAACGCGGCCATTGCGGTGACCAGTGAGGGGAGATCGTCACGGCTGAATTCGCTGACCGATATCACCGCGAGGATGAACGATCCGACGCCGCTTGCGGCCGTGCGCTCCGCCGGGCTGATTGCGGTACAACGTCCGGATCGCGGCAACAGACAACCCAACGATATGGCGACGGCTCCCACCGCCACGGAGGGCAGGTAGGCGGCCATACGTGCCACGGCGTCGCCGGACAACGTCGGATCAAGGGCACGATGCAGCGGAACCGAAATCGCGGTGCAGGTCCAGAAGAATCCCACCGTCGGCGGCACTCGCAGCAGTGCGGTGAAGGGACGGCCATTGCCCCACGAGACCCTCCGATGCGCCGCGATGAGTACCAGCGCCCAGATTGCGGGAATGATGCCGCAGATCGCGGTGGCGACGGCGAATGGCTCGCCGTCCGATGCGGTGCCGAACATGCTGAAGGACAGGGGCGTGAGCAGCAGCATTGCGGTGATCAGCGAAGCCAGCCATTCGAAATCCGAGGTGCGGGAGCGACGATCCGTATGGATGACCGCCGCCGCAATCGAGGCCACCAAGGCGGCCGCAGCCGCTGCAAGGGTATTCCGTACGCCGCTATCCCAGAGCGGCAGGTCGGTCATCAGTAAAACCATTGCGCATGGCAGCGAGAACGTGGCGTACAGCGAATAGGCGCGCAACGGTATGCCATGCGACTTGGCCGGGGTGGTGGCAGGTGCGCTCTGGTTCGGTGCTCCGGGATGGTCGGGCACGGTTGCCGGGGTGTGTGATGGCGAAAAGGCCGATGGGCCGCCGTTCGGTGGTGCGGCTGGCGTTCCGTATCCTGATGCCTCCGCTGTGACCACCGAGCGTTCCGGTATTGGGATTCGGCGCAACGTGAGTGCGACGAATGTGAGCAGCAGCACGATGATGCCACTGGCGAAGCCGGACGGCACACGAATCATGACGATTGGCATACGCCCGATGAGTATGGCATCGATGGTGAGCGCCGCGAGACCCGCCCATGTCAGTCCCTCGGCGGTGACGCGTAGCCATCGCGCCAATAGGGCACCGGCGGCCAGTGCGACGAGTCCCACCACGCCGATGCAGAGGGCGCGGCCGATGTCACCCAACATGTCGTACGCCACCGAAGCGAACGCGAGCACGGCAATGGTCACCAGGGAGACGCCGAGAATCAGCAGCAGAATCTGCACGCTGGAATATCGCGGCTTTGCCGGCTGTGTTGCATCGTCGGGGCGAACCGCGTGCGGTGCCGTAGATTGTGGCATGGGCTGAACCATGTGGGGCGGCTGCGGGTTCGGTTGCGATTGAGCGTACGGTTGCGGTTGCGGCCATGGTTGGAATGGCGGCTGTGCCATTGGCGGCGATGCCGGTGGCGCGGCGTGCTCCAGCCATACCGGGGGCGTGACCGGAATGGGTTCCGTTGCGGGTGCCGTCGGTATCGGCTGCCCGTATGGCGTCGGATATGACGCCGTATATGACATTGGGTGTATCGGTGTGGGGGCGTACTGCGGCGCGGCACCGTAGTACGGCTCCTGCGGCGGCGGTCCCTGCTGCGGTCCCGGACGCTGCGCCGGCGTGGCCGACGGTCCCCTCATCGATTCCGGCGGTTCTGCCGGAGGGCGGTAATACGGGTAATCATCGGTATCGACGGTGTGTTGTTGCTGGGCGACGAATCGCCGTGACGGTTGGAATGGGGATTCCTGCGGCGTTGCAGGTGGCGTGGCATGCGTGGCATCGTGCGGGACTGTCGCCGGCGTCGTCGCCGGCTGCCGTGCCGTTGTCCCCTCCGGTACCGGTTCGTGAGGTTCGTGCAGGTCGGACTGCGGCGGGGTTTGGTGCGGGACGTTCTGCCGGGCACCGGGAGATTCCGGTTGTCGGGCGGACGGACTGGACGTGCTGGACGTATTGGACGGACTGGTTGGCTGCGTCATGGTGCCCCCTTGCAAAATCCCCTTCACCGCCCATTGTCTCACGGCGGGACGCGAACGCCAACACTGGCGTTGTGTGGCTTTGTCCGGCTTCGCCCGGTGTCGTCAGCCTGGTGCCGTTTGTCAGTTACTCGTTCAGCTACTCGGTCGTAGGCCATCGGTGCCGCGCCGGTTTCATACGCCAATCGCATGCGCCGCCGCGACATGGATGGTGACGTGCGAAGCCCCGGACGAATTGGCGGACGGGCGTGAAGCTTGTCTGTTCACGCGAATATCTTGGAACACATGACTTCCAATACCCTTCGTATGTCAACCCTGTTCCTGCGCACGTTGCGCGAGGACCCCGCCGACGCGGACGTCGATTCCGCGAAGCTCCTGCAGCGCGCCGGATACATCCGCAAGGCGGCCCCCGGCATCTGGACCTGGCTGCCGCTCGGCCTGCGCGTGCTCAACAAGATCGAAGCCATCATCCGTGAGGAGATTAACGGCATCGGCGCCCAGGAAGTGCACTTCCCGGCCCTGCTGCCGCGCGAGCCCTACGAGGCCACCCACCGCTGGGAGGAATACGGCGACAACATCTTCCGTCTCAAGGACCGTCATCAGGCCGACTACCTGCTGGCCCCGACGCACGAGGAGATGTTCACCCTGCTCGTCAAGGACATGTACTCGTCCTACAAGGATCTGCCGGTTACGCTCTACCAGATCCAGACCAAGTACCGCGATGAGTTCCGCCCGCGCGCCGGTCTGATTCGCGGCCGCGAATTCATCATGAAGGACGCCTACTCCTTCACCATCGACGAAGAGGGCATGCGCAAGGCCTACTACGACGAGCGCGGCGCCTACGAGCGCATCTTCCAGCGTCTCGACCTGAAGTACGTGCCCGTGTTCGCCATGTCCGGCCCGATGGGTGGCTCCGCTTCCGAGGAGTTCCTCGCCCCGATGGCCATCGGTGAGGACACCTTCGCTCTGGCACCCTCCGGCAAGGCATGGAACGTCGAGGCGCTGCACACGCCCGAGCTGCCGGAGATCGACGCTTCCGGCACCCCGGCGATGGAGACGCGTGAGACCCCGGATTCCAAGACCATCGAGGCGTTGGTCGATACCGCCAACCGTCTCTACCCGCGTGAGGACGGTCGCGAGTGGACCGCCGCCGACACGTTGAAGACCGTCGCCATCACGGTGATGCACGCCGAGGATGAGGACCACGACAAGCCGTGGCGTGAGGTCATCGCCGTGGCGGTGCCGGGCGATCGTCAGGTGGATATGAAGCGTCTCGAAGCCCAGTTCGCGCCGTCCGAGATTGAGGAATCCACTGAGGAAGACCTGAAAGCCCATCCTGAGATGGTGGCTGGATACATGGGCCCGATGGCATTCGGCAAGCAGGGCGAGGCCGCCAGCGTCGCCGAACCGGTGCGTTTCTTCGTGGACGCGCACGTCGTCAAGGGGTCCGATTGGATCATCGGTGGCGACGAGACCGGCAAGCACCGCTTCCACGCGGTCTACGGCCGTGACTTCGAGGCCGATGGCGTGGTGGAGGCCGTGGAGGTCCGCCACGGCGACATGAGCCCGGACGGCTCCGGCCCGTTGAGCTTCGAGCGTGGCGTCGAGATCGGCCAGGTGTTCCAGCTCGGTCTCAAGTACTCCAACGCGCTGGACCTCAAGGTGCTCGACCAGAACGGCAAGGCCGTGCCGGTGTGGATGGGCTGCTACGGCATCGGCGTCTCCCGTGTGCTCGCATGCATCGCCGAAACGCATCATGACGAGGCCGGCCTGGCTTGGCCGTCCGTGATCGCGCCGGCCCAGGTGCATGTGGTGGCAACTGGCAAGGACGAAGCCGCGTTCGAGGGCGCCGAGAAGCTGGTCGCCGATCTTGAGGCCAAGGGCGTCGAGGTCATCTACGACGACCGCAAGAAGGTGTCGCCGGGTGTGAAGTTCAAGGACGCCGAGCTTATCGGCGTGCCGGTCATCGCCGTGGTGGGCCGTGACTTCGTCAACGACGGCACCATCGAGATCCGCGATCGCAACGGAGAGAACAAGGTTGCCGTGCCCGCCGATCAGGCCGTGGAGACCCTGCTCGAGCGTCTGTGACGCCATAGGGTGATGCCCTCGATGCCCGGTCTCCTCCGATGGGGCATCGACCGTATCGTCATAGATCATGAAAACGCCATCGCGCCGTGCCGCACTGCGGTAACGCGCGATGGCGTTCCTTTTCGCTGACGGGGTGCTTCCAGCGGTCCTTGTCAGCGATTCGTCGATTATTATTTGGCTCCCCTTGCGTTGTGCGTTCCTTCTTTTGTAAAGGTCGTTTGCCTAATGGTGGATAACCGAAAGATATCCACAGGCGCGGTGAAGCCCACTGCGTCACGGTATCCACATTTGCCGGTCGGGCTTGTCCTGACCGATTCCGGTCCCTCACAGTGGAGGTACCGCCGGCCAATCTGCCCGCAATGACGCGCAGATGGCTCCGGCGGTCCATTCATGGATGCATCAGAAAGGACCGATCATGGCACATCAGCAGGCAGCAGTTACAGTCACCGGATTTGTGGCGGGCGAGCTCGTCAAAGCCGGAACCGACGCTTTCCCCGTGCTCACCTTCCGCATGGGCAGCACACGAAGTCGATTCAACCAGAACACCCGTCAGTGGGAGGACTACGCGACCGCGTGGCTGACGGTCAAGGCGTTCCGCGCAATGGCGCTCAACGCCAAGCAATCGTTGCGCCGAGGAGACCGCATCATCGTGGTGGGCGTGCTCAATACCGAGCAATGGACCACGCCGGCGGGCGAATCACGCAGTCGTACCGTCATCGAAGCCACAAACATCGGTCACGACCTGACCTTCGGCACCACGTCGTTGGACAAGCTCTCGCGCAATATCGGCGGGGCAAACGGGCAGGCCAATGCGGATGACGCCGGCGAATCCCGTGGCATCACGAATACCGGCAGTGCCGGCGATCTCGGTAATGGCGGCAGTAGCGGCAGTGGCGGCGTGCAACCGGTCACCCTCGGCGTCGACGAGCAGCGCGAATCGCAGTATACGGCCCCGGCTCCGACCGCTCAGAACGGCGTTGCGCCGAACGGCTTCGCGCCGGGCGCCGATTCCGCCGAGACATATGGGGATGTCGGAGAGCCTGGCGCGGACTCGTCTGAGCCCTATACCGACGGTTTCGCCGATGCGCCTGATGAAGGGGAGGGAGCGTTCTAAACGGCATCGCATACTAACGTTTGACGTTACTAACGCGAGGCGGTAGTATATGGTGTACATTCGCATGCGTGATAAACGGTTGCTCGACTTCCTGTTTGGCGGCCCCTATCCAAGGGGATATCCGACGGGTTGCGAGAAGCAGCTGTCGATAAAACTTCAGTGGCTGAAGGCGGCCCAGTCGTTATGGGATCTCCAAAAGCTGCCGGGCAATCGGCTTGAAGCGTTGACCGGGGATTTGAAGGGGTATTGGAGCATCCGGGTGAATCGACAGTATCGGCTCATCTTCCGATGGGACGATAAGGAAAAGGAGGCATATGATGTCTACTTCGACGACTACCATCGATAGGGCGGTCAAGCCTAATCCGTATCTGAGCACGCCCGGCGAAATCCTCAAAGAGGAGCTCATGGAGCCGCTTGGCATCAGCAATTATCGGCTGGCCAAGGCTATCGGGGTCTCGGAAACCGCGATAGGGGAGATCATCAAGGGCAAACGCGCCATCAGCGTGGCCATGGCCCACCGGCTGGGGAAGGCGTTCGGTACTACTCCCGAGTTCTGGATGAATCTGCAGCGCGACTATGAGATCTTCACCTTCGATTCGTCCGTGCTCGACGACATCCAGCCTCTGGTTCCCGATGATCGTCCGCCGCTTGAGGATGACTGATTGACGGATCGGCTGCCGGATTCGGTGGGCGTTTTGATGGCTCGGTATACCTGAGGTTCCGAGGTGATTGGCATTCCGAGTCATATGGTGAGGGGTGGTGGTTCCCGTTTCAGTGGGAACCACCACCCCTCACCATATGTGTAGGTCAGCCGTCATTGGCTGGCTGGCCTACACGCGACGGACACTACCAGCTGTTGCGCGGAGACCTCCGGAATCCGCTCTAGACCTTACGGAACTACCAGATGCGCACGCGGTCGGCAGGGTCGAGCCACATAGCGTCATCCTTGGTCACGCCGAAGGCGTCGTAGAAGAGATCCACGTTGCTGGCGATGCCGTTCGTGCGGAATTCGGCGGGGGAGTGTGGGTCGATCTGCAGGTACTGCTCGGCCAGCTCGTCACGGTTCTTGGTGCGCCAGATCGAAGCGTAGCTCAGGAAGAAGCGCTGCAGACCGGTGAACCCGTCCATGTCGGAGGCGGTGTCGAGCAACGCCTTGATGGCGGCCGGAGAGCCGTCCGCTTCGACCTCGGCGTCGGTCTTGCCGGACTGCTTGCCGAGCGCGAACGCATACGCCTTAAGCGCGATGTTCACGCCGCCCAGATCGCCGATGTTTTCGCCGATGGTCAACGCGCCGTTGACATGCGGCGCCTTGTCGGGCTCATCGGCGTACTTTTCGGCAAGCTGCAGCGGCACGAAGCCGTTGTACTGCTCGATGAGCGCCTTGGTGCGGGCCTCGAAGTGCTTGCGATCCTCGTCGGTCCACCAATTGTTGAGCTTGCCGTCGCCGTCGTACTGGGAGCCCTGATCGTCGAAACCGTGGCCGATCTCGTGGCCGATCACAGCGCCGATACCGCCATAGTTGGCCGCGTCGTCGGCGTCCGGATCGAAGAACGGGGGCTGCAGAATCGCGGCGGGGAAGACGATCACGTTCATCGTCGGCTCGTAATAGGCGTTCACCGTCTGCGGGTTCATCAGCCACTCGTCCCTGTCAACCGGCTTGCCGACCTTCTCCCACTGATAGCCGAGCTCGTACAGGGCCGCGGCCTTCATGTTTTCGGCGAGTACCGATTCGGCGTGCACGTCCAGCGCCGTGTAGTCGCGCCAATGGTTCGTGTATCCGATCTTCGGCGTGAACTTGGACAGCTTCTCCAGCGCCTTGGCCTTGGTGCTTTCGCCCAGCCAGTCGGAGTTCGAGATCGAGACGCGGTAGGCGTCGATGAGGTTCGCAACCAGCTGCTCCATACGGAGCTTCGAGCTCTCCGGGAAATGCCGGCGCACGTACTCACGGCCGACGTCCTCACCGCAGATGCCGTTGACGAGGCTCACACCGCGCTTCCACCGGTCGCGCTGCTTCTTCGCGCCGGACAGCACCTTGCCGAAGAAGTCGAAGTTGGTTCTGTCGAACTCGCGCGACAGATAGGATGCGGCGCCGACAATCAGATGCACGCGAGCCCACAGTTTCAGGTCGTCGAGGTCGGCGTTCGCCCAGAACTCGTCGATGCCGGTCAGGAAGCTCGGCTCATGCACGATTACATGCGCGAACGTCGCGCGGAGATCGAGCGGCTGCGCCTTGGCGGCCGGCGTCGCGTCATAGGCGCGCTGGAACTCGTCGATCCAGGCATCCAGGTCGAAGTGCTTCAGGGAGTTCGCCAGATCGGCGTAATCGGTCGGGTTGTAGGTCTTCACCGAATCGCGGGTGGCCACGTTGTCCCAATGGTTCGCGGCGATCCTCGTCTCGACGGCGAGGAAGCGGCGGGCCATGTCCAAAGCCTCCTCGCTCGGGGTGGGGAGGGCCGGCTCGTCGGTCTCGTCGCCCGGCTGCTGAGGCAGGTCGTCGCCCTGGTTGGGGTTGGCTTCGGCGGCCGGTGCGTACCCGGCGTTGACGAGCTGCGTGGCGACCATGGTCACGTACGCCTCGCGCACCGGCGCGTAGTGGTCCTCGCGGTAGTACGCCTCGTCCGGCAGCAGGATGCCGGCCTGCTCGATATGCAGGATGTTGAGGTCCGGATTGCCCGGGTCGCCATAGACGGCCGTGTCGAACACATCCGCGCTGTTGGTGTTGAGACGGCCGAGCGTACGGGTGAACTCCGCCTTGTCGCTGGCCTGGTCGATGGCGTCCAGATCGGCTTTGATCGGTGCGATGCCGGCCGCGTCAATGGCCGCGGTGTTAAGGAAGGAACGGTACAGGGCCTGCGATTTGGCGGCGGGGCAGTCGTCGTCCTCGAGGATGTCGCGCACCTGGTTTTCGGCGTCCTCGGCGAGCTTGTCGAAGGAGCCGTAGCGGGAACGATCGTCCGGCAGGCGGTAGGTGTCGATCCACGGTCCGTTGACATAGCGGAACAGGTCGTTGACCGGCTTGATGACGGTGGAGAACGATGCCGGGTCGATGCCCGACTTCAGTGTTTCGTGTGCGTTGGTCATGCCACCAGCCTAATCGGCGTGGGGGAGAAGCGCCGGGCGGCGAATCGGCTGTGGGCTGATTGCCGTTGAATATATAGGCAAAGTGCCTAGTTCTGCCGATGGTGTGAATTAGGCATCATGCCTAAAATAGATGCTGAAACAAGCGATGGATGCAGGTAAGGAGCGATGATGAGCGATCCGAACGACGGCATGAACCGGCAGAATCCGTTTGAGGCTCAGCAGAATGCGGAAGGACGGCAGAACGCGGCTGGCGGGCAGCAGAACGCGAACGGTCAGGCGGATATGAACGGCCAGCCGAACGCGAGCGACCAATCGAACGCGAGCAGCCAGCCGAACGCGACGGGCCAGCCGGCCCAGCCGCAATACGGCGCGTATGACACCAACCACGGCGGTCAATACCCGCCGCAGCAGCCGGGTGGGCAGCAGTCGGGCGCCCAGCCGGATGCGGGATATGTGCCGCAGGGTCAGCAGGGCGGCATGCCCGGCGCCCAATACGGCCCGTACGGCCAGGACGGCCAGTACGGTTCTGGGTCCCAAGGCCAGCAGCCCTACTATGGCCCATACGCCACCAATCCCAATGGCCAGAGCGCTTGGCAGTACGGCCAGAATCCTGCGTATGGCCAGACGGGACAGTCCGGTGCGCAGGATGGTCAGGGGGAGAATCCGTTCGGTGCTCCCAACGGATTCGCCGGGCCGTTCGCGTCCGGCAATGGTTCCCCTCAGCCGGGGCCGGGATGGTATTCCGGTGATTTCAATCCATTCCGTCTTATCGAGGAATGGCTGCCGCAAAAGGCCAAGACCACGATTCGCGTGATCTACGGCGTGGTGGGCGTCGCCGCCGTCGCGCTCGGATTGGCGTTGCTGTTCGTGCCGACCAAAACGCTGGCGTTGGCCGCGCTGCTGCTGGGCGTGTACTTCGTGATATCCGGTGTGGTGCGCATCGTGAGCGCCCTGGTCGAACCGGGACTACCAGGCGGTTGGCGCGTGTTGGACGTGCTGGTGGGCATCCTGCTCACTTTCGGCGGCGTCGTGGTGGTGCGCAATTATGGGCTGACCGGTCAGACTCTGGCGCTGCTCATCACCCTGATGGTCGGTTTCGGTTGGATCATGGAAGGTGTGATGGCGCTGGTCGAATCATGGCGCATCCCGCATTCCGGTTGGGCGGTTGCCTACGCGATCATCTCCATCATCGCCGGATTCGTGGTATTGATGAGCCCGCTGAGCTCCACCGTGTTCATGGTCGTGTTCGGCGGTTGCGCGATGGTGGTTATGGGCATCACCGCCGTGATTCGCGCCTTCACGTTTGGCAAGCGGGCGCGGTGATCGTTTCTTAGGTACATGTGTCGTTTCTTGGGTAGGTGCCCGCTGAGCTTGGGTGAAGAAATATGACCTTCAGGTGTCTTTGTCCGGCTGACGCCTGCCCAAGAAACGACATATGTACCTAAGATGTGCTTTTTCGTGTTGCGAAAAGAGGTTCGATGCCCGGCAATGACGCCGGTGCGGTCTATCATTGAGAACGATTGTCAACAAGACGTCAAGAGCCATAGGTAGAAAGAACCTTATGATCGAATTGAAAACCCCTCGTGAAATCGAGGAAATGAAGCCTGCGGGCCGTTTCGTTGCCGGCATTCTCAAGGAACTGCAGGAGACCACCAAGGTGGGCACCAACCTGCTGGAGATTGACGAATTCGTCCACAAGAAGATCGTGGACCGCAAGGGCGCCGAATCCTGCTATGTGGATTACGCGCCGGACTTCGGCACCGGCCCGTTTGCCCATTACATCTGCACCTCCGTCAACGACGCCGTGCTCCACGGTATCCCGTACGACTACAGCCTCAAGGACGGCGATTTGGTATCCCTCGATCTGGCGATCAGCGTGGACGGCTGGGTCGCCGACTCCGCCGTGAGCTTCGTGGTGGGCAACGACCCCGATCCGGAGGATCTGCGACTCATCAAGTGCACGCAGGAGGCGCTCGCCGCCGCCATCGACGTGGCCAAGCCCGGCAACCGCCTTGGTGACATCTCCTCCACCATCGGCGACATCGCCCGTGAATACGGATACCCGATCAACCTTGAATTCGGTGGTCACGGTGTGGGACACATCATGCACGGCGACCCGCATGTGCCCAACGACGGCAAGGCGCATCACGGCTACAAGCTGCGCGACGGTCTGGTCATCGCCATCGAGCCGTGGTTCCTCAAGACCACGGACGAGATCTACCAGGATTCCAAGGACGGTTGGACCCTGCGCTCCCAGGACGGCTCCCGTGGTGCCCATTCCGAGCACACCATCGCCATCACGGAGGACGGCCCGATCATCCTCACCAATCGCAGCAATCTGTAATCGCCGGGGCAGGTCGCTTACCCCACGGTGTAGGGAACATCCCATGATGTAGGGATTGCCCCATGATGTAGGGAAGAGGAATGGCTTATTTCCGCGGTTTTGGCGGGATGGTCGGTTTTTCGTTCCCTACACCGTGGGACAATCCCTACACCGTGGGGAGGCGTGGGGTTGCGGTGCCCGGTCGATGACGACGGGCGAGAGGGTGTTGGCGAAGGGATGTAATGCTGTTCCCGCGTTTTTGAGACGGTGATTTGCCTTGAAACACGCATGCCATATAGTGAGCCGTACTTTTGAGAAGGCCGTATGTATGCGGTCCGTAGATAGGGGAGCGTAAGTATGGCAACAGCCCAGCTGAATGTGGACGACAGCAAATACACCCTGCCGGTGGTCAAGGCCAGCGCCGGGCCGGACGGCATCGTGGTCTCCACGCTGCGCAATGACGGCTGGGTTACGCTCGACCCCGGATTCCTCACAACGGCGCAATGCGAGTCGAAGATCACGTTCATTGACGGCAAGCATTCCATCCTGCGGTACCGTGGCTATCCGATCGAGCAGCTGTGCGACCAGTCCGATTTCCTGGAGGTGGCTTGGCTACTGCGTCACGGTGAGCTGCCGAACAAGGAGCAGTACGACCGGTTCGTCTCCGACATCAACCACCGTACGATGGTGGGCGAGGACTTCCGTACGTTCATGGGCTCGTTCCCGCGCACCGCTCATCCGATGAGCGTGCTCGCCTCCGCCATCAACGCGCTGGCCACGTTCTACCCGGACACCACGGACATCAACGATTCCGACCAGCTTGATGAGGCCGCGGTCATCATCATGGCCAAGGTCCGCACGATTGTGTCGTACATCTTCCGTCGTCGCCGTGATGAGCCGATGCTGTACCCCGATTACGCGCGCGGCTATGTGGACGATTTCCTGCGGATGTGCTTCGCGGTGCCGTACGAGCCGTTCGAATCCGACCCGCTGTATGTGCATGCGCTGGGCCGGCTGCTGATCATCCACGCCGACCATGAGCAGAACTGCTCCACATCCGTCGTGCGTATCGCCGGTTCGGCGCATGCCAACCTGTATTCCGCGATCGCCGCCGGCGTGAACGCCCTGTCCGGCCCGTTGCACGGTGGCGCGAACGAGGCGGTGCTCCGCCAGCTCAAGGCGATTCGCGACTCCGGTAAGTCCGTGGCCGAGTTCGTGCGTGAGGCCAAGGAGAACGGTCAGAAGATCTCCGGTCTGGGGCATCGCGTGTACAAGTCCTATGATCCTCGTGCCGCCATCGCGAAGCAGTATCTGGAGAAGATCATGGAGCGCGAGGACACGCAGAAGTTGCCCAGCGACGAGCGTGCGCTGTTCGACGTGGCCACCGAGCTTGAGGATATCGCTCTGCACGACGATTACTTCGTCTCACGCAACCTGTACCCGAACGTGGATTTCTACACGGGACTCATCTACCGTGCCATCGGCTTCGACCCGGCCATGTTCACCACGCTGTTCGCACTTGGCCGCATCCCCGGTTGGATTGCCCAGTACCGCGAGATGTTGGCCGATCCGAACACCAAGATCGGACGTCCGCGGCAGGTCTACACTGGCCCCGTCCAGCGTGACTACGTGCCGCTGGAGGAGCGCTAGACGCCAGTGGGGCCTCTCTTTTCAAGGAGAGGCCCCACTCATAATGGTTGCATAAGAACTGACTATGTCAGTTCTTATGCAACTTGGCGTTAAGCTCAATGCCCACCTTCCGGTAGCGGGCCTCGATACGGCCGCTGACCGAGTTGCGGATGAAGAGGATGTTGTCCTTGCCGGAAAGATCGGCGCCCTTGACCACGTCGAGTGGTTCGCCGGCGGCGGCTTTGGCCTTGTCCCAGACGGTGATCTTGGTGCCGGCTGTGACGTAGAGGCCGGCTTCGACGACGCAGTTGTCGCCCAGAGAGATGCCGATGCCGGCGTTGGCGCCGAGCAGCGAGTGCTCGCCGATGGAGTTGCGGAGCTTGCCGCCGCCGGAAAGCGTACCCATGATGGAGGCGCCGCCGCCGATATCGGAGCCGTTGCCGACCACCACGCCTTGGGAGACGCGGCCTTCGACCATGGAGACGCCAAGCGTGCCGGCGTTGAAGTTCACGAAGCCGGCGTGCATCACCGTGGTGCCTTCGGACAGGTAGGCGCCGAGACGAACGCGGTCGGCATCGCCGATGCGCACACCGGTGGGCACCACGTAGTCGATCATGCGCGGGAACTTGTCCACGCCGAAGACGTTCACGGTAGCTGCGGGGGCAGCGGCCGGCAGACCGGCCTGAGATGCGAAGGCCAGAGCGGCGTCCGTGACGGCGCGTTCCACATCCGCCTTCCTGAGCGAGAAGTCCTCCACGGCGAACGGACCGTAGTTGGTCCACACCACGTTGTTGAGCTGGGCGAAGATGCCGTCCAGATTCAAGGTGTTCGGCTTGGCCAGACGCATGCTCAGCAGGTGCAGCCTGAGGTAGGCGTCGGCGGCGTCGGCAATCGGCTCATCCAGCTGGCTGATGGTGAACACCGGGGTACGGCGAACGCCGCGGGCATCCGCCTCGGTGCTGGCCAAGGTGCCGAAATCGTGATTCGGACGGTCGGCCTCGGCCGGTGCCGGGCCCAGCGTCAATTCGGGGTACCAGACGTCCAGAACGGTGCCGGCGGCGTCAATGCTGGCCAGACCCCATCCCCATGCGGTACGCGCTTCGCTCATGCTTGCTCCTTTGTTGTTTGTTTGCCTGCCAGGTAAGGCGGTCAATGGTTTCCACGATAGCCGCATGTCTGGTTAGACCGGCCCGAATTGCCCGGGAATGGCTTGTCTTCGTGGCGTTCGGTAAAAATTTACCGACTTGTTTGGTCGATGAGACAATAACGGGACGCGATGCCGGTCGGAATCGAGAGGAGGTGGAACATGTCGGTGGCATGCACGTTGATGGGGACGATAATGGGGACGTTGCCGTCCGCAATGACGTCGGTGATACTGGCAGCACCAGATATGATGCCGAACTCGCTGCCGATGGTTATGGCCATGCCGGTGATAGACGTTGCGATTATTGCGCTTATCGCGATAATCGCAATAATCGTGTTCGTCGCAGACCTGCCGTCAGTGGGATTGGTCTGTGGATTTGGGATCGTAGGTCCGGGCCATGCGCGTACCGGCGTCGAACAGTTTGCGTTTGAGCGAATCGGGCTCGAGAATCGTCACACGGCCGTCCCACGAATATTGCAGCGCCCACCAGAACACCGCGCGTTCCGGGGATTCCACCGTCACATCGAACTGCTTGCCGTCCGGCGATTGCATGATATGCGGGTCATCGAACCATTCGAACACGTTGTTGAGCATGGACGTATCCCGAATGCGCATGCGGATGCGTACGGGGTCGTCGGCGACGGGATAGGGCCGGTGCCTCATGAAGTTCACGGCGTCGAACCCTTCCGGCGCGGGGCGTTCCAGCGGAACCGTGCCGGTCCGTCCTTTCGTGCTCACGTTCGTGATGCGGTTGACCACGAAAATACGCAGCTTGTCCTCGCCATGGAGATGGCAGATGAGGTAGTAGCGGCCGTTTTTGTACACCATCTGGTAGGGGTCTGCGATGTAGGTGCTGCCCGCGCCGGTGCGGCTTGCATGTGGTACCAGCGTGCCGTCGGGGCCGTAGTCACGGTATTGGAAGGTCACGCCATGGCCGTCCTCGATGGCCTGGTTGAGCTGGTCGATGGTGGACAGGAATTCGCCATTGATGTGCGTGTAGGTGGCGACATGGCCGAGATAGTCGATGCCGGCTCCGGCGGCGCCGGCCAGTTCCCGGATTTTGCCCACCAGATCATCCAACGTATCCAGACTGATGCGCGACAGTGTCAGACTGTCGGCCAGAAGACGCATCTCGGCCGTGGAAAGGAAGGCGTCCATGTACCAGCCCGGCTGTGGGTCGGCGCATTCCACACCATCCAAATCGCTCTCGTCGAGATGCCCTATGGTGCGGCCGAGAAAACGGGTGGCGGCCAGCTTCCTCAGCTGGTTACGCACGGTTTTCTCCGTGGGCAGTTCGCCGGGGTCGGCGTATTGGTGCATGCGCCCAAGCTCGTCGCGGATCTGGCGCACGGTCAGACCGTGACCGAAGTAGGTGTGGCGCCACAGCACCTCGAAGACGTCGAGTGCGGCGTTGCCGGCATAGGTCTTGCGCTTCGTGGCGATGTCGTCATCCATAACTCAAGGCTACCGCGTCCTTCGTCTAGGATGGGAATGTTGGGCCTGTGCCGATGCGGAGGATCGAAAGGAGAGGTGCCTCATGGTCAAACGGTATGGCGTATTCGGGCATGTCTCCGATGACTTGTCCGGCGACGACCGCTATGACGGTGATTCGTATGCCGTCGATGACGGGATCAGCCGAGTCCGACGTAGTCGTGGTGCATATGACCCCGATGACGAGGTCCTGGACGGCGGCGATTCCATGGATGTGGACGGTTATGATGCCGATTCGGAGGAATCGGGAGCCGCGTGGGGACATCGTCTGCGCCGACGGGACCCATGGAAGTTCGGTCCGGGCGATGGCGATGGTGATATCGTCGGTGATGAGCCGGGTGAGGCAGCGTTCGGTGCCGGAGGCAGCCTTTCCGCCAAGGATGCTGTGGTGCCGTATCGTCAGGGGCGTGGCGTCTGGTTCGGCGATGGGGATGACGATGATTCGACTCCGCATGCGTCTCGACAGATACCCTTCGCCGAGTTGCGTCGTGATGTGACCACCTCGGTTTCGAACGCGGTGATGGACCGTGCTCGCGGCATCGTGCGCATGGCCGACACTTTGATGCTCGAACCCGCCTATCGGGATAACAATCGTGCCCGATATGGTGAACTTGATGCCGTGTTGCGTGGCGTGACGAGTCCCGGCAGCCGGTACCGCACCGATGTGCAATTCGATCTGGATACCGGTGAGGTGAACGGCGGCAGCTGCACATGCCCGGCTTATGGGCGGGGCTATGGCATGTGCAAGCACATGGCGGCGCTCGCCTTGGCGTTCTGCGACGAACCGCAGCGGTTCTCCGGATACCGGGCGGGGGCCGTGCGCCCATCTCGGGCCTTGCTCGCCTATATGGAGCGCATGGACGAGCGGGATGCCCAAGCCAAGTCGCGACGCAGGTCCGCGATGATGCAGCGATTGGGGGAGCACGGTGGACGGTCCGCGCATACCTCCGGAGCTTCGGGAGGCCGCGTCCGATCGGGAACCGGTTCGGACGGGTATCGCGGCATGCCGGAGACCGTGGCTCCCGGACAGGTGCGTCTCACCCCGATACTGAGATTCATCGACGGCGTGTGGAGCGTGGAATTCAAGATCGGTTCGTCATCCAATGGATCGGACTATGTGCTGAAATCGATTCCCCAGTTCGTGACGGCGATCGTGGAAGGCTCATATGTGAGCTATGGGCAGAAACTTGCGTTCACCCATACGCCGGACATGTTCGACGCACAGTCGCGTTCGTTGCTGGGACTGTTGAAATCAGCCATTGCCATTCGTCAGGCCGCCGAACAGCAGGACCGGTATTACGGCCATATCGCCATCGACCGTCGTCTGACCCTCTCGTCGGCTGAGGTCGCGGAACTGTTGGATTCCCGTGCGGGGGCCAATGTGAGGCTGGTTCTGGACACATGGTTTTCCTCCCAGCCGGCAACCGTGCCGGTGGAGGACGGGGAGACCTTGTTCACCATGCGCATTGAGCGTCGGGATTTCAAGTTGTATGGGCCGGATGCGGGCTATCTGCTTACCGGCACCCCCTCGATTGAAACGGTGATCGAGGGCGCCGAGCATGTCTGGCTGTTGCTGTCGCCCCCGGAATCCGTGCCAAGGGCGGTATCGGCCATGATGGCCGAATCGCAGAGAATCAGTGCGGCAGGATGCCGGTTCGTGCGATGCCCGCAACCGTTGAAGCCGCTGGCGGGACTGTTGGGTGAGCTCTTCGTTCCGGATTCGCCGGGGCAGGTCATTGCGGGGGATGACATCGCCTTGTTCGCCCGTACGCTGTTGCCCCGATTGGTGGGGGCGGGGCTGCTGGAGTCCGGCGAGCTGCCGCGGGAGTTGGTGTCGTTGCAGCCGGTGAATTGCGAGCCGCAATTCTATCTGGACCGAGATGAACATGGCGTGCAGTGCGAGGTCAAGGCCCGATACGACGATACGGTGGTGCCGTTGCTGCCGGCCGGGCCTGCCGAACCGATTCCCGGCGCAGACCGTTCGCATGCCGGTGGCGACCGTGAACCCCGCGTGGTGCTCGGACGTGATTTCGATACGGAACATCTGGCATTGGACGTGGTACGTGAGTTCTTCACCATGCCGGATGCTCGCGCGATGATGTCCGAGACGGCGCGAAGAACGAGCAGAAGAGGACGTGGCGCGTCTTCCGGCGCTGCCTCCTCGTCCAGAGCGGCCGTCATCAACCGTGACGACACCACGCAGCTGGTTCGCCTGTTCGACGAAGGTCTTCCGGCATTGCATGACATGGGCAAGGTGTTCACCACGCCGGCCTTTGACCGGTTGGTGTCTCCCGCCGCGCCCAGCGTCAAGGTGGGGCTGTCGGTCAAGGGCAATCTGGTGGAGATCTCGCCCATCGCCGATGAGGTGCCGCCGGATGAGGTCGGCGCATTGCTGGCGTCGTATCGACGCAGACAGCAGTACCACCAGCTGAAGGATGGCACGCTTGTCAAGCTTGGTGGAGCCCGGCTGGACACGTTGGACAAGCTCGCGCGTGATCTCGACCTCAGCGAGGATGACCTTAACTCCGGGTTGATCACCCTGCCTGGCGGTCAGGCGTTCCTGCTGGACGGAGAACTGCCGGACGACGGGTCGGACGTGGTCAAGGACTCCTCGTTCACGGACTACATCGATGACATGAAGGTCATCGACCCACGCTCCTATGCGGTACCGGACGGGCTCAAGGCCGTATTGCGCCCCTATCAGGTCGAGGGGTTCCAATGGCTGAGCACGCTATGCGACAAAGGCTTCGGCGGCATCCTCGCCGATGAGATGGGATTGGGCAAGTCCGTGCAGTTGATTACGCTGCTGCTCTCCCGCTATCAGATCACCGCTTCGGCAAGCCCGTCATTGATCGTGTGCCCGGCGTCGCTGGTCTACAATTGGGCGGCCGAATTCGGCAAATTCGCGCCGGGGCTTCATGCCGTGGTGGTTGCCGGCTCCAAGTCCGAGCGCCGGGCGGCAATAGCCCGTGCATTCGGTTCGGATAAGCCTACCGTGCTGATCACCTCGTACGATCTGCTTCGGCGGGACGTCGATGATTACACTGCGGTGGACGGTTCTATGGGACTGGACTCGGCGCAAGGCTGGCAGCCAAGCCGGCAGCCAGGCCAGCAGTCAAGTCAGCTATCGGTGGACGTTCAATCATTGGACGAATCGTCGGATGCTCGGTCGTCGGATGTCCAATCGTCGGCCGCCCAGCGTCGGTTCATGGTGATGGCGTTGGATGAGGCGCAATACATCAAAAACCACACCACCAAGATCGCCAAGGCGGTGAAGTCGGTGGCTGCGGACCATCGATTCGCCCTGACCGGCACGCCGATCGAAAACCGGCTGTCCGAGTTGTGGAGCATCTTCGACTTCCTCATGCCCGGTCTGCTCGGCTCGTATAAGCGGTTCCGGGAGCGGTATGAGCTGCCCATCGCCAACGGCCGTGCGGCGGATACGACCACTGAGGAAGGGCGTGCCGCAGCACAGGTCAATCCCGAATCGGCGAGAGTGGCGCATCGGTTGCAGTCGTTGGTGGGCGTATTCATCAAACGACGGCTCAAATCGCAGGTGCTCACCGATCTGCCGGACAAGATGGAAACCGTGCTGACCGTGCAATTGGAAGGCGAGCAGCGTAAGCTCTACGCCGCCCACGAGCAGCGTCTCCGGATGCAGCTCGAACATAGCGATCAGAACGACTTCAACACCTCGAAGATTCGTATTCTCGCCGAACTGACCCGACTGCGCCAGATTTGCTGCGATCCTCGGCTGCTCTATGCGGATGCCAAAGATCAGTCGGCCAAGCTGGCCGCCATCGTCGAATTGGTGGAAACCTGCATGAATGAGGGCAAGAAGGCGTTGGTCTTCTCGCAGTTCACCAGTTTCCTGGGGCTCATCGCCCAGCGGTTCGATACGCAGGGGCTGCGGTACTACACCATCACCGGTTCCACGCCCAAAAAGCAGCGCCTCGAACTGGTGGACCGATTCAATGCGGACGACACCCCTGCCTTCCTGATCTCACTGAAGGCGGGCAACACGGGCCTGAATCTGACCGGTGCAAGCGTGGTGATCCACGCCGATCCGTGGTGGAACGCCGCAGCGCAGGAACAGGCCACCGACCGTGCCCACCGCATCGGCCAAACCCAGGACGTCAACGTGTATCAGGTGGTGGCCAAGGACACCATCGAGGAGCGCATCCTCGAACTGCAGCACACCAAGAGCGAACTCGCCCGGCAGTTCACCGATCCGTCGTTCGCTCTGGAATCGAACGCCGAAGCGGCACCCGCTTCCATCGCCACCTTGACCAGGGACGATCTGCTCGATCTGCTGGGATGACGCAGCCTGTGCGGTATGACTATTGGCTATCTGATGGTGTGATTGTGCGGCTGTATGATTACACGGCCGCACAGTCTGCCTACAAGATCTGCTCCATGCCGATGCGGTACGGGGTCAGTCCCATATGCTCGTAGAAGGCCTGCGCACCGGGATTGCACGACCAGACGTTAAGCGTCACGTTGTGGCATTCCGATCGCCGTGCGAAATCAAGCACGTAGCGATAGAGCGCGGACCCCACATGCGTGCCGCGCGCCTGTTCGTCCACGCACAGGTCATCGATGTACAGGGTTTTGATATCCGTGAGCACATGGTTGTTCGGATGCTGTTGGAAGACGCAGAACGCGTAGCCCACCACCCGGCCGTCGGCGTCGACCGCCACGAAGACCGGCCGGGAATCATCGGCTAGGATGCCGGCCAGCTCATCATCGGTGTATTTCTTGGCGCCGCCCTTGAACAGATCCGGACGGCCCCGGTGATGCACCTCGGCCACCTGGAACAGCAGATCGTCAATCCGAGGCATGTCGGCCGTCGTGGCCCGACGAATAGTCATATCGCTCATAACCGGGATTATAGAGCCAACGGCGTTCTGCATGATCCGCTCGGTTGAGACGCACGGTAGTGTGGGGGATGTGAATCGCAGGAAACAGCAGTCGGAGAAATACGAGAGGGGCACCCGTTCCTATACCATGTCGCACATTCGCGGCAAGGACACCTCGATCGAGGTGCTGGTGCGCAGCTACCTGTTCCGGCGTGGCCTGCGATTCCGGAAGAACGACAAGCGGTATCCGGGCCACCCGGACGTGGTACTGCCCAAATACCGCACCGTCGTGTTCGTCAACGGATGCTTCTGGCACATGCACGAGGGGTGCGCGAAACACTCCATGCCCAAATCGAATGTGGAATTCTGGCAGGCCAAGCTCATGCGCAACCATGAACGGGACCTCGCACAACATACCGCGCTGGAGACGGCTGGCTGGCGGGTGATCACCGTATGGGAATGTGAATTGACGAAGGCCGCGCGGGCGGACAGGCTCGCGCGGCTGTATGACCAGATTGTCGGAGACGCTGAAAATGTCGAAGCTCCTGAAAACGCCAAAGCTCTCGAAACACCTGAAGGTGTCGAAAACGCCGGAGTTTCCAGAGACTCCGAACGCGCCGAAAACGCAGGAGGCCCAGCAGGCCCCGAAAACGCAGGAGCCCCCGGAGACCTCGAAAACGCCGAAGCTCCCGAAGACGGGCGGCGCCTCACCGCTCAAACGGGAACTTCAGACCCCAACGGTCGCGAATCGCATCCATGAGCTCCATGATGCGGATGGTGTCCGCATGGGGCATCGCCGAGCATTCGATCTTGCCGTCCAGCAGCGCTTCGGCGGCGTCCGCCACTTCGTACTCATAACCGGTCAGTTGTGCGGGAACATCAACGTGGCGTACCAGCCGGTGGTCGCCGTCGTATACGTCGATTCCCTCGGGGTTGTTGATGTTCCGCACCACCAGATAGCCCTCGGTGCCCCAGACGTATCCGCCGCGATCGGAGGCCGCCAGCATCGAGCTGGAGGACACAGCCATCGTGCCGTCGTCGTAGTACAGCGTGGTGGAGTTCTGCGCGTCCACGCCGGTCTCCCATGGCGTCATCGAGGTGTCGAAGCGATCGAGCGTACGCCCGTGATCGGCGCCCACGGCCATGTCAAGGAAGTTCAGCGGATAGACGCCCACGTCCAGCAGCGCGCCGCCCGCGCAGGCCGGATCGGTCATGCGCGCCTTGTCGGCCACCGGATAGCACAGGTTGGCGCTCGCCGACCTGACCTCGCCGATTTCACCGGAATCGATGATGCCGTTGATCAGGGACCGGCTGGGCATGTACCGCGTCCAGATGGCCTCGGTGCACAGCAGGCCGGTCTCCTTGGCTACGGCCAGTGCCTCACGGGCCTGCGCCGCATTGGCGGTGAACGACTTCTCCACCAGCACGTTCTTGCCGGCCTTCATGCACAGGATCGCCTGCTCGGCATGCAGGCTGTGCGGAGTGGCGATATACACCAGATCCACGTCCGGGTCCTCGGCCAGCTCCTCGTATGAGCCGTACGACTTGTCCAGATTCCACTGGTCCGCGAACGCTCGGGCGCGGTCCGCGTCACGCGCGGCCACCGCATACGGGTGAATCCATGAAGCGTATCGGGAGTCCCCGGCCATCCTGGACAGGGTGTCGGCCATGGTGTGGGCGATGCGTCCAGCACCCAGGATCGCGACGTTGATTCGCGCTCCACTGGCCTCGAATTCGGCGCGTCTGCCATTGAACCTGCTCATGTATTCCTCCTTGAATGCCGGAACCGGGATGCCGGGATTGAATGCCGGGAATCATCGGTTTCGATTTTGGTCCAATCAATTGACATACTCACTGATGATTATAGGGGAATTGATGATTAGGAGGTCAGGGGAAGGGATTGCCTCTGATCTTGCTATGAACCGTGCTGTGCGTATTGTGGGCGTCGTCGCGAGTCTTGCCGTGACCCCTTACTGCGCTTGCGGCGGACTTCGCCGTACCCGGCCGTGGACCTTGTCCCAACAGGCGGATAGAACCGAGATATGGAAAACGAAGCAGTGCAGCAGCTCCCGGTCATGTCCCGCCGTGCGCGCGAGATTAATCCCTTCCGCGCCATGGTGTTCGGCGAGAAGGCGGACACCATGATTGCCCACGGCATCAGCGTCATCAAGTTGAGTCTTGGCGAGCCGGATTTCGGTGCGCCGCCCGCCGTGCGCGACGCCATGCGCGAACAGTATGACGGCCGCGCGCTGCCGTACACCGCGGCCATGGGCCTGCCCGAACTGCGTCAGGCCATCGCCGATTTCTACCGCGAACGGCATGACCTCGACATCGATCCCAAACGCATCTGTGTGACCGCCGGCGGTTCGGCGGCCCTGCTGCTCGCCACCGCCCTCACCGTGGATACCGGTGACGACGTGATCGTGGCCGACCCGTCCTATCCGTGCAACCGTGAACTGGTGCGCTCCTTCGAGGGCAACGTGATCGACGTCCCCACTTCCGCGGCCACACGGTTCCACCTCAACGCCGAGTTGTGCAGGCGGTATTGGACGGACAGGACCAAAGCCGTGATGATCACCTCGCCATCGAACCCCACCGGCACCACCATCGATTTCGCCGTACTGGACGAGGTCTGCCGTTTGGCTGCCGAACGTCGCGCCTGGCGCATCGTGGACGAGACCTACCTCGATCTCGCCGATCGCGAACCGGACGGCACCGAGGTCAGATCCGTGCTCGCCTGCGATCCGGGCGCCATCGTATGCAACAGCTTCTCCAAGTTCTTCGGCATGACCGGCTGGCGGCTCGGCTGGGCGATTCTGCCGGACGACCCCACCGTGCTTGAGGCGGTGGACGATCTGGCCACCAACTACTACCTGTGCGCGCACACGCCAACCCAGCACGCGGCGCTTGCCTGCTTCACCGAGGAAAGCCTTGCGGAGTGCGAGGCCCGACGGCAGGAGCTGTTGGCCCGTCGCCGCATTGTCATCGATGGTCTCAAGCGCATCGGCCTGCCGGTCGAGGTGGAGCCGAATGGCGCGTTCTACGCCTATTTCAACATCGAGCGCACCGGATTGGATGCGTGGACGTTCTGCGAGCGAGCGTTGGACGAGGCCCATGTGGCGTTGACGCCAGGCCGTGACTTCGGCGCCGCCACGGCGGATACGCATGTGCGTCTGAGCTATGCGGCCTCGCGCGAGGCGCTCACCGAGGGGCTGGAGCGCCTCGGCCGGTTCGTCGCGCAGCTCGGCTGAGGGGAGGGTATCGACGGAGCCCTGCTAGGCCGGGTTCGGCGGCGGTGCGGAACCGCTCGGGCCATCCGCGCCGCCGGTAGGTGCTAAGGTCAAGGATTATGGTCAATTTGCGTTCCCACACCACGCGACTCGGTGTGCTCGATATCGGTTCCAACACCATCCATATGCTCATCGTGGACGCCGCTCCCGGCGCACGCCCCGATCCGGAGGCCAGCACCAAATCCACCGTGCGACTGATGAAGTACCTCAAGGAGGACGGCTCCATCAAGAAGGCCGGCGTCGAGGCGATTCTCGAGGCCATTGACCAGTGCATGAGACTTGCCGAGGAGTATGAGATCACCCAGCTGCTGGCCATGGCCACGTCCGCATTGCGGGAGGCGCCGAACGGCAACAAGGTGATTCACAAGATCGAGGAGCGCATCGGCCAGGGCGTCACCGTGCTGTCCGGTACCGACGAGGCCCGTCTGACCTTCCTCGCCGCGCGACGCTGGTATGGCTGGGACGCCGGACGGTTGCTCGTGCTGGACATCGGCGGCGGATCGCTTGAGGTGGCGATGGGCTCCGACGAGGAGCCTACAGTGGCCCTGTCCGTGCCGGCCGGCGCCGGACGCGTCACCACCGAGTTCCTTCCCGCGGGCGTCGCCACGCCGGAGGAGCTGGAGGAGGTGCGCAAGGGCGTGCGCGGCATTCTGGAGCCGATGGTCAAGGTGTTCCCGCAGTCCAAGCACCCGAATCATGCGGTGGGCACGTCCAAGACCTTCCGCTCCCTTGCACGCCTGTGCGGTGCCGTGATTCGCCAGCCCGGCCGCGAGGATACGTGGTTCATGACCCGCGAGCAGCTTGAGGATTGGATTCCCCGTCTTGCGGCGATTGCGCCCGAGCAGCGCGTCGCCCTGCCCGGCATCACCCCGGAACGCACGATGCAAATCGTGGGCGGCGCCGTCGTGGCCGACGAGATCATGAAGGCACTCAACATCCAAGAGGTCGAGATTTGCCCGTGGGCCCTGCGCGAAGGCGCGATCCTACGCTGGCTCGACCAGTTCGGCCGCACCCGTCTGGGCTTCTGATTGATGGCGGGCTTCTGGCGTGGGGCGCTATGGTGTCGCTACCGCGTCACATCCACGGTAGCCAGCAGCGCGGCGTGGTCGGAACCCTCCACCTGCACCACTTTGCACTGGCCGGCCGTCATGCCCTGATCCAGCACCACATGGTCGATGCCGGCGAACATCGGTATGCCGGTGCGGTTCGTCGGCCATGAGAACGTGAACCCGTGACCGGATTCGCGTGTGGCGTCCTGGAACCGGTCGCCCAGGAACTCGCGGAACGGCGTGTGGTCGTACGTGGCGTTGAAATCGCCCATGAAGATGTAGCGGACGTCGGTGTGCCCGCGCATCAAGCCCAGTTCATCCAGGGAGCGCTTCCATTTGCGCCAGTGTCCCGGTACCGGCGCCGTCGTGTGCACGGAGACGAATCGAATCTGATTGCCGCCCAGATCCACCGTGCCGCCGGGCATGAACGATGCGCTGGAGTTCACATCGTCATCGGCCGGCTCGGTCAGCGGTGTGGCCGACCACAGGCCGTTGCCGAACACGCCGTCGGATGAGGAGACCTGCGAATACGGCAGGTAATGCTCGATGCCGGCCTGCTTGAGCCGTTTGACGAAGTCATCGGTGGTTTCCTGCAGTGCCAGCACCTCCACGCGCTGGTCGCTCACCAGATTCACGATAACCTGCGGGTCGGCCTGCCCCTTGTACACGTTGAAGGTCATCACGCGGGCGAACCCGTCGGTGGTGTCCGGCTCGGCCGCGGCCACCGCGTTCTGTGCGGCCTGCACCAGTGGCGTGGGGGAGTAGAAGAACGGATACTGCCAGTAGCCGTTCAATCCGATTGCGGCGATGGCGATCAGTGCGGCGATCACGCGGCGTGAGACGATTGCCGCCAGCAGTGCGAGCAATGCGATCAGCGCGAACCACGGGGTGGCGGACACGACGACCGGTACATACGGCAGTTCCTGCAGGTCGCCCGGCAGCGCACGAAGTGCGGTGCAGATCAGGGCCGCAAATGCGCATAGTCCCGCTAGTAATCCCAGAATCCGATGGGGCTTGCGGGTGGTTTTGGCGTTGCCGCCGCGTGCGGATGATGGTGTTCGAGGCGACCGGGAAGCGGGACGTCCGGCGGCGCGGCTGTTTCCTGAAGCGCCGTTCGCTGTGGCCCGTTTCGTCATATCGATTCCCTTCGGTGTGTCTCGGCTGGTTCGTTGCATCTTGGCTCAATGAGCACCGGTATGGTCCGATGCCCGTCGTTTGGCTTGGTTTAGTCGACTTGATTTATTCGGCTTGGCCCGGTCCGGCATGGTCGGCCCGGCATGGCTCGGCATATGCGTTGTCACTGTACCGTGCAGGCCTTGCGGATCGGCCGTATTCCGGCGGCATCGGCTTGAGTTCGCACATAACCGGCACAAGGTGTTCGATACGGTCGCGCCGGTTTCGCGACGTCGCTCGGCCATATGCGGCGAGCTTAGGGCACGGGCCGTGTACAATGGAACGTCGTTGCCCGGGTAGCTCAGTGGATAGAGCACCGCTCTCCTAAAGCGGGTGTCGTCGGTTCGAATCCGATCTCGGGCACTGCGTCGGTCCGTCGCCGTGCAGTGATGCTCGGGGCATGCGCGGGAAATCGGGCTGTTCCTCCCTGCGTGGAGTGCCGCGGGGCGATTCACGCCGTTCCTCCAATGGCAGTACGGCAGGCAATCCGTCATATGAACCGTGGAGACATGCGGAAGGCGCATGCGGATAGTCTTGGACGCATGGCTATCGAATACACGGAAGACAAACGATTCACGGTCGATCAGGTACAGGCGTTGTTCCGTTCGGTCGGATGGGAATCGGCGAACTACCCGGACCGTCTGTTCAAAGCGCTCCTGCATTCGGACACGGTCATCAGCGCATGGGACGGGGAACATCTGGTGGGGCTGGTGCGTGTGTTGGACGATACCGAAATGGTGGCG
The DNA here is from genome assembly GCF_002259745.1 of Bifidobacterium myosotis. GTDB lineage: Bacteria > Actinomycetota > Actinomycetes > Actinomycetales > Bifidobacteriaceae > Bifidobacterium > Bifidobacterium myosotis. The sequence goes on along the minus strand of NZ_MWWW01000004.1, from coordinate 72,437 downwards.
TACATGCACTGGGTGCTGGTGGACCCGGCATACCATGGCCATGGCGTCGGTGGTCATCTGGTGGAGATGGTCAAGACCAAGTACCACGATTACCTGTTCCTTGAGGTCATGCCCGAGGAGAGCAAGAACGCGCCGTTCTATCAGCGTCATGGATTCCACCTCATGGAGGATGGTCGTGCCATGCAGATCGTCAATCGCGGGTGATTGCCGGGTATTATGCGACGAGACCGTGGAACACGCCCGAAATTGTTCACATGGTGATATCTTGTCCATACACCGAACTACGCGTGCGGTGCTCGTCGGTGCTGCGGTATGACTGGAAGCCATGAGCGATAAGGATTATGACTATTACGTTGCCGGTCCGTTCTTCGATCCCGAGCAGACGGCGAGTATGGAACGTCTGGAGAAGGTGCTGGAGGAGCATGGCCGTAGGCTGTTCAAGCCTCGGTTCGCCAGCCAGATCGAGGACGTCGGGCCGGAGGGGTGCTTCGCTGACGATATCCGTGGCATCAATAGTTCCCGGGCGGTGATCGCCAACCTCATGGACGAGGACCCCGGCACGATGTTCGAAATCGGATACGCCTATGCGTTGGGTCTGCCGGTGTACGGCTACTTCGAAAACCTCACGCCGATGGATCGCGTGAACCTGATGGTGGCGCAGGCGGTCAAGATGGTGTTTGCCGGTCCTGAGGACGTGGCGAAATTCCTGGAGACCGGAGAACACGAGGAAGTCGACTACATCCAGTTCTGATGGCGGATCCGGATCGTCGATTCTGGCAGGTTCTGGCATCGGAGCCGACGAAGGAGCCGATGCCGGAACCGATGGAGATCTGCCCGGCGTCCGGCTGTGGTTGGTTGCCCATTGGCTGCCCATATTGTCGAGGCTGTGTGGCCATTTGTATCATCGATGCGGTTACATAGATGTATGACCGAAAACATCGCTGACGTGGCAATGAATGAGACCACGATTGTCAAGCAGTTCACCAACCCTGTTAAGGAGCCGATCGACAGCGATATCAATCTGTTCGATTTGCTCGACCGACGTGCCAAGCGCGATCCGGAAGGCGCCATGATCGAATACAAGGGCGAGGATGGCGCATGGCATCCGTACAGCGCCCAGGTGTTCCGCGACATGGTCATCGGCCTGGCCAAGGGTCTGATTGGGCTGGGCGTCAAGAAGGGCGATGCGGTGGCCATCGTGTCCCGTACCCGGTGGGAATGGGCGGCCTTGGATGTCGCCATCATGTCCATCGGCGCGCTCACTGTGCCGGTGTACGAGACCAACTCCGCCAGCCAGGTCAGCTGGATTTTCAACGACTCGCAGGTGACCATCGCCATTGCGGAGGACGATGGCCAGCGCGACAAGATCGAATCCGTGCGCGACGAGGTGCCGACCCTGCGCAACGTGTTCGTGATCGAGGCCGGAGGCCTTGGCGCTATCAAGACCTATGGCGAAAGCGTGACTGACGCGGAATTCTGGGAGTACAAGGAGGCGTCGCATGGCGATGACCTCGCCACCATCGTTTACACGTCCGGCTCCACTGGCACGCCGAAGGGCGTGGAGCTCAGTCACGGCAACTTCGCGTTCCTCGTGCTGTCCGCACTGCAGTACATGCCGCGCGCCGGCGCATGGCCCGACCGCCGACTGCTGCTGTTCCTGCCGTTGAGCCATGTGTTCGCCCGGTTCATGGAGTTCTTCAGCTTCGCCGGTACCATTTCCCTGGCGTTGAGCTCCAACATGAAGACCATGGTCAAGGACTTCGAGACCTTCGGTCCCACGCTGCTGCTCGCTGTGCCGCGTGTGTACGAGAAGGTGTACAACGCCGCATCCCAGCGTGCCGGCACCGGGTTCGCCGGCAAGATGTTCGTCCGTGCCGCCGAGAACGCCCGTGCATGGTCCAAGGCCGAGCAGCGTGGCGAGAAGCTTCCGCTGGCCGGCCGCATCGCCCACGCCTTCTACGAGCAGGTGGTGTACAAGAAGATTCGCACCATTTTCGGGCCGAACGCCGATTTCGCCATCACCGGCGGCGCGCCCATGGATTCCGAGCTCTCCCACTTCTTCAACGGCATCGGCATGCCGGTGCTTGAGGGCTATGGCATGACCGAAACCTGCGGTCCGGTGTGCGTGAGCCTGCCTGAGAACAACCACATCGGCACGATCGGCATGCCGATGTGCGGCATCACGGCGGGCATCGCCGAGGACGGCGAGCTGGTGGTCAAGGGGCCGCTGGTGTGCAAGGGTTACCACAACAACCCCGAGGTCACCGAGCAGCAGATCACCGACGGCTGGCTGCACACCGGCGATTTGGGCGACATCGATGAGGAGGGATTCATCTCCATCACCGGTCGCAAGAAGGACCTCATCATCACCGCCGGCGGCAAGAACGTGTCGCCGGGTCTGCTGGAGGCTTCCGTGATGACCTCGCCGGTGGTGAACCAGTGCCTCGTCATCGGAGACAAGAAGCCGTTCGTGGCCGCCCTGGTGACGCTGGACTTCGCCGACGCCAATGCGTGGCTGGAGGCGCAGGGTGCCAAGCCGGAACCGAATCTGGCCGCACTGGCTGGCAACGCGATCGTGCATGCCGAAGTCGAGCGTGCGGTGAACGCGGCCAACGAAGGCGTCTCGCGCGCCGAATCCATCCGCAAGTTCGAGATCCTTCCGGATGAGTTCACCGAGGCCAATGGCATGCTCACCCCGAGCCTCAAGACCCGTCGTGCACAGATCGTCAAGCACTACCAGGAGCTCATCGACAACGTCATCTACGTCCCACTGAAGAAGTAACGGCCGAAGCGGGTACTCGGTCGAGATTGGACTGGGCCGAGTCGTGAAGCGGACAGTCCGGTGGACTGTCCGTAGACGAGGTGAGGCCGTAGGCCGAAGGGGAACTCAGTCCAAATTGGACTGAGTTCCCGCAGTCGCCTGATTGGCGGCCTGCTCGGCTTGGGCCTGATCGAGCTTGGCGCGCACGTCGTTCAGCAGACCTTGTGCGCGCTTGGCGAGGGCTTCGCCGATTTCCCACTGGCGCATGGACTGGTCGAGGTTGAGGCCGCCCGTCTCCAATGCCTGTACGGCCTGGATGAGCTTGTCTCGTGCCTCCTCGTACGGCATTTGGGCGATGGCTTCGCGCTCCTTGTCGGTCAACGACGACGCTGGGGTGGTGCTGGGGTTGGTGTCTTTGTTGGTCATGATTGCTCCTTATATATACGGTAGGGATGCGCGTATGCGCATGATGGGTATCGATGCCGGTGTGGAACCGCGCGGTGACCACTGTGCGAGGATTACTGCGTAGTGGTCACCGCACAGTGGTCACCGCGCGGTGGATGTGGCGGTCGCGGTGATGACACCTTGCTTGAGCGTCACGGTGATGTCGTCGCCGGGACTGACTCGTGAGGCGTCATCCAGCACATGGCCATCCGCCGACTGCACCACGGCGTACCCGCGGTTGAGCGTGGATTGCGGGCTCAGGGCCGTCAATGACGCATGCGCCTTTTCGATGGTGAGCTGCGCGTCGTCCACGATTCGTCGCAATCCGATGTCCAGCCGCTGCAATGAGTCGTCGATCAAGCGTTGATGCGGCTCCAGCATGGTGTGCGGCTGGGTGAGGCTGGGACGGTTCGCATACCCCTCGATGAGTCGGATCTCGTTCTCCACGCGGGAGCGGACGCGCAACCGCATGCGTTCGATAGCACCTTCGATGAGCTGGGACTGTTCGTTCACGTCCGGCACCACACGCTTGGCCGCGTCGGTCGGGGTGGAGGCGCGCAGGTCCGCCACCAGATCGAGCAGGGTCCAGTCGTCCTCGTGGCCGATGGCCGAGACCAGCGGCTTGGTGCAGGAGTAGGCGGCGCGCACCACGCGTTCATCCGAGAATCCGATGAGATCCTCGAAGGAACCGCCTCCTCGGGCCACGATGATCACATCCACATCCGGGTCGGCGTTCAGGCGTTCGATGGCCTGGACCACCTCGCCGGGGCATTGCTCGCCCTGCACATGCACATGCACCACCTTGAACGAGACCGTAGGCCACCGCAGATTCACATTGGTGATTACGTCGCCCTCGGCGCGGGCCTGCGGCGCGCAAATCAGACCGATGGTCTTGGGGAACTCCGGGAGGGGAAGCTTGTGGTCGACGTCGAACAGGCCCTCTCCCTTGAGGCGCTTGCGCAGCTCATCGATCATGGCCTTGAGGCTGCCGCCGGTGCCTACCTTGAGGATGGTGTCTCCCCGGAGCGACAGGGAAGTGCGCTTCATCCACAGGTTGGCCTTGCCGTGGATCACGACGCGGTCGCCCTGTACGAACTGGCTTGCGGCTGCGGCGAACCTGCCGAATCCGTTGACCTCCATCGCGATGTCCTCGAAGTCGTCGCGCAGGGTGATGTACGCCGATCCGGCACGGCGGGTGTTGATCTGCGTGATCTGCCCGGTGACCCAGGCGGCGGGCCAGCGTTCCACGGCACCGTAGAACTTCTGACTCAATACGCTGACCGGCCACGGGTTCTGCGCTGTGGTCTCGCCGGCGCGGGCCGGCAACTGGTCCGCGGGCCGCGGCTCGTTGGGCAGGTTGATGGTGCCCGGCTCGGGCGAGCCATTGCCGGGGGCGGCGGCAAAGCCGGCCGACGCAAGAGACGCGGCGGTCGGCGTTCCCGGCGATGATGAGTAACCCATTGCAGTAGTCATGTCCACCACTATAAGTGCGAATATTGATGAGGGAAAAATTTTACCGAACCGAAAATCATGTGCGACGATGGACCGTATCCGATGTCGTAAGAAGCGTCGCGGATGGTACTTAGCATGAGGGGAGGTCAAAATGAGAGGGCTCGGACGGCGACACGCAATCAAAAAATCGTCACATGAATCACATGGATGTGATTTTGGCGGAATATGGCCGCTCAACACTACAGATAGTTCAACACGCCATGGTTGAGTACTAGATATAGGGGTGGGGATGCCGTATCCTTCTATAGGTTCAAGGAAACGACACCCATGTAATTCGTTTGGCCTACGGCAAGTGCGGCCAAAAACCGGGCTCGTGAGAGTCCGGATGGGCAGTGATGGATAGTACGGAAATAGGAAGAAAAGAGGTTCCCGATGAGCGCACATGTGCTGGATGAGAACGTCGTCGACAGCGAGACCAGGAAGGCCCCGAAGACCACTCAGGTCCTCGTGGAGAAGCGCGACGGCCGTGTGGTCGATTTCGATCCGATCAACATCATCTCGGCCGTGAAGTCCGCCTTCGGTGATCTCAACAAGGAGGTCGGCCCCGAGGAGGAGGCCATGATCCGCGGTTTCGCCAATCAGGTGGAGGGCGAAATCAAGGAGCGCTACAACGGCCCCGCCAAGATCGAGGACATCCAGAACCTCGTCGAGCACGCCCTGATCGACGCGCACCTGTACGACGTGGCGCGCGCCTACACCAACTACCGTCTCGACCGTGACATCCAGCGCGCCAAAGCCACCGATGTGAACGAGGCCGTGGCCCGCTTCATCAACCATGACCCGACGCTGATCCACGAGAACGCCAACAAGGACTCCAACGTCTACGCCACCCAGCGCGATCTGCTGGCGGGCGCCGTCTCCAAGGCCGCCGCGTTCAACATGCTGCCCCCGGCGGTCTCCAACGCCCACATGAAGGGCGACATCCACTTCCACGACGCCGACTACTCGCCGTTCACCGCCCAGTCGAACTGCTCCCTGCCGAACTTCTGGGACATGCTCGCCAACGGCTTCACGCTCGGCAACGCCCCGATGGCCTCGCCGAAGTCCATCGCCATCGCCGCTACCCAGATCACCCAGATCATGAAGGACGTGGCCTCCAGCCAGTACGGCGGCCAGACCGCCAACCGCGCCGACGAGCATCTGGCCCAGTATGCCCGCAAGGACTACGAGAAGTTCCTCGAGGAGGCACGCGAGACCATTCCCGACGGCATGCCGGTGGAATTCGCCCGTCGCCAGGTCGAGAACGCCAAGAAGAACGAGCCGGCCAAGCTGCACTTCGGCTCCCGCGAGCCGCTGCCGATGGACACCCCGTTCCATACCGATGTGGACGAGCTCGAGCAGGAGCGCGAGATCCTCGCCAAGATCCGCACCCGCAAGGCCATCTACGACGCCATGCAGACCATGGAGTACCAGATCAACTCCAACCGCGTCTCCAACGGCCAGACCCCGTTCGTGACCGTCGGCTTCGGTCTCGGCACCGATTGGTTCTCCCGTGAGATCCAGCGTGCGATCCTGCTCAACCGCATCCGCGGTCTCGGCAAGGAACACCACACCGCCATCTTCCCGAAGCTCGTGTTCACCGTCAAGCACGGCGTGAACGCCGATCCGGGCGACCCGAACTACGACCTGAAGCAGCTGGCGCTCGAGTCCGCGACCAAGCGCATGTACCCGGACGTGGTCTTCTACGAGAACATCGTCAAGATCACCGGCTCCTTCAAGGCCCCGATGGGTTGTCGTTCCTTCCTGCAGGGCTGGATCAACCCCGAGACCGGCAAGGATGAGGAGGATGGCCGCATGAACCTCGGCGTGGTCACGGTCAACGTGCCGCGCATCGCCATCGAATCCCACGGCGACAAGGCCCGCTTCTGGAAGCTGTTCAACGAGCGTATGGAGGTGGCCCACCAGGCTCTGCAGTTCCGCATCATGCGCTGCAAGGAGGCCACCCCGGTCAACGCCCCCACGCTGTTCCGCTTCGGCGCCTTCGGCCGCCTCGGCGCCAACGACAACGTGGACCAGCTCTTCAAGAACGAGCGCGCCACCGTGTCGCTGGGTTACATCGGCCTCGCCGAGACCACCGCGGTCTTCTATGGCAAGAACTGGATTCGCGACCACGGCTGGGACCCGGAAGGCAAGGAGTTCGCGCTGTCCATCGTCAAGCGCATGAACGAGCTGTGCAAGCAGTGGAGCAAGGCCGAGGGCTACCACTACTCGGTGTACTCCACGCCGGCCGAGTCCCTCACCGACCGCTTCAACCGCATGGACCGTGAGAAGTTCGGCCACATCGAGGGCGTGACCGACCACGACTTCTACACCAACTCGTTCCACTACCCGGTGTGGCTCCAGCCCACCCCGATGGAGAAGCTCAACTACGAGAAGGACTTCCCGTACTACGCCTCCGGCGGCTTCATCAACTACTGCGAGTACCCGTGCCTGCAGGACAACCCGAAGGCGCTCGAGGCTGTGTGGGACTACGCCTACAACATCGGCATCGGCTACCTCGGCACCAACACCCCGATCGACCACTGCTTCGTGTGCGGCTTCCAGGGCGACTTCGAGCCCACCGAAGAGGGCTTCAAGTGCCCTGAGTGCGGCAACTCCGACCCGGATAAGTGCAACGTGACCAAGCGCACCTGCGGCTACCTTGGCAGCCCGGTCCAGCGCCCGATGGTGCACGGCCGTCACGAGGAGATCGCCCACCGCGTCAAGCACATGAGCGGTGAGACCGGTCGCGTGACCTTGGACGACGGCACCACCCGCGAGTGGTTCGAAGAGGCCAAGTGATCCGTCGTGATTTCGCGCCCGATGAGACCGGGCGCGGTCCATCCGTGCCGTCCCATGGGCTCGCCAACGATCCGAAGGCGGGCCAATGGGACGGCCGGCGCATGTCCAAGCGCATGATCGCCGATTACAAGACCTTCATCGTCACCGACGGCGAGGGTGTGCGCAACTCCCTGTATGTCTCCGGCTGCCCGTTCCACTGTGTCGACTGCTTCAACGCCTCCATATGGGATTTCCGCGCCGGCCACGAATACACGCCCAAGCTTGAGGACAAGATCATCGACGATCTCAGGGCGCCTTGGGTGCAGGGCATCACATTCCTCGGCGGCGAGCCCATGCTCAACACGCCCGTGCTGGTGCCGCTGGCGCAGCGCATCCGTCGCGAATTCGGTCACACCAAGGACATCTGGTGCTGGACCGGCTACACATGGGAGGAGCTGATGCGTCCAGGGGAGACCCCGGACAAGCTTGAGCTGCTCCACCTCATCGACATTCTGGTGGACGGTCGCTACCTCAAGGACCAGAAGAACTCGCTGTTGCAGTTCCGCGGCTCGGCCAACCAGCGCATCCTCGACGTGCCGAAGTCTCTCGAGGCCGGCAAGCCGGTCATCTGGGCCAAGCTCCACGATCAGGAGCGCGACATACCGGAAATCTACCTCAAGGACCGCGAGGCCGGCGAAGGCAGCCAAGCCTCCTGACGGTGGCGCGTCCATGATGCGTTATCGTCAGGAGGCCGCTGGGCGGATGATCATCGGGATGGAGTCTGCAGCGCCCATTTCCATGCGGGAATGACCTGTATGTCTCCGGTACTGGTATGAATGACGTCGTTCTCCCGTAGCGTGATGATAGTGCCGTTCACGCCGGACATGCGTTTCATGGTCTCTTCGAGCCCTCGGATTTCGCGTACCTTGGTCTTGGGAGCTGTCATATCCGCTGTGACTTGGATGGCGGAATATGGTTCGATGCCGAGTGCGTCGCCTATGAGGAAATCCACTTTCTCCGGTTTGGCCGTAGGCATGGTCAATGAGGTGATGGAATCAGTGCGTCTTCCCGCCTGACGTCGGCGCAATTCCAGATAGACGGCGGTCTCCAGACGTTTGCCTACATCCTGTTGGTTCGCGCGCGAAACCGCATAGGCCAGACCGGGGTCTTCGGCGTAGATTTTCGGCACAGTGGTTGTATTGGGCTTAAGCGATGTAGTGTATTCGTTGAGCTCATAGCAGAGAAATGCCTGTTCCATAAGATCGAGGATGCGCCGGGCTTTGTTCCAATATAGCTTGTATCCGACTTGTTCCAGCTGTGCGGTGAGTTTGTTGACGGCGAGTTCACATGCAGTGTTGCGTAACACGAACAGTGCAATTTGGTTGGCCAGGGCGATTTCCCCACGGCCCAACTGTTCGGCCACGTCTCTGGCCACGACGTCACGCATATAGCTTTGTAGCATATCGATACGTCCGGTATTGGGCAGTGTTTGCACACCCGGGAAGCCGCCTTCTATGAGGTAACGGTCAAATGCCGATTCCATGGCCGTTACGGTTTGTGCAGAGAAGGCGTTGTCGGTGTCGCTTGGCGCGTCGAGTCCGTGAAAATAGCAGTATTCACGGAATGAGAGGGGCAGCACTTCATGTGAGTACGATCGTCCACGGAATTGTGTGGCGATTTGTTCGCTGGACAGTTTGGATGACGATCCGGTGATGACTAAGGTGATTCGTTCGTGTTCGGCGAGTCGCTGGCAGAATCCCTGCCAGTGTTCGGTTTCCTGCACTTCGTCAAGGAAAAGGAATGCGCCTTGTTCGCGTGCGGTCGGACATTGTCTCCAATATTCCGTAACCACTTGATTGAGCGCATCGGGTGGCATGGGCTGGAGTCGTTCGTCAGCGAAGTTGAAATAGAGGATGCGCTCGCGTGCCGTTCCTGCGTCCAGCAGGTCGTTAATGAGTTGGAAGAGGTGGAATGTCTTGCCGCTGCGGCGCATCCCGGTGAGGATATGCACGAGATTGAACATCGCGGGCTCGGGTAATTCGTCGATGATCGGATGCCGTTTGACGGGGCGTGGGAAACGGTATTCCAGTGCTTCGCGCACGAGTGCGGGATAGTCGGGTGCGGAGTATTGTGCGGTTACTGCCATGATGCCGTACCTTTCCATCAGTGCACAAACTTCATAAATGATTTATGAAGATGGTATCATAATTTCATAAATACTTTATGAAGTCTGCTCTTTCTTTTCAGTGTTGTGTGCCGCGGCAATCGCAGCCGATAAGCTTGGTTCTCCATGCAATGCCGGCAAACGGCGGCCAAATCGCAATACAATGCGAGGGTGACGGTCGGCACTCAACGCCGCCCATTACACGTCATATCGGCGCGAACTGTGGCGTTACCGGCATTCCGTGAGCGAAATCACCCGGGCTGCGGGCTCGTTGGGAAGGTGGTCGGACTATTCTGAAGCCATGAAGTAGCCGGGCGAAGCCGTCCGCAGTGCACCTGCCAGCCGTCCCGTGGCGGTCTCATGGTGCCCTGGGGGAGGGTGATTCCGGAGGACCAACGTAAGAGGAAAGCATGGTTGATACCGCATCGAACGCGACCGCAGACGTGACGAATGCGCCTGCGACGAACGCATCGAAGGGCGCCAAGCCCCTGCGTGTGGGGCTGGACATCGGTTCCACCACCGTCAAGGCCGTAGTGCTCGACCAGTCCGATTCCCTGGCCGAGACCCTGTTCTCCGATTACCGACGCCATCACGCCAACGTGCGCGCCACCGTGGCGGGTCTTCTGGTGGACATCCACAAGAAGCTCGAGGAGATCGGCCGCGGCGACGAGCCGATCCGCCTCGCCATCACCGGCTCCGGCGGCCTCGCGCTCGCCGACAACATGCATGTGCCGTTCATCCAGGAGGTCATCGCCGAAACCGAGGCGATTGACAAGGAATACCCGCAGGCGGACGTCATCATCGAGCTCGGCGGCGAGGATGCCAAGATTACGTACTTGAAGCCCACGCCCGAACAGCGCATGAACGGTTCGTGCGCGGGCGGCACCGGCGCGTTCATCGACCAGATGTCCACCCTGCTCGACACTGATGCGGCCGGCCTCAACGATATGGCCAAGAGCTACCAGAACCTGTATCCGATTGCATCGCGATGCGGCGTGTTCGCCAAGACCGACCTCCAGCCGCTCATCAACGACGGCGCGGCCAAGCCCGACCTCGCCGCCTCCATCTTCACCGCCGTGGCCACGCAGACCATCGCCGGCCTCGCCTCCGGCCGACCGATCCACGGCACCGTGATCTTCCTCGGCGGCCCGCTGTTCTTCATGTCCGAACTGCGCGCGGCGTTCCAGCGCGCACTCGAAGGCAAGGTGGACGAGTTCATCGTGCCCACCAACGCCCACCTGTACGTGGCGTTCGGCGCGGCGCTGCAGGCCGACACCGACACCGACGACGAAGGCCATCATTTCGAGGCCCGCACCTGCGCCGACATCCTGAAGCGTCTGGAGGAGCTGGAGAACCTGCCCTCCAACACCCCCACCATGCCGCCGCTGTTCCCCACCGAGGCCGACCGCGAGGCGTTCAACCAGCGCCACCACCGCGAGCACGTCCACATCGGCACGCTCGAGGGAGCGCACGGCCCGCACTTCCTGGGCATCGACGCCGGCTCGACCACCATCAAGGCCACGCTCGTCAACGACGACCGTGAGATCGTCTGGTCCTCCTACGCGAACAACGAGGGCAGTCCGCTGACGGCCGCCATCAACATCGTCAAGAAGATCCAGTCCGAGCTGCCGGAAGGCGCGTGGATCGCCCGCTCCTGCGCCACCGGCTACGGCGAGGGCCTGATCACCACCGGTCTGCATCTGGACGAGGGCGTGGTGGAGACCATGGCCCACTACCGCGGCGCCGAAATGGTGAGCCCCGGCGTCACCGCCGTCATCGACATCGGCGGTCAGGACATGAAGTATCTGGCCATCACCGACGGCGTGATCGACTCGATCGCCGTCAACGAGGCCTGCTCGTCCGGCTGCGGTTCGTTCCTGCAGACCTTCGCCATGTCCATGGGGCTGACCATCCAGGAGTTCACTCAGAAGGCGCTCGCCTCCACGCATCCGGTGGATCTGGGTTCGCGCTGCACCGTGTTCATGAACTCCTCCGTCAAGCAGGCGCAGAAGGAAGGCGCCTCCATCGAGGACATCGCCGCCGGCCTGTGCTATTCCGTGGTGCGCAACGCCCTGTACAAGGTCATCAAACTGCGCGATTCCGGTGAGCTCGGCGATACCGTCGTGGTCCAGGGCGGTACGTTCCTCAACGACGCCGTGTTGCGCGCGTTCGAGTTACTCACCGAACGCGAGGTGACCCGTCCGAACATCGCCGGTCTGATGGGTGCGTTCGGTGCTGCCCTGACCGCCCGTATGCACTACGAGGATGTGGCGGACGATACGCACGAGCATGTGCTGGCCGACGGCGGTTCGGCCGAGGCCATCAAGGCCGATCAGACCTCCGTCTCCGAATCCGCCGTTTCCGCCGACATGGCCGGCGTGGACACGACCAACGCTGCCGCAACCGCCGAAGGCCACGACAACGAGGTGATCGTCAACGGCGTGCACCACACCGCCAGCTCCATCCTGACCGGCGACGCGCTCGACAACCTGTCTATGACCACCGAACGCGACGTGTGCAAGCTGTGCCAGAACCACTGCAAGCTCACCATCACCACGTTCGCCGACGGCTCGCGCTACGTGACCGGCAACCGCTGCGAACGCGGCGGCGACGCCAAGAAGAAGCGCTCCGACCGCCCGAACCTGTACGACTACAAGTACAAGCGCTGCTTCGCCTACCGCCGTCTGACCGACAAGAAGGCCACCCGCGGCGAAATCGGCATCCCGCGCGCCCTCAACATGTACGAGAACTACCCGTTCTGGTTCACACTACTCACCTCGCTCGGCTTCAAGGTGATGATTTCCGGCCGCAGCTCCCATGAGCTGTTCGAGACCGGCATCGAATCAATCGCCTCCGAGAACATCTGCTACCCGGCCAAGCTCGTGCACGGCCACATCAAGTGGCTGCTGAACAAGGGCATCAAGACCATCTTCTACCCGTGCGTCTCGTACGAGGAGAACCTGGTGCCGAACACGGACAACCACTACAACTGCCCGGTCGTGGCCAACTACCCGCTGGTGGTCGGCGCGAACATGCCCGAGCTGCGCGACCCGGACGTGCGCTACATGCACCCGTACTTCAACCTCGCCAACCACGAGCTCATGGTCGACCGCATCGTCGAGGAGTTCGCTTGGGCCAACGTGAGTCGCGAGGAGGCCGAAACCGCCGTCAAGGCCGCCTACGCCGAGGACAAGGTCTTCAAGCACGACGTGCAGCAGGAGGGTCTGGCAGCGCTCGCCTACATGAAGGAACACAACTGCCGCGGCATCGTGCTCGCCGGCCGTCCCTACCACATCGACCCCGAGATCAACCACGGCATCCCCGAGACCATCTGCGCGCTCGGCATGGTGGTGCTCTCCGAGGACTCGATCTGCGAGCTGCAGCCGGGGGAGAAGCTCAACCTCACCGAGTTCCTCTCCGAAGGCGAGGCCGACCCGCGCGCCAAGAACGCCGCCGGGTTCCGGCACGTCGGCGACCGCACGGTGACCAAGATGCCGTTGCGCGTGACCAACCAGTGGGCCTACCACTCCCGTCTGTACGCGGCCGCGCACTTCGTGGCCTCCTATCCGGGACTCGAGCTTGTGCAGCTCAACTCCTTCGGCTGCGGCCTTGACGCCATCACCACCGATCAGGTGGCCGAGATTCTCGCGGACAAGGCCGACGTGTACACGCTGCTCAAGATCGACGAGGTCTCCAACCTCGGCGCGGCGAAGATTCGTCTGCGCTCGCTCAAGGCCGCCGTGGAGGAGCGCGAATCCAACAAACGCCGCGAAGAGCGGGCCACCCGCGCGCTTGCCGCCGGCGCCGCTGCCGGTGCGATTGCCGGTGTTGACAAGCATGATCAGGCGCTGCTGGACGACAAGGCGATTGCAGCGAAGTCCGCCGAAGTCGAACAGCGACTCGAGGCCCAGCGCAAGGCTCAGGCCAAGGCCGAGGCCGATCTGGCCGCAGCCAAGGCCGCGCTCGCCGAGGCGCAGGCCGCCGTGGACGCGGCCGAAGCCAAGGTCAAGGCCGAATCCGAACAGGCGCGGTCCGCAGCCGGTGCCGCAGCCGTCGGTCCCAAGCCGATGGGCTTCCGCAAGACCGGCTCCAAGGCCCCCACGCCGGGTCGTCAGGTGCTGCTCGACACCACGATGGCCGCCAACCCGAAGCTCACCAAGTCCATGCGCGAGGCCTCCCGCAAGGCGGCCGAGCGCGACATCAAGGCCGCCGTGGACGCCCGGAACGTACTGTCCGGCTCCGACGGCACCGTGAACGAGCCGCAGGCCGGCGCCAAGAATGCCAAGGCCAAGCAGGGCAAGTCCGGCCACAACAACGCCACGATGTCCCGCTACGCGCACCGCCAGAAGTTCCTCAAGAACATGAAACGCGACTACACCATCGTGGCCCCGCAGATGAGCCCGATCCACCTGTCGCTGGTGGAGGCAGTCATCCGTTCCGGCGGCTACAAGTTCGACGTGCTCAAGCACGCCAGCCGCAGCGACGTGGAGACCGGCTTGAAGTACGTCAACAACGACGCCTGCTACCCGGCCATCATGGTCATCGGCCAGCTCATCGACGCGATCCTCGAAGGCAAGTACGATCCGGACCATGTGGCGCTCGCCATCACCCAGACCGGCGGCATGTGCCGTGCCACTAACTATTTCGGCCTCATCCGCAAGGCCCTGATCGACGCGGGTTACCCGCAGATTCCGATCATCGCAATCTCCACGCAGGGACTCGAGGACAATCCCGGCTTCAAGGCCACCGTGCCGATGTTGCATCGCGCGGTCAAGGCGCTGATTCTGGGCGATCTGCTCATGAAGTGCCTGTACCGCGTGCGCCCGTACGAGGTGGAGCAGGGCTCGGCGAACAAGCTGTACGAGCAGTGGGATGTGATCGTGCGCGAGACAATTGAGCACCATGGCTATTCGAAGACCGCGGCGAAGACCCCGTGGCTGAAGAGGGGTTGGCTGCCGTACGGCACGCTCGCCAAGGAGATCGTCAAGTCCTTCGACGCCCTGCCGCTCAAGGACGTGCCGCGCAAGGTGCGCGTCGGCGTGGTGGGCGAGATTCTGGTCAAGTACCAGCCTGACGCGAATAACCATGTGGTCGACGTCATCGAATCGCAGGACTGCGAGGCCGTGGTGCCCGGCATCATGGAGTTCATGACCACCAAGCCGTACATCACCGACTGGAACGAGCACAACCTCGGCATGGGCGGCAACCAGTTCGCCTACGCCGTCATGCGGTGGGGCCTTGACCGTTACTTCGCGCCGATCAACGCGGCTCTGGACCTCTCGCACGGCAAGTTCCACCGCGACGAGCCGATGCCGGAGCTCGTCAAGAAGGCCGCGGAGGTCACCTCAATCGGTGTGCAGGCCGGCGAGGGCTGGCTGCTCACGGCCGAGATTCTCGAGCTCATCGAGCAGGGATGCCCGAACGTGATCTGCGCGCAGCCGTTCGCATGCCTGCCCAACCATGTGACCGGCCGTGGCATGTTCGGTAAGATTCGCCGTCTGCACCCGCAGGCCAACATCGTCTCCATCGACTACGATCCGGGCGCCTCCGAAGCCAACCAGCTCAACCGCATCAAGCTCATGATCGCGGCGGCCAAGAAGGCCCACAACGCCAAGTTCGCCGATGCCGGCGAACCGCAGGGTTTCACCGCCGCCGACTGATTCAGGCTCCGAGGTCTGTCCCGATGCTACCGGCTATAGTCGGCTGAGATTAGGTACTGCCGCTGTTGGATTGGTGGGTGGTGTCTCCCGACACACTCAAGGCCGTTCGGCCGAGCTTACGGTCGGGAGACACCACCCACCAATCCAACAGCTTCCTTATGAAGCGGTATCACCCCTTGACTCCCCTCTCTGGGGAAGCTGTCGCGCAGCGACTGAGGAGACGTACCCCTCCTTCCGGGGGCAAAGTTGTATTTATCATCAAGTTTGCCCCCCCGGAACGGACTATTGTCACCGTCCTGGGCGGCATCGCTCTTTCTGGCTTCCCTCTCTGAGGGGAGCTGTCGCGCAGCGACTGAGGGGAGTCGTCGCCGTCTCATCCGCGAGCGGTTGCCGCGCATGAACTCTCGGTGCGTCAGAGGGGACACCAAACCCACTCCCAACCCCGAGCGGAGCCTGCTATCGGTTTTTCGTATAGCGGATTCGTGGGCGTTCGGGCGCGGCCGTAAGCCTGCTCGCATACGATACCAATCATGGTTACCCCGAGAATTAGTTATGCGCACCTGCTGGCCAAGCCGAACCCCAAGCATGTGGACAGTCTGCTGAAGTTCTTCGAGAACGGCCGCTCCCAGCGCGGCACTGGCGGATTCGGCGTGGAGATCGAGCATCTGCCCGTGCACAACGGCACCGATACCGCCGTGAGCTACTACGAGCCGAATGGTATCGAGGCGTTGCTCAAGAGGCTCGCCCCCTACTACGACGAGGAGAAGGAGTACTGGGAGAACGGGCATCTGGTCGGATTGGGCCGCCCCGGCGTGGCCGTCTCACTCGAGCCCGGCGGCCAGGTGGAGACCTCGATTGGCATCCTCAAGCAGCCGAGCGACCTCGTGGCCCTGTACTCGAAGTTCCGCCGTGAGGCCGATCCGATCCTGAAGGACCTCGGCTTCCGTCTCGTCAACTACGGCTACCAGCCCAAGTCCAGCTTCGTGGACGTGCCCGTGAACCCCAAGGACCGCTATGACGCGATGACCGATTATCTGGGCCGCGTGGGCGAATTCGGACCGTGCATGATGCGTTGCTCCGCCTCCACCCAGGTGAGCATCGACTACGTGGACGAGCGCGACGCCATCGACAAGCTGCGCCTCGGCACGGTGATCGGCCCGATTCTGGCGTACTATTTCCGCAACACCCCGTACTTCGAGGGTGAGATCAACCCATACCCGCTGCTGCGCCAGCGCATGTGGGACTTCCTCGATTTCCAGCGCACCAACGTGATCCCCGGACTGTTCGACCCGCGCTTCGGCTGGGAGGACTACGCCATCGACGTGCTTTCCACGCCGCTTATGTTCGCCGACCTGACCCACACGCCCGAGGCGGTGGCCTCCGGCGCCAGCCCCAAGGAGCTGCATCGCCCGGCCTTCCGCGAGAATGCCGGCGAGGTGTACCCGGACCGCGAGCTCAATCCGTACGAGATCAACCACATCATCTCCACGCACTTCAACGACGTGCGCCTCAAGAACTTCATCGAGCTGCGCCATTGGGATTCGCTGCCCATCGAGCGCGCCGAGCGCCTGACGGAGATCATCTCCTCGCTGTTCTACATTCCCGAGAACCGCGACCGTCTCGAAAGCTACTTCGACGGCATTCGCGAGGAGGACGTGTTCGAGGCCAAGGCCAATATCCAGGCCCACGGCCGCGAGTCGTCGCCGTACGGTCAGCCGCTCGAGTTCTGGAAGGAGTTCCTCGGCCTCGAGGGTCTGCTTGCCGACATCCCCGGCGACCCGAACCATCCGGACGTGTTCCAGGAGTAAGACGGTCCCGGAAGCACAGATAACGCGGCGCTCCCGCCCGGAGCTTCCGGATATCGCCCGGGCTTGTCCGGAGCGGCGGCCCCGGCAATAGGGTGCGCTATCGAATCGGCCTGCGGAGTTGGTCAATCCAATCGCCGCAGGCCGATGGCTTATTTTGGGAGCCATGAGAGGCCGGTGTGAACCTGTAAACGCGCAGATTGCGCTGTATTGCGCTGTATTGCGTTGGATTGCGCACTCACCGGGCCTATGCCGTTCGACCCACGCCGCAGCGGTGACGGGTGTAGCGCACGCGGACCCGTCCGTCGGCGGTATGGCTGCCCCAGATCTCACAGACTGTGGCATGCGGCCATTTGTTCGGATCGTTGCGGGCGACCATCGCCAGCGCGTCATCGAAACAGGCCGTCAATGATTCGCGTTCGATGACCTGTCCCTCGGCGGGGCCTCCGGTGGGGTGGAAGACGGTCAATGAGGGGTCGAATCCGAAGTCGGGTGAATCGACGGAATCATCGCCGGCATGTGACGCGTCGTTGATTGGTACGGTGCGGTTGTCGGTTGGGCTGATGTCCTGATCTGGCGCCTTTCCGGTTCCCGCCGCGCCGGGTATTGCCATGTCAATCCCCGTTGCGTCAATCCCCGTCATAGCGCTTTCCGCCGCGTCGCTTCGTGGCTTCGCAATCCCCGGCTCGAACTGCTGATAGGCATAGGCCCGCCCTTCACGGCAATCGATGATGATGCCGCGCCGCAGCAGTCTCGGCAATCCCGCCTCGCGCACCGCCGTGCGCAGCAACGTCATCGCGCGCAGATACGGCTTGAGCACGAACGGCCCGCCGTAGTACGGCCACGGCCGGCCCACCATCCATGTGGGCGGCAGATCGGAGCGCACCACGCCGTCCGCCGGCGTGCGGGCCTTGCGCGTCATTTCGCCCAGATAGTCATTGAGACTGGTCTCCAACGTGCGCAGCCGTGCGATCTCCCGCGCCACACGATCGCGGCCGGTCTCCATCAACGCCCGCCAGTCGAGTGAGCCGTCGGTCTGGTGGAAAGCCTCGATGGAGTCCAGCGGCACACCCGCCTCAAGACATAACCGGATCACATCCATCTCCAGCAGCTGGTCCGGCGCGTAATAGCGGTATCCGGTGCGCGGGTCGGTTTCGATCGGCGCCAGAATGCCGTGTGCATCGTAGTAGCGCAGCGCCTTCGTACTCACGCCATCCAGTTTGGCCACCTCGCCGATGGTCAGCAGATCGTCGTCGTCCCGCATCGAAAACCTCCTTGATGGCCGTGCCATGCAAATCCCCGGTGGTCCCGTATCCTACGGTATCCCGTATCCCGTATTCCGTATCCCATATCCCGGCACTGCCGTCTTTGGCAGAATCGCCGGCGCGGCCGTCTCGGATTTGACCTTGCCCTCGGGGCAATGTTTAGCATCGCAGCTGTCGAAAACCGAACGTCATCACGGTTGATGACGAGGCAAATCGGGCGCACGGCGCGCGTGGACGCACGCCGGACATACCACAGGAGGTTCGTAATGACGGATGAACGAACGGATGGCGGCTGGCTGGGGATCGCCGGCGACGTATGCGTCGTGACCGGCGCGGTGGGCGGCATGGGCACGGCCATCGCAGCCGAACTCGCGCACGCCGGAGCCAGACTGGCGCTGGTGGACATCAGCGAGGAGCACACGGCGGCGTATGCGGCGCAGCTGGCGGCCGAGTACGGCGTGGACGCGCACGGCTACGGCTGTGACGTCTCGGATGCGGACGACGTGGAGATCCTCAAGAACAGGATCGTCGAGGATTTCGGCACGGTGGATGTACTCGTCAACACGGTCGGCATCCTGCGCTTCGCCCCGCTCGAGGACCTGCCGCTCGCCGACTGGAAGGACGTCATCAACGTGAACTTGACCGGCGCGTTCATCCTCTCGCAGGCGTTCGGCAAGGTGATGCTCGAGCACAAGTCCGGCCGCATCGTGCACATCTCCACGGTCGCGTCCCACTCGCCCGAAACCTTCTCCGGCGCGTATTCATGCGCCAAGGCGGGCCTTGGCATGCTCTCCAAGATGATCGCCGCCGAATGGGGGCCGTTCGGCATCCGCTCCAACTGCGTGTGCCCGTGCTTCGTGAAGACGCCGATGAGCGCCTCGTTCTACGCCGACCCGAAGGTGACCGAGGAGCGCGAACGGCTTATCGCCTCCCGCCGTATCGGCGAGGTGCAGGACATCGCCAATGCCGTAGCGTTCCTGGCGAGCCCGCGGTCCGACTTCGTCAACGGTGACGAAATCAGCGTGGACGGCGGATTCCATCTCATGATGGGTGATCTGACGCCCAAGCCGGGCGGCCGCCGACAGTTCGCCATCAACTCCCTCAAGCAGCGCGGTCTGCTGTAAGGCCACCGAATCCACGACGCCGGCGCAGCGATTCGCCATGATTCGCACGATTTTCCGCGATGCCGCGACGCCGGACGTCGTAATCCCATGACATCACAACCGCAGAAAGCAGCAACCATGACTTCCACCAAAACCACTACACGCGAGCCGAACCGATACGGCATCCTGACCGCGGCATTCGTGGTCATGTTCTTCGTGGCCTCGATCGCGCTGTTCAGCGTGTTCCTGAACCCGCTGTCCGAACAGCACGGCTGGAGCACCGCCGAGGTGAGCCTGTCCTACTCCATCTTCCAGACGGTCATGGCCGTCACCGGCATCTTCTCCGGGCGCATCTGCGACAAGTTCGGCCCGCGCACCGTGATGCTCGTCGGCGGCTTCGTGTTCGGTCTGGGCTGGTTCCTCACCGGCATGGCCGACAGCCTGCCGATGCTCTACATCTGCCACGGCCTGATCGCCGCCATCGGCAACGGTCTCGTGTACAACCCGGCCCTGACCACCGCGCAGCGCTGGTTCCCGGACATCCGAGGCAAGGCCTCCGGCATCCTGCTGGCCGCCGCCGCGATCGGCCCGGCCACGCTCGCCCCGGTGGCCAACGCCCTGTCCGGCGCGTTCGGGGTGTCCAATGCGCTGAAGATCCTCGGCGTGATTTTCTGGGTGACCATCACGTTGGGCGCGCTGTTCGTGCAGCCGGCGCCGGCCGACTACCGTCCGAAGGGTTGGAATCCGCCCGTCGTGGATAAGCCCGCGCCGGTTGCCGAGGCCACGAAGTCCGACGACGACGGCAGTTTCGACGTCAAGGCCATGCTCTCCTCGCCGCGTTTCTATGTGCTGCTCGCCGTCTACGCGATGGCCGCCTCCTCCGGCACGATGCTCGTGGGCGCCGTCTCCTCGATCTCTCAGGAGCACGTCGGTGCGGTGGGCACCATGACCGCCGCGGCGTTCGGCGCGATGGCCGTGTCCATCTCCACCATCTCCAACTTCCTCGGCCGCCTGACGTTCGGCGCGCTGTACGACAAGTTCGGCGCGTTCAAGTGCCTGTCCATCATGCTTGTGGTCACTGCGCTCGCCATGATCGCCATGTCCTTCGCATACAACGCCGTGTTCTTCGTGGCGTGCGTGATCGTGCTCGGCTTCGCGTTCGGCGCGCTGCTGGTGATCTACCCGCCGCTGACCGGCGAGACCTTCGGCACCAAGCATCTGGGCGTCAACTACGGCATCATGTTCCTCGGCTACGCGCTCGGCGCGTGGATCGGGCCTCGCCTCGCCACCGGACTGCATTCGGAGGCGTACGGCTACCGCATGGCGTTCTACGCGGCCGCCGGCATCACGCTCGCCGGACTGGTGATCGTACTGCTGCTCGCCGCCCGGGTCCGGAAGGCCGGCACGATGATGCCGGTCCGCAAGTAGACGGGTGCGCTCCCGCGCCGTGGGGAGATCATCGGAACACGTCAATCACGCATAATCACGCGTCAAATCACCCATCAATCACACATCCAAGAACGATCAAGGAGACTCCAATCATGACCGACCAACTTCGACTGGCCGTCATCGGCGCAGGCGCCATGGGCCGCGACCATATCCGTTACATCCAGGACGATCCGGACGCCCGGCTCGTGGCCATCGCCGATCCGATGCCCGCCGCCGAGCAGACGGCCAAGGACGCCGGCGTGCCGTGGTTCGCCGATTACCGAGAGATGCTCGACTGCACCGCGCTCGACGGCGTGGTGATCGCATCCCCGAACAACCTGCATGTGCCGATGGCCCGCGACACGGTGGCGCACGGCATCCCGACGCTTGTGGAGAAGCCGATCAGCGACGATCTGGATGACGCCCGCGCCTTCGCCGACGAGGCCCGCGCCTCCGGCGTGCCCGTGTTGGTGGGCCAGCACCGCCGGCACAACCCCAAGGTGCGCCGTGCCAAGGAGATCATCGAATCGGGCGCGTTGGGACGAATCGTCACCGTCGCCGTGCTGTACAACCTGTACAAGCCGGACACCTATTACGACATCCCGTGGCGCCGGGCCAAAGGCGCCGGCCCGATTCTGGTGAACATGGTGCATGACGTGGATCTCATGCGCTACCTCATCGGCGAACCGGTGGAGATCCAAGGCATGTCCGCCAATGCCGCGCGTGGCTTCGAGGTGGAGGACTCCGCCGTGGCCACCGTGCGGTTCGAGTCCGGAACGCTCGGCACCATCACCCTCTCCGATTCCGCGGCAAGCCCGTGGAACTGGGAATCCACCGCACGCGAGAACCCGTTCTTCGCCCCGTACGATACGGACGCCTACTACATCATGGGCACCAAGGCGTCGCTGTCGTTGCCGCGGCTGCACTTGTTCTCCCACGCGGGAGGCGTGAGCGACTGGACCAAGCCGTTCACCTGCGAGGTGCAGGGCGTGCGCGAAGGACTGCCGCACCGCCTGCAGCTCAGGCATTTCGAGCGGATGATCCGTGGTGAGGAGGCGCCGCTGGTCACGCCGGAGGACGCCATCAAGACCCTCGAGGTGCTTGCCGCCGTCAAGCAGGCCGCGGACGGCGGTGGCCTCGTGCGGCTGTAGCCGGTCGGCACCCGGTGCATGGACTTCCCCGTCCGCTGCGACGCGGTCGGGGAACAGGGGCGTGGGATGGGCCGTCCGAGCGAGGTTCTGCCGGGCGTAGCTGTTCGCCCTATCCAACACCCTGTATGAAAGCCAGTATATCGAGCGGTTATTCGATATACTGGCTTTCATGGTAGCAACGAAGCAGAGACGAGTGCGTAAGAGTCCGGAGGAGCGGCGCGCGGAGATCGCGCAGGCCGCAGTGCGTCTGGTAGGGGAGAAGGGCTACTACGGCACGTCCCTGAAGGATGTGGCCGACGCCGTGGGTATGAGCCAGCCCGGACTGCTCCATTACATCGGCAACAAGGAAGGCCTGCTGTCGATGCTCATCACCGATAACTATGACGTATTCGGTACGCCGGACGATTTCATGGCGTCCGGTCTGCCCGGCAGCGACCCCGACCGGCTGCTGTTCCCCGCCTATCTGCGTTATCTGGTGCGCTACAACGCGCAACGGCGCGAGCTGGTGGCGCTGTACATCGCGCTGGAGGCTGAGGCGCTGGGCCCCGACCATCCGTTGCACGAGTATTTCGACGGCCGCCCGCAGGAGGTCTGGGACCATTACTCCCGCTATCCATGGTGCATTCCGCCTCAGATGGGTTCGTGGGAGGATTCCATGAAACCGCTGGTGCGCCGGTGCATCGAGGCCATGGACGGCGTGCAGCTGCGCTGGATGCGCAATCCGCCGGTGGACCTGTATGACGAATGGCTGGCGTTCGAGGAGCTGCTCTTCCCCTCGCCGATGTGGGACAACTATCGGTGATCCGAGTGTGGGCCGGATTTGGGTCGTAGTCGATTCGAGGCCGGCCTCGGGCCTTGGCCGAGACTGATTCGGGGAACTGCGGCTAACTCCGGTCTAACAAATCGTAGATATCGTGATTGCGACACGCCGATGTGCCGTATGTGAGCGAAGAAACGTTGATTTTTCGCTGGTTTCTATAACGAATAACCGTTAGATAATGATTTGACAGAGAGGTGTGGGCGGGGGTATTGTCAAAGCTATCTAACGGACGTTAGGTATGTCAGGGAAGACAAATTAATAAGGTAAGGTTCAAAGATGAGTGATGCAATGACCGCCTCCGCCGAAGAGCGTTTTGCGGCATACAATGCGAACATCGCCGCGGCCGGCAAGGACCCGTCGCTGTCCCCCGAGACCGGCAGGCAGATGGACAAGGCCACGCTGTTCCGCTTCGGCGCTGGCTTCCTGGTCTTCGGTCTGCTGTGGATGAGCGGCCTGGCCATCGTGTCGGCCGTGCTGCTCACCAAGCACCTGCAGAACATCTTCGGCCCGGACGTGGAGGGCCTGACCGGCGTGATCAACGCCTGCACCGCCGTGGCCTCGCTGGTCTCCAACCTGCTGTTCGGCACCCTGTCCGATCGCTCCCGCTCCAAGTGGGGACGTCGCACGCCGTTCATCGTGCTGGGCGCGGTCCTCGGCGGCGTCACCCTGTTCCTCACCGGCATGGTGTCGAACGCCGTGGCCATCACCATCATCTACTGCCTGTGCATGTTCGGCCTCAACGCCATGATCGCGCCGCTGGTGGCCATGATCTCCGACCGCATCCCGATGAACGTGCGCGGCACGATGTCCGCCTTCTTCGGCGCCGGCCAGACCTGCGGCGCCCCGATCGGCACCCTCATCGGCTCCGCCTTCATCCTGAAGCCGTTCCCGGGCTTCATCCTCGCCGGCGTGCTCATGTTCCTCGGCGGCATCGTCGCCGTGCTCATCGTGCCGAAGGAATCCTCCGCCGACTTCCTGCCCAAGGACGAAGGCAAGGCCACCGATGTGCTCCGCAGCTTCATCCCGCCGAAGTTCTCCACCGCCCACGACTTCTACAAGGCATTCGCCGGCCGTCTGTGCATGCTGCTGAGCTACCAGATGATCACCGTCTACCAGCTGCTCATCTTCCAGAAGTACATCGGCCTCGACGATACGGCCGCCGGCGCCGCCATGGCCACCATGTCCGTGATCACCATGGTCGTCTCGCTGGGTGGTTCCGTGGTCGCCGGCCCGATTTCCGACGTTATCGGCCGCCGCAAGCTGCCCGTCATCGCCGCCTCCGTGCTGTTCGCTATCGGTATGGCCATGCCGTGGCTCATGCCGACCACCATGGGCATGTTCCTGTACGCCGGCATCGCCGGCCTCGGCTACGGTGTCTACTCCTCCGTGGACCAGGCCCTCAACGTGGACGTGCTGCCGAACAAGGAGGAGGCCGGCAAGGACCTTGGCGTGCTCAACCTCGCCACCACGCTCGGCCAGATGCTCGGCCCGGTGCTCATGTCCGTGATCACCGTGACCCTCGGCTACGCCGCCGCGTTCCCGATCTCCATCGTGTTCGCGCTGCTCGGCTGCGTGTTCATCATGATGATCAAGGGCGTCAAGTAAGCGATTCCTACGCACGCCGATTACGCGCCGGCCGGGCGGCTGCCAGCAGTCGTCCGCCAGCCATAGCCGTACAGTCGTACGCCACAGTCGTGCGGGCCGTCTTCCTCTTCTTCGCGGCCCGCGCGACACCTTCCTCTTCCTCCCCCTATCAGTTACGATGTGCCGGGCCGGTCCGATTCAGGCCAGTCCGGCATCATCGTTTCCAAAGCATTCGCTTCAGGCCGTCGCGTGACTTATCGACGGCCTGACAACGCCCCCGACATTCGACCTACGATAGGCGTATCCAACCAGCCCCCAACCAGCCTCCCCCAACCAGCCCATAGCGCAAAGGAGCCTTTGATGACCAAGACCAGCGTGGACCGCATCCTGTTCGGCGCGGCCTATTATGACGAATACATGCCTGCAGGCGCCGACCGCATCGAAACCGATATGCGGATGATGGATGCGGCCGGCATCAACGTGATCCGCATCGCCGAATCGACCTGGAGCACATGCGAGCCGCAGCCCGGCGTCTTCGACTTCACCCATGTGGACCACGCGCTGGACGCCGCCGCCCGTCACGGCATCGCGGTGATTGTGGGCACTCCCACCTACGCCGTGCCCGCCTGGCTCGTGCGCCTGCATCCGGACGTGCTCGCCGTGACGTCGAACGGCCCGGGCAAGTACGGCCCGCGCCAGATCATGGACATCGTCAACCCCGCCTACCGTTTCTACGGCGAGCGCGTGATCCGCCGGCTCATCGAGCATGTGGCCAGCCATCCGGCCGTCATCGGCTATCAGGTGGACAACGAGACCAAGTACTACGATTCCGTGAGCCCGGACATGCAGGCGCTGTTCGTCAAATACCTGCGCGAGAAGTTCCACGATGATCTGGACCAGCTCAACGCCCACTTCGGTCTCGACTACTGGTCCAACCGCGTGGACGCATGGGAGGACTTCCCGGACGTCACCAACTCCATCAACCAGTCGCTGCGTGGCGAGTTCGACCGGTTCCGCCGTGCGCAGGTCGCCGAATTCCTGGCCTGGCAGACGGGTATCGTGCGCGAATACGCCCGCGAGGACCAGTTCGTCACCCAGAACTTCGATTTCGAATGGCGCGGGTACTCGTACGGCATCCAGCCGGCCGTCGACCACTTCAAGGCGTCGGCCGCCGTGGACATCACCGGCGTGGACATCTACCATCCCACCGAGGACGACCTGACCGGCAAGGAGATCGCGTTCGGCGGCGACATGACCCGCTCCACCAAGAACGGCGCCAACTATCTGGTGCTCGAGACCGAGGCGCAGGGCCAGCACGGATGGGTGCCGTTCCCCGGTCAGCTGCGCCTGCAGGCCTACTCGCATCTGGCTTCCGGTGCGGATATGGTCGAATACTGGCACTGGCATTCCATCCACAACTCGTTCGAGACCTACTGGAAGGGCCTGCTCTCGCACGACATGGAGCCGAACCCCACCTACGAGGAGGCCGGCGTGTTCGGCCGCGAGGTGGCCCGACCGGAGGTCGGCGAGCGTCTCGTGCACCTCAGGAAGCGCAACAAGGTGGCCATCATGGTGTCCAACGAGGCGCTGTCCGCGCTTGACTGGTCGCGCGTGGAGACCGGTTTCCCGGATGGCGTCGGCGTGAACTACAACGACATCGTGCGCCGCGTGTACGACGCGCTGTTCGAGCTCAACGTGGAATGCGACTTCCTGCCCGTGGATGCGCCCGGCGAACGGCTTGCGCAGTACGCGATGATCGTGACGCCGGCGCTGTACTGCGCGCCGGAGGAGACCATCGCACGCCTGCGCGGCTTCGTGGCCGGTGGTGGCCATCTGGTCTCCACGATGCGCTCGTTCGTCACCGATGACGAGGTGACCGTCTGGCATGACCGCGCGCCGCACGGCCTGACCGACGTGTTCGGCATGACCTACAACCAGTTCACCCGCCCGAAGGGCCGCGTGGGTGTGGCGTTTGCGGACGATGCCGCGCTCGCTGGCACGCCGGACGCGCAGGCCGAGGCGCTGATCGAGCTGCTCAAGGTCGGAGTGCCGGGTGCTGGCGCTGATGTGGCTGGCGGTGCTGCGGGCAGTGTCGCGGGCGATGCCGGTGGCGTGGGCGTGGGCGCTGGCGCTGGCGACGCCGAAACGGCCGGGATTTCGGACGATTCTGGTGCGGTGGGGTCGTCCGGCGTTGGTGCGGCGGCCGTGACCGATTCCGGTGCCGGCCTTGCGGTTACATCTGATTCCGTCACTGAAGTGCTGGCCCGCTACGGCCATTACGCATGGGAATCCTATGCGGCCGTGACCCGCCACGCATTCGGCAAGGGCAGTGCCGAATGGATCGGCACGCTGCTCGACGCCGATACGATGCGTGCCGTGATGCGCGAGGCCGTCGAGCATGCTGGGGTCGAGGGTGCTGGATCGGCGCTCGCCGGCAAAGTTGTGGTCCGTCAGGGCGTGAACTCGGCGGGGGAGACGGTCACCTACCTGCTGAACTACTCCGCCGAGTCGGTCACCTTCGACAGCCCGGTCGCCGGTTCGGTGGTCGTCGCCCCGCAGGTCATTGGCCATGACGGGCTGATCGACGAGGCCGCCTCCGCCTCGCTGGCCGTCCGCCCCGGTCTGCCCGTCGCGGTGGGCGACGAGCTCACCATCCCGCGCTGGAACCTCATCGTCATCGTCGGCTGAGCGCGCGTGGTACGCGGCCATGCGGCGTGGCCCCCGCGGCGTCGTCCCACGGTGCAGCTCCACGGCATAGCCCACGCTGTAGGGATTGCCCCACCGTGTAGGGAAATCCCCATGATGTAGTAAACGGCCCACGCTGTAGGGATGCAAAACGGCGGAATTCCGCCAAAACACAAAAACCGCTCCCTACACCGTGGGCCATTTACTACATGGTGGGCGAGCATATAGTGTGCGAGCCGCACATTAGCGATACCCGTCCCAAGTGGGGGAGGGGAAGAGCGTGCGTTCGGCGCGCGCCCAGAGCTGGACCATATCTTCACCCGGATTGGTCATAGCCTGTACCTGTACGCCGTCCATGGCGAAGAATGCGGTGACGATGAGGTCATGCAGATGTTCGGGGTTGCGGTAATAGGGTGGCAGATTCCAGTCAATGGCCATCATATCCTTGAGAATCGTGGCGTGACGGTCCCTATAGAATTCATGTGCTGGATGATGCGGATTGGCCGATTCGATGGCCAGTTGCATGAACAGCGCCACCATTTCCGGGCGGCTGGCATTGGATTTCACTAGTTTGCGCAGATAGGCGGGCATGCTTACGTTATGGCCGTCGTTGGTATCGGGCAGGGGGGTGTAGGTGCCGGTGTCCGTGTCGTAGTATGTCTCGATGACCAGGGCGAGTACCTCTTCGCGGCTGGAGACATAGTGGTTCAGACCGGGCACGGTCATGTGCACCGCGTCGGCCAGTCTCTGCATGGAGAAGCCGTATGAGCCGTACTGCGCGATGATCGTCACGGCCGCTTGCGCGATTTGCTCACGTCGCTGTTCCGGGGTGAGCCTTGTCCTGCGACGAAGCGGATTGCTGATCGAAATCACGGGTCCCTCCTCATTCACGTCCTCACGAGGGTATCACCGGCGATTGTCCGTGAGCCCGTCGGATCGGAAGAGCACATGAGATGGCTGGAAACGTAAGGCTTTTATTCGACACGCCGAACACTATCTTATATTTTTAAGATATAAGATAGTGGATGTCGGGCAAGCGGCGCTTGCTTACCCGAACACAAGCCGAATCGCGCCCGCTGATGGGTGGGAAGAGGCTATAAAGAAGTGCAAGGAATAAGGAGATTCCCATGTCACAGGACAACAGCTCGGCGGCGGTTCAAGCCAAGCCCGCCTCCACCGTGCTTTCGAAGATTGACAAGACACGCTTCTGCGCGGCGTTCTTTATTTTTTCATTCTGCTGGATGCTCGCGCTCCAGATTGTTGCGGCTGTGCTATTGCCGCAGCGCCTATCCATCATCGCCCCTGAATCCAAGGATGCGATTTTCGGCGTGCTCAACTCCGCCACCGCGCTTGCGTCCCTGATCTCCAACCTTGTTGTCGGCAATATGTCCGACCGCACCCGCTCCGTTCTCGGCCGACGCACTCCGTGGATTGCGTCGGGTGGCCTGCTCGCCGGCGTCACGCTTTTCCTCATCGGCTTCCTGCCTGACGGCGTGAGCATCGGTGTCAGCTACTGTCTGGCTATGGTGGGCCTCAACATGATGATCGCACCGGTCGTCGCGTCCCTGTCCGACCGTGTGCCCGAAGACATGCGTGGCACGATGTCCGCCTTCATCTCTGCCGGCACTCTGTTCGGCTCCGCGCTGGGGCAGATCGTCGGCGCCCAGTTCATCACGATGATGATGCCCGGTTTCATCATTTCCGGCATTGTCATGGCCCTTTCCGGCATTCTGACCGTCGTGTTCTGGCCTCGCGAGGCCTCCAGCAAGGACATGCCCAAGCAGAAGGCCGATTTCAAGAGCATCCTCGTCAGCTTCAAGCCTCCGGTCAAGGGCGCCCGCGACTTCTGGCTTGCCTTTGTGGGCCGTTCGTTCCTGCTCTTCAGCTACTACATGATTCTCAACTACCAGTTGTACATCCTCAAGGATTACATCGGACTTGACGACAAGTCCGCGGGTTCCACCTTGTCCATCATGTCGCTGGTGCTCATGGTCGTCTCCCTGATTTCCGCCCTGTCCGCCGGCCCCATCTCCGACAAGATCGGTCGTCGCAAGGTGCCGGTCGTGGTCGCCAGTCTTCTGCTCGCTGTCGGCTACGCCCTGCCGTGGATTATGCACAGCCCGATGGGCATGATTCTTTTCTCCGCCATTGGCGGCTTCGGCTACGGAATGTACGGCTCCGTGGATCAGGCGCTCAACGTGGATGTGCTGCCCAACGAGGAGGAGGCCGGCAAGGACCTTGGCATCCTCAACATCGCCACCACGCTCGGCCAGATGGTTGGACCGATTGTCACGTCCTCCATCGTCGTGGCCACCAAGTCCTATGCATTGGTGTTCCCGGCCGCCATCGCGCTGGCTGTGGCCGGTTGCGTATTCATCATGCTGATCAAAAAGGTGAAGTAAACCCGACCCGTTACTCTAGGCCCCGCGACCCGGATTCGTATCAAATCAGCATCCGGCCGCGAGGCCTTCGCACTGAAGGGTTTGCAGGCAGAAAGGAAACGACCATGACCGTATTCATCAACCCGAATCAGGAAATCGGCCGCATCGACCCCAAGCTGCACGGCCAGTTCATCGAATTCCTCGGCGAATGCATCGACGAGGGCCTATGGGTGGGGGAAGACTCGCCCATTGAGAACGAATCCGGCTATCGCAAGGCCACGCTCGATGCGCTGCGTGCTCTCAAGCCACCGGTCATCCGTTGGCCCGGCGGTTGCTACGCCGACACCTACCATTGGCGTGACGGTGTAGGGGCGCGCGTCGGACGCAGGACCACATTCAACGAAAACTTTGCCACCTATGAGCTCGACAACCACGCTTTTGGCACTGATGAGTTTCTGCGTCTGTGTGAGATGCTTGGCGCCGAGCCGTGGATCAACATCAACATGCTCTCCGGCACCGTGGCCGAGATGAAAGACTGGATGGAATACTGCAACCGCGAGCAGCCCACCGATCTGGCACTTGAGCGCGCCGCCAACGGTCACGAGAAGCCTTACGGCGTCAAATATTGGGGCATCGGCAACGAGGTATGGGCGGGAGGCGGCATGATGACTCCGTCCACCTACCTTGACGAATATCGTCGTTTTGCCTCCGCCATGCCGTCGTTCACCACCGATGTATTCGCTCCTTCGCCGATGTATGCCATCGCATGCGGGCCGGACGGTAACAAGCCGCGTGAGCGCGTCAAATGGACCGAGGACTTCTTCCGGGGACTCGCAGAATACCGCCAGCCGCGCATCAACGGGTATGACTTGCATTTCTACAACTGGAACGTTGACGATGATGCGGACACGCCCACCGAATTCGACGAACATGGTTGGGACAAGGTCATCGCCGGATGCCTGGAGCTGGAGGACATCCTGCGTGACCAGTGGCGGCTGATGAATGACGGGCTGGCGCTCATCGCCGAACCGGAAACCGCAATGGATACGAAGCTGACACATGTGGACCTCATCATCGGAGAATGGGGCAACTGGCATAAGCCTGCCTTCTTCGCTCGTCCGGCCCTGAAGCAGCAGGTCACCATGCGCGATGCTGTTACCACCGCGCTGACGCTCGACCTGCTCCAGCGCAACTGTGACAAGGTCTCGATGGCCTGCAACGCGCAGACCATCAACGTGCTCAATTCGCTCATCCTGACCGAAGGGGATCAGACCATCCTTACACCGAATTACGACGTGTTCATGATGTATCAACCGCATCGTGGGGCCGTGGCGCTCGACGTGCCGCGTGCCGACGCTGATGACGATCATGTGTATGTGTTCGCCTCCAAGTCGGGCGACGGTAGCGAATTGTTCGTCAACCTGACCAACGCGCATATGGGGAGCGTGGCCGAAACGACGCTGGTGTTGCCCGCTGGTGCGCGCGTTGTGCGGATGCGTGAGCTGGCTTCGGCTGATCCGCATGATTGCAATACTGCCGACGCGCCTGATATGGTGCGTGCGCGGGACGTCGATATTGCGGACGAGGAGCGGGTGAAGGTTCGTCCGGGTACATCCACCTGCGAAATCGCGGTTCGGTTGGCCCCTGCCTCTGTCAACACGTTGCGTATTGTGCTCGATTGACATGCTAAGGATGGAGGTCGTCCTGTGGTTTCTCTGGAAGGGGAGCTGCGGGGCGGCCTTTTACGTTGACTAAACTATCTACCGAAAAGTAGATAGTGCGTTGCGTCTCGTTGCATGCGGGAGACACGCCGATACTGCGATTGCTGACTTTGTATTATCATTTTATCTAGTAACTACTAGATAAAAGTCCGGTAGCGAACAGTCAGTACAGACATAACTCAACGAAGAGTCGCAGGTCGGCGGAACCCGTGTGCGGGCATATGGCACGCGCGGTACCGCAGGCCGGCACACAACCAACTGGCATCTAGCCAACGAAGGAGTCCACACCATGACCACATGGATCGCCACCACCCAGGACGCCAAGCTCATCGACCGCACGGCCGAACTCGCCGCCACCGGCGCGACCGCAGCGCCGGACCTGCAGCTGGATGGTAATGAGTACCAGAAACTGCGCGGCTTCGGTGGCTGCTTCAACGAGCTCGGCTGGCTGCCGTTGCAGACCGTGACCGAAGCCGAACGCGACCAGATCATCAAGGAGCTGTTCAGCCCCGACGAGATGAACTTCACGTTCAACCGCGCGCCCGTGGGTGCCAACGACTTCGCCGACCACTGGTACAGCTACGACGAGGTCGAGGGCGACTACGACATGGAGCGCTTCTCCGTCGAACGCGACGAGGAGACCCTGATTCCGTACATCCACCGTGCGCAGGAATGGCAGCCGGATATGCGCCTGTTCTCGAGCCCCTGGTCCCCGCCGACCTGGATGAAGCGCCCGAAGGCCTACAACTACGGCCGTCTGATCCGCACGCCGGAGAACCTCAAGGCGTACGCGAAGTATCTGGTCAAGTATGTTCAGGCCTACGCCGAGCATGGCATCACCGTGAACCAGCTGCATGTGCAGAACGAGGTCTTCGCCGATCAGAAGTTCCCGAGCGCCCTGTGGGATTCCGATGCCCTGAAGGAGTTCATCCGCGACTACCTCGGACCGGCGTTCGATGAGGCCGGGCTCGACACCGACATCTGGCTGGGCACGCTCAACGGCCCGGAGGACATGAAGTGGACCGGCGGCGGCTACGGCATGGCGCTCAACAACTACAACCGTTTCGTGGACAACATCCTCTTCGATGACCGCGCCCGCCACTACATCAAGGGCATCGCCTACCAGTGGGCCGGACAGAACTGCATCGCCCGCACGCACGAATCGTGGCCGGAGATCGAGCTCATTCAGTCCGAGTCCGAGTGTGGCGACGGCCGGAACACATGGGAATACGCCGAATACGTGTTCCACCTCATCAACCACTACATTCGCAACGGCGCCACCGCCTACACCTACTGGAACATGATCCTCGACGATCAGGATTCCACTTGGGGCTGGTGGCAGAACTCGCTGTTCACCATCACCGCCGATACGCACGAGGTGCGCCGCAACCCCGAATACTACGTGATGCGCCACTTCTCCAAGTACGTGCGTCCGGGTGCCGTGCTGCTGGGCACCACCGGCCACTTCAACTCGATGGCCATCGCCTTCCGCAACCCGGACGGCACGGTGGTCGTGGTGGCGCAGAACGCCCTCGAAACCGAAATGCCGTTCGAGTTCGCCGACCCGTCCGACGCCTCTCGCGGCATCAAGGCCACGCTCGCCCCGCGTTCGTTCAACACCTTCGTGCTGGACTGACGCGTTGGGCTGAAGCGCCGGACATGCCGGGCCCGATGTGTCGGCCCGATGTGTCGGACCGAAGTATAAAGCGCTGTGATGGCGGTTTCCCGTTGCTCACAGCGCTTTTGGCTTGGGGTATCGGACTTCGTCGATCGATTGTTGGGTTTTGACGTAACGTCAAAGACAAGCCATCCAAAGATGCGTGTGGCGCTTATACTTTGAAGCCGGATTCAACCAAATCAGGAATACCCAGTCCAATGGGAACCCTGCAGGCGGTCAGGCGGACACCGTCAGCGCTTTCGAATCATCGTCGTAGGTGAGTCTTGGTTCCAGCCACGCCATGCGACGATTTCCTTCCTCCTGTTGTTTGACCGGTGCCGTGTTGCTTTCGCCGGCGAATCGGGCCCAACCATGGTTGATGATGAACGTGCATGTTCCCGTGTCCGTCCCCTGTCGGGCGGGGAGTGTGATGGTTCGGGTTACGTCCGGCGTGAACAGGAGATATTTGATGTCGCTTTTCACGGGGTCGCCGTCGCTGTCCGTGGTGTCCGGATGGGCGAGCGGCTGTGTATGCCAGTCGCCGGTGGGGACGGCCAGCAGGTCGGCAGGCCGTCCTTTCAACCGGTGATAGAGGTAGAGGATGGTCAGCGCGATCGAGGATATGGGGATCATGGCGAACAGCACCCAACCCCAGAACGTGAGCTCGCCACCATGAGTGCCCACGAACGGGGAGAGGAAGCCGACTATCGCCATGGCGAACGAGCCGACCGTGATCATGACGATCAGCCAGTGGCCGCGTCGCCGTAGCCAGATGATGCGTGCCAGTTTCGGGTCGCCTTCGATCCAGTTTGGTTCCGCTTCCATGTGTGACTCCCTTCTACTGATTCTCCCACCCCATTCAACCGGTTTCAGGTGAACGCAGGGTGGCGCGGCGGTTCGACTTCCTGGCTGGAATCGACGCCAACAATCATGGGAATACGCGGCACCTCATCACGCCGCGACATACCGGGTGTTTCGGGCAGTACCCGTGGGCATGATGCGGCCGGCATGTTCGAGTTTGCGCAGTGCGTATGCCGCTCGATTCTTGTTGACTCCAAGTCGTTGCTGGATTTCCAGCCGGGAAATGCCTTCGGGGGTGCTTCGGATTAACGCCAAAGTGAGCTCCTCCAGGGTGCTGGATGAATTGGATGCATTCGTTTGCGGCGTTGAGGGCGTTGCGGTATGGGATGCCGATGGGAGCAGCGATGGGATGGCTGTGCGGCCGTTGCGTGTCGCTTGCCTCGTTGCGTCGTCGGTCGGTGCTTCGGTGCCGGAACCGCCGTCGATGTGAGATGTGGTACTGGCGGCCGGTTCCAGGGTGAGAGTGCCCACTCCCTTTCCGGTTGGGTATCCGTTGAGGACGGCGATTTGAACGTTACCCTTCTCCTGAATGGCGGGACCGGAGGGGAAGGGATTTCTGGCGGTGAACCAATCGCTGATGTCGGGCCCATCGGTTGGATTGGCGTGAACCGGATTGCCCCCGTTTCCGGTGCCGTCCAATCGAGGAAGACTCAGGGTGAATGCGCTTGGCGTGATGCGGATAATGGGTGATTCGCTGTTGCCGGCATACTCTTCCATGATTTTGGGAATGCCGCTGCCGTAGCTTTCCATAAGTTCCAGCCGGTAGAACGTGTTTGCCAGCACTGTGTTACGAGGTTGGGAGATGCCGTTGGTGAGATCTGTGAGCGTGATGCCCTTCACCAGTCCGCCAAGCGATACGAAATCGATGCGGTCGGCATAGATGCTGACCAAGGTGGGTCCTGAATAATCGTAATCGCGATGTACCACGGCATTGAGCAGAGCCTCTCGCAGGGCCGCTGGTGGATAGGCATAGGTGTCATTGCGGTACAGGCCCACGATATCGGAACGTATCGGATTGTTGAGTTCCAGATAACGACATACATCGTCCAGCTGCTGCAGTAACGATCCCTGAAACTCCTGACGTGCAAGGAACCGCGCTTTCGAATTGCCTTGGTATACGGCGCATTTGATGGTATGTCGGCATTGGTCCGAAATCAGGGCCGCGGCGTTGGTGTACAGCCCATCTGAATTGATGAGCCCCAATGACCGTTGTTGGGGCTTGCCCCAAGGCACCTGTTGACGGGCGAATATCGCATCTGCCTCGTTGAATGTCAGGTCTTGGTCGATGCTTACGGATGCATCGAACGCCGTGACGTCGTCATCTCGAATCATCTGTCGAATGCGTTCTTCGCTGGCGGGTACGGCGGAAACGCCGTGGCGGATGAACACTCCGGTTGGGCGCATGCCCTTGCCGGTGAGATAGTAGGGGCGCTTGACGCCGCGCAGTACGGTGACGTGGACGATGTTGCGCATGACGCCAGCGCCATCCTCCATCGATTCACATTCGATGGAGGTGTATGCGGTCAGATCCGGTCTGATGGCATTGCGGATCATGTCGCCGATGCCGCCCATCACGGCATCGGGGTCATCCACGCCGACGGGGATGCCATCATCGTCGATGCCGATGTACAGGTCGCCGCCTTCGGAGTTCGCGAAAGCGACGATCTCTCGTTTCGCTGCATCGTTGAGCTGTCGTTTGAATTCAATCGTGGCGCTTTCATGCAGTCTGCCCATGGCGGTCCCCTCGTTAAGCCTTAATCGTCATCGATGAATTCATCGTAACTCATCGATGGGACTGGGGTTCGGTGTGGGGTGTTGCGCCGGGTGAGCGTCAATTGATGATGTTATCGTTGTCATGACGATGATCCGTCGCGCGTGCTTGGCGTGCGTTTCGCACCTGCCTGACGGGTGCTCGTAACGAGTGCTCGACCGGCGTGCATTCGGCGCGCGACGGACCCAAGGCACACCCGCAAAGGAGCACGGCATGACCTTCCCGCAACTGCGCACCAACCCCGTTATGAACCCCAAGGCGGTGATTCAGGGCGACCGCTGGCGCATCGGCGTCCTCACCGAATCGCTGATACGGCTCGAATGGCAGGATGACGGCCGTTTCGAGGACCGCGCCACCCAGATGGTGGTGGACCGCAACTGGCTCGGGGTCGGTGAGGGGGCAGACGGTATGGAACCGGACGGGGCCGCCCCACACTTTACGCAAACGGTCCGCAACGGCCTGCTCATCGTCGATACGCCGGCCCTGCGTCTGACCTACGACATGCAGCCCTTCAGTAAGGAGGGCCTCAGCATCGTGGTCAAAGGCGTGGCGAACTCGCAGATGAACACCTGGCATTACGGTGACGCGCAGCGCGGCAACCTTCGCGGCACCGCCCGCACGCTGGACGAGGTGAACGGCGAGACCGAACTGGGCCTCGGCGTCGTCTCCCGCGACGGCTGGGCCGTGCTGGACGACTCCGCCTCGAACGTCATCGTCGAAGGCGCCGAGGCTGCCGAGATCAAGGGCGAGGCGAACCCGTTCGGCACATGGGTCGTGCCGCGTGACAACGATGGCATCGATTTGTATTTCTTTGGCTATGGACACCGGTACATCGAAGCCGTGCGGGACTTCTACCGGCTCACCGGCCCGACCCCGTTGCTGCCGCGCTTCGCACTCGGCAACTGGTGGAGTCGCTACCATCGCTACACCGAAACCGAATACATGGAGCTTGTGAGCCGGTTCGAGAAGGAGGGCCTGCCGTTCACCACCGCCGTGATCGACATGGATTGGCATCTCGTGGACGACGTGGACCCCAAGTACGGCTCCGGCTGGACCGGATACACATGGAACCGCGCGTTCTTCCCCGATCCCGAGCGGTTCCAGCGCACCCTGCATGAGCATGGCCTCAGGACCACGCTCAACGTGCATCCGCGCGACGGCATCCGCGCCTACGAGGACGGGTACGGCGAGGCGGCACGGCATATGGGCATCGACCCTGCGAGCGGAGACCCGGTCGAGTTCGACCTGACCAGCCCGCACTTCATGGACGCCTACTTCCGCCTCCACCACCGGCTCGAGACCATGGGCACCGATTTCTGGTGGTTGGATTGGCAGCAGGGTGGGGTGACGCGGCAGAAGGGATTGGACCCATTGTGGATGCTCAACCACATGCACTATCTCGATTCGGGTCGTGATGGCCGTTGGCCGCTGACCTTCTCCCGGTACGCGGGTCCCGGCTCGCACCGTTATCCGGTGGGCTTCTCGGGGGACACGGTGGTCACCTGGGAGTCGCTGAAATTCCAGCCGTACTTCACCGCCACGGCGTCGAACATCGGCTACGGCTGGTGGAGCCACGACATCGGCGGTCACATGTTCGGCTACCGCGACGAGGAGCTTGAGGCGCGCTGGTACCAGCTCGGCGCCTTCAGCCCCATCAACCGCCTCCACTCCACCGATTCGCCGTTCAACGGCAAGGAGCCGTGGAACTTCCATCCCGAAACCGAGGCCGCGATGGATACGGCCCTGCGCCTGCGCCACGAGCTCATCCCGTACCTGTATTCGATGAACTGGCGCGCGGCCGTCGAGGGCCGTCCGCTGGTCGAGCCGATGTACTGGCAGGCGGCGGAGAACCGCACCGCATACGACGTGGAGCAGGAGTTCCGCTTCGGCACCGAGCTGGTCGTCGCGCCAATCGTCGCGCCGGCGGATCGCAGCGTGCAGATGGCCAAGGCCGACGTATGGCTGCCGCAGGGCACCTGGTTCGACTTCCTCACCGGCCGTCGCTATGAGTCCCGTCCGGCGGATGGCCGCAAGTTCGAGGTATGGCGCGGGCTGAACGGCATCCCCGTATTCGCCAAGGCCGGCGGCATCGTGCCGTTGCAGCGGTTGGATGAATCCAACGGTCCGATCAACACCGTGGGGAATCCGCGTCACCTCGAGGTGACGGTCTTCCCCGGCGCGTCCGGCGCGTTCGAGCTCAAGGAGGATGACGGCACGAACCAGGCCCGGCCGGACGAATCGGCCTTGGCGGTTACGTCGCTGACCCTGCAGTGGGGTGGGGGAGAGGCCGTCGCCGGCGGCGCGTCAGAGCAGTCCTCCGGTAGCTCGGATGTGGAGGGCGCGGCTGTGCAGAGTGCGGAGATACCGGACTCGGTGATGCGGGGTGCGGCGGATCGCAGCGGCGCGGCTAATTGTGTCAAGACCCGATTCATCATCGCGCCGGTCGCCGGCAATGCCGCGGCCGTACCCGAACGACGTACGTGGACCGTCACGTTCCGCGGCGTGGCGCCGAGCGCCGCATTGTCGGCGAGCGTCGGCGGCGAACCGGTCGAGGCGCAGACGGCCTACGATGCTGAATCGCTGAGCCTGTCGCTGACGGTAGCCGATGTGCCGGTGGAGGCGGAAGTCGTAATTGACGCCGACGGATTGCGCATCGCCGACGATCCGGCGCTTGCGGACGCCTTCGCGGTGCTCTACGACGCGCAGATCGACTATCTGACTAAGGAGCGGGCGTATGCGCTCATCCGCGAGAGCGGCGCCGGCGCGTTGGGCGCCTTGCACACGCTGGAAAGCGCCGCGAGCGACCACCCCGGCCATCGTTTCGACGATTCGCACATGCCACCGGCGGTGATTCAGGCGCTCGCCGAACCGTTGCTGCGCGCGATGTAGCGATGTGATGGTGTAGCGGTGCGGTGAAGTGGCGGTGTAGCGGGTCTGCATGGTGGCGCGCGCCGCGGCCCCGCGACATGGATGCACGCCACTTGGCCGATGCGCGACATGGACATGCGGCGTACGGACCACGTCGCCGATGTGCGACACATCCGGGTGCGGGCGGTGGTCCCGTGCCGCCATCGGAATGCGGTTGGTTTACACTGGTCAACTATGTCCACACCAACCGCATCCCAGCCCAAGCGCGTCCGCAAGTCCCCCGAGGAGCGGCGTCGTGAGATTCTCGACGCCGCGGTCCGTTTGATTTCCGAGCGCGGATACAACGGCATGTCCGTGCAGGATGTGGCGGACGTGGTGGGCGTCACCAAGCAGGGTGTGCTGCGGTACATCGGCAGCAAGGACAACCTGCTGGCGATGGTGTACCGCGAGAATTACAACATGTCCGGCAACATCGAGGACTTCATGGCCACGGGTCTGCCGGGTTCAGAGCCCGGCAACCTCAGACTGCCCGCATACCTGCGCTTTTTGGTGCGTCACAATTCCAAGCGGCCCAGGCTTGTCCAGATGTTCTCGATGCTCCAGGTCGAATCGTTCAATCCCGACCATCCGCTGCACGACGAGTTCGCGGGCCGTCCGGACTCCATCTGGGCGTATTACTCGCATTTCGATTGGCGTGTTCCCGAATCGTTCGGGGATTTCGAGGAAGTGCGTCCCACCGTGCGGCGCGCTCTGGAGATCATGGACGGCATACAGCTGCGATGGCTGCGTGAGCCGGCCATCGACCTCAATGACGAATGGATTTCGCTGGAGCCGGCCATCTTCCCCTCGCCGTTGTGGGACGGATACTGCTGAGGTCGTTTTTCTGATTTTCGATGTGCGCTGCGCTATACGCCGTGTGCTGTGCGACGCCTGCGCGGTTGCCGCCGACTGTGCGCGGGCTCTTGATTCCTATGGGTGCCGTTTGCTACGACGGGCCATGCCGTGACGCGACGCGATGCGCACGTCCGGCTTGCGTGTCGTTTTTTGAGGTGATAAATTACCAAATGGTAATTATAGTTGTTCGATTTCATCGAAGAAAGCGAAGACACCATGACCCAGGACACCGCGACCCCGCCCTACAAGAACCCGAATCTGC
Source organism: Bifidobacterium myosotis (assembly GCF_002259745.1). GTDB lineage: Bacteria > Actinomycetota > Actinomycetes > Actinomycetales > Bifidobacteriaceae > Bifidobacterium > Bifidobacterium myosotis. Next base: position 32,880 of record NZ_MWWW01000004.1, on the reverse strand, counting down.
CTGACGCCGAGCGCATCGCCGACCTGCTCTCCCGCATGACCCTCGAGGAGAAGGTCGGCCAGATGATGCAGCTCGACGCGCGAGGCGGCGATTTGGAGGACCTCATCGTCAACAAGCACGTCGGTTCCATCCTGCATACCAGTCCCGCCGATCTGCCTCGCGCCGTCAAGATGGTCAACGAGCAGACCCGTTTGGGCATCCCGCTGGTCATCGGCGACGACTGCATCCACGGTTACTCGTTCTGGCCCGGCGCCACCATTTTCCCCTCCCAGCTGGGCATGGCCGTGAGCTGGGACCCGGCCAAGATCGAGGCCGCCGGCCGCGCCACCGCCGAGGAGGTCTCCTGCACCGGCGTGCATTGGACCTTCTCCCCGGTGCTGTGCATCGCACGCGACACCCGCTGGGGCCGCGTGGACGAGACCTTCGGCGAGGACCCGACGCTGATCGGTGAGCTCGCCTCCGCCATCGTGCGCGGCTATCAGGGCGGCGCCAAAGCCGGCGAGCCCCTGCCCAAGGACGCGATTCTGGCCTGCGCCAAGCACTTCGCCGGCTACTCCGAGACTCAGGGCGGTCGCGACGCCTCCGAGGCGGACCTCTCCCACCGCAAGCTGGAATCCTGGTTCCTGCCGCCGTTCGAGCGCGTGGCCAAGGAGGGCTGCGGCACGTTCATGCTCGGTTACGAATCCATCGACGGCGTGCCGGTCACGTTCAACAAGTGGCTGCTCACGGACAAGCTGCGCGGCGCGTGGAAATACAACGGCACGCTCATCACCGACTGGGACAACGTCGGCCGTTCCGTCTGGGAGCAGAAGGTCAAGCCCGATTACGTGCACGCCGCAGCGGACGCGGTCAAGGCCGGCAACGATCTGGTCATGACCACCCCGCAGTTCTACGAGGGCGCGATCGAGGCCGTCCGCACCGGTCTGCTGGACGAATCGTTGATCGACGAGGCCGTCTCCCGCATCCTCGCGCTCAAGTTCCGTCTCGGCCTGTTCGAGGACCCGCGGCTGCCCGACGAGGCCCGCATCAAGGCGATCATCGGCTCCGAGAAGCATCAGCGCATCAATCTGGAGCTCGCGCGTGAAGCCGTGGCCCTCCTGCGCAACGACGGTGGCCTGCCGTTCACCACCGGTGCTCAAGGTGGGAGCGCCAAGCGTATCGCCGTCGCCGGCCCGCTCGCCGACGACGCGCAGAACCAGCTCGGCGACTGGACCGGCAATTCCGGCCAGGTCTCTTGGATGCCCGACGGCCAGCCGCGCGAGATGATCACCACCGTGCTTGACGGCCTTCGCGCGCTCGCCGGCGACGACTGCGAAGTCACCTACGCCCGCGGCGCGAACGTTGTGGACCTTGTGACCGACCCGGCCGGCGAACTCTACCCGGACGGCCAGCCCCGCCCGAAGATCGGCGTGAGCGCCGCCGTCGATCAGACGCTGATCAATGAGGCTGTGGCCAACGCCCGCGAGGCCGACCTCATCGTGGCCGTGGTAGGCGACGTCGTCCAGCTGGTCGGCGAGACCTGCTCCACCGCCACACTCGAACTGCTCGGCGGCCAGAACGCGCTGCTCGACGCGCTCGCGGCGGTTTCGCGCGAGACTGGCAAGCCGATGGTCACCGTGCTCATCAGCTCCAAGCCGCAGGTGCTGCCCGCCTCCATCGTGGGCGAGAACGGCGTGTTCGCCAAGCGCGTGAGCGACCCGTCCACCGGAACCGGCTCCATCCTGTGGGCCGCGAACCCCGGCATGAAGGGTGGCCAGGCCATCGCCGAGATCATCCTTGGCCTCACCAACCCGTCCGGCCGCATCCCGGTCACCTTCCCGCGTCACGCCGGTCAGCTGCCGGTCTACTACAACCAGGTCCGCGGACAGCACGGCGACCGCTACGCCGATCTCACCCAGGACCCGGCGTTCGCGTTCGGTGAGGGTCTGGGCTACACGACGTTCGAGTACGGTGAACCCCGGATCGTCGGCGGCGCGACCGGCGAGGACGGCGCGTTCGCGGTGGGTGACACCGTGCACGCAGAGATCGACCTGACCAACACGGGCGACCGCGCTGGTACCGAGGTGGTGCAGGCCTACATCGGCGACATCGTCACCTCCTACAGCTGGACCGACCGCGAGCTCAAGGCCTTCCAACGCGTAGACCTCGAGCCCGGCGAGACCAAGACCGTGGCCTTCGACATCCCGGTGGCCGACTGCACCATCGTGGACCCGGACGCCAACCGCATCGTCGAGCCCGGCGAATTCGAACTGCTCATCGGCCACTCGTCCCGTCGCGAGGACCTGAAGCGCACCACGTTCACCGTGGCGTGACACCGCCGCTGCGCGTTCTCCGCGATATTCCCTGAGGCGGCCCTGCCCTTGCTTGTTCCGGCAAGGCGGGGCCGCCTTTTGCATATCCCGTCTGCCCTGATGAGTGTTCTGGGCATTTGACGACCATTTGGCATGCAGGAGCGGCTGGTTCTGGGCATATGACGACGATTCGGTATGCCGGGAGGGCTGTTCTGGGCATATGGCAGCCAATTATTCTGGGCATATCCATACCATGAAGCCGGTTCTGGGCCTATGCGGTACATGAGGAGAGGAAAATCGGTTCCTCATGTACCGCATATGCCCAGAATGCGTTGTGGGGGTTCGCATATATGCCGGATATGCCCAGAATGCGTTATAGGGATTCGTACACATGCCGGAATGCCGCCATAGCGACGACGATCATGACGCCGGCGAGCAAGGTTTCGCCGGCCTGCAGCCAATACGCCCACGACGGCACATGCCAACCGGCGTCCTTGAAGATCGTCAGTGCGTCATGCAGTGCGGTGGCGGTGATGACCAGCGGGAAGGTGAACGCCGCGTAGGCGGGGGATGCCGGGGTAGTCAGCATCCATGGCAGCAGTATCGCCACGAACGCGAACAACAGCTGGGAACAGGTGAGCAGCACCAGTGTGAACACGGGATCATGCCGCGTACTGGTGCTGAAATACGAGGCGACCAGAAGACTGATCGGTGCGCTGTAGATGGTCAGTGTAGGTTTGATGACCGTCGGCAAACCATGCCAAGCGATGCGGCTGGAAATCAATACCAACATGATGATGTCGATAGCGAAGCCGATTACATAAATAATGTGCCCCGCCCATGCGAGTCCGACGGTACCGGAGGTTACCGCAGCCACCAGAATGCCGACGAATCCGACCAGCCAAGCCGGGCATACGTCGGCCAGCGAGAATCCGCATAGCACGAATCGCCATGCCAGATACGCCATCAGCGTCACGATGCACAGCACTCCGAACCACCAGGTGACCTGCGCGCATAGCAGGCCGGGGGTGCCGAAGTGAACAAGATAGGTTCCCAAGACGATTAAGGCCATCGGCATGGTGGTGGCCAGCGGTGCAATCATCGGATTGCGATAGTCGCTGGTCAAGGCGGCGCGTACCGAAGCGTTACGGATGGCGATGCCATGCCTGGCCAACACGGGAGCTAGCAGTGTCAAACCCAGCACCGCGCAGGCGGCGTGCACCGGCCCCCACCATGAGTCCGGCAGCAGGGTGGATGCGAGATTGCCGAAGGAGAATATGGCCAGTGCCACCCCGGCTTGCGGAATCGGCGTTGCGGCCATACGCATGGGAGTTGATCCGACGAAGCTGGAATTGGTGGCCGTTGCTTGGCCGTCTCTTTGCCGCGGTCTGTTGCGAGAGGATTCCATGAGATGTATGCTAGTAAGCGATTACTAACTTTTCAATGATTCATACGGGTATGTGTCAAGCGAAGGAGTCGAAGTGGATATCCGGGAATACCTCGAAATTGAGAAAAGGCAGAAGATCGAGCAGTACCACCGGCTGAACCGATTTGCCAGGCGCGGAGCGGTGGTGTTCGCCGGCTCATCGCTCATGGAGCAGTTTCCGCTGAATGAGCTCATGGTTGATCGCGGCATCCATGAACCGATGTACAACCGAGGGGTCGGCGGTTTCACGACGATCGACTTCGCGGCCAATCTGAATGTACTGGTGCTCGACCTCAAACCAAGCCGCCTGATTATCAACATCGGCACGAACGATCTCAACGATGCCGACTTCGACCCCGAAGTGTTCCGCGACCGTTACGACGGCATCATCGCGCGCATACAGGATGCGCTGCCGTCGACCGATATTGTCATGCTCGCCTACTACCCGGTGAATGAAGCCATGTTGGCGCAGAACGGAGGCGCCGACTTCCGGCATCGCACCAACGCGCGCGTCGATGAGGCCAATGCCATCGTTCGATCGATCGCGCAGGCGCGCGGTGTTCGCTGTGCCGATGTTGCCGAGGCCCTGCGCGATGGGAGCGGCTCGTTGAAGGCCGACTACAGCAAGGAGGGCCTGCACTTCTATGCTGACGGCTACGAGGCCATCTTCGATGACCTCATGCGATTGGCGCTGGAGTGAGCGTCGGATTCACCGTCGCGATGTTCTCAGCGGTAGCCTTCCCAGTGGGGTAGGGGGAAGAGTATGTCCTCATATTCGGCCCAACTGGCGAGGTAATCAATGTTTGGTTCACCGAGCCAGCGCATCTGCAACCCCTCCATGGCCGATCCGATGCACATGGACAGCCGGCCGATTTTGTATGGGGTATCGTACTCGGGCGGCAGTTTCCAGGGGAGCGCCGATATTTTGGCGCGCATGCGCTCGCCTCGATGAGCGTAGTAGTCATGCGCCGGATGATTGGGGTCGATGGCCTCGGCGCGCAGCACAAGATAGAGCTGTGCGAGTTTGGGACGTTCCTGATTGTATCGGGCGATGATGCGGTAGTACTCGGGCATGAGCAGAGGTGTTTGTTCCCGCTGTTCGGCGGTGAGTGAAAGACGGCTGCTGATGTAGTTCTGATCCGCCTTGTTGGTCTCGTCGTACCGTTGCAGAACGAGCGTGAGCAGCCCGTTCTTGTTCTTCACGTATTTGAGGAGTCCGGCCTGGGTGATACCCACGCGGTCGGCGACCTCTTGGATGGTCATGCCATAGTAGCCGCGCTCGGCCACCACTTCGGTGGCCGCCGTGATGATTTCCCGAAGGCGCTCCTCTCCGCGGGTTCCCATGAATCTCCTCTCTGCCGCTCTCACCTCTGCCGCCCCACCCATCGTCGCGGGGCGGCAGAGGTGAGAGCGGTGTGCATACAACAGTCATTTGCTGTGTCGATTGTATCGACGGGGCGGCCATATGTTCGGCGTGTCCTCGTTTGACAAATAGGTTAGTAATTACTAACTTACATGATATAACAAAAGTAAGTAGTTACTTACCCAGCTGCTTGCCGATGGACCTCATATCTCCCAAAGCGGGGAGGAAGAGGTTTAGGGAAACAATCAATACGACTGGACATGGAGGTTCAGATGTCGACAAACAAATCATCCGCCCGTTCGTGGTGGATTTTCATTGGTTGCTGCGTGCTGTCGCTGGTCGGATTCGGCCTGATCGTCAACACGCCGGGATTGTACTTCACCACGCTCGGTGAGGTGCTGGGCGTCTCGCGCACTCAGATTGCACTGGCCTCATCCATCATGGCCTTTGCCGCCTTGCCGGCCATGCTGCTCGCCGGCAAGCTGATGAAGGTCGTCGACGCGCGCATCCTCATCAGTGTGTGCGTCACCGGTATGGCCGTCCTGTTCTTCATCCAATCGTTCTTCACCGCGGTCTGGCAGTTCTACGTATCATTCGCGTTGATGGGAATCCTGTATGTCATCCCGATCATCCTTGCCCCCAGTGTGCTGCTCGCCAATTGGTTCGAGTCCAAGCTTGGCACCGTGATGGGCATCGCGCTCGGTCTTTCCGGCATTGGCGGCACCATCTTCAATCCTGTCGTCTCTGCGTTCATCACCAACCTCGGCTGGCAGAACTCCTACCGGATCACGGCGCTTCTCCTCGTCGTCTGCATCCTGCCGTTCTCCCTGTTCGTGTTCAAGTTCCGTCCCGACGAGTCCAAGGGCGAATATGCTTACGGTCACATCGAAGGCGAGACTGAGGAAGCCTCCAAGGGGGCTGCCGAACTGCCGGGTCTGCCTGCTAAGCAGGCGTTCCGCAGCCCGACCTTCATCCTGTTCGCCGCTGTCTCCGTGTTGCTGCAGATCGTCGCGGCCGTGGTCCAGCACATCTCCGCCCACGAGATTTCTCAGGGTCTGTCCCTCGAGCAGGGCGCACTCGTCGTCTCCGGCATCATGTTCGGCGCGGCCATCGGCAAGGCCACCATCGGTATCCTGCTTGATCACATCAAGCCCGAGCTCGCCGTCGTCATCTACTCGCTGATTGGTCTGTCCGGTTGGGGTCTGATGGCCGTCGCTACCACGCCCACTCCGGCCATCGTCGCCGGATTCATGGCCGGAATCGGCCAAGGCGTCGTACTGGTCGCCCTGCCCTGGTTCATCCGTCAGTCCTTCGGTCAACGTGACTACAGCGAGATTCTCGCCATCGTCACCATGCTCGGCAGTGTTGCATCCGCCATCGCAATCACCGCCCATGGCGCCGTGTTCGATGCCACCGGCTCCTATGTGCCGTCCCTGTTCGGCAACGTGGCCCTGTACGTCGTGGCCGCCATCTGCGTGATCGTCGGCTTCCGCATGCGTCCGTTCAAGGGTGATGCCAAGCAGCTCGCCTGACAATCGAACAAGCCAATCAACATACCCACATATCTCACAAGCGCATTACAACACTTCAATACACGACTCGTCCAATATGCGACGGATGCATATATAAGGAGTACATCATGAGCGATGTAGACGATTTCCTGGCCCGCTACCTCGACAACATCACCAGGCAGTACGAATCCTCTCCGTTCAAACCCGAATATGAGGTCGGCGAACGCGAGACCACGAAGGTCACCTGCCGCGACGGCGTGGAGCTCACCGTCGATATCTTCAAGCCCGCCACGTCCGGCCCTTGGCCCACCATCGTGGTCCGCTGCCCCTACCCGCAGCAGGCCGAACTGTGGAAGCTGCACGGCGAGCAACTCAACCGGCGCGGATATGCGCTGGTATGCGAGTGGTGCCGAGGTACCTACACCTCCGGCGGCAAGTGGGAGCCGAACGTCAACGAGCGCAATGACGGCGCCGACCTGCTCGCCTGGTGTGAGGAGCAGGACTGGATCGACGTGATCGGGCTGTGGGGCACCTCCTACCTGTCCCTGACCTGCTGGACCGTGGCCGACATCACCACGCCGAAGGTCGCATCCATCTGCGCCAACCACTACGGCACCGACCGATTCTCCTCCGCTTACCAGAAGGGCTCCTTCCGCTGCGACGTGCTCACCGCATGGGCCATGCAGAACGCCGGCCATCCCGTGACCGCCGACTATCTCGAATCCTCGCGTCATCTTCCCCAAATGACCGTCGATGAGGATATGTGGGGCGGCCGGCTTGACTGGTACCGCGACTGGATTAGTCACCCCAAGGGCGACGATCCGTACTGGGATGAAGGCTTCTGGGGTCTGCTCAAGCAGATTCCGAGCCATGTGAAGGTGCCCATGTTCATCCACGAAGGCTGGTTCGACCACCACCTCGGCAGCGCCCTGACTGGCTACGCCTCGCTCAACGAGGAGATCAAGGAGCACTCCTGGCTGCGCATCGGCTGCTGGAACCATTACTTCCTCAACCCGTTGGAGGGACTCGAGCCCGAAAACCTGGACGCCACCGAGGTGCCCGCCGCACTCGAATGGTTCGACCTGACCCTCAAGCAGAAGAAGACCCCTGAGCGCAAGGTCGAATACTACGAGATCGGCAGCGACACATGGCAGACCGCCGAATCCTGGCCGCTGCCCGCCAGCGAAGTCGAGGAACAGCGCCTGTATCTGACGGCCGGCGCGGGCATCGCCGATGCCGCTCCGGAGGAGCCGTCCGAAGTCTCCTATGACTACGACCCCGCAAACCCGGTCCCGACCCGCGGCGGCGAGGCGTTGCTGACCACCATGAACGAGATCGGCGCTCGCATCCAGCCCGAACCCGGATTCCGTGATGACGTCATCACCTTCGAATCCGCGCCCCTCGAGTGTGACCTGCACATCCAGGGCAAGATCAGCGTGGAGCTGTACATCTCCTCCAGCGCCCCGGACACCGCGTTCACCGCCAAGCTCATGTGCGTGGACCCGGACGGCACCGCACGCAACTACCGCACGTCCATCACCACCATCGCGTTGGACACGCCTAATGCCGCTTCCTACACCCCCGGGGAGGTCCGCCGCGTGACCATCGACATGTGGGACATCTGCTGGATGATTCCGGCCGGTTCCCGCATCCGCTGCGACATCGCCTCCTCCGACTTCCCGCAGTACTCCATCCACACCAACCATGCAGGCCTGTGGAGCGAGCAGACCGAAACGCAGGTGGCGCATCAGACCATCCACATGGGAGGGGCGACCCCGTCCGCGATCGTGCTGCCGGTGCGCGGCTGAGGCAACGGCTGGTAAGGAATCGGATATCGTCGTTCGTTGGCAGCCCTGCCGATGGACGACGATGCCTATGAACTCGGCCCCGACACCAGTCGGGGCCTTCATCGTATACAAATACAGAAGTGATTTCATGCAAAGGAGCCAATCATGATCAGTCAGGAAGCGCGTGACCTGTTCGCCGCGAACGTCAGCGCCATGGCGGCCGGCGACGCGCCGCACCTCGCCGCCCAGGTGCTGCCGGAGGACGTCGAGCGCATCAAGGACATCTCCTATGTGGATGATGGCGATACGAACCATCTGCTTGATATCTATAGGCCGGCCCAGGCTGGCGCGTCGGGCGCCGCCAAACTGCCGGTTATCGTCGACTTCCATGGCGGTGGCCTGTACTACGGCAACAAAGAGAACAATGAATGCCGCGACATGCTGCTCGCCCGCGAAGGATTCGCCGTGGTGAACGCAAACTACCGTCTTGTGCCTCAGGTCAGTTTCCCCGACCAGCTGAACGACGCCATGGCGGTGCTTGATTGGATTCGGGACTGCGGGTCGGCGTACGGGCTCGACACTGGGCGTGTATGTGTGACCGGCGACTCGGCGGGCGGCGCGCTGGCTTTGTACCTGACCGCGGCCAACGGCTCCGCGCAGCTCGCCGGCGCACTGGGACTGCGGTCCTCCGGCCTCGATGTGAAGGCGCTGGTCGTCACCTCCGGCATGTTCCGCCTCGCGGGCGGCGTGCACGCCACTGCGCTGGGCTACTACATGGAGGGCTATCTGCAGACGCCGGCCGACCACATCAAGATCGACCGCTACCTCGATCTCGACAAGCTGGTGGTGGACGGCGGCGTGCCGCCCACCTACATGATTACCAGCGTGGAGGATTTCATCGCCGACAACACCTACGAGCTGGCGCGCATCCTGCACGCTCGCCATAGGGACCATGCGATGAGCGTGTGGCCCAAGGGCGGTGAGCGTGTGCTGGGCCACGTCTTCAACATCGTGCAGGCCGGCGATCCCGAGGCTACCGAGGCGCATCAGGTGATTCGTGACATCGCCGGCTATTGCAGGCACTATGTGTAAATAGCGGGTACTGGTTGGCCCAGTGGTGTTCGGTTCAGTCGATTGATTGTTCGGGACGTCTTCAACTAGGTGTTCTGGGCATATGACGACGATTCGGTATGCCGGGACGGCTGTTCTGGGCATATGACGACCGTTTATTCTGGGCATATCCATACCATGAAGCCGGTTCTGGGCATATGCGGTACATGAGGAGAGGGAAATCCGTTCCTCATGTACCGCATATACCCAGAATGCGTTGTAGGGATTCGTATATATGCCGGATATGCCCAGAACAGGGGCCGCTACTGGAGCAGGCGCCGGCGGAAACAGAACCCAGCCTGTGCTCTACCGATACCCCTCCCACAGCGGCAACGGCATGAGCGCGTCCTCGCAGTCGGCCCACATGGCGGCAAGGTCCCGGCCGGGGGAGCGCAGCCAGCGCAGCTGGAGGCCGTCCATCATCGAGAAGCCGGCCTGCAGAAGATGCTCCACGTTCACGCCATCCGGTACGCGCCAGTTGATGTTGAGCGCGTTGGCCACGGTGTCGTGCTCGCGGCGGGCGAAATAGTCGTGCGCCGGATGCGCGGGGTCGAGCGCCTCGGCGCTCAGGGTGGAGAACATGTGCACCAGCGCCGGACGGGCGGCGTTCACCGCCACCACCTTGCGCCACATCTCGGCGATGAGCGGGCGCTCCTCGGTGACCATCGCGGCCATGATGTCCACGGTCTGCTGGTCGTAGGTTTCGGTGAGCGCGAGGTCCAGCAGCCCCTCCTTGCTGCCCACGTAATGCAGCACGCCGGCCTTGGTGAGCCCGACTTCGGTGGCGATGCGCTGCAGCGAGGTGCCGTAGTAGCCGAGCCTGCCGAAGGATTCGACGGTCGCCTCGATGATGGCGTTGCGGCGGTCGTCCGCCGACGCGGCGGGGGAGGGGGTGGGGTCGTTCATGCGTTTCTCTTCTCCGCTCCCGAGGCCGGGAGCTGGTAACTGGTGCGGTTGCGGATCACAGGTTGCAGCCGAGGGCGATAGGGCTTGCGCGGCGCTTTCTGCACAGTGCATCGCTGCATCGTATCAAGCAAGATTATCCGCTACCTTACGGTTGGTTGGTAAGGATTCCAAATGATTTCGGCGTGTTGTGCTTCCGGTTTTGATAATCTACCTACCAACCGGTTGGTCGATAAAAAGTCGGCCGCGGGATTCACGGAAGAAACCCCGGCCGGTGCGTGACGCCGAACACGCGTCGCGCATAATCCAACGAACCGACGTGACCGCACATCGGACCCGCGTACCCATCGCGACGACCCAAGGAAAATGACTCAAGGAAAGAGGCATCATGAGCGAAACCAGCACGACCCCGTCCTACCCATCCGTCAGCGATCTCACCCTCGAGGAAAAGGCGTCCCTGACCTCCGGCGGCGACGCCTGGCACCTGCAGGGCGTCGAGCACAAGGGCATCCCCGGCTACATGATCACCGACGGCCCCCACGGCCTGAGGAAATCCCTGGCCTCCAACACCAGCGAAACCGACCTCAACGACTCCGTGCCGGCCACCTGCTTCCCGCCGGCCGCGGGCCTATCCAGCTCGTGGAACCCGGCGCTCATCCGCGAGGTCGGCGAGGCGATGGGCGAGGAATGCGTGCAGGAGAAGGTCGCCGTGATCCTTGGGCCCGGCGTCAACATCAAGCGCAACCCGCTGGGCGGCCGTTGCTTCGAGTACTGGTCCGAGGACCCGTATCTGGCCGGTCATGAGGCGGTCGGCATCGTCGAGGGTGTGCAGTCCAAGGGCGTGGGCACTTCGCTCAAGCATTTCGCCGCCAACAATCAGGAGACCGACCGCCTGCGCGTGGACGCCCGCATTTCCCAGCGCGCCCTGCGCGAGATTTACCTGCCGGCCTTCGAGCACATCGTCAAGACCGCCCAGCCGTGGACCATCATGTGCTCCTACAACAAGATCAACGGCGTCCATTCCGCCCAGAACCATTGGCTGCTCACCGACGTGCTGCGCGGCGAGTGGGGATTCAAGGGCATCGTCATGTCCGACTGGGGCGCCGACCACGACCGTGTGGCCTCGCTCAACGCCGGGCTCAACCTCGAAATGCCGCCGAGCTACACCGACGAGCAGATCGTCTACGCCGCGCGCGACGGCCGTATCGACCCCGCGCAGCTCGACCGCATGGCCCAGGGCATGATTGACCTGACCAACAAGGCCCGCGCCGCGATGAGCGTTGAGAATTACCGCTTCGACGTGGAGGCTCACGACGAGGTGGCGCATCAGGCCGCCGTCGAATCGATGGTGCTGCTTAAGAACGAGCACGCGATCCTGCCTCTCGCTCCGGCCGCCGACGGGCGGGCTGACGGCGCCGCTGCGATCGCTGTCATCGGCGAATTCGCCCGCACCCCGCGCTATCAGGGCGGCGGCTCCTCCCACATCACCCCCACCAAGATGACCTCGTTCCTCGATACGCTCGCGGCGCGCGGCATCAAGGCCGACTTCGCCCCCGGCTTCACGCTCGACCTCGCTCCCGCCGACCCGGCGCTCGAGACCGAGGCCGTCGAGGCCGCACGCCGCGCCGAAACCGTGCTCATGTTCCTGGGACTGCCGGAAGAGGCCGAATCCGAGGGCTTCGACCGTGAGAACATCGACATGCCCGCCAAGCAGATCGAGCTGCTGCGTCAAGTGGCCGCAGTGAACCCGAACGTGGTCGTGGTGCTGTCCAATGGCTCCGTCGTCTCCGTGGCGCCGTGGGCCAAGTACGCCAAGGGCATTCTCGAGGCGTGGCTGCTCGGCCAGGCCGGCGGGCCGGCGCTCGCCGACGTGATCTTCGGCAAGGTGAGCCCGTCCGGCAAGCTCGCCCAGTCCATCCCGATGGACATCAACGACGACCCGAGCATGCTCAACTGGCCCGGCGAGGAGGGCCATGTGGACTACGGCGAGGGCGTGTTCGTGGGTTATCGCTACTACGACACCTACGGCAAGGCCGTGGACTACCCGTTCGGCTACGGCCTGAGCTACGCGACGTTCGAAATCGGCGGCGTGGCCGTGGCCAAGACCGGTGCCAACACCGCATCCGTGACCGCGACCGTGACCAACACGTCCGACGTGCCCGCCGCCGAAACCGTGCAGGTGTACGTCGCGCCCGGCAAATCCGACGTGGCCCGCCCGGTCCATGAGCTCAAGGGCTTCGAGAAGGTGTTCCTTGGAGCCGGCGAATCCAAGACCGTGACCATCGAGTTGGACGAGCGTGCGTTCGCCTACTGGTCCGAGAAGTACGGCGATTGGCATGTGGAGACCGGCGAGTACACGGTCGAGGTGGGCACGTCCAGCCGTGACATCGCCGCGACCGCGACCGTGGCGTTGGAGGGTGATGGCAAGTCCATGCCGCTGACCGAATGGTCGTCCTTCGGTGAATGGTCCGCCGATCCGGTTGGTGCCAAGGTGGTCGAGGCGGTGGACGCCGCCGGCGAGCGCGGCGAGCTGCCCAAGCTGCCGGACAACGCCATGATGCGCCTGTTCCTCAACTCCATGCCAATCAACTCGCTGCCCACGCTGCTGGGTGCGGCCGGCAAGGATCTCACCGCCTTCATGCTCGAGGAGTACGCCAAGCTGACGAAGTAGGTCACGCGCTCGCTCGTGTGCATGCCGAGGGGAGTCCGATGGGTTTCGGGCTCCCCTCAGCCGTATGCGGTGGCTTGTGGCTGATTTCTTCTGTGCTGGGGCTGTTTGCCTTGGGATGGCAGTTTTCGCGACACGCCGATTGTTGTATATGGAACTGTTGTATATGGGACGTAATACCATGCTTCGTTGCAGATAGGGTGCATATAGGGTGCATAAGCAACAGTCGCGAATGGAGGGGTTGTGGACCGTCGTATCCTCAGCTTCGATTTGCGGGCGCTCGTCAAAGCGGTGAACCGGTATCTTGGCGAGACGATGCCGGAATCGGCTCGCATCGCCACCGGCGGGAACGCACATATCATCATGTTCCTTGCCCGCAACCGGGATAGGGACATCTACCAGCACACCATCGAGCAGAAGTTCTGCATCAGCCGGTCCACGGCCTCGCGCGTGCTGGCGTTGATGGAGAAGAAAGGGCTTATCGTGCGCGAATCGGTCGCCCACGACGCCCGGCTCAAGAAAATCGTGCTCACCGAGAAGGCGGATGCCATCGTTGCCGACCTTACGGCGAATGGCGAGCGAGTGGAGCGTCTGCTGTCGAGGGGATTCACCCCGACGGAGACCGAGCAGCTCATGCAATATGTGAAGCGTCTGCGGGACAACGTGGACGCGGCGCAACGGGAGTTTGAGCGTGAATCCGAGCGCGATCCCGAGCGTGAATCCGAGCGGCTCCGCTATGCCTCCGAGCCATCCGATTGTGATGTGGAGCACAACATGAAGAACGATACGAAGGAGGAGATGAATGAGCGATAAGACAATCGATGCGACTCCCGATACGCCCAATGGCGCAGGTGCCAGCGCCGCCGCGACCGAGGCGGCGATCGAGAAGTCCCGCAAGGCCGTCGAACCGGCCAAGCCGAAGCACATCCTGCGCACGCTGGCCGGGTCCATGCGCGAATACACCAAGGAGAGCCTGCTCGCCCCGGTATTCGTGCTGGTCGAAAGCATCCTGGAGATCGTCATCCCTACGGTCATGGCCTCGCTCATCGACCAGGGCATCAGCGGCGGTTCCATGCCAGCCATCGTCAAGTTCGGCCTGATTCTGCTGATCTGCTCGCTGGTCTCCCTGAGCTGTGGCTTCTTCGCCGGCAAGTACGCCGCCATCGCGGCCGCCGGCTTCGCCAAGAACCTGCGCCACGACCAGTTCGAGCAGGTGCAGCGCTTCAGCTTCACCAACATCGACCGGTTCTCCACCGGTTCGATCATCACACGCCTGACCACCGATGTGACAAACCTGCAGATGGCGTACGGCATGATGATCCGCATGGGTGTGCGCGCCCCGATCATGGTGATCGTGGCGTGGATCTTCTCGTTCCGCATCAGCTCGAGCATCTCCATGGTGTTCCTTGCCTGCATCCCGATCATGGCCATCGGCCTGTGCGGTCTCGCGGTGCTGGTGCATCCGGTGTTCGAGCGCGTGTTCCACACCTACGACACGCTCAACAATGTGGTGGACGAGAACCTGCAGGGCATCCGCGTGGTGAAGTCCTACAACCGAGAATCCTTCGAGATCAACAAGTTCGACCGCATCTCCAAGCGCATCTTCAAGGACTTCCGTCTGGCCGAGCGCATCATGAGCTTCAACAGTCCGATCATGATGTTCTGCGTCTACGCCTCGATGATCCTCATCTCCTGGCTGGGCGCCCAGCAGATCGTCGCCTCCGGCAACAACGCCGCCGTGGGACTGACCACCGGCGACCTGACCGCCCTGGTCACCTATGCCATGCAGATCCTCATGGCCATGATGATGCTGTCGATGATCTTCGTCATGATCATCATCTCCCAGGCCTCCGCCGAGCGTATCTGCCAGGTGCTGCAGGAGCAGAGCACCGTGAGCGACCCGGCGGCTCCGGTGACGACCGTGGCGGACGGGTCCATCGAGTTCGACGACGTCACCTTCCGCTACTCCGACAGCTCCGAGAAGCCCGTACTCGACAGCATCAACCTCACGATCCCCTCCGGCGCGACCATCGGCATCGTGGGCGGCACTGGCTCGGCCAAGTCCTCGCTCGTCCAGCTCATCCCAAGGCTGTACGACGTCTCCGCAGGTTCGCTCAAGGTGGGCGGCCGCGACGTGCGCGACTACGACCTCGAGGTGCTGCGCGACCAGGTGGCCATGGTGCTGCAGAAGAACGTGCTGTTCTCCGGCACCATCGCGGAGAACCTGCGCTGGGGCGACCCGAACGCCACCGACGAGCAGATTCGCCACGCATGCCAGCTCGCGCAGGCCGACGGCTTCATCCAGGAGTTCCCGGACAAGTACGACACGTACATCGAACAGGGCGGCACCAACGTCTCCGGCGGCCAGCGACAGCGCCTGTGCATCGCCCGCGCGCTGCTCAAGAAGCCGAAGATCCTGATTCTGGACGATTCCACGAGCGCCGTGGACACCAAGACCGACCGACTGATCCGCGAGGCGTTCCACCACGAAATCCCGGACACCACCAAGATCATCATCGCCCAGCGCGTGGCCTCCGTGCAGGAGTCCGACATGATCCTCGTGATGGACGAGGGCCGCATCATGGCCCGCGGCACCCACGAGGAGCTGCTCGCGACCTGCGACGAATACCGGTCCATCTACGAATCCCAGACCCGCAACACCGCGGCCGGGCAGGCCGAGCTCGAGGCGCGGGCCGATGCCGGGAAGGCGGTTGAGTCCGTCGGGCATAGTGAAGCCGGCCGTACTGAGCAGCGTGCCGAGCAGCGTAACGAGCAGAGCACTGGGCAGAGCGCTGAGCAGCGCGCTGAGCAGCGCACCGACCAGAAAGGAGAGACGCGATGAGCGACCAGCAGAAGCAGCAGAACTTCCGTAACCGCAAGCCGGCGATGGGCAAGGCCGCGCCCGGCACCACCAAGCGCATCTTCGGATACATCCTGCAGTACCGGTTGCGCGTGGTCCTCATTGTGGCGTGCATCCTCATCGGCGCCGCCGCCCAAGCCGGTTCCGCGCTGTTCCTCCAGTCCCTGATCGACTCCTATATCCTGCCGATGGTCGGCCAGACGAACCCCGACTGGGGTCCGCTGCTGCGCGCGGTCACCCTGATGGGATGCCTGTACGTGTCTGGCATCGTCGCGAGCTGGCTGTGGGTGTGGCTGGTCGTCACCGTCGAGCAGGGCACGCTCAAGAAGATCCGCGACGACATGTTCGCCCACCAGCAGCACCTGCCGATCCGCTACTTCGACACCAACGAGCATGGCGACATCATGAGCCGCTACACCAACGACACCGACACCCTGCGTCAGGCGATCTCGCAGTCGTTCCCGCAGATGTTCGCCTCCTTGGTCTCCGCGCTCGCGGCCATCGTCTCGATGCTGTGGCTGTCCGTGCCGATCACCCTGTTCGTGCTGCTGTTCACCGTGCTGCTGTTCTTCATCGTGCGCGCGGTCGTCTCCCGCGCCGGACGGTACTTCGTCAAGCAGCAGCAGTGGCTCGGCGACGTGAACGGCTTCGTGGAGGAGTCGGTGAACGGCCAGAAGGTCATCAAGGTGTTCAATCACGAGGACACCACGCAGAAGACCTTCGACGAGAAGAACCGTGAGCTGTTCGAGGCGTCGGCCGAAGCGAACACTTGGGGCAACGTCACCATGCCGATCGTGGGCAACATGGGCTACGTGCTCTACATTCTGCTCGCCATCGTGGGCGGCGCCATGGCGCTCGCCGGTGTGGGCAACTTCGGCCTGTCCGGTGCAGGCCCGCTCACGCTGGGCACGCTGATTTCGCTGTTGACCCTCTCCCGTTCGTTCATCAACCCGCTGGGCCAGGTGTCGATGCAGCTCAACATGGTGATGATGGCTCTGGCCGGCGCCTCCCGCATCTTCGCGCTGATGGACGAGCCGGTCGAGACCGACGGCGGTACCGTGACGCTGGTGAACGTCGAGCTCGACGAGGACGGCCGCACGATGCGCGAGGTCGATCACGAGACCGGCCACTGGGCGTGGAAGCGCGAGGCCGGCGACGACGGCACCCGGTCCCTCAAGGCTGCCGAGAAGCTGCGCGGGTCCGCGCGCGAGGTGGCCATCAAGGCCAGGGAGCAGGCCGTCACTTCGCCGGACGGACGACTGACGCTGCTGCGCGGTGATGTGCGCTTCACCAATGTGACGTTCGGCTACAATCCGGACAAGCCGGTGCTGCACGACATCACATGGTTCGCCAAGCCCGGTCAGAAGGTGGCGCTGGTGGGTGCCACCGGTGCCGGCAAGACCACGGTCACGAACCTCATCAACCGGTTCTATGACATCCAGGAAGGCCAGATCCTGTACGACGGCATCTCCGTGGCGAACATCCGCAAGCCCGATCTGCGCCGTTCGCTGGGCGTGGTGTTGCAGGACGTGAACCTGTTCACCGGTACTGTGATGGACAACATCCGGTACGGTCGTCTGAACGCCACCGACGAGGAGTGCATCGAGGCGGCGCGTCTGGTCAATGCGGACGGCTTCATCCGCATGCTGCCGCAGGGGTATCAGACGGTGCTGGAGGGTGACGGCTCCGGGCTTTCGCAGGGTCAGCGCCAGCTGATCTCCATTGCGCGTGCCGCCGTGGCCGATCCGCCGGCGCTGATTCTCGACGAGGCCACCTCCTCGATCGATACCCGTACCGAGGAGGTCGTGCAGGCCGGCATGGATGCGCTGATGAAGGGGCGCACGGTCTTCGTGATCGCGCACCGCCTGTCCACCGTGCGCAACTCCGATGTGATCATGGTGCTCGACCACGGCCGCATCATCGAACGCGGCTCGCACGACGAGCTCATCGCCCTCAAGGGCGAGTACTACCAGCTGTACACCGGCGCGGTGGAGCTGGAGTAGCGGGGCTGGAGTAGTCGTGCTGGGTGATGCCTGGTTGCTCTCCATCGGCTTGGCGCTTGGCTGCGTGGTGTTGGCCGAGTGGCGCTTGGCTGAGTGGTGTTGGCTGAGTGGTGTTGGCTGAGTGGTGTTGGCTGAGTGGTGTTGGCTGAGTGGTGTTGGCTGAGTGGTGTTGGCTGAGTGACGTTGCTGATGGAGACGGACCGGTGTCGGTCGTGTGAGGTACCGGTTGCGGCACCGATTACGGACTGGTTGCGGTACCGTTTGCGGACTGGTTTGTGCGCGGTCCGGGTCATCTTGCGGGGTTTGTGCTGGGTGACTGTGGCGCAAACTGTGGCGCGCGCCCAGTAGCGGGCCGGTAACGGGACGAAACGTAAGTTTCAAACGAAGTAATGTTACGTTTCGTCCCATTTTGACACCCCGAAACGGGACGAAACGTAACATGGCCTCGTCGCTGACTTACTTTTCGTCCCGTTTTTCGTATGTCGGGGCGGCTGGCAGGGGAGTCTCGTTCAGGCGGTTCCACCGTTCGTCCGTCACGCCGTCCAGGTATCTGCCGTGATTCAGCGTCGTCATCGGGATGTCCGTCCCGGCGGAGACGACGTGCTGCGCCAGCTCAGCGGAGCTCATCGTCGAACTGAACACGACCGTTGCCATATGATGCCGCAATGCGGCGGCCCGTGCGAAATCCAGTCCGAGCACCGACTCGCCCATGCCCGGCCGTCCCGCGATGAGGACAAGCTGTCCGGGCCACAGGCCTTGGATGGCCGAGTCGATGTCACGGGATCCGGTGGGGACGCTGTCCTGCTTTCCCTGCTGGATCTCGTCGATCCGCTCGAGCAGATCGTGCACCAGCGAGCCGATGGTTTCGCATCCGGAAACATTGGAGGGCGCCGGCCGTCCCGTGCCGCCGGAGGCGGGGTTCGTATCGTGCTGCGGATTCCCGGCGGCATCCCGCCGCATGCCGGTTTCGGAATCCATACTGGTCCCGGTATCGGCGCAAGGATGGTTCTGCGGGGTCTCGTTGATGTTCGTCATGGCTGCAGCATAGGGACGCGGTTTCCCTGCCGGTACATTTCTACCGGAATTGAAAGAGCGGGGATCGCTCCCGTGGCAGAAGGCGTATTCATGCCATGTCCGCGGCCTGCCTGACAAGAACATCCGCCGGCCTCCGCGATGGGGACGGGCGGGGCCGGCGGACTGCGATGGGTCACTTGTCGAGCGAGTCGAGGAACTGGTCAAGCCTTGTGTTGAATTCGTCGGGATACTCGTAGGCCATGAGGTGTCCGCCCATCACGTAGGTGGGGGTTTCGGGGCATTGCTTGTTGTACCAGGATTCGGCAATGTCGGCCCAGTGCTCGGCGATGTACATGAGGGTCGGGATCCTCCTGGCGGCCTCCTTGGCGATGTCGAGGTAGTTGCTGAAGATCGCGTTGCAGAACAGTTCGTGGACGATCCAGTAGGGCGTACGCCGGCCCATGTCGAGCAGGTATTCGAGTTCGTCGGGTTCGGGCGTGTGCTGGAGCATGACCTGGGTGAGGTACTCGTACCAGAACGCGGAGGCGCCTTGAGGGTTGGTGAGCACGGTGGACGCGGCCTCGGACAGTTCCGGGATCGTGCCCTCGGTCCAGGCAGTGGGGTCGGGGTTCATGGGCAGTGGGCTCATGTCGATGGTGACTGCGCCCCTGACGCTGTCGATGCCGTTCTGTTTGAGGTAGGACCAGACCTCGAGGTTGCCGGTGGACCATCCGACCAGCACGATGTTCTTCAGGCCGAGTCCCTGGGTGAGTTTGATGAGGTCCGTGCCGTGGGTGACGTAGTCGTTGCCGTGCACGGTTTTGGTGGACAGGCCCTGCCCGCGCGGGTCCACGGCAATCACGCGGTGGGTCTTGGAGAAGTGCTCGATCTGGTGGGTGAAGATCTCGCCGGAGTAGGACAGCCCGGGGATGAACACGATGGCGTCGCCCTCGCCCCTGTCCAGGTAGTGCAGTTCGATGTCCGTGTCGACGGTGAAGTACTTGCTTTCCGTTCTGTCCTTGGCCATGCGCCGGCCCCCTTCTGTTGTTGCGGGCATCCCTTGCCCGCATGACTAAATCTAGTGGGTGAAGGTTACGGGCATGTGGGGGAGTGGGGGCGGTTCGGGTTCCTGTTGGATGGTGGTCGGTGTGAGGTGGTCCTGGGTTCGGGCGTTGGAATCGGCCGATGATGGCGTCGTGCGGATGCGGCTGGTTTCCGGTAGACTGTCGTGTTGTGGCAGGCTCGATGATGAGTCGAATGCTGGAGGGGATTGGTATGGAAGTTTCTGTTGCCGGTGATGATGTTGAACTGTTCCGTTCGTGGACTCCCGTTGATGAGGATTTGGACGGGTTGGACCGTGCGGCGCGGGAGATGATCCTGCGGTTCCGTCTCGGCTGTTGTCGGACGGATCGCAACCGCATTCCCTATTACGGTCCGGCCGGGGACGTCGATGAGTTCAGGGATATCCCGTATATCGAGGATGGTATGCGCGCTCATCTGCTTGACGCGTATATCCCGCATGAGGCCGTCGTCAGGGCTGGGCGCAGCCTGCCCGTGTACATCGATGTGCATGGTGGTGGGTTCGTCTATGGATACAAGGAGTTGAACCGGAATTTCTGTCTTGCGTTGGCCCGGCGTGGGTTCGCCGTGGTATCGGTCGGCTATCGTGTGTTTCCCCAGGCTGATTTTCTGGGCCAGTTGCAGGATGTGAACGCTGCGGTCAATTGGTTGTCCGCGCATGCCGGGGATTATCCCATCGATATGGGCCGTGTCGGTATCACGGGTGATTCGGCCGGTGCGTGTCTTGCCTTGTTCACGTTGGCGATCCAGGGCGATGCGGGGCTGATTGACCGTGACGGGTATGGGTTCGGTCCTACGGGGCTGCGGTATGGTTTCCTGGTGTCGGGGAAGTATGATCTGGGCGTGTATGCGGGTGGAGGTTCTGGCGTCGAGACGGCTGAACCGGACATGGTGCGGGTGATTTCCGGTGACTTGTTCGGGTCCTTTCTGGATGCCGCCGATTGGGATCTGGCGTTGTCGCTGAGAGGACTGGCCCGGTGTGGGATGCCTCCGCTGTTCTTGGCCACGAGCTCGGATGATTTCCTCCAGTGCGAGACCTTGGCGTTGGCGGCCGAACTGGCCCGTGTGCCGGTGGATTTCGAGCTCCATGACCCGCGTCCCGCCAAGGGGGAATCACTGGGGCATGTGTTCCCCGTGGGCATGCCGTGGCTGCCGGAAAGTGGCATTGTGCTGGACCAGGCGCGCGACTTCACCTACGAGGTCATGTAGACGGGATATGGTTCAGAACGGTTTGGCGAGTGGTGTTGTCCCGTGACCGTTGGCGATGGTCACGGGACAACACCGGCTTCAGGAGCGTAGGAGGATTTCCTGGATGGCTGCGGATACGGCGTCCGGCATTTCGGTCACCCAGAAGTCTTTGTCGTAGCGTGGGCCTCGGTTCATGGTGCGGATGGCGCTGATGGCGTCGACTCCAAGCTCATGCACGGCGTTCAGTGCGAGCTCCTTGGTGCGGTACAGCATCTGGGCGTGCAGCAGCAGGTCTGTCACATCCTGCTCGACCGGATTGGCTGCGATTGCCGGCCCATCGTCTATCACGATGGACAGCATGGATGTCGATGGGACATCCGGGACCGTGACTGTCAGGCTCAACCTGCCTTCATCATATGCAACGAGTCCAGCCGAATCGACTGGGTGATCGTCCACGGTGACATGGACGGCGGTTGCGTTGGATGGCGCCACGCCACGGAACACCACCGACCACTCGCGTGTGGATGGTAGTGCGTCGATGGCGCCGGATGCCGGTTCTATCGAGAATCGGCATCCGTTTCCCCACTGCAATATCATCCTCGTGTCAGCGGTTGGTGCAGCCGGCGTTCCGTCGTCCTCATGCATGGTGAATGTGCCATTCGCGCCGGGGAATACCAGCACACGCAAAGCCGATGGATTCATAGTTGAGTTGATGTTCTCGCCATCCGGCAGTTTCTGCAAAGGTATGATGGCTCCGGCCTTGGCGAACACGGGGATGCGGTCGATTGCTCTCCATGCTTCGAGGCGTCGACCGTTGGCGGCGGATGACGTGTAGCGCCGGCCGTCGAAGAAGTCGAACCAAGTGCCCTGTGGAAGCCAGACATCCGCCCGGCCTCTCATGGCTGCCTTGTCGTTCGGAGTGACCACAGGGGAGACGATGAGTTCGGTGCCAAAGCGGAACTCATCCGGCACCTCGTATGCGTCGGGGTTTTCCGGCGCCTGCCAGTACATCGGTTCGATCAGCGGACGGCCCTCGACGGCCGCGCGCCAGTTCATCGAATACAGGTACGGGATGAACTCGTGGCGCAGACGCAATGAGTCCACCATCGTATCCGAGATCGTGTGGCTGAAGTTCCACGGCTCCTTGCCGCTGAAGGGTGAGCTGCTGGAGTGGAGGCGGTTGATGGGGCTGAACGTGCCGAGCTGATACCAACGGGCCTCGAGCTCCTCGTCGCGGTAGCCGAACATGTGGCCGCCGATGTCGTGGCTCCACCAGCCGTATCCGATGTTCGAGGCTGTGGCGGTGAAGTACGGCTGGAACTTCAGCGACTCCCAGGTGACCACCGTGTCCCCTGAGAAGCCCACCGGGTAGCGGTGCGAGCCGGGGCCCGCGTACCGGGAGAAGGTCAATGGCCAACGGCCGTCGCGCCCGGAGTCGAGGTAGTGCATGTGGTTGAGCATCCACAACGGATCCAATCCCTTCTGCCGCGTCACCCCACCCTGCTGCCAATCCAACCACCAGAAATCCACTCCTTCGTCTTCCATGTCATGGTGCATGGCGAAGTATGCTTCCATGAAAACTGGATTCGTGAGGTCGAACTCCACGGACTCCTTCGTCTTCGGGTCGATGCCCACTTTTTCTGCGATTTCAGGGTAGGCCTCCTCGTAGGCGCGGATGCCGTCGCGCGGATGCACGTTGAGCGTGGTCCTGAGGCCGCGCTCATGCAAATTGGTCAGGAACTCCGAAGGATTGGGGAATAGCTTCCGGTTCCATGTGTATCCGGTCCAGCCGGAGCCGTACTTGGGGTCCACATCGTCCACGAGATGCCAGTCCATGTCGATCACGGCTGTCGTGAAAGGAATCCCCTCGTTCTTGAATCTGTCCATCAATGCAAGATACTCGTCCTGCGTGTAACGGTAGTAGCGGCTCCACCAGTTGCCGAGCGCGAAGCGCGGCAGCAGCGGGGTCGGACCGGTGAGCCGGTAGAAATCCCGTACGGCCTCGATGTACCGGTGACCATAGCCGAAGAAATACAGGTCGGTTTCGGTATGGGTGCGTGGGACGACCCAACTTCCGAACGGATTGGGCTTGCCGTTCACCTCCTCGCCTGTCGTTATGACATTCGATGCGGAGTCGTCGATGATCGCCCATCCGTCCCGTGATATCACGCCTTCGCCGAGCGGGATTTCACCATCCGCTTCATCGAGCGTGCGTGCCGTTCCTTTGAGGTTTCCCTTCTGCTCGTCCCCGTAATGCCAGGTGTTGAACTGCGAGTTGGAAACTCCCTTTACGACGACGCTGAGGCCTTCTTTGCTGAAGGGAAGCTTGTCGTACGTGATGTACAGGGCCGCGGTGTCGATAATCACCCGGCCGTCACGTTCCGTGACCGTGAAACGGGGCGCTGCCCCGAAATCCCGGTTGAAGACGGTTTGTGTGGGATGGTCCTCGAAGATCCCGCTGTCCGACCATTCGAAGCGGACCAGAGAGTCCGTGATGATTCCGATGCGCCAGTGATCGCCGCTGATAAGCGAATCCGATTTCATGGTTGGATTCGCGGTGATGCGGAAGTCGTTTGGATTGGGTGATTGAGACATGTTTCCCCCGAGTTTGAATCTGGATGAGGAGAAATAACGTTGCGATGCCGATAGGGGTTTCGTCCCGTACCGGGATGGTTGAGGGTTCCCGGTATGGGACGAAACCCCTATCGTATTACTTGCCGGAGCCGGTCGCGATGCCGGCGATGAACTGCTTCTGGAAGATCATGTAGACGATGATCACGGGGATGATGGCCAGTGAGGTGGCCGCGAACAGGCCGCCGTAGTCGGTGCCGTATTGGCCGTTGAAGGCCTTCAGGCCGACGGCCAGCAGCTGCTTGTTCTCATCGGTGATCATGAGGAACGGCCACAGGTAGTCCTCCCAGTTCCACAGGAACGTGAAGATCGCCAATGCCGCGATGGTGTTGTGGCTCATTGGCAGGATGATGCTGTGGAAGATCTTGGCGTCGGAGGCGCCATCGAGCTTTGCCGCTTCGATAAGCTCGTCGGAGATGCCGCCGATGGACTGGCGGAACAGGAAGATGCCGAAGGCGCTGATGAGGCCGGGCAGCACCAGCGAGGAGTAGGTGTCCTGCAGGCCCCAGTTGGTGAACATCTCGTACTGGGGGATGATGGTCACGGCCCAGGGGATCATCATCGTGCTCATCACGATGCCGAACAGTAGGTTCCGGCCGCGGAAGCGCATCTTGGAGAACACGAAGCCGAGCACGGCGCTTGTGTAGATCGCGATGACTGTCTTGACCGTCGCCACGAACAGCGAGTTGGCGAACAGGCGCAGGAAGTTGAACTTCTCCTGGATGTTGATGTAGTTCTCGACGGTCGTCGGGGCGGGGAACAGGCCGCCTGTGACCTTGACGATCTCACTGTTCGGGGCGAACGAGGAGATGAGCATCCAGATGAACGGGACGATGGTGATGAAGGCTATGACGAACAGGAATATTGTCAGGATGATTCCCGCGATGTTGTGCTTTTTTTTCATGACAGCTCCGAATCTCCCGAAACCTTGAACATGACGAGTGTGAGGATGCCGGTGAACAGGAACAGCACGACGGCCTGGGCCGAGGCGACGCCGAAGTTGTACTTCTGGAACGCCTGGTCGAAGATCAGGTAGCTGATCGTGTACGTCGAGGTTCCCGGGCCGCCTTCGGTCATGACGAGGATCTGCACGTATGCCTGCAGGTAACTGATCAGCGAGGTGATGACGATGAACAGCGTGGTGGATTTCAGCAACGGCAGTGTGATCTTGAAGAAGATTTGCACGGAGTTCGCGCCGTCGATTGCTGCGGCCTCGTACACGTCACGTGGCAGGTTCATGATGCCGGCGAGATAGAGGACGGTCGCGTAGCCGAAATCCTTCCAGATGGTCATGATGATGATTGCGGGCATGGCCCATTTGGTGTCGTGCAGCCAGTTGATATTCAGCCCCGTGACTTTGTCGATCATGCCGAACTGGGGGTCGAACATCCACATCCAGACGAAGGAGACCGCCACGAGCGGCGTGATGGTCGGCATGTAGAACAGGCCGCGCAATGTGTCCTTCTGCTTGACGATCTTGGCGCTCAGCAGCAGTGCCAGTCCCAGGCCGAGGACGATACGGAAAACCGTCGATACCCCGGCGAACACCACCGTGTTCAGCATGGACGTCCAGAACAGCTTGTCGGTGAGGATCTGTGCGAAGTTCGCAAACCCCACCCACTCGTAGGTGCCAATCAGCGGATTCCAGTCGTGGAGGCTTCCTGCGAACGCCTTGTAGATTGGATAGGCGAGGAAAATGGCGAAATACACTACCAGGAAGGTGACTGCGATGTTGCGCAGTGAGAAGATGCTGCCGAGCGTCGATCCGATTTTCTTGTTCTTCATTGGATCTCACCTCGGACCAATGGTGTGGTGACTGGTTTCATGCCATGACTCCTGTTTGATCGGATTACGTTGTCCGAATGATTGCGGAACCGGTCTTTCGCTCCGACGTGAAGACCGGGATTAGGGGAAACGACCGTGGCGGGGAGGAAAGGGATGTGGAAACCCGCCACGGTCCGGATGGTTAGGCCATCAAGGGCGAGGGCCTAGGTCTATCGGCTGGGTTACTTATGCTCGTCGAAGAACTCGTACTTGCTTTCCCTCGACTTGAAGTCGGAGCTCTTCATATCAGTGTCCATTTGGCTCTGGGCCTCCTTGAGAGCCTGATCAACGTTCATGCCGTTCTGGAACACGTTCTGGAACGCGGTCTTGCCGCTGGTCTCCACCGTGGCGGGCGCCGGGCCGGGCCAGATCAGGCGATCGACGCGAGGCTGGATGGCGGCCATGACCGGCTGTGCGAGGATGTCCTCATCCTTCTGGAGGCTCACCTTCGCGGGGAACGAGTTGAGCTCCTTGACTGCCTCGCGAATGTATTCGTCGTTTGCGAGGATGAACTTGATGAAGTCCTGGGCGACGGCCTGCTGTTCCTTGCTCTGGCGTCCGTTGACGCCCGGTGTGGACTCGCCGTTGTAGCGGTCGTAGGCGAACGGGGTGTCGGTGGAGAAGGTCGGGGTCGGGAAGATTCCGTACTCGATATCCGGGTACTTCTCCTTCAGGGTGCCCTCCATGTGGCCCCATGCGTAGATCATCGCGGTCTGACCGTTTCCGAAGCTCTGGGTGTAGTCGTTGCCGAAGTCAATGGATCCGACCTTGTACTTGTTGTACAGGTCCTGGAGGAACTCCATGTTCTCCTTGGTGGTGGCGTTGTCGTAGTTCGCCTTGGTGCCGTCCTCGCTGAACAGCAGTTCGTCCTTCTGGTAGTTGAGACCCTGGTAGATGGCGGAGTAGGCGTCACCGTTGAAGTTGAAGCCCGCCTGGGTCATCTTGCCGCCATCGGTCTTGGTGAGCTTCTGCGCGACCTTGATGAATTCGTCCCATGTGGCCGGGATGTCCGCGTCAGTCAGTCCGGCCTCCGCCCAGAGCTTCTTGTTGTAGTACATGTTGCCGGTGTTGATCACGGAGTCGATGTACTTGACCTTGCCGTTGTCGTCCTCATGGACGGATGCGGTGCTGTAGTCGGCCTCGAGGTCGGCGGTGTCGATGTCGTAATCCGCGGCGTAGGGGCGGATCAGCGAATCATAGGAGTTGTGGATGTTGAAGATCGCAGGGCCGTTCTTGCCCTTGAGCGCCAACGGCAGCTTGGTCCAGTAATCGTCCCAGCTGACGTTCACCGTTTTGATCTTCACGTTCGGGTAGATCTCCTCGTACTTCTCGATCATCGCGTAGACGGGGTCGGTGCCCTTGCTGCCCCAGCTCCAGTATTCGAGATTGATCGGCTTGCCGTCGTTGACGAGATGGTTCGGGTCGTACTTGATGGTCTGTCCCATCACCTCGAGACCCTTGTCCGCTTTCGTGTCGGTGGTGCCGGACGCGGTGCCAGCCCATTACCATGTTTGGTAGGTCCCGAATGGTCGGGGCCGGGTCGTCGGTTCCGGTATGACTTTCCTGCCCTGTCGTTGATGATCCGGGGGGTGTTGTCGCCGGGAGCGGGGACGTTCGCAGACCGCTGATAGGAACCAGGCCGGCCGCATGGACGCTTCGGGGCGCATGGCGCAGGTCTCCCTGTAATGTGGGTGCGGCGCGGGCGTCCGGATCCCCTTTTCCCGAGGGTTCCACGGCGGCCGAGGAAGACCTCGTGACGGGAGGGACGACGATGACACCGGACGACATCGACGTGTGGGTCGGGCTGGACGTGGGCAAAAGCGCGCACCACGCGCACGCCCTCGACCATGACGGGAACACCCTGTACGACAAGCCGCTCAGACAGGACGAGAAGGCCATCCGCACGATGCTGGAGAAGCTCTCCGAACACGGGCGCGTGCTCCTGGTCGTCGACCAGCCCAACACCATCGGCTCCCTGCCCCTGGCCGTGGCCCGGAGCATGGGCATACCGGTCGCCTACCTGCCCGGCGCGGCCATGCGCAGGACCGCGCAACTGCTGCCCGGCGCCGCGAAGACCGACCGGAGGGACGCGTACGTGATCGCGTGGGCCGCGCTCAAACTCCCCGAAAGCCTCAGGGACGCGGGCCCGGACGACGAGACCCTCGCCGCCCTGAAGATCCTCGCGGGCCACGACGAGGACCTCGCCCACGAATCCACCCGCCACATCAACCGCCTGCGCAGCCTGCTCCTGCAGACCCACCCAGCGTTCGAACGCGTCCTGAAGGGCGAACGCGCCACCCGCGACGCGACCCTCGCGCTGCTCGAACACTACGGCGGCCCCATGGGCATGAACAGGGCCGGCATCGAACAGGTCAGGCAATGGGCCAAGGACAAGGGGCTGCGCGCCGGACGCATCATCGACGACATGTTCAGGGCCATCGGCGAACAGACCGTCACCGTGCCCGGCACCGCCATGGCCGAAACCATCATCCCCTCGATCGCCCGCGACATCAAAACCATCAAGGACCGACGACGCGACATCGCCGCGCAGGTCGAACGCCTGCTGGACGGCCACCCTCTTCTCACGGTCCTGACGTCGATGCCCGGGATAGGCGTCAGGACCGCAAGCAACATCCTCCTCGGCATCGGCGGCGACGCCGCCCGCTTCAAATCCGCCGCCCACCTGGCCGCGTACGCCGGCATCGCCCCCGTCACCAGCCAATCCGGCACCAGCATCAAAGGCGAACGGCCAGCCCGCGGCGGCAACAAACGCCTCAAGAACGCGCTATGGCAATCCGCGTTCGTCGCCTCCACCAAACACCCGTCATCCATCGCCTACTACAAACGCAAACGCGAACAAGGCAAACACCACAACGCCGCCATCATCTGCCTCGCCAGACGCCGCTGCGACGTGATCTACAGCATGCTCAAGAACGGCACCCTCTACCAGGAACAAACCCTCGCCGCCTGAAACCAACCAACACCAGCCACGGCAACCAACAGCCAAGGCCAAGGCGAAGCACGCCCATCACAACCAACCCGGACACGACACAACAACCCCCGCAAAGTTGACAAAAACATAGGAACACCCCCCCACACGCTGCGAGGGAAAGAATGCTCACGGTTGCAGCAGCTGCGGCGAACGCTTTCCTGATATTCATTTTTCTCCTTACTTCGTTGTAAATCCTTGCGGATAAGAACAGGATAACAATGGCGAATCGAGTTGGCAAGCTTGCCGTCGATGGCATGTAAACCGTTGCAAATGCAACCCGTTACATTTCAACAAATGTGAGCGTAAACAGTAGTGATTCATACGGCGTGTCGCAAATGTAAACCGTTGCATAGGATTTGCAAGAGAAAAAGCAATCGCCATATAATATGCCCATCGCAGGCTAAAGTCTCAAAGAGGAACACCGGCACTGCATTGGACGAATCCGACGGAAAGGGGAGCGGGCATGAAAGCCAGCATCGACGATGTCGCAAAAAGGGCCGGGGTGTCCACGGCGACGGTGTCCCGGGCCTTCTCCCGCCCCGACATGGTGTCCGAAAAGACCCGCACCAGAGTCATGGAAGCGGCGGAACAGCTTGATTTCTCCGTATCGCGCACTGCCGGCATCCTCAAATCCGGGCGGTCCTACCGTGTGGCGCTGCTGGTCGGCAGCGGCAAGATCGAATGGTTCACCGCAAGAATTATCGAAGGCCTCAACGAAATACTCCGTGAGGCAGGGTACGATCTGGTCATCTACCCCATAGGGGATACGGACGCGCGGAAGAGCTTCTTCTCTGACCTGCCAGTACGCGGCAACGTCGACGCCGTGGTCGTCTCCTCATTCGCCATCAGCCATCCGGAGATCGAACGGCTCACCACCACGCGCGTTCCCCTGATCGGTCTCAATATCACCTCGGATGATTTCGACGCCTCGGTCAGAATCGACGACAGGGCCGGCATCAAGCTGATCGTCCGCCATCTGGCCGCCCTCGGGCACCGCAACATCCTGTACATGTACGAGCAGTTCACATCGACACTGGGATTCAGCTCGTTCAACCGCATCTATGGATTCACCGATGCGGTGAACGAAATCGAGGGATTGCGTGGCCGTACGGTCGCCGTTTCACCGGGGGACAGCATAGTCAACGTTGCGATGTCCGAACTGTTCGCCTCGGATGACCCTCCCACGGCCATCTGCTTCCATCAGGATTCGCAAGCCATACCGTTACTGTTCAAGTTGCGCCGTTATGGGGTCTCCGTCCCGGACGACGTGTCGATTACGGGCTATGACAACAGCACCTTCGCCGAAGACGCCGGATTGACGACTGTACGGCAGAAACCATATGACATGGCCGTGGAAGCGGCAAGGAAAACCCTGGCGCTCATCGAAGGACGGCCCATCAAAGTCGACCACGAGATTTTCCCCGTGCAGCTTATTGTGCGTGATTCCACCTCGGGCCCCCGTCCTGCGGGCCTTAGCAAGATCGGGGTCTGCGACTGATTGGGAATCATCGCCTTGGTCTGAGGAGATTGGTCTGTGGCAAATACGACCTCCTCAGACCAAGTATCCTTCGACGGGACATGCTGCTGAACTGCATATGGGGCTCCTTCAAACCCACCTTCGGTCTGATCGGCTGGGACGAGGACACCTTCGAACGCAAGCCCCGCCCCTCGCTCAACTGGCTCGGCGCCATCTCCCGAACCGGCACCGCATTCCACCCGCTACGATAGGCGTCATCGCGATATCCCACGCCAGTCAAGAGAATATGGCCGACCGCGTGATGAGGCGATTCCCGATATCGCCTCATCACGCGGTCGGCCATATTGGTTGTCTCTTCCAAAAAAAAGGGGAGGGGAGTCAGGCGATGCAGGCGAGTATCATGCCGGTGATCCGGTCCATCTCGTCGCCGGGGACCCAGCCCACGGTTTCTGCGTTGCGGGCCTTCAGGTCGAGCGCTTTGAGCTGCGCGACCTCCACGAATCCCTCGATGGTCCCGTTCATGGAGATGGGGTGGATCGGCAGATGCAGCGGGTACCCGTTGTCCTGCGACGTGATGGCGCATGCGAGCGTCAGATTGCAGGTGCGGCTGAACTGCTCGTTGCCCACGACGAGCAGATAGCGTCGCTTGCGCTGCTCGTGCCCCGCGGCCGGGTCGAGGTCAGCCACGACGATGTCGCCGCGACGGTATCCGCTGCCGGTCATAGCTCCTCCCGTCCCGCCGGCGCGGCGAATCCGTCCTCGGTGGCCTGGGGAGCCTGATATCCGGCGAACAGTGCGTCGAGGTCGGG
Organism: Bifidobacterium myosotis; assembly: GCF_002259745.1. Taxonomy (GTDB): domain Bacteria; phylum Actinomycetota; class Actinomycetes; order Actinomycetales; family Bifidobacteriaceae; genus Bifidobacterium; species Bifidobacterium myosotis. The sequence goes on along the minus strand of NZ_MWWW01000004.1, from coordinate 1,943 downwards.
CAGGGTGTAGCGGCCGATTCTTCTGGCGGCTCCGGTGGCCGGGCGGATGATGATTGCGCCGTCGCGCGTCTCCAGACTCACCGTCGTGCCCTCGTGTATGCCGGTGGCCTCCCTGATCTCGCGGGGGATGCGGATGCCCTCGCTGTTGCCCCATCTGGCGACCGTCGCGGTTGCTTCCATGACCGGACTTCCTTTTGTATATCCATAAGGATATACATTTCTGATTCGTCGGCCAATACGTGCGCCCAGAAGGCTGGTTTTCTTCATCGGGTCAGCCATTGCGGCCTTCCCCGCCGCGCATCCTACGGGGTGCAAGGGTCCCTGTCTTCACCGCACGATCGCCGTTCGCCGTCGCGGGCGGCATCCACGTCTTATAAAACAGGGAATTCAAGTATCGTAAAATCGTGAATCGGTAAGTTGTAAAACAGGGAACGATGATCTCGCGGCATCCCCAATCCGGGGGATTCCAACCTCACCATGCGCGTACGAGCTGACCTGTGGGTAGTCCCCTGCTCAGACGTGGACGTCCGTTGCGTCGTCGGTCATCTCCTGACGTTCGGGATTCGACGGTGGTGACGACTGCGTCATGCTCGCCGTGGGCTGACCTCTACCGGTGTGCCTCTCCGGACCGGTCCGCTCCGGTGTCGCCGTGCCGGTTGAGCAGCGTGCGTTCCGCCCTGAGCAGGGTATCGCGCAGCGCCTGCGGTTCCAGCATGGTGATGCGCACGCGCCGCTGTTGGTGTATTGCAAAGTTTGGTTCGGTCGGCGGCCGCCATGTCCCTCTTCGGGGTGTAGGCCGCGACCAACTTGTGGCATACCGGCGTGTATTTGCGTCTGCCGGAACTCATTCCCCACCTTGGTGAAGTCCACGAGGGCGTACGAATCGTATTCGTTGCGAGTGAACTCCTCGGCGAAGGTGGATTTGTCCACGCGCCGGTCCTCTAAGTCAGCATGACGGTCTGTCCCTCGCTTGACTGCTTCCATTCGACCAGCCTGTCGTATGCCTTGCGACGTAGCATCGTTTCTCCCTATGATTGCATGTTTCTCGGGGATAATCACACCATGGGATTGCATATTTATGAGGCTTCTGCTGTTTTCGTGGGTTAGGGGTTGGGTTTCGGTAGTCGGATGTCGAGGCCGCCGCATCGGAGCATGACCAGGGCGATGAGGTTGTTCACGTGGTGGAAGCCGTAGGCCATGCGGATGGTGACCTTGATCCGGTTGTTGAACGCCTCGAGCCTGGCGTTGGAGTAGCCGAGCTCGATCGTCCTGAGGATGTCGGGCCGCCGTCTGCGGATTTTTTGGGAGAGTTCGACGATCTCGGGGATGCGGCTGTGGGACGCCCAGAACACCCAGTGCCTGAGCTCCGCCGTGGCCTGTCCGAGCGGGTGCTTGAGCAGGTTCCTCAGCAGTTCCTTGAGCCGCCATGCGCGGTAGAGCTGGCCCTTGGGGTCCGTGTTCCCCAATGCGGCGAGGGATTCGTCCTGCCGGTCGGTCAATCGGTCCGGGTTCTTCAACACGGCGTATTTGACGCCGCGCATGCGCTTCGCCCCCTCCTCGTCGCCGTCGCGTCTCGCGTCGTTCCAGAGGCGTTTGCGGACCCCGTCGAGCGCGTCGGTCATCCAGCTGACGATATGGAACCCGTCGAGCACGCGCTCCGCCTTGTTTTGTTTCAATGTTTGTTCGACAGGTTTGGCAGTGTTTTTCCGCAGTGTAGGCTGATGGTTTTCCTCAGGTTTGGCAGTACTTGGTAGTGGGACGTCGGTTCGCCTGTCTGTATATTCCCGAGTTGCAATTCGTTTTGGTTTCGGCCGGTTGCCGCTGGCCGAAGGCTCGGGAAGGAAAGGAACATGGCGATACCGATGCCCATGGTGCAGGATATCAGGAGACTTGATCGGCAGGGATTGTCCCGCGCGCAGATAGCGCGGCGGCTGCATGTCGAT
>NZ_MWWW01000039.1 GCF_002259745.1 Bifidobacterium myosotis | reverse complement strand
CATACGCGAATTCCGGGAAGAAACCGGTATTGCCGTGGATGATGCACAGGTGACGATAATGCAGCATATGCACGCTGATACCGGAGTATTGCGGGACGATATCGCCGTGGCGCGTATCGTGCTGCGAGGCGCGGAATCGATCGCCAAGGATTCGGACTGGGAACTTTCCGGCATGACTTGGTTCACCGAACAGCAGATGAGGAATCTCATTATTTCGGGCGAATTGACGGATGGGATTACTTTAGCGGCCTTCGCCATAGTGGAATTTGCGGGATAATGGTTTACTTGTCCGATCCCGCACTCGGTCTCGACAGCGGGCGACGGACTGAACCTGTTCGGGTTGCACGTCACATTCGCGATGCTGCGCTCGATGCCCCAGCGCCAGACGCAGTCTGAGCCCTTCCGGGGCTGATGCATGGCCGCCCTTTCTTTATCGGACACGTTATCCGACTTTTTATCGAACATGTCGGATAACAGCTGTGAAAACGCCGTCCCGGTGTCCCTAGAAGAAAGGTTCCAGAACATGACTGGAAACACTAAGGTTTGGCGCGCCCCGCTCGCCGGCCTCGCCTCCGTCGCGATGATCGCGACCATGGGCGTGGCGGCCAGCACGGCCAACGCCGCGCCGACGACGGGCTATCAGTACCCGGACGTGAAGATCACCCTTGACTACAACGGTGGTACGTACACGGGTGCCACCACGGGTCACGGCAACGATTTCAGCGACTTCACCGTGAGCTCCGATAAGACGACCGTGACGTTGACCGACAAGCACACGCTGGACAACGGCTACGAGTACGCGGATGGCATCTTCGCCAAGGACCTGTACGGTACCTTCGGCCAGGATGGTGTCATGATGTTCAAGACCGGCACGCCGGGCAATCCGGTCCGTAAGTTCTCCGGCTGGTACACGGAGAAGCAGGGCGGCCAGGCCGTGGATCCGACCACGGCCCTCGCCGACGGCACTACCCTGTACGCGCATTGGAGCCAGGGCGCTGTGAGCACGGATGAGTCCGAGAACTTTGTGCACGTCGACACCAAGGGCGAGATCGCGTACAAGGACGGCACTGAGCCCGATGGCGCGGCGAACGTGATCGAGAACAAGGGTGCCAACTCCTATGACATCCGTCTTGCCGATGGCGATACGCTGGCCGACTGGGAGCTGCCG
>NZ_MWWW01000038.1 GCF_002259745.1 Bifidobacterium myosotis | reverse complement strand
TGGCAATCGGGTGTCGAGTGCAAGTGCACAAGGGAGCTTGACTGCGAGAGCGACGGCTCGAGCAGGGACGAAAGTCGGGACTAGTGATCCGGTGCCGGTGTACGGACGCGGCATCGCTCAACGGATAAAAGGTACCCCGGGGATAACAGGCTGATCATTCCCAAGAGTCCATATCGACGGGATGGTTTGGCACCTCGATGTCGGCTCGTCGCATCCTGGGGCTGGAGCAGGTCCCAAGGGTTCGGCTGTTCGCCGATTAAAGCGGCACGCGAGCTGGGTTCAGAACGTCGTGAGACAGTTTGGTCTCTATCCTCTGCGCTCGTTGGAATGCTGAGGAGGCCTGCCCATAGTACGAGAGGACCTGGGTGGACGAACCTCTGGTATGCCGGTTGTCACGCCAGTGGCACGGCCGGTTGGCTACGTTCGGGAGGGATAACCGCTGAAAGCATCTAAGCGGGAAGCCTGCTCCGAGATAAGCATTCCGTGAGGCCTCGAGCCTCTGGACCCCCCATGGAGAACACGTGGTGGATAGGCCGGACGTGGAAGCCCCGCAAGGGGTGGAGCTGACCGGTACTAACGGGGGAACGGCAACACACACCCCAACCCTGTTGGGGAGCATCCGAGAACAATGTACTGCGCTCGGACCTCCGGACGGCATGGAGCATCCGGATGACCACAAGACACATTTCGGCATTTCGCGTCCGCTATCCGGTCCCCGGACCATCACGGGAACCATCCCCACGCCCTCGGGCGTGGACGTCTAATTGAAGATTTGCGGCGGTCATGGCCCAGGAGAGACGCCCGGCATCCATTCCGAACCCGGAAGCTAAGGCCTGGCACGGCGATGGTACTGCATCCGAGAGGATGTGGGAGAGTAGCACACCGCCGCATCACACGTAACAGGGAGCCCCGATACCAACACGGTACCGGGGCTCCACTCGTTTCTGCGCACACACTCTCTCGACCGGAACACCAACCCCCGCCAGGACTCCACGCATTTCCCCATACCCCGAAACAACAGCCCAACACGACGACACCCCGCACGGGAACACGACGGACGGCAACCGCCCCCACAGGCGCGAAACACCCACGACGCGCGCGCGGGCACCGGGACCCACCGAAGGGGCGCAGACGGGAAGGACCACAATCACGGGGGCCGCAGGCGGAACACGCCCGTTCACGGGCTTTCCGGAACCACCGGACAGGCGTGGTCCGCCCGCGACCCCTCACGGAACACGCGAAACACGCGCGACCACCCGCCCCGACGCGGACGGCGGCCGCACGATGACGACACGCGACCCCCAGACCGCGTCCTCCAGCTCCGCAACGGACCGCACACCACACAAAACACAAAACAAAAACCACAACAACAAGAGTTACTCGGGGAATCCCAGCCAAGGGCTATGGGTGCTTTTAGACTGTGGGATGCTATGCATTACTTCACTCCCAAACGTTGCGCCACGTCGAACAAGATTATGTATCATGACAAGGCGCAGGCCCAGCGTGCCGCCGATCAGAGTCTGATTGAGCGCGGCGCCGAGCTGTGGGTGTATCGCTGTGAATATTGCAATTGCTGGCATCTGACGCATCGTGATCCGCAATCGAGTTACCGTCATGTGCCATTGAATCAGGAACTGAAACCACATAGCCGCAAGAAGGGCTATAAGCCCCGACGCAGGTAGTGGAGATATTCGAACAGTGTTGTGTTTGAGGAATCGGTCAGTGGATGGCCTACCTTAGGCTGCAGCTTCAAGGAACGGAGCCGTGGGGTTATGGGATGTGTGCCGCGACCGTAGGCTCGGCCGAGCGGCCTTGAGCGTGTCGCGGCACACATCCCATAACCCCACGGCGGTCTGGTTCTGCGGTCTGGTTCTGCGGTCTGGTTCTGCGGTCTGGTTTGGCGGTCTGGTTTGGCGGTCTGGTTTGGCGGTCTGGTTTGGCGGTCTGGTTTGGCGGTCTGGTTTGGCGGTCTGGTTTGGCGGTCTGGTTTGGCGGTCTGGTTTGGCGGTCTGGTTTGGCGGTCTGGTTTGGCGG
>NZ_MWWW01000037.1 GCF_002259745.1 Bifidobacterium myosotis | reverse complement strand
CGGTCCTCTGGTTGGCGACCGTCATCAGCCACGCGCACTCCGCCTCGAAGTCCCGGGTGAACCTCGAACCGGGCTCGGCCCACGGCACGGCGGCGACGACCACGCCGCACCCGGGGCAGTCCACGCGCGGCATCATGGAGACCAGCTCGACCCGCCAGCAGCCGAAATCCTGGTGACGCCAACGACGCACGCCGCCGCCACGGTCATAGCCACGACGCTTCCGCCCGCACCTCGAGCACCTGAGCATGCCCGCGCGCGGGCGCACCCGCACCTCGAGCACGGGCTCGGGACGCATGGGACCATCGACGATGCGAACATCCTCGACGACCATGCCTTTGACGTTGAGAAGACGTTTGAATAAGCTGTTCATCAGGCGCTTTGCGGTTGTGTGTTTATCTTGGTCGAAAACATCCTACCCGGAAAGCGCTCTTCTCTTACTCCCCCAACACCTCAACCACGAACCACCACCCACGAAAACAGCAATAGCGCCTCATAATGCGTCTTTCCCTTGTATGCCATGTCGCTCCTCACCTTCCCGGAGGTTCCGGGGATAATTGCAGGCACGCCGCAGGTCGTTCCCGCGTCGTGCGCACGGTCATCTCCCGTGCTACCCAAGGTAACCGGACAACACGCCGGAGACGATTGTGCTGATCCGAAAGGAATCCGATGAATGCGGCTTCAGGTTGTTACCTGTGCGATTAAGAGAGGATGTCCGTGTGCTTTGTCTGAGTGTGCTGCCCAAAAGGTCCCATAACCACAAGCGACTATGGGATCGTCATTTTCTTTGATTTCGGTATTTACGGCTTCTGTCCACCTTTATATTCGAGATAGCAGTCAGGGCAGTAAATATCCTTTTGGCAGTCGTAGCAAAGAGGTATGCGGTGGATAATAATCCGGTTTGGTAATGGGGTCTCATGTGTTTGGTACCGGGTGTAGCGGCTGGCTGGTACTGGTGGATTGTTTCCCGTAGCGTCTTTCATTGAGTGGTCCGATGGCGGGCCGCCCGATGAAAGGAGGCCGATGATGGCCGTTGATTGGAAACAGATCATGATCATGTTGCTCGAGGGGGTGAGCCAGAGCCGGGTGGCCGGTGCCGTGCATTGCAGCAAGCGTGATGTGGCGCGTGCCGCGCGGGTGGTCCGCGAGCATGGCGTGACCATGGAAACGCTGGCCGGAATGGATGCCGGGAGCGTGCGGGATCGGTGGTTCCCGTCCAAGCCGCGCGAGGCTGATTCATCGTACGCGCAGCCCGACATGGACTCGTACGTGGAGCGCAAGGGACTGTACCGCAGGCTGCCGGTGAAGTTCCTGTGGTACGACTACCGCAACAAGGCCAGGGAGACGGGGCTGCGATTGTACTCGTACCAGTCGTTCTGCCGTTTGTTCGCGGAACGGTGCGCGCAATCGGACGTCACGGCGCGCCTGGAGCACCGTCCCGGGGAGAAGGCGTTCATCGACTGGTGCGGTGATTGCCCGCGGCTTCTCGACCCCGTCACGGGACGGCGCGCGAAGGTGCAGGTGCTGGTCGTGGTGCTGCCGTATTCCGGGCTGATCTACGCCGAGGGCTTCCCGGACCAGCGCATGGAGTCATGGCTGACGGGCGTCAGGCACGCGTTGGAGGAGTTCGGCGGCGTGCCGAACATCCTCGTGCCGGACCAGTGCGCCACCGCCGTCGACCGCGCGCCGCGCGGTTCGGGCGAGGTGCGCGTCAACAGGCGGTTCGCGGAGTTCGCCGAGCACTACGGCACCGCCGTGGTTCCCGCCCGCGCCGCGCGTCCGCGCGACAAGGCGCTCGTGGAGGCCGCGGTCGGCCTCGTCGAGCAATGGGCCATCGCGCCCGCCGACGACATGGGCCCGTTCCGCATGCTCGCCCATCTCAACGAGTACATCACATGCCAGGTCGAGTGGCTCAACCTCAGGAAGCCGCAGGACGGCTCCATGTCACGGCGGGAACGGTTCGAGGGAGCGGAGGAGCCGTCGCTGCTGCCGCTGCCCGCCGAACCGTTCGAGACCTGCCGGTGGAGGAAGGCCAAAGTGCCCGCGAACTACCACATCCGCGTCGAGCACATGAACTATTCCGTGCCGCACCGACTCGCCGGACGCGTCCTCGACGTGAAGCTCACCACCGCCAAGGTCGTCGCCTATCACAACGGGGAACAGGTCGCCTCCCATTGTCGTCTCCACGGCGCGTCCGGTCAATACGCGACCGTCCCGGCCCACATGCCCGACAGGCACCGCGACATGAGGTCCCCGTGGTCGAGGGAGCGGTTCGAGTCCTGGGCCGACGCGGTCGGCCCCGAGACCGGGCGCGCGATACGCCGCCTGCTCGACTCCAAGCCGGTGGTCGAACAGGCGTACGTGCCCTGCTCGAACATCCTGAACCTGTCGCGCAAGTACGGGTCCGAACTCCTGGAGCTGGCATGCACCGAAACCAACCGCGACGACCGCATCGCCAGCCTGACCGGCACGAGGCACCGGATCCTCGCCATCCGCGACGCCAAACGCGGCGAACAAGCCACACCCACGCCCCGGCCGGCGCGCACGGCCGAGGACCACGCCGGAAACGTCGGCCGGGTCCGCGGCGCCGACGCCTACAAGCGCACGGGACGGGAGGGCTCGCGGTGACGACCCTGACCGAGGACGACCTCAACCTGTTCACCCGGTTCAAGATCCGCGCCATGGGCGACAAGCTCCGGCAGTGTGCTTTGTCAAGTTGGTGTCTGCGTTTTGTGCAGTGTTTTTCCGCAGTGTAGGCAGCGGGTTTTCCGCAGTGTGTGCGGTATCGGCCGCTGCCTGTCTGCGTGTGTTGTTGTGTTGTTTGGTTATTTGGTCATGAGGGCGTGTTGGCTGCGGTAGGAGTGGCCCTCGAATCTGATGAGTCGTCCGTGGTGGACGGTGCGGTCGATGAGGGCGGCGGCCATGTTCTTGTCGCCGAGAATGCGTCCCCATCCCGAGAATTCGATGTTGGTGGTGTAGATGATGCTCCTTGTCTCGTAGCTGTCGCTGATGATCTGGAAGAGGAGGCGGCTGCCTTCCTCGTCGATGGGCAGGTAGCCGAACTCGTCGATGATCAGGAGGCGTGCTTTGCCGATGCCCGCGAGCTCCCGGTCGAGCCGGTTGTCCTGTTGGGCGCGGCGCAGGCGCATGAGCAGTCCGGTCGCGGTGAAGAACCGGACCGGTATGCCCCTGGCGCAGG
>NZ_MWWW01000036.1 GCF_002259745.1 Bifidobacterium myosotis | reverse complement strand
GGCGGCCGCAACCGGCATGTACGTCAAGGTAGTGGACGCGGACGACTGGGTGGACCCGCAGGCCATCGACACCGTGCTCGCCACGCTGCGGGCGCAGCGCGAGACGAACGAGCCCATCGACATGTTGGTGACCAACTACGTGTACGACAAAGTGGCCAAACGTCACAAACACACGGTGAACTTCCGGCGCGTGATGGACTCCGGCCGTGTACTCGGCTGGGATGATTTGGGCACGTTCGGCCTCGCGCAGTACATCATCATGCATGCGCTCACCTTCCGCACACAGGTGGTGCGCGATTCCGGGCTCACGCTCCCGGAGCACACGTTCTACGTGGACTTCTACTACTCGTATCAGCCGTTCCCATGGGTCAAGCGCATCCAGTATCTGGACGTGCCGTTCTACCACTACTTCATCGGGCGCGAGGGACAGAGCGTGCAGACGGATGTCATGATTCGCCGCGTGGATCAGCTGCGGCTCGTCAACCGTCTTATGACCGAGGCCACGCCCGAACGCGGCACGGTCCCGGACGGACTGTACCGGTACATGATCCACTTCCTATCCATCGAATCGTGCGTGACGTCCGTGTTCCTCATCCTGTCCCGTGACCCGGCGAACTACGAGAAGAAGCGTGAGCTGTGGGCGGCGCTCGACGAGTACTCTCCGGCGATCGGACATGACGTTCGCGCCAAGATCATGTCCCGCGCGATCAATCTGCCCGGTTCCGCCGGGCGTTGGGCCGTGCGCAACGGATACACCATCGCCGAGAAGGTCGTCGGCTTCAACTGATTCCGTCTTCGAATCCGGATGGGGCGGCGGGCGTAGGAACCTGAACGGACACCGCCCCTGTGGCAATCGCCCGCGTCACACCCAGCGGTCGGACATGGCGAAGCTGTTGTGCATCAGGTTGCTGGACGTGTACAGCACGCTGTCGAGCAGCTTGGCGGTGTGCTCGCGCAGATAATCGGCTATGCGCCCGTTGGCGACCTCCAGCACCGCCGGCACGGCGCGCACGTCCTCGTCGCCATAGCCGCCTTCGGCCACCTGCGCATCCGTCTGTTCAATCAGACGATGGCCGAACGCGCGCACCAGCTCCGCATAATGTTCGATCGCGTTGCGCGTCTCGAACCAGTGGGCGTCCGCAATCACGGCGATGAGACGGTTCTCCCAGTAGAGATTGCCGGTGGAGACCGTGGGCGTGGTGTCGCGCAGGTAGGCGGGCGTATCGTCAACGTTCGCATAGAACGGCGCGATTGTGGTGAACGGGCCGGAACCGAAGGAGACCCACATCACCGCACGACTGCACGCCGGGACGTACGGGCGCAGCTGAATGGCCACCATATGACCTGTACGGTTCACGCCGATCGGGCGGTACCGGTGGCGTGATTCCGCCGTACCGGTCGTACCGTAGGGGTCATACGGCGTGCCCTCGAAATGGGAGGACAGCAGGAAATCGACGTCCTCGAGGGTCACCCTGTCCTCCGGCACGCGGCACCACGGGATGTCGTCGGACTCGGGCGTGTATCGCGCGGCGGGCGAATCCCAGTCCTCGCCGGGGTTGAGATGACGCTGCATGTACCAGGCGCGCGGGGTGTTGTAGATGTGGTCCTTGGGCGTGGCGGTGCCGAAGACCTTGCGTGGGTTGAAATTGCCGGTTGCGCCGGCGCTCGTCCCGGCAACGGCCCCGAAACCGGCGCTGTGGGAGTGACGGCCACCGGACACGGCGGGCGCTCCCATCGTACGGTCAAGATGATGCTCGGCGATGAACTCACGCAGATCCGCACTGCACATGTATTCGCGCTGCTTGCCGAACGCATCGGTCAGGTCGAAATCGTCGATGCCCAGCTGATTGGGGATGGTGGCGTAGCAGTCGTCCGGCACACGGCGGGCGATCCAATGATGGCCGCCAATCGTCTCGACGTACCAGATCTCGTCCACATCGGAGATGATCACGCCGTTCGACTCGTACGTACCGTAGGTCTTCAGCAGTTCGCCGAGCCGGACCACGCCCTCGCGCGCGGTGGTGACGTACGGCAGGACGAGGGTGATGATGTCCTCCTCGCCGATGCCGCCGGGCTGTTCGGGGCGGTAGTCGTCGTCACTGGGCTCGCCCTGCGCCGGCTGCAGCTCGACCATCGGGTCGGCGGCGAGCACACGTTCGTTGACGGCGATGGTTTCGGTGGCGCTCATCGCCACGTTATGTTCGTTGGCGCCGGCTTCGGCCAGCACACCACGGTTGTGCAGCACGTTCGGCGCGATGGTGTAGCGGCAGGGATTGTCTGGCAGGTCAATTGCGACGTGGCTCAGCACGCTGACGTAGTGACGCGGCTGGTCATCCGGGTGGACCGTGATGAGACGCTTGGGATCATAGCGGCCGGAACCGGAATCGTCGTCGCGGGCGATGATGGTGGAGCCGTCGTAGCTGGCATTCTTGCCGATGAGGATGGTAGTGCATGACATGCCGCCCACTGTAGGCGACGGGATGGCCGGGAATCCGGACCGGGCACTGGGCGGGGCGATCGTAACATTTAGGCTCTGTTAAACCAGAATTGACATGGGCTAATCAACGAGAGTTCTGAATGGGTTGATTTCCTAGGGAAATCAACCCCACCGATTCGCCTCTTACGCCAAAGGTGGTTTAACAGAGCCAGCATGTACCGCGGATGGTCACGAAAATCGCCGCCATCCGTGCGACTAATCAATCATTAGGTGAATATCGAGGACGAAACTACGACCGCGCAGGCCTTCGCATCCACGCTCTGTGCCTTATCGTGCCAGTTCTTGCCTCGCCGATTACGCGGCCGAGTGCTGGGGGATAATGAGCAATCAACATCAAGCGCCATCATGCACAGGACCACGCACTGCGCAAGCCGTGATTCCCATATAATTCCCAGCTAATGCACACGCCGCACCGAGACTGATGGTGTTATATGTGAATCACGGCCGCAAAGCCCGCAATAATTGAACCTTCTTCTTCTTCTCTTCCTCTTTCTTCTCCTTCAAAGCCCGGTTTCCGCCGGGCTTTGTTTGTTTGTGGCGCATATGGACAGGTGCGGAGGCGCAGATTGGGGTGCAATTCCATGATGGGTCTCAGCAATCCACCTGCCATTCGTTAAGGCCAGCCACCTCTCTCACGCTCCGAGCAAGACTGTCACAAGACTGTCACAAGACCGTCTCAGGACTGTCGGATTTCGACGCTTCGGTGACGGTTCTCAACGCAAGAGTGTCGGTTTTCGTTACTTGACTGTCGGATTTCGTACGTATGCCGTACGAAATCCGACAGTCTTACGTCGAGGTCCGACAGTCAGGTGTCGAAATCCGTCACCGAAGCGTCGAAATCCGTCACCGAAACGACGAGAACCGACAGTTTGCGGCAATCTTGTGGCAGTCTTGCTCGGAGAGCACAGTCCAAGGCTCCGCGGAATACAAGAAAGGCACCGGCGTCAAACCGATGCCTGAGAGGTAGCGAGCATCTGCGCTCATGTTGTCCAATGTTGTCTCGGAAGGCAATTAGCAGCTAAGAAAATTCAGGGATAATCAGGGATGAGACGCGATTGGCAAAAACAAGAAAAACCCTTGGACCTCAATGATTCCAAGGGTTTCAAGGAGAAACAAGAAAGGCACCGAGCAAAGCCGATGCCTTAAGTGTGCCCCCTGTGGGATTCGAACCCACAACCCACGACTTAAAAGGACGCTGCTCTAACCGTTGAGCTAAAGGGGCAACAGCACTAAGATACACGCGGGCTCCAGACATTGTCTAGTCCGGCGTTGCGTATCACCTCGCTCACACGTCAGCCACACGTCAATCGAACATCTAGTGATCCGTCTCACTAATAATTGAGGGGTAGAGTTTCTCCTCTAACGAGGAGGTTACCAATGAAGCTGACTGGGGAGAGACAGAAGCTGGACCCCTCAATTATTAGTGAGACAGACCACTAGTATGCCACGTCAGAAATTCGTTTATTAATGGCTCTTCGGGTGTTTGTGTGGGTGTAGATTGCTGGTCTGGCCTGCTGGCTATTGGCGTCCGGGGAGTGTGAGGTTGAGTCCTCCGCATTTGAGCATGACGAGGCTGATGAGGTTGTCGAGGTTCCTGTAGCCGTAGCCGATCTTGATGGTGGTCTTGATCTTGTTGTTGATGGCCTCGAGCCTGGCGTTGGACAGTCCGGAACGGATGGTTGCGAGGATGTCGAAGTGGCGCCTGGCGATCTTCTCTCCGAGCGGGACGAAGCCCGGGATGCCGGACAGGAACGCGTCCGCGGCCCATTGGCGCAGCAGGGGCGCGGCCTCGTCCGCCGTCTGCTTGAGGATCATCCTGAGGCGTTCCTTGAGCTTGTACGCCTCCCAGAGGGTCTCGTTGGTGTTCGCCACGCACTCCAATTGGGCCTTCTGGCCGGCGGTCAGGTCGTTCTCGTTCTTCAGCAGCGCCCAACGCGCGCCCTTGATCGGGTCCTTGGCGCCCTTCCGGGCCGTGCCGGCCTTTCTGGCCTCGCGCCATGCGGCGGTGCGGACCTTGTCGAGCGCGTCGGTCGCCCAGGACACGATGTGGAACCCGTCGAGGA
>NZ_MWWW01000035.1 GCF_002259745.1 Bifidobacterium myosotis | reverse complement strand
GCAGTACAACCTGGCCCGCGGCTACGTGACCGACGTCAAGGACGGCCAGCCCCTGAAGAACACCGGCGCCCCGGTCAAGGTCTACTATGACAAGACCTCCAAGAAGTGGTTCAAGCAGGGCGATGCCTCTGCGCCCGCCGGCGCCAAGTTCGACTTCAAGCTGGCCCTCCCGGCCGGCTACAACGAGGCCTCGTGGAAGCAGTTCAACACGACCCGCGACACGGTTGTCAAGGAACTCATCAAGGAGCTCAACCTGTCCAAGACCGCCAACATCCAGGAAGTCTACAACGCCGTCGCCACGAAGCTCTCCGCGGAAAAGGCCGACACGTACAACCGCGAGTTCGCTGGCAAGCTTGTCGCGAACACCGACTACCCGGACGTGAACTACGACGACGCGAACACCCACGCAGAGGAGGTCACCTACCTGACCGACAAGGGCATCGTCAAGGGCTACGCTGACGGCACGTTCGGCTACGGCGCCCCGGTGGCCCGCGTGGACTTCATCGTGTGGCTGTACCGTGCGGCCGGCAGCCCGGCCGTTGACTCCCAGGCCTCCTTCACGGACGTGACCGCGGCCACGGTCCCGAACCAGGAGTTCCGTGACGCGATCGCTTGGGCGGCCGCGAACAAGATCACGACCGGCTACGCGGACGGCACGTTCGCCCCGTACGCGACCCTGAACCGTCAGGACGCGGTGGCGTTCCTGTACCGCGCCTCCGGCTCCCCGAAGTTCAACGAGTCCTACGCGGACGTGAAGTTCGCTGACGTGACCGCCGGCGACACCGCCAACCATTCCGAGGCCGTGCTGTGGGCCGCCCACTACGGCATCGCGAAGGGCTACTCTGGTAGCGTGAACCGCTTCGGCGGCCTGAACATCGTGGTCCGTCAGGACGCGGCTGCCTTCCTGGCCCGCACCCTGCAGGCAGGCTACATCGCCAAGTGAGACCGACTGCCAGCCTATAGCTGACAGCCGTCCCCACTGATTGAAGGCCCCGGACCCATGATGATTGGGTCCGGGGCCTTCCCGTATCGGAAAGAGGAAGGGCCGGAGCCCGATTCCCCTCGGTGGGGTTCGGGTTCCGGCCCTTTCCTGTATTCCGGTCTCACGCCTTGGCGGGGTTCAGGCCCCAGCCGTCATTGTCAGGCGAGCTTGTTGACGCGGGAGATGAAGGCCGCGGCGTCCTGGCGGTACACGTAGCCCAGGCCCTGGAACGTGTTCTGGCCGCCGCCGAAGCCGTTGGCGATCTTGTTCTCGTACGCCCACAGGATCTCCTTGGCGTGCGGGGTGGAGGCGTCCACGTCCGCGAACGTCCTGACCGAGTAGTCCGGGTTGAACTTCGGGCTGCCGGCCGCACGGTACAGGAACGCGGCCGCGTCCTGACGGGCGATCAGGCTGCCGTAGCCGAAGCTGGTCGTGCCGTCAGCGTTCTTGTAGCCCTCGGTGATGCCCTTGGCGGCGGCCCAGCTGATGGCCTCCGCGCCGAACGTGTCCGCATCGACGTCAACGAACTTGGTGGTGAGCTCGGTCTTCGGGCTGCCCGCGTTGCGCCACAACCACACGATGAAGTCCTGACGGGCCACGTTGACGCCCCAGCCGAACGTGCCGTCCGGGTAGCCGGTGATCACGCCCTTGGCGTACAGGTCGTTGACCTCGGTCGCGTGCGCGGTGTCCTTCTCGGCGCCCGCGTTCACGTTCGTGTAGTCCACGTCCGGGAACTTCGACAGCGGGGACAGGATGCCCGACAGCTGGCGGTTGAACCCGTCGGCCTTCTCCGCGGACAGGCTCTTCTCCACGGCCGCGTACACCTTGTCGATCGACGCGTCCTTGGTCAGCTTCAGCTCCGGGAGCTTGCGCAGCGCGGCCAGCACGTCCTCACGGGCGGACACGAACTTCGACCAGCTCGTCGCCACGTAACCCTTGGAATCAGTGTTGTCCTTCGTCGTCCAATCAGCGTTGTAGCCCAAGTGCAGCTTCGCAAGCAGACCCTGCACACCACCCTTCGAATCAGCGGTCCACTTCGCGTAGTAGTAGGTGTAGTGCGGCACGTCCTTGGCGAAGTCCGCGACCACGCTGCGATCCAGAGCGCCACCGGTGAAGTTCTTGTTGTTGTACCAGTTCTCGAGCGTGTAACCGTCACGGGTCACGGTCGGCAGCTGACTGCCGATGGTCTTGCCCTCGTACACCTTCACCACGATCGGGTCAGCGCCGTCGTAGTTCGGGTCCAGCGTGATCTCCTTGTACTTCGCATCCGCCGTGTACACAGCGTACAGCTTCGTGTCGGCGGTGATTTCGGAGCCGAAGTCGAACTCGACCGGATCGCCGTAGGCCTGCTCCTTGTAGGTCAGGTCGCCATCGATGTAGGCGTCGTTGGTGTGGGTCGGGGACACGGTCATGCCCTTGTCGTCATACGCGACAGGATTGTACCAGCCCTTGAACTGGGCGTGGGCGCGGGCCGGGGCCTCATCGACGGTCTGGGCGAGCGCCCAGTTCTTCTGCGCGAAGTACGTCTTGGCCACTTCGGTCTTGTTCTTCGTGTAGGTCTCGACCTTGTACGCGGAGACGCCCTTAGTCTTCGGGGTCAGGGTGACTTCCGCGGACACGTCGGATGGCAGGGTCGGAGAGACCTTGCCCGCCTCGACGGGGACGTCCTTGGTGACGTCGCCCCACTTGGCAGTCCACACATTCGCGATTGTGTGATCAGACGCGCGGTAGGCGACCAGGCCATCGACGGTGGCGCCCGGAGCAGCATCGAAGTTCGTTGCCGTCAGAACCTTGCCGTCCTTGTACAGGGTGTATCCCTCATTGTCAACGGTCACGTTGACGGCGTTCACGGTCTTCGGGGTGATGGCGTTCGGGCCCTTGACAGCATTGGACGGATTCACGGACCACTCGCCCTGGAACAGGCGGCTGTCGCCCGCGCGATCGGTGGCCGCGTACTCCCACGGGGCCAGAGTATCGTTATCAGCCAGCTGCACGAGCATACCGTCGCCGTACTCCGTGATCACGCCGGAGCTCAGCACGTCAGCGTCGAAGTCGTAATCGACCTTGCCGTCGAAGTTGAAGATGACGGCGTTCTCGGACTCGTCACTGTCAACGACCCTCCAGTGGGCGTACAGGGTCGTGCCGTCCGCCAGCACGGCGTCCGGGGCAACGGCCTGACCGGCCGACTTGGACTCGTACCAGCCGGTGAACACGCGGCTGCCGTCCTTGAAGGACGGAACATTGCCCGCGTACTTGTTGTAGATGGCGTCAGTGCCTTCGAACACGCCATCCGCATACGTGGCGTCCGTGCCGGCCTGCTTATCCGTGACGGGCTTCGACTGCGAGCCGTCAGCGAAGCTGCCGCCGTTCGCGTCGAGCGTCACCTTGACATCGTCACCGTACTTCCAATCAGACGGCGCGGCGTTGGCCGTGCTGGCCGCCACGCCCATGGTCGCGATCATCGCGACGGAGGCGAGGCCGGCGAGCGGGGCGCGCCAAACCTTAGTGTTTCCAGTCATGTTCTGGAACCTTTCTTCTAGGGACACCGGGACGGTTGGGAGGTGTTCATGGCGGGTCGGAGGTGTGCGGGCGGGATGTTACCTGGCCCTGCTGAGAGTATGGGGCCCGTTGCGATGCGTGGGGCCCGGTTCTCATTCCGCTACGATTCGTGTGGCGGATTCCCCGGCTGCGACGAGGGGCGCGGCTTCCCCGTTCGGGGGCCGGCGGACGGACGCGCATGGATTCGACCTTCGGTTCCGTTATCGGACATGTCCGATAGAATGTCCGATAGATGTCCGATAGATGTCCGATAGAAAAGGCGGTATGCATGACCCCGGAGGAGCTCGAGTCGCGTCTGGCGCGGGGCGAGGGCGTGTCGCAGGAGTTCAAGCGCTGCGGCGCCCTGCCGGAGGCGGACGTGTATGAGACGGTGTGCTCGTTCGCGAACCGCCAGGGCGGCAGCGTCTTCCTGGGCGTGGACGACGAGGGGAACGTGCTTGGAGTGAACCCGAGGCTGGTGCGGGACATCGAGCGCAACATCGCGAACGTGACGTGCAACCCGAACACGTTCAGCCCGTCGCCTGCGGTCGAGACGGAGCATATCGACGTCGGGGGCAGGGTCGTGGTGCGCGTGTGGGTGCCGGCGGGCCCGTCGGTGTACCGGTACAGGAACGTGGTGTACGACCGTCGCGCGGACGCGGACGTGAGGGTGCGCGACGACGCGCAGGTGTCGCTCATGTACATGCGCAAGCAGAACCTGTACTCCGAGCGGCGCATCTACCCGTACGTGGGCATGGAGGACCTGCGCATGGACCTGCTGGACCGGGTTCGGGAGATGATCCGCCTGCGCGACCCGGACCATCCGTGGCTGAAGCTGGACGTGGAGGGGATGCTGCGCGCGGCGAAGCTGTACGGCCGGGACCGGCAGACCGGAGAGCGGGGCCTGACCCTGGCGGCGGTGCTCCTCCTGGGCTCGGACGAGGTGATCGGGGACGTGTGCCCGGCGTACAAGACCGACGCGCTCGTGCGCCGGCGGGACCTGGACCGGTACGACGACCGGCTGACCGTGTCCACGAACCTGATCGACTCGTACGACCGGTTGCTCGCGTTCGCGCAGGAGCGGCTGCCCGACCCGTTCGTGCTCGACGATGGGATCCGGGTGAGTGCGCGCAACATCATCTGCCGCGAGCTGGTGTCGAACCTGCTCATCCACCGCGAGTACACGCACCCGCTCATCGCCCGTCTCGTGATCGGCAACGACGGGATCCATACGGAGAACGCGAGCCGCGCCCTGTTCGAGGGGCGCGTCACCCTGGACGATTTCAACCCGATGCCCAAGAACCCGATCATCGCGGGCTTCTTCACCCAGATCGGCCGCGCGGACGAGCTCGGCAGCGGCACCCGCAACCTGTACAAATACTCGCGGCTCTACTCGGGGCGCGAGCCCGTATTGGAGGACGGGGACGTGTTCCGCGCGTTCGTGCCCGTCCCGGGATCGGGCGCGGCGGGGAAGGCGCCGGCGTCCTGCGCCTCGGGCGACGCGAATGGCGGGACCTGCCCGCCCTCCCTCCCGGGCGGGCGGGTGGACAGGGTGATTCTCGGTCTGCTGTCCGACCGCGGTTCCGTATCGAGCGCGGACGTCGCGGCGAGGGCAGGGGTGACGACACGCACCGCGCTGCGCCATCTCACCAGGCTGGCGCAGGAAGGCGTGGTCGCCGTCGAGGGCGACAGGCGCAACCGCTCATACCGTCTGACGCAGCAATAACGGGCGGGAGCCGCGGCACATCATGCGCACGGGCTCGCGCGAATCCCGGGCGCGTTTCCCTCCGACGCGTGGAAGCGTTCAGGTTCATGACGAGTGCGCCGCTTTCCCACCGGTCATGAACCTGAACGCTTCCAGCCATAACGCCTTCGCCTGACCGGGAAGAGCCGCGCTCACCTGCCCTCCGGGAAATCCAAATCGCCGAGACGCTCCAAGACAAGCCGCCGGCGAAGATCCAGCCCGATGAAGTCACGCGTCGCGCGCAGTTCCCCGGCCGTGCCGTACTCGCTCTCGATCTCACGACGCTCGCCGTCGACATCATCCCCGCTGAGCATGACCGGATCCCCGATACGACACGCCTTGCCGGCCGGTATGACAACGGACACGATACGCTCGCCTCCCGCACTATCAGACAAACCGCATGCACGGCCGACCCTATCCGAGCCGCGCGCCAACGACAACCCGCCCCACGCGCAACCCCGAAGACGCCCGTCCCCGTGTCCCTAGAAGAAAGGTTCCAGATTATGACTGGAAACACTAAGGTTTGGCGCGCGCCGCTCGCCGGCCTCGCCTCCGTCGCGATGATCGCGACCATGGGCGTGGCGGCCAGCACGGCCAACGCCGTGGACGAGTTCGGAGGCAATGGCCCCCAGTATCCGGACGTGACGGTCACGCTGGATGCCAACGGCGGCAAGTTCGACTCATCGCTGTCGTCTGATTTCGTGGACGCCAAGGGCACGAAGCTGTCCGTGACCGACTCGAAGACGACTGACGCCGAGGGCTACCAGTACGCTGACGGCGTGTTCGGCAAGGACCTGTACGCCAAGTACGGCACCGACACCGCGGTCGTCAACCCTGATTACGTGTTCACTGGTTGGTACACGAGCCCGGATGCCGGCGGCCAGGCCGTGGACCCGAACGCGAAGCTGAACGACGGCGACACCCTGTACGCCCACTGGGCCGTGAAGTACTCGGACGAGTCCGAGAACGTCGTCAAGTTCAACCTGTACAACGCGACCTCCGGTTCCACGCTTGCTGTCGCGGAGAACCCGGATGGCGCCTCCGGTGTCGTTTCCATTAACAACACCACCAAGCCCAATACCGAGGTCGACGTGCGTCTGGCTGATGGTGATCAGGTGGCTGACTGGCAGGTTCCGTCGAAGGACACGGTCGGTGACGGCTGGGTGTTCAAGGGCTGGGATTCCGAGGTGTCGTCCGCCGCGCGTGGCACCACGCTCAACGCGGTCGCCGATCCCGGTCTGACCGTGACGGTCAACGGCGCCAACGTGTACAAGGACGGCGACAAGGTCTCCGGCCAGTTCGACGTGGCCCGTCAGGCCGACGTCCTCGACGGCGTGCAGCTGGTCAAGAACGAGGGCACGAACAACGTGCAGCTGGCGTACTCGTTCAAGTGGGCCATCCCGGGCTCCGGTGATTGGAATACCGTCGAGCACGGCCAGTCCCTGTCCATCCCCGAGGGCGTGGGCTCCATCAAGGTCGAGCACGTCGCCTTCCAGCCGGCGACCGAGTACGTGATCCACCCGGTCTCCGTCGTTGATGCGAAGTACAACAAGTACTACTTCACGAACGCGAACTCGAGCTTCGTGGACGCGTACGGCCAGGAGAAGCTCGACGAGCTGTCTCCGCGCGTGAACAACGACGCGTTCCTCGGCTGGTATGACCAGGCCGGCAAGTTCACCGTGGACGGCAACTCCGAGCGTGTGGTCGCTTTCTTCGACGTGAATCAGATCAAGAAGCAGGCCGAGTGGGATAGGATCGCGCCGAACACGGTCCCGACCTTCGACTTCGCGAACCAGTACGCCCAGGGTGTGGTGAACGTGTTCGCCGGCTACGAGGCGTCCGCCAAGTACGTGACCGTGAACGTCAAGCCGCTCTACGACCAGGCCAAGACGATCTCCGCCAAGCTGTACGACAACAAGACCGTCGCCGACCAGCTTGACGCCGTCGCCCCGGACCGTGCCGGCTACAGCGTCGAAGGCTACTACCTCAAGTCCAACAATGGCCTGCCTGTCGCGAACTCCAAGATTTCGGATACCGACACCGTGGCCTCCCTGAAGCTGACCTCCGGCACCGACATCTATGTGAACTACACGGCCGATTCCAAGTACGGCGTGAACGGTCTGCTGACGAACCTTGCCCGTGGCTATGTGACTGGTCTGACCACCAGCCCGGCTGTCAATGCCGAGGGAATCACCATTCCGTCGCTGTACTACCCGACCTACACCGTGCCGAACGTTCCGGTGAAGGTAGACGGAGCGTACAAGGTTGACGGCAAGACCCAGGCCTATGCCCGTACCGGTTCCGGCTCCTATGTTCTGGTTCAGCCTGAGGGTTACACGGATGCTTCTTGGAAGTCGTTCCTTGCGACTCGTAAGAGCGTGGTGACGGACCTGCAGAAGTACTTCAAGGTTTCCACGCACGGCACTGACGCTCAGGCTCAGGCCGAGGATATCGTCGAGGTTTACAATCTTGTGGCCACGAAGCTGTCCGCTGAGAAGGCCGACGAGTTCAACCAGGAGTTCTTCGGCCAGCTTAAGCCCGAGACCTCCTACCCGGACGTGAACTACGACGACTACGGCACCCACAACGCCGAGATCACCTACCTGACCACCAAGGGCATCGTCAAGGGCTACGCCGACGGCACGTTCGGCTACGGCGCGAAGCTTGCCCGCGTGGACTACATCGTGTGGCTCTACCGTGCGGCCGGCAGCCCGAAGGTCGACGCCCAGGCCCCGTTCACCGACGTGACCGCGGCCACCGTCCCGAACCAGGAGTTCCGTGACGCGATCGCGTGGGCCGCCTCCACGGGCGTGACCAAGGGCTACTCGGATGGCACGTTCGCCCCGTACGCGACCCTGAACCGTCAGGACGCGGCCGCCTTCCTGTACCGTGCGGCCGGCAGCCCGAAGTTCAACGAGTCCTACGCGGACGTGAAGTTCGGCGACGTGACCGCGGGCGACAGCGCGAACCATTCGCAGGCCGTCCTGTGGGCCGCCTCGAACGGCATCGTCAAGGGCTACGCCGGCGGCGACGTGACCTACTTCGGCGGCTACAGCACTCTGGTGCGTCAGGACGCGGCCGCGTTCCTGGCCCGCACCCTGCAGGCCAACCTCATCAAGTGAGCTCGCCTAGCAGCCGCTGACGGCATCCGCTGAAACAACTGGAAGGCCTCGGACCCATGATTTTGGGTTCGGGGCCTTCCCGTATGCGGCGCCGGCGAATCCAGGATCATCCCGGCGAAGGCTCCATGACGCCCAGGCCGGGCCGGTCCCGCCGGTGGGACGCGACGAAGGGCCCGGAGTCCGATTCCTCTCAACGGGGATCGGGCTCCGGGCCCTCGCTCTTTTGATACGGGAAGGCCCCGGACCCAGGATGATTGGGTCCGGGGCCTTCGGCCTGTGGAGGCGGCCGCTAGACGGGGGCTAGCGGGCCGTGGCTCACAGCAGGTTGGCCTGGATGGCGCGGGCCAGGAAGGCGGCCGCGTCCTGACGGGCCACGGTGTCGAGACCCGCGAAGCGGTTCACGCTGCCCGCGAAGCCCTTGACCACGCCATTGTTGTTGGCCCACAGCACGGCCTTGGAGTGGTTCGCGCTGTCGCCCGGGGTCACGTCCGCGAACACCTTCGAGTTGTAGTCCTCGATGTAGTTCGGGCTGCCGGCCGCACGGTAGATGAACGCCGCCGCGTCCTGACGGGCGATCCTCGCGTACGGGGCGAACGTGCCGTCCGCGTAGCCGGTCGTGATCTTGTTCGCGGCCGCCCAAGCGATCGCGTCACGGAACTCCTGGTTCGGGACCGTGGCCGCGGTCACGTCCGTGAAGGAGGCCTGGGAGTCAACGGCCGGGCTGCCGGCCGCANGGTACAGCCACACGCTGAAGTCCACGCGGGCCACCGGGGCGCCGTAGCCGAACGTGCCGTCAGCGTAGCCCTTGACGATGCCCTTGTCGGTCAGGTAGGTGACCTCCTCTGCGTGGGTGTTCGCGTCGTCGTAGTTCACGTCCGGGTAGTCGGTGTTCGCGACAAGCTTGCCAGCGAACTCGCGGTTGTACGTGTCGGCCTTTTCCGCGGAGAGCTTCGTGGCGACGGCGTTGTAGACTTCCTGGATGTTGGCGGTCTTGGACAGGTTGAGCTCCTTGATGAGTTCCTTGAC
>NZ_MWWW01000034.1 GCF_002259745.1 Bifidobacterium myosotis | reverse complement strand
CACGTAGAAGCGGCTGAGGTTGTTCAGCAGGCCGTTCAGCTGGGAGTTGTCCTTGGAGTCGGCGGTCCAGCGGGCGTACCAGATGGAACCGGCGGCCGGGTAGTCCGGGTTGGTGGTCGCCTTCTTGTCGGTATCCAACTGAGAGGCAACATTAGTAACGGGGTCGGTGTACCAGCCGGTGAGGGTGTAGCCGTCGCGGGTGACGGTGGGCAGCTGCTCGCCGATCTTCTTGCCCGCGTAGATCTTCACGCTGATCTTGTCGGCGCCCGAGTAGTTCGGGTCCAGAGTGATCGTGGTGAAGCGAGCGTCGTTCTTGTAGCCGGCGTACAGGTCGATGCCCTCGCCGTTGAGCGTGGTCGTGAAGTCGAACACGGACGGGGTGCCGTTCTTCTCGACCTCGTCGTTCTTCTGGATCAGGTTCGGGTCGAAGTAGTTGTCGTTGGTCTGCTGGCCGTTGGAGTCCTTGTCGGTGTAGGAGTACCAGCCCAGGAACGAGGTGTTCGGACGGGAGACCTCATCGAGGGTCTTGCCGAACGTGGACTGGAACGACTGGCCGCGCGGCACGAAGTAACGCAGCAGCGTATCCTCGGTCTCGGTCTTGGCCCACTTGTGCACGCGCACGACCGTGGACTGCTGGCCGCCCTTGACCTCAAGGACGACGTCCTTCGCGTCCGACGGGAACGCGGTGCCGAACTCGTAGTCGGAGGTCTTGCCGCCGTAGGTCAGCTGCCAGGCGTTCGCGAGCTTCTTGTTCGTGCCGGAGGTCACGGCCTGATACTCGGACAGGGCCGTGCCGGTCAGCACGTCGAAGTCATAGGAGGCCTTGGTCGTGTTCACCGCGACGCCGTCCTTGTACAGGTCGTACTGGGCGCCGGCATCAGGGGCGACGGCGGTGCGCTTGATGCTCACGGTCGCGCCCTCGTTCTGCTTGACGGCCAGCGTGTCACCGGCCTTCGCGGAGGAGGCGTTCTCCCACGTCGGGACCACATGGTTCACAGCCGCGTCCTTGGACGGAAGCTCCCAGTCGGCCAGCGTATCGCCATCGGCCAGACGCACCTCGAAGTTCGTGGCGTCCACGACGTTGGCGAGACCATCCGGATCGGAGGCGTACACGACCTCGCCCTTCGTGTCAAGCTTGACAACCTGCTCGGACTCATCCGAGTTGCCGGTGGCTCCGACGCTCCAGTGCGCGTACAGGGTCGTGCCATCAGCGAGGGCCGTGGTCGGATCCACGGCCTGACCGCCGCTCTTCTCCGTGTACCAGCCGGAGAACGCGCGGGACTGCTGCGCGTCCCACTGGATGTTCGCGTCCAAGCCGAACACGCCGTACAGGTCGTTCTTGAACACGCCGTCCGCGTAGGAGTATCCGTCGACGTTCTTGTTCTGGTAGTCGGTGAGCGTGACGGTCTTCTGGTCCTTGCTCACGTCGGACTTGCCATCGGCCGTGGTGTAGGAGGAATTCGTGAACGAACCACCGTTCGCATCCAGCGTCACGGTGACGCCCGGATACACGTAGTCCGTGGCGGCGTTGGCCGTGCTGGCCGCCACGCCCATGGTCGCGATCATCGCGACGGAGGCGAGGCCGGCGAGCGGCGCGCGCCAAACCTTAGTGTTTCCAGTCATAATCTGGAACCTTTCTTCTAGGGACACCGGGCCGGGCGGGGATCAGGAAGGGGGTTGGTTGAGGTGTTGGGGCGTTAAGATTGGCGGGAGTGGTGTTTTGTTGGTTGCGGAGGGTTGCGGATGCGTTTGGACGGGCTGGTGATGCGTGATTATCGCAAGTTCTCGGCGTTGTCGGTCGATTTCGATGCGAGAGTGACGGTATTGGTGGGCGGCAATGGCATGGGCAAGACCGCCGTGCTGGATGCCGCCGCCGTCGTGTTGGGCGCGTTCCTGGCCAAGTTCCCGGATGTGTCCGGGCCGTCAATCCAGCGTTCCGATGCCCGCCGGGTCCGTTATGAGGTGGGGGGCGTGTATGACACGCAGCAGCAGTTCCCCGTTTCGGTTTCGGCCGTGGGGGAGGTGGCCAGGCCTGCCGGCTGGGCGGATTATCGGGAGGGTCGTGCGCCGGAGCCTGTCCGGTTGGAGTGGGGGAGGTCGTTGCGTCGTCCCGATGGGAAGATGACGGTCGCCGACGCGCAGCCGATGATCGGGGTGTCGGACGAGTATCAGGAGGCGGTGCGTTCAGACCCGTCGGTGGTGTTGCCGTTGGTGGCGTATTACGGTACGGACCGGTTGTGGCCGCGGGACCGTCGGCAGTGGAGGACCCATTCGGATGCGTATCTGGAGGCCGGCAACCGGTTCGGCGGGTATGACGGGTGTCTAAATTCGTCCGTGAGCTATAAGCAGATGGCCACCTGGTTCAAGAAGATGACCGCCGAGCAGGATCGCAGGGGGCGGGGCATATCGTCCTTCGAGGCGGTCAGGGCCGCGGTGGCGTTCTGCCTGGAGCGGTTTACCGGGCATGCGGACGCGTGCATCGATTACGCGGATGGCGGGATGCTGGTGTCGTACACGGGTACGGATGGCGCCGAGTATCGCGACGAGCCGTTCGAGACCCTGAGCGACGGCTACCGGGCCACGATCGGCATGGTCGCCGACATCGCCCGCCGCATGGCCATGCTGAACCCGGCCATGGGCGTCGATGCCGTCCGGTGCACGCCCGGCGTGGTGCTCGTCGACGAGATCGATTTGCATCTGCATCCCTCATGGCAGGAGCATGTCATCGCCGTCCTGGGGGAATTGTTCCCCGGGGTCCAGTTCATCGTGACCACCCATGCCCCGCTGGTGATCTCCTCGGTGCCCAGGAGGCAGGTGAGGATGCTGTCGTACGACGCGGCGACCGGTTCGGGGCATGCCGCGGAACCCGGGTTCGAGACGTATGGCCAGCCGGCGTCGAGCACGATCACCAGCGTGCAGGGGGCGCACGATCTGCCGGAGCCGGTCCGCGACGCGCTGGAGGGATTCGAGTCCGCCCTGGACGATGGCGACTATCCGACGGCGAAGCGGGAGCTGGACCGCCTGTACGGCATGGTGGGCGGCACGAACACCGAGTACGTGTCGGCCAGGACGGCGTATGACTTCATGCGCGGCGCCGGCGACGGGGGCGAATGATGCTGTTCGTGGACAAGCACGCCGTCCACGCGCCCGCCGTGTTCGGCACGGCGGTCGAGGCGCAGAGACGCACACGCGGATTGCAGGGCGTGGGCCCGGGGACTGATTCCCGCACCCTGTGGGACCGTCTCGACGGGGAGACCCGGCGGATGGTGCTGGACAAGCTGCTC
Organism: Bifidobacterium myosotis; assembly: GCF_002259745.1. GTDB lineage: Bacteria > Actinomycetota > Actinomycetes > Actinomycetales > Bifidobacteriaceae > Bifidobacterium > Bifidobacterium myosotis. Next base: position 3,912 of record NZ_MWWW01000034.1, on the reverse strand, counting down.
AGGGAGCAGGGGCACTTGTGCGTCTATTGCGAGCGGACGATCGGGACGGGCCGGTCCCGCCTCGGCGCGCATGTCGAGCATTTCCTCCCACGCCACCCTTCCCGTGACGAGTATCCCGGACTGACCTGGACCGACGGGCGCGACGACCTGCCTCCCGCGGAGGCCGACGCCGCATCCGTGGACTACGCGAACCTGTTCGCCGTCTGCTCCAACGAGACCGGGCGCGACGGCCTGCCGTTGACCTGCGACAAGCTTCGCGGCTCGCATCGCATGGCCCTCGACCCACGGGACAGGAAGGCCCTCCGCCGCCTGTCCTACAAGCGCAGCGGCCGGGTGGAGCCGGCGGACCCCGACGATGAGACCGTATGGGACGACATCGGCAGGGGCGAAGGCGACACCGGCCTGCTCAACCTCAACGCGCGGCATCTGTGCAACGCGCGCAGGGCGGCGATCGCCCGGCTGTTGAAGCTGCTCATGTCCGCGGGGGACGGCAGGGCCGTCGACGCGGCCTGCGAACGGGAGATCCGCAACCTCCTCGCCGAACGCGACCCGAAGGAGCCGTTCATCGAGGCGAAACTCTACATACTCACCCGCCGCGAAAGCATGCGGGCGAAGTACTCCGACGCCTACCCGGCCTAGGGCCGGGCCCCGCGGCGCCCGGCCCGGACGCGGGGGACGCCCGGAACGGCGACTGCCGGCGACCCGCCATGAATCGTTGCCCGCATGCACGTTGGCGTGCGCGGCGGGAACATCACCCCCCCCCTCATGCTGCGCGCATGGTGGCGGAAGCGGGCGGAAACGGCCCGGCATCGTTCCCCGCACCCCACCTTCGGCTCCCCCGCAGGTATCCGCGCATATGCAACGGAACGTATATCCTCTGTTTCGATTGACTTTTCTCCCACTTTTCTCCCACCCTTCTCCCACTTGTGGTGGCAGGGTGGCAGGAAGGGGAGCTGTGAAGCGCGAGGGGCCGCTCAACATGGTGGCCCGCCGGGACTACTCGCTGACCGGCCCCTCCCCGGTGAGCGTGTTCGGCGACCGGATGAAACTGATGATCCCCGGGGGCCTGCCGCGCGGCATGACCCGGGACGAGTGACGTGCTGGCGGGTTCACAGTTCGAGTTCGCCGTCGGCGGCGAGGAACTCGAACCATGAACCGGCCGACCGGGCTCGCGGACGCCGCCCCTCGCGCGCCATGCCGCACCATACCCCGGCTCGGATGCCCTCCTTGTCCCCATGGCTTTTATCGGACATGTCCGATAGCGGAAGGGCGGCATGCATGAGCCCGGAGGGGCTCGAATCGCGTCTGGCGCTCGGCGCGGGCGTGCCGCAGGAGCGCGTCCCGAACGAGTTCAGCCCGTCGCCGAGGGCGGCAACCGCAACCGCGCATACCGGCCGAGCGGCCACGGGACGCCGCCCCGCATGGAGCGCTTCGGGCGCAACGGAATCTAAAGCGGAGATCATCGTGGCTTACGCCACCGACCTTCCGTCCATGCGGACGCTCCGGCCCCGTCAAACGCCGCGACGCCGGATGCCCTTTCCGGCCGTCGCCGTTCCCGGTGTCGCTCATGTTGCCGCGTGGAACGCTTCCGGCTCCCACAATGCAGTGACCGGCAGCGCCCACAGGCCATTGGGCCATTTCATGACGCGCGAGCCCGTGTACACCAGGTAGCCGCGGTGGAACCTGGGGTCCTCGGCGAGTTCGGCCAGACCGCGGAAGTCCTCGCGCGCGACCCGGGACGAGGACTTGACCTCCACGCCCACGAGCCGGCCCCGGCGGCTCATGACCAGATCCACCTCCTTGGGATGGCTGCCCGGCTCCCTCCAGTAGAAGCAGTCCGGGTGTGTGCGCGACCACTGCACCGCGGGCACGATCTGGTTGACGACGAACGACTCGAGCAGGTTGCCGTAGTCCACGGGCGAGGCCAGGGGATCGCGCCCCTTGGAGATCATGGTCTGCACGCTCAGGGACGTGTCCACGGGGTGGATCTTCGCGCGTGTGAACGTCTGCCGGTTCGGCGCGGTCCTGATGTTGGGAAGCGCGTGGACGAGGAACCTGCGCATGAAGATGCCCACGTAGCGTTCCACGGTGCGCCGGTCCAGGGCGAGCAGGTCGCCCAGGGCGCTGGCGTTCATGATGCCGCCCGGCATGCACAGGAGCCGGTCGAGGATGCTCTGGGCGATGACCACGTCCAGTTTCTCGTCGGGCAGGATCGTGTCGCCGAGCACGGTGCGGATGTCGTCCTCCACGAGTCGTTCGCGCTCCCATTCCTCGTACCGCTCGTACTCGGCCGAGTATTCCGGGAACCCGCCCGCCGCCATCAGCCCGTAGAGGTCCGCACGGGAGATCGGCACATCGAAGCCCGTGTTCGGCTCGGCCTCCCAAAGGTCGTCCACGAGGCTCTCCCCGACACCGTGCATCTCACGTTGGGTCAGGGGGCTCATCGAGAAGCGCTGCACGCGGCGGGCGAGCGGATCCTGACCGTCCAGGCCGCCCCGGTTGATGATTGCGCTGCCCGTCAGCAGGAACTGGGTGCCGTCCGCGGTCAGGGAATCGGCGATCTCCTTGACCTCCAACGGAAGATCCCCGATGCGCTGCGCCTCGTCGATGATCACGGGCAGCCTCAACCCCTCCAGCCATCCGCGCAGGTCCGCGCGGGCCAGCCCGTACGTGTTCGCGTCCGCCAGCGTCTCGTACGAGAACCCCGCCGGCACCAGCTGGCGGCGGGCCATCATCGTCTTGCCCACCGCGCGGGCGCCCTCCAGAATCACGGTCCTGCGGCGCGCCCTCAACAGCGAAGCGGCCAACGGACGGGGAATGTAATCACTCATAGCCAATAATCGTACTCCGAATGTACAAAAAATACAGCACCGAATGTACAAATACTGTAATCAGGTCTTTCAGTCCTGCAATGGAAAGGAGAACGGACGGAAACGACCGCGGGAAACCGAAAGACGCCCGCACGACCACGCGACAGGCGCCCCTGCCGAATTCCATGCCCCTCCCCGTGTCCCTAGAAGAAAGGTTCCAGAACATGACTGGAAACACTAAGGTTTGGCGCGCCCCGCTCGCCGGCCTCGCCTCCGTCGCGATGATCGCGACCATGGGCGTCGCCGCCAGCACGGCCAACGCCGCGCCGCTGCAGACGCCTGACGTGCAGGTTACCCTGGACGCCAACGGCGGCAAGTTCGTCGGCTCCCCGTCCGATCCGAGCGTGGCCCAGTTCGTCGACACGGCGAAGACCAAGCTGCAGCTGACCGACAGCAAGCAGACCGACGCTCAGGGCGTGAACTACGCCGACGGCGTGTTCGAGCACCTGTATGACTGGTACGGTCTGGATAGCTTCGTTCAGGACAGCGGCTACGTGTTCACCGGCTGGTACACCAGCCCTGATGCCGGTGGCTCCGCCGTTGATCCGTCCTCTGCGCTGCAGGATGGCACCACGCTGTACGCCCACTGGGCGGTTGACTACACGGACGAGTCCGAGGAAGGCGTGACCTTCAACCTGCTGTATGGCCAGGAGGGCCACACCACCAAGGTTGTGAAGGAGATCGATCCGGATGGCGCCGCCAAGGTCGTGAACACCTCCTACGACGGCAACACCGTGTATGTTCGTCTGGCCGACGGCGATCAGGTCGCCGACTGGCAGGTCCCGTCCGAAGATGTGCCTGGCGACGGTTTCGTGTTCGGCGGCTTCGACGGCGTTTCCTCCGCGAAGCGCGGCACCAAGCTCGGCGTCAAGGCCGACAAGGGTGTTATCGTCAACTTCCCGGCAACCTCCAGGTACCAGTACTACAAGGACGGCGAGAACATCTCCGGCGGCAAGTTCGATGTCCTGCGCGGCGCTTCCCTGACCCCGTATCAGGCCGTCACGGGCGCTGGCACCTCCTCCGTGCAGCTCGCCGCCGGCTG
>NZ_MWWW01000033.1 GCF_002259745.1 Bifidobacterium myosotis | reverse complement strand
ACGCACCATGGTCTGGCGTGAAGCGCGGAGAACTGGCGAGGCCAGGAAAGGCGCGAAGGACCCGATCAAGGGCGCGCGCTGGGCCCTGCTGAAGAACGAGAGCGACCTGACCGCCGGGCAGAAGGCCCGGCTGGAGTACATCGCCGGCACGAACGGGACCCTCTGGAGGGCGTACAAGCTCAAGGAGGAACTGCGCATGATCCTCCGGCAGCCGGCCGACGAGGCCCGCGTCCTGCTCCTGCGATGGAGCGGCAAGGCCGCCTCGAGCGGCATCGACCCGTTCACCGGACTCGGCGAGAAGATCGGCAGGCGCTGCGAGGACATCGTGCGGACCATCCGTTCCGGACTGTCCAACGCCAGGCTGGAGGCCGTGAACAACAAGATCAAGACCACCATCAAGATCGGCTACGGCTACCGCAACCTCGACAACCTCATCGCCCTCGTCATGCTCAAATGCGGCGGACTCGACCTCACACTCCCCGGACACCAATAACCAGTAGGAACAACCACTGACTCACGCCCACACAAACACCCGAAGAGCCTTATTTTCTAGGCTCTTCGGTGAGCCACGTCGTTGCGGTGGCACGACAGTCCTATCGGATATGACGGGGAATCCGCCGGATACTGCCGGCGGATGGATGGTGGATATGGATGATACGACGGACTCGGCCAAGGGCTTGCGCCCGTTGGCCAGGTCCGTCAGTGTTGTTGTTTCTTGCTGTCGCCTTGTTTGAGCGCCTCGAGCCGGCGATCAAGTTCGGCAATCGAGTTGTCGGCCGCTGCCTTCAGCCGCTCGAACTCCGCCAGCGCCGCAGGGTCCATGACCGGACCACTCGACTCACGGCGATGCGATGCATGACGTTCAGAAACCACTGTCATACCCCCTATTCGTACCAACCTATCGTACGACATGGCCCCGAACCGCCACGCCCGTACCTCGTCTTGGCGTTGACCGAGACCTCGCACCTCCAACATATTCCACGGCGCGTGACCGTTCACGAAGCCCGGCGATACTCATCTCGCCGCTCATGGGTGAATGGTCAGACGGCGATTCGGCGCACGGCGCGCATTCGGGCGGCGGGAGGACGAACATGACAGTGAAGATGAGGGGACCAATTCCGAAGGGTCGCATCGGTCTGCACTATGGCGTCGATTCCGTCACATCCACCGCCCATACGATAATGGAGACAACGGCCAGAAGGTCGGATGGAGGGCGGGCATCATGGCGAATCAGACGGATGGGACCGCGGAACGCAAGTGGATTTCCGGCATACCCGAAACGCCCGGCAACAGCATCGCCGCCACCCTGCCCGCCATCATCGGATGCACCATCATGACGGCCATTATGAACGCGGTCTTCCTGCTCATCTACTACCTAATACTCAATAAACGCTCCCTCGCCGACGTCTTTTTCCACGGAGACCCGCCGTTCCCCATCGACGCGACCGTCATCGTTCTGGGCCTTGTCATCCTGCCACCCATCATCGGCATCCTGGTACCAATGAGCGACCGGAGCCACGACACCAGCAAGCCACTCACCATCCGCGCACGCCGGTTCGGGCGCCTCAAGGCGTGCCCCGACCGGCATGATCTCGACGGGGATACGAAGTCCATGGATATCAGACGCATCCTCTTCCACTTCTCCGACACCGGAACCATCCGCGTCTACGCCGAAAACGACAACGGGCCCGTCTTCCTGACCCTGCGACTGAACGCCGGACGGATGCGCATCGAAGACGAGCAGCCGGTGGACGCGGCGCTCCTGCACGAGGCGGAGCATGAAGGCAGCGACGTGATGGATTCGTTCCTCGACCCGCGCTGCTCGTATTCCATCGGGAATCGTACGTACGGTCGAACGACCGGCCGCCTGAACAAGACTAGGTGTCTGATCGTCAGACAAGAGAATCCGGCATAGGCGCGATTATCGGATTATTATTGGCAGCCGACAGATGCCCGGCATCCGACGCCGGAAATTCATTAATGGGCGTTGGAACTTTCAGTCCCGCCTTTCGGAACCCGTTTCAGTAACCCGCTTCACTACCCAGCCCCCCGGACCAGCTTCCCCGGGCCAAAACCATCAAACGACAACCTTCCAACGTGCAATACCGCACCGAATACGGCTCCCATCGGGGCGACCGAACCACCACGCCCGATCGTTGTGCCTGTGTGTACCGCGTCCACCGAACGCCCTATCCCACGCCCCGACACACACGGACGGCACAGGCTGGCCGGCACAGGCGGCACATGTTGACCGGCACAGGCTGACCGCACAGGCGACACACGCTGACCGGCGCACCTCCAGCACGCAAAAACGGCACGAAACGTAAGTCAGCGACGAGGCCATGTTACGTTTCGTCCCGTTTCGGGGTGTTGAAATGGGACGAAACGTAACGCTGCTTCGTTTGAAACTTACGTTTCGTCCCATCACTGGCCATACGCGACAGGCCATGCGCCACAGTTTGCACCACAGTCACCCAACCCAAACCCAGCCGGATCACCCGGAACCGTGCGCAAACCAGTCCGCAACCGGTGCCTCGTACGACCGACACAGGTCAGCACACCGGCGGGAGACGAACGAGCAAACGCGGCCGTCAAGATTCACCAAGCATGAAATGCCATAGCAGTACGGTTCGATTCGACGAAAACACAAGATACCACAAATCACACCGCATCCATCACACAATCCAGGCGATGCGTCCCGCGTAACAGTCGTCCCGCATACGAAAAAGACGCCGTCCCTCGAGGAAGGAGTGATTGGGGGACGGCGAGTATTGAATACCGGCATACGACGTCTCGCCCACGCCAGTGATGGCGGGCCTGAGCCTTGACAAGCCGGACGGAGCGGTGGAGATGAAGCAGGAGGATAGAGACTACAGCACCCGCGCAATGGTCGGATACCGTTCCCGGCCGAGACCGGGAACGGAACCGCCCTACAGGTGAATGCCGCGGCCTTCTCAGACCGGCGAACGAGTCGCCGGCCAGTCCTAAATCATTGCTTGACCGTGAAGCCCTGGTCCTTTCCGATCTGGATGATCTTGTCCTGCCACTTCTGCACACCCTGCTGCATGGTTTCCTGACCGGTAAACGCCCCGCCGACGGTATCCAAGTAGGCAGCCCTCTCGGCGACGCCATACGGGGAGACCTGGTAGCCGGTCAGCACGTTCTTCGCGCCTTCGGCCAGCACTTCGTTGTACTTCTGGCCGGAGAAGTAATCGACGTCCTCTCCATCCTTCTTGATCGTTGTCTGGCCCAGCCATGCGGAGTCCTTCATCGTCTCGTTATCGGCGGGGAAGGCGCCTCCATCGACACGGGTGGTCACGCCCTCGCGATCGTGGTTGGCGAAATCGATGAACTTCCACGCGGCCTCGGTCTTCTCGCCGCCCTCGATCACCGCCAGCGAGGAGCCACCCAGCTCGGCGTTCGCGGTTTCGCCGTCCGGAGTCGGCATCGGCGCCACGCGCCACTTACCGGCGGCGGTAGGCGCGCCGCCCACCAGATTGGCGGGCATCCATGCGCCGGAGAACAGGGAGGCGATGGTGCCATCACTCAGGCCGCGGTTCCAATCATCGGTCCATCCAGCGGTCTTGGTGTCGATGAGGCCCTCGGAAATCATCTTCTGCCAGAAGGCCTGGAACGCCGTGGAACCCTTGTCCCCCGTGAGGTTCACGGTGATGGTGGTGCCATCGTCCGACGTGGAGAACGGCTGCCCGCCGGCCAGCCAAGTCATGGCCTCGTACATGCCGGCGTCACCGGCGTCGTTCGTGATGTAGTACTTGTCGCCGAGGGCGCGAATCTTCTTGGCGGCCTCGTAATAGTCGTCCCAGGTCTTGATCTGCGTGGCGTCGACGCCGGCCTTGTCGAAGACCTCCTTGTTGTAGAAGAACGCCATGGGGCCGGAATCCATCGGCAGACCGTAGATGCCGCCGGCGAACTGCACCTGCGCCCAGGTGCCGGGCGTGTAGTAGTCGGCGTAGTCCTTGGCCCCGAATCCGCTCAGCTCCTTGAGCTGCTTCTTGATGGCGTATTCCGGCAGCGCGTAGTACTCGATCTGCGCCACGTCGGGAGCGCCGTTGCCAGCCTCAAGAGCGTTGGTCAGCTGCGTGTACTCGTCGATGTTGGTGCCCACGTTCTGCAGGTTGACCTTGATGTTCGGATACTTGGCCTCGAATTTCTTGGCCACATCCTTCAGCGTGGGCTCCCACGCCCAGACGGTGATCTCCTGCTGCGCATCGCCGGAGGTCTGGTCGCCGCCGCCAGCGGAGTTGGAGTTCCCGCACGCGGCTACGCCCGCCAGCATCGCCACCGATCCGGCGAATGCGATCATTTTCCTTGTGTCCACCATGACTGACTTCTTCCTTTCCCGTAGGTGCATGCCATCGACAGCACCGGCATGGGATCATCCCCACACCGTGTTCCACTACGAACATCCGGTGGATGGCATCGCTGACATCCACCATCCGGCCCGCCCGTGTGGCATTCCCATCTGTTTCAGTGCGCCTCCATGTTTGCGCAACCACAATTGAGTATACACGATAATCGATAGGTATCGATACTGGAAACGCCAGAAAATCAAAAAATACAAGCGACGTTTCGAAACACGAAGACCTCCTATACTGTCTATGAATGCCGCTAACGCAAAGGAGCCCCCATGCCATCCCACCGCCGCCCATCGTCCAAGGACGTCGCCGCGATGGCGGGCGTCTCGCAAAGCACCGTGTCCTACGTCATGAGTGGCGCCCGCCCGATCTCCGAGCAAACCCGGCAAAAGGTGGAGCGAGCGATGCGCCAACTCGGCTATGTGCCGGACGCGCACGCACAGGCCATGATCAGCAACCGTTCGCACATCATCGGGCTTATCACCGAAACCACGGAGAACACCCAAGGCGCCGAACTGTTCCCGCTGCTCCATGCGGTCCAGGACGCGGCGCAGATCCACGGATACGACATCATCCTGGTCTCGCCGAAGAACGACATTGCCGACATGAGCCGGCTCGCCAGGGCCAAGCTGGTCGACGCGTTCATCATCATGGACATCCGTCACCACGACGAGAGGCTTGCCGCGGCAGGGGAACTCGGAATCCCCGTCGTGCCGTTCGGCGACTCCGGCGCCCCCTACGCCTTCCGCAACGTCGCCTACGACCAGCGGACGATCATCGATCTCGCCTTCCGTGAGATGCACGACATCGGCGCCCGCATAGCCGTGCCCGTGGCCGACGCTCGCGGCGGCACCAAGGGATTCCCGTTCCTGGACGTCTACGAGCGGCGTTTCCGGGAATGCGCAAACGACTACGGCATACAGCTGGAACCGTTCGACGCACCCGACACGTACTGGCAGTCGTTCGAACCGCTGACGCGCCTGTTCCCAAAATGGAAAGGGCAGGGCGTCTGCCTGTACGTGCGTTCATCGCGCGCCCTGTCATGGATCGAGCACATGATGCTCCTGAGCGGCATCGAGCCGGGACGCGACATCGGCCTCATCGGGGAATGCTCCGACCATTTCGCGCAGATCCAACCGGTGCCGATCACCAATGTCTCCCCCGAGGCCCGCACCGCCGGCAGACGCGCCGTGGAAATCGCGGTCGCATCGATCGACTCGGCGCTATCTGATGTCGAACCGCCTAGGACCGGCATCGAATTCATCCCGCCCCGGTTCACCAGACGGGCCACCACGATGCCGGGATTCGCCAGGGCATGACCCGATGCCGGGCTTCGGGCGGCAGCCCCGACTCGGTCATCACGCCCTGACCAGCAGTCCGACGTCCTACCGCACCCCGCATAGATTACGCAGTACAGTACTGCCGGAACGGCTAATGCGCAGCGCCAGACACACGACCGCTATGGACGACCTGGTCGACAGCAGAGTGGAAAGCGCACCGCTCAAATACGACCTGTCGGAATGGTGTTCCTTCCATTTCCAACACCATCGCGCACGCGGCGCAAAGGCCGACACGAGAATCATCTACCGGCGCACCGACGACGGAATCCAGGTCAGGGGATTCGGCCACCGTCACCTGCCCTGAGACATCTACCGGCGCATCATGGCCGAAAGACCCTGACGGGCCGATGCCGCGATTTTGTTGGGTTAGATTACCCCAAGCAGGTAAGTTAGCTCGCCGCCTCGCGACTGGCCGCCGACGGCTGGACGGCCTCCTCGCGGCCGCAGATTGTCGATGACGTAGTCAAGGGCCTTCTCGAAATACTCCAACGGCGTGTTGGAGATATAGGAACTCAGCCCGGGGACCTTGAAGTAGCCGAGGGCCAAGGCCTGTATGCCACGCGACGCGTAGGCGGCGGCACGCACCTTGTTGATGCCGCCGCCGAATCCGTTGAGCACGATGACGGTGGGAAAAGGTCCGTCGCCGGCAGGGCGCAGCGTCGACATCCCACAATCACAGCTGCCACGACCGCATGGTTTGCAATCACGGCAGCCGGTATCTGCGGTTGCGACTGTTCGTGGTGTCGGTGGGAACAACCTTGCCTTGCTTGACCAGAGACCTGAGCGTACGTCGCGCGGTTTCCACGGATACGCCGGTCTGTTCGGCCAGTTCGCGTGCGCTGCAGGCCCCCTGACGCGTCATGATCGACAGGAACGCCACCTCGCGACCGATGCCCGGCTTCCCGCCGATACCAACGAAGGATGCCGGGGCAATCGAATCATCGCCGGCGAGATCATCCCGTTCGCCACGACTCATCGACCTCCAATCCGCCTTCGCGGGACGGTGGAACACCACGGCGAACTGGTCCGCCGACGTCCGGAATTCCGGCTCGGGCAATCCACGCTTCCGCATCAGCCGGACCATGAGCTCCACGCCGGAGCCCTGTCCCTCGATCGTCGGACCGGCGACGGGAGCCGGCACCGACTCCATCAGCTGCATGAGGATCGCGTTACGACAGCGCGACGTTCCATCAGCGATGTTCTCCAACGTTTTGCCGCCCCACAGCCCGCCCGGGTTGCGGACCACGACACGATCGGAGAACACGTCCACGGATACGGACTGCCCGGTGAAATAGGGATGGTATTCGCGGTGCACGACCGCGTTGGCGATGGCCTCGCGCAACGCTTCCACCGGCAGCTCGCATTCATCGCGGCGGCCCACCCCGTTCACGACGGATATCGTGCGCAGATTCCTGACAGTGGCATGCACCGCATCCTCGATGGCCGTCGGCAACGGTCCGTCGCATAGCACGCGGTCCAGGAATCGGGGCATGCCCGGCATGGCTTTACCGGTTCCGGGATGGCATGCCACGTCGATAAGCAGTTTGGGTTCGAACTGCTGCGGATACTGCCCCAAGGCAAGCAGGCCAGCCAGCCGCACCCTGCCGTCGGACGCGAGGACATTGAGCCGTTCCAACCGCGTGGCCCGGTCCGTAACGCCTGCCAACGCCTTCGAGGTGAGCTTCCGCCCGATCAGGGCATCCGTCAGCTCCCCGTCCAAATCATCAACACCACTTTCCGGGACCGGCATGGAATCCGCCCGACTCGGAATCAGAGCATTGCGGTACTCGTAAATCTCCATATGCGTCAACCGGAGGTCCTTGTCGTCGACCCTCTTGTAGCTGCCAGCCTCCACCCCCTTGGCAAGGATGTAAGCAAGGCTTGAACCCAATCTCGTTCTCGATGATCCGTATGGCCAGGACCTGCCCGCCGTCCACCTCGACACGGTCCATCACATAGCGGGGAGGATTGCCGAGGCGTGAGCCGGAGACACCTCCGTCCCCCATGCCTTCGATGAACTGGTCACGGACCTTATCCGGGTTGAAACGCTCCGCCAAGGCAAACCCACGACGCTCATCCAGACCGAGCAGGATCAGCCCGCCGAACGTATTTGCGAATGCGCTGACCGACTCCCACACATCCGAGCTCAAACGGTCCGAGCAGGATTTCGCCTCTCACCGTGCATCGTCCGTACCATATCGGCGTAGCCGCCCGATAGCCTGCCTGGCGTCCTTCGACAAATCCTCCAACGACTCGGTCATATCGCCCCCATCTCGGTCATTTATCTCGGTCAGCGACCGAGAAGATGACCGAGACGCCCAAGCCGACACGATTCCCCCGCAACCGGAAAACCGTTGGCCTGCCTGATCTTTCCGGACCTCCGACGGCGGATTCTGCGTGCACCGGCATTCTTCTCGGTCATCATCTCGGTTATCCTCTCGGTCACCCTCTCGGTCAGTGACCGAGAAGATGGCCAAGATGCCGAGCGACGGAGCGACCCCGTTCACGTCAGTTCCTCTAAACCTCAGAAACGTGCAATCTACGCACTATGCGAAACCTCATAAATAGGCTCTTCGGGTGTTTGTGTGGGCGTGAGTCAGTGGTTGTTCCTACTGGTTATTGGTGTCCGGGGAGTGTGAGGTCGAGTCCGCCGCATTTGAGCATGACGAGGGCGATGAGGTTGTCGAGGTTGCGGTAGCCGTAGCCGATCTTGATGGTGGTCTTGATCTTGTTGTTCACGGCCTCCAGCCTGGCGTTGGACAGTCCGGAACGGATGGTCCGCACGATGTCCTCGCAGCGCCTGCCGATCTTCTCGCCGAGTCCGGTGAACGGGTCGATGCCGCTCGAGGCGGCCTTGCCGCTCCATCGCAGGAGCAGGACGCGGGCCTCGTCGGCCGGCTGCCGGAGGATCATGCGCAGTTCCTCCTTGAGCTTGTACGCCCTCCAGAGGGTCCCGTTCGTGCCGGCGATGTACTCCAGCCGGGCCTTCTGCCCGGCGGTCAGGTCGCTCTCGTTCTTCAGCAGGGCCCAGCGCGCGCCCTTGATCGGGTCCTTCGCGCCTTTCCTGGCCTCGCCAGTTCTCCGCGCTTCACGCCAGACCATGGTGCGTACCTTGTCGAGCGCGTCGGTGGCCCAGCTGACGATGTGGAACCCGTCGAGGATGCGCTCC
>NZ_MWWW01000032.1 GCF_002259745.1 Bifidobacterium myosotis | reverse complement strand
CGTCACCCCGTGCTCGCGGCACGCGACGCGCGGCGGCGCGTACTCCAGCAGGAGCCTGGCGCACCCGAGGTCGAGGTGACGCCAGCGTCGCGTGCCCAGCCAGTCGTACGGACGGCCGTGCCTGCCGCACTTCGCGCACCGGTCCATGTCGTTCGCGTACGGGCGCACCGGCACCGTTACCACGGTGCCGCCATGTGGATCCTCCCCGATGCGGGGCTTGCGGACCACGATGTTGGAGGGCAGGCTGAGCATGCGCTTGAGCGCGCCGGCTGATATGGTGGGCACAGGCGTTCCCCTGTTCTTCGGTTCCATTTCTTGGCGGAAACAAACCATACAGGAGAACGCCCCTCTCACACCCACACACGAAAAAGCCCCGGCGAAGACGCCGAGGCTCAACACCCCACCACACAAACTGGCGAAGGCTCAAATAATTGAGGGCTTCAGCTTTTTCTCCCCAGTCGTCTTCGCTGACAGCCCTCTCATTAGAGAGGGCCGATACCACTCAAACAATTGAGAAACAAACCATTAGCATCCAAGGAACGACGACGTCCCCGCTTGGCAGCGCTCACGCGCGTGCCCTGTCCCATTCGGGCTTCCACGAGTACTGCATGTCGTAGGCGCTGGCCCAGAACATGTACTCGTTTTCGACACCGACGACGAAGATCTCTGTGAGTTCAGCCTTGCGCTCCTCGCTCAGCCCCTCCACGAGCGTCTCGATGTGCTTGAGCAGCCACGCCGCCGAGCTCCAGAACTCGTCGGTCTTGTACGTGTCGACCCAGCTCTTGTATGGGTTCGACTCCAGCGAATCGCCGAATTCGCGGGCGAGGCGCTGCCCGTAATCGGCGTACACCCAAGCGCAGGGCAGCACGGCCACGAGAACGTCAACCAGCGGATTGCCGTAGGCGATGGACAGGATGTTCGACGTGTAGGCGCGTGCGAACGCCGACTGACGCACCGAGTTCATCTCCGCCTCGGTCACGCCGAAGCTCGCCATGTACTTGCGGTGCATGGCGGATTCCACATTGAAGATGGCGTTCTGCACATCGACCATGAAGCGCATGATCTCGGGGTCGTGCGTCTTGGTGAGCGCGAGGGCGTGGACCTTGGCATAGTCGTCGAGGTAGCGGTAGTCCTGCAGCAGGTAGAAAGCGAACTTCTCACGGTCGAGCGTGCCGGCGCCAAGTTCGCGCAGGAACGGCTGGCGGTATCCCTCCTCCCAGACGTGGTCGGCGGCCTTGCGCAGACGCTGAGCGAACGGCGGCAGATGGTCGAGCGTGATGGGTCCGAATGCGGCGGCGTCGAACGACGATGACGTGACGGTGTCGGCGGTCATATGCGATTGCTCCCTTCGATGGTGTTGGCCAACAGGTTCCAAGGGTCAGGCCCGCGCCTTTCTCAACCTCGAGCCGGCCGAGCGGATATCCAAACGTCCAGATCATCCAGACGGGATTCGCGCGGCCGGCTCAGGTTCCCCTGCAACGTCGCTCATTATAACGGCAGACCGGGCGCAGCGCCATGGCGGCAAAACCGCAGTAGATGCGATCGACGATTCGGCCGGCGTATAACGCCTCCCCGCGGAACCGCCTACTCTGGAATCAGAGGTTGATGAGGGTTGTTGAGGGGTCCGCAGGAGCAAGCAACAACAGACGCGACCGCAGGACAGTCTCAGCCGTCGAGAAGGAGCATACGATGCGATATTTCACCACCGACACGCATTTCGGGCATCCGCTGGTCACCGTACTACGCGGATTCACCACGTTCGATCCGAGTCGTTCGACCTACGAGGAGATTCTGCACACTTACGGGCGCAAGGCCGCCGAGGACTGGGCCAAGAAAACCGCGCTCGATTCGGGGCTCACCTTCCGTAAGGCGGCCGACACCGACGCCCACGACCGGGCGGTCATCGATGCCATCAACGCACAGGTCCGGCCCGATGACGAACTCTGGATTCTCGGCGACATCGGATTCCGCACGTCGCTCAATCATTTCAAGGATTGTCTGCGAGCGCTTAACTGCAGGCATCTGCATGGCGTGATCGGCAATCACGACGATTGGTGGCTCGAAGACAAGCCTGCGTGCAACCTGTTCGAAACCCTGGAGCCCAACGACGTCGTCGATATCGGCGGGCTTGGCACGGTCAACCTGTCGCATTTCCCCTATCGTGAGGATCTGGCATACAGCTGGCCCGACGATGTGTCGAAATTCAGCGCGAAGGCACTGCCATTCGACGGCCGGATGCTGCTGTACGGGCACACCCACCAGCTCTCCCCCGACGGTGCCCGCCGCGAGGCGTTGAACGTCGGGCTTGACGCTTGGGCGCTGCAGCCGGTGAGCGAGTCGCAGGTCATCGCATGGTTCCGCGAACACACCACGGCGAGAGACATGGGCAGGGCCAACGCCGCGGGGACTCCGTCGCTCGACATGCCTACGTTCTGAGCGCATCAGGACTGATCGCAATCGTCGCAATAGCCTAATCAGCTTCCGGCGCAGCACGGTTACGACGAGTACAGTTGTCAACGGCGGGGCATCCGCCTCGGCACACTGGCCAAGCACTGGCCCAGATATGCATGCAAACAGCACAAGACAGCAAAGGAGCGATGATGACGCTGATGGAACCGCCGGCAATCCCCACGCGCAAGGCACATGACGGGCTGGAATTGCCCGCCATCGGATTCGGCACATACAAAGTGACCGGCTTCGCGGGCGCGGAGGCCATCAAGTCGGCACTGGAGGTGGGCTACCGGCTCATCGATTCCGCGTTCAACTACGAGAACGAGGGCGTGGTCGGCAAGGCGATCCGCGAGTCCGAAGTGCCACGCGAGGAGATCATCGTGGCCTCGAAGCTGCCCGGCCGCCATCACCAGTATGACCAGGCGCGCGTGACCATCGAGGAGTCGGTTGCCCGCATGGGACTCGACTACATCGACCTGTACCTCATCCACTGGCCCAACCCCTCGCAGGGTCAGTTCGTGGAGGCGTGGCAGGCGCTGGTCGATGCGCAGCAGCAGGGCATCGTCAAGCATATCGGCGTGAGCAACTTCCTGCCCGGCCACATCGACCTGCTCATCCGTGCCACCGGTGTGACGCCGGCCGTCAACCAAGTGGAGCTGCATCCGTTCTTCCAGCAGAACGAGCAGCGCGCTTACGACGAGGCCCATGGCATCATCACCGAGGCGTGGAGCCCACTGGGCCGTGCCAACCAGATGCTCAAGGACCCGACCATCGTGCGCATCGCCGAGAAGCACGGCGTCTCCCCCGTGGCCGCCATCCTGCGCTGGCATCTGCAGCTGGGCGACGTGGCGATTCCGAAGTCCATGCACCGCGAGCGCCAGCGTGCCAACCTCGACCTGACCGGTTTCACGCTTGACGAGCAGGACATGCAGGACATCGCCGCCATGGACAACCCGGAGGGCTACACCTTCGGCCAGAACCCCCACTGGCACGAGGAGGACTGAGGCAGCGGTTCGGTGTGGTCGGCATGGTGTAGTCGGTCGGCCTGCAATGATGCCGGATGCCAAGCCCCCGTCACTGACAGGCCGGTGTCCGGCGGATATCGGGTCCCAACGTCATAACTTAGATACTTCCGTCGTTTCTTTAGGATGGGTCACGAGGATAGGTCACGGAGGAAAAACACGTATGCAAAGGCTGAAATACGTGTTCAACGCCCGGAGGCACGTACCTAAGAAACGACGGAAGTACCTAAGAGACAAGCCACGCCCAGGCCGGAGCCGTCAAGCCCCCTGCCGGCTGATGCCGCCCTTGTGTCCTGTGGCCTTGAATGGCTTGGTGCGAACGGAAACGGCGCCTGACAACGACGTCTTGCCTCTCGTGCGCCGCTCGGCATGTTGAGTGGGTTGAGTGGATTGATTGGGCTGCCGGCCGCGTACGCCGGGCTTGGCGTTGATGCCTTTGGCCTGCAGCGCCTTCACCCAACGTTCATCCATATCGTTCTTGTCGTCCTCCATCGCTCACCCCACCAGCCACTTGAATCGGGCGACCGAATACAGTGGAACGAACGGAATCAGAATCGGCGTATGGCTGGCATAGGCACGGTATTCGGGATTGTCGTCATAATTCTTGGTCTGGCGGATTTCGAGCCGACGAGCCCCACCGAACATAATCCAGACAATGCATGCCCAGCCGGCGACGGCCGCCAGCCACTGCCAGATACCGTGCATCGCGGTCCAGCCGGATACGAATACGCCGGTCCATGTCAGGACTTCGCCCAGATAGTTCGGGCAACGCACGAGACGGAATACGCCCACGTCGCAGAATCGTTTCGGATGCTGCTGCTTGAATCGGTTTTTGGTGGCGTCGGCCACGGATTCCAAGACGATGCCAACGGCCATGATCACCGCACCAACGACGGCCACCACATCCGTCGTCGCATTATTGGACAAGCGGAACAGCACCGGAGAGGTCTCGCAGGCATATAGCAGCGCACAGGCAGCCCAGACCAGGATCTTCACGAGGAACGGCGTGCTCGAACCGTCCTTGATTTCGTTCTTCATGGTGGCCTGATATGAGGCGCTGCGGTGCTCACGTATCAGCAGGTATCCGCCCAACCGACATCCGTAGATGACGAGGAGCACAGCCATAATCGCCGTCACCGGCGTGAGCTGTGCCGCGAACATCGCCAGTAACGCCACGCCTATGCCTGCGATTGAAAACCCGTATCCAAGCGAAATGAACCAGACGAATTTCCTGAACCCGATGGCGCTGATTACCAGCGCCACGATGAACATCACCAGAAAGCCCATATCTCTCCTATCACATATCACACTGTTGTGGTCAATCCCGCCAATCAGTCCCCGTCGGCCAGTCGGTCAATCAGCGGTGTGGACACGGATGCCGTCGGCACTGCGGTAACCGTAGCTCATGGTCTCGCTTTTGTACGCCACGAGGCCACGGCCGGCCACCGGCAAGACGATCATGCCGTCATCACCATGATGGTCCGCGACCTCATAGCGTCGCTTACGGCGGTATCTTACCGAATCAGGGTAGTTGCGGGTCGGCGAACCGCCGATCTTTCAGTACCGGCAATACCTCACGTACTCGTTTAAGTCGATTCCGGTCCAAAACAGCGTTGATCAGGCCAGATCGTGTATCGTCAGCCTCAGCCATGGTCTCGCCCATGGGATCGATGATGCGGCTGCATCCGATATTACGTTTGCTCACTTCGCTGCAAGCCAGTACGTAACAGGTGTTTTCCACGGCCCGGGCCGCCGTCAGCAACCTCCAGTGCCGTTCTTTGGAATCGCCTCGCACCCATGCGGCGCTGACCGCGATCGCATCCGCACCACGCACCGCCAATGATCGCGCGGTCTCCGGGAACCGCACATCGTAGCAGGTCATCACACCGATGCGCCACCCATCGAAGCCGACGATGGGAGGAAGTTCCGTCCCGGGCCGAACCACATCGGATTCGTGTGCGGCAAACGCATCATACAAGTGGAGTTTCCGGTAGTCCGCGATGATGTCGCCTTCGCGAACCACCAGAAAGGCGTTGGAAACGCGATTGTCCGGCTGACTATCCCGATGATCGTCGGGGCGATCCTCATCTCCTCGCATATTTCGCGCATCCGGCACGACGTGGACCGTCCCCATCAACGTGATGTGGCGCTTGGCGCTGATCCGCCGCAACCCCGTGACGAACGGACCGTCGATGGGCTGCGCATGGGCGGCGGCGAACGAATCGTCATCACCGTCACGCGCGATAAGGCCCTCCGGCAGCACCAGCAGTTTCGCACCATCCTGCGCCGCATCCCGCGCGAACGCATCAATCAATTCCAGATTGCGTTCCGGCTCCTGTGCAACCGTAAACTGTGCGACTGCCACCGGCATGTACTCGCCGTTCACCAATGCCTCCTCATAGCCAGTCACGAGATGTCCCGCTACAACGTCATACCGTTCGCCATAAAGTTTATGTAACTGTCAGATGTCATTCGACATTGTTTGCATTACCCTCCTCGTGCACGTCCCGCCCATCATTCATCGTTATTCGAACGAATAAGCAGCGCATCGGATTCTGCGGTCAAAGACCCGTCCTCAGATAACAGCGGCGTATCCAATACAGCTTTGATAGAAGCCGCTGTGGCGGCTGCTGAGGCAACGATATGTCTGCTATCAACCGTGAATTGCGAGTAATCCTCTCCTTCGGTGTCGATGACACGCTCCAGTTCGTAGATAAGAGGCAAAAACCTGGCATCAAGCCTGGCTAGCAGTGCGTAGAACATTGCACTGCGCCTGCGAATGGCGATGCACTGGTCGATTCCCGCCATCATTTCCTCGCAGTACTGGCTGGTCTTTGCGGATTGCGTTTTCGCCTCCTCCAGATTCTTGCCGCCTTTGGCACCGACGATGGCGCCCATGACCAGCAACGCGGGACCTGCCACCAGACCGCCAAGCACGGCAACCCCACCAGCCATGCCCATGCCTCCTGCAGCCAACGATCCGCCTCCGAAGAACGCCAAGGTTGCATTGGAGGCAGCGGCTCCGCTTAATGCACTGATGGCGGTACCGGTTGAAGCCGTGGCAAAAGTGGAAGCGGCACTATATGCACCGAACGCGGTAAGAGCTCCGCTGATGGCTCCTGTTGCGCCGCCTTCCAGCAACGACGATGCGACGTTCCCCATTACCTTGAGCTCATCAAACGACGCTTCGTCAATACGAAGACGCTCCAGTTCATCCAAACCTTCCGAGGCTGTGAAATCCACGTTCTTCAACCGCCCAAATCCCTCCAGGAAACGACGCATGTTCCCATCCAGGATGATGATCTTCTCTTTACCCAGCGCGCTGAGCGATTCCGAGCATTGCCCACGCAACTGTTCGAGACGATTCGCCGCCCAAAGAATCCGATCATTGGAATTGGCGTTCAATCGGTCGGCCTTGAACTGGTCGAATCCGCCTTTAGCTCCCATACCCACACCGGCTACACCACCTGCTGCGGCAAGCCCTAAAAACAATGGTGCCATGAAAATCGGCATAATATAACCTTCCTCTACTCCGTCTAATGCTTGCCGCCGAACAGTCCGCCAACGAATCCTTTGACCGCGTTGGCCGCATTATCAGCCTGTTTCTTCGCCTCTTGAGCCGCGTTTCCGGCTTGCTTGCGTACTTCGTCACCCACCGGGTTCAATGCGTCGCCCATGGTTTTTACCGCGGAATTCACGGCGTCACCGGCCTTCGCGACACCAGGAACCTTGACCACGGCTTGTTTGACGGAGTCGGCAGCCCCCTGAACGCCTTGTTGAACCTGTCCCAATACGGGGGTCACGGCTTTATCGACGTTTTCCGCTGCAATGTCGAACATATCCTTACGAACGGTCATCGCCGCGGGAGGCTCGGGCACCATCTCATCGGCGACCAACTGCGTGGCTGCCAATTGGATTGCCGCCTCACGTTCCTGAAGGATCTCCACCACAGGCTGCACCTCGGCGTATGGCCTATCTGAGGATGTAATCCACGCGAGTTCATCCCTCACCGAATGCGCGGATCGCATGAGATGTTCCATTTCCGGGTATAGTGAACGTTCCTTGACCACCGTCCGCGCGATATGCCTGATGAGTTTGCACTCGGCGGGATCATAATTCCCATCCGCATATGCTGCAGCCAACATGTCCCATAACAGCAAACGGGGAACAACACCATCATCCTGGGCATCGGTCCGATGGGACACCGCTTCATCGACGCCCTCGACAATCACATCGTAGCAATCCTCATCAGGATACGAGTGCAGTCTGCTTTCGCATGAATCGATCAACTTCTGCCGATAGTCATGGAAATGCTCCGCGTCGAGCTCTTCACCGATATGGTCGAACAGCTCGAGTTCCTCGTCATCGATGGAACCGTCCACCGCCATCAAGTAATAGAACGCTTGCAGCGCATGTTCTTTTTGAATGCACGTCATCGTGTACATGTTCCTTTCTCACAAAACGAAGTTCTCATCGGAGCTCATCACGTCATCGAACTCCTGTTGTGTACGGAATTGCGGCTTATATCCCAACGCTTCCTGAATCATGGCGTTACCAGCCAAATAGCCATTGACATCATTGGCAGCGATGGCCTGGTCCATGGCCTCGAATCCGGCGTTGAAGGCTTCGGTGTTGTCCGCCAGATACGTGTCCACGGTGTTGTTCAGTTCAATGCGATACTGACGAATCAATTCAATGGTCTCGGCGCATTCGCGTTCCACAAGAATGCGTTCCTCCTTGGCCATCTCGTATTCATTCAATGCCGTGGATAGTTCCTCATACACTGCGATGGCGGCGGTATAACCGATGGTGCTACCCACCATACCCGCAGCGACAGCAGCCAAACCGGTGACTCCAACAGCGGAAGCGGAAGACATGACAGCAGCCGTGCCCATCAGAGCGCCAAGCTGGCCAAGCCCCTGCTGCCCCATCTGTTCAACACACTGTGCGCCGGTGATTTCTCCCCGGCAATATCGCGCAATCGCCTTGGAGACATCCACAGTGGTGGAAACCAACGCGGCAGCCACATTCGTACGGGACAGACCACGCACGTATTCGCTTGACGCATTCTGCATGGCGCCCTTGATGGCGGTGCCCGAAAACGCGGTGACGTAACTGAACGCCGCGGCCATGCCTGCATCCATACCAACGTTTTTGGCCGCTTCCGCCGGCTCGATAGTGCCATTAATACAGCCGACAAGATTACGGACCAATGAAACACCTCCGCCGATCAGAGCACCGGTCTTGGCCTGTTGAACTCCGGCCTTATGAGCCAGCTTGGCCACATCCTTGGCCACAACAAGTTTTGGATGCACAACGGCATTTTCCGCTTCGTGCTTGGTCAGTCCGCTTTTTCGAAGACTCTTCTTGATGGTCCGCAGTTTATCAATCTCCTGCTGGACTTTTTCAGAAGATTCCTTCGAGAGCTGCCCCTCATCAAGCTTCTGTTGCATGCTTCGTATCTGCGCATCGATGCCATCAGGACCATTCCCCATCAGCACGTCATAATAATCATCTGGAATATCCATGCCGACACCGGCATCGCGATACTTTGCGTAATCCTTGCTTTTCAGCGCCGCAAGAAGATCTTTAGGGCTGCTCCCCACGAATTTCATTTGCGCTTGGGAGCCAGACAGGATGTTACCGTTGACGTCGACCTCGACAATGTCGACGATCTGATCGTTAGCCGTGCCCTTCACTGCATCATAGCGTTTGAAACGTCCTGATTCCCCGGCAACAATACGCTTTGCATTCCTACGAGCAGACGATTCAACTTCCGCACTGAACCCGGCCAGCTGCTTCACACCTTGTTTGTCGGCCAACGCCGCATTAACCTTCAGGCTGTTATGCGGAACCTCCTTCAGGTTGACGTCAGCTTCATGATCCACCCCGGAATACGCCGCCAAATGCTCTTTGGCTGCAGCCCCAAATCGTTGAATGGTTTCCGCCGCGGCTCCTTGCAAAGCGGCTTGCACAGCGTGTCGCCCCTTATCATCCTGCTGGCGTTCCCGCTCATGCCGCTCGTCATGCTCACGATTCATGCGCTTATCGTCGTCGGCCATCATGCGCTCCTGTCCGGCCAGCTTCGCCAATCACTAGGCGACGCCGGCGCAATCCATAATCGTTCTGACTGCAATACTATGGCACGATGCGAAACACGGTAAAATTTTACCGACACGGACGAAAACAAGCCGTTTTCACACCAAATCTAGCGTCTTGAAGGCGTTGGCGATGCCGTCGTCGTGGATGTCGGTGGTCTGGATGGTGCAGAATTTCTCGATGCCGTGGATGGCGTTGCCCATGGCCACGGACGTGCCGGCGGCCTTGAGCATGGCGGTGTCATTGTCGGAGTCGCCGATCGCGATCGTGTCTGCGATGTCATATCCCAGCGCCGCGGCCACGTCACGTACGGCGGTGCCCTTGTCGTAGCCAGCGATGAGCAGTTCGCCGTTGTTCGGCGAGATCTTGTCGTACGAGCCATGCACGAGCTCGAACCACGGGGCGAGGTCCCGCTTGGTCTCCTCGAACGTCACATCCGGGTCCGGGCCGGTGAAGTACGAGCCTTTGCTCGCGCGAATCGTATGCCCGAGCGTGGAGCCGGCCGGCACATCCACTTCGTCGATGAGATGCCAGAACCGTGCGAACTCGCCGCGGTTGAACGCCTTGCCCTTCGACTCCAGATGACGGCGGTAGCCTTCGGAGATGTACATGCCGTCGGCGCCCTGCCACTGGTAGTTCTCGATGTGATGCACACGGAAATACTCCATCGCGGCGTCCATCGCCTCGGGCGGCACGAGATGCTGGAACAGCAGCCGATCCCCCACATTCGCCTGCGCGCCGGCCACGGAGACCACGCCGTCGAAGCCGAGGTCAAGAATGCTGCGTTCGATCTTCGGCATGGACCGCCCGGTGCAGATGAACAGCTTGTGCCCGTTGCGCTGTGCTTCGGCGCACGCCTCACGCGCCGAGTCGGGCACCACATGGTTTTCATCCGCCAGAGTGCCGTCGATGTCAAGAAAAACCAGTTTGCTTGCGGTCATTGTCATTCCCCTCACACCGCGTAGGCGGACCAGCGGCCGTGGCTGTGCTCGACCTCTATCGGCATGCCGAACAGGTCCGAAAGGCGCTCGTCGGTCAGGCCGTCCTCGAGCGCGCCGGAATAGACGATGGTGCCGGCGGAGGGATTGCCCATCGCGTCGATGCCGTCGGCGGTGGCGTCCTCTGCGGAGACCGGTTTGCGTCCCATGATGGCGATGTGGTCGAATCCGGCCGGAATCTCCTCGAGCCGATGGGTCACGAGCACCACCGCGCGGTCGGGACTCTCCTCGCCGATGCGGCTCAGGGTGCGCATCACCTGCTCGCGGCCACCCAGATCGAGTCCGGTGGTCGGTTCGTCCATGATGAGCAGTTCCGGGTCACCCATCAGCGCGCGGGCGATGAGCACGCGTGTGCGTTCGCCCTCGGACAGCCTCCACATCTGCTTGCCTTCGAGGTAGCCGACCCGGAAGTCGTGCAGCAGTTGGCGGGCGCGCGCGTACTCCTCGTCCGTGTACGTGTCCCGCCAACGACCGGTCACGGCGGACAGCCCGGTGACCACGGCGTCCAGCGGGTCCTCGAACTCCGGGAACTGGCGGCCGAGGTCGGCGGAGGCGAGACCGATGCGCGTGCGCAACTTGAACACATCATATTTGCCGAGCTGATGGCCGAGGATGAACACGCGGCCTTCGGACGGGAACGTGCGGGTGGCGAGCATGCCCACGGCCGTGGATTTGCCGATGCCGTTCGGTCCGAACAGCACCCACCGCTCCCCCGCACGGATGGTGAGGTTCACGTCGGTGATGATGACACGGCGGTTGCGACGGAATTCGACGTTCTCCAGTTTGAGGACTTCGGCTGAGCTCACGGTGATGCCTTTGCAGTGTGATGGTTATTTTCGATAGTGGACAATCATAATTCGTATGCCATGGTTACGCATGGCATAGTTTGCATGCAAAAGGGAGAGACCATGTGACGATTGGTCTTTTGGTCTCTCCCTTCATCACGCTTCGCGCGACACCTCCCTCCTCAGAGGGGAGGCAGGCTGGTCGTCACGGATGTCTACATCCGACGGCCGGCTCATCCCCTCATCAGAGGGAGGCGAGTACGGGCGTTGCTAAGCCTCCCTTATCAAAGGAAGGCGCGGGGCGCGGCAAACTACTTGCGCTCGTCGAGCACGGACTGGTAGACCTTGACGGTCTCATCGCCGATGGACTCCCAGCTGAACACGTCGCGGGCGCGCTCGTAGCCGGCCTTGCCCATCTTCTCGCGCAACTCCGGGTCGGCCATGATCTTGTTGATCGCGTCGGCCATGTCGTGCACGAACTTGTCCGGGTCGGTGGGGGTGCCGGTGCCGTCGTGCAGCTGGTCGATCGGCACCAGGAAGCCGGTCTCGCCGTCCACGACGACCTCGGGGATGCCGCCGGTGGCGGAGGCGACCACGGGCAGGCCGCAGGCCATGGCCTCAAGGTTCACGATGCCAAGCGGCTCGTAGATGGACGGGCAGATGAAGGCGTCGCAGCCGTGCTCCAGGGCGCTCAGCTCCTTCTTGGGCAGCATCTCCTCGATCCAGATGATGTTGCCGCGCTCCTTGTCGAGCTCGGCGAAGGAGGTCTTGACCTCCTCCATGATCTCCGGGGTGTCGGGCGCGCCGGCGCACAGCACCACCTGCACGTCCTTGTTGACGAAATGCAGCGCCTTGAGCAGGTACGGCAGGCCCTTCTGACGGGTGATGCGGCCCACGAACAGGAGCGTCGGCTTGCTGCGGTCGATGTGGTAGCGGTCGAACACGCCCCACGCCGGATCGTCCTCGGCGGGGGTGGCGAACTCGGACATGGTGATGCCGTTGTACACCACGACCACCTTGTCCGGGTCGAGGTTCGGGTAGGCGGTGAGAATGTCCTTGCGCATGCCGCCGGAGACGGCGATCACGCGGTCGGCGTGCTCGTAGGCGTCCTTCTCGGCCCAGGAGCTCAGGTTGTAGCCGCCGCCGAGCTGCTCACGCTTCCACGGGCGGAACGGTTCGAGCGAGTGCGCGGTGATGACCAGCGGCGTGCCGTGCAGCATCTTGGCCAAATAGCCGGCCAGGCAGGCATACCATGTGTGGGCGTGGATGATGTCGGCGTCCACGTCGTTGGCAATCTGCAGGTCTACGCCGAAGGTCTTGAGCGCGGGGTTCGCGTCGGACAGCTCGGCGGGAGTGCCGTATCCGACCACCTTGAGGCTGCCCTTGGCTTCGGCCGCGTTGGGGATCGCGGGCACGTCGGCCTCGGTGCGCGGGCCGTCGAACGCACGCACGGTCACATCGATGCGCTCGGCCAGCACCTTGGACAGCTCTTCGGCGTGGACGCCGGCGCCGCCATAGACGTGCGGCGGGTACTCGCGGGTCAACAGATCAACTTTCATCAGATGGCTCTCCTTCGTGCATCAGGGAATCAAGCAATTCCCACTTTAAGCCACTATGCCTTGCAAAATGCGCAGATGTTCAGGCATGTCGAGACGCATCGAAGCGTGTCAGGGAGCGTGTCAGGGAGCACGTCAGGGAGCAATGGCCCCCGGTAATCATCGGGCAGCAGCCCCGGATTCTTCCAAACTCCTTGAGACTCTTTCGCCCAGGCTCTGGACTGCCCCTCCGCACCCGGTCTAGACTGGGGTACCATGTGCACCAACGCTCGACGATGAGGGCTCGACGATGAGGGGGAAAGATGACCGAGCAGCACCCAGAACACCACTCCGGACCGCAGCCATGGCAGCCGTCGCAATCGCACTATCCGCAGCAGCCGCAACACTCCGGTCAACCCGGCCAGCCACATTCGTCCGAACAGTACGGCCAGCGCGACCAATCCGGCCAACAAACCCCGGGGGCACAGTACGGCCCGTACAATCCGTATCCCCGCTCCGGACCCTACGGCCAGCCGAACGGACAGGCATACGCGCACCCGCCCGCTCAGCCAAACCAGCCAAACCACCCAACCCAATACCCGCAATACCCTGCCCCGACCTATCCCGGCGCGCCCCGGCAATCCGCAAACGCGTACTCCCAACCCCAGCAACCCCAGCAACCCCACCCGAATCCGCAGAATCCCCGGACCCAGCCGTTCCCCGGCGCCCGGCAAACGAATCCCTACACCCCTCGCCCGGCAAACCCCGCGACCCCCATCGGCGCATCGGCTCCGGCACCGGCCTCATCACCGTATTACTACGCGCGTCCGGCCAGGAAGCGCGGACTCGGCGGCGGAGGCATCGCCGCAATCATCATCACGGTGATTCTGATTCCGGTGCTGCTCTTCGCCGCGGTGATGGCGGGCTTCGTCGCGGTGGCGAACAAGGCCGTCGACGACGCGGCCCGGCAATCCCAGCAATCCCAAAGCCAGACCCCACAGGACACGAAACCCACGGTCAAATACATCTCCATGAAGGAACGCCCCTCGTATCAGGAGACCTTGGATTACGTCAACGGCAAATACACCCAATACAGCGACGAGGCGCTCGACGATCTTCAGGCGTTCATGGACAAATACCGCATCCCCATCACGGATGATGGCGGCAAGTACGTGACCGATTTCATCGCGGTACTGGGCAAATACACCTCGGAGATCAAGCTGATGGGCGACACCATCGGCATCAACGCCGAGGAGATGGACGACCTCATCACCTCGTACCGGACCGATACCGATACGGTGGAGGGACACTTCCTCAAAGGCGAGCCGCTCGCCGTCACGGTGACCCTGACCGGCCGCGACGGCGAGACCTACACGGTGGATGGGCAGAATTCCGTCGAACTCAAACCCCTGTGGGCCGACTTGGAGGCCAAGATCGCCGCAGCAAGCAACTCCATGGGTTCCACCTACGCCGAAAGCGCCCAGAAAATCGTGGAGCTTGCGGGCATGCAGGTGAACTGGGACTTCAACGCCGGCAATCAATACTGCACGAAGTCCTCCTCCACGAACCCGGATATGAAGGCGCTCGAGGACAAGGAGACCTTCGCGTATTACTGCCCGGTGACGCCCAATGTGATCTATGCGAATCCGAACGCCAGTGGCTGGGACACCGATTACGCGCCCGCCGCCGCCATACGGCACGAGCTCGCGCACCACGCGATACACATGTATTGCGGCACCAGCCATCCGCCGATTGCGGTGCAGGACGGCATCGACCGGACCGAAGGCGTCACCAACAGCTACGCGATCAAGTACCTCGGAGCGGATCGCGCGTGGACCGAGGAAAGCGCCCGTCAGGCCGCGGAGGCCCAGCATGCGCAATATCTCATGAACGAGTACACCGACAAGGCCGCCGAGGCGATTCACCGCGGCGAGTGTGAGGCCGTGATGTAGCTGCGGGCGTATGTGCGTGTGTGCGTGTGTGCGTGTGTGCGTGTGTGCGTGGAATATGGTCGCGTACACGCGCATCGCGCATTTACAAACGCGCACATACCCGTCCGCACATACCGTCCGTACAAGCCGCAAAGCCAAAGAAAAACGGTCTTCCGGGGGCGCAAACCCCGAAAGACCGCAATACGATTACGCCCGAAGACGACGAACAGCAAGGACTCAGACGGCGGTGCCGTTCTGATCGAGGTTCGGGTTGTGCTTGGAATCGCCGGCGGTGAAGAACAGGCTCACCACACCCACGATGAACACGCCGGAGACGGTGGCGATGAGCCACATCGGGTGGCTCGGCAGCCACATGACCACGAAGAACGCGATGATGGCCAGCGAGATCAGCGTCCAGCTGCCCACGCGGAACCACTGGCGCACGGAATGGGGCGCCTTGAACATCTTCGGGTTCGTGTAGTCCGGATTGGTGTTGAGCACGGTCTCGGGCTCCGACTCGACAACAGCGCTGGGCTTCCACGGGCCGAGCGATTCGCCGTCCTGCAGCCTGCGGGAACGCTCCTGCAGCTGGTATTCGTCAATCATGCCGCCACGACCGCGACCGCGGGTGGAATCATACTGCGACGGCACTCCCCTACGGTTGGCCTTGGCCTGGGCACGACGTTCTGCGCGATTTGGCATCTTACTACTCCTGTTTCAGCGATGACACTGTTGGCTATATTACTCGCTTGACGACTCGATGGCTCGCCTGACGACTCACTTGTCCGCAACCGTCGATGCAGCTGTCGAGGCAACCGTCGATGCAGTTGTCGCAGCCACGCCCGCATCGAACCCCGAGAACCGATAGCCCTGCGTATGGAAGTCACAGGTGACCGCGGAACCGTCGGCGAACACCGACCGCTGCACCAGCGGGTCGCCGTCGACGAATTCGTGGCGCACGAGCTCGAGCATGCCGACGCGCTCGTGGAATCCGGCGACCACATGGCAGCGTTCAATCTCGTTCTCCGTGCGGGCGCGCTGTTCCGCGTCCATGTCGCCGTCCACGCCGATGTACGCGGCGTCACGGATCAGGTAGGGGGCGCCGCCGTTGAGCAGGGCGTAGAGCATGTAGTCATCGCCGTCCACGACGCGGTCCATCATCCACGGCTCGATAACGCAGTCGTGGTAGACGAGGTTGTACAGCGGCACCGGCACGCCGTGGCGCGGCGCGCTGGGCGAGCGCATCTGGAAGTCGTACGGCGCGTAATGGCAGAACACGAGGCTCGGCACGGCCCAGTCCGACACCTCCTCGGACGAGGACAGGATGCCGTGCGAGAGCAGGTATTCGAAGCATTCGGCGCGACGCTCATAGCATTCGCGACGCGTCATGCGATGCTCGGGGTTCGAGCATTCGTCGCCCTCGTTGCAGGTGAACACGTCCAGATACGCGCAGTCAAGCCGGATGCCGTGCGCGGCGATCTCGGCGAAGTTGCGGCGCACGTAGTCCGGGGCGAGCTCGGCGCACAGGTAGGTCTGGTGGCCGCCGGCCCAGCGCGCGTGCTCGGGCATCGTGCCGTCTGCCAGACGAATCGCGTTGTTCGGGTCGAACGTCTTCGCGGTGAAGTAGTAGTCGCGGTACTGGTCGTGGGTGCCGAAGATGTCGCCCTGCTCGTGGCAGGTGTCCACGAGCGCCTTCATGCCATCCCAGCCGCCGGCCTCCTCGCACGCGGGCAGGTAGTCGGGGTGCTCGTTGTCGTATCCCGGCTGGGCCCAGCCGTCCAGATGCATGTACAGCCGGCCGGCGCCCATGTCGTGCAACGTGCGCATCTGCTTGATGCGCTGGGCGAAGGTGACGAGCGAGCCGTTGTTCTCGGGATGGTCCTTGTCGTAGTAGTACGAGTCGGGCTGTACCTTGGTCTTGATGCCGACGTGCACCCACGAGCGGCCGATGAGGTCGCGCACGGAGGGGTTGCGCGCCGCCTTCTCGGCGAGCGTGCGCAGTCGGCCCCGCTCGTTGACGTACGCGCGGTACTCCTTGCACACGGCCGTGTGGTCGGCGTGGTCGAGGAGACGGAAGCGCACGACGCGGCGGTAGTCCATCGTCCCGAGACTGGGCTCGAACCATGTGCCGACGTGCGTGTACGGGCCGCCGGCGGGATGGTCGATGCCGTATCCGGCGTTCCACGGGGTCTCGCAGATGGCGATGTAGCCGTGGCCGTCCTCGCGCAGCTGGGCGAACCAGGGCATGTAGCCGCCGGCCGTCTCGAATCGGCCGTCGAAGGTGATGTCCTTGGTGGCGACGGGCGTGGGCCAGGTGTTGGGGATCATCACGCCCTGTTCGTGGGTGATGAGCGTGACGTCCTTGTCGCTCGCACGGTCGAAGGTCAGGGCCGCCGGCCAGACGACCTTGGTGACGTCCAGTCCGCTTTCGTTGAGCGGTATCCATTCGAAGAGCACGTCGCCGGACGCGCGTTCGATCCACACGTAGGTCTCGAATGCGTACGCTCCGTGGTCGAAGCCGGTGAAGACGCTGCGTACGCCGACGCCGGTGCCGGTCTCGCGCGCCTCGTGGCTGATGGCCGCGGCCTGGTCGAACGCGAACGTGCCCTGCGCGCTTTCCAGCCGTGGTCCGTCCTCGGTGACGGTGGTCCATTCGGCGCCGTCGCGCTGGACCGTGAACTGCAGTGTCCGCTCGTCGAAGCGTACGGTGGTGCCGGACGCGGTGAATTCCATGATGTGCTGTGCTCCTGTTTTCCTGTGATTGTTGCGGTTGGTTTGCGCTTGATTTGCGTTTGGCTTGGGAATCAATCGATTGTTATGTTCCGGTGATGTCCCAGTGATGTCCCGATGATGCTCCGGTTATCCCGTGACGACTGTACCCGATAATCCGGGCGGGCGGGCCGTCCGACGATTCCGGAACCTGCGCACAAGACGCCCGTCTGCCGAATCAGGGCAGGCGGGCGTCGTGGGACATCGATATGGCGTCAGCTAGGCATTACAGCGACGCCGGCGGGCGGTCGGAAGACGTTCACGGCCGCCCGCCAATCGGTCACTTCTTGGTCAGTTCGGTGAACACCGGGCCGCCGCCGTAGTCGAACTCGACGCCGGAGACGTTCGGGGTGCTGACCGCGGTGGCGTTCTGGTTCCACAGCGGGATGGCTGGCAGATCCTGCATGAGGACCTCCTCGCCCTGCTGGTAGTACTTGTCCGCCTCCTCGGTGGACGGCGCGGAAAGGGCCTTGTCCATCAGAGCGTCGAACTCGTCGCTCTTGTAGTTGCCGCTGTTCGCGCCCTTGCCGCCGGTGGAGCTGGAGTCGTACAGCTGGATGAGGTAGTTGTCGGCGGACGGGTAGTCCGGGCCCCAACCGCTGCGGTAGGCGGTGGTCATCTTGCCGGAGTCGACGTTGGACAGGAACTCGTCGGAGGTGGACATCGGCGCACCCTCGGCGTTGATGCCGAGCGAGTTCTTGATGTAGTTGCAGACCGCTTCCACCCAGCCCTTGGCGTTGCCGTCGGCGTTGTAGGCGATCTTGAAGTCGCCGCTCCACGGGGAGATGGCGTCGGCCTTGGCCCACAGCTCCTTGGCCTTGTCGGGGTTGTACTTGAGCACTTCGTTGCCCTTGAGGTTCTCGGAGTACGCGCTGATCGGCGCGGCGAGGAAGTCGACGGACGGCGTGGAGGTGCCGTTGAAGATCTTCTCGGCGATGGTCTTGCGGTCGATGGCCATGGAGATGGCCTGGCGGCGCAGGTTGCCCTCCTCGTTCTGGCCGAAGTGGTCAAGCCATTCGGGGATGGTGAAGGTGAGCGTGTTGCCGCCGGGCTGGTTGTAGGCCTTGATGGTCTTGTCCGACTGGAAGGACTTGAGCGCGGTGGAGGGGATCGCGTGCGTGAAGTCGAGGTTGCCGCCGCGCAGGTCGGCGTAGGCGGAATCCGGCGAGGTGTAGATCTTGAAGGTCAGTCCGTCGTTCTTGGCCACGCGGTTGCCCTTATAGTCCGGGTTCTTCACCATCTCGATGCTGCGGTTGTGCGTCCACGAGACGAACTTGTACGGACCGTTGCCCACCGGGTTCTCGCCGAACTTCTTCGGGTCCTTGAACGCGGACTCGGGCAGCGGCATGTAGGCGTGGCTGCCGGACTTGACCGGGAACGCCGAATCGGGCTGGCTCAGGCGCACGTCGATGGTGCTGTCGTCCACGGCCTTGAGGCCGGAGAGCGTGGCCTTGGGGTCCACGTCCGGCTTCTGGAGGTCGTCGTATCCCTCGATGGTGCTGAAGAAGCTGGCGCTGCCCTGCTTGTTGGCGCTGTTGGCGGTGTAGTTCCAAGCGTCCACGAACGAGTGGGCGGTCACCGGCGTGCCGTCGGTGAACTTCCAGCCGCTCTTGATCTTGATGACGTAGTGCGTGGCGTTGTCGCTGGAGGTGATGCTTTCGGCCACCTCG
Source organism: Bifidobacterium myosotis (assembly GCF_002259745.1). Taxonomy (GTDB): domain Bacteria; phylum Actinomycetota; class Actinomycetes; order Actinomycetales; family Bifidobacteriaceae; genus Bifidobacterium; species Bifidobacterium myosotis. The sequence goes on along the minus strand of NZ_MWWW01000032.1, from coordinate 35,433 downwards.
TTGTGGATGCCGCCCTTGGCATCATAGGTGACCAGACCCGCGAACAGCTGGTCTACGACCTTGCCGCCGCCCGCCTCGGTGACCGCGCCCGGGAACAGCGGGTGCGCCGGCTCGCTGCCGTACACGGAAATGATGTTGTTGTCCGCAGAGCTGCCGGAGTTCGACGTGTTGCCGGTCGATCCGCAGCCGCTGAGCAGCATGACGATTGCCGCACCGGCCGCTACCAGTGCCGTGACATGACGTTTGTTCATGAACCTCTCCATCTGATGTTTGCCGCCCGTTGGCGACAGGGAAACACTGTAGGAGGGTTTTGTTAACTTTATATGCACAATTCCCGAAATATAAACACCGGATATACACACCGGTCATCTGGATGGTGAGGCGGCCTGTTCGATAGACAGCAATGCGGGAATTCCGGCGTGATTGACCTTGATTAGCCTTGATTGACCTTGATTTGAGATGTCATTACTCCATCTTCAACGTCACCAAATATATGCCGGCTCCTTATTGGTCACAATCGCATTGATCATCTCTTCTGCGGAAGCGGTCTTCAGCCCTCCGTAATCGGCATCCTGCACCTTGTAGTAGGGGTCGATGAAATAGTATTGCGCAATGGACCCGTCCGGCACCGCATCATATCCGACAATGACAACCGCATGGCTGGCATGGCCGATTTCCGGATACAGTACGTGAATGTCGAGTGTGACGATGGGCGGATACCCGGCAGACAGACCTTCCCTCACCCGAGAGGCGAACGTGCTGGCTATCGCCGGATCCGTATCACCTCGGTCAATGGCCTGCACATGGTATCCGTCGCCACTCGGATTGGAATCTTCGGCACCGAATAGATAGGCGTTGACCACACGAGCCAAATCCACATCCACCGTGCCAACATCCGATCTGGCATTCATCCGTTCAGCCAACGTGGCCTGACTCACATCGATCCCGCGATAGGCCAATATCATCTGCAACGCCGCCGGCATACACCAGTAGCTTCTCTCCTGCACACGCTGCGGTATCTCAAGCATCACACGGTTGGTTTGCGTCTCGGTTTGCTTCGTCTTATCCGTGCATTCCCGCATCGATCGGGCTTTCTCGCCGGCCGCATTGCAGAACCATCCGTCGCCGGGATAGGAATCGTCGACGCCCTCGTTCAGCCCGGCCAGCACGGCGGGGTCGACCAGTCCGTCCTTGCCGGTGTCCGCATTCGTGTCTGGTGAGGCTGAGGGGCCATCATCAGGTGTGATTGCGCCGGACACGCTGGAGTTGCCCCCGGAGGAGACGGCCTGATTCGCGGCATGATCCCCATGGTTCAGGCCGTATTGCCGGACCAACGCATAGCCGCCGAACACCGCAAGAGCCACCGCCATCACCGTGATGCACACAATCAGCCAACGCCGTCGTTCCCGCCCCATCGCGCACCGCCTTCCGATGATTCCATCATATCGGAGCAGCGCCGTCGCCGTGCCGGCCGGCAATGTCCCGGTTCCGGCGCATCCGACAGACGTGCGGTACGATACGCGAAATCAAGTGTTTTTCGCATATCGTACCGAGCCATCACCAAGATATGCTGTGGCTCGTATGTCAAGAATGGCTTATTTCCGCGGTTTTCATCATCGTCACGTTGGTACGATGTCTGTTGCAAACGATTGCTTCGGCTGTTGTACCGCAATACTGCGGTACAACACTTCAAAAACCGCCAAATCAGTGTATCGTACCGCATCGCCCCGGCTCCCATATTGACGACGACCGTTAGCGTTGGGGATTTTTACCATGTGGCAAGCGTTTCGATGGTATCCAGTCCGTCTTGGCGATGTGGTTCGTCGAGGTTGTTCCAGTATGGGGAGTCCTCGGTGAGCTTGTCATGCAGGAGCTTGATGCGTTTGCGGTCGGTGTTGCTGTGCAGACGTGCGAGTTCGGCATCGGGACCGGGGATGAGCGATGCGAGCATGGCGGCGTCGTAAAGATGTCGGTCGCCGTAGCCGGCGTGATCGGCACTGTAGGCCGCGCTCTTGAGTATCAGTACGCCAAGCAGATCCGGGATGCGAATCACGGCATCAACATCGCTTCGATCATCGACGAGACGAACCTGCATGCTACGCTCCACAGCCTGCGCTCCGCCCGGCATGGACAATACCGGCGTGCCGGAGATGGTCGCATCGGCCCCGAGGAACTTGGGCAGATGGTCGGCGACCAGCAGATCCACGACGTCACCGTTCGGTGCGCTCATGCGGGTCGTGTATCCGGTCAGCGTGCCCGGCTGCGTCTCGAACCCACGGGAAGCAAGGATATTACGCAGTCTGGCAATACCGCGTCGGTCGGCCATGAAATCGACGAGCAAATCGGCGTCGGTGGTGGGACGTGCGATCAATCCACCCATGATGGCGTGCAGTTGGACCATGAGCCCACCCGCAAGAAGCCATGATTCCGGGATGTCGGCAGCGGCGACCGCGTATACGGTGCTCCAGGGATGACCCGTGCCGAGCATGTGGATTGTCGGAATCATGTCTGATGCTCCTTGCGGTGGTAGTCGTCGATCAGCTGTTGAAGGGTTTCCAATCCAGCACGCTGCTCTCTCGGATCATCGGATTCGGCCAGGTCGGCCGCACAGACACCGAGAGGCATCGGCCCTTCTCCGACGGGAAGATCGCCGGCGACGTGGAGCCTTGCTCGGATGGGCGTCACGTTTTGCTTCAGCCGGCATTGCTGGACGACATCATCCAGGGCGTCGGCGGTGACATAGCCTTCCACCACGTCCGTGGCGGTCAGCCGGAACAAGTCCGCCAATGTTCCGGTGGCGGCGGAAGGACGAATGAAGTCCGCAACCTTGCCGAGATTGGAATCCCTGCACCAATAGTCGACCGTCGTCGCGCGCCTCCGGACAAGACGGGTCAGATTCTCCACATCCACCTGCCTCAGATATCCCTTGAGTCGATACCGTTGCTGCCGGCCCAGCCACGACGCGTCGAGTCCACTGAGCACGTACAGCGCGGCGAACGCCATGTCCGGCGAATACGGACGCCCACCTGCACCTTGCCACCGTGCCTGGCGCCGCACGGAATTCTCCGTGACCAACGCGCCGTTCCCTGCGGAAAACGATTCAAGCCGGCCCGCAGCGCAAAGCGCGCTGACCCGCCGCTCACTCACTCCGAGTCGCCGGGCAGCTTCCGCACGTGTAAGCAACGTGTGATTCGTCCTAATAGCCACATCACTATTGTATACATAACCATTCCTAATTGAGAATAGTTATGTATACATTTTCCGGAAACCGCCCTTGCCCCATGTATACAAATCAGATCCTTCGGCGGTCCGCATTCGGCGGAAAAGCGGCAAAAACGACGAAGGCTCCCCATGATGGGGAGCCTTCGCAAATTTGGCCTAAAACTACGACCGTGCTCTCAGGCCACGACTGCGCCGGATGCCGTCAGCGGGGCAGCATCATCGGGCGGTCGCTGGCCTTGATCGGGGCGGGCAGCTCGCTGGTCTTCTCGCTGGACAGGTACTCGTCCACGGCGGCGGCGCAGGAGCGGCCCTCCGCGATGGCCCAGACCACGAGGCTCTGGCCACGGCCGGCGTCGCCGCACACGAACACGCCGTCCTGCGAGGTGGCGAAGTTGTCATTGCGGGCGATGTTGCCGCGCTTGTCGAGTTCGACGGGCAGCTGGTCGAGCAGCGTGGTGGTGTCCGGGTGCAAGAAGCCCACGGAGATGAGCACGAGGTCGGCGGGCAGCACGCGCTCGGTGCCGGGCTGGCGGGTGAACGGGCCGTTCTCGCCGGGGGCCACGGAGACCACCTTGAGGCCGGTCACATGACCGTGCTCGTCCGCCACGAAGCCTTCGGCGGTGGTGGAGTTCTCGATCTTCACCTTGGCCTGCTCCTCCTCGGACCCGATGAAGTTCACGGAGTCGGTGCTGTACAGGTAGGTGCCGCCCTCGGCCATGGACGTGGTCTTCTGGTAGGTGCGGGCGAAGGTCGGCCACGGCTGGTTGGCCGGACGGGTCTCCGGCTCTTTCGGCATGATCTGCAGCACGGTCACGTCCTTGGCACCCTGGCGGATCGAGGTGCCGAGGCAGTCGGAACCGGTGTCGCCGCCACCGATAACGATGACGTGCTTGTCCTTGGCGGTGATGTCGTTGACGGGCTTGACGCCGAAGACGCGGCGCGTGGCGTCCGGCAGGAAGTCGAGGGCGAAGTGGATGCCGTCGAGCTCGCGACCGGGAATCTTCATGTCGCGCGGCACGCGGGAGCCGATGGCCACCACGACGGCGTCGTAGCGGTCGCGCAGGTCGTCCCACGAGATGTCCTTGCCGATCTCCACGTTGGTGCGGAAGCGCGTGCCTTCGGCCTCCATCTGCTCCACACGACGGTCGAGCAGCCCCTTCTCGAGCTTGAAGTTCGGGATGCCGTAGCGCATGAGGCCGCCGATGGCATCGTCCTTCTCGTAGACGACCACGGTGTGGCCGGCGCGGGTGAGCTGCTGGGCGGCGGCGAGGCCGGCGGGGCCGGAGCCCACCACGGCCACGGTCTGGTCGGTCAGACGCTGCGGCGGCAGGGGCTTGACGTAATCCAGATCCCATGCCTGATCGATGATCGTGCACTCGTCGTTCTTGATCATCGTCGGCGGCTGATGGATGCCGAGCACGCAGGCCTGCTCGCACAGGGCCGGGCAGATGCGGCCGGTCACTTCGGGGAAGTTGTTGGTCTGGGACAGACGGTTGTAGGCGTCCTCCCACTTGCCCTGGCGCACCAGATCATTGAACTCGGGGATGACGTTGCCCAGCGGGCAGCCGGTCATGCAGAACGGGGTGCCGCAGTCCATGCAGCGTGCGGCCTGTTCGCGGGTCCACGGCTGCAGACCGGATTCGGCGTGGACGTCGAACCAGTCCTTGATGCGCTCCTCGATGGGTCGTTCGGCCAGCTCGCGGCGCGTACGGACCTTCAGGAATCCTCTCGGGTCGCCCATGTCAGCGCACTCCTTCCATGACGTGCTCGTAGACCTGATCCCAGGCTCCGGGCGAATTGAAATCGATGTCGTTGGCCTTGGCCTCTTCCATGGCGCGGGTCATGGCCAGATACTGCTTCGGCACCACATGCGTGAAGCGCTTGACGGTCTCGTTCCAGTCCTCGAGCAGGGCCGAGGCGAACTGGGAGCCGGTCTCCTCCGCGTGGCGCTTGACGAGGTCGTACACCAGCTTGGAGGTCTCGGAGTCCAGGGACTTGAAGAGCAGCGCGCCGGACTTGATGGCGCCCGGATTGACCTTCTTCATGTCGAGGTCGAGCACGTAGGTGTTGCCGCCGGAGAAGCCGGCGCCGAAGTTGCGGCCGGTGGGGCCGAGCACCACCACGGTGCCGCCGGTCATGTACTCGCAGCCGTGGTCGCCCACGCCCTCGACGACGAACGTGGCACCGGAGTTGCGCACGGCGAATCGCTCGCCTGCGCGCCCGGCCACGAACATCTCACCGGAGGTGGCGCCGAAGCCGGTCACGTTGCCGGCGATAACGTTCTCGTGGCGATCGAAGGTGACGTTGGTCTCCGGACGCACGATCATGCGGCCGCCGGACAGGCCCTTGCCGGCGTAGTCGTTGACTTCGCCGTAGATGCGCAGGGTCTCGCCGCGCGGGATGAACGCGCCGATGGACTGGCCGCCGGAGCCGTGCAGGGTCATGTCGATGGTGTCGTCGGGCAGGCCCGGCTCGCCGTAGCGGCGGGTGATCTCGTAGCCGACCATCGTGCCGACCGTGCGGTTGACGTTGCGAATCGGCATCTCGATGCGCACCGGCTCCTTGCGCTCCAGCGCCGGCTCGGCGAGCTTGATGAGCTCGTTGTCGAGCGACTTCTCGAGCTCGTGGTTCTGCTCGATGGTCTGGTGCAGAATCGTGCCCGGCACCGGACCGGCCTGCTTGAGCACGTTCGACAGGTCGATGCCGTTGGACTTCCAGCGCTTGATGGCCTCGTTCTGATCCAGGCACTCGACGTGGCCGACGGCCTCCTCGAGCGTCCTGAAGCCGAGCTGGGCGAGGATCTCGCGCACCTCCTCGGCGATGAACATGAAGAAGTTGACCACGCTTTCGGGCTTGCCGCGGAAGCGGGCGCGAAGCTCCGGGTCCTGCGTGGCGATGCCCTGCGGACAGGTGTTCTTCTGGCAGGCGCGCATCATGACGCAGCCCTCGACGATCAGCGCGGCGGTGGCGAAGCCGAACTCCTCGGCGCCCAGCAGGGCGGCGATGACCACGTCGCGGCCGGTCTTGAGCTCGCCGTCGCACTGGACGACGATGCGGGAGCGCAGGCCGTTCAGGATCAGCGTCTGCTGGGTTTCGGACAGGCCGATCTCCCACGGCGTGCCGGCGTGGCGGATGGCGTTGAGCGGGGCCGCGCCCGTGCCGCCGTCGTAACCGGAGATGAGCACCACGTCGGCATGGCACTTGGCCACGCCGGCCGCGATGGTGCCGACGCCGAACTCGGAGACGAGCTTGACGTGGATGCGAGCCTTCGGGTTGGCGAGCTTCGCATCGTAGATCAACTGCTTCAGATCCTCGATGGAGTAGATGTCGTGGTGCGGCGGCGGGGAGATGAGCTCCACGCCCGGGGTGGCGTGGCGCACGGTGGCGATCCACGGCGGCACCTTGGCTCCCGGCAGGTGGCCGCCCTCACCGGGCTTGGCGCCCTGGGCGAGCTTGATCTGCAGGTCGGTGGCGTGCACGAGGTAGTCGGAGGTGACGCCGAAGCGCGCGGAGGCGATCTGCTTGATGCGGCTGTAGCGCTGCGGGTCCTCGATGCGGTCGTCGGACTCGCCACCCTCGCCGGAGTTGGAGCGCGCGCCGATCGAGTTCATCGCGATGGCGAGCGTCTCGTGGGCCTCCTGGCTGATGGAGCCGTAGCTCATGGCGCCGGTGGAGAAGCGCTTGACGATTTCGCTGGCCGGCTCGACCTCGGAGATGTCGATGGGCTTGCGGGTCTCGTTGAACTTCATCAGGCCACGCAGTGTCATGATGCGGTTCGACGTGTCGTTGATGTGGTGCGAGTACTTCTTGAACATCTGGTAGTCGCCGCGCTGGGTCGACTGCTGGAGCAGGAAGATGGCCTCCGGGTCGTTGAGGTGATCCTCGCCGGTGCGACGCCACTTGTACAGGCCGCCGGTGCGCAGGTTGCGGTGCGGGGCCGCGGTCCACTGGTTCGGGTAGGCCACGCGGTGGCGGATGGCCACCTCCTCGGCGAGCTCGTCGAGGCCCACGCCGCCCACGCGGGAGGTGGTGCCGGTGAAGTACTCGTCCACGACCTCCTGGTTGAGGCCGACGGCCTCGAACAGCTGGGCGCCGCGGTAGCTCATGATGGTGGAGACGCCCATCTTGGACATGATCTTGAGCACGCCGATGGACAGGGCCTTGGTGAGGTTCTTCACGGCGGTGTCCGCATCCACCTTGAGGTAGCCGGTACGCGCCAGGTTCTCCACGGATTCGAACGCCAGGTACGGGTTCACGCAGGCGGCGCCGTAGGCAATAAGCAGGGCCACATGATGCACCTCGCGCACGTCTCCGGCCTCGACGGCCATGGAGATCTGCGTGCGGGTGTGGCGGCGCAGCAGGTGGTGCTGCACGGCGGAGGTGAGCAGCAGCGACGGGATCGGACCCCACGTGTGGTTGGATTCACGGTCGGAGAGCACGATGAAGTTCTTGCCGTCCTCGATGGCCTGGTCGATCTCGGTGAAGATCTCGTCCAGACGCTCCTTCAGGGCCTTGCCGCCGCCGGCCACCTGGTACAGGCCCTTGACCACGTACGGGCGGTAGTAGCCGCCGAGCACGCGGGCCTTGTCGAGTCGCTTCAGCTGGGCCATCTCGTCGGAGTTGACCACGGGCAGCGGAATGAGGATCTTCTTGGCGTGCAGCTCGGAATCGGCCAGCAGGTTCGGCTCGGGGCCGATGGCGGATTCGAGGGAGGTGACGATCTCCTCGCGCTCCCAGTCGAGCGGCGGGTTGGTCACCTGCGCGAACTTCTGGTGGAAGTAGTCGAAGAGCATGCGGCTGCGGTTCGACAGGGCCGGCAGCGGGGTGTCGTTGCCCATGGAGCCCAGCGGCTCCTTGCCGGTGTTGGCCATCGGGGTGAGCAGGAGCTTCAGGTCCTCCTCGGTGTAGCCGAAGGCGCGCTGACGGCGCTGGACGGACTGGCCGGAGTGGTTCACATGCTCGCGCTTGGGCAGGTCGGAGAGCTCCACGGAGTTGCCCTCGACCCACTTGCGGTACGGGTGCTGGGCGGCGAGGTTCTTCTTGATCTCCTCGTCCGGGATGATGCGGCCCTCGGCGGTGTCCACAAGGAACATCTTGCCCGGCTCGAGGCGGCCGTTGGCCACCACATGCTCCGGGGCGTTCTCGGGGATGACGCCGGCCTCGGATGCCAGCACAAGGTAGCCGTCGTCGGTGAGCTGCCAGCGGCCGGGGCGGAAGCCGTTGCGGTCGAGCAGGGCGCCCACCTGGGTGCCGTCGGTGAAGACGATGTCGGCCGGGCCGTCCCACGGTTCGATGAGCGTGTTGTTGTACTCGTAGAAGGCACGAACGTCCGGGTCGAGGCTCAGATCCTTCTCCCATGCCGGCGGCAGCATCATGCAGATGGCATGCGGCAGGGATCGGCCGGCGAGGTGCAGCAGCTCGAGGCATTCGTCGAAGGTGCCGGAATCGGAGTAGCCGGGCGTGGTGATCGGCAGCAGCGGCTTGAACTCGCCGAGCAGTTCAGAGCTCAGGCGGCCCTCGCGGGCGGACAGCCAGTTGCGGTTGCCCTGAATGGTGTTGATCTCGCCGTTGTGGGCCAGCAGGCGGAACGGCTGGGCCAGCGGCCAGCTCGGGAACGTGTTGGTGGAGAAGCGGGAGTGGACGATGGCGATGACGGCCTTCATGCGCCCGTCGTTGAGGTCCGGGAAGAACTTGGTGAGCTGCATGGTGGTGAGCATGCCCTTGTACGTGATGGTACGGGCCGAGAGGGAGGCGAAGTACACGCCCACCTCATGCTCCACGCGCTTGCGGATGCGGAAGGTCTTGCGGTCGAGGTCGATGCCGGCGAGGGAACCATCCGGGGAGGCGACCACAAGGGTCTTGAAGCCCGGCATGGCGGCGAGCGCCTGCAGGCCGAGGCCGTCCGGGTTGGTGGGCACCACGCGCCAAGCGAGCACTTCGAGGCCCTCCTCGCGCACGATCCTGGCGATGGCCTGCTCCTGCTGGCCGGAGGTCTCGATGTCGCGGTCGAGGAACGCGATGCCGGCGGCGTAATGGCCCTCCTCGGGCAGGTCGGTGGGGATGGTGGCACGCATGAACTCGTCCGGCATGCTCATCAGGATGCCGGCGCCGTCGCCCGTGTTCTCCTCGGCACCCACGGCACCGCGGTGATCCAGGTTGACCAGCACCTCGATGGCGTCGGTGACGATCTTGCGTTCCGGACGCTTGTTCAAGGTGGTGACCATACCCACACCACAGGCGTCATGCTCGTTGGAGGGGTCGTACATGCCGTCCGGAGCATGGACCGTGAGATCAAGCGGGGCTTTGAATGTCACCGAAATCACCTCAATTGCTTATGGGCGCGCTCACAGACGTGCCACTTCCTAAGTTGCTGTTGACAGAGTAGCGTTGCGGTATGTCGATTGCGTTTCGCTGTCCATATACCGAATTGCAGAAAAAGTCAAGGCTTGATTTTAGCCGATTTTGCTGATAAGCCGCGCCGGGAATTACACCTGCAGCACGCGAGTCACCTGCTCGATATTCGCAGGACGTCAATGTCAGCGTTCCGTGTCCGCCACGAAATCAACGAGTTCCTTCAGATTCGCCGACCAGAAAATGGCGACACCGGCTTTCTGCGCCAGTTCGAGGTTGTCGACGGCGAAAACCCCTTGCAGGACGCAGCCACCCACGATTCCATTACTGCCGAACATGCGGTTCCATTTGACGATTTTGTCTACCGTCTCATGGTTGAGTCGTTTGTATGAATTCACCGCCGTATTCGACACCTTGCATTCCAGAGCCATGATTCTGCCGTCATACAGTCCGAAAACCACATCGGCCTTGACTCCATCGATCGAGGTCTCCTTATGGAATATCTCACCGGGTTTCGGCCCGTCCGACAGCATCCGGAAATCACGAGCCTTGACCATCCGGTACCCGGCCCCATCGATTAATGCCCTGCGCACCGCCTCCTCCTGCGACTGTGATTGCTTGTTTCTGAGCATCGTCTTGGTCTTCTGGTCGGCCACCAGCGCTGCGACGGCATGCTTGGCCGCGTTCAATTCGCTTTCGGTCGGATCCACCCCGCTGCCGAACCATGGGAAAACCCGGGTGTTCAGGTTACGGAGAAGATACTCCATGGCCAATGCCGCGTTTCCCGGCTGACTCAGTCTTCCTTTTGCTGTGGTGTTCGTCTCGGATAGTTTCTTGAAATCATCGGAACTGACCGTAGGCCGTTCCATATACCGCAAAACATCGAGATATCCTTCTTCGAATAGCTGAGCCGCCATGGCCTCGAGATTCGACAATTGGCCGGTCGTCGAGAGAACATGCTCGATTTCGGCGTAAGCCGTGTCAAAAGCGGAATCATAGAAGGCGGCAGTCGACGCTTCCGCATCCGTTCTCGTTCGCTTGAAATGCTCGCCGGCGATTGCCGCCGACTCCGCAAGCTCCATTCGCGTGAATCGTTTCGGCTGTTTGAAATCCATGGCTCATGCCTCCAAAGTCTCCAACGCGGGCACCATGATGGCCTCCGCCTCACGAGGCTCGAATTTGACGAGACCTCCGCAGTAGGTTCTTCCATCAGCCGTATCGACCGATTCGTTCAGAAACGTCGCGAGCCGATCCAATGCCTTCGGCGTCATATTCACACATGGGTAAAGTCCGTGCACGACGTTCAGCATAGGCAGTTTCCGACGATTCACGACGAACGTCGGCTTGCCCCTTCCCATATACGTCATTAATATCGCCGGAGGCTGCGGAGGCCTGATGGACCACCACTTTCTCCTATGACGCGCTACGTAACCCGTATCGACGCCCTGGGATTCGCCTTGCGCGATGATGTACTCCGCCGCTTTATGCGAGGCGGAATTCAAATCCTCGGTGTTCTCGGGAAGCACTATCAGCCTGCCCAGCGATTCAGGCGACGACTGCGCTATGCAATCCCCCATGATCTCCCTCGCATGCGCGATAACCGGAACGGTAAGCTCATCGGGGATGCCATCCAGATCGTCCGGCCGACGCACCCAGAACTTATTGTCCCCGGTGACCACACCCCTGTGCACCTTCGCCAGCGATCCAAGGGGAACCATGCCGTCCGGCTCGTTCCTCCGATCATCAACGCCCTCGGATTCAATCAGTCGCGTCCAACGCGTGTCACCACTGAGAAGACTGACGGGAATCAGCCTGCTCGCGTTGTCCGGGAATCGGATCAGCACCTCATCGGTTTTATGACCAAAGGCTACAACCACAGCCGTCGTGTCAGCCGTCTCGAACACCTGGCTCGTCTTGTCGAACAAACGCAATTCGTCCAACCCCAGACGTTCCGTCAGGAGCCTGCGCACGAAAGAGCCATAGTTGACATCCATCCATTCGGCGCTCGTCACCAGCACCCCATAGTCTCCATGCCTCCATTGCCTTGCGATGGAAGCGAGGAAATGCACATGGAGACCGGACAGCCCACTCGCTTTCAGTCCCAGTTGCTTCGCAACGGATTTGAATCGGGCCTTGGTCTCATTGTCGATATCGTGATGCCTGATGTATGGGGGGTTCCCAATCCACAGCACGGGACCATCGCCCGGCCGGCCCACCTCATAATCGGTGAAATCGGCCTGAACCACCTCCACCCGGGAGGCCAGTCCGGCAGCGACGACGTTTGCCCTGCACATCGCAATCGCGTCCGACGAATTATCCACCGCCAGCACCCGCGCGTCGGGGAATCTCCTGGCACACGCCAGAGCGTATCTACCGCTGCCACACCCGCAATCGACTATCAACGACGGACGTATTTGCCGATAGGCCATCTCGACCATTTCCTCAACGATTGCAGACGGCGTATAGGTACTGCCGCTGGAGCGACGCATCTCGGCGGTATTACAGCCCATATATGCGTCCCCCAGTAGATCATCCCCGGCGGCGAGGGACAAGGAGAGCTCTCCCGCTGATCGCGACCCCAGAGAGACTTCCGCCGCATATCGGCGAATGTCCTCATTGGAGAGAAGGTCGTTCACCGAACCACCCCCTTGCCGTTTATCGCTTCGAATGGCAGTCCATGCTCCCGAACTGCCGCCTTGAGGAACATGGCGGCCGCTCCAGCCATACTCAATCCCGATGGTTCGAACGTCCTCGTGGTCTCGTCCTTCAGCCCGGGTTCGAGGTGTATGGTCATGGTCGGCGTATCCGCCATGCCCGTCTCCTTCCTGCCTGTTCCATAGATATGAACAGTGTACTTGCATTCGTCGCGCGTCAATGTTCCAGCAGCCCATGATCCGACCTCCCAAATTTGGAACGTTTGTTCGAATATAGGCAATCGTAAACCCGGATTACAGCCGACGGTAAAATTTTACCGACACAGACCGATTTCCAACGATTTCCGGCCATGGCAGAACCGACACAGCCGACCCGTGGTCACATCCGTCGAAGCCGCATTCGCCAAACAGCCCCGACTGGCGTGCCGGACGCTCTCACAATGTGGTTCGTGGCTCGTAGCTCCGGCCGCTCCGCGCCTGCGAGCAGAGCGTGGACGCAATCGTGCAGTTCGGGTCGCGCGAGTGCGCCCGTCTCCGGATAGAGCGGTTCCGCAATAGGTCATCAAATCGTCGCGGTCGCCGAAATAGTTGTAGAACTTGGCGCGAATCGCGAAGAAGGCCGGATTCACCGTCGCGGAAATCCATACGGATGCACGCGTCCATCGGCGATCGATGCCGGCCGGCGGAACCGTCTTGGGTCATTTCCTCCCCAGCATGAGCAGTCGCGTGACCTGCTCCGCGGTGCGTTCCACATTCGCCGACGCATCCTCAAGCAGATCCTGCAAGGTGGCCGCACCGGGGGCGATGCCGAAGATGGCGTCGATGCCGACGGCATGCAGCTCGTCGATGCCCTCGCCCACATGACCGGCGATGGCGACGACCGGCCTGCCATAGCGCTTGGCGGTCTCGGCCACCCCGGCGGGGGTCTTGCCGTATCGCGTCTGGGCGTCGATCGACCCCTCCCCGGTGAACACCACATCCGCCCACCGGACCGCATCGGGCAATCCCACGGTCTCGATGACGACGTCCACGCCATGACGGAACCCGGCATCGAGAAAGCCCCTCAACGCCGCACCGATGCCGCCAGCCGCCCCGGCACCGGGAACACCGGCCACGTCCACGGACAGCCGCCGCTCGACAACCCCGGCGAAGCGGCCGAGCGCGCGGTCCAGCAGCGCGACGTCGTCGGCGGTCGCGCCCTTCTGCGGGCCGAACACGGCACTGGCACCCTGCGGACCGACCAGAGGATTGGGGACGTCGCACGCGGCGATCACCTCGACGTCATGCAGCCGCGCATCGAGCCCCGAAACATCGATGTCGGCCAGCCGAGCCAGCGCCGCTCCCCCGGACGGCAGCTCGCGGCCTTCATCATCGAGCAGCCGCACGCCAAGCGCCTGAAGCATGCCGGCACCCGCGTCGCTGGTCGCACTGCCGCCGAGCCCGACGATGATCCTGGTCGCGCCGTCATCCAATGCCGCGCGGATGAGCTCGCCGGTGCCATATGACGAGGTGATCAGCGGATTGCGTTCGGAAGGCGCAAGCAATGCCAGACCACTCGCCGCGGCGACCTCCACGACTGCGGTCGCACCGTCGCCGAGCAGGCCGTATTCCGCCGTGATGCCGCGGCCCAATGGGTCGTGAGCCGCTGTCGTCCGCATCGAACCGCCCGTGGCATCGACCAGCGCGCGGGTCGTACCCTCGCCGCCATCGGCCATGGGCAGCAGGCGGATTTCGGCATCGGGGTCGGCCCTGCGGATGCCTGCCGCCATGGCCTGCGCCGCTTCAGATGCGGTCAGGCTTTCCTTGAACGAATCGGGGGCGCATACATATCGGGCGTATCGGGTATTTCCGGTCATGGCATCAGCTTATCCATCACATCGCCATATCCCCACCCCGGCAATCCAGAGTTAGCTGATTTACCGCCACCGATGTCACAAAACCATGCAGCCCGCACGCCGAGCCCGGCGAAGGCGGCGGGATGAGACGTCCAGCACCTTTCATCGCGCCGGAGAAGGCGTCGAGCGTGCGCAATGCGCCGCGGGATAGTTTTGCATTCAGGTCCTTTTTCATGTCACGTCCCTTTCATTTTCTCGTTGGCTCCTTTGGCGCCATCCGGTAATGGCGCCGGGCTGCCGGCGTACTCGTCACCGGCAACGTGATGGTAGACCGAACACAGCTCGGCGAACCGGGCAACGTCGCCGTCGAGGACGAGCGCGACCTTGACATGCTGCGTCGGTGGGCCGCTGCGGGAACCCGCAACGGCGCCCATTGCTGGATGCAGATCAACCACCCCGGACGCCAATCCCCCATCACCATCAACCAACATCCGTACGCGCCCAGCGGCGGCAAACTGGAAGGAGACTACGGACGCTTCTTCGCCGAACCGACCGCACTCACCGTCGAGCAGATTCACGACATCGTGCGCCGATTCGCCACGACGGCGCGAATCGCGAAGAAGGCCGGATTCACCGGTGTGGAAATCCATGCGGCCCACGGCTACCTCATCAACCAGTTCCTCTCCCCCGAGGACAACCGGCGAACCGACGAATACGGCGGCGACATAGAGCATCGCTCGCGATTCCTGTTCGAAGTGTTCGCCGCGGTGCGCGAGGCCGTCGGACCCGATTTCCCGGTCGCGGTGAAGCTCAACTCCAGCGACGTGCCGATCGCCGTGAAGATCGACGAGCGCGGCGGGTCGTTCTCAGGCTTCGATGAGAAGGAGTCCATCTGGGTCATGAAGCAGCTCGAGAAGCGCGGTGTCGACCTGATCGACATCTCCGGCGGCACACTCGAGAAGCCGGTCATCCAAACCAACAGTGGCGCACTCGAGGATCGCAGGCGCGGCGTGTACTTCACCGAATTCGCCAGACGCGTCAAGGGCGAGCTCACCGTGCCGGTGGCGCTGACCGGCGGGTTCCGCAACGCGCGGGACATGGAGCGCGCGCTCGACGAGGGAATCACGCAGATGATCGGCATCGCACGCCCGCTGGCCCTCGTGCCCGACCTGCCGAAGCGGATCATCCGCGACCGTTGGGAGGGCAGCGTGGACTTGCCGTGGGTGACGACCGGAGTCAAGGCGCTCGACCGTGCGTTCGGCGGCATCCTCGTCATCAGCTGGTTCGAGCTGCAGATGAACCGCATCGGACACGGAAAACGTCCCGATCCACGGATCGGCGGATTGCGTGCGCTGTGCTTCGCGATCGGCAAGCACGGACCCGCGGCGCTCGCACCGCGCCGACGCAAGGGCCATCAGTGAACATCCATGACAGACAGCCGAGAAACAACCTTCGGGAGGCATACCATGACGACACCCAACAACACTGAACACGCCAACATCGCAGTGATCACCGGGGCCTCGTCCGGTCTGGGGGAACAGTTCTACGAGACCATCGCACACCGATACCCCGATATTGACGAGATCTGGCTGATCGCGCGGCGCAAGGAACGGCTGGAAGCGCTGGCTGAACGATTCATGGATATCCATGCGCATGTGCGCGCCATGTCGTTCGACCTTGCGCAACCATCCTCCTATGAAGAACTGTCCTCCATACTCGCCGAGGAACAGCCGGTCGTACGTGTGCTGATCAACAACGCCGGATTCGAACGCGAAGGATTACTGCGCGGCATGGCCCCCAAGGATATTCTTGCGATGATCGATCTCAACATCATGGGCATGACGATGGTGAACCGCGTGTTTCTGCCGTATATGCGCGCTGGCTCATTCGAAGTAATCACCGGATCGGTCTCCTCATTCGCCCCGATCCCATGGCAGACGGCGTATTCGGCGAGCAAGGCGTACACCCGTTTCCTCGCGCGGGCATTGCATGAGGAGGAGCGCAAGCGTGGCGTGAACGTGCTGCTGATGAGCCCCGGAAACATGAACACCGAAATGAACGTGCAGGGCACCTCGACCGGCAAGCTCGGACATCTGCCCTATCTCGACCTCAAACGCGAAACCGCACGCACACTCATGATGGCCGAACGCGGGCACGCCACCTACACGCCGATGCTGTTCTACAAGCTCTACCGGGCGTTTGCGAAGCTCATGCCGAGCGCGCTCGCCGTCAAAGTCACCAGCTTCGAGGACTGATCCGGCCGGCGACTGCCTACAGCCTACAGCCTACAACCGCCGGCCGGTGAAGGGCATGGGCCTGCGATGGGGCGCGACGGCCGTACCCACAACCGATCCGTCGGGTTCGGACACGTCAGCATCGAGGTGGACGGTGAGCGGGCCGAAGGGCAGACGCACGCGAATGTCGAACGAATGCCGCGTTCCGTCGCGCACGCCATCACGGTAGGATGCTACGATTCCCATGATTTTCGCCTTGCCGTGGAACGAGGTTCGGGTCGCGTCATCGTAGGAGACGATCACAGGGATCGCGATTACGCCCACCGGCGAGTTGAGCCGCACGTCATAGCGGGCGGTGAGTGACGGGTCGTCGCCGGAATCGGGCGCAAGGCGCGCGGCGGCGGCATCGCGGACGGCCCCGGCGATCCTTGGGGCGGCCTCGTGCGGCGGGACGGGCACGCGCACGGCCACATGCCTATGCGGGAAGAGATCGTGCAGGAGCCGGACATACCACCGTCCGTCCCGCTCCCCCACCGCATTCCCCGTGGGCTCGGAAGCCGCCCGGGCCAATGCCGGGATCCCAGCGAGCTTCGGGTTGACGGCGAGCGCATTGCCGGTGAACGCCATGCGCTTCTGCTCCTCGGTGAGCTTGTCGGTCCCTTCCAGCGCTCGAGCCTGGCCGAGCACCGCCTCGATGGGCGTGTAGGGGATGTCCGACCCGTACAGCAGGTGGGTGTCCGGCACGTTGCGTAGAAGGTCGGCAAGCTGCTTGGGCTCACTGAATCCGGCAAGGTCGTAGTACACATGGGACATGGCGTCCATATAGTCGACACGACGGTCCGGGTCAGCGAAGCGCAGCATGAACGCGAAGCTTTCGAACCGGTCGGCGAGGACGGAGACGAACGCGCCGGCATGCGGCATCACCCAGCGGATGTTCGGGAACTTGACGAACGTATCCTCCAGCACCATGTTGGTGAAGGCCCGCGTGGTTTCCACGAAGTATTCGAAAGCAGGAAGGGACAGGCCCTCGCACGCGCCGGGCACGGACACGGGCGGCGCGGTGGGATGGACGATCGCCATTGCGCCGCGGCCGTCCAGTTCGCGCATCACCGGATCGAGTCGGGGGTCACCCAGATACACGCCATGGTGGTTGGTCGTCAGTCCCACGCCGTCGGCCTTGAGCTCGTCGAGCGCACGCCGGGCCTCTTCCACGGATGCCTCGGCCCATGGCAGGGGCAGTGTGGCAATCAGCCCGAACCGGGTCGGGTTCTCGGCGACGATTGCCGCCCCCTGATCGTTGATCTTCCGGGCCAGCCGCAGGCAGTCGTACACCTGCGGCAGGAAGACATTCGGCGAGGAGAGTTCCAGATGTGCGTAGGCGATGCCGAGCAGGTCCATCTTGTCGCGCTGCCAGTCAGGGGTCCAGTAGTCGGGCGTGGGATAGCCGTCCGGGTTTCCGGGATAATGCGCGCGCAGGAATTCCAGATACGCAGGCGGCAAGTAGTGCGACTGGAAGTCGATCTTGCCACGGAAGCGCAGCGGGGCAGCATCATTCGATTCGACCGGATGGTTCATGGTTTTCCTTTCTTTCTCCATTCCCGGCTCATTCCACGCTCTTCAACGCGCCGAGCATGTCCACGTCCTTGAGACGGCGGTACACCACCCAGCCGAGCATGGCGAGCACCGCGACCACCACGGCAAGCGGCACGGCGAACGCAGGCCAGGCGAGGCCCGGGTCGAACATGACCTCGTCCGGCGGCACCTCGGTGATGATGTATCGGTGCAGGCCGGCGCCGAACACGTATCCGGCCAGCACTCCGAACGCGGACAGGACGATCGTTTCGCGATAGATGTACATGGTCGTTTCCCCAGTGTGGAAGCCGAGCACCTTGATGGTGGACAGTTCGCGAATGCGTTCGGACACGTTGAGGTTGGTGAGGTTGTAGAGGATCACCACCGCGAGCAGCACGGCCACTAGGATGAGCACCTCCATGATCTGGTCGAGCGAGTCGACGATCGTGGCCACTTGGTTCTTCATGGTGATGTTCTGCACCACGCCCCTGACCCCGTCCACGGCCATGAGGTCCGCTCCCTGCCTGTTGGCGTTGTCCACGGATGAGTCCTTGAGGCGGACCATGTAGGCGTTGGACTGGTAGTCGGCATCGAACGCACGACCGTAGCCGCCGGAGGACATGAACATGAAGTGTCCGATGTACATTTCGGTCACGCCGTCCACGCGCACCTTGCGCTCCACGCCGTCGGGATCCGTCACGGAGATGGTGTCCCCGGCCTTGGCATCGAGCATGTTCGCCATGCGTTCCGAGATGATCGCACCTCGGTCGGTCAGGACCTGCGGGCCGCGCGAGACGCGGTCGCGCAGGGTGATGTAGTCTCCGAAGTTGTAGGCGTCGTCGGTGACGATGAGCGTGATTGTCTGCTTGTCGCCCTGCTTGCCGGCGGTGGTGGTGAGTTCCTCGTAGCGGATCGGTGCGGATTGGTCGATCGCCCCGTTCCCGTCGTCCCCATCCGCCGGGGCAACGGCCTTGGAGACGGCGTCGCGCTGGTCGGCGTTGTTGTCCGATTTCTCCGCCACGATCAGGTCGTAATGGATGATGTCGCCGAACTGGCGCTCGCCGATCTGGCCGATCGACGCCTGTACGCCCAGCCCCGCGGTGAGCAGCGACACCGCGCCGGCCACGCCGAAGATGGTCATGAAACCGCGAGACTTGTAACGAAACAGGTTGCGGGCCGTGACCTTACGGGTGAAGCTCAGGCGATCCCACACGGGCGTGATCCGCTCAAGGAAAATCTTCGAGCCCTTGGCGGGCGGTTTGGGCAGGAGCAGCGCGGCGGGCTTCTCCTTAAGCTCGTGGGACGCGGCGATCCACGCGGGGGCCACGGCGCTTGCCCATGCGAGCAGGAACGCAGCGACGGTCACGCCCAGGTGGAAGTGCAGCTCGATGCGCGGCATGGTGAATCCGGAATCGTAAGCATGGTAGACGATAAGCGGCAGAATGGTGTGCCCGGCCGCCACGCCCAAGACCGTACCGACCGTGGAGGCGGAGAAGCCGTAGACGAGGAATTTCTTCATGATGTCCGCGTTCCCATATCCCAACGCCTTAAGGGTCCCGGAATTGGTGCGCTCCTCGTCCACCATGCGACCCATGGTGGTGAACGTGACCAGCGCGGCTACGAAGTACAGGAAGATCGGGAAGATGCGCGCGAGTTTCATGACGATGTCCGCGATGATCTCGTACACGCGGTATCCCTCGGAGGTGAGTCCCTCACGCCGTCCGTCGATCGAGTACGCGGGCACTTCGAGGGTGTCCACCTTTTCGCTCGCCAGTTTGATCTGATGTTCCGCGTCGGCGATCTGCTTCTCGGCCTCGGGCTTGGCATCGTTGAATTCCTTGAGCTTCTGGTCGTATTCGTCCTCGGCCTTCTCGAGATCACGCTGGCCTTGGATCATCTGTGAGGCACCGTCGGACGCCGATCCGGATGCGGCCGTGGAGACGGCGTGCCCGAGTTCGGTCTGCTTGGATGCAAGCAGTTTTTGGGCTTCCGCGATCGCGGCCGCGTTCTTTTGGTACTCCTCGGATCCCTGATTGAGCTTGGCGGCCCCTTCGTTGAACTGTTCAAGGCCGCTATGGTATTGGTTCAGCATGGCGTTGTACGTGTCCGCGGCTGTGTTCCAGTCGGCGAGCGCCCAATCGTATCGCGCCTTGAGGCTTTGGTATGCCTTGCCGGTTATCCCGGTTTTCTCCCATGCAGCAAGCAGACGACCGGTGGCGTCGAGCGCGATCCTGGAAGCGTCGAGCGCCGCGCGGGCTGCGGTAAGCTGCATGCCGGCCTGGTTGAGCTGCAGCCAGGCGAGTTCGAGACTGCCCTGGCTCTGATTGAGTTGCTGGGCGGCGGCGGCCAGCTGGGTTTGGGCGGCGGAGAGCGTGGAGTTGGCGGAAGCGATCTGCGCGGTGGCGCCGGCGAGTTCGGCGGCCGCGGAGGATGCCTGGTCGACGGCGTCAAGCTGCCCCTGGGTAATCTGGTCCTTGCCGGATTCGATCTGCGCCTTGGCGTCGTCAAGCTGGGCTTGGGCGTCCGCGAGCTGCTGTTTGGCGTCGTCCACCTGCTCCTGCGCCTTGGCGATCTGCTCGCGGCGTTCGGAACGGATGGAGTCGCGGCGGGCGGAGGGCTGGTTGGCGAGCCGCCGGGAGAGGATGGTTTTGTGGTCCTGCACGCGGTCGCGGTAGGCGTCATCCCAGTAGTTCAGTCCGGCTGTGTCCTCGAAAGTGACGCGGCCGATCATCGCCACGGATGAGTCGAACGTGCCCGTGGTGACCACGGCGTATCCGTCGAGTTCGCCGGATCCTGCGGTGGACTGTCCCATGTTGAGATTGGAGACGGTATCGCTGGCCTCCACGAAGCCGACCACGGTGAAGTCGGTCCGTCTCAACACGGTGTCGCCGGCGATGTCCGGCAGTTCGGTCACGCGGATGGAGCTGCCCACGGCGAACCGATCACGCTCCCCCGAGTCAAGCGCGATCTCCCCGGCCGCTTGCGGTAGTCGGCCCTCCACGACCGCATAGGTGGAAACGGTTTCGGGCAGCGAGTGGACGCGCAGGCTGTGGTCACTGTCCGCGATCGTCACATCCTTGAAGTAGCCGAATTCGGCGTCCTTCACGCCGGCTGTTCCACGAATGATCGCCTCGTCGTCGGCGGTTAGGCCGTAGTCGCTGATCACGGTCACATCCGCAAGATTGTGCTCGTCGTAGAACGCGCGGCCTGTGGCCCGCATGTCGGGCGCGGTGGCGAACAGACCCACGAGGGCGAACGATCCTAGGGCCATGAGGCTCACAATGGAGGCGAACCTCCCCTTGGATTTGGCGAGGGTGGCACGGATGTCGCGCCGCAGCATGCGTTTGCGAGGTCTGCGAAGCCTGCGAGACGTCATAGCGCTCACCATTCCAAGTCCTCGATGTCCATGGGGTGCTCGTTGACCTCGATGGATTTAACTCGCGCGTCATGCATGTGGATCACGCGATCGGCGATGGGCGCGATGGCGGAGTTGTGGGTGACGATCACCACGGTGGCACCCTTGACGCGGCTCTGGTCCTGCAGGATGCGCAGCACCTGCTTGCCGGTGTTGTAGTCGAGCGCACCGGTCGGCTCGTCGCACAGGAGAATCTTGGGGTTCTTGGCCACAGCGCGGGCGATGGCGACGCGCTGCTGCTCACCGCCGGAGAGCTGCGCCGGGAAGTTGTCGATGCGGTCCTTCAGCCCCACATCCACGAGCGCCTGAACCGGATCCTGCGCATCGCGCACGATTTCGGAAGCGAGTTCGACGTTCTCCTTCGCGGTGAGATTCGAGACGAGGTTGTAGAACTGGAATACGAACCCGATGTCGGTGCGGCGGTAGTCGGTCAACTGACGTGCGGTGTAGTTCGAGATGTCCTTGCCGTCGATAATCACCTGTCCCTCGCTGTTGGTGTCCATGCCGCCCAAAATGTTGAGTACGGTAGATTTCCCTGCGCCGGACGAACCGAGGATGATTGCCAGTTCACCTTTCTCGATGCTGAAGTTCACGTCGTTGTTGGCGACGATAGTGGCGTCGCCCATATGGTAACGCTTGAAACTATGCATCATTTCAATGTAGGCCATCGATACCACCTTCCTTTGAATAAACAACATGTTGATTTATTGCCATGATGATAAGGACGGCACAAAAGCCATGTCAACGAACGATTTCTGCCATTCTGTTCAAATTGAACAGTCTTATAAAATCCGTTCATTATGGCATTAATGAACAACATGTTGATAGAATCTGTTGTAGATTGCTATGATTCAGCAATAGCCGATCACACAATTCAACTCATACTTGAGGAGAAGCCCATGGCATCCGCAACCGGCAAACGCAATACGAAAACCGAAGCCAAAATCAAGTCCGCATTCACCACGCTGGTTAAGTCGAAAGGCTTCGAAGCGATGACCGTCAGCGATATCGCTCGAACCGCAGACATCAATCGCGGCACGTTCTATATGCATTATGTCGACAAGTTCAACCTGCGCCAACAACTCATCAACGACACCATTGACGATTTGACGCGCATTCTCGTCGAACGCGTCAATCCAACCGAACCGACGATCAGTCAAGCCGGCAAATCAGTCGTTGACGTATTTCAATCTCAATCCATCGCCAAAGCACTGCAATATGTGAAAAACAACTATGCATTCTTCGACGCGATATCACAATCCGGCAACGATATGTCTCTTTACGAGCGCTTCAAGGACGTACTCAAGCGACTCATCATCACGCAAGCGAAACACCGAGACGCCGAACCACAAACCATCTACAACGGCATTCCGGCCGACTATGCGATGGAAATTCTCGTCTCCGCCGTCGCCTCTATCGTCTGGCTGTGGATTCGACGAGGATGCAAAGAATCCCCTGAGGAAATATGTCTCATTATCGAGCGCAACAAAACCACCGCACCGGCGGACATTCTGTGGTGACTGCACTCGCGCCCAGGTCTGGCACATCGCGCTGTCATGGTGGCGCCATGTGGGACCCCGCTCACCGTGACCCATGGCTCGTATTCTTCGACGGATTCAACTGCGTGCGCTCGGAAGCGCGCAGTCGCGGACGACCCTGCACCACCTCGATCTGAGCGGGCGGCGGCTCCTGGCCGTTGCGCTGCGCCTCGATCTGCCCATACAGCATGCGGAAGGCCCGCTCCCCCATCTCATGGAAATTCTGGGTGTAGCTGGTGAGCGCCGGTTCCCACATGGCATCGAAGCGCATATCGTCGAACCCCACCACACTCACGTCATCCGGGACGCGCCGTCCCGCCTCGCGCAGCCCCTTCATCACTGCAATGGCGATCTCGTCGGTGGCGGCGAATATGGCGGTCACGTCCTTGCGTGCACCGAGCGTCCGCCCGAGCGCGACGGCCGCGCCGAGGTCGCCGAAGGGCACCAGAATCGGCTCCGAAGCCTCGACTCCGCGCTCGGCAAGCGCATCACGCCAGCCGTTCGAGCGTGAGTTATCGCCGGTTTCACGGTCCCACGCGACATGGAAAATCTGCTCATGCCCCAGATCCAGCAGGTGCATCGTCATCCAGCGTCCGCCGTCGCGTTCGGCGTTGATCACCTGATAGTCGCCGTCGCCGAAACCGCCTCCCACCACGACGGTCGGCACGTCCTTCGGCAGCCGCTTCAGCGCCTCGACACCGGCCCAGCCATACTCGTAGACGATGACGCCCGCCGGCCGCACGGACAGCCCCATACGCACGCGCGCCTCGACCGACCCCATGTCCGACTCGTCCAACGAAACAATGTTGAGCAGGAACCCACGTTTGCGCGCCGCCGCTTCCACGCCATGGTTCGTGGCGGACGTGGAAAAGTCATCCGGATTGGCGGCGAACACCACCACCGAGTCCATCTCACGGTTGGACAGTGCGCGTGCCGCCACACTCGGCTCATATCCGAGTTCCTTGATGGCCTCGGCGATGCGGCGCCGTTTGTCTTCGGTGACGTTGACCGTGCCGTTGAGATACCTCGAAACCGTCGGAGCGGAGACCCCGGCCAGACGTGCCACGTCCTTGATCACCGGCCGCGTGCGCCCCGCGTTCCTCGCCATGTCGACTCCCCCGTTTCCGTCGTACCGCATCCGCTCGTGTGGTCCGATTCCACAATAGCGTCCCCGGCATATCCCCAATAATCCGGCTCGCAATTATCTGCATGATTGGCCCGCTGATTGAGGGGGCTGTCAGCGACAGCTGACTGGGCATCCGCAGACGATAACATCGAACCGGTTCGACGACGGTAATCACAAGAATGGCGAAATATGGCGCGAAACGCCGATGACCATGTGGTAACTTGCCGACGCGCGCAAGACGCGCTATTCTGAAACCGGTTTCAGAAAGAATGAAACCGAAACAACAACTCAAAGCCACCCGGCTTTGACCAACGAAAGGAATGATTATGTCGTTCAAGGATTCCATGATTCGCGGTCTGGCGATGTACGGTGTGAGCTCCATGGCCCAGGCTGGTATGACCAACGCCAAGGTGATGCGCGACATCATCAACGACGTCGAGAAGAACGCCCGCTGAGCCCAGCCCCTAGCGGGCGCACGGGTCCGTCATCATCCGATGGACTCCCCGACCTATACGGTCATGACAGTGATAATTCGATAATTCAACCATCGGCGGGAAGCCGGTATAACTGAATATCGGACAATGGCGTCCTCTTTATTTCTTAGCATTTCTTCGCGTTGAGATACCAGTAGCCCAACGCCACAAACAACGATCCGCCAAGGATGTTGCCCAACGTGGCCGCGGACAAGTTGTACACGATGGCACCTACGCTCAACGCGCCCGCATCCGCCACGCCAGCACCGAATCCGAGCAGCTTCGCCGCCAGCCCCATCGGCAGGAAGAACATATTGGCCACGCAGTGTTCGAACCCCATCGCGACGAATCCCGCGATGGGCAGCAGGATGCCCAGCACCTTATCGGACACCGAGCGCGCGGCGAATCCGATGCGCACCGCCAAGCAGACCAGCACATTGCACAGGATGCCGCGCGCGAACAGGGTCCACCAGTCGGGCGTGACCTTCGCCACGGCCGTGGACACCGCAAGGTCCCCCACCGCGCCATCGGTAAGGCCCATGGTCCCGGCCGCCGTGACCAGCAGCACCAGCAACAGGGCGCCCTCAACCCGGCTACAGCACTTCCCGCAACGCCTCAAGGAACGCCTTAGCGGCGGGAGGCAGCGGCTGGTTGTTCTTCCATGCGATCGCCAGATGCGTGGAGACCGCAGGCTCGAAGGGACGGAAGCACAGGCCGCTCTCCGGCGATGCATCGACCATCCCCTGCGGGCCGACGGCGCACGCGAACCCCTCCCTCACGAAGCAGCTGGCGTTGTACATGAGGTTCGTCGTGGCGACGACCCGGAGGCGATTCCCATACCGACCCAGCCAACCCGACAGGTCCCCACGGCCCAACACGCCGCGAGGCACGATCAGCGGCACGCCGTCGAGGTCCTTAGACGTGACATGCGGCGCCGCGGCAAGCGGATGGTCGCGGAGCATAAGCAACCCCATGGGGTCGCCGCCCGGCAACGGGAGCGAACCATACCGACCCATGTCCACCGGCTGTACGAGCACGCCGAAATCAGCCAGCCCGTTGTCGAGCCGTTCCATGATGTTGGCGCCGAAATCATCATGCAGCTGCACCATGATGTTCGGGTATCGTCCTCGCAGACGAACCGCCGCCCGCGCGACCACGCGCATCACCACGCTCTGGGCCGCGGCGATATGCACCTCACCGGCGATGTCACGCCCATCGTTCATCTCCGAACGAGCGCGGTCGGCCAGTTCCACGATCTCCCTGGCCCGCCGGTACATCAGACGGCCCTCCCCCGTCAGCTCGATCTCACGCGCGCGATTGCCGCGGACGAAAAGCCTCACTCCCAGCTCGCTCTCCAGGCCGCCGATCTGCCGGGACAACGCAGGCTGGCTGATGCGCAAGACGTCGGCGGCCGCAGTCACGCCGCCCTCCTCGACCACCGCGATGAAATTGCGCAGCACCTTCAGCTCCATATGCCCTTTCCTTCCCGGCCTGGCGAGGATACCCGCACCACCTTCAAAATACATGCTCTTTGTGCATATATATCAATCATATAGCGTCATTTGTAATGCAGAAACGGGACTCATACCATTGCCTTCAGCGGCATCCAACGGGAGCCGAAACACCCCGAAGGAACGCAGCCAAGCCACCGCACGCAGTCGCCTCGCACCAACATGCGAGCGCCATGAACGCGCACCATGAAAGGACCGCATATGACAGCATCCCATTCCACCCACGACATCATGATCCTGGTTGGCGCCGGGCAGATCGGCATGGCCATCGCCCGTCGCATGGGCCACGGCATGACCATCCTCGTGGCGGACAAGAATCCCGACCATGCCGCCGATATCGCACAGACCATGACGAACGCCGGCTTCGACGCCCGCCCCGAAACCGTGGATCTCGCCTCGCGCGAGTCCATCACCGGGCTCATCGGCAAGGCGACCTCCCTCGGCGACGTCACCATGCTGGTCAACGCGGCCGGCGTCTCCCCCAGCCAGGCATCCATCGAGACGATTCTCAACGTGGACCTGTACGGCACGGCCGTGCTGCTCGAGGAAGTGGGCGAGATCATCGCCCCCGGAGGCGTGGGCGTGACGATCTCCAGCCAGTCCGGCCACCGCATGAAGCAACTCACCGCCGAGGAGGACCGTCTGCTCGCCACCACGCCCACCGAGGAGCTGCTCGGACTCGACATGCTGCAGCCCGGCAACATCGCGGACACGCTGCACGCCTACCAGATGGCCAAGCGCTGTAACGAAAAGCGCGTGATGGCCCAAGCCGTGGTATGGGGCGAACGCGGGGCGCGACTCAACTCGATCTCCCCCGGCATCGTCGTCACGCCGCTGGCCATCGACGAGTTCAACGGACCGCGCGGCGACTTCTACAAGAACATGTTCGCCAAGTGCCCGGCAGGACGCCCCGGCACCGCCGACGAGATCGCCAACGTGGCCGAGCTGCTCATGAGCGAGCGCGGCGCGTTCATCACCGGCACCGACGTGCTCGTGGACGGCGGCGCCACCGCCAGCTACTTCTACGGCCCGCTCCAGCCCACCGCGTGATAGCCCCTACAACAGACGATATAGCGGCCCTCAGCGCTCCTCCTCCGGGTAGGTCATATTCCACTGGCCGCGGCGAATCTCGGTCATCATGGACATCACGTCGCGCGTGTAGTCCAAATGCATGACCGACGGGTCGCCGGCGATGGCCGTCTCCATGTCCGCCACCTCGTAGGCGAGTGCATCGGTGGTGCTACCGGCCTCGATGGTCTCGGTGCGGCCGTCGTCCACCCATGTGATGGTGGCTCGTTCGCCGCGCGGGTAGTCGGTGACCTGCACATAGGCCTTGTCGAACACGGCGAGCCCTCGCTTGGGTTGCTTGGCGTGCAGCGACAGCGTGACCGTGGCCATCTGGCCGTCCGGATTGGTCAAGAGGATGCCGGACTGCTCGTCCACGCCGGTGGGCGCGTACTTGACCTGCGAAAGGATTTGATCGGGCTTGGAGCTCATGAACCAGCGCACGAAGGAGAGCGCGTACACGCCGATGTCGAGCATGGCGCCGCCCGCGAGGTTGCGGTTGAAGAAGCGGTTGGCCATGTCGTACTCCTTGTAGGAGCCGAAGTTCACCTGCAGGAGCTTCAGTTCGCCGAGCGCGCCGGAACCGATGAGTTCGTCAAGCTTCTTATAGATCGGCATGTGATAGAGAGTCATGGCTTCGGCGAGCACCACATGATTGGCCTCGGCGAGCGCAATCGCCTCGTCCAATTCGTCCGAATTGAGTGTGATGGATTTTTCGCACAGCACATGCTTGCCGGCGGCGAGCGCCTTGCGCAGGAATCCGATGTGTGTGTTGTGCGGTGTGGAGATGTAGATCACGTCCACCTGCGAATCGTCGAACACGTCGTTGAGGTCGTCGTAGACCTTGCCGATGCCGTACCGTTCGGCGAATGCGACCGCCTTGTCGTGCGTGCGGTTGGCCACCGCGTACAGTTTGCGGCCGCGGCTTTCCAACGCCTGCTCGAGCTGGTTGGCGATGACGCCGGTTCCCAATGTCGCCCAGTTGAGTCCGCGCATATCCGTCTCCATGATCGGCTCCTTTCCGTTGACGGTCCGTGTCCGGTTCTGATCATCCGTTACGTTGTCCAACAATGATTCTGCCATATGCGCCGGCGGCACTCGGCGATGGCAGGTTATCTGGTGTCCCATATCAGAAGTTCGTCTATGTCATTCTCGATTCCCCTCGTTTGGGGAGCCAAAATATAGACACTAGACGCCAATAAGGTCAAAGAACCGCTCGATGACGGCGTCGTTGAGCAGGCGGCCCTCGCGGGTGGGGATGATGCGGGCGTCATCGGCAGCGTCAGCCGAATCACTGGGACCAGCGGCATCGAAACCGTTGGCTTCACCGGACTCAGGGACATCACCTGAATCAATAGTGATCAGCCCTTCGTTGATCAACGGCCGCAACTGGTCCACGGTGATGGGACGTAACGAAGGCGACGGCTCTCCCGCTGGTTTCGCGGCGTTGATATCCGCGATTTCGCGGTTGATGCGGCCGAGGTCGAGGCCGTCATGGATACGCAGGCCCAGCATGATGAGCTCCTCGAGGTTCTCGGCCGGGGTGATCGTCTCGCTGCCGCCCCATGGCACACAACCCTCGTTGAGCGCGGTCCCCCACATGCGCGGATGCGCGATGTCCCAGGCACGCAGACCGTGACGGTCGAGCCCTGCGCCCACGCGGTCAGGGGATTCCGCTGTCGTCGGGATGCGAAGACGATCCGATGCGACGGAGATGGAATTGGACACCGCGTTGTAGTGCGAATGCGCGCCGGGTCCGAGTCCGGCCCAATCAACGTTGCGCCAGTAGCCCAGGTTATGCCGGCTCTCATAACCCGGACGGGCCCAGTTCGAGACCTCGTACCAGGTGAGACCGGCGGCGGCGAACAGATCGTCGGCGATTTCGTACTTGGCGGCCTCGTCGTCGTCATCGGGCTTGGGCAGCGTACCGACGGCGATCTGACGGCCCATCTTGGTGGTGGGTTCAACCGTGAGCGCGTATGCGGAGATGTGGTTCACGCCAAGGTCGATGGCGGTTTCGACCGAGGTGCGCCAATCGTCGAGGCTCTCCCCCGGCGCGCCGTAGATGAGGTCCACGCTGGAGCGCAGCCCGAACCTGTTCGCGGCGCGCACGCCGGCCTCCACGTTGGCGGGCGTGTGCGTGCGGTCGAGGGTCCTGAGCACATGCGGCACGGCGGATTGCATGCCGAAGGAGACGCGCGTGAAGCCACCCTCGGCGAGCTTGCCGATGTAGTACTCGTTGACGGTGTCCGGATTGGCTTCGGTGGTGATTTCGGCATCGGGCTCGAGACCCCAGATGCGCCGGATCGCACCGAGCATGGCCACCAGGTCGTCCGCCGAGAGGATGGTTGGCGTGCCGCCGCCGAAGAACACGGTGGAAGCCGGCGGCTCCTCGATGCCGTGGTCGAGCTGCCACTGCCGGGTCAGTTCCATCTCGCGGATGACCATGTTGGCGTAGTTGCCGCGCGAGGCGCCGGCGCCCATGTCCACAGCCGTATAGGTATTGAAATCGCAATACCCACAACGACGCAGACAGAACGGCACGTGGATATAGACCTCGAACATCAGCCTTCGGTCTTCTGCGCGGCGCGGATCTTGTCCTTGGTGTCGCGGTCGTTGGAATCATCGCCGGTGGACAGGGCGGCGATGAACGCCTCCTGCGGCACCTCCACATGGCCGAGCATCTTCATGCGCTTCTTGCCGGCCTTCTGCTTCTCGAGCAGCTTGCGCTTACGGGTGATGTCGCCGCCGTAGCACTTGGCGAGCACGTCCTTGCGCAGGGCGCGGATGTTCTCGCGTGCGATGATGCGCGAGCCGATCGCGGCCTGAATCGGAATCTCGAACTGCTGGCGGGGAATGAGCTCGCGCAGCTTCTTGGTCATCATCACACCGTAGGAATACGCCTTGTCGCGATGCACGATGGCGCTGAAGGCGTCCACCTTCTCCCCCTGGATGAGGATGTCCACCTTGACCAGATCGGCGGACTGCTCACCGTCCTCGTGGTAGTCGAGCGAGGCGTAGCCCTTGGTGCGGGACTTGAGCTGGTCGAAGAAGTCGAACACGATCTCGGACAGCGGGATACGGTAGTGCATCTCCACACGGTCGGTGGAGATGTACTCCATGGTGCCCATCTGGCCGCGGTGGTCCTGGCACAGGTCCATGACCGAGCCGATGAACTCCTTGGGCGTGATGATGTCCGCGGCCACCATCGGCTCCACGATCTTCTTGATCTTGCCGTCCGGGAACTCGCTCGGGTTGGTCACATGGTGCTGGCTGCCGTCCTCGGCGGTCACGTCGTAGGTGACGTTCGGGGCGGTCTGGATGAGGTCCAGGCCGAACTCGCGCGACAGTCGCTCGTTGACGATCTCCATGTGCAGCAGTCCCAGGAAGCCGCAGCGGAAGCCGAAGCCCAGCGCCACGGACGTCTCCGGCGTGTAGATGAGCGCGGCGTCGTTGAGCTTCAACTTGTCGAGCGCGTCACGCAGTTCGGGGAACTGGGCGTTGTCGATCGGGAACAGGCCGGCGTACACCATCGGCTTGGGGTCGCGATAGCCGGGCAGCGGTTCGGTGGCGGGGCGGACGGCCGAGGTCAGCGTGTCGCCCACCTTCGACTGGCTCACGTCCTTCGCGCCGGTGATGATGTAGCCGACCTCGCCGGCGCCGAGCGCCTTGGTGGCGGTCATGTCGGTGCTGATCACGCCGATCTCGATGGGGTCGTGGCTCATGCCGATGCCCATCATGTGGACCTTCTCGCGGGCGTGCAGTTCGCCGTCCTCCATGCGGATGTACGTGACGATGCCACGGTAGGAGTCGTAGACGGAGTCGAAGATGAGTGCGCGGGCGGGCGCGACCGGATCGCCGTGCGGCGCGGGCACCTCGAGCACGATGCGGTCGAGCAGCTCCGCCACGCCTTCGCCGGTCTTGCCGGAGACGCGCAGCACGTCGCCCGGCTCGCATCCGATCAGTCCGGCGATCTCCTCGGCGTGCTTGTCCGGCTCGGCGCTCGGCAGATCGATCTTGTTGAGCACCGGGATGATGGTCAGGTCGTGGTCGATGGCCATGTACAGGTTGGACAGCGTCTGGGCCTCGATGCCCTGCGTGGCGTCCACGAGCAGCACCGCGCCCTCACAGGCGGCCAGCGCGCGCGAGACCTCGTAGGTGAAATCCACATGGCCGGGGGTGTCGATCATGCCAAGCGTGTATTCGGTGCCGTCGAACGTCCATGGCACGCGCACGGCCTGCGACTTGATGGTGATGCCGCGCTCCTGCTCGATGTCCATGCGGTCGAGGAACCGGTCACGCATCTCGCGCTCGGGTACGATGCCACTCAACTGCAGGATGCGGTCGGCCACGGTGGACTTGCCGTGATCGATATGCGCGATGATGCAGAAGTTGCGGATCAGCGACTGATCGGTGGAACCCGGCTGATTGTGTTGAACGACCAACGACATTCCTCCTCTTGGAATTACTCAAACTCGTCCTATTCTAGCCGAGGGACTGTATGCGGCGTGGCTCGGTGCGGGTTTTTCCGGGGCCGGTGCTATACTCACACTTTTGTATGTCCTTGTAATACACATCGTTTGGAGTAAACGTGGCAAACATTAAGTCGCAGAAGAAGCGCGTGCTCACCAATGAGAAGGCGCACCTTCGCAACGTGGCTGTGAAGTCCGGCCTGAAGACCGCCATCCGCGCCACCCGCGAAGCCATCGCCGCCGGTGACAAGGCTGCCGCCGAGGCCGCCTACAAGGTCGCCGCCCGCAAGCTGGACAAGGCTGCCGGCGCCGGCGTGATTCACAAGAACCAGGCCGCCAACCGCAAGTCCGGTCTGGCCGTCGCGATCAACGCTCTGTGAGCATCATCGCGTAAGCGCTGACCTGACGTCACACGACCGTCAAGGTTTCAGAAATCCCGCAAGCCGTTTGGTTTGCGGGATTTTTGTTATGGTGCTTGCGTTTGGCTTGTCATGTTGCCATGTGCCATGTGGCATGTACCATGTTTCGGCGTGATGCTCCGGGATGCCAAGTCGGATGAGGCCCCGGGATTCCCGGGCGATGTTTCGGTGCAACCGATGCACCCGATGCAACTGATGGAACTGATGCAACCGATGCGCCCGCACAAATCGTCAGTCCCCCTGCTACCATGGCGCGCGACACCGGCATCATGGGTCGAACCACTGTGGGACCGCCGCCGACGCGCTGCGTCATCGACGGCGGCGACCATGCCCCTCGACGGCTTCGTCATCCTCGTTGCCGTCATCCTCATCCTCCCCCACATGCGGGTGGATGACCGGACGGCGCAGGTACCGCCTCTCCCCCGCAAGATAGACATGGTGACGCTGCATGGCACCGGGCATGGTGACGTTGAATCCGACCGACAGCAGACGGATGGCCACCACGATGATGACGATGAGCACATCCAAGATCATTTCCGAACGCATGTCGAACCACCCGTAACGTACCCCGCGCCATACGAGCACGGTCAGGATGCAGCCGATGAACGAGGGCACGGCGTACAGATGCTTGTCGCGGATAATCATCGGGACGTCGCCGATGAAGATGTCTCGGATGAGTCCACCGGCCAGGGCGGTGAACATGCCGAGGAAGACGGCCGTCATGCCCGACATGCCGAACGACAAGGCCTTCGCCGTGCCGTTGACGGCGAACAGGCCCAGACCAAGCGCGTCGATGATGGTCATCGTCCATTTGAGCTTCGCGATCTCCGGATGCGCGACCACCACGACCACTCCGGAGAACAATGTGGTGAGCACATAGCCTTTGTCGGTGATGCCGACCGGGGGCAACGCGCCGAGCATCACGTCGCGGAACAGACCGCCGCCCAACGCGGTCAACCAGCCGCACAGCATGATCGAGAAGATGTCGTAGCCCTTGCGGATGGCGGAGAGTCCGCCTGACAGGCCCCAACACAGGATGGCGAGGTATTCGATGCCCACGAACACCACATTGTTCTCCAACGCCACCTGCTGCATGAGTTCACACTCCTCCCGCATCGCTTCGGTTCGGTTTGTTCCGGTTCGTGCCGGTTCGGCCGTGTTCGCCTTCGCTCGCTTTGCTCGGCACTAACGCCGTACCCGAGCCTACCCCAACCTCACCTGATTGAGCACCGCGACACCACGCCGGGTAGCGCTGGGTTGCGCTGAATAGCGCCAGGAGCTATGCAGGGCGCGTCCCAGAGTAACCAAGCCGACCGGATGCTCGGTATCATCAGCCTGTCAATCCATGGCCGGATGCCTGTGGCCGGATAACGACTCCGCCGCCTGTCAACGCCACCGCCATTACGCGCATTGCTGCAGACGAAGGTACAGGCCATGCCGGCGTTTCTCATCATGCACGGCTATGGGATTCGATATCAGCGACGCGCGATTCGACATCACGTAGACGATTGCGCAGCGCGGCTTCGATATCGATTCCGTCGATTCGAGCTTTGCGCACGATGTCGAGAATCGCATTCGCGTATGCATCAGCCTTCTCGCGCTCAGAAGTCACATCGCCATTCAGCGCGGATTGTTCCGCTTCCTGGAATCGCCCTGCCGCATGTCGTTCGTCATCGTGTTGGCCCTTGCTCAAGGGCGTCTCATCGAAGGCCTTGAACAGTTCATCGGCATTGGGCGACTTGGAGATGCGGGAGACGACTTTGGCCGCACGGGGCAACGCACCTTGCGATTGGGAGATGCCCTCCAGGACGGAAGTACGATGCTTTTCCTGCTGTTTCATCTTTTCCCATAGCGCCAGAACGGCTTCCGGGGATTCCTGTTGCAGGGATGCGTTCCCGTCTTTGGCATTGTCGCCGCCATCGGCCGAGTCGGCAGTATTGGTGGTATCAGTGGTGTCAGCGGCATCGGGGGCTGAATCGGGGTCAGTCTCGGCATCGGCCGCGAAGACATGCGGATGACGGGTGATGAGTTTGTTCACCAGACGGTCGGCGACCTCGTCGATATCAAAGGGGTCCTCGGCATCCGACTCGCAGACCCGTGCTTGGAACACGGACTGCAGCAACACATCACCCAACTCTTCGCGCATATTGGCACGGTCATGAGTCTCAACCGCATCGACATACTCATACGTCTCCTCAAGCAGATTCTTAAGCAACGACTCGTTCGTCTGCTTGCCGTCCCACGGGCAACCGCCCGGTGAATACAGCACATCCACCACGGCTTTGACCCGGTCCAGCGCAGTCGCCGCCTCCGTCACCGGCTTCAATTTCGAGCAATGCTCGAATCCGTCCGGCAAACGGTATTGTGTACGGCATTGCGGATCGCGGTTTGCCTGCATTGCGCCAACGCCGGAATCGTTCATCATCAGACCTCATCTCATTCAGCGAAGATTGTTCTCTCCTTACCATCTATAGCGTAATCAGGTGGGTCCATGTCCGAGCCCGGGGAAATAGCTTTGTGCCTTGCGCTTTGGCGGGAGGCGGCCGGTAGCTTCAATCAGGTGATTTCATCCGCGAGGGGCGAGAGGGATTCGTGTAATAGTGCCCCCAGTGTGATTAGCGTGCCCCCGCAGCCCAAAATCACATGAAAATCGCCTGCGGGGGCACACCCCCATTCTGACCGAAATTGCGCCATTCAACGACAATGGCGGAATCATGCGGTTTTCAATCCAGAACCGTGTGCCCCCGTAGCCGAAAAACACCTATATGACAGCTGCGGGGGCACAGGCCGTGCCCCCGCAAGCAAAATCATGGCAAGAATCACCTGCGGGGGCACAATTCCGTGCCACGCAAACCCAAAAACAGTGCAATACACGCTGCGGGGGCACAGTTTCAGGGCTCATGTAATGACAGATGACCGCCTCGCCCGTCAACTGGCCTTAATTTAAGGCGCTATTGCTGTTTTCGTGGGTGGTTGTTTGCCGGTGAGGCGTTGAACCGGTAAGAGAAGAGCGCTTTTTGGTTAGGATGTTCATCGACCAAGAAAAACACAACCGAAAAGCGCCTGATGAACAGCATATTCAAACAGCTCCTCAACGTCAAAGGCATGGTCGTCGAGAACGTCTGCATCGTCGATGGTCCCATGCGCCCCGAACCCGTGCTCGAGGTGCGGGTGCGTCCGCGTGCGGGCATGCTCAGGTGCTCGAGGTGCGGGCGGAAGCGTCGTGGCTATGACCGTGGCGGCGGCGTGCGCCGATGGCGCCATCAGGATTTCGGATGCTGGCGGGTCGAACTGGTCGCCATGATGCCCAGGGTGGACTGCCCGAAGTGCGGCGTGGTGGTCGCGTCCGTGCCGTGGGCGGAGCCGGGAAGCCGGTTCACGCGGGACTTCGAGGCGGAGTGCGCGTGGCTGATGACCGTCGCCAACCAGAAGACCGTGAGCGGGTTCCTGCACGTGGCGTGGAGGACCGCCGGCCAGATCGCCCGCAGGGTCGCCGGCCGGCTCAGGGCGTCGGCGCCCTCGCCGTTCGACGGTCTCACGTCGATC
>NZ_MWWW01000031.1 GCF_002259745.1 Bifidobacterium myosotis | reverse complement strand
AGTCGATGTGAGGACCTCGTGCTCTACGGGCCCGTCGGGGTCGGCAAGAGCCATCTCGCGATCGCGATCGGCAGGCTCGCCTGCGCCAGGGGCATACCGGTCCGGTTCTTCACCGCGACCGGACTGCTCATGCGCCTGCGCCGCGCCCAACAGGACAACCGGCTCGACCGGGAGCTCGCGGGCATCGGCAAAGCACGCCTCCTGATCATCGACGAGTTCGGCTACCTGCCCATCGACGAGGAAGGCAGCCGCCTCCTCTTCCAGATCATCAGCGACAGCTACGAGACAAGGAGCATCATCTACACCACCAACATCGAATTCTCGGGATGGGGACGCATTCTCGGCGACAAGAACATGGCCGCCGCCCTCATCGACCGCACCGTCCACCACGGACGACTCATCAGATTCGAGGGCCACTCCTACCGCAGCCAACACGCCCTCATGACCAAATAACCAAACAACACAACAACACACGCAGACAGGCAGCGGCCGATACCGCACACACTGCGGAAAACCCGCTGCCTACACTGCGGAAAAACACTGCACAAAACGCAGACACCAACTTGACAAAGCACAGCATAAGGGATGCACCTCACGCATGCGACGTACACCCCTTTCTCCGCGCTCGGCCACGCGTGCAACACCCCATTTGAGGTACGATGCGTCGATTCAACGCTTTTCGAGCTGTTGTACCGCAGCAGTGTGCCCCGACAGCCGAAGCAAACGTTTTCAATCCATATCGGGGCAATACGACTGTTTCAAAAACCGCGGAAACAAGCCATTCCTGACGCATGGGCGAAATCGACCACACTCAGCCCTGCGGTACGATACACGAAAAACGCGCGATTTCGCACATCGTACCGCGCCTTCTTGTACACAACACGCCAAAAAGAGCCTTCTGAGGATTTCGTACCGCAGCCATATGCCACGCATGCATCACGAGCATCACCCACCGCAGCTACCGGCCACATAGTACAGTGCCACGCCACACTATAAGCGGCTCCGTATGGGACAAACTAAGGCGCATTCATCGTTTCTTAGATAGGTTCCCAAGAACAGGACGGTACAACAAAGGCAGGCAGTGCACGCAAGGCGCCGATGAATAGTTGACTGCGCCTAAGCAATGAAAACGCATGACCCTTACACGCCAAAATCGGAAGAATCGGATTGAGGCAAACCCTCAAGCAATCGCCGATTCAATCGCTCGGCATACTCCCTCAAAATTACAATCGACATCGTAATTGGAAAAGCGAAGGACCGTGAAGCCCTCCTTCTCGAGTTCCCCGGTTCGGAGCTCATCAGCCGACCGCTGTTGCTCGGAGTAATGCCCTCCGCCGTCAAGTTCAATGATGAGTTTCGCCTGCTCGCTGCTGAAATCGGCGATATACTCTCCGATCGGCTTCTGCCTTCGGAAATGCTCAGGCCGGAAGCGAAGATACTCATACCATAGTTTGCGCTCCCATGGAGTCATGGAACGACGGGAGCTGCTTGGCCAGCGTGACGTTGCGCTTGTTATAGGACGTCATTGCTTTAGAGTACAGGAAAACGGAGTGATGTTCCTGTATGCCTGTTTTTTCTCCCCTCAGTCCGCTTCGCGGACAGCTCC
Source organism: Bifidobacterium myosotis (assembly GCF_002259745.1). Lineage (GTDB taxonomy): Bacteria > Actinomycetota > Actinomycetes > Actinomycetales > Bifidobacteriaceae > Bifidobacterium > Bifidobacterium myosotis. The sequence goes on along the minus strand of NZ_MWWW01000031.1, from coordinate 21,492 downwards.
CCTCAGGGAGGGGAGCCGAATAGGTGCGGACATCACTGGACCAGTTTCACCCTCAGGAAGGGGAGCCGACATGGGTTAGAATCCTAGGCGGTCTAGTTTCTTGGGATCGGACTGCCAGCCTTTGGCGACCTTGACGTGGAGGTCGAGGCGGGCCTTCTGGCCGACGATGCGGTTGACCGGGGTGCGCAGCTTCTTCTTGACGTAGGTGAGGTTCGAGGCGCCCTTGCCGATGATGATCGGCTTCTGCGAGTCGCGTTCCACATAGATCGACACGTTGACCTGCGCCTTGCCGTCGTAGGCGGCACCGGTCTCGTTGTCCTCCGGATAGTCGATGGAATCCACGACCACCGCGAGGGAGTGCGGCAGCTCGTCGTCCAACGTCTCCAGGAACGCACCGCGGATAAGCTCGGCGATGGTGTCCTCCGGACGCTCCTCGCTGATCTGGTCGTCAGGGTACATCTGCGGGCCTTCGGGCGTGTTCTCGATGAGCACCTTCCTGACCTCGTCCAGATTGTCATGCTCCAGGGCGCTCACCGGCACGATGTCGGAAAAGTTGGCGAAGTCGTTGATCTCGATGAGCTTGTTGATGAGCTGCTGGCGACCGAGCTCGTCGATCTTGGTCACGATGGCGATCAGCGGAATCTTCCACACGAACGTGCCATCCTCGCGCTTGGTGGCGAAGTCGGAACGCAGACGGGACAGGATGCGCTTGTCGCCGGGGCCGATCTCCTGATCGGCCGGCAGGAGGAAGGCCACAACGTCCACATCGGACAGGGACTCCTCCACCACATCGTTGAGCCGCTGGCCGAGCAGGGTTCGTGGACGGTGAATACCGGGCGTGTCCACAAGCACCAGCTGTGCATGCTCGGTGGTCAGAATGCCGCGGATGGCCTTACGGGTGGTCTCCGGGCGGGAGGAGGCGATGGCGATCTGCTTGCCGATTAGCGCGTTGATCAAGGTGGACTTGCCCACATTCGGTCGGCCCACCACGGCCACGAAGCCCGAACGGTACGGCACATCGTCCTTCGCTGGTTCGGTCAGGGGCGAATCGTCAGAATCGTCGTCATCGGCAGCCTCGTCGGCGACATGGGATTCCGTCGCTCCCTCAGAAGCGCCGACCGCGATCTCCGTCTCGTCCGGCTCCCCCGCGGCTTCCACCGTCAAATCAACCGCGTCCACCGTGACCTCGGTTTCGGCGCGCTCTTCTTCCTGATGATTCTGAAGATCCTGCTGATCGCTCATCTCACTCCTTATCGGCGTTACGTTCGTCATCGGCGACCTGTTCGCCGGCATGCTCATAGGTCTTGCCATCTTCCTCGCCGCCCTCGACGTGGGCCGGCTCGACCACGATGGTGGACACCTTCTTGCGGCGTCCGGCCGAATCGACGGCGGTAAGCCTTAGTCCGCGCGTCACGGCCGACGCGCCCACGATCGGCACGCGCCCGAGCACCTTGGTCAGCAGGCCGTACACCGTGTCCACATCGTCCTCGTCGATGTCGATCTCGAAGATCTCCTCCAGATCGGCAATCGGCGTACGGGCCGGCATCCGCCACTTGTTCTCGCCGATCTTCTCGGGTTCGGCGCGCTGGGTGCGGTCGTGCTCATCCTCCAGCTCGCCGACAATCTGCTCGATGGTGTCCTCGATGGTCACCATGCCGGCGATGCCGCCGTATTCGTCCACCACCACGGCCACATGCTGGCGGGACCGCTGCATTTCGTGGAACAGGTCGTCCACCGGCTTGGATTCGGGCACCAGCAACGGCTGGCGCACGATGGAATCGACCGAACGGTCCAGCGCGGCCGGGTTGAAGGCGGTGGCGCGCACGGCGTCCTTGAGGTAGGCCACGCCGATGAGGTCGTCCACGTCCTCGCCGATGACCGGGACGCGCGAGAAGCCGGAGCGGGAGAACAGCTTCAGCGCCGAGGCGAGTTTCGTATCGCGCTCCATGCAGATCATGTCGGTGCGCGGCACCATGATCTCGCGGGTCAACGTGTCGGACAGCGTAAGCACGTTGCGCAGCATCTCGGAGACCTCGGGATCGAAGTCGTTGGATTCCACCAGGCGGTCGATGGCGGCCTTGCCCTGTTCGAGCTGGATCTTGTCCAGCTCCTCGTCGTCGGACAGGTCGGTGTTCTTGCCGCGCTTGCCCGACGCCTTACCACCGGTCTTGTCGGAGCCGATGCGGGTGAACGGCGTGATCTTCACGGCGATGGAGACCACGCGGGAATGGGCGAGCATGATGTCCACCGGCTTGGCCATGCCGGCGGTGCGCGGCCGGACCAACACGGACACCACGGCCACGATGATCGCGAACACGAATCCCGCCAACAACTGCACCCAGAGCTCGGCGCCCCACAGCGCCGCGATGGATGCCACCAGGACGCCGTCAAGCACGTTGCAGGCGATGCGGAAGAACGCACAGCTGCCGGCCGTGGCGTACCGATCGGAGATCAGCCGCTGCACGCGGTGGATCTTGTCGATTTTCTTCATCTTGAGGAACTGGCTGGCCTCGGTGTCGGTCTGCACCTCGAGGATGAGGTTGTTGAGGCTCGCGCGCGTCACACGGGCCACGGCGCCCTCCGAGGCGGCCATGGTCAGCGAGAACCAGACGAACAGGGCCGCCACAAGCACGAGCAGCACGGTGATGGCGATGAGGGTGGTACTGGAATACTCCATATGGTTCGATGTCCTTGCGGGTGGTATTGGTGATTCGGTGGCGGTCGGGCTGGGCCTTAGGCCTGCTTGGCGTTGAGGTCGCGTCCCGTGCCGTGCGCGGCGTCGTAGAGGGCCAGCGCGTCGGGCGTGCCGGCGGGCAGCGTGGCCTGGACTCCGGCGTCGTGGCGCAGTGCGAAGAAGGTAAGCAGCAGTTGGCGTTGCAGTCCGAACATCTGACGTTCCTGCTCAGGCGTCACATGGTCGTAGCCGAGCAGATGGAGGATGCCGTGGATGGTCAGCAGCAGCATCTCCTGCATGGCGCTGTGTCCGGCGGCAGCGGCCTGCTGGGCGGCGACCCACGGGCAGATCACGATGTCGCCCAGCACGCCTTCCATGACGGTTTTGCCGTCGCCCGGCCTCAGCTCGTCCATCGGGAAGCTCATCACATCGGTGGGGCCTTCGAGGTTCATCCAGCGCATGTGCAGTTCGGCGATGGGATCGGGGTCCACGAACATGATGGTCAGGTCGGACTGGGTGCTCACGCGCATCTGGTCCATCACCCAGACGCCCAAATCGGAGAAGACCTTCGGGTCGATGACCCACTGGGTCTCGTTGGTCACGTCAACGCTCATCGGTTGCCTCGTTTCGTGTAATCGGGGTCGATTCGGTGTTGTGTTCGGGTTCGGTCTCGGGCGCCCGGCGCCGGTGGCCCCTGCGGCCGATGTCGCGGTGGTCGCCGGCGATGGCGGCGTGCCGGTCGTAGGCGGCCACGATCTTGCCCACCAGCTGGTGACGAACCACGTCCTCCGTGTTGAGGTGGATGAAGGAGATGCCCTCGATCTCGCCAAGGATCTGCTCGATGGTGGCCAGACCCGAACGGGGCACGGCCAGATCGACCTGCGAGATATCGCCGGTGATCACCATTTTGGTGTTGAATCCGAGACGGGTGAGGAACATCTTCATCTGCTGCTCGGTGGTGTTCTGTGCCTCGTCGAGAATCACGAAGGCGTCGTTGAGCGTACGTCCGCGCATGTAGGCGAGCGGCGCCACCTCGATGGTGTTGTCGTCCATGAGGCGTCTGAGCTGGTCGGTACCGAGCATGTCGCCCAGCGCGTCGTACAGCGGGCGCAGGTACGGGTCCACCTTGTCGGTCAGCGTGCCGGGCAGGAAGCCCAGGTTCTCGCCGGCCTCCACGGCCGGGCGGGTCAGGATGATGCGCCGGATCTGCTTGTCCTGGAAGGCGCGCACGGCCTTGGCCACGGCGAGATAGGTTTTGCCGGTGCCGGCCGGGCCGATGCCGAAGGTGATGGTGTGGGATTCGATGGCGTTGACGTAGGCGACCTGTCCTGCCGTCTTCGCGCGCACGGGCACGCCGGCGGCGAACGTGATGACACCGGGGACGGACGGCTTGCGATAGGTCATGTCATGGGCCGACTGCGTGCGGACGGCACGGGACCTGGCATGCGGTTCGAGGGCGAGTGAGGCCGACTGGACGAAACGGTCATGCGCCGGACCGTGGCCCGGATGCTCCTGCCGCACGCTGTTCCTCAGCACGTTCTGGTCGAGCATGCGACGCACGGTGTCGGCGTCCATCGGGGCAGTGTACGCGGCCTGGATGATCGTATCGATCAGGTCCTCGGCCTGCGCGGCCTGCGCTTCGGTCTGCTTGGATCGGGAGACGATCGCCACCCGATTGCCGCGCACGATGATGGTGAGTTCCGGGAAGGCGCGTTCCACCTCACGGATGACCTCGTCCACCGGACCGAGCACGGCCACGGGATCGAGTTGCGGCGGGATGGTGATGGTACGTGTAGTCGTTGCCACGAAAGCGTCCCGCTCCTCGCTACTCGTCCAGCTTCTCGCCGGTCAGCACATGGGCGTGAACATGGAACACGGTCTGTCCGGCGTCGAGACCGGTGTTGAACACCAGACGGTACGCGCCGTGGAAGGAGTCATCGGCGATGCGCTGGGCGACGGAGACGATGTGGGCCAGCTCGGCGGGGTCCTTGGCGGCGAGCTCCGCCGCGTTGGCGTAGTGCTCCTTGGGCACCACCAGGACGTGGACCTTGGCCTTGGGATTGATGTCCTTGAAGGCATACGTGGTGTCGTCCTCATAGACCTTGCTGCTGGGAATCTGCCCTGCGATGATCTTGCAGAACAGGCAATCGTCGGATGCGCTCATCATGCTCCTTGGTTCTTGATATCGGACTATGGAACAGCTTAGCGCGGGGGCGTTACTCAGCACCCGCGCCACTCACATCGATTCGTAATCATCCACACACGACGTTCGCGTACGCCGCTCGCATACATCGTCCGCTCATACCGTTGGCCACATCGTTCGCCCACGACCTGCGCGAACATCATCGGCACCCTTCGGCACCGCCATCCGCAGGACGGACGGCGGCCGGGGATCCACTACTCGTAGCGGCCAAGCGTGCGGGACAGCAGCGAGAGAGCCACCGGACCGGCGGTGGCCGCGCGCAGGATGTTGCGGCCAAGCACGCAGCTGACGGCCCCCGCGGCGGTGAAGTCCGCCACCTCCTGCTCGCTGATGCCGCCCTCGGGGCCGACGACCACGCTGACCGTGCGCGGGCGGCCGTCCTCGAGCGTGCGGTCGATGAGACGGCCCACCTTCTCCTCCACGCCGGCCCATGTGTCGGTGGCGTCCTGATGGAGCACCACCACCAGATCGCCATGCACGCAGGCTCTGCGGCATATGGCCACGATCTGCTTGCTGGAGACGCACTCCCCCAGTTCCGGACGGAACGCACGGCGGGACTGCTCGGTGGCGGCGTCCAGCACCGCGCCCCATTTCTTGTCGGTGCGGCCGGCCTTCCATTTGGCGATGGACCGGTCCGCCTGCCAGGGGACCACCTCGTCCACGCCGATCTGTGTGGCCATGTCGATGGCCTGCTCGTCGTGGCCGGTCTTGGCCAATGCCTGAATCAGGGCGAGACGGGTCTGCGGCGCGGGCTCGCGGCCCACTTCGATCACTTCGGCCAGACCGGCCTCGGGATCGGCCATGACCGCGCGGATGCGCAGGCCGCGGCCGTCGGACAGCTGGAGGCTGTCCCCGGCCTTGAGGCGCATGGCCTGCACGGCATGACGCTTGATATGGGCGGGCAGGGTGAGCTTCCATCCGGTGTGGAGTTCGTCGCTGTTCACCGGCACGTCGTCGACCTGCGGGTCGAAGAGGAAAAGGGCATCAGTCATGCTCACAAATCTACACGGATAAACGCGACACGCCGTATGCACCCCCTCGATTTGCACTTCCGTGAATCACTGCTAAAGTATCAACTCGTTGTCCACACGACACCTGCCCGGGTGGCGGAATGGTAGACGCGCTAGCTTGAGGTGCTAGTGCCTATTTTATACAGGCGTACGGGTTCAAGTCCCGTCTCGGGCACAGACAAAACCCCTTGCATTGCAAGGGGTTTTTGCATATCACAATCGAGTACGGCACGGCGGTCGGTGTGCGGCATGCGTCGCGTCGCGCACAGCCGGCCATCAGCCGTCAAGTCCATATCCCTCGCGAAAGGACACCATGCAGCGCATCACGCTTGACTCCGTTGACGATCCGCGCGTAGAGGCATACGTGAATCTCACGGAAATGCAGCTGCGCAACCGTCTGGAGCCGGCCAAGGGCATGTTCATCGCCGAATCGCCCAAGGTGATCGACCGGGCGCTGGCGGCCGGACGGGAGCCGCTGTCGCTGCTGGTCGAGGAACCGTGGCTGGACGGCATGGCCGAGACCTTCGCCTTCATCGACGCGCACTGGGGGCCGGACGTGCCGGTGTACGTGGCCTCCCCCGAGCAGCTCAAGCGGCTGACCGGCTATCGCCTGCACCGGGGCGCCCTGTGCGCGATGCGCCGCTGGCAATTGCCGTCCGTGGCCGAGGTGTGCCGCAACGCCCGCCGCGTGGCGGTGATGGAGAACATTGTGGACCACACCAACGTGGGCGCGCTCATGCGTTCGGCCGCCGCCCTCGACGTGGACGCCGTGCTGGTCACGCCCTCCTGCGGCGACCCGCTGTATCGGCGCGCCGCCCGCGTGTCGATGGGCACGGTGTTCCAAGTGCCGTGGACCCGCATCACCGGGCTCAATGAGGACGGCACCGAGGACCGTCACTACTGGCCCTTCAAGGGCATCGACGAGCTCAAATCGCTGGGCTTCACCACGGTGGCCATGGCGCTTGAGGACGATTCGATCTCGCTGGACGAGCTGACGCGCCGCCTGCACCTGCCCTCCGACGACGCCGAGCACATCGGCAAGCTGGCGCTGATCTTCGGCACCGAAGGCGACGGCCTGTCACGGCACACCATCGCCCGTGCCGATCTGACGGTCAAGATTCCGATGAGTCATGGCGTCGACTCGCTCAACGTCGCCGCGTCCAGCGCCGTCGCCTTCTACGCCACACGCTGATTTTGTGCGTATGTTGCACACCGACGTTGCGCTGATACCTCACTGACCCACACTGACCCACACTGGCACCGCGCGCGTTCACCGCCGAAACGTCGCTCGACACGCCGGCAAACGACGCGACGCGCCGAGCGACGACGGCGTGCCGCCACATTATTCATTGCGAGTTCACGCCACGCGGGGGCGAAAGCCTTGCATGTTCGTTTTTTTCTGCAATTATTAACTATGTCAACCAAATGCAAGGAAGCGTTTGGCCCAGCAGTGCGGTGTCGAAAGACGCTCAGTAACAAGAGAGGACAGTTACGATGGCCAAGAATCCCAAGATTCTGTCAATTGTGCTTGCAGGTGGCGAGGGGACGCGCCTGATGCCTTTAACCCGCGATCGCGCGAAACCCGCCGTCCCCTTCGGTGGCGTGTACCGACTCATCGATTTCCCGTTGAGCAACCTGGTCAACTCCGGGTACCGTCAGGTCGTGGTGCTCACCCAGTACAAGTCCCACTCGCTTGACCGTCACATCTCCCAGGTGTGGCGTTTCTCGCCGCTGCTGGGCTCGTACGTCTCCCCTGTGCCGGCGCAGCAGCGACTCGGCAAGCACTGGTACCTCGGTTCCGCCGACGCCATCTACCAGACCATCAACATCATCGAGGACGTGCAGCCCGACATCGTGGTGATCGTGGGCGCGGACCACGTCTACCGCATGGACTTTGAGCAGATGGTCCAGCAGCACATCGAGTCCGGCGCCGAGTTCACGGTGGCCGGCATCCGCCAGCCCATCGAGCAGTCCAAGCAGTTCGGCGTGATCCAGGTCGATCCGGAACACCCGAACATGATCAAGAACTTCCAGGAGAAGCCCGCCACCACCACCGGCCTGCCGGACAATCCGAACCAGATTCTGGCCTCCATGGGCAACTACGTGGCCAACACCAAGGCCCTGTTCGAGGCGCTGGCCCTCGACGAGAAGGCCGCGGATACCAAGCACGACATGGGTGGCGACATCGCCCCCTACTTCGCCTCCCGCAACGAGGCCGGCGTCTACGACTTCAACTCCAACGAGATTCCGGGTTCCACGGCCACCGATCACGCCTACTGGCGCGATGTGGGTACCATCAAGCAGTTCTACGATGCGCACATGGACCTCATCGCCTACGTGCCGGAATTCAACCTGTACAACCAGGACTGGCCGATCTACACGATGTCCGGCAACCTGCCGCCGGCCAAGTTCGTGCACGCCGGACGTGACCGTCTGGGCCACGCCACGGACTCCATCGTCTCCCCCGGCGTGATCGTCTCGGGCGGCGAGGTGCACCACTCCGTGCTCTCCCCGAACGTGCGCATCCACTCCTGGGCGCAGATTGTCGATTCCGTGCTGTTCGACGGCGTGGTCATCAACCGTCGTGCCCGCGTGTACAAGGCGATTCTCGATAAGAACGTGGTGCTCACCGAGAACTCCACGGTCGGCATCGACACCGAACACGATTTGGCCCGCGGCTTCACCGTCACGCCGGACGGCATCACCGTGGTGCCGAAGAACACCATCGTCGACGACTGATACGACTGAACACGGCGATTAGGTAAAACGCGTATGCCCCGCGAATCACATCGCGGGGCATATGCGTTTTACCGTGTATGGGGCGAGCCGGCGGGACAACGGCTTTCGACGAGTCTATCCGCCCGTCTCGCCCACCGTCGTCAGTACGTCGGGAAGTTGTCGAAATTGAAGCCCAAGGCGGCGAGCTGGTCACGGCCTTCGGGCGTGATACGGTCCATCGTCCAGCGCGGGTTCCACGTCCAGTCGATGCGGAACTCCTCCACCAGCCCGGCCAGCGTGGAGGCGCATTCATCCTCGATGAGATCGGTGAGCGGGCAGGCCGGCGTGGTCAGCGTCATCGTGATGATGGCGCGGCCGAGTTCGTCGATTTCAATGCCATAGACCAGACCCAGATCGATCACGTCGATGCCCAGCTCCGGGTCGATGACCTGATGCAGTGCCTCGCGCACGTCCTCGGCGGTGGCGCGGCCGATGTCGTCCACGGCCTTGAGCGGAATCTGATCGTCGCCGGTGCCGGAATCGTCATGGCATCCGCAGGCGCCCTGATGGTTGCCGCATCCGCATGCATCGCCACCGTGCGCGCCCTGCGCAGCGTCACCGGACGGCCCCACCGGGTGCCCATTCGGGAAGCCCTTGGCCAATGCCGGATTCATCATCACACGGCGGGCGGCCTCTTCGTCCTGCAACACGTCGTTGACGGCGTCGAAGATGGACGACTTGGGTTCTGGAACCAGATTGTTGTCGGTCATTGTGTTTACCTCAGTTCTTTGCGGCCAACGCCTTGGCGATGGAATCCTTGAGCCCTTCCCAGCCTAGCAGGGCGCACTTGATGCGCATCGGGTATTTCGACACGCCTTGGAACACGACGGCGTCGCCGAGCTCGTCCTCCAGCGCCTCGTCGTTCAGGCCGGCGCCGCGCGACTCCATGAGCCGGTGGAACGCCTCCTCCAGATGCATGGCCTCGTCCACGGTCTTGCCGTCCACCAGATCGACCATCACGGACAGGCTGGCCTGCGAGATGGAGCAGCCGTGGCCGTCCCAGACCAGACGCTTGATGGGGTGCGGCTCGTCGTCAGACACCTCCACATGGATGGTGGCCTCGTCGCCGCAGGTGGGGTTGAACTGGTGCGACTCCCCCGGCGTGCAGTACTCGTGGCTGGCACGCACGGTGGTGTCGGCGGCGTCCGGACCGGGCGCTCCCGCGGATTGCTCCACGGCGGCGTCGGGAGCGAAGGACTCCCTGCCGTGCGGATGCTTGGCAGCCTCGAGGATCACCTCCTGGTACATCTGCTCCAGTTCGTCGCCGCTCATGCCGAAATCACTCATACCTCTATTGTTCCTTATTCCACTCCAAAGAACTTGCGGATGCCCTTGGCGGCCTCCACCAACGCCTGTGCGTCCTCCACCGAATTGTATACGCCGGAGGAGGCGCGGTTGGACGCGTACAGGCCGAAGTGGCGATGCACCGGCTGCGCGCAATGGTGGCCGACGCGGATGGCGATGCCCTGCGCGTCGATGAACTGGCCGACATCGTGCGGGTGCACGCCCTTGACGTCGAAGGCCACGGTGCCGATGCGGTCCACGTTCTCACGCGGTCCCAGAATGCGGATGCCGTCGATGTCGCCGAGCTTGAGCAGTTCGGCGGCGATGATCCGCTCGTGGGCCTCGATGTTCTCAAGTCCGATGTTCATCATCCATTCGGCGGCGACCCCGGCGGCCACCACCTGCGCCACCGGCTGGGTGCCGGCCTCGAAACGGGCCGGCGGCTCCATGTACTGAGCCTCATGGTCCATGTAGGCCAGCTCCACCATCGATCCGCCGAAGTTGGCCGGAGGCAACGCCTCGAGCAGCTCGCGCTTGCCGTAGAGGAAGCCCACGCCGGTCGGACCGTACATCTTGTGGGCGCTCCATGCGGCGAAGTCCACATCCAGCGCATGGAAATCGACCTTGAGGTGGGGCACGGACTGGCAGGCGTCCAGGATGAACACGGCGCCGACCGCATGCGCGCGCCTGATGATCGGGGCGATGTCCGTGATGGCGCCCGTGGTGTTGCCCACATGGGTCACAGCCACGACCTTGGTGCGTTCGGTGATGACCTCGTCAAGGTTGTCCGTGCGCACACGGCCGTCCTCGGTCAGGTCGATCCACTTGAACGTGGCGCCGGTGCGGTAGGCCAGCTCCTGGAACGGCAGCAACACGGAATGGTGCTCGGCGCGCGAGACGACGATCTCGTCGCCCGGCTTCAGGGCGAAGCGCTTGGCGGCCTCTCCCCCACGGCCGAGGCTCGCGTTGCCGAACGCGGTGGCCAGCAGGTTCAGGCCCGCCGTGGCACCACCGGTGACGACGATCTCCTCGTTCCCCTCCTCGGCGTTGGCACCGACCAGCTTGGCCACCTTGGCGCGCGCCTCCTCGAAGGCCACCGTGGAACGGGCCGCCAGCTCATGGGCGCCGCGATGCACGCCGGCGTTAATCGTACGGTAGAAGTCGGCTTCGGCGTCGATCACCGCATTCGGCTTCTGCGAGGTGGCCGCGGAATCGAGATACACCAGCGGATGACCGTGGATCTCCTGGTCCAAAATCGGGAATTGCGCCCGAATCGCCTTAAAATCAACCATGTTTCCCCTTCATTTGCTGTGGTTATAGGTTATCCGCGCTTTCGATGATCTGTGCTGAACCGTTCCCTGTATGTGACGGTGGATTGGTGTGGTGCGTGCTGTCCGACACACTCAAGGCCGTTCGGCCCCGCTCCGGCGTGTGCTCGCGGAGCTTAGCACACGCCTGCGCTGCTTACGGTCGGCCAACACGCGCCACGCCAATCCCCTCCTTGCCAGAGAGACGCTCTCACCAACGTAACGATGCCGACGGAAGTAAAGCGTGGGTTGGGATATGCCGTTCACGACCGTAGGCTTGGCCGAGCGGCCTTGAGCGTGTCGTGAACGGCATATCCCAACCCACGCGCCGACGCTGGAACCAAAGCGTTCCACACTCCACCGGCACGGAAGATGCGGACAGACTCAGGCCAGCGCGGATTCGGAGTCGGCGCCTTCGGGCAGGTAGGCGTCGTAGCCGTTCTCCTCGAGTTCATCGGCGAGCTCCGGGCCGCCGGTCTTGACGAAGTGGCCGTCCGCGAACACATGCACGATGTCCGGCTTGATGTACTTGAGGATGCGCGTGTAGTGCGTGACCATGAGGATGCCGAACTGGTTGGCCTCCTTGGCGCGGTTCACACCCTCGGAGACGATGCGCAAAGCGTCCACGTCAAGGCCGGAATCGGTCTCGTCGAGGATGGCGAACTTCGGCTTCAGCAGTTCGAGCTGCAGCACCTCGGCGCGCTTCTTCTCACCGCCGGAGAAGCCCTCGTTCACGGAACGGGTGGCGAACTTCGGGTCCATCTTGAGGCGCTTCATCGCCTCGGACAGCTCCTTGGTCCACTGACGCACGCCCGGCGCCTCGCCGTCGATCTCGGTCTTGGCGGTGCGCAGGAAGTTGGTCATGGACACGCCCGGCACCTCGACCGGGTACTGCATGGCCAGGAACAGGCCGGCCTTGGCGCGCTCGTCCGGGGTCATCTTGAGGATGTCCTGACCGTCGAGCAGGGCCTCGCCGGAGTCGACCACGTACTTGGGGTGGCCGGCGAGCGTGTAGGCGAGCGTGGACTTGCCGGAACCGTTGGGGCCCATGATGGCGTGGGTCTCACCGGAGTGGACGGTCAGGCTCGCGCCCTTGAGGATCTGCTTGATGCCTTCCTTGGTCTCGACGTGGACGTGGAGATCCTTGATTTCGAGTGTTGACATGTGTGTGCTCCTAAAAAATGTCTTTGCTTGGCTGCCGCTGGCCTTGGCCTGTTATGCCTGACCGTCGGCTTACTTGTCTTCGAGGACCTGCGTCATGGCGGCGCTTTCGCCACGGGTCAGACGACGGTCGATCACGTCCATGAGGTGCTGCGAGATGGCTGGTATGCCGATCTCCTCGACGAGTTCGCCGAAGAAGCCACGCACCACGAGCTTGCGGGCGTCGGTTTCGGGGATGCCGCGGGACTCGAGGTAGAACAGCTCCTCATCGTCGAAACGGCCCACCGAGGAGGCGTGGCCGGCTCCGATGATGTTGCCGTTCTCGATCTCCAGATTCGGCTCGGAATCGGCGATGGCACCCGGCGTGAGCACCAGGTTGCGGTTGAGCTCATAGGAGTCGGTGCCGGGGGCGGTGGGCTGGATGAGTGCGTTGCCCACCCAGGTGGAGTGCGCTCCCTTGCCGTCGAGCGCGCCCTTGTAGACCACGCGGGACTTGCAGTCGGGGTGGTTGTGCACCACCATCGTGCGGTGTTCGATGTGCTCACCGGGGTCCACGAAGTAGATGCCGAGCATGTTGAGGTCGCCCTGTTCGCCGCCGAAGTCCTGATCCATGCGGATGCGCACGATGTCGCCGCTCAGGGTCACCACGGAGTGACGCAGGGATGCGCCTTCACCCACATGGATGCGATGGTTGGCCACATGCTTGGCGGTCTTCGCCCACTCCTGGATGAACGTGGCGGAGACGTGCGAGTCCTTGCCGGTGGTGATCTCCACGCCCTCGGCCAGACGGGCGTCGCCCTCGTGCTCGACCACGACGTCCGCATGGCACTTGTCGGCCGCGGCGATCACCAGATGGAAGGCGTCGAGGTCCGGGCCTTCGCCATGCACCTTGACCAACACCGGCTGGGCGATCTCACCGCTCAGCTCGATGACGGTGGCGGTGGTGCCGGAGTTCCATTCGACCGCCGAAACGCGGTCGTTCGGCTTGGAGACGGTGCCGGAGGGGGCCTCGCCCAGCTCGGTCTGGTAGAGCTTGACACCTTCGACGAGCGGGCCGCCGTCGATCATCGACACTTCGATCTTGGTCTCGCCGGACGGCTTGAACACCTCGAAGAACTCGTTGATGCGCTCGATCGGCGTGTAGCGCCATTCGTCCTGCTTGCGATCGGGGGCCGGGAAGTCCGCCACGTCGAACGAGCGGACGGCGTGGTCCACTGAGGAGGGCATGGTCGCCGGAATGGCGTACGGATCGTTCGGGTCCGCGACCGGGATAGCGATTTCCTTGACGTTCTGGACGTTCTGCTGTTGTTCCTGAGTCATCGGAATCAGCCCACCGATCCTTCCATCTGCAGTTCCACAAGTCTGTTGAGTTCGAGCGCGTATTCCATCGGCAGCTCGCGGCTAATCGGCTCGACGAAGCCGCGCACGATCATGCCCATGGCCTCCTCCTCCTTGAGGCCGCGGCTCATCAGATAGAAGAGCTGGTCCTCGGAGACCTTGGAGACGGTGGCCTCATGGGCCATCGAGACGTCGTCCTCACGTACGTCCACATGCGGGTACGTATCGGAGCGGGAGAAGTCGTCCACCAGCAGTGCGTCGCACACGGTGGAGTTGGACGAGCCCTCGGCGCCCTTGACGATCTTGACCAGGCCGCGGTAGGCGGAACGACCGCCACCGCGTGAGATGGACTTCGCCACGATGGTGGAGCTGGTGTGCGGGGCCAGGTGAATCATCTTGGCGCCGGTGTCCTGGTACTGGCCCTTGCCGGCGAAGCCGAGGGACATGGTGGACGCCTTGGCGTACGGCTCGGCGAGGATGCAGGCCGGGTACTTCATCGTGGCCTTGGAGCCGATGTTGCCGTCCACCCATTCCATCGTGCCGCCTTCGCGCACATAGGCGCGCTGGGTGACGAGGTTGTAGACGTTGTTCGACCAGTTCTGCACGGTGGTGTAGCGCACGCGGGCATGCTTCTCAACGATGATCTCGACGATGGCGGCATGCAGCGAGTCCTCGGACCAGATCGGGGCGGTGCAGCCCTCGACGTAGTGCACGTAGGAGCCTTCATCGGCGATGATCAGGGTGCGCTCGAACTGGCCCATGGCCGGCGTGTTGATGCGGAAGTAGGCCTGCAGCGGGATGTCCACATGCACGCCCTTCGGCACGTACACGAACGAGCCGCCGGACCATGCGGCGGTGTTCAGGGCGCCGAACTTGTTGTCCTCGGGCGGCACCACGGTGCCGAAGTATTTCCTCACCAAGTCAGGGTATTCGCGCACGGCGGTGTCCGTGTCCACGAAGATCACGCCCTGCTTCTTCAGGTCCTCGCGGATGGAGTTGTAGATCACCTCGGACTCGTACTGGGCGGCCACGCCGGAGACCAGACGCTTCTTCTCGGCCTCCGGGATGCCCAGACGGTCGTAAGTGGAGCGGATGTCGTCGGGCAGTTCGTCCCAGCTCTTGGCCTGCTTCTCGATCGGCTTGACGTAGTACTTGAAGTTCTCCGCGTTGAAGCCCGAGAGGTCGACGCCCCAGTTTGGCATCGGCTTGTCGAGGAATGCCTTGAAGCCGCGCAGACGCATGTCGAGCATCCACTGCGGTTCGCCCTTGTCCGCGCTGATGGCGCGCACGACGTTCTCGTCGATGCCTCGCTTGGCCGCCTCGCCGGCCGCGTCGGAATCATGCCAGCCGTAGCTGTAATCGCCGAACTGGCTGATGATCTCGTCGTCCTGCCTGATCTTCTCCTCGTTGACGCGGGAACGATCGGCCACATACTGGCTCATCTCCACGTCAGCGGCGGCGTTTGGCGCTGTGTTTTCGGTCACCATCCTGCCTTCCATCTTGTATCGCTCATAGTCCTAGGTAAACCTAACAGAACCCATGGGGAAACACTACCAACCGCAACGAATAATGGTTGTGTGTTTCATTACAGGCATACGACGCCGACTGCTCGGATGCAAGGGCTGATTCGGAACCGCTTCGCTATTCGCAGCGACTCCGAATCACCGCCGCGCCACATCGCCGAACGGCATATGGCACCGCGCCGCAAAGGGTCGCCTAGCGAGCGTCCCGAACAGCAAAGAACAAAAAAGTGGGACCCACCTTGCAGCAGGTCCCACAGTAATCGGACTAGTCGGCCGAGTCAGACGCAGCATCGACAGCACGACACCACATGCGGCCACGCATTACGCGCTTCACCCTCACCCATCCCAGACGTCGTCAGGCCTGGACGTGCACGCTGGTGCCGTCGAGGCACCAGTTGTAGAACCATTCGGCCACGTCCCAGCCGATGCCCACGCAACCGTGGGAGGTGTTGGCGTTCATCGCACCGATCTGCGCGTCGGTCATCGGCGAGACGATGCGGTGGATGGCGCATCCGGAACGCGAGAAGTAGTTCACGAAGCCGACGTCCTTGACGTCCCACTGGGACTGGGAGCCGTCCGAAAGCGTCAGATTGCCGCTCATGTCCTGCGACGGGTACTTGAGCCAGATGGTGAAGTCGCCGGTGGGCGTGCACAGATCGCCCATGCAGGTGCCGACGCCGCGCACGGTGCCTTCGCCGGCGGACATGTTCATCGCCTTGACCAGCTGGTCGTTCTCATAGGCGTACACCTTGCCGTCCGAAAGGTCCACGACCACATGGCGTTTGACGGTCTTGTCCTTCATCGGGTCGACCTTGCCTTCGACCGTGATCGAGCTCTGGCCCTTCTCCATGGCCTGAATCACGCTGGCGCCGATGTTGGTGTCCGCGCCGTCGGCGATGGTGACGCCGTCATGTCCCTGCGAAATCGTTTGCAGCACCGTGCCGTTGTTGTTGACCACGGTCTCCCGGTCCTCACGGCCCGTCTTGAGGTTCGACTTGATGGACTCGTCGTAGTACTTCTGCAGCTTGGCGGCGTCGAAGACGACGTATCCGTCACGCCACTGATTGTCCTTGAGCTTGGAGTTGTCGTTCGCGTCGATGGTCATCGCGGCGGCCAGAGCCTTCGCGTCGATGGAGGCGACGTCATGGTCGGAGACCTTGATGGTCACCGGCTTGGCCACGTACTTGTCCAGCGTGGCCTTGGCCTTGGTGGCGATCTCGTCGGTGACGACGGGGTTGATGTCCTTGAGCTCCACGGTCTGGGCCTTCGCCTCGGTGGCTCCGAAGCCCTTGACCGTATCTGCCAGAGCGGTGGCGATCGGCTCGGGATCGGCGCCCTGACCCTGCTGGCCGGGCACCACATCGAAGCCGCTGCCATCGCCATTGAGCTTGACCTGCGCATCCACCGGCTGCTTGCCATTGCAACCCAGCTGCTCGTCGATGACGGTGCTCGTGGCGGCGGCCGCGTTGACCAATTCAGGGGTCACGTCCTTCTTGGTCCAGAACGCGTAACGCTGCCACCATGCGTCGTCGCGTTTGGCGTCGAACGCCTCCTGGGCGATGCTGTCGACGTCCGCATCCAGTCCAAGGTCGCTAAGACGGAAATCGCCGGACTTGCCATTGTACGTGACTTGGACCGTCGCGTTCCTGACGTTGTCCTCCACTGTCCGGACGATCTGGTCCTTGGTCTGGCCGGCGATCGAATTGCCCCACAAGGTGGTGCCCGGCAGGGCGTGGGATTCGAAATACCACCATCCGCCGGCCGCCACGGCACCGATCATGGCGACGAACGCGGCCACTACGACCCACGGCCACACATGGCCCTTGCGCGCGTTCTCGGCAGCGGGATCGGCCACCGCATCAAGAGACCCCAGCACTTGCGTGGCCTCATTGGTCACAGGGTCAGCGGGAGACCTCCCCGCCGTGTTCGCACCCCCGACGTTATTGTTATCGGTCATGATCGTGTTCGCTCTCCACTCCGGCATCAGCCGCATATATGGCACATGGCTTTGTCCAAACACCGCCATTGTAGGCGGAATGCTTGTCATGACAGGTTACACAGAAGCACCCGACGGATGTGAGCTGGCTCACAGGGGATGGTTTCGGCCGCGTCAACCAGCGTGCCCTCTTCCCGGACCATGCCGGCATCGGCAATCCACGATGTTCCCTTCGTCGGGCCCATCGCCTGAGTGATGTCGTATCGCGCTCGCTCATTGCTCTACTTTCCGCCGTAGCATGCGTCCTAATCGCATCGTATCAAACAGAGACGGAGGCGGTAATTTTTTACCGTCGCGCACGAAACCAAGCCATATTCGACATGCCACGGGCCACGAATGACGGCAAAGGGGCGGCGCAGCCTCCCCATCGGGAGACCACACCGCCCCTTTACCGTATCAATGCCATGGCACAGTGATTCGTCAGTCAGCGTAACCGTATCTGGCTAGCGGAATCACGACGCCAAAGAACCAGACAGGAGAACCGGCAAGCACCAACGCGTCACTTGCCTAGACGTTCGGTCTCGTGATCGAGCGCGGCCTTGACAAGTCCCGCGAACAGCGGATGCGGCTTGGTCGGGCGCGACTTGAACTCCGGGTGGGCCTGGGTGCCCACGTAGAACGGATGCACGTCCTGCGGCAGTTCGACGAACTCGGTGAGCTCGCCATCCGGGCTCTGGCCGGAGATGCGCAGACCGCCCTCACGCAGACGGTCCTTGTAGGCCACGTTGACCTCATAACGGTGGCGGTGACGCTCGGTCACATGCGTGGTACCGTACAGTTCGGCCACCAGCGAGCCCTCCTCGAGCTCGGCCGGGTTGGAGCCCAGACGCATGGTGTGGCCCATGTCGCCGTGACCGGCGACGATGTCCTTCTGCTCCTCCATCGTGGCGATGACCGGGTTGGCGCAATCCGGCTCGAACTCGGAGGAGTTGGCGTCCTCGATGCCCAGCACATGGCGGGAGTATTCGATGACCATGGACTGCAGGCCCAAGCACAAGCCGAGGGCGGGCAGCTTGTTCTCGCGGGCGAACTTCAGCGCGCCAATCTTGCCTTCGATGCCGCGGATGCCGAAGCCTCCGGGGATCACGATGCCGTCGATGTTGTCGAGCGCGGCGGCGGCGCCTTCGGTCGTCTCGCAACGGTCTGCGGCCACCCACTTGACGTTGACCTTGGCCCAGTTGG
The DNA here is from genome assembly GCF_002259745.1 of Bifidobacterium myosotis. Lineage (GTDB taxonomy): Bacteria > Actinomycetota > Actinomycetes > Actinomycetales > Bifidobacteriaceae > Bifidobacterium > Bifidobacterium myosotis. The sequence continues at coordinate 3,036 of NZ_MWWW01000031.1, read as the reverse complement.
CGAAGCCGCCGGCCTTGATGGCTTCGGTCACGGACAGGTAGGCGTCCGGCAGGTCGATGTACTTGCCGACGATGGCGATGTTCACCTCGTGCTTCGGGTGGTGGACGCGCTCGAGCAGGTCCTCCCACTCGTCCCAGTCCACGTCGTGGAACGGCAGTCCGAGCTCGCGCACCACATAGGCGTCGAGGCCCTCGTCGAACAGGATCTTCGGCACGTCGTAGATGCTGTTGGCGTCCACGCAGTTGACCACACCCTCGGCGTCCACATCGCACATGAGGCTGATCTTGTCCTTGATGCCCTGGTTGAGCGGACGGTCGGAGCGCAGCACCAGCGCGTCCGGGGAGATGCCCAGCTGGCGCAACATCATCACGGAGTGCTGGGTGGGCTTGGTCTTCAGCTCGTGCGCGGCGGAGATGTACGGCACCAGCGAGACGTGCACGAACATGCAGTTCTCGGAGCCGAGGTCACGACGCACCTCGCGGGCCGCCTCAAGGAACGGCTGGGACTCGATGTCGCCCACGGTGCCGCCGATCTCGGTGATGATCACGTCCACGTCGTCGGAGGCCTGGGCGCGCATGCGGGACTTGATTTCGTTGGTGATGTGCGGAATCACCTGCACGCACTGGCCGAGGTACTCGCCGGCGCGCTCCTTGCGCAGCACCTCCTGATAGATCTGGCCGGTGGTGACGTTGGCCTTCTGGCTCAGGAACACATCCAGGAAACGCTCGTAGTGGCCGATGTCCAAATCGGTCTCGGCACCGTCCTCGGTCACATAGACCTCGCCATGCTGGAACGGGTTCATCGTGCCCGGGTCCACATTGATGTACGGATCAAGCTTCTGCTGGAGAACCCGGATGCCACGGCTACGCAGCAAACGACCGAGGGAGGAAGCGGTCAGGCCCTTGCCAAGTGAGGAAACAACGCCACCGGTGACGAAAATATGCTTGGTGACGTGCTCTTGTGAATTGCCATGTGTTCTTCTAACCATGGAATTTCACTCTATCATCCGCGCGTGACTCGGCGTGTTCGTGGATAGTCGACTCTTCGCCTCGCCTGCGTCAGTCGGTCTTGCCGATACTGAACACAGCGATCGCCTTGGTCGAGTTGGTAACGGAGAAGGTCACCAACTCATAGCCCCGCTGCGCCATCTCATTGGCAGTCTTCTCCAGCCGCTCGGCCATGCTTGCGGCCTTAATGCGTAATTCAGCACCACTGCCTTGTGCTGCTTCATCGGAATCCCCTTCTCTGTATTCCAAGTATTCCGAAGACAGCTTCGTTGTAATTCGTCATAGATCGACGCGGATACCACATTCCAGACGCTTTGCCTGTTTTTCCAACACGATATCCAATGAGCTGCCGTTATAATCCCACGCGGCTTTGATGCCGCATATTGACCATCGTCATCGTTCAGTTATCCACAACCCGCCGAAAATGGGAAGCTGTATCCACATTGTCCGTTCCGCTTGCGCTTTGCATAATCGACGGTTTAGCGTCGGCATCATGAAAGAGCACAAGGAAGTGACCGCACTGCTGCGGCAAGCCGAATCCGAACAGCGATGCGCCTTTGGCAGCACCAGCCCACAACGTCGCGCATTGAAAAGGCGGGAAACAGCGCGCGAACTCATCGCGCCCTATCCGGCGATGTATGCCACCCCTCAATACTGGAAAACGCTCAACCCCTCAGAACAGGAAATGCATGTTATGCGTACACTTGCACAGAAGCATCCCTCTTGGGTTTTCGCTGGGCTCAGTGCCGCTTGTGCCTACCGGTTGGATCATGCCTATTCGCTTCATGACGGCACGGTATCCATAGCGAGCACATTGACCAGTCGAGACTCCGACTGCGCGAAACTTCGACGAATCTATATGAACGATATTCGCCCGTGGACCGCCTACGGCATTCGCGTGACCTCCCCCGAACGCACGCTTATCGATTGCGCGGAACAGTTCGAGTTTCCTTACGCCTTGGCTTTCTTCGATTCTGCGCTACGGCGGAATTACACCACAATCGATCGAATATGGTCGCTTCTCATCCAAGTCTCACCAGACACTTCCCGCGTCAAGCCGCTTCTTGAATGTGCTGATCCATTAAGCGAGAACGGCGGCGAATCACTGATGCGCGGACTAATCAAACAGCACCATTTCGCTGTCCCACTGCTTCAGGTGGAATTCGATAATCCCGGCAACGCTCAATACCCTTACCGCGTTGATTTCTGCTGGAAATTGGCCAACGGATGCATCATCGTGGCCGAATATGACGGTATGGCAAAATACGCCGATGCGAGTAATGCGAACCGGGCCAGTGTCTCAGCCAAGCTGGAATATGAACGAAAACGCGAAGCGCATCTCAAATCAAGCGGCGTGACCACCATCGTTCACGTGTTCTATGAAGATTTGAGAGGCTTGTGCTGTTTTCGTGGGTTAGGTTGTGGGCTTTGGTAGTCGGATGTCGAGGCCGCCGCATCGGAGCATGATCAGGGCGATGAGGTTGTCCACGTGGTGGAAGCCGTAGGCCATGCGGATGGTGACCTTGATCCTGTTGTTGAACGCCTCGAGTCTGGCGTTGGAGTAGCCCAGCTCGATCGTGCGCAGGATGTCGGGCCGCCGTCTGCGGATCTTTTGGGAGAGTTCGACGATCTCGGGGATGCGGCTGTGGGACGCCCAGAACACCCAGTGTTTGAGTTCCGCGGTGGCCTGTCCGAGCGGGTGCTTGAGCAGGTTCCTCAGCAGTTCCTTGAGCTGCCATGCGCGGTAGAGCTGGCCCTTGGGATCCGTGTTCCTCAATGCGGCGAGGGATTCGTCCTGCCGGTCGGTGAGATGGTCGGGGTTCTTCAACACGGCGTATTTGACGCCGCGCATGCGCTTGACGCCCTCCTGGTCGCCGCCGCGCCTCGCATCGTTCCACAGGCGCTTCCTGACGTCGTCGAGCGCGCCGGTCATCCAGCTGACGATGTGGAAGCCGTCGAGCACGCGCTCCGCGTTCGGGCAGTGCTCCTTGACGCATGAGTCGATCCACTTCGCGCCGTCGCCGGTGAC
>NZ_MWWW01000030.1 GCF_002259745.1 Bifidobacterium myosotis | reverse complement strand
AAGAGGGGCTTTTTTGCGTCTTACGCCAGTGGTCCGTCTCGTAATTATCTAAGTGGCATCGGTCCCTCTGACGGACGTTGCCGTGAAGCAAACAGCGGAGCTGTTTGTAGGCAACGTGCGAGCCGGCAGGCGAGCCAGCGGAACACGCGCGGAGCGCGTCCGAAATTGCGGGGCCGTTGCCGTGAAGCAAACAGCGGAGCTGTTTGTAGGCAACGTGCGAGCCGGCAGGCGAGCCAGCGGAGCACGCGCGGAGCGCGTCCGAAATTGCGGGGCCGTTGCCGTGAAGCAAACAGCGGAGCTGTTTGTAGGCAACGTGCGAGCCGGCAGGCGAGCCAGCTGACTGCGCGCGGAGTACGTCCATAATTGCAGGACGAGCTGGCCCGCGAAGCAGGTCTGAGGGGTAGTGAATTCGTCAACAAATTCCTGACGCAGAGTATTTGTTACTTCAACGCATCCTTGATGGCCCCGACGAAGTAGTCGAGATCGTCGGGCTTGCGCGAAGTGATGAGCGTGAAGCCGTTCGCATCGTCGATGTGGACCTGCTCGTCCACATAGTGTCCACCGGCGTTCTCGATGTCGGCGGCGATGTAGCGGCAGGGGGCGGCGGTCTTGCCGGCGATGAGTTCGGCGTTCACCAGCAGCCACGCGCCATGGCAGATCGCGGCGATCGGCTTGCCCTCGTGCGCGAACTCCTGCGCCAGCGCAATCGCATCCTCGTTCACACGGATACGGTCCACGTTGCAGGTGCCGCCGGGCACGACCAGCAGGTCGTAGTCGGCCGCCTGCACATCCGAAAGCAGGGAATCCGGGGTGAGCGTCTCACCCTCGTAGCGGTCGTGCTGCACGGTCTCGCACGGGTCGAGCGTAGTGGCGGCCAGCGTCACCTCGGCGCCGGCCGCCTTGAGGTCGCGCAGCGGGCGGGTGAGCTCGGTCTCCTCGATACCCCAATTGTTGACGATGATCAGTACCTTACTGTTCTCCACAGCCATGGCATCCTCCTTGATAGGACGTGATAGGGAATGGTGTATTCCACGGCACATTCTCCCATATCCGCGGCCGCTCCGCGTGGATTGCAACGGCTGGTGTTCCGTCTTGCGATTCCCTGAGTGGTATTGGTCCCCTCTAGTATGCCACGTCAGAAATTCGTTTATTAATTCCCTACCCCTCAGACTCGCTTCGCGGGCCGGTTCCCCTAACAAGGGAAGCCAAAAATATAATCAACGAATTAATGACGCGGCATACTAGTGGTCTGTCTCGTAATTGTCTAGTGGCATCGGCCCCCTCTGACGTAACGTTGCCGTGAAGCAAACAGCGGAGCTATTGCAGGCAACGTGCGAGCCGACAGGCGAGCCAGTATGCCTCGCACGCAGTGCGTCCTTAATTGCAGAACGGGCTGGTAGCGAAGCTGACTGGGGAGAGACAGAAGCCAAAATCCTCAATCAATCGGTGAGACAGACCATGGATTCTCATATTCCAGAACCATGTCTCGTTCATGTAACGGGCGGTAGGTACTCTGAAGGCTGTAATGCAAAGCCGAACAGGGGAGTGAAGCATGTCGTTGGCGGTACGAGTCATCCCGTGCCTGGACGTTGACGCAGGTCGTGTGGTGAAGGGCGTCCATTTCGAGAATCTGAGGGATGCCGGCGACCCCGTGGAACTGGCCGCCGAATACTACCGTCAGGGCGCCGATGAGATCACCTTCCTGGATGTGACCGCGTCCAGCTCCCATCGCGGTACGATGATCGACGTGGTCTCCCGCACCGCCGAGCAGGTGTTCATCCCGATGACTGTCGGCGGCGGCGTGCGCACGCCCGAGGATGTGGATTCCCTGCTGCGCTGCGGCGCGGATAAGGTGGGCGTCAACACCGCCGCCATCAACGACCCCTCGCTGATCAGCCGGGTGGCCGACCGGTTCGGCAACCAGGTGCTGGTGCTTTCCGTGGACGCCCGACGCGAGAAGGGCGAGCAGCACACGCAGTCCGGCTTCGAGGTCACCACGATGGGCGGGCGCAAATCCACCGGCATCGATGCGATTTGGTGGGTCAAGCGCGCCGAACAGCTGGGCGCCGGCGAGATTCTGCTCAACTCCATGGACGCCGACGGCACGCAGGAAGGTTTCGATCTGGAGATGATTCGCGCGGTGCGCAAGGAGGTCAGGATTCCGATCATCGCCTCCGGCGGCGCCGGCAAGGTGGAAGACTTCCCGCCGGCCATCGAAGCCGGCGCGGACGCGGTATTGGCCGCATCCGTGTTCCATTACGGCATCATGACCATCGCCGACGTGAAGGCCGAGCTGAAGAAGCACGGCTACACCGTGCGCTAGGAACGCGTCACACGGCAACAGCACGTTGAACGCAGCACAGCAGACAGACGGACAAGGATAATGACAGAAACCGCATACGATAACTCAACCGAACTCGACCCCCGCATCGCCGCGCGTCTGAAGCACGACGCCAAAGGACTGGTCGCGGCCGTCATCCAGCAATACGACACCCGTGAGGTGCTGATGGTCGGCTACATGAACGACGAGGCGTTGCGCCGCACGCTCACCACCGGGCGGGTGACGTTCTGGTCCCGCTCCCGTCAGGAATACTGGCGCAAGGGCGACACCTCCGGCCATGTGCAGTACGTCAAGGGCGTGTCCCTTGACTGCGACGGCGATGCGCTGCTGGTCGAGGTCGATCAGGTCGGCGCCGCCTGCCACACGGGCAAGCGCAGCTGCTTCCTCGAGGGAGGTCCGCTGCCCGTGGTCGAGGGACATCGTACGGCCGAGCAGTAGACTCTGCAGCCTCTCGCAACAGCCTCCTCCAGCTCCACTGTTATGAGGCGTGGTCGCGTGAACCGTGATTGAGGGGTAGTTTATTACAGGAATCATGTGTGGATCGGGATATATCTGTCAAGGAGCAACAATGAGCGAATGCAGCGTCAAGCATCTGAAGTGGGGAGCCACCTGGCCCAGTCGTGAGCAGTTCCATGAGCTCGCCGACAAGGGATACCGCGTGGTCCCCATCGTGCGCCGGCTACTCGCCGACTCCCTGACCCCGGTCGGCTTCTATGAGCGGCTCGCCGGCGGACGCTCCGGCACGTTCATCCTAGAATCGGCGGAATTCGGCGGTTCGTGGAGCCGATACAGCTTCATCGGCGTCAACTCGATGGCCCAGCTGCGCTCCAACGATGGCAAGGCCGACTGGATCGGCACGGTGCCGGCCGGAGTACCCACCAAGGGCGACGTCATCGAGGTCGCGCACGCCACGCTGAAGACGCTCAAAGCCCCGCATGTGGAGGGCCTTCCGAACCTGACCTCCGGTTTGGTCGGCACGGTCGGCTGGGACGCCATCCGCCATTGGGAGCCCACGTTGCGTGCCGAGGCGCCGAATGAGACCGGCCAGCCGGAGACCGTGCTTGCCCTCGCCACCGATATCGCCGTGGTGGATCACGTCTCCGGGTCCGTGTGGCTCATCGCCAACGCCGTGAACGTGGATGACAAGCCCACCCGTGCGGACGGCGCCTATGACGAGGCCGTGGCCCGACTGGATCGCATGCAGCGCGACGCCGCCACCCCCACCGAGGGCGAGGCGCGTGTCAACGTGCTCGACGAGTCGGTCAAGCAGCCCGAGCTGCGCTTCCGCACCGAGAAAAGCCACTACGAGCACGCCGTGGAGGAAGCCAAGCGTCACATCGTGGACGGCGACGTGTTCCAGGTGGTCATCTCCCAGCGTCTCGACATCGATTCGCCGGCCGACCCGTTCGACGTCTATCGTGTGCTGCGCACGCTCAACCCGAGCCCGTACATGTACTTCATGGCGCTCACCGACGCGCAGGGCCGTGACTTCAACGTCATCGGCTCCAGCCCGGAGACTCTCATCAAGGTGGATAACGGCCACGCGATGACCTTCCCGATCGCCGGCTCCCGCCCGCGCGGCGCCACGCCCGAAGAGGACGCGAAGCTCGCCAAGGAACTGCTCGCCGATCCGAAGGAGCGCAGCGAGCACATCATGCTCGTGGATCTGGCCCGCAACGACTTGAGCAAGGTGTGCGTGCCGCAGTCCGTGGAGGTCGTACAGCTCATGGACATCAAGCGTTTCAGCCACATCATGCATATCTGCTCGACCGTCACCGGCCAGGTCGACCCCTCGCTGACCGCCTTCGACGTGTTCAAGTCCGCGTTCCCCGCCGGTACGCTCTCCGGCGCGCCCAAGCCGCGCGCGGTGGAGATCATCGACGAGTTGGAGCCGGCCGATCGCGGCATCTACGGCGGTACCGTCGGCTACTTCGATTTCTCCGGCAACATGGATATGGCCATCGCCATCCGTACCGCGTTCCTGCGCGACCATGAGGCGAGCGTGCAGGCCGGTGCCGGCATCGTGCTTGACTCCGTGCCGGCCAACGAGTGGCAGGAGACCCGCAACAAGGCCGAGGCCAGCGTCGAAGCCGTCCAGATCGCCGCCCAGCTGCGCGAACTGTAAACGGTACATCACCTACTGAGAAGATGAGCCTTCCTGTCGCAATGCGAATTGCGCAGGAAGGCTCATTCATTGCCGTTCGAAAGTGGCCGTTATTCACGGATATTCCGGCTATGGCGTTTGGCGACCGCCCATGCGCAGTGAAGTATGTAGATGTACCGTTTTTCCATTGGTGCTGGCGGCGCGAAGATTCTCCAACGAGTTCGGAATGACACGCGCTGAAGTATTGCAGCAAACGGGAAGGTCCACAAGGTCGGTAACGCCACATCTGATGTGCCCGAGGAAGGGTATCTCGGTTGTAAGGGGTACATTTCGGGCGTTGCGAAAAGGTATCTGCTTTGCAAGGGGTACCTTAGCCGTTGTATTCAGACTATCGCCCTTGATATTGCAAGGAGTATATTCGCCAATTCGCAGTTGAGGTACCCCTTGCAAAGCGGATACCTTTCCGGAACAGTGTCAATGTACCCCTTGCAAAGCAGATACGAATTCCTGTAGGGGAAGTCAGGCCGGGCAGACCCTTGTTGCGCCCGGTCAGTCTCGTTTCCCGTGCTTGCGGCTACGTTCGAGTAGGTAGTATCCGCCATAGCAGCAGGCGACGAACGGAATCATGCAGTAGAGCGTGGAACGCTGCGTGTCATCCAGCACCACAAGCACGAGCGCGCCGACGCACATCGCCATGGCGAGCCAGGGCAGCACCGGATATCCGGGCGCCCGGTACCCCAATTCGTCGGTACTGTGCCCGGAACGCACCCATTCACGGCGGAACCGGATATGGCATACACATACGGAGAACCACACCACCAGCGTGGCGAGACCCGAGACGGCCACCAGCACGAGATACACGGTGGATGCGGCGATCACGGAGGAAAGCAGGGCGAGCAGCGAGCCGGCCATGCTGAACAGCACCGCCCACACGGGCACGCCGTGGAAGTTCGTCTTGGCGAACCGGGCCGGAATCAGTTGCTCCTTGGCCAGCGACCACACCATGCGCGAGCACACGTACAGGCCGGAGTTCGCGGCGGAAAGCACGGCCGTGAGTACCACGAAGTTCATGATGTCGCCGGCGAACGGCATGCCGATCGACTGGAACACCAGCACGAACGGGCTGGTCTCCACGCCAGCCTGATGCCACGGGATCAAAGCGGACATCACCGCGATGGACCCGATGAAGAACAGGGCCAGGCGGAACACCGTGGTGTGCACGGCTTTCGGGATCGCACGCGAGGGGTCCTTCGTCTCACCGGCGGCCACGCCGACCACCTCGGTGCCGGAGAACGCGAACACCACCGTGAGCAGCGTGGAGAACACTGGCGCGAAGCCGTTCGGGAACCAGCCGTCGGCATTGAAGTTGCCGAACAGTGGCGCGTGGTCGTATCCGGTGATGGGAATCGCACCGAAGATCGCCAGCAGGCCGACGACGATGAACGCCACAATCGCCAGCACCTTGATGGAGGCGAACCAGAACTCCGCCTCGCCGTACAGTCGCACCGACATGATGTTCAGCGCGAACACCACCGCGATGAACACGGCCGACCACACCCATGCCGGCGAATCCGGGAACCATCGTTGCATGAGCAATCCGGCCGCCGTGAACTCGCTGGCGAGCGCCACCGCCCAATTAAGCCAGTACAGGATGGCGATGGTGAATGCGGTGCCGGGGCCGATGAACCGCTTGGCGTACATGTGGAAGCTGCCGGCGTATGGCATGGCCACGGACAGCTCGCCGAGCGAGACCATCACGCAGTAGACGAGTAGCGAGCCTACCGCGTAGGCCAGAATCGCGCCGAGCGGTCCGGCCTGATGGATGGTGTAGCCGGAACTGACGAACAATCCGGTGCCGATCACACCTCCCAAGGAGATCATGGTCAGATGGCGTGACTCCATCTTGCGTTCGAGACCGCTTTGGCCACGCTGCCCATCCGTTCCGCTGGTATTGCCTTCTCCGGCATCCGCCATATTCGGAGCTCCTTTTGGTTGTCTATATCCATTGGCCGTTCTTGTGCCGAACCAATGATACCGGTCGGCCGGATGGTTCGGGCGACTCGGCGGGAACATGGCAGTAGGAGTAAGGAAACCGTACAGGAAAACCGTATGATGGCCTGGTCCGTGGTGTCGGTCGGCTATCGTACGGAATCGAATGTGGGAAGCCCGTTGCAGCGGCGTCCCGCAGGGTGGACGAATCCGCGGCAACGGTCGGAATGGTTCGCAACCTGACCGGCTGTCCGGAGCGGTTCCTGGATCGGCGGCGCCGGTATGGTCACGTTGCGGAACGGCACTGATGAATCAGCACGCAGTGATTGGCCTATCAGGGATGGTTGGCGACGAATCGTCCCACTGATTGGAGGCATGGCGGCATGGCACGGCATCTGACCGAATCCAATGCGGCACGAGAACGGGAGACCGATCGCAAGGCGCGATGGCTTGGAGCGTCCGTCGCCGCTGTCCTGGTGGTGGTTATGGTCGTCGGCGGCGCGCTTGCCGTCCTGCGTATGGCGGGGGTACCGTGGCGCCATATGGCTGGCGCCATGATGGGGAAGGCGGCCGAGACGCAGGCGGCGCTCTCCGGCGGCACCAGTGGCAGCCAAAACTCGGATTCCGGGTCGGTTATGACTGCCGACGAGGCGAACCGCCGGTATCCCCACACGGCCAGCCCGACCGACTTCAACGGCAATGGCAAGGATGACTACGCAGACATCGTCGCGGGCGCACGCAAGGACGCCGAAGCCAAGCCGACCTATGACGACGACTACTATCAGGGCGGCTACCCGCCGAACGACCGCGGCGCCTGCACGGATCTGATGTGGAGGGCGTTCCGCGAGGCCGGGTATGATCTCAAGGCCATGGTGGACGCCGATATCGCGGCCCATCCGGCCGACTACGCCGCGGTCTCCCCGAATCCGGACCCCAACATCGACTTCCGGCGCACCGGTGTGCTCGACGTGTTCTTCGCAAAGTACGGCCAGACGCTCACCACGGATATCACGGACAGGGCCGCATGGCAGGGCGGTGACATCGTGGTGTTCGAGCACACCCGGCACATCGGCGTGATTTCGGACAGACGTGACGCATCCGGTACGACGTACGTGCTGCACAACATGGCCCAAAACCAGCGCGAAAACGACTATTTCGCCTTCCGCAAGCACATAGCGGTCACCGGCCACTATCGTTTCGACGCCTCGAAGGTGCCCACCGACGTGCTCAGAGCCTGGCGCTAGTGGCGGGAGACCGCGAAATCGTAGCGCCGGAGCATACAATGAAAGTGGAACTACAGTGCCGTCCGGGCGTTGTCACGGCGTCCAAGGCACCGCATCCACGCGGCACCCAGCAAGAGGAAAGGTCCATAGCCGATGGAAACCCAGCATCGTTGGCCCACGAAGGTGATTGGTCTCATCGCACTGCTCGTGGCGGTGGCCGTTGTGCTCGGCGTGGTGGTGTGGCGCTCGTCTCAGCCCAAGCCTGCGGAGCCGGTGCAGGCAGTGAAGGTGGACGGCTATCTGGGCGGCGAGAAGATCGGTCTGTTCGATGACGACGAATTCAAGGCATTGGCGACCAAAGCCGGCCTCGACGTGAACTACCGCAAGGCGGGGAGCCTCGCGATGATGGACGCCGACCGTAAGGGCCTCGACTACCTGTTCCCCTCCTCGCGCACGGCCGTCGAATACGGCAAGTCCAAGGGCGTGAAGGCCACGAGGCAGGACATCGTCTTCAATTCCCCGATTGTCGTCTATACGCATCGCGCCGTGGCCGAGGGGCTGGTCGCCGGCGGACTCATGACCAAGGACGAATCCGGCGTCTACCGGTTGGATATGGCCAAGGCCGTGGATGCGATGGTCGCCGATAAATCGTGGACCGATGTGGGGTATGCGGCCGGGTATGGCCAGTTCCGCATCGACTCAACTGACCCCGTGCAATCGAATTCGGGCAACGAGTACGCGGCGCTCATCGCCACCGTGCTCAACGGTGGCACGCCAGCTACCGTGGATTCCGTGGCGCGCGACGGCGCGACCGTGAAGCGTCTGTTCGCCAAATCGGGATGGATGGAGACCAGCTCCGAGGATTCGTTCAGCCAGTTCCTCACGCTCGGCGTGGGCTCCAAACCGATGACCGTCGGCTATGAGTCGCAGATTCTCGATTTGGCCGTCAACAATCCGGACGCGTTTGCCCAGGTCAAGGACGACATCGTGGTCGCCTACCCGACGCCGACCGTCTGGAGCACGCATACGCTGATGGCCTTGGATGCCAACGGGGAGAAACTGCTTGATCTGCTGAAGTCGAAGGACGTGCAGCAGCTCGCGTGGCGGCGGCACGGCTTCCGATCGGTGGACTATCTGGGCAGCGACCCCATCTCCCGGTTCGGGGTGAACGGCGTGACCGATCAGGTCACCAATGTATCCGAACTGCCCAACAATGACGCCATGCAGGCGCTTATCAAGGCGCTGCAGTGATGGGCGACGCTCAGACGGGTAGGAAGTCGCCGGACGACCGTCGTGGCGTGTCGGTCAAAGCCGCCGTGGCTCGTACCCGTTGGCAGCAGCGCAAGAAGATCGCCACACGCAGGACCATCCTTGAGACCGCACTGCGGCTTTTCGACGACGAGGGTTATGCCTCGGTCACCACGCAGCGCATCGCGGCCGAGGCGGGCATGTCACAGATTACGTTGTTCCGGTATTTCCCGACCAAGGAGGATCTCGTCATCGGCTTCCCGGCCGATGGGGAACTGCTGGGCATGCTGCAGCGCGCGGTGGGGGAGCGGGGTGACGGTGAGTCGCCAATCGATGTCGTACGGCGTATGATTCCCCATGTGCTGGGTGCGGTCGAGCAGGACCAGCTGGACGGGCTGGCGGCCCGGCTGCGCATCGTGCGGTCGGATGCCGGGCTGACCGCCGCGCTCTACGCACGTATCCCACGTTGGGTGGACGCCATTGTTGGGATGTGGGATGGCGCACGGGGCGATGGTACCGGTGCGGATGCGGACGATGGTGCCGCTATGGGAGCCGGATCAGACGGCGCCGTAATGGGGACTACCATCCGACATGATTCGGACGATCATGGCTCCGGTTTCCGCGTACGCATGGAGATATCCGTCATCGTCGGCTGCACCATCGAAACCCTGTTCGAATGGTCGCGTCGATGCGATGTCACCGGTTCGGCCGACATCGACGAACTCACCGCCGTGGTTTCCGAATCGGTGGACGCATTGGCCTGGTAGTCGCGGGCGGAATCGAATACGTCCACGCTGTGAAAGGCAGATAGGTCCACTCATGAGCCGGCATCTGAAAGGCGCGGTTTAATGGAGCCGGCATAGGTGATTTCAATATGAAAGTCACTCACATTTGAAAAAGATTGCCTTCGCAGCGGCCACCCAACACCCTCCGCGCCGACGGCATGCGTGTAAGGTCGTCAACCCTTGAGTATTTTCATATGTGCGTCACTATCATACGAAAATGAGTGCAAAAAAATTCCATATGAAAGTGATATTCATATGGAAATTCGCGCAACAGCCGTCACAGATTGTCGATCTGTGCACCGAACGGCCAGAGCGCGAGCTTGGCCATCTTGAACGACTGGATGCCGAACGGGATGCCGATGATGGTCACGCAGTTGATCACGCCGGCAAGCACATAGCCGATCGCCATCCATACGCCGACCAGCACAACCCATACGATATTGGCGAGCGTGGAACCGACCCCGCCGCCGTACCGCACCGTCTTGCCGAACGGCACTAACGTAAGTCCGGCCATCTTGAACGACTGGATGCCCAGCGGGATGCCGATAATCGTGACGCACAGGACAAGGCCCACGAGGGCCCAGCCGATGGCGATTTCGATGCCGCCCAGAATGATCCACAGAATATTGCCGATGAGTCGCATATCATTCCCCTTTCCATTGTTTGCAGACAACCTGTTTGCAGACATCATCACAGTATCGCAAACGACCGCGTCCCGGATCATCAGGGACTTCCCGGAACCGACCCCGGAATCCGGTCGGCGCTGTTGCCATCAGGCGACAGAACGTCTCGGTATGGCCAAATCTATGATTGGCATATAAGCACATGTAGGCTGACGCTCGGAAGGGAATCCGGCAATGGTGTCCGAGGACAGGCAGGGTTATCGATACGGAATCATCATCGCAATCGTCACGGTGATACTGGTGGTCGCGATATGCGTATTCGCGCGATGGTGGATGCATCGTCCCGCCGACACGTCGCATGTCCAGTACTCCTATTCGACCTCCACCCGGTTCTCCAAGGCGCAGCTCGACGCCGCCGGCAGGACCGTCGCGCAATCGTTCTCCACGATCACCGGTTGCACGCTGCGCAAGGTCTCCTACGACGAGGCGAAGACCGATGAGATGCTGGATTGGGAGGATAAGGCCAAAAGCGAATCGCCGGACTACTGGTCGTCCGTGTATGACGCATACCAACAATATGGGCGGGACCGCATATTCATGGCGACCGTCGATTTCGACTGCGATGGCAGCGACCCGTCACTGCCCGACGGTCCGCAATCGATGACCTGGTACCTGCGGCTCAACGACGACGGCCGGACGTGGACCGAAGTCGATCACGGCAATGGGTGACTTCGGTCCACGTTATATCCGAACGCTGGCAATTACTTGGCGAACGGTTCGGACGCCTTGTCGAGCGCGGCCACCTCGTCGTCGGTCAGGTCAAGGGCGACCGAAGCCAGCAGGGCGGGCAGCTGCTCGGGCGTGCGGGCGGAGGCGATCGGGCCGGCGACCTGCGGACGGTGGCGCAGCCAAGCCAGCGCCACGGTGGCGATCTGCGCATCGTGCGCCTTGGCCACCGCGTCAAGCGCGTCGACGAGCGCGAACCCGTCAGCGTTGAGGTAGTCGGCGACCATGCCCTGGCGGGCCTTGCCTTCAGCGTCGGCTGCGGAACGGTACTTGCCGGTCAGGAAGCCGGCGGCCAGGGAGAAGTAAGGGAACACCGCGAGGTTCTCGCGTGCGGCCACCGGGGCGAGCGTGCGCTCGTAGTTGCCGCGGGTCACGAGGTTGTAGTGCGGTTCCAGTGCGACCGGCAGCGCGTAGCCGTGCTCGCGGGCGATGGAGAACCACTCCTCGATGCGGTCGGCCGTGTAGTTCGACAGACCGATCGCGCGGATCTTGCCGGCCTTGACCAGTTCGTCGAATGCGGCGGCGGTCTCCTCGAGCGGGGTGTTCTTGTCGTCGAAGTGGGCGTAGTACAGGTCGATGGCGTCCACGCCGAGACGCAGCAGCGACTCGTTCGCGGCGGCGATCACGTTGTCGTGCGACAGGCCCTTGTACTGCGGGTGCTCGCTCACCTTGGTGGCGATGACCACGTCGTCGCGGTTGCCGCGCACGGCCAGCCAGCGGCCGAGGATGATCTCGGACTCGCCGCCCGCGTTGCCCGGCGCCCATGCCGAATACACGTCGGCGGTATCGATGAAGTTGCCACCCGCCTCGACGTACTCGTCCAGCACCTTACGGCTGGTCGCCTCGTCGCTGGTCCAGCCGAACGTGTTGCCGCCCAGTACCAGCGGGAACACCTCCAGGTCGCTGTCGCCCACCTTCACTCGCTGATCGGTCATGTTGACATCCTTTCGTCGTCCTTGAGTGAATCGTCACCGCGCCTCGACCGGAGCAACGGTTCAGGGTGCGGCTTCGATTATTGTCGCGCGCGACACGGCATGCGGGAATGTGATTGCGAGCAGTTCCGCTCTTGGCGGACAGGCATGACGTGTCGCCGCTATGCGTCGGGCATTCGCCGTCAGCCGAAGCACGTTCGGGGCGTCTTTGAGCGTTTTCGGATGTGACTATCGTGGAAGGCGTCATCGTTACGAGGGTAGTTGCGAGGGGAGTGGAATCATGTCATTGACCAGTGAACAGCGCGCGAACACCATCCGCGAATTCCGCGAAAACATGCGGCTGTTGGGCCTGACCGCCGAACAGATCGGCGCGGACTTCGGCGTCAGCGGCCAGACCATCGAACGCATCATCGACCTGCGCACCGGAGTGCTGGAGTATCCGTGGATCGTGCGCGGATACCTGCTGGACAAGGCCGCCGCAGCCGGCGTGACCTTGGTGCCGTTCACCGCCCTGCGCGGCGACCCGCACGACTACTGGTTCCTCGACGATCGGGTCATCGACGCGAACCGACTGAGCTGAGGTGGCATCCGAAGGCCGGCGCGCATCCCATATCCATCCCATTATCCATAGCCATCCCATATTGAGGCGCGCCGCCCAGCATCCGGCGCAGACGAGTCACCTTGCGACCCTGGATTGCCAAGCCGAATAGCATCAGGCGATACGGCCGCCACATCATACGGCCGCTGGCCCAAGCCGAGGCCCCGACCCTGTTCTGACAATCGAATGTCGGATATACGATTCTCGCATTCATTGCAGCAAAACAAACCGTTCAGCGAAGGTCACATCATAAGCAAAGCCACTCGTCGGCGGTGATGATGCGGAACACGTCACAGTAGCCGTCGACAAGCAGGACAGCGGCTGCGTTCATGAATCCGCTGGTCATTCCAACGACCTAATCGCCGCAGAAAAACGTTCACTCATTAGGCTGATGGACTGGGCGTCAATGCGGCGCATGGCGGCTCGAGGCACTGCCTGAGACAGTGCGGATCGCAGTGTCTTGGACCATTGTTCCGCATATTTTCGGCTAACGCCGAACAACTCAAGGCAATCATCGGCCAGCAGTTTGCCCATACTTACTTCGGCGTCGCCGAAAAGCGCTATTTGATGCACATCCGGAACCGCCGCATCATACGGTTCGGGATTCATATCGAACGCGGGGGACAGCTTCCAGCCATTGCCGCACCGCAGATACCCATGATTGCGCATATGATCGTCCAGATTCCCGATAGCCGCGCCGAACATGGCCCGACGCCACAACTCACCGGTATCACCTCCCGAACGTCGGGTGAATTCCGCCAAATCAAGCCAATCCCCACCAACCCCATCCGACGATTCCAATGCGGTCAGCGCCGACATATAGGGGATTCTGGTCATAGCCTCCGCTGATGGCGCGGGTCTCCTGTCGAACCGTTTGGTAAGTAGAACCGTTCGATTGCGTCCATCAGTATCTTTGATGGTCAAGGTTTGATGCTCAGGCACATCGATATTCGCCATACGCGCGATTTCCAACGTGACAGCCTCCCAGCCGATGACGTCCCATTCGTCTCCGTCGGGTTTGGGGAATTTGGCGAGCCACAGCGAACCTTGATCTGTCACCGATGCCTTTGGGCGAGCGCCGCCCAAGGATCCAGTCGCCCGGTAAAGTCTGCGCAGCGAGACGTCGCTGACATCACGATTCTGTTCCACGGCGTCGGCGGTGTTCAGCAGTTCCGGCAGATTGGCCAAGACCGGTACTCCTTCATCGCCGGCCACGGGCCTGCCCTCGATGCAGTACCGTATGGCGCCCTGACGGGTCAGGTCATTCACGCCGAACAGATATTCTGATTCGCTGACGCGGATTCTCTTCAGACTGCGGGCGAGTATCTTGCGTCCCCAACGGTCGGGGGCGGAATCCGAAAACGGTCCTAGTCCTGAAAAGAAGAACGGAGCCAGTGAGCGCGGCAGGGATGGGAACAGGTCGAATGAATCCTGTCGGTGGATGTAGTCTACGTCATATCGGAATGACAAGTCATCCCCGGTGGCGTATAGGGTCCCGGCCGTAGTCTCGTCTCCACTCTCCAATGTGACGGCGACTGTCGCCTCGACGGTTTTCGCCGACATGATCTATCTCCTCACCCGCTGGGGAAGTTGCTCTCCGGCCCGTAATCTGCCGAGGTCGGTCGAATACGGGTCACACGACGATACCAGTGCATCCGCCATTTGAAGCACGCGGGCAATGCTCAGCAAGGAGTCGGTGCGAACCGGCTTTCCCTGTTCGAGATTCGACACCGTGGTAGGGCTCACTCCTGCGCGTTGCGCCACGTCGGCGACAGTCAGCGACAGTAGACGACGCTGCTGAGACAGTCGTTCCCCCATGATTCGCAAATCACGTCTCACTGTTGTGGGCACATATTTCATGCGGTCTCTTTACGATTAGTATTTTCTATGTAAACGAGGATAAGCAATAGTATACTGCATGTTATTCTTCGCAACCAGAGAACAGGGAATCCCGATGATATCAGTGGCATCGTTTATTGTTCGGGTGCGCCGTTGCGCCACTCGTCGGCGGTGATGATGCGGAACACGTCGTCATGGTAACGGTCGATGAGCGGATAGTAGTCGTGCTGCGATTCGGTCACGACGGTCAGTCCGCACTTGGCCATCACACGGCCGGATTGCGTGTTTTCGCGGTAGTGGCCGCCCCATACCGCCTCCGCGTGCAGATCGTCGAACGCGTACCCGAGCACGGCACGCAACGCCTCGGGCATATATCCCTTGCCCCAGAACGGACGTCCGATCCAATAGCCGAGTTCCAGTGCATTGCCGCCGAGATACGTGTCGTAGCTCCCGCCGAGCTCCGGACCGGCGGTCACCGAGTCGATGGTGTAATGACTGACGGGCTTGAGCGCGATGCTACCCACCGGCTCGTTATCCGCGGCGGGTCCGGTCTCGTCGCCGCCCTTGATCGTAATGGCCCAGTTGTTCTCCACGGCGAGGATGCCCCGGATGTCGTTCATGCTGCCCTCGACGCTGGTGTGCGGCGGCCATCCGCAGCTGAGCCCGATCTCGGGGTCTGAGGCGTACCGGAACAGCGAGGCCGCCTCGGCTGCGTCATCCGCCTTCCAAGGGCGCAGCAGCAGTCGTTCGGTCTGGATGCTCTTCATTGCAATGCCTTTCTGCAGAGTGAATTGACCCTATGTTTGTCCGAGTCGCGTGCGGAACGCGTCTCAGGGTAGGACAGGTTGCGATCACACAAATGGTACCAGCGTCTTCGATGCAGGCGGGACTCTACTTCGTCATCACATCAAGGACGCGTCCGATGCCGACTGTGCATATTTTGCACTGGGCGTCATAGGGAAACAACAGATGTTCACATCCATTGGCGATGGTCATGAATTGCGGATTCATCACGAATGATGAAATGGCCGTTCCGTCCTGATAATGTCGGCGGTTGTTTGGGCACGACGGTAACGTGTTGGGTAACAGACGAATCCGTCGGTCAAAGGAGCGCGGCTGATATGGCTGAACCGGAATATGCCGTACTGTTTGATCAGCTTTTCGTCCTTGACGATGTCATCGAACATGCCGGTGGAACTGCGCCTGCGGTAATACTGTGCCATCGTGACGGCAAAGGCGCCAGCGCGAACGAATCACACATGAAAAGCGGTTCTACCACAGGAATCGGCATGGGTGGAATCCGGTACGTGTCACAGGCCGACTGGCGACTTGGCAAATGCGAATATGAACGCCGAACCCACGCGCAGGAGCTGCAACGGATGGAATCCACGCGCGGCGGAAACGATTCGAAAAGCGTTGAAGGCAAACGAGCCGATGCATCGGTATCGTCGTCATCGTCGTCAATCAATGCCCGCAGTGCGCCTGAACGGAAGATTCAATTATTCCGTTCCCTGTTCTGTGGCCGTGACGACGTATACGCGCACGGATTCGTGATTCAGAAAACCGGCAAGGTCGGATATGCGCCGGCAGCGTGGAATGAATGGACCACATTGCCGAATGGCAAAAGGGTGCCCACCCCGCCGAATCAGCGTCGCTGCAAGCCTCTGACCGATCAGGTATTGCTTGAGCATTTCACCAAGCGAGACATGAGGATGACGAATGTCGTCGGCATGTACCCGATGTCCAAGGAGTCAAAGGTCTGGTTTCTGGCCATCGATTTCGACGACGCCGGCTGGCGCGATGAGATCACGGCGACCCGACGTATCTGCGAGCAGCATGGTCTGACGCCGGCCATGGAACGTTCACGCTCCGGTGACGGAGGACACCTGTGGCTGTTCTTCACCGAACAGGTCGAAGCCGCTCAAGCCCGGCGTATGGGAGACGTATTGCTCACCGAAGCGTCCGATCTGGTGCACATCACATTCCGCTCATACGATCGTATGTTTCCCAATCAGAACACGTTACCCGCCGGTGGTTTCGGCAATCTAATCGCACTGCCTCTGCAACGTTTGGCAAGGGACAAAGGCAACAGCGTGTTCGTGGATGAACGATTCGAGCCATATCCGGACCAGTGGGCATATCTGGCCTCAATCAGGCGAATCACGCCCGAGCAAGTGCATGCCATTGCTTCCCTGTCCTCAACGTTGGAAGGACCGCTGGGCAGTCTCAACCGGGAAGGACCACCTGCGGAATCTTTGGCCAAGAAATCCCCTGCACATTCGGACGCAACGCACACGCGACCGGATGACAACGCCTATCAGCAGTCGATATTTGACCGATTCGATGGGGACCATTCCGCCAAACAGCGCAGAACGCTCACCTCATCGGATGTCCCCGAAACCGTCAATATCGTCGAGCGCAATATGCTTGTCATACCGAAAAACGGCATGACGGCGCCCGCGCTCAACGCGATACGACGACTCGCAGCATTCGCCAATTCGGATTTCTACCGAGCGCAGGCCATGCGCCAACCCGTGTACAACAAGCCGCGCATTATCTATCGCGGCGAAGAAACAGATGCCGCAATCCTACTGCCTCGTGGGTGCAAAGATCCACTGGCCACCTTACTGAGCGAGGCCGGAGACACAGTGACCTGCACGGACGAACGCAATGCGGGCAAACGCATACGCGCACAATTCACCGGCACACTCAACAAACAGCAAATCTCCGCCGCAAAAGCCCTGCTCGCACATGACAACGGCATCCTCATCGCGCCAACTGGCTTCGGTAAAACCGTGATAGCAGCCGATCTCATCGCCAAACGCAAAACCAGCACGTTGATTGTATTACGGTCGTCTGCGCTGCTCAGTCAGTGGAAGGAACGGCTCGAACAGTTCCTCAACGTCACAGCAACACTGCCGCCATTGCGAACCAGAACCGGACGAATCAGTCGACGACAACGCAACGTCATCGGCCAGATCGGAAGTGGACGTAACGAACCCAACGGCATCATCGACATCGCATTGGCGCAATCGCTCTTCGAACAAGGCGACGTGCCCGGAGACAAGCACGTCAAAGCCCTTGTCAGGAACTACGGCATGGTGATTTTCGACGAATGCCACCACGTCGCCTCCATCGACACCGAAGCAATCGCACAAGCGGCCACCGCCAAATACGTCTATGGACTTACCGGCACCTTGAAACGTGACGACGGCATGCATCCCATAGCCGTCATGCAATGCGGGCCGGTACGGCACACCGTCGATGTCAAAGACCAGATGGCCTCGCAACACTTCACACGCCGGTTCATTCCGCGATTCACGCCCGTCAACCTCGACCTCATCGAACCATACACGTATCACGACTATCTTGAAGCGGCATGTGCCAATGAGGAACGCAACGCCATGATTCTCAACGATGCCATGAACATCATCGACGAAGGCCGCACGCCACTTCTGCTCACCAAACGCATCGAACACGCCAAAGCGCTCGCCGATGGGCTACGAACACGCGGATGCGCGCATGTGATCCTTCTCTATGGCGCCGATCCGAAGAAAACCAGACAAGCCAACCTAGACAGGCTCGCCCATGTTCCCCCAGAGGAGAGTCTGGCCGTCGTGGCGACTGGCAGCTATATCGGCGAAGGATTCGACCAGAAACGGCTCGATACGCTTCTGCTCGCCGCTCCGGTGTCCGTGGAAGCGGCCGTCACCCAATACGTGGGACGACTGCATCGAGACAATGATGGCAAACGTGAGGTACGCGTCTACGACTATATCGATGTGACCGTGCCCATGGCCACTGGCATGTATCGCAAACGATTGAAGGCATATTTGGCGCAAGGATATGAGCCACTGCTGTCCGAAGAGGACCGGACCTGCGCGATGCGACAGGCCAAGACGAAGGCGTTGATGCAGCGCAAGGCGAGTCTGACGCAGACGGATGCCGGCAAGGATACGCCCGTCATCACCGCGGCGGGATTCCTCAAGACGCTCCGTGATGACATCGATCATTGCGGGCACACGATGACCATCCATGCCGGATACCTATCGGAACGCGCCATCAAACAAGTCGACAACGTAATTCTCAAGGCGGTCGGCAGGGGAGTAAAAGTCGACGTCACCGTACGCCTCTCGTCCACGGCGACACCGGCCTCGCGCGCCCGCACCGAACGCAACATGGACAGGCTCCGCGCGCTGGGATGCACGGTGCACGCCGTCGAATCCTGCAGCGAATTTGTCATCTTCGACGAAGCCCTCGTCTGGTTCGGCACCATCGAGCCGTTGGGCAACCCCAAGCCGGACGACTGTTCGCTACGGTTCATCGACGCCACGGTCGCCGCCAACCTCCACTAGGAAACAGGACATACGCTCGCCGTCACCCACTGACTCATCCTCCGTCCACGTCCATATCATCTCTGTAGCCGATGCGTAAACGCCGGCACATGTCCACGGCGCGACCGGAAGCATGCGGACGGCAGCCGAAGCGCGTACCGTTGCGCACGTGCTGGACCACATCACTCTACATGTGACGGACATCGAACGCAGCGTCAACTTCTACACACGGGCGCTCGCCCCACTCGGCTACATCGTCAAGGCGCATCACGAGCCGACGCTCGGATTCGGCGTGAACGACGGCACCCTCCACTCCGACTTCTATCTCTCGCCGACGGACACCGACGCAACCAGCCACAGCCATGACGGAACCGAAACGGTCTCACCCGTCACCCACCTCGCCTTCCTCGCCCCAAGCATCGATGCCGTCCGCGCATTCCACGTCGCCGCGCTCGCCGCCGGAGGCCGGGACAACGGCGCCCCAGGGCCGCGACCCTATCATCCCGGCTATTACTCGGCGTTCGTACTGGACCCGGACGGCAACAACATCGAAGCGGTCGTCGACTGGTCCGGTTGGTTCGGCGACGGTCCCCATCGTCCAACGCCACAGTCATGCTTTTGAACGTATTCCGACTGTTTCCACCGGTATCCCGTTCTCCCGATACGACAATAGCCCATCGCTTTCCTGAGGTGATGTCGAATCAGTCGTCGTTATCGGAGAGCAGCCAGTCGATGATGTTCATGCCACGGATGCCATCTTGCATCTGAGGAAACTCATCTATGCTCAGGACATATTTGGGCCAATTGTCGCGGATGCCGTCAAACGCGCCGAACTCCCGGTCCGCCGTCTGATGCGAACCGACAAGATAAGCGACCTGATAGTAGGAAATCTCATCCCCCCGCCGTGCGATGAAATCTATTTCCTTATCATTGATCTTGCCCACCCGAACCTCGTATCCTCTTCGCCGAAGCTCCATGTAGACGATGCCCTCCAGAACCTGATCAATCGTATTCGTGTTGCTGATCCCGATGGCGCTGCGCAGTCCCTGATCGACCACATAGTATTTTTCGTTGATTTTCAACGCGCGCTTGCCTATGGCATCCTCACGGGGCACACGGTAAATAAGAAATGCCTTGCTGGCGACGTTAAGATAGTTCGCAATCGTTTCCGCCGATACCTTGCGATGTTCGCTTTTCATATATGCGGCGATGTTGGCTGCCGTGAGCAGGTGGCCCTCCTCGCTGATGACGTAACGGATGACACGTTCGAGAGCGTCCGTGTCACGTATGCCCGCGTGACGGACGACGTCTTTGAACAGTATGGTCGAGAACAAATCGTTGAGGTACTGCAAGGATGCGATTTCATCGAAGGCCAAGTCTGTCTGGAACGGAAATCCGCCTTGGGCGACATATCGGCGGAAAGCCGTGCGCTCGTCAATCGGGCCCACTGATTGCCGGTATGCGTCGAGGAATTCCGCGAATGAGAACGGGTAGACATTGATGGTCACGTATCGACCGGTGATGTAGGTGGCAAGGTCGCTGGACAGCATGCGCGCGTTCGACCCGGTCAAATAGATATCCGCATCGTAATCGACCATGAAGGAACGTATGGCTTTCTCCCAGTGGTCGATCTCTTGAATCTCATCGAAAAACAAACGGACGGTACCGGTGATTCCCGCCATTCGTTCGTTGACGTATCGGATCAGCCCTTCCGCGTCCGTGATGGAGGAATAGGTTCCTGATTCGAAATTGATGTGGAGCATGGATTGCTTTGGAACACCCTCGGCGCTCATCCGCAGTCCGATGAGCTTCAACAGTGTTGATTTGCCGGAACGCCGGGCTCCTACAAGCACCTTGATGATGTTCTTCCCAATGAAAGGCTGTATCTGATGCATATACGTAGGGCGTTCAATCATGATGGCTTCTTCCTTTGCCGAAGTAAAACCAACTACATCGTAGTTTTCTTGGATAATATGCCTAGAAATCGATTATAATCGATTCTTCTGCCCATTTTGTTGATTCTCGCGATTACATACGGGTGATTGGGATGATGCAAAGTCGAGTCGAGTCATGTCACGGGTGTCACGAAGGCCATGCGGTCGCATTCCCCGAAAGCCGACGGCTCGATACCAGCAGCGCTGAAAATCGACGGCATGGTCATATGATGCTTCATAGCCACACAAACGTCGTGCGGGCCTATCGTCTACGAAGGAGAGCACATGACACCGATCGAGCTGTCCACGCGCCGCAGGGCGACCGGACTGACCTCGGACGAGTTCGCCCGACTGTTCGTAACGATCGAGCGAAAGGTGGATGGCGAGAACGTCCACTGGGACGCCGCGGATGTCGAATCATGGGAGATTGTAGGTCCGCCGCCTACCGCCGACCAGCATCTCATCGATACGTTGGGCGCCGCGCAAGAATTCGTCGCGACACTGGCCGATCAGCTGTATCGCGCCGCGATGCCGGCCTCCGAGGGCGACACACTCACCGCGTACGGCGACAACCTGACCTTCTGGGCCGAGCATCCCAACTTCGGTGGCATGCCATATGCGCTGTGGAATTTTGCCGCGTTGCAGGCGTCCGAATGGATTCGCAAGGAGACCGGCATCATCTGCGAGCTGGATGCCCGCCGGCCGCTGGTGTGACCGACGAATGCCCGATGACGGGCCGGCGAGTGCCTGTCAAGCCATACCGGGGTGCGGCGGCAATAGTCGCCATTGCGGCAGCACGAGCATGATCCGGCACCTGTGAGCGCGGTACGATACACCGATTCGGTTCTTTTCGAGCTGTTGTACCGCAACAGCGTGGTACAACAGCTCACGCAATCGTTTTCATTCAGCGTCGTGGCAATATGGCGGAATCACAAACCGCGGAAACAAGCCATTCTGCTCCAGTACGGCAGATCGGTCCCGGGCACCGCCGCGGTACGACATGCGAAAAACAGCCGATTTCGCGTATAGTACCGCACCGGGTTGTACACAATATGGCGAGAACGCTGTTTTCGGGCTATCGTACCGCAATGACGCCCGGCTCGACGCCTGGTACCGACAATCAGGTGCCAAGCCGGCAACGAACAATCACAGTTCGACCTGACTCCAGTGCTCGGGCAACGGGATGGTCCTAGTCGCAGTGACGCAGGCGAGCACGAGGCCCGCAGCCGAGCACACGACGACCAACATCATGACCGCGCGGAATCCGAACCCGGGAGCCTGCAGCAGCCATCCGACGAGCGCCGGGGCGAGCGCGCCGGGCACACCGACCGTCGTCTCGAACACGGTGGAGACGCGTCCCTGCATGTCGTCCGGCGTGCGCCCGTAGATGAATCCAAGCTCGCCGGCGTTCAGCGCGGGGAACAGCAGGGCCGGCGCGGCCAGACATACGACGATTACGATGTAGGAGTCGGTGAACAACAGCGGGACCATCGCGGCCGTCAGCACGGCGAACGTAAGCATGATGATCAAGCCGGTGGGGACATGGTCGACCAGCCATCCGGCGGCCATCGACCCGACGAACGCGGCGATGCCGGTCACCGTGCCGACCAGTCCGATGAGCGCGGCGTCAGTGCCGCGCGCGGCGAGCATGATCTGCACGCCGACGATGCTCCCCACGCAGGCGACGTTGATGATCGCGCCCTGCACGATGGCCGCGAGAATCACACGCCGGGTCAGCGTCCAACACCAACCCTCGATGAACTGCGTAAGAAACGACGGATTGTCGCCGGATGTGGCAGTCACCGTGGGCGTCGTCGGCGACGTTGCCACGGCATCGACGGCCTCGATTCCATCCGCACCAGTGCGCTTCGGCAGTCGCAATGCCGTGGCTGAGGCGATGCCGTACAGGATGGTGGAGACGAGGAACGGGAGCCATCCGGCGAGCCGGTACAGCAACCCGCCAATCACTCCGCTGGACAGTTCGACGCAGGATTCGCGCGCCTCGCGAATGGCCTGCGCCTTGGCGAACCGTTCCATCGGCACGATTGATTTGAGCATCGCGTCATTGGATGGTCCCAGCAGTCCGTTCGTGACGGCGAACAGGACGACCAACACGGCGAATGCGAGCGTGGTCATCGTGCCGGATGCGAGCATGCCGGTCGCGACGACGGACAGCGCCAGTCCAATCAGGCCGAGGGCGATCATGAGACGGCGCCGGTCATGCCGGTCTGCGATCGCGCCGCCGAACGACATCAGGACCAGCCCGATCGCCGATTCCGCGGTGACGAGCAGACCTGCCCCGAACGGCGAGCCGGAGAGCGCAAGGCCGACCAGCGGTATGGAGAACGTGCGCAGGCTGACCGCGCACACGTCGGCAGTGTCGGCCGCGAACCAGTCGCGATAGGCGCGGCTGTGCCACAGCGAGCGGGATGTCGGCGGGACTGCCGCGCATGAGCGGTCGTGCCCTGACGCCGGATTCGGCGGGACAGTCGGGACCGGGGAGGGCGAGGGATGCGGAAGCTGTGAAGACCGCGGGGACGAGGAAGAATTATCGGCGTTCATGGTGACTCGTTTCGATGTCATGCCCCGAACGGAATCCGGCGAGCGCGCGCGAGAAAACGTGAAGAGTCTGCGACGCGGATTCATATGGATGTTCAGGGCGATTGTCCGGAATATTCGCATAACTGCATGTCGCGGCTGCAATCTGTGCGGCCACGATGCATAAGGAACGGATGAGGCGGTGAGCCGGTCCGAACCGTATTAGTCGTATGCGAACGATTCCAGAACGAGGTACATGAGCGATCCTTTGCAACGGTCGGGCATGGCAGGCGCGTCGGTGCGCCAGCATGCGGCGTCGGAGCCGGGATGACGGCTCCATGCGCCGCCATATGTTTCGGTATCCACTGTATACGGTCGGGCGGCGAGGCATGCCCAACGGCGATGATCCCGACCCCCGACCCACGTCGTACGCATGCTTCCCGGCGGGAATCCCATCGGAGCGCGCGCAACGCACACCCGGCTGCGCACATCCGGCCGCAAGCGTCTGCCCCGTCGGCCGGGGAGATGCCGGAATGTCGAAACAGCGAGACGGCCGCCGCCTATTCGCCGATGATCGAGCCGACGATGCCGGAGACGATGGCCATGATGAGCGAGCCGAGCACCGCCCACCAGAACCCGTGGATGATGACGCCCACGTCGAACAGGGAGAGGGCCAGCCATGAGGCGAGTTCCATGAACATCCAGTTGAGCACCAACGCGAACAGGCCCAGTGTCAGCACGGAGATGGGTAGGGCGAGCATGTGGATCACCGGCTTGATGGACGCGTTGATCAGCGCCATGAACAGGGAGAACGCGGCGATGCCGAGAATCGGCGGCTCGCCCACCGCCTCCATGCCGGGCAGCACGGCGACCATGACGCCCGCCGCAACGGTCAGCACCAGCCAATGGGAAATGAATTGCTTCATGCTTTCGATTCTTCCAGTTCAAATGTCAGCGGAATGTGATGATGCCGCACACCGACGGGCGACGCCGTACAATGCGGAGGGTGACCGTTCGCGGTCCCGGTTGCGGGCCTGGCAAGAGGACGGAGACGGAGTACGGACGATCCGCCGGAACCCGGCGGACCATCCAGGGAAGACTTCAGGGGAGTGAGGATCGGAAATGACGGAAACAACGGGGACGACGACAGCGATACCGACGAAAACAACGGGAACGGCCACTGCTGCTACGACAACGACGGGGAATGCGGGCCTGCTCATCGGATCGCACCTGTCCACGGCCGGCGGATGGGACGCGCTGATCAAACGCTCGCATGAGGAAGGCGGGTCCGCGTTCGCGTTCTTCCCGCGCTCCCCGTACGGCAAGCGGTCGAAGGCATTGGACCCGGCGGGGGCGGGGGAGTTCGGCGCGCGGCTGAAGGCCGAGCACTACGGGCCGCTGGTCGTCCATGCGCCCTACGTCTACAATCTCGCCAGCAAAGAGGAGACCAAGCGCGCGTTCGCCATCGAGGCGCTGGCTGAGGACATCGAACTGCTGACACCGATTCGCGAGGCGGGACAGGAGACGTACATCAACATCCACCCCGGCGCGCATGTGGGCCAAGGCGCCGAGACGGGATGCCATCTGATCAGCAAGGGGTTGAACCGCGTGCTCGAGCGGGCGAGCGGCGTCATGGTGCTGCTGGAGACGATGGCGGGCAAAGGCACCGAGTGCGGACAAAGCTTCGAGGAACTCGCCGCGATCATCGACGGCGTCGAGGACAAGGAACATATCGGAGTCACGTTCGACACCTGTCATGTGCTGGATGCCGGCTACGATCTGGTCAACGACTACGACGGCGTCAAGCGCCGGCTGGACGACATCATCGGGCTCGACAGGGTCAAGGCCATCCATGTGAACGACTCCCAGTTCGGGCTCGGCTCGCACAAGGACCGCCACGCCAACATCGGCGAGGGGCAGCTCGGTATCCCGTTCTTCACGCAGCTTGTTAACGACCCCGACATGGCGCGTCTGCCGATGATCCTCGAAACCAAGGAGGTCAAGCCCGACACACATCGCGAGGAGATCGCGCTGCTGCGCTCGCTGGTGGCGTAGCCGTCGTGTTCGGCGTTGGTGGTCCGGAGCTTGATCCGGCCTGCGCAGTCGAGCGCCGGCAGCGAGTGTGTGGCGAGCGTGGAGACGAAGCGATGCATCGCGGCCCGGCCCTCGCCGGGCAGTGAAAACCGGAATGGAGGAGGGAAGGCCGATGGAATGGACATTCGCCGTCATCGATATGGACCGAAGCGCCCAAAATATAGGACGCACAAGGCCCATCGGCCAGAGGGTGACCTAGAGTGTCGCATGATCGACCACCAACAAAGGGAGAATCATGTCGGTTTTGGACGAACTGGTGGCGGGCGCGCTGGAGGACCAGCAAACCCGCGAGCGTACCGTGTCGCTGGAGGAAGTGAAGCAGGCCGCGCTGGCGGCCCCGGCCCCGATCGACGCGATGCGATGGCTCAAGCGCGCTGACGGTATCCCGGTGATCGCCGAAATCAAGCGCGCATCCCCGTCCAAGGGCCACCTGAGCGACATCCCCGACCCGGCCGCGCTGGCCCGCGAATACGAGCAGGGTGGCGCAAGCGCGATCTCCGTGCTCACCGAAGGTCGCAGGTTCCTTGGCAGCCTCGACGATTTCGACAAGGTCCGCGCCGCCGTGCACATCCCGCTGCTGCGCAAGGACTTCATCGTCACCGACTACCAAATCTACGAGGCCCGCGCCCACGGCGCCGATCTGGTGCTGCTCATCGTCGCCGCGCTGGATGACGACAAGCTCAAGCACCTGCTCGACCTCGCACACGAACTGAAGATGACCGTGCTCGTGGAGACGCACACCCGCGAGGAGATCGAACGCGCCCGTAAGGCCGGCGCCAAGGTGATCGGCATCAACGCGCGCAACCTCAAGAACCTGCGCGTGGACGTGAACAAATACAACGAACTGGCCGCCGATCTGCCCGACGACGTCATCAAGGTGGCGGAGTCCGGCGTATTCGGTGCTGTCGAGGTCGAGGACTACGGCCGGGCCGGCGCGGACGCCGTGCTGGTGGGCGAGGGCGTAGCCACGGCCGACAATCATGAACTTGCAGTGGAACGACTAGTAAAGGCAGGAGCACAAGTGAAAGCATCCGAATCCACCCCGTTGAGCGAGCATCAGGGACCGTACTGGGGACAGTTCGGCGGCCGCTACGTGCCCGAGGCCCTCATCACCGCGCTGGATGAGCTCGAGCGCGTCTACAACGAGGCCAAGGCCGACCCCGAATTCCACAAGGAGTTCATGACCCTGCAGCAGCGTTATGTGGGACGTCCGAGCCCGCTGACCGAAGCGCCGCGCTTCGCCCAGCTCATCAAGGACAAGACCGGACTGGACGCCCGCATCTTCCTTAAGCGCGAGGATCTGAACCACACCGGTGCGCACAAGATCAACAACGCGCTCGGCCAGGCCCTGCTCGTCAAGCGCATGGGCAAGACCCGCGTGATCGCTGAGACCGGTGCCGGCCAGCACGGCGTGGCCACCGCCACCGTGTGCGCGATGATGGGCCTCAAGTGCCGCATCTACATGGGCCAGATCGACGCCCGCCGTCAGGCCCTCAATGTGGCCCGTATGCGCATGCTCGGCGCCGAGGTGGTCGAGGTCACGCTCGGCGACCGCATCTTGAAGGATGCCATCAACGAGGCCCTGCGCGACTGGGTCACCAACGTCAAGGACACCCACTACCTGCTCGGCACGGTCGCGGGCCCGCATCCGTTCCCGGCCATGGTGCGCGACTTCCAGAAAATCATCGGCGAGGAAGCCAAGCAGCAGCTTCAGGACTGGTACGGCATCGACCATCCGGACGCGGTGTGCGCCTGCGTGGGCGGCGGTTCCAACGCCATCGGCGTGATGAACGCCTTCCTCGACGATGAGCGCGTGAACCTCTACGGTTATGAGGCCGGCGGCAACGGCCCCGAGTCCGGCAAGCACGCCATCCGCTTCGCGCCCGGCACCGGCCAGCTCGGCATGTTCCAGGGTGCCAAGAGCTACCTGCTGGAGACCGACGAGGGCCAGACGCTCGACACGTATTCCATCTCCGCCGGCCTCGATTACGCCTCCGTGGGTCCCGAGCACGCCTGGCTCAAGGACATCGGCCGCGTGAACTACAGCTGGGCCACCGACGAGGAGGCCATGAACGCCTTCCGCGACCTGAGCCAGACCGAAGGCATCATCCCCGCCATCGAGAGCTCGCACGCCGTGGCCGGCGCATACAAGGCCGCCGCCGATCTCAAGGCCAAGGGCTACGACAAGGCCGTGATGATCATCAACATCTCCGGCCGCGGCGACAAGGATATGGCCACCGCCGGCAAGTGGTTCGGCTACCTGACCGATGACCAGGCCAAGGCCCTTGAAGTGACCGGCGCGCACGGCAACACCGTGGCCTGAGGCGCGGAATAAGCACAATCTCTTGTAGAACCTCCCCTCAGTCACTTCGTGACAGCTCCCCTCCAGCGGGGAGCCAGTGAGATGACGACTGAGAGAAGCAACAACGAAAAAGGAAAAGCTTTACTATGACCAACACTGCAACCACGCCCTCCGGCCAGCCGCTGGGCATCAGCCACGAGCCCAGCCAGACCGAGGCGATGTTCGCCAAGTTCAAGGCCGCCAACAAGCCCGCCTTCATCGGCTACCTGCCCTACGGCTTCCCGAACCCGGACGTCTCGCTCGAAGCGCTCAAGACGATGGTCGAGCACGGTGTCGACGCCGTCGAGATCGGCCTGCCCTACTCCGACCCGGTCATGGACGGCCCGGTCATCCAGGCCGCGTCCTCCATCGCCCTGAAGAACGGCGAGACCATCAAGCGCGTGTTCGAGGCCGTCGAGACGGTGGCCAACGCCGGCGGCGTGCCGCTCGTCATGAGCTACTGGAACCTCATCTACCACTACGGCGTGGAGCGTTTCGCCACCGACTTCGAGAACGCCGGCGGCGCGGGCCTCATCACCCCGGACCTCATCCCGGACGAGGCGGGCGAGTGGATTGAGGCCTCCGACCGCCATGGCCTCGACCGCATCTTCCTGGTCTCCCCGGATTCGGCCGACGAACGTCTCGAGACCGTGGCGAAGAACGCCCGCGGCTTCGTGTACGCGGCCGCCCGCATGGGCGTCACCGGTGAACGCGCGCATCTCGACGCCTCTCCCGAGGTGCTCGTGGAGCGCACCCGCAAGGCCGGCGCTGAAAACGTGTGCGTCGGCATCGGCGTGTCCACCGCCGAGCAGGGCGCCAAGGTGGGCTCCTACGCGGACGGCGTAATCGTCGGCTCCGCGCTGGTTCACACGCTGCTCGCGGACGACAACAGGACCGCGCGCGACACCGCCGAAGGCCTGAAGTTGCTGGCCGCCAAGAGCGAGGAACTGGCCGAGGGCATCCACAACGCCCGTTGATGCATCGCGTGTATCACAACGCTGCGGCATACGTGTGTCGTGGCCGCACCGCACCGTCCCATGCATGCCATGAGCACGATGCGGTGCGTGCCGCACGGTAGGGTAGTGCACGCAACACCATGTGGTCATGCGCAGGCGTGACCCCGGCAAGTCCAGCAAGTAGAGGCAGCATGAATCTGGCTTATATCCCTTCGCCGACCTTCTCCAAATTCCAGATCGGTCCGTTCACCATCCACATGTACGCGATCTGCATCCTCATCGGCATCTGTGTGGCCGTGTGGATCCTGACCACCCGCTGGAAGCGGTACGGCGGCACCTTCGACCAGATTCTCGACACCACGCTGGTCACGGTACCCTGCGCTTTGGTCGGCGCCCGCCTGTACCACTGCATCACCACGCCAAGCATGTACTTCCCGCCCACCGGCGATCCGGTGAACATCCTCAAGGTCTGGGAGGGCGGCATGGCCATCTTCGGCGGCATCTCCGTGGGCGCGCTGACCGCGTTCCTCTGGTGCCGTCACCGCCGCTACCCGTTCGCCATCTTCGCGGACTCCATCGCGCCCGCCCTGCTGGTCGCGCAGGCCATCGGCCGCCTCGGCAACTGGTTCAACCAGGAGCTGTACGGCTGGCCCACGACCCTGCCGTGGGGCCTGAAACTCAACGACGCCGACGCCATCGGCAAGTCCGAGATCTGCTACAGCGGTTCGCAGTGCCCGGACTACACCACCACGCTGTTCCATCCCACCTTCCTCTATGAGATGATCTGGAACCTCATCGGTGCCGCGATCATCGTCTATCTCGGCAGGAAACTCGCCGATCGGCTCAAGGCCGGTCAGCAGTTCGCCATGTACATGATGTGGTATGGCCTCGGCCGCACATGGATCGAGAACGTGCGCATCAACTACTCCACGGTGATTCTGGGCCTGCGGACCAACGTATGGACCGCCATCATCGTGTTCGTCCTCGGCTGCATCCTCTTCGTCGTGCTCTACCAGCACGGCACCGACGCGCAGGAGCAGGCTCGCAAACTCCAGGCGGTCACCGCCGACGAGCTCGAGCGCCAAAGCGTCGAAGAGGAGAAGAACAAGCAAAAGAAGCGTTAACGGCGACCCG
Organism: Bifidobacterium myosotis; assembly: GCF_002259745.1. Taxonomy (GTDB): domain Bacteria; phylum Actinomycetota; class Actinomycetes; order Actinomycetales; family Bifidobacteriaceae; genus Bifidobacterium; species Bifidobacterium myosotis. The sequence continues at coordinate 11,004 of NZ_MWWW01000030.1, read as the reverse complement.
ACGCCCCGCGAAATACCGGGGCAAGTCCCATTTGAAAGATAAGGTAGGAAACCATGAGCAAGATCGCAATCGCACCCAGCATTCTGTCCGCCGATTTCTGCAACCTCGAGCGAGACCTCAAGGCCATCGCCAACGCGGACCTCGTCCATGTGGACGTGATGGACCATCATTTCGTTCCGAACCTCACGCTGGGCGAGCCGATCGTCAAGCGCATCTGCGAGGTCACCGACCTGCCGGTGGACGTGCACCTCATGATCGAGGACCCGGACCGTTGGGCCCCGGAGTACGCCAAGCTCGGCGCCGCCTCCGTGTCCTTCCACATGGGCGCCACGCACGCCCCCGTGCGTCTGGCCCGCCAGCTGCGCGACATGGGCTGCAAGGCCTGCTTCGCCGTCCGCCCGGCCGAACCGGTCGAACCGATCTTCGACATCCTCGACGAGTTCGACATGATTCTCATCATGACCGTTGAGCCCGGTTTCGGTGGCCAGAAGTTCCTCGACAACCAGATGGCCAAGGTGCGTCGCCTGCGCGACGAGATCACCCGCCGCGGCCTCAAGACCCGCATCCAGGTGGATGGCGGCGTGAGCCCCAAGACCGCGCACATCGTGGCCGAGGCCGGTGCCGACGTGCTGGTGGCCGGTTCCGCCGTGTACGGTGCCGAAAGCCCCGCCCAGGCCATCGATGATATCCGCACCAAGGCCGAGGCCGCCTACAAGGACTGATTGTCGACCGGCGCGGCGGCATCCATGCATCCGCGCCCGACGCAATCGACGCAACCGTATCAATAAAGGAAACACAACATTATGAAGACGTTTGAATCCCTGTTCGCCGAGCTGAGCGAGAAGGCCGAGACCCGCCCCGAGGGCTCCCTGACCGTCGAGGAGCTGGACAAGGGCACCCACTTCATCGGCAAGAAGATCATCGAGGAGGCCGGCGAGACCTGGATGGCCGCCGAGTACGAAGGCGCCGACCGCACCGCCGAGGAGATGAGCCAACTCATCTACCACGTTCAGGTGATGATGATCAAGCACGGTCTGACCCTCGAGGACGTCTACAAACATCTGTGACGGCGGGCCGGAATCTGACCGGCCACAATCCGATTGGCCATTCCTGCCGATGCCTTGTGCGTGGTCCTGTGCACCGCGCTTCGTGCCACGCACAAGGCATTGGCCGGGCCACAGCCGAGAGCAACGTCTTCAATGCCGCAACCGATTGATTGCGTCGTGGAAATCTGAGTCGTAGGAAGCTGTACACACAGTAACTCCCATCAGGGAGAGGAGCATTTATGCTGAGAATCGCCGTTCCGAACAAGGGCATGCTGTCCGAGCCTGCTTGGAACATGCTGGCCGAGGCGGGATACCGTCTGCGCACCAATCCGCGCCAGCTCGTCGTCCAGGACCCGGACAACGACATCGAACTGTTCTATCTGCGCCCGCTGGACATCGCCGTGTACGTGGGACGTGGCGCCATCGACGTCGGCATCACCGGCGAGGACCTGCTCAAGAACTCCGGCACCGAAGCCATCGAGCATCTTCCGCTCGGCTTCGGAGCCTCCACCTTCCGCTTCGCCGCGCCGAACGAGTCGCCGATCTCCAAGCTTGAGGACATCCAGGGCAAGCGCGTGGCCACCACCTTCGACAAGCTCGTGCAGGACTATCTGACCGATCACGGCATCACGGCCGAGACCATCCACCTGGACGGCGCCGTGGAATCCTCCGTGCAGCTCGGCGTGGCCGACCTCATCGCCGACGTGGTCTCCACCGGTACCACGTTGCGCAACGCCGGCCTGCGCATCTTCGCCGAGCCGCTCATGCACTCCGAAGCCTGCCTCATCCGCTCCCCGCGCCTTGATACCAACGACCCGCGTCTGGCGGTGCTGTCCCGCCGCCTTCAGGGCGTGCTCACCGCACACCAGTACGTGCTCATGGACTACGACATCCCGATCAGCAAGGTGGCCGCCGCCGTGGCCGTGACCCCCGGTTTCGAGAGCCCGACCATCTCCCCGCTGCACGACAAGCAGTGGAACGCCGTACGCGTCATGGTGCCCAAGGCCAAGGTGAACCAGCTGATGGACGACCTGTACGAGGTCGGCGCACGTGGCATCATCGTGACCGCATTGCAGGCGTCGCGCATCTGATCATTCAATTGTTTTAGGTGGACATGACCAGCCAGAAAGCCAACACCAGCAGATACAGCCCGGAGGCGCGGGACATCTACTTCACCGTGCCCAACATCATCAGTGCGTTGCGCATCATCTCGATTCCGTTCATCACCGTTCTGGTGTCACGGCACGAGATGATCGCCGCACTGGCGCTGATTGCCGTATCCTCAGCTTCCGATGGTCTTGACGGCATCATTGCTCGCCGTTTCAATCAGGTGAGCAAGATCGGGCAGATTCTCGATCCCATCGCCGATCGACTGCTCATCTTCTGCTCCATTCTGGCGTTGGGCATAGCCGGCATCATCCCTTGGTGGATGCTGATCATCGTCGGTCTGCGCGACCTGTGGATGGCCATCCAGGTCATCTGGCTCGCGCAGTACGACTACGGTCCTTTGCCGGTGCATTTCGTGGGCAAGGCGGGCACCGCACTGCTCATGATGTCCATCGTCGGACTGATCTTCGCCGATCTGGGCACCTCCACGTTCTTCCATCTGCTCTATCTTGCAGCCCTTGCCGCGGGCATTTGGGGACTGGCCATGTACTGGCTCGCCGGATACATCTACACCAGGCAGGGCGTGACGTTGCTGCGCAAGGAGCTGGGGGAGCGGTATGGCTCCTGACCTCACGGCACCGGTCTCGTTCCCCGTGCCCAAGGAGAACGAGCCGGTCCGACGCCGTGCGATCTTCTCGGCATCCGTACGCGGCATCGATTCCCATCACGCATTGTCGCCCGACGACGCGGGCGCCATCCGCACCCGCCGCCGTCGCAAAACCAACGACGATTCGCTGCGGCTCATCGACGATTTGGTCAACCGGCCGATGGACCCGATGTTCTCCGACTCCCGACTGGTCCACGAGCACCGTTCCGCACTATCCGTCTGGGCGACCCGCATCATCGTCTTCCTCATCTGCGTGGGAGTCGGCTTTGCGGGGAGCCTGTTCGTCCAGCAGCTTCAATCCGACCCGCGCAAGCAGGTGCGGCAGACCCTCGCCGGCCAGCTCGAGGACCGCAACAGCCAGATCGACGGTCTCACCAAGGACGTGAACTCGCTGCGCACTCAGGTGGACGCGCAATCCAAGAAGATCTCCGGCACCGTCAAAAGCGAGGCCCTGCTGCAGGATGAGATGCTCAACGGCACGGTCGCCGTCGAGGGGCAGGGGATCACCATGACCTTGGCCGACCCGATCGCCGCAAGTCAGTCGGATCAGACCTCGTCCTCCCGCGTCGGCACGTCCAGCAACATCCGCGTGGTCACCGATCTCGATCTGCAGCAGCTCGTTTCGCTGATGTTCCAGAACGGCGCCGAGGCCATCGCGATCAATGGCAACCGGATCGGCGCGCAGACTTCCATCCGCAAGGCCGGCGGACACATCCTCATCGGCATGACCGCGATCCAAAGTCCGTACACCATCGAAGCGATTGGCAACAAAAACGATCTGGCGGACGCCATGGGGGAGAAGAAACTCGCAAGCCTTTACGATTCCTTCAAACAAGCCGGCATTTACCCCCAAGTGAGCAAGAGCAATTCGATTAGACTTGAGGCAGCGGTGGCTGGGGACGTCCAGTACGCGGAGAGGAACGAATAATGGCAGCGGTACTCGGGCTTATCATCGGCGTGGTCGTCGGTGTGTTCGTCAAGCCAGACATTCCGGTCATCGTGCAGCCGTACCTGCCCATCATGGTGGTGGCCGCGCTCGACGCGCTGCTCGGCGCCGCCCGCGCCTATTTCGAACGCAGCTTCTCCGACCGCGTGTTCGTCATCTCCTTCTTCGCCAATGTGATCACGGCCACCCTGCTGGTGTTCCTCGGCAACCAGCTCGGCGTCGGCTCGCAGCTGCAGACCGCCGTCATCGTGGTGCTCGGCATCCGCATCTTCTCGAACGTGTCCGCCATCAGACGATTCATCTTCCGAGGCTGAGCCATGGCCCGACGCGCGAAATCGAACAACATGCTGGAGAAACTGCGGGATCAGCATGCCCAGGACACCGTCAACGACCGCATGGAGACCGGCTCGTTCCCCACCGTGCGCAAGAAGCCGCGGCGCAACGACAATCGCGGCGGATTGCGGTCGCGCCTGCTCTCGTCGGTGCTCGTCACCCTCATGTGCGCGCTGCTCGGATTCGCCTACATGACCCAGATCAACAATTCGAAGTCCACGTACGAGACGCTGGACGAAACCGAACTGGTCCGTCTGCTCAACGAATCGAACACGCAGATCACCAACCTCGAGCAGCGCAAGAGCCAGCTCACCGAGCAGCTCAACTCGCTCAAGTCGGCCGCCGACGAACAGGAGCAGGCGCGCAAGATCGCCAAGCAGAACGAGGATACATCCGGCTTGATTTCAGGCCGCCTGCCCGCCAAGGGGTCCGGCATCACCGTGCGAGTAAGCCGCGGATCGACCAAGGTCGACGCCTCCATCATGTTCAACCTCATCGAGGAGCTGCGCAACGCCGGAGCCGAGGTCATCGCCATCAACGACGTACGCGTCGTGGCGTCCACCTACATCCAGGACGCGGATGAGGGACTCATCGCGGACGGCACCACCATCAAGCCCACCTACGTGGTCAAGGCAATCGGCAACCCGCAGGAACTGTCCAACGCCGTGGACATCGCCGGCGGTGTGGGAGCACAGCTTCAGGTGAAGTATGGGGCCAGCGTGGACGTGCAGTCCTCGGACAACATCGTCATCGACGAGGTCCACGTCGCCACGCCGAACACCTATGCGAAAACCGCGGAATGACGGTGATGGCACCGGGCGCCGGGCGGCGCGTGTGCCGTGTTCCGCGTGAGGAATCGCCGTACGAGCGCGTGCCCCGCGTGGGCAGCGTCATCCGGCACGTAATCCGACTGCGTGAGCAATGGCAATCGACAAAGATGGCTATTTCGCGGCTTTTCCGCACGTCGATGAACGAAACCGCAATCGTCCTTGTACTATAGGAAGTTATGACTGATCCGATTCCTACCGCAGGCGAAACCACCATCATCGGTTTGCCTGCCATCAATGTTTTGCCCATCACCTCCACCGGAGACCGTCCACTGACCCAGGACGATCTGGATACGATCACGCGCCTGTCCGACGGCACCGCGCTGCTGATTTCCACCAGGGGCGCGGTATCCGGCTCCCGATATCTTCTGGACGAGGACGAGATCACCGTGGGACGCGATCCCCGCGCGGACATCCTGCTGGACGATTCCACGGTATCCCGCCAGCACGCCGTGTTCCGCCGTACCAATGGCACATTCACCGTCATCGATGCGGGCAGCCTCAACGGCACCTACGTGAACCGGCAGCGCGTCGATCAGGCGGTGCTGAAGAACGGCGACGAGATCATGATCGGCAAGTTCCGGCTCATGTTCTTCACCAAGTCCGCAGTCATCTCCCAATAACCGATACCAACCAGCTGACGGGTACACTGGGGGAGGGCACCGCCCAGCGGAAACCGCGGGAGAGCGCCGGCGCCCGGTAAGGGGGCATGATGGAACAGACCGGGTTGCATCTGCATACGCCGCTCGCCGAGCGGACGAACCTCAACGATCATGCGGTGCAGGGGGAGCTGTTCTCCAGCACCGATTCCGAGGAGCCCAAACGCGGATACCGCGGCACCGTCGCCTCGAAGGTCGCCGGCATCACCTATCGGCAGCTGGATTACTGGGCGCGCAAGCAGATTGTGGAGCCGTCGATCACCCCCTCGCACGGCTCCGGTTCGCGCCGGCTGTACTCCTTCAAGGACGTGGTGATTCTCGCCGTCTCCAAGAAGCTGCTTGACGCAGGTGTGAACCTGCAGAACGTCACTGCGGCCATCGGCTTCCTGACCCAGCGAAGCACCGGCCAACTGGCTAACGTGACCATCATGTGCGACGGTCAGGAAGTACACGAATGCACCACCAGCGAGCAGATGCTGGATCTGCTCAACAGCGGCAAGGCGGTGTTCGCCGTGTCGGTCGGTTCGCTCTGGCATCAGATTGAGATGGCGCTCGAGCACGAGGATTACGTGGATCTCGAGTCCAACCCGGTTACCATCACCACCAATCGTCCCATCGACGAGCTCACGGCCATGCGCATGCGCAAGAAGCTTGAGGCGCAGCGGCGGCAGCGGGAACGCGAGAGCGCGCTGCACTGAGCGCTGAGCTAGGTCCGTGTGGCGTGCGTTGGCATGAATGCCATAGCTGAATGCCGGTCATCGTGTTCCGTATTCCGGTGCCCTGCCGGTATTTTGACGTGTTGCGGTCTGTCTCAATCGCCGATGTCTCTTGCTGGATGCACTGGGAATTCTCGCGATAAGAGCACTGAGGAACGGTTCTTAGTTTTGCTCTCGGGCTTCCCGTATAGGAATGACTTCTGCATGATTCCACGTTTTTCGGAGGTTCACTACTTATGACGGTCATCGTCGAACTGCTGCCCGTGGCGTTATGGATCGTCGCCGTGGTCATGGCGGCAAACATCATCGGCATCACCATACTGCACGGGCGATTGTTCATTCCACGCTCGCGTCGTGGGCCGGTCAATCCGGTGAGTTGGACGATGGTGATGGCTCATGTGACGTCATTCGTGATGGCGATTGTGCCGTTCCCCGTATACGCGCTGATGGCGTATTCAATGGCTGCCAACGTGCGGGCGTTCTATGAACGATATGCGCTGTTCGGCGCGATAGTCGTCATCGTGCTGGTGATGTCGGAGATCGCGGCGATGTACGTGCAAGCGCGTCATGCGATGGAAACGGAGATGGATCGACGACTGGGCAAGGCCGTGCGCCCGCAGCTCTAATCGAGTGCTTTTCGAGCTTGCGTGGCACACAACCGTGCCCCCGCAGACGATTTTTGCGTCGAATCGGTCTACGGTGGCACAGGTCGTGCCCCCGAGAGCCTTAATGCACCTATTTTCAGCTATGGTGGCACACCCTGATAAGCTCGAAAACCGCATGATTCCGCCATTTTCGGTGAACCATCAGTGAATCATGCATTTTGCCCCGTGCCCCCGCAGCTCAAATCCATATGATTTACGGCTCCCGGGGCACACCCTTCACACACCCCCACCTGCTCGACGAATGGAATCGTGTATCACCGGCACATCGTCCACGCGAACGGTCGCTTTTTCTAAGGGACTGTTAAGCCAAAGTGCGTATTTGCTCCAAGTAATCGCGGTATTCCAAGGAGAATCGATGCGCATCAGTTCCTGTCATACCAGAAATCATTGGTATTCACTGGGCGATTCACCGCTTATTAGTGAAGTCCAAGTCAGTTAAGCACACTTTGGTCTAACACAACCTTTCCGAACGTACGCATTCAGATGTCAGAATGATTGATGGACGATGGATTCGACGCGCCCATCGAGTGCGTTCTTGCCCGATAATGGAGTTGGAACAAGCGGCTTAAGGGGGAATGACGCATGGGATTGCAGCAGGGGAATGGGGTCGGGAACGCCGTCCCAGGGAACACGTTAGGAAACACAGGCTCCAGGAACACGGGTTTAGGGAGCATAGGCTCAGGAGACACCGCCACGAGGAGTAGCGCAGCCTCAGGAAATCGGTCGATGATGCCTTTACAAGCTAACCTGCCACCCGATCGATATCCGTCCTCACGCCGTGTATGCGGGGCGGCCGGAATCGTTGCCATCGTTTGCATTGCTGTTGGGGGAGTCATCGCCGCTCTCGGTACGTGGTATTACGGCCAAGCGTCATCCGATATGTCGGCTGCCGTGGATGGAACCTACGACGGTGTTCCGGCAGAAACGCTCAGCGTACTGCTGTTCGGCCCGTTTGTGGGCGTGATCATGGCAGTGGTATCGCTTCTGGGAATCGTGCTGTTGACGGCCGGCTGCGTCATTCTCGTCGTGCACCTTATCCGCTGGCATGTGCCGGATGCACAACACCGGTGCTTGTTCCCGGTCGTACCGGCAATCACTTGCGTCTTGGCGGCATTCCTATGGCTTACCGCCATGTTCCTGCCTTTCCCGCAGAATGATGTTGCTCCATCCGTCTGCCGGTACGTCGCGGGCGCCGTATTGGCCACGGGGTTGATTGTTGCAATCGGCTGGCTGATACGGATTCTTCGTGTCCGATAGTGATTTCGAATCCCGGCTATGCGCGCCGCGAGTCTGCGAGGGGAAACATGTGCCAAGCGTATGTCAGACGAGACGCCTAACACGAGTCATATCATGCCGGCAACCGTATGCACATCGCGTGCCAAACGTGTGCCAAATCCAGCCGAAAATGGCCGAAAATGGCAGGATCTCGTTGATGTCCGATAATCCGTGAAAACGACACAGCCCTTGGAATCATTTGGTTCCAAGGGCTTCCAAAACAACTTCTGGCACATTATCCGATAATGTACGTTATGTCAGATTGATTTTGGGAGGATTCCCCGGAACCGTTGGAATCATGAGGGAACGGTGCCATTCCGCCGTCTCAAGCAGTCTGGCCGGCGGGACGTCGTTTGACGGATTGCAGCCATTCCCGGCCGTTACCGGCTCGGATAGTCACACGATAGTCACAACCCGCAATAGTCACACGATAGTCACAACCCCGCGGGGCCGGAATGGCCTCGTTGCGGGCGCATATACCCGCCCCGTCGGCAACGGATAGTCACACGAAGGGGGTACTGAACCATGACGGAGAGGAAGGCCAGGGGAAGGCCATCGGACAATCGGACAACCGGTCTTGCTCAGGCGCTCGGTCGTCCGACCGTAAGGTCGTTGTCGGAATACGAGCAACGCGGATCGATGAACGGATCCGTCTTGTCTCCCCCATGCTTCGCCTCATACAAGAACGCCGCGCTTACCGGCTCTTCGCCTTCGACGCGCATCCGTCCGTTGTTCAGGCGCAAGGTGAGGAAGACGGGTCCATCGCTGTTTTCGGCGTAGACGCGGATGGTTCCAGTATCGGAGGCATGGAAGAGAATGCGCTTGATGTCCATGTATATCGTGTCCCCGTCGAAATCCGTCTGGTCGGGGCATGGCTTGAGATGGCCGAACCGGTTCGCGCGGATGGCGAGCAGCGTGCGGTCGGCGTGGACCCAATCGCTTATCGGGCCCCAGGCGGCGAGAAAGAGCGGAATGACGACGAAGGCCAGGACGGCGATGGTCGCGTCGATGGGGAACGGCGGGTCTCCGTGGAAATAGGTGTCGGCGATGGAGCGTTTGATGCCGAGCAGCAGGTAGACGATGAACAGGATGATCGCATCGAGAGCGGCCACCATGATGGCGACGACGACGATGGTGAACAGAGTGCCGATGATGCTGTCGCCGGCCGCCTCGCGCGTACCGAGAATCCAGTCGCGTTCCCCGGCCTTGTCCGTTTGATCCGGCATGAGATCCGCCTCCATCTGACCTTCTGGTCGTTGTCTCCATTATCGGACGAATGGCGGATGTGGCGGCATCGATGTCTCAATGCGGGCGGTTTCATCTTTCGGCATCGGCGCGCTCACTTATCAGTCTTCGACTACAGGTATCACACAAGGCCATGCAGCTATCTCGGTTGTAAGGGGTACATTGACGCCGTCTCGGACAGGTATCTGCTTTGCAAGGGGTACCCGAACGGCGAAACAGCAAGTACTATGGTCGGAATTCCAACGGAAATACACGGGCTTTCGACGTTGAGGCACCCCTTGCAAAGCAGATACCTATCCGCAGAAGAGCTAATGTACCCCTTGCAAAGGAAATAGCTCCGTTAAACCAACTTTGACATACGAAGCGAGCCAGCTGGGTTGATTTCCCAAGGAGATCAACCCAGCCAAACCCCGACCTGATTAGTCCATGTCAATTCTGGTTTAACAGAGCCAAGGAAATAGCCTCCACAACCCTTCCCGCAAACGCGCATGCGATCCTATCGAAAAGGATGCATTGACGAAACCGTCAGACAGCGAAACCGTCCGGACCACGCTACCAGTCAGCGGTCGAAGCGCACTCCCCTAGGGTCGCTTGGCCGGCACATGAGCACGGCGATTGCGATTATGTAGACGAGGGTCATGAGCGAGCCGACACCCATCCATATGGTTCACCAGCCTGACTCGGGCAGTTCGGGCCCATCGTAGGAGCCGTAGGCGGCGAGGAAGCCGAACGTGCCAATCAGCGACGTGCCCCGATATGATACCGCAATGCGTCGGAGAATCCCTATATCCTACGCATCCGTGGGATAATGGTGGTAACGCCGGTATTATGCGGTTCATCGGGGTTGATGATAGTTGTGCACGGCCAAGGAAGGCCGGCGGACAGGCAAATATGGAAGGCGGAAGACCATGAGCACGCAGAATGTTTGGCTCTTCGGGTGTTTGTGTGGGTGTAGATTGCTGGTCTGGCCTGCTGGCTATTGGCGTCCGGGGAGTGTGAGGTTGAGTCCTCCGCATTTGAGCATGACGAGGCTGATGAGGTTGTCGAGGTTCCTGTAGCCGTAGCCGATCTTGATGGTGGTCTTGATCTTGTTGTTGATGGCCTCGAGCCTGGCGTTGGACAGTCCGGAACGGATGGTTGCGAGGATGTCGAAGTGGCGCCTGGCGATCTTCTCTCCGAGCGGGACGAAGCCCGGGATGCCGGACAGGAACGCGTCCGCGGCCCATTGGCGCAGCAGGGGCGCGGCCTCGTCCGCCGTCTGCTTGAGGATCATCCTGAGGCGTTCCTTGAGCTTGTACGCCTCCCAGAGGGTCTCGTTGGTGTTCGCCACGCACTCCAATTGGGCCTTCTGGCCGGCGGTCAGGTCGTTCTCGTTCTTCAGCAGCGCCCAACGCGCGCCCTTGATCGGGTCCTTGGCGCCCTTCCGGGCCGTGCCGGCCTTTCTGGCCTCGCGCCATGCGGCGGTGCGGACCTTGTCGAGAGCGTCGGTCGCCCAGGACACGATGTGGAACCCGTCGA
>NZ_MWWW01000003.1 GCF_002259745.1 Bifidobacterium myosotis | reverse complement strand
GTAACGGAGGCGCCTAAAGGTTCCCTCAGCCCGGTTGGCAATCGGGTGTCGAGTGCAAGTGCACAAGGGAGCTTGACTGCGAGAGCGACGGCTCGAGCAGGGACGAAAGTCGGGACTAGTGATCCGGTGCCGGTGTACGGACGCGGCATCGCTCAACGGATAAAAGGTACCCCGGGGATAACAGGCTGATCATTCCCAAGAGTCCATATCGACGGGATGGTTTGGCACCTCGATGTCGGCTCGTCGCATCCTGGGGCTGGAGCAGGTCCCAAGGGTTCGGCTGTTCGCCGATTAAAGCGGCACGCGAGCTGGGTTCAGAACGTCGTGAGACAGTTTGGTCTCTATCCTCTGCGCTCGTTGGAATGCTGAGGAGGCCTGCCCATAGTACGAGAGGACCTGGGTGGACGAACCTCTGGTATGCCGGTTGTCACGCCAGTGGCACGGCCGGTTGGCTACGTTCGGGAGGGATAACCGCTGAAAGCATCTAAGCGGGAAGCCTGCTCCGAGATAAGCATTCCGTGGCACCTCGAGTGCCTGTACCCCCCATGGAGAACACGTGGTGGATAGGCCGGACGTGGAAGCCCCGCAAGGGGTGGAGCTGACCGGTACTAACGGGGGAACGGCAACACACACCCCAACCCTGTTGGGGAGCATCGAAAACATTCTTCTGCAATGGACTTCCGGACGGCATGGAGCATCCGGATGACCGCAAGACCATTTCGACATCGCGTCCGCTATCCGGTCCCCAACCCATCACGGGAACCATCCCCCACACCAACGCGTGTGGGACGTCTAATTGAAGATTTGCGGCGGTCATGGCCCAGGAGAGACGCCCGGCATCCATTCCGAACCCGGAAGCTAAGGCCTGGCACGGCGATGGTACTGCACCCGAGAGGATGTGGGAGAGTAGCACACCGCCGCATTACACGTTCACAAGGAGCCCCGATACCAACACGGTACCGGGGCTCCCTTGTTTCTGCACACATGCACTTGACGGAAACCCCAACAACAGAACAATCCGTCGGTGTTCTTCCGTTTACCCCATTCATCTGGACACGGACACCCCACACCCACGCACTCGACCGGAAACACCAACCCCCGCCAGGGCTCCCCGCATTCCCACACACCCCGAAAAACACCGGGCACCACCGGTGCTCTCCCTGAAATTCCTGACGACCCGCAACGATACAGCCACCACGACGCCACGGGCGGCCGCACGATGACGACAACCAACCCCCTCAGCCAACCAAACCACGTTCTCCAGCCCCCGCAACGGGCCGCACACCGCACACCACACAAAACCACTACAACGACGTTGGGACCCAACACCCCGCACAAGGATCAACGAAAGATCCGACACACCCGACAACACCATTTCCATGGAAACCGGCTCATGTAAGAGTCCGATGCCCAGCACCGTGTCCGCAACTTGCCAAAACACAGTATTGGGCCCGAAATGGGGTGGGGCTTAGACGGCAGGAGATCAGAATGCCCCTGTGCCGAGGCTTCAAATCGTTCATGATGAATGTTCGCTTTACCGCCAAACAGCAAATCGACGCACAAAAACGGACAAAACCGCACATTTTCGCTACTGTTTGGTGTAGAATGAGGGGCGAAGGCAAGATACTTCAAGGAGGAAACATGACCACAGTTCTGGTTACGGGTGGCGCCGGATTCATCGCCACCCACACCGATGTTGAGTTGTTGGAGAAGGGCTACGATGTCGTCTCCGTTGACAACTATGGCAACTCATCTCCGATTGCGCTCGACCGCGTTGAGCAGATCACCGGCAAGAAGATCAAGCGCTATGACGGCGACGTGCGTGACGAAGCCCTCATGAACCGCATCTTCGACGAGAATCCGATTGACTGGGTCATCCACTTCGCCGGTTTGAAGGCCGTTGGCGAGTCCGTGGCCAAGCCGATTGAATACTACGACAACAACCTCTACTCCACGCTGGTGCTGCTGAAGGTCATGCGCGCGCACAACGTGAAGAAGATCATCTTCTCCTCCTCCGCCACCGTGTACGGCACCCCGAAGGAACTACCGATTACCGAAGAGACCCCGACCGGCGGCACCACCAACCCGTACGGCACCTCCAAGCTGTTCCAGGAGCAGATTCTGCGCGACGTCCATGTGGCCGACCCCGAGTGGACCATCGTGCTGCTGCGCTACTTCAACCCGGTCGGTGCGCACGAGTCCGGCCTGCTGGGCGAGGACCCGAAGGGCATCCCGGCGAACCTGACCCCGTACGTGGCCAAGGTGGCCATCGGCGAGCTCAAGGCCGTACAGGTCTTCGGTGATGACTACGACACCCCGGACGGCACCGGCGTGCGCGACTACATCCACGTTGTCGATCTGGCCAAAGGTCATGTGGCGGTCATCGATCACATCGACAAGCAGGGCGTGTTCGTCTACAACCTCGGTACTGGCCACGGCTACTCCGTGCTGGAGGTCATCAAGGCTTACGAGAAGGCCGCCGGTCACCCGATTCCGTACGTGATCAAGCCCCGTCGCCCCGGTGACATCGCCGCCTGCTATGCCGACGCCTCCAAGGCCGAGCGCGAGCTTGGCTGGAAGGCCGAACTGACCATCGACGATATGGCCGCTTCCTCCCTGAACTGGCAGACCAAGAACCCGAACGGTTTCCGCGACGCCAAGTGATATCCATGGGATTCCGGCCCTTCCCGCAAGAAATGTACTGATAATTGCCTGCTAGCGGGGAGCCGGGTCGCATAACGAGTTGAGGGGAGTCATGGCTTACATGAGCCATGACTCCCCTCAACTCGTTTGATGGCATTGCCGCGTCAGAACGGCAACAGGAACGACTGTTGTCGCCCCCAAAACAAAGCAGTACGGAGAGACCGCAGAGCCTTACACAATCCGCCGGTCGGCGGCCCATCGCGTCAGCTCGGTGCGGTTCGACAGCTGGAGCTTTCGAACCGCACCGAGCTCACATGCGTCTCCACCGTCTTGATGGAAATGAACAGTTCGGCGGCCACCTCCTTGTAGGTGTACCCACGCGCAATCAGACGCATCACCTCCTGCTCGCGGGCGGAGAGCCGATCGAGCTCCTCATCGCGAATCGGTGCGCCGTCCCCGTCGCCGCCCAGCGGCGCGCCTTGGAATGCAGACAGGACGAATCCAGCCAATTTCGGCGAAAACACCGCATACCCCTCGTGCACCTGCTTGATCGAGGAGATGAGATCGGTACCGGTGATCGTCTTGGTCACATACCCTCGCGCGCCGGCGCGAATCACCGATCCCACATCCTGCGGCGCGTCCGAAACGGACAACGCCAGAAACACGGTGGTGGGGGAGTAGGGGCGTGACTTCAGCAGGATTTCCGCCCCGCCACCGCCTTCGCCGCCCGGCACATGCACGTCCAACAGCACTACCTGCGGTTTGGTCTGCGCGATCATGGCCACAGACCCCGGTACGTCGGCAGCCTGCCCCACGATGTCGAATGAATCGCGCAGGGTGGCGATCACGCCCGCTCGGAACATTTCATGGTCATCGACGACCGCTACACGGATCTTCTCAGGTTCACTCATGGTTCCTATTGTCTCTCTTTGCATTGGGAATTACGTATTTGGGGAATTATGCATTGCTGATGACTGACGTCCCGCAGTGCCCGCCGCGTACGTCGTGTCCAAAGCAGACACGGCAGTTGTGGCACTCACTGTGACACTGTGACGGCACTGCGACATCGGCGGTATCAGGCTATGCGCGGCAGATTGACGTCGGTATTCGCCGGCTGCTGGCGAGGCGCGCGAGACGGCGGCGGAGTCCGCATCTGACCGGGGTCGCCTCCTGTGCCACTTCTGAACCCGCCGGCAGAGCCGTTTCCGGCACCGCCGGCCGCACCGCCCTGCATCGCAATCGGCATATGCATCCTGACCTCGGTGCCCCATCCGGTCCGGGAAACGATCTCCACGCTGCCCCCGCGCCGCCTGATGCGTCCGATGATCGACTCGCGAATGCCCAGCCGGTCCGGTGGAATCGCATCCACGTCGAAACCATGGCCATGGTCTCGCACGAACACCTCGACCAACGAAGGCGTGGCTTCGCAATACAACGCAATCGGTTCGCCACCATGGGTGACGGCGTTGACCAACGCCTGACGGGTGGCGTCCAACAGCGCATCGGTCTGCGCACTGGGCCTTGCGTCTCCCACAATCACCACTTCGATCGGTTTGCCGTGCTCATCCTCCACCTGCGCTGCAATCTGTTTCAGTCCCGTACCCACCGAACGGTCGGACGTGGATCGCTCCTGATACAGCCATTCACGCAGCTCCCGTTCCTGAGCGCGGGCCAACGTGAAGACGGTGTCCGGCTCCTTGTCGTGCAACTGGATCAACGCCAGCGTCTGCAACACCCCATCATGCAGATGGGCGGTCATATCTGCGCGCTCCTCCTCGCGCTCCTTGAGCGCCTGTTCGTGGGAAAGCCGCTGCAGCAGCGCGCCGGCCCACGGCATCACCGCCACCACCATCGCGGCGACCATCACGAATCCGGAGGCCATGATGCGGCGCGGCGAGGTTCCCCAGCCCGTATAGGTGACGTTGCCCACATACACGGTCCAGCCCACGAAGATCAGCGCGATGCCGCCGAGCATGGACAGCAGCTGCGCGCCTTGGGGAGACGGATTCATCCATGCCAGCGCGATGCCGGCCAGCATCATCAGCAGCGGCAGTATGACGGTGTTGTCCACACCGGTGCTCGCCAGCAACAGGCCGATGCCCATCAGTGCTATGCCGCTGAGCGCCACC
This sequence comes from Bifidobacterium myosotis, assembly GCF_002259745.1. Classification (GTDB taxonomy): domain Bacteria; phylum Actinomycetota; class Actinomycetes; order Actinomycetales; family Bifidobacteriaceae; genus Bifidobacterium; species Bifidobacterium myosotis. The sequence goes on along the minus strand of NZ_MWWW01000003.1, from coordinate 65,212 downwards.
AGAGCCGGTTTGGGGGCCCGCTTCACTGCATCCGCCAGTGATTCGGGGGCGGATGCGCCAGCTGCATCGAGCATAGGGTCTACAGGGAGGGCGGCCGCGCTGGGGCCGGGCGTCGAAGTCGGGTTTGCGGCATGTGCGGCAGGGTCGAACGTTCCGGTGCCGTACGCGCCGCACGCATGGCCGGGGATGCCGAACCCGTCGGCTCCAGGTCCGTCCTCACGCCCACCCCCATGTCCGGGAACATGGGATGCGCCGGTTCCGAATCCACCGGTATTGACACCGTTGGTTCCGAATCCGCCGAAGCTGATTGGTGATATCGGCTGATTGCCGCGCGCGAGCGGTGCCTGAGCGATCGGTGCCGTACGGGCTGCGGCCGATGCCGCCGCAACCGGGTCGCCGGCGGGCATGAAAATCCACAGGAACACGTACCCGATGATTCCGGCGCCGTACAGCAGAGTCAGTGCGAGGAACACCATCCGTACCCATACCACGGATATGCCCAGATGCAGCGCGATGCCCTTGCAGACGCCGGTGAGCCAGCGGCCGCGCTTCGGCCGCATCAGCGGCATCCGGGCTGGCAGCATCGGTTCCGGAGGTAGGGTCGGGGTTGGATTCATAGTTCCATTGTGCCGCGTCCAGGGTGGTGACACCGAGGTTTCAACGGGGGTTCAGGGAACAATCAGGGTGTTCCCCGGCCGGTATGGCAGCGGCGTGTTGCTGTAATGGAACCATGAGCAATCCAACGGTGAATCCCTATCAGCCGCAGCCGAACAAGGCTCTGCGGCGCTTCTTCTCATGGATACGGTCCAGCTGCATCGTCCGAGGCGACGATCGGTGGATCGGCGGCGTCTGCAGCGGAATCGCGGCGCGCTTGGGCTGGAGCCCGACCTTGGTGCGCGCCCTGATGATCGTATCCACACTGGTGTTCGGCTTCGGCGCCGCACTGTACGCGTTCGGCTGGTTCCTGCTTCCGGACGTCCGCAATGGCCGCATCCTTGGCGAGGATCTCGTCAACGGCCACTGGAACTGGAATTGTCTCGGATGTTTCCTGTTCATGGCCGTGGCCTTGGTGATTCCCGGCGCCGGGTGGGTCTGCATCGGGCTGGCGGCCGTGGCGCTGTGGGCATTGGTGACGAGCGGCATCCGTCAGCGGGAAGGCTACGGGTTCGGTTATCGCGGCGGACGCCCCGGTCCGTCCGCCGCGCCATCCTCGGGGCCGTATGCCGCGCCGAATGGTGGCCCGTACCCTGGTCCCGGTGCCTCTGGCGCTTCATATGGCGAGCCATATAACGGTCCCTATAGTCCTCAGTTTGTCCAGCCATCCAACGGTTCGCATATGGGTCCTGCCGGTCAGAACCCGTACGCTCCCGGCTATGCCGGAGCCAACGGGGCTGGTCGGGGCGCGGGTCCGGCGCCGTTCAATCCCGTCAATCCGGTCACGACGCCCGCCGCTCCCGCTAGCCCTATGGCTCCAACGAATCAGCATCCGCCTTTCTACGGTGCGCCGGGTGCAGGTGATCCGTATGCGGGCCCGATGCCGGCCTCCGGTTCCTACGCCGTGCCGTCGCCTGGACCGGACAACCATCCGCACTCCCAACGACGCAAGCCGGCCGGCCCGATTCTGGTGCTCGCTGTGCTCGGATCGATGCTGATTTCCATTGCCGCGATCATGGCGATCATCAATGTGAACGATTTCGGTCTGGCCCCCATTGTGGAGCTGGTCACCGTTTGGAGCGCGGCGGTGTGCATCATAATGGGCATCATCGTGGTGATTCTGGGAGTTCGCGGACGACGCGCCGGCGGGCTGATTCCGTTGGGACTGATTGCCGGTGCCTGCGCCGTGGCCATGATTATCGTGTCCGGTACGTTTTCGGCGTATTACTACGACATCACCCATAACGACGGAACTTATGCGGCAAGCGTGAACCTAAGCGCAAGCGAGAACTCCGAGAACGGGTACGGCATGAACGAAATCCAAGTGGGCGACACCATGGTGGCCGATTCCAGCACACGCACGCTCGATGTGCTCAAGCAGGGTGTCTCGTTCATCGGCGACAGCTATGAGAACAGCAAGGCGATTCTTGACTTCTCCGCTTGGCCGGACATGCATTCGCCTCATGAAATCGAGCTTATGGATGGCCGCAAAAGCACCTCCAACTGCCCGGTCGGCGACATCACGATCGCCGCGTATCAGTCGCAGGTGCATATCATTCTGCCGGGCGGCTGCTCGTACGGCTTCGGCAGCACCGGATATGGATACGTACTCAGCGATTCCGTGGGCGGCAAATACGAGGCCGCATCCGTTGATTCGGCGCGCTGGCCCGCCACGGTATTCGGCTTCGACGGATTGCTGGGGAACGGTTTCAGCGAAGCCGGCTTCTCCGACATGACCGGCGACGATTACGTGTGGATGAATGATTACGACAGCATGCCGTCGAAGGGTCCCGAACTGCTTATCAGGGTCCCGTATGCGCTCGAGGGGCGGGTGAACGTGGTGTACGTCTCGAATTGGGAGGATTTGACATTCCGCCAATTCGACAATCTGCACGGCACGGAATCCGGACGTCGCGAACGGCAGGATTACATCAACAGCACCTTGCCCGACGAGTCGGGACCTGACGATGATTCCGCATCCGGCGGATCTACGTCATCTGATTCGAAGGATTCGAAGGAGTCGAAGGAGTCGAAAGAATCGTCTGATTCGGACGGTTCGCAGCCGTCGGAATCCTCTGATCAACGCCAGCAGGAGGGCAAGCAATGAGCGACGATACCAAACAGTTCACGACACGGCCCATGACCGTTGAGGACGTGACCGTCACCACGGCGATGCCGTCGGCCGAACGCCCCGTCGATGAGACCCGCGTGCTCAGGACGGATGATGACGCCGATGCGGCTGCCAAAACGGAGGTCATCGATCAGCCGGTGGCGGATGCCGATTCCGCGTCGGATTCGGACCCAGCGCCGATTGCGGTTGCCGGGGATGCGTGTGACAAGGATGTCCCCATCGGTGATTTGCCCTTGAAGGGCGAGTCGATTCCGCCGGCCGACGACGTGCCGCTATACGGCGAGACGGTTGATGCGATGCATGCGGATGACGCGTCGTCCGCCTCGCGGCCGAAGACGTCGCAGCCGGAAACATCGCAGAAGCCGCAGCCTGTGGTGGGGGATGGCGCGGCGGCATCCGGGATTGGTGGCGGTTCGTCATCGGTCGGTGCCGGAGATGCCGGCAAACCCGGCGGACCCGATGCCTCCGACACATCCCCGAATAAGCGTGGCGTCAGCATTCCCACAGTCGTCTTCGGGCTGCTGGGACTGCTCATCGGCGTTGTGGCGATGGTGTTCGGGCTGGTGTTCCCGAACACGCTGATTCCGGCGTTCACCGCCGGACCCCAGATCGTCGTGGCCGTGGCCTGCGCCGTGGTCGGCGTGATACTCGTGATCGTCGCCGTCGTGTGGGCCGTGATGGGGGCCGTCAAGAGCGGGCGAAACGCGGCGGCATAGCTGTGGCTGGCTAGCTGGCATCCGTGTCTTTTGCCGGGGCGCGGGTCGCCGGCGGCCGGGAACGAGGATGGTGATTCGGCCTGCGGGCGGACGAATCACCATCGAATCCGTATCGAATCGTCATCGAATCACCAATGAACCCGACCGCCGAGCCGGGGGCTTCCGGCGAACGATGTTGCCGACCGGACGTATACGGAGTACACCTGTTGGCGGTTCAGCGGTCACCCGAAGTCAGATGGAGGCGCATATGAAACGGATGTTGCGCGTGACGGTCATGGCGGTGGTACTGCTGTTGGCGTTCGCCACATTGGGCTGGGCCATGACCCCGCGCTGGAGCATCCAACCATATGCCGATCATCTTGCGGTGGCCTCGCCGAGCCCGGACATCGAACCGGCGGTCCGGAACGGGGCGACCATCCCCCGCGAAGGCCGGTACCGAACACGCGAGACGAGAATCACGGTCGATGTCGGCGACGGTGAACGGTTGCCCGCTGTCCTGCGAGAGCCGGTCGACGCGCCCGGAAACCGTCCGGCCTGCCTGTTCATCCACGGTTCCGGCACCAGCGGTGCCGAGGACTTCGGCGACATCGCCAATGCGATGGCCTCCGCCGGCATTGTGACGTTGGTGCCGGCCAAACGCGGTGACGGCTATACGGTGCTGCATCGCGACTATGCCCGGTTCGCCCGCGACTATGGCCGCGCCCTCGACGTACTGCGCGGCACGAGCGGTGTGGACCCGTCCAAAACCGGCATCTATGCCGAATCGGAAGGCACATGGATCGCCACTATTCTGGCGTCGGCACGGCACGACATCGCATTCGCCGCACTGACCTCGGCGCCGGTGTTCAAAGGGCGCGAACAGATGGCCATGGCCGTCAGCGCCTATGCGGATGCGGCGGGCGCGCCGGAGCCGGTGGTCAGGGATACCGCAAAACTGTTGTCGCTGGATTACGCGCCGTTCGGCTTGTCCTACGCCGATTTCGACGCCGATGCGCATCTGTCCGCGCTCACCATGCCGGTGCTGGTGAGCTATGGCACCTACGATACGGCGATGCCCATCGAGCAGGGCGCTCGCCGCATCATGGAAACGGCCCATCGTGCAGGCAACGACAACGTGACCGTACGGTATTTCGCCGGCAATCATCAGATGCGCGCGGGCAACGGGCTGTTCGCGCCGGGGCTGCCGCTGGCCGATGGATACACGCAGGCCTTGGAGAACTGGGTGAACGGCGTGACGATCGGCGGGGCCGGGGCGGGTGCCGCCGGCGGGAAGTCCGTGAATTCGGCCGGCGGCTTGCCGGGGATGGTCGCCGATTATGCCGGACGCGTCGATGGCGTTGCCGGCGAAGAGGACGATACGCCGTCCGGGACCGTCACCGGCGGCAGGTCCACGTCGTCGTTCGGTGAGGCGAAGGACGATACGTCGGATGATGCGGCATGGAAGCAGGCCGAAGGCTGGGCGACGCCTCAGGTCGCCGGCGCCCAGCCCAGTCAACGATTCGCGGCCCCGTCGCGCACCAACTCCGGTATCGTCGGCTCGCTCGGCGTATTGGTCGCATTGATGGCTCTGACTCCGCTGCTGCTGGGCGTATCCGCGATGCTTGGCCTTGCCATATCGGTGATTGCACTGATATCGCGCCGGAGGCACGGTGTCATAGTGCCTGTTCGCGGCAAACGAGCCGCCCTGCACGTCCGGTCGGTCGCGGCAATCGCCGATGGCCCGGCGTCGGCACCGGTGTTGCCGTGCGTCGCGTCCGCCCGTGCGATGCGCGACGATGCTCCTGCGGTGGGACCTGCGACTGGCCCATTGACGGCCCGCGCCCGTATACATGCGCCGTCACGGGCAGGGTTCCCGAACGATCCGGCGTACGACAGGCCGCCCATCGCCGGCGCCTGCTGGATGATCGGGATGGCGTCGATGACGGTTCTCGTGTTGCTTTATGGCTACCTCGCCGGCGTGGGCGCCGCCGCCGTGTTCCTCAAGCCCCTGCCGTCCCTGTTCGGCGTCGGTTGGGTGATGCTGCGCCTTATGTCGCTGGCGTTGACCGTGCTGCTGGCATGGCGGTTCGAGTACCTTTGGACCAATCGGGGCGGCATCGTCGGCATCCGTCGTGTCGTGTGCGTGCTGACCGTCGTGGCGGCGCTCGCTGCTCTGACCTGCATGGCGTTCTGGGGATTGTTCGACCTGCCTCTGTGAATCCGGTGCCTGATGATGACGGACGCGCGGGGCGGCCTTGTCATTTCCGGTATTCGATAGTGCCTGTTCGAGTCTGGGACGTCAGGCAGAGGAAGTCGGCAGCATAATCAACGAACTTCCGGTGCTGGACAGTGGCGACGCGTTGAGTTATCCACATACCCCGATTCGGCTTGCGCATATGAGCCGTACATGCATAGCGTCGAATCATGAAAGAACACAAAGGAGTGACCGCGCTGTTGCGCGCGGCTGAAGCGGAACGGCGTTGTGCCGCTGGGCGGAATCATGCCGAACGTCAAGCGTTGGCGCGTCGTGCGGAAGCCGGTGAATTGGTTTCGCCGTACTGCAATCTGTACGCTGATGCCTCATATTGGAAAGGATTGACTGTAGAACAGCAATCCCTTCACACCATCAAGTCTCTGGCGCAAAGGCATCCTCAATGGGTTTTCGCGGGGCTTAGCGCAATCTGCGTGTATGGATTGCAGCATGCCTATTCACTGCATGACGGTACGGTGCATATCGCGTCAATTTCGGGTGCGGGGAAGCGTGACGAGCCGCGGCTGGACCGAATATACATGAAGCAGATTCCTTCACAGCGATGTAGAGGGATAGCCGTCACAACGCCGGAACGCACGTTGGCTGATTGCTCGTCGCTATCGTTCCCGCAGGCCTTGGCCATCTATGATTCAGCATTGCGTCTGGGACTGACGACGATGGCCAAGCTGCATGAAGCTCTGCCGCAATACCTGCGCGATATGAAGGATGCCTCGCGATTGCTGGAACATGCAGACGGACGTAGTGAGAACGGTGGCGAATCGTTGATGAGAGGGATGTTGATTGACAATGATTTCGCACTGCCTCTGATGCAGATGGAATTTGAAAATCCCGATAACCGATCCATGCCGTATCGGGTCGATTTTTGTTGGAAATTGGCGGATGGTCGCATTCTGGTTGCGGAATACGACGGTATGGCCAAGTATCGTGATGGAAGTAATCAGAACCGTGCCAGCATTCAGTCGAAACTGGCTTATGCACATCTGAGGGAACAGCATCTGAGAGCGCAGGGCGTCACGTCGATCGCGCATGTGTTCTTCGAGGATGTGGTGTCTCCGGGACGTTTGGAGGCGAAATTGATGGGGCTTGGGGTGCCTAAGATCCGATGACCTCTGTTTCGTTTGTGCTATGTGTGCCGTTATGGGCTCAATGTGACGTCGGTATGGTTGGGCAGAGGGTTTCGGGCGTTGTCGCCGTGCTTGGTGATACACGGTGTGGCACCGATGCGCCGTATTATGTCTCTCGTCGTGTGTGCAGCCCTGCAGGAGCGGTACATTGTCGCGAAAAAACGAGGGATTTCGTGACAAAGTCTCACTGACACTGCCTTAGTGGTACATTGTCGCGAAAATAGACCGATTCTCGCGACAATGTACCACTGAGTGGCGGTCAGTGAGACTTTGTCGCGAACGTATGGTTATTTTCCCGACAATGTATCGCGGAAAGAAGTACGGCAGGGGTGCGGCTGCTGTGGTACTGCTGTGGTGCGACTGCTGGTGCGGCAGGACCATGGCTGTTGTTGGTGCTGCCGCACAGTGGTACTGCCGCGTACGACTGTGGTCCGGTTGCTGTAGTGTCGCCGCGCACGGCTGTGGCTGTGGAGGTGCGGCTGCGGGGCTTTCCGTGATGTGGCTGTGGCGTTGCCGCGATGCGGCTGGGTTTTCCGTGGCGCAACCGCGGGTATTGCTGTGGTATGTGTGTGGCCGTGGTCCGGCGTGGGTCTTGGGGCAGCCAAGTGGTGGTACTGCTGTGGTACTGCTGTGGTACCGCCGCGTACGACTGTGGTCCGGTTGCTGTAGTGTTGCTGTGCACGACTGTAGCTGTGGCTGTTCGGCTGCGGGGCAGGTGTGGCTTTGCCGTGGGGACGGATGTGGCGCTGCCGCGGTGCGACTGCGACACCGGTGGCGGCGATTATGGGGAGAATAGCGCTGCGGCCATCGCTGCTGCATCGTCTCTGCCGCAGCGTCACCCATTGCACCTATCCTTGGGAGCAGTAAGTTTCAAGGAGAGAACACCGTTATGCAACAACAGGACGATCATGCGCATCAGCTGAACCGCCCCGAGGATCTGAGAGCCATCCGTCAGGCGATGGACGAGGGCAAGAACCCGCTGGTGGTCACCGATGTGCCGCGTTGGGAGGATCAGGTCGGCATCAGCCGTATCGTCAACCGTCGCGTCCTCGAATTCGAGGTGCTGCCCACCCCGGCGCAGGTGCTGGCTAATCAGCCGTTGAGCCCGCAAGCCCAGGAGATCGTCGCCTATTCGCGCGACGAGATTCGCGCCTGCCTCTACGGCCAGGACGACCGGTTGCTCGTCATCGTGGGGCCCTGCTCGGTGCATGACCCGAAGGCCGCGCTCGACTACGCCCGCCGTTTGGCCAAACTGAAGGATGAGCTGGACGAACAGCTTCTCATCATCATGCGCGTGTATTTCGAGAAGCCGCGCACCACGGTGGGCTGGAAGGGACTCATCAACGACCCGGACATCGATGGTTCGTGCAACATCAAGAAAGGTCTGCTGCTGGCCCGCAAGACCCTGCTCGACGTGCTGGGCACCGGCCTCGCCGCGGCCACCGAATTTCTTGAGCCGACCAGTCCGCAGTTCATCGCGGACGCCGTGAGCTGGGGTGCGATCGGCGCGCGCAATACGGAATCCCAGGTGCATCGCCAGCTCGCCTCCGGCCTGTCCATGCCCATCGGATTCAAGAACGCGACCGACGGGTCCATCAAGGCGCCGACTGATTCCTGCTTCGCCGCAGCCCAGCAGCACACGTTCTTCGGCATCGACCATATGGGTCGTGCCGCTGTGGTCAAGACGCTCGGCAACCCCGATTGCCATGTGGTGCTGCGTGGCTCGAACCATGGGCCAAATTATGATGCCGATTCCATCGCCGATGCATTGGAGACCATCCGTTCGCTCATGCCGGCCGATTCGGCGGCGGCGCATGGCCTTATCGTGGATTGCTCCCACGGTAACTCGGGCAAGGACGAGCATCGTCAGGCCGAGGTGGTGCGGGAGATCGCCCACCGCATCGCGCAGGGGGAGCGGGGCATCACCGGCGTGATGATGGAGAGTTTCATCGAAGGCGGCAACCAGCCGGCGGCGCCGCTCGATCAGCTCGTGTACGGCAAATCGATCACCGACCGGTGCATTTCCTGGCCGGACACCGAGGCGCTGCTCCGCGAGCTGGCCGAGGCCGTGGCCACCCGACGCTGGCGCTGAAGGCCGGACGTGCCGCCGCGACGACCGCGTCCCGCGGCTGGGAACGGACGCTTCCCGAAACACATCGACTTGATAACGACCGACAGGAAAGGAACAACATGGGTATGAAGACCGTGGCCATCATCGGCGCGCTGGATGAGGAGGTGGCGCTTATCGCCAAATCCCTGACGCATGTGACCCACACCGCCAAAGGCAGTCTGGACATCGTGTCCGGCACCGTGTATTCCTTCGGCTCAGACGTCATCAAGGTGGTCGCCACCGTGGGCGGCATGGGCCTGGTGAACGCGGCGGCCACCACGCAGCTGCTCATCAGCGAGTTCGCCCCGGACGCCGTGATCTTCTCCGGTATCGCGGGCAATCTCAACACCCATCTGCACATCAACGATGTGGTGCTCGGCGGTACGTTGCGGTATCTGGACACTGATATGCGTCTGGTGGGCCAGTGGAAGCCCGGCACCACCGAGGTTCCGGTCACCGAATTCCACTCCGACGACCATCTGCTCGAAGTGGCCGATAAGGCGCTCGCCGATGCCGGCATCACGCATATCACCGGCATCATCGCCTCGGGCAACTATTTTGTGGACACCCCCACCAAGGTGGAGGAGGTCATCCGGCTGACCGGTGCGGACGCCGTGGAGATGGAAGGCGCCGCCGTGGCGCAGGTCGCGGCGCGCAACGATGTGCCGGCCTTGGTGATTCGCGCCCTGTCGGACAATGCGGACACCGACTACGAGGTGTTCAAGGAGTTCGACATCTCCGAATACGCCGACACCGCCGCACGTCTCGCCGTGGATATCGTCAAGCGCCTGTAGCGCTCGTAAGACCGGTTGTCCACTATATGAGCGTTTTGGTCACCCCTGCTCATCGCTGCGCCATACTCATCAATCAGCACAGCGATGTGTGGGGGTTCGTCGCTGTGGCCACAAGCCGTTCCAGTCCTCCTCCACATGTCCGTCGCTGTGCTCATGAGTTTTTATGAGCAGGGTTCGCCTGAACGTATCCCTTACAGGGAATACCCGATAGTGATATTCGATATCCGATATCCGATACGGAGGCGTCTGAAACCCTGCGGCATGAGGAGAGAAGCACATGTCTGCCAGCGCATCCGTAGCTGTAGAAAAGCCGGTGAAGAAGGATTCGGTCCCGGAGATCATCGCCGCTTCCATGGTCGGCACGGCCATCGAATTCTACGATAATTACTGCTATTCCATCGCCGCCGCCAGCTACTTCGGCACGATTTTCTTCACGAGCGTCGCCAAGTCCAACCCGGCGCTCGCCACCCTGATGGCGTTCGTCACGTTCGCCGTCTCCTTCCTGGCCCGCCCGTTTGGTTCGATGCTGTTCGGCCACTTCGGCGACAAGATGGGCCGCAAGAAGACCCTCGTCCTCGCGCTGATGACGATGGGCATCGCCACCTTCCTGGTCGGTTGCCTGCCCGGCTATGACCAGATCGGCCCGTGGGCCGTGGTCATCCTGTGCATCTGCCGCGCCTGCCAGGGCGTCGGCCTCGCCGGTGAATGGTCCGGTGCGGCCTTGGTCGCCACCGAGAACGCCCCGGCCGACAAGCGCGCCCTGTACGGCTCCTTCCCGAACCTCGGCGCCCCGATCGGCTTCTTCTGCGCCTACGGCCTGAACCTGCTGCTCGACTCCAACCTGAGCCAGGAGCAGATGATCTCCTTCGGCTGGCGTATCCCGTTCCTGTGCTCCGCCGTGCTGGTCATCATCGGCCTGTACGTGCGTGCCCGCATGTCCGAGACCCCGGTCTTCCGCAAGGCCTCCGAGGAGAAGCGCACGTCCAAGCACCCGCTTACCGACCTGCTGCCCTACACGAAGGAGGTGCTGCTGGGCACCGTGGCCATGGGCATCACCTACACGCTGTTCTACGTGCTCGGCACCTGGTCCCTGTCCTATGGCGTCAAGGGCCTTGGCTTCACGCAGAGTGAATACCTGCTCATGCAGATGTGCTCGGTGGTCTTCTTCGCCATCTTCATCGTGGTGTCTTGCGTCTACGCCGATAAGGTGGGTCGTAAGAAGGTCCTCTTCGTGGTGACCGCCGGCACTCTGGTCTTCAGCTTCTTTACGCCGTTGCTGCTCGTGCATTCCGCGTCCCACATCATGATCTTCCTGTGCGTGGGCTTCGTGCTCATGGGCGGCCTGTTCGGACCGTGCGGCGCGTACCTGCCTGAGCTGTTCCCGGTGCATGTGCGCTACTCCGGCGCCGGTCTGAGCTACAATCTCGCGGCCATCTTCGGTGGCGCGTTCGCCCCGACGATCGCCCAGGCCTTGGTCTCCTCCAAGTTCGGCGTGGCCGGCGTGGGCTGGTACATGGCCATCATGGCCGCCCTCGCGTTGCTCGCCCTCTTCCTCATCAAGGAAAGCAAGGACAAGGACTACGAGCTGTGAGTCATCCCGGCTCACCCGCTATGGCGGGAACGATATGAGCCGGATCTGATTGTAAGGCTATTACAGCGCCATTCCCCATCGCGGTGACGGGGAATGGCGCTGTCGTATGTTCAGGGGTAATGGGTGGGCTTCGTTCGCCGGCTCCGGCGCGTGCCAGGTGTAGAGTCAGCCATTGCGCGCGGATGCATGGCGAACATACGACAGACGCGCATCGGGCGCGGATCGCACGCAGATCAGATGAACAGTAGGCGAACTTACGTAGCTCACCCGGTGTACTACAAATGCGGCGTTTTAGTCTGGAATCATGCAAATCTGGAAGATCATCGTAATCGCTGTGCTCGTGGTGCTGTGCCTGATCTGGGTTGTCGTCATCTCGTACAACAAGGGCCGCGCCACCGGCCGCCGCGTCGCCGAGGAGGCCGCCGCCAAGGATGCGGATGCGCGGTCCCTGTTCGGCGACGATATTCCCGTGCGCCCCACGGAACGCCGGCTGATCGAGGTGATGCCACAGGCTGTGATCGTCACCGATCGCAATGGCCGGGTCCAGTATGCCAGTCCTGGTTCGGTGCCGTTCGGGTTGGTCTCCGCCGGGCGGCTCAACTCGCGCGAGGTCGAGGATATCCTGACGCAGGCCGCCACGGATGGTGGCGTACGCGAGCGTGAGGTGCAACTGCCCATCGACCGTAATCCGTTCCCGCAGCTCAACGGCAAAGGACTCGAGGCCGGTAAGCTGCTGCCGTCCAGTACGTTGTATCTGCGTGTGCGCATCGGTGACATCGGCGATGACCTGTACGTGATCTTCATCGACGACGTCTCCGAACAGCGTCGATTCGAGGCCGTTCGCCGCGATTTCGTGACGAACGTCTCCCATGAGCTCAAGACGCCCGCCGGCGCCATCGCCTTGCTGGCCGAGACCATCACCGACGCCGCCGACGATCCGGATGCCGTACGGTACTTCTCGGGGCGCATCACCAAGGAATCCACGCGCCTGACCGAGCTGGTCCATCACCTCATCGATCTGCAGAAGGCGCAGAGCTCGCAGGGCGTGATGGATGTGCAGCGCGTCTCCACACTGGATGTGGCACGCGCGGCCATCGCCGAGAACCAGGTCCAGGCCGACGCCCGCCATGTGGATATTCGCCTGAGCGTCAACGGCAAGCCGGTGCCGACCGTGGCCCCGGAGCCGGATGCGTCGTCTGATGATGGCGTCACACCGGATGCGTCGGCAGGCTCGTCGAATGGTTCGGAAGCCGAGGCAGGGAACGCGGTGCCCGCGACGGGGGAGGGTGGCGCCGTCACTGCGTCGGAGTCCCATGCGCCCGACGAGCCTCAGGGGCCGGTGATCATGGCCGATCGCGAGGCCATGCGGACCGCCATCAAGAATCTGGTGGAGAACGCCATCCATTATTCCCCCGAACATACGACCGTGGCGGTCGGACTCGGGCAGGACCACGGCACCGTGACCATTCGGGTGGTCGATCAGGGCATCGGCATACCGGAGAAGTCGCTCGACCGAGTGTTCGAGCGGTTCTACAGGGTCGATCCGGCGCGTTCCCGTGCCACCGGCGGGTCCGGTCTGGGACTGGCCATCACCAAGCACTGCGTGCAGGAGAACGGGGGTAAGATCTCCGTCTGGTCCCGCGAGGGCGAGGGATCGACCTTCACCATCGAAATGCCGGCCGCTCCCGATGACGATGACGCAAGCGGGCGCGCACATGGTGCGGCCAGATAGGCGGAATCAGGCGGATAGGCCAGGTGCGTAGGGCCGCCGGTGGCAAAGGCGGCTGGTGATTGTCGTCGCGCCGGTGGTGAGAGCCGCTGGCGAGAGCCGGTGGCGACTGGCGATAGGTCGCGCGATGATTGGCGATGGGGAGGTCGTCGCGCGACGGCGGCCCGCATGGTGAACATGCATATGGACGGGTGTATGCGGACAGTCGCGGGAGCCGGCAGCGTATAGCATGTAGCGTTAGCACATAATTACGTACTTCAATGAAACAGCAGGGAAACGGAGAGCGAATGGTTACGATGGTGTCGGAAAATTTTGTGCCTATGCGCACGGGAACATACCCTAGAAAGGCTACTATGACGCGCATTCTTATCGTCGAAGACGAGGAATCCTATCGCGAACCGCTGGTGTACCAGCTCACTCGCGAGGGGTATGACGTGTCCGCCGCCGCCACTGGAGAAGAGGGTCTGGAGCTGTTTACCAAAGGCGGCATCGATCTGGTGCTGCTTGACCTGATGCTGCCCGGCATCGACGGGACCGCGCTGTGCAGGCGCATCCGCGAACAGAGCCGCGTGCCGATCATCATGTTGACCGCCAAGAGCGCCGAAATCGACAAGGTCGTTGGGCTTGAGATCGGTGCCGACGACTATGTGACCAAGCCGTATTCGTTCCGCGAGCTGCTGGCGCGCATTCGCGCCGTGCTGCGTCGTAATCAGGCCACCGCGCAGGCCTCGGGCTCCGTGGATGACGACATCCCGCTGGTGTGCGGCGACATCTCGATGCAGGTGGGCCAGCACCAGGTCACGGTGCGCGGGGAAGTGGTGTTCTTCCCGCTCAAGGAATTCGAGCTGCTCGAGTATCTCATGCAGAACAAGGGGCGCGTGATGACCCGTCACCAGCTCATCGACCGCATCTGGGGTTCCGATTACGTCGGCGATACCAAGACGCTCGACGTGCATGTCAAGCGCGTGCGTTCCAAGATCGAGGAGGACCCGGCGCATCCGAAGTACCTGACCACCGTGCGCGGGCTCGGCTACAAGATCGACACCCCGGCCGAGTAGAGGTCTGACCGCCCGTCAACGACGACGGCGGTTGGCGGGGCGCAGGTAGTCTTCGCGTGCGTAGATTTTCCGGCTGCCCCGCCCTCATGCCGATATCGGCCTCTTGAACTACGTAGTGGCGACGTAGCCGTATTTATTGGCAAGTGTTCATCTTTTGTTTACTGATTTCGTTCCCCCGTTCCCTGCTTTCCCCATACGCTAGTAGATGTCATGAATTGACCGGGCGGAATTCCCCACCCGTGTTTAGTTGATAGAGGGAAAAAGAAATCATGCAGAAGAACATTCTTGTGCGTTCCATTGCCGCTCTCTCCGGCATTGTGATGCTTGCTTCCGTTGCGGCTTGCGGCGACAACACCGCCTCCACCGGCAACAACAACAGCGGCTCCTCTGACACCGCTTCCAAGACCGCTCCGATCTCCGGTGACTTCCAGGGTGCCGGCGCCTCCTCCCAGCAGGCCGCCGTTGAGGCTTGGATCGCCGGCTTCCAGGGCACCAACCCGGACGCCAAGATCGCCTACAACCCGTCCGGTTCCGGCGCTGGTGTGTCCACCTTCCTGACCGGTGCCACCGCTTGGGCCGGCTCCGACAAGGCCCTGTCCGATGACGAGGTCAGCAAGTCCGAGGCCGTGTGCGCTTCCGGCGCCGCCTTCGACGTGCCGGTCTACATCTCCCCGATCGCCGTGGTCTTCAACCTGAAGGGCATCTCCGACGCCGGCAAGCACGTCAACCTTGACGCCGCCACCATCGCCAAGATCTTCGACGGCAAGATCACCACTTGGAACGACCCGGCCATCCAGGACCAGAACAAGGACCTCAAGCTGCCGGCGACCGCCATCACCGTCGTGCACCGCTCCGATAAGTCCGGCACCACCCAGAACTTCGTCTCCTACTTCAAGGATGCTGCTCCGGACGCTTGGCCCTACGACCTGTCCGAGAACTGGCCGAACTCCGTTGGCCAGGGCGCCAAGGGTACTTCCGGCGTGATCTCCACCGTGCAGCAGGCCGACGGCACCATCGGCTACGCCGACTTCTCCCAGGTCGGCAAGCTCGGCACCGTGGCCGTCAAGGTCGGCGACTCCTACAACGAGATCTCCGCTGAGGCTGGCTCCAAGGTGATCGAGGACTCCAAGCTCGACGAGTCCGCCAAGGGCGAGAACCGTGTGGTCGTGAAGATCAACCACGAGACCTCCGCCGAGGGCGCCTACCCGATCGTCCTCGTGTCCTACGCCATTGCTTGCCCGGCCTACAAGGACACCAAGAACGCTGAGTTCGCCAAGGCTTGGCTGACCTACATCACCTCTGAGGAGGGCCAGAAGGTCGCTCAGGACGCCGCCGGCTCCGCTCCGCTGCCGTCCAGCCTGACCTCCCAGATCACCAAGTCCATCGACGCCATCCAGACCAAGTGATGACGCGGTTCCCAGACCACCTCGCCTGATTCATAACCGAATCATGTGAAACTCCACAAGCCGCAGTCGTGTGAAACGGTTGCGGCTTGTGGCGGGTCTGGACCTCGAATACGGCAATTTATCCATCATCCATTAAGGAGCATTCGTGAGCTCGCAAGACAAACCGGTCATGGCACCGGCTGGCGGCAAAACGGCCGACAAGGTGTTCAAGGGCATCGCATATGCCTGCGGCATCCTGATTCTGGTCGTCCTGGCTGCTGTGTTCCTCTTCCTGTTCTTCCGTGCATGGCCGCTTATCGGCGGTGATCAGGCCGCGAACAAGGAAACCATCTCTGGACTTTCCGGTGGCAGGACCGACAACTTCTGGTTCTACGTGCTGCCGATGCTGTTCGGTACCGTGCTGGTCTCCATCCTCGCCCTGCTGATCGCCTTCTTCATCTCCATCGGCATCGCACTGTTCATTTCGCATTACGCCCCCAAGAAGGTGGCCACCGGTCTGAGCTACGTCATCGACTTGCTCGCCGCCATCCCCTCCGTAATCTACGGTCTTTGGGGTGGTCTGATTCTGGTGCCCGCCATCTACCCGTTCTGGAACTGGGTGGCCACCTACCTCGGTTGGATTCCGCTCTTCCGTGGCCCGGCCGCCAACCCGCAGCGTACGGTCGGTACCGTGGCCGTCGTGCTGGCCGTTATGGTGCTGCCGATCATCACCTCCATGTCGCGTGATATCTTCCAGCAGACCCCGAGCCTCCAGCAGGAGGCCGCCTACGGTCTCGGCGCCACCAAGTGGGAAATGATCAAGCTGGCCGTGCTGCCGTTCGGCAAGTCCGGCATCGTGTCCGCCTCCATGCTGGCCCTCGGTCGTGCACTTGGTGAGACGATGGCCGTCTTGATGATTCTGTCCCCGGGTTACCTCTACTCCGTGTTCCTTCTCCAGGCCTCGCAGAACCAGACCATCGCCGCCAACATCGCCGCTCAGTACCCTGAAGCCAACGATCTTGGTGTGTCGGCCCTGATCGGAACCGGTCTTATCCTGTTCCTCATCACCTTCGTGGTCAACTACGCTGCGCGTAAGATCACCGAGAAAGCGAGTGCATGATGGCTGAAGCAGCAAAGAAGAGCAATCTCGACGGCGCGCCCGTCATCGACTTCGACAAGTTCCGCGTCAAGCCCAGCACCGAGAAGCGCCGTAAGGTGTGGGACCAGTTCATGACCGGCCTGATCGCCCTGGCCTTCGTCATCGCCTGCATCCCGCTGGTCTCCGTGCTGTGGACCACGCTGTTCAACGGTCTCAAGCGTCTGAACCTCAACTTCCTGAGCTACAACATGACCGGTGTGGTCGGTGGTAACCCGACCGTGTCCGGCGGCTACGGTGGTGTGCTCCACGCCATCATCGGTACGCTGGAGATCACCGGCGGTGCAATGCTCATCTCCATCCCGATCGGCATCATGTGCGCCGTGTACCTCGTCGAGTACGCGCACGGCGGCAAGCTGGCCATGACCATCTCCCTGCTGGTCGATGTGATGAGCGGTATTCCTTCCATCGTCGCCGGTTTGTTCGCATTCTCGATGTTCACCATCGTGTTCGGCCCCGGTACCATCAACGGTATCGAAGGTTCCGTGGCATTGTCCCTGCTGATGCTGCCTACCGTGGTGAAGTCCTGCGAAGAGATGCTCAAGATCGTCCCGAACGACCTGCGTGAGGCCTCTCTGGCCCTCGGCGTCACCAAGCAGCGCACGATCACCAAGATCGTGCTGCACACCGCTCTGCCGGGCATCGTCTCCGGCTGCATCCTCGCCATCGCCCGTGTGATCGGTGAGACCGCGCCTCTGCTCATGACCGCCGGCTACATCTCCAGCACCAACGTGAACCTGTTCTCCGGACAGATGACCACCCTGCCTGTGTACGTCTATCAGGAGTACGCCAAGCTCAACGCCAACTGCCCGGCCAACGCCGATGCCTCCTGCGTGCCCACCATCCCGATGGAGCGCGCTTGGGCCGCAGCCCTCGTGCTGATCATCATCGTGCTGGTCCTGAACCTCATCGGCCGTCTGGTGGCGAAGATCTTCGCCGTCAAGACCGAGCGCTAATCGTTCGAATTTCAAGGAACAAAAGGAAACATCATGGGACAACGTATTGACGTCAACCACGAGAACATCTACTACGGCGACTTCCTGGCCGTGGAGGATGTGAACATCAACATCGAGGCCAACAAGGTCACCGCCTTCATCGGCCCCTCCGGCTGCGGCAAGTCCACCGTGCTGCGCACGCTCGACCGTATGCACGAGCTCATCCCCGGCGCTCATGTCGAGGGCGAGGTGCTGCTCGAGGGCAAGAACCTGTACGACAAGGACGTGGACCCCGTCTCCGTCCGTCGTGACGTCGGCATGGTCTTCCAGCGCCCGAACCCGTTCCCGACCATGTCCATTCGTGAGAACGTGCTGGCCGGTGTGCGTCTGAACAACAAGCACCTCAGCAAGTCTGACGCCGATGACTTGGTTGAGTGGGCCCTGCGTGGCGCCAACCTCTGGAACGAGGTCAAGGATCGTCTGGACAACCCCGGCATCGGTCTGTCCGGTGGTCAGCAGCAGCGTCTGTGCATCGCCCGCGCCGTGGCCGTCCACCCGCAGGTGGTGCTCATGGATGAGCCTTGCTCCGCCCTCGACCCGATTTCCACGCTCGCCGTTGAGGATCTGATCAACGAGCTCAAGAGCGACTACACCATCGTGATCGTGACCCACAACATGCAGCAGGCCGCCCGTATCGCCGACTACACCGCCTTCTTCAACCTGAAGGCCGTGGGCCAGCCGGGCCACCTCGAGTACTTCTCGGACACCACCACGATGTTCAACAACCCGCAGAACGCTGAGGCCGAGCGCTACATCTCCGGCCGTTTCGGCTGATCGCGCGACGCGACGAGCCGTCCCCCTATCAAGTCGGAAAGCCCCGTATGGCAGTGCATTCGCACCGCTGTGCGGGGCTTTCCGCGTTGTTCCCCCAAAACCGGACGCTGAGGGTGGCGGTGTGGCGTGGCGGGGTGGCGGTTGGCGGCCGTTTTCTACCAGAAGGCTTTTGCTCTTGGTAGAAAACGCCCGCTGATAGTCGGCTCAGCGGCTGTTTTCTACCAGAAGAGGGCTGGCTCTGGTAGGAAACGCCCGCTGAGAGGGCTTATTGCGTCCGTTTTCTACCAGAAGTGACACTGTTCTGGTAGGAAACGGACGCTGAGGGGGAGATGGGGACGCCATGAGCAGCTATCGCCATGAGCAGCAGGGAGCAGCGGGGAGTCAACCCACCCTGCGGATACGGAACTCCGCTGACGACCTCGCTCGCCGGTTCAAGCTCCAACCCACCCCGGGATACGGCAGGGCCCCGCACCGAAGAACCGATGCGGGGCCCAATCATGAATCGCGAAGACGGCTTACGCCATCAGCGCGAGATCCGTTACAGAATCGCCATGCACACGAAGTCCAGAATGAACAGCACGGAGACGATCCACAGGATCGGGTGCACCTGCTTGGCCTTGCCCTTGCAGGTCATCACGATGCAGTACATGATGAAACCGCCGGCGATGCCGTAGGAGATGGAGTAGGAGAACGCCATGAACACGGCGGCGAAGAACGCCGGGATGGCTTCGGTGATGTCGGCCCAGTCGACTTCCTTCAGGGATGCGGCCATCATGCAGCCGACGATCACCAGAACGCCTGCGGTGGCCGCGGACGGCACGGCGGAAACCACCGGGGCGAGGAACGCGGACAGCGCGAAGCAGATCGCCACCACCACGGAGGTCAGACCGGTGCGGCCGCCCGCCGCGATGCCGGCGGAGGATTCCACGTAGGTCGTGGTGTTCGAGGTGCCGCAGATGGCGCCGATCGAGGTGGCGATGGAGTCGGCGAACAGGGCCTTGTCCATCTTGGAGGAGAAGCCGGAACCGTTCTCGAGGGCCTTCTCATCCTCAAGGGAGAAGATGCCGGTGCGGCGGCCGGTGCCGATGAACGTGCCCAGCGTGTCGAAGGTATCGGACATGGAGAACGCGAAGATCGTCACGATCACGAGCGGCAGCTTGGCCGGGTCGGAGAACAGTGCGGGGAAGCCCTCGGCGGAGAAGATCGCGCCGAAGGTCTGCGGCAGCTGGGAGAAGGTTTCGGAGATGGAGACCGAGGAGCCGAAGTTGGTCACGCCGAACGGGATGCCCGCTACGGTGGTGATGGCGATGGCCAGCAGCAGTCCGCCCTTGACCTTGAGCACCGTGAAGATCACGGCGAGCAGCAGGCCAATCAGGAAGACCCACAGCACCTTGTCGTCGAACGTGGCGAGACCAGGGGTAGCGGCCACGGCACCGCCCTCGGCCGCGGCCTTCGGGTCACCCGGGGTGAACTTGATGAGACCGACGTTGAGCATGCCCACGTACGCCACGAACAGGCCGATGCCGCCGCCGATGGCCTGCTGCAGCACCACCGGGATGGCCATGATGATCATCTTGCGGATCTTGGTGACCGTGATGACGATGTTGATCAGGCCGCACAGGAAGACCATGCACAGGGTCTGCTGCCAGGTGAAGCCCAGACCGAAGCACACCGTGTAGGTGAAGAACGCGTTGAGGCCCATGCCGGCGGCCTGCGCGTACGGAACATTGGCGAACAGGCCCATGACCAGGGTGCCGATGATGGCCGCGATGATGGTGGCCAGGAAGACGCCGCCCCACGGCATACCGGTCTGGGACAGAATCTGCGGGTTGACGACGATGATGTACGCCATCGCGAAGAAGGTGGTCAGACCGGCCAGGATCTCAGTCGAGGCGGTCGTGCCGTTCTCCTTCAAATGGAAGAATTTCTCCATTACTTCTCTACTTCCTTGGGTTGTGCGGGGCTTGTTGTTGGCCGCGCAGCATGGTCGTCGCGCGACGGGCCCCGGCGAGAATTGCGACTCGCCCTGATCGGCCTGGACGGCACACGTCCGGTACCGCACACCCGATCAGAACCGTCGATGATTATAACCTGTGTTTATAACGCGGAATCGTCGGCCATGTTGGTGTCTGACGGGCTGACCGGTGGCTGCGACCCAGTGAGGGGAGGACGCCGGCCGGATGTCATGTGGGCGCCTGGCCAGAATTCATGACCGCCGGTCAGGGTGGCGGCATATTCGGGATGCCATGCGGATGCCTAGCCGGAATAGGGGATGGGCGCACTAGACTTTGCACTGGAAGACGCGGCGAACATCAGCCGACGCATCAGCCGCCGGTGTGGTCCGTGGTTCGTGTGGCGCGTGACGCATATACCGCATATATAAGGAAGCGTAAAGGAGCGGGAAGTATGGCGCAGGGTACGAAACCAGCAGTGGAAGTGAGCATAACCTCCTGGAGGAAGAACACCGTCAAGCCCGGTCAGGAACGTGGCCGTGTGCTGCTTATGCCGGGCACCGGCTACAACTGCGATCGCCCGCTGCTCTACTGGTCGGCGCAGGCGTTGGTCGAAGCCGGCTGGCGCATCGACCGCATGAATGTGCGCAACGCTTCCGACGACCTGTCCACGGTGATTCCGGTGCTCAATGAGGCCATCGACGGTTGGGTGTCATCCGTGAGTGGCGGCAAGAAGGGCGGCGATCATACTGAGGCACAACAAGATGACGGTTCCGCCGCTGCGACCGTCGTTCCCGGGACTTCCACTGATGCCCCGCGCATGTTGCTTATCGGCAAGTCCCTCACCACGATGACCTATCCGCATGTCGCCGCGCATTACGGTCTGCCGTTCGTGCTGCTGACTCCGGTGCTGCACCATGCCGATTTCGACCCTTCCGCACGGGTGATTCCGGTGCCTGCAGTGGGGGACGACATCATGAGCGAGATGGAGGCGCCGTCGGTGGAGGTGGCCGCCCAGGTCATCCGCTCCGAACACACCGAACACACCGTCGGTTCCCGGTACCCCGGTCCGGCCCCCTTGGTGTGCGCCGGCACCGCCGATCCGTTCTATGACCGCATCCGCGCCAACGCCCTGACCCCGCACGTCCATGAATACCCGGACGCCAATCACTCCATCGAGGTTCCCGGCCATTGGCGCCGCTCACTGGACTATCTCAAGGAGGTCACCGCCTCCGTGGCCCAATACGCCGCGACTTTGTAGTGGTTGGTGGTAACGGTTGCGACGGTTGAACGGTTGTATCCGATTTGGCGTTTGTACCTGGGGTAGTGGTTGCAGCCTCCATCCCGGTTTCTGGTGTGCTGCGTCAGTGGTTCGTTGATGGGCTTCCCTTGTGAGGGAAGAGCTGGCCCGCGAAGTGTGGCTGAGGGGGTATCCATTTCGCCAACGAATTTCTGACGCAGGATATTGGTTGCGGTCACTACAGCCTGAGCGACGGTGCCTTGGCGACCACATGACGGGTGCGACACGCCCGGATTGTGCTTGTCGGCGGTCGGTCGTAATCTATCCCTTCGTAAACCACAGACCGTTGGTTGAGGCATGTGTGAGCGTGCTTCCGAAGTTTGGTTCGCCAAGCCAGCGCAGGTTGAGAGATGTAAGCCCGTCAAGGGCTAGCAAGTCAGCTACTTGCGAGATTATGTTGCTCTGCCTGTGCGCAGGGCTTTTTTATTGCCCTGCCAAGCGTTCCCGACTGGAAAGTCAACGGCCGACTAAGGAAGGAACGCCATGAAGAGGCCCGAAAAGGAAGCGGTGGTCGCGCAGCTTACGGAGCAGTTCCGTAACGCTGACGCTGTCTACCTGACCGAGTACCGCGGGCTTACCGTTCCGCAGATTTCCGATCTGCGCGAAAAGCTAGGCCGCGATACTTCCTACACTGTGGCTAAGAACACGCTGGCTCGCATCGCCGCCAAGGAAGCGGGTATCGAGGGTCTCGATGAGATTCTCGCTGGCCCGACCGCCATCACCTTCGTGAAGGGCGACTTCATTGAGGCTGCGAAGATCATCCGTGACTTCGCCAAGGACAACAAGGCCCTTATCATCAAGGGTGCCGCCGCTGACGGTACCGTTTACGATGCCGAGGGTGCCAAGAAGCTGGCGGACCTCAAGTCCCGCCCGCAGCTGCTCGCCGAGTTCGCCGGCGACATCAAGGCTACGATGGCCAAGGCCGCGTACCTGTTCAACGCTCTGCCTACCAAGGCCGTGCGTACGATCGATGCCCTGCGCGAAAAGCAGGAGAAGGCTGCCTGATTGCGTGCCTCGCGGCATGAATCGGTGCTTCGATAATTCAAAACAAAGGTTTATTGGGCAGCGGATTTACCACTTCGTCCGCCGCCAAGATTTGAAAGGAAGCCATAATGGCTAAGTACACCAACGATGAGCTGCTGGAAGCCTTCGGCGAGATGACCCTGGTCGAGCTCTCCGAGTTCGTGAAGGCCTTCGAGGAGAAGTTCGACGTCGAGGCTGCCGCCCCGGTCGCCGCTGTTGCCGCTGCCGCTCCGGCCGCTGCCGCCGCTGAGGAGGAGAAGGACGAGTTCGACGTCATCCTCTCCGCCGTTGGCGACAAGAAGATCCAGGTCATCAAGGCCGTCCGCGCCATCACCAACCTCGGCCTGGCCGAGGCCAAGGCCGTCGTCGACGGCGCTCCGAAGGCCGTCCTGGAGAAGGCCAAGAAGGAAGACGCCGAGAAGGCCAAGGCTCAGCTGGAAGAGGCTGGCGCCACCGTCGAGCTCAAGTGATTTGCGCGGCATCAGCCGCACACATCCAAGCTTTCTGGAGACCCCGCACCTGCGCTCAGGTTGCGGGGTTTCCCGTATTGTGAGGCCGTCGCACCGGCCGTCCCGCCCTTGTGGACAGGCAGCATGCGGGTCATCGCGCGCAATGGCGGAAGTTGCGTGCTGAAGCCGCTTCAATCCGACGAAAATCGTGAAGTGATGACACAATGGCACGTAGTATGGCCAATAGTGTATTGAGGGAGGCAGTCACGGTGAGTGAATGGACGGTGCGGATCAATGGCGTCGATCAGGCCAGCGTCAAACCGGGCGAATGCGTGGAGATAGGCCGCAAGCCGTTACGCCCCCTTGCCGATGACGGCAATACCCGTGTCGATATCGTCGACCAGACCAAGTCCATGTCCAAGCGTCACGCCGTGTTCGGCGTCAAGGACAACGGTTCCGGCTATGTGCGCGATCTCGGTTCCACCAACGGCTCCTATGTGGTGCGGGACAACGGCGACCTGCTGCGTCTTCCTCAAGACGTCGATTTCCTCCTGCCCACGTCCCCGATGCGCATGCAGTTCGGCGACGTTCCCGCGGATTTCATCCGCATCGAGGAGCCGGATGACACCGACGAGCACCCGCAGGTGCAGAACTTGTTCGGCTACGCCGTCGGCGCGGCGCCGCAGGAACCCGACGCCGCCGACATGTCCGTGGACGACATTCTTGATTTAAGGGCCGGGGAACCCACCGCCATGTTCAGCGCCGACATGGTCAAGCGCAAGGTGCGCGCCGATGCCTTGGCACTCGACAGTCTGGCCATTCCGCAGCTCGCCACCAAGCAGGAGCCTGCCAAGCCGCGTGATCTGTTCGCCGACGCCCTGTCCCAGCAGTCCGATCCGCAATCTGACGAACAGCCCGCGCAATCCGCCTTGTCCGATGATTCCGGCGTCTCCGGTGCTTCCGGTGCCGCGGGCCGGTCCGGCATCACGCCGGATGGTTCCGGCGCCAATCAGGCTCATGACGAGCGGACCCGTGTGGTGCCGCAGACCTCGCATGGCTCGGGGCGTCCGGCGACATCGGGATTGGTCCCGGTGGACGCCATTGCCCATGCCGTGGTCCGTACGTCGGCTGCTGCGTCGTCGGCTGCTACTGCGTTGGCGGCTGCTGCTGTGACGCGGTCCGATGATGTCGCCGATGGCTCGTCGAACGGCGCCGCATCGGACAACCGTCAGGCCGGTGGGGCGCCCACGGAAGAGCGGAAGAGCGCCGAATCAACGGCGTCGTCCGCCGCATCGGCAGTTTCGGCATCCTCGCCGATCGTTGCCGCGGCTTCCCCATCGCCGCAGGACGACTTGTCGCCTAGCCAGCCGGCCGGAGCCCAGACCGGCGGCGTCACCGCGGCGGGCGGACAGGACGATCCGGATGCCACCGGCGTCTATACCCCGGCTTTCGAGCCCGGTTCGGTATTCGACCGTGTGGCCAAGGGGGAGCTCAAGGCCCAGGAGCCGGTCATCGAAGTCGATGGCCTGACCTCGGACGACGCCAAGCGCACGCAGGATTTCGCACTGCAGTTCGAAATCGCGCGCCATCCCCAGCTGCTGGCGTTCTTGGCCATGAATCCGTATCTGTACGATGACATGTACGCTTGGCTCGCCGCACGAGGCGAGGCCGACATCGATGAGGCCCTGGCACACAACGAGGGCTATCAGGAATACCGCAAAGCGGTTGGAAAGTGAGCCAAGAGATGACTCAGAACCAGAACCAGAGCAATCGGACCTCCTCCGAGGAGACCCCGCAGCCGCCGTCCACCGAGATTCAGGGGCAGGTTGAAGCGTCCGAGGCCACCCAGATGCAGCGTCGGGCCATCGAATCGGGGCTGAATCGCATTCGCCGTTGGCGCGACCAATACCGTGGCATGCTGGCGCCCTCGCCGCTGGAGGATGTGAGCCAGCTGACCGCGAAGCTGGACATGACCCATGCCCATCCCTCGGGTGTGGCGCAGCTCTTCGCCTCAGGGCATGTGATGCTCGACTCGCTGTTCCGCGACTCCGGTGTACTCAAGGCCGCCGAACGTCATGTGGCCCGTGTGTTGGATGATCAGGCTGCCAAGCGCCGGGTCTCCGGTGTGGCGGAACTGTCGCTGGTGGTCGGCGTGGCTACATGGAAGGGCAACGCGCTGCCGGTGTTGCTCTACCCGGTGAACGTCAATGTGCCGAAGGACGGCGTACCATCCATCCGCTTCTCCGGACGGGTGACGCTCAACGCCGCATTCGTTAACGCGCTGCGTGAGCAGGGCGTGTTCGTGGATGAGGACGACCTGTTCGACGGGTCCAACTACGACAGCGGCACCCCCGAGACCTCCGCGATGTTCGCGCGCATCGCCACCGAGGCGAACGAACGCATCTCCGACTTCAACATCGAACGCCAGATTCTGCTCGGCTGCCTGATGGACCCCTCCTCGCTGATGGTCAACGAGGCACGGCGTACCATCGACCAGCTCAAGGCGGGCCCCACCGGCAACACGCTGCTGGACGCGCTGGCAGGCAGCGAAAGCGCGCAGGCGTCGCTCAAAGGCGCGAATCCGCCGCAGTACAGCCCGTTCGACACCGATCCGCACACCGAGTACGAAGTGGGCGACGTGGATAACACCGTGCGGTACGCGGCGTCCCTCGCGGCGGCGGGCCACAGCATCGTCGTGGACGGCGAATTCTCCAAAGGCACCGCCGAGACTGCGGTGGCCATCGCCTCACGTTGCCTCATGAACGGCCGTTCCGTGCTGTATGTGCCGGGAGTGGCCGAACAGCGTCGGCGTTTCATGCACGTCGCCTCCGCCAACGAGATGAAGGCCCAGGTGCTCGATGTGGCCGATGAACGTGCCAACGCCGTTCTGGACCAGCAGCTCATCGCGGCCGTCGGATTCCAGCCGGGCGTGGCCACCCAGCGTTTCGACCAGCTCGCGGACGAGCTGGTGGGGGTGCGTTCCCGGTTGACCCGGTATCTGGGCGATTTGCACGGCGTCAATGAGAAGTGGATGGTCTCCGCATACGAGACCATCCAGAATCTGGCCCGTATCTCCGTGCTGCCCACCCATCCGGCCACCCATGTGCGGCTCAAGGAGCACAGCGCGCTCACGGTGGGCGCGAACATGGAGGCGTGGATTGGCAAGCTCGAACGCGCCGGCGAGTTGGGCGAATTCGTCATCGGTCCGGAGGACACCGCGTGGTATCGGGCGTCGCTGACCACCGAGCAGGAGGCCGTGACCGCCTATCAGCGTGTGGACGATCTGCTGCGTCGCTACCTGCCCGCAACCCGCGATCAGGTGGCGCGGACCGTCAAGACCTGTGGGTTCCCGGTGCCGGCAAGCAGCCATGAATGGGCGTTGCAGGTCACGGTGCTCAAGAACCTGCGCCGCGTGCTCGACGTGTTCCAGCCCGAAATCTTCGAGCGGGATATCGACGCCATGATTGAGGCCACCAAGCCGAAGGCCGTGCGCAAGGCCGAGGGTACGTCCATGGGCTTCTGGGACCGTCGCCGTCACGTCAAGGAGGCCAAGGGCCTGCTGCGCGCGGGCGCCCAGGTGGAGGACCTGCATGAGGCGCTCAAGGTGGTGGCCAAGCAGGGCGAGCAGTGGCATCAGTTCGTGCCCCACGGCGGATGGCCGGTGCTGCCGACCAAGCTCGACGAGATCATCGCCACGCAGGAATCGCTGATGACCAACATGACGGCCTTGGACGCCGTGCTGGCCACCACGCCCTCCGGCGGCAATCTGGAGACCGACGACTTCACCAAGGTGGAGGCCCGTCTCAAGGCTCTGCTCGACGATCGCAAGGCCCTTGACACACTGCCCGAGCGGTGCAGTCTGGAGCAGGAGTTCGCCTCGGCCGGCCTCAATGAGCTGGTGGAGGATCTGACCGCCCGCCACGCCACGGTGGAACAGGTGCGCGGTGAGGTGCAACTGGCCTGGTGGACCACGGTGTTCGAGGACATCGTGCGTTCCTCGGCGATCATCTCCAATCAGGATGGTTCCGTGCTGCAGACCGCATCCGACCGGTTCGCCCAGGTGGATGTGGAGCATGTGCGTTCCGTGGGCCCGATGGTGGCTCAGGAATCCATGCGCCGTCTGTGCGATATGCTCTTCTCCCGCACGCAGGAGGCCAACCAGCTGCACACCGTGCTCGCGGGGCCGTCCAATGTGCCGCTGAGCCGCATCCGTCGTGATCACCCCGAGATACTGGCGGCGGCCAAGCCGATTCTGCTGGCCTCGCCGGGTACGCTGGCCGCGCTCACCGAGCCGGGGAACATCGCGGATGTGGCCATTCTCGACGCCTGCGCGCACATGCCGTCCATCGAGCTGCTGTCGGTGCTGGCCCGCGTGCGTCAGGTGGTGGTCATCGCCCATTGCCCGACCGTTACGTCCGATGCCGTCCGGCTGCTGATTGACATGCTGCCGCGCGTCGAGGTGGAGACCGCGCCTTCCCGTCGCCCGCCGCGTCTGGCCGCCTTCCTCGAGTCCGAAGGCTACGGGACGGTCCATTACG
This sequence comes from Bifidobacterium myosotis, assembly GCF_002259745.1. Taxonomy (GTDB): domain Bacteria; phylum Actinomycetota; class Actinomycetes; order Actinomycetales; family Bifidobacteriaceae; genus Bifidobacterium; species Bifidobacterium myosotis. The sequence continues at coordinate 37,482 of NZ_MWWW01000003.1, read as the reverse complement.
ATGTGACCGCCGAATCCGCCGCCGGCGAGGTGCGGTTCCACCGTGTGGAGGCCAACGGTGTGCCGGTCATGGCCACCGGTCTGGTGGAGTCCAGCCAGCAGGAGATCGATGAGGTGGTGCGCATCATCACCGAACGCGCCTCCCGGTTCACCGTGGTGCCCGCCAGCTATCGTCTGGCCGTGGTGGTCATGACCGATGCCTTCCGCACCCGGCTCGGCGCCGAGCTCAAATCGCTGGCGTCCAAGACCCAATCCATGAACCGCTTCCTGCGTCATGTGCGGCTTGTCAACCTGCGCGACGTGGCCGGCAGCCAGGCCACCGACGTGATCATCTCGATGTGCTATGCCAAGACCGTGCACGGTCGTCTGCTGCAGCAGTTCGGCGTGCTGGAGTCCGAAGGCGGCCGGGGCATGCTGCTGGATGCGCTCGCGTTGGCCGACCGCGATCTGGATATCGTCTCGGCGTTCGGACCCGAGGAGATGGAGGACGAGCGTCTGCACCAGCCCGGTCCCCGCTTCCTCAAGACCATGCTCATCTGGGCCAGCCAGTTGGATGGTCGTCCCGTGTTGCCCGTCAAGGACGCCGCCAGCGAGAACATGCTGTTTGTGGACCTCGCCGACCGTCTGCGCGCCCGTGGATTGGACGTCGCTCTGGAATACGGATTCGATAAGGGCGTCAAGATCCCGATGGTCGTCGGGGTCAAGGGCAAGCCGTTCGCCTTGGCCGTACAGACCGATGACGCGAACTTCATGTCCGTGCAGTCCACGCGCCGGCGCCATCGTCTGTCCGCGCAGGATCTGATGTCGCTGGGATGGAACGTCATGACCGTGTGGAGTGTCGCCGCGTTCGTCAATCCGGACAAGGAGGTCGACCGCATCATGGCGCGAATCAGCGATATCTATCACGAGGTCAAGTGACATGGCCGAGTATTCCGCGTCGCGCCGCACGCCGCGCGCACACAAGCGTGTGGTGATGAAGGGCACCGAACGATTCGACGCCGACGGCGTCAAACTCGAACCCTCGGACATGCAGACCGACCAGCAGCGTGAGGCCGACGACGACCGTCGCATCCTGGGCGAGCTGCCGCCGCATTGGGCGGTGTTCAGCGAAAAACGCTGACACCGCCCAATGCGGCGGCCTTCGCGGCCGCTTATAGTGCGGCCACTCACTTCGCCTACGAAAAGTCCACTGGGCTTTTCGTGTGACGGCTCAGCGCAATTGGGCGGTGTTCAGCGAACGCTGTTGAACATGGCTCGATGCGGCGGTCTTCGCGGCCGCCTGTAGCATGACCGTGATGATTTCTTTTGTAATCCCTCTGCTGCTGAGGGAAGCCCCCTACGTAGCCGGGTGGGGGCCAATAATCGGATGGTGTGACTTGCAGGCATGGAAGCCCGATGCTTCCGGGTGGGGAGAGAGGCTGGACGACCGCAAGACCGGAGCCGGTCAAACCGCGCGAAACGCCTCATCACCGCATTATCGCATCACGGCGACCACGGCCCCGGCTTCCTGAAGCGCAATCACCTTGGATGCCTCCTTCGGCCGCATCGCACAGGATACGGTCTGGGCGTTGTCCCCGTAGAGCGTGCCGAGCGACGAGCCTGAGCCCGTATCCGCTTGCCCGCCCACGGCCATCACCAGAGCCTGTTCGGCCAACGTGCAATCCTCTCCGTCGCACCCGACGGTCGATACCAGACTCACCTCATCCCCGGGAAGCAATCCATCCGGGCTGCTGGCCAGACGTACCGCGATTACGGTCGTCCCGGTCGGTGCCAGCGGCACGTCGCGCGCCATCGTGGTGAGTATCGAATCGCCGGCCGCGATGTCGATCTGCGCAATCAGCCCGATGACCGCCGACATATCGTCGGTCATCGACGGTCCGAGCGCGGTTTTCGGCATATCGACGACCCGAACATCGGCGTCGTCGATATGCGATCCCCGCTCGATGGCACGGGCGGCGACGACCACCGGCGTCGTCTCGACGGTGGACAGTACGGCCTGCACGGCGAACAGCACTGCCAGCCCCGCGAACAGCGCGGCGGTCAGACGGCGTATCACGGCGTAGAGGCGACGGCGTTTCAACGAGCCGCGATTGGGTGAAAAGGGTAAAGAAAAGGTCACCATGCGAACATGGTGACCTGAATCTCACGCGGTGTACAAGCCGGAACGGGTCATGTGGATACAGCTTCCCGGGTTATCCACAATTGCGCCGGGCTATAGGACGCCCGCAGGACTCACTTCGAGGACTTGTCCGTGCGGTAGAAGCCGTGGCCCTTGAATTCGATCGGCACGGCCGAATACACCTTGTGCACCTGCTCCTGGGAGCACTTGGGGCATACGGTGATCGGGTCATCGGTGAACGACTGCTGCTCGGTGAAATCGTAGCCGCAGTTCTTGCAGCGGTAATGATAGGTTGGCAATGGATTCCTCCACAAAGTATCAATGATTCGCGCGCGGTGAAAACCACGCTTGGGCAACCGTTCACATCCTAGTCGTTGCCCTGACACGATAGTAATAACGGTATCACCGCCGGTATCACCGCCGGTATTACAGTCACTGTCACCGCCGCCATCACCGCCGCAGCCGTCGGTATCCTTCCGGCGTGAGCACGGCGTCGGCAGGCACGTCGTGATTCTCCGTGGGCAGCGGCTCGCCCATGACCTCCCACGGCCAGCACACCGCAATCAACGGGCAGTCGGGCCGCCGCAGCGCCAGCGCGCGGTCATACCAGCCGGCGCCACGGCCCAGCCGATAGCCTCGCGGGTCCACCCCCAGTGCCGGGGCGATCACCAGCCCGCATTGGCTCAGCGCATCGGGAGGCAGAATGCGGCCAATCGGCTCGTCGGGACGCAGATGACCCGGCTGGTCGACGGCACGCAGCATCGTCACATCCGTGAGCACGCTCCAGCCGATGTCGCGGCCGGAACCCAAACGCGGCACCATCACCGTGCACCCCCGGTCCAGCAGCAGGGTCAGCAGCGGCCGCGTCTCCACCTCGGTGCCCATGGATACATATGCCGCCACGCTCATCGTCGCCGGGTCTGCGCCGAGCAGGGGAAGGGGGAAGTGCAGGGCCAGGGCTTCGCCGGCCGCCATCCGCTCGGCAGCCGTGGTTCGTTTACGACGGGAGAGCGCACTGTGACGCAGCGTCTCCTTCGATTCCCGAACCGGAGCGGCGGTCGTTGCGGACGACGGCCCGTCATTCTCGAATGATTCCCCATGCAACGTCATACCGCACAACCTATCACGGCAAGGCGCGGCTACAATAAGGGCCGTGTCAGTTTTCCAGTCCATCAAAGAGGCGCTGCGACCGGACCATCGGATTCGCCCGCCGCGCCTGACCCATCCCGGGTTCCCAATCGCTCTGCGTCCGATGACCATGGACGACGAGGACACATGGGAGGAAGTGCGGTGGCGCAACAACGACTGGCTGGCTCCATGGGAGTCCGGCGATCCGATGCACGGCGGCGGCATCACCTTCAATCAGTGGATTCAACGGCAGCGTCGCAACGAGCAGCAGGGGACCGGTGCGCTGTTCGTCGTCGAATATCAGATGCGCATCGTGGGCCAGATCTCGCTTGGCGCCATCACCTATGGGGCCATGCGCACCGGAGTGGTGGGCTATTGGATCGACCAGAGGTATGCGGGGCGTGGCTTCGCCCCGATGGCGCTGGCCATGCTCGCCGACTGGGCGCTGGGCGATCCGTTCGGCCCCGCGCTGCACCGACTGGAAATCGCCATTCTGCCGGACAATGCGCGCTCGCTGGCGGTGGTGCGCAAGGTGGGCGCCCATCATGAGGGGTTACGCGAACGGTACATGTATGTCAACGGGCAGTGGCGCGACCATGTCACCTTTGCGCTGCTCGCCGAAGACGCCGGCGAGGGGTTCGCGTCCCGACTCGCCGCAAACGTTCTCAAATAACCGGGCGGATTGGCTCGGGCACGCCGTTTTCACCCCGACACGCCCGGACGCGCAGCGCCAAGTTCGTCGGTGGGTCTCCTATTCTTGACTCTATGGGTTACGAGTCACTAAGCACGGTCGTCGTGCTGGTGATAGTGGCGATCATCATCGTCGTCTGGCTACCGGTACGCACGGCCAACGGCATGAAACGAGCGACCGAACATCGGCAGGATCGGTACTCGCCCTCCCTCCACATCGTAGAGGCGGAGAGCGGCACACGATTCGGCGACGTCAAGCCGCATCAGGCGAAAGGGGCACCAGTGCCGGCATCATCACCGTCAGCAAGGCTGACACCTGAGCATATTGCCCACGTCCGTGAGTTGCGCCGCGCGGCCATTCGCCGCCGTCAGTTGCTTGCCGGCGGGCTGGCCGCCGTGGCTGTAGTGGTGTTCGTCCTTGCGCTGGTCTTCCACTTCAGCACGTTGTTCACGCTGATTCCGCTGGCGTTGCTCGCGGCGGTGCTGGCGATGGGGGCGCGTGCCGCCAGCCAGGCACGCCGCTGGGAGGCCAAGGTTTCGCGTGTCGAGCGTGAGCGTGCGCGCAAGTCCAAGGCCGCCAAGATCGCGCATGAGCGGGCGATTGCCACGGCGCGGGCTCAGGCCAAGGCCGTCGCAGGTGGTCGTGATGAGCGTGATGAGCGTGATGGTGCCGCCGGAACGGATGCCGCAGCACGCCGGGAGGCCGCCACCGAGGTGATGGAGCAGCGTCAGATCCGCCGTGCATTGCGCCAAGCGGAGATCGAACAGGCCAGGGCTAAGGCGTTGCGCGAGACGCGCGCCGAGGGGCAGGAGACAGTTCGGTCGAATCAGGAGTCGGCCACCGCTGCCGAGGTCCGGGGCGATGTCTCGGATGCCGCGCAGGTCGGTGCCGGGGTCGCCGGTTCCGCCGGGCATGTGAGTGACGGTGCGGAGCAGACGACGGCGGCTGAGTCGTCGCTGACCATGCGCGACGAACGTGACGAGCGCGATGGGCACCGTGGCGAGGTTCCGGATGACGCCACGTCCGAGCTTGCCTCCGTGCGCCCGGCCCGTGCGTTGGACGTGTTCGATATGGCCACCGCCTCTCAGGATCTTATTTCCTTCTCGTTGGGGGCGGCGCGTAACGAGAGCAACACTCCCGAACCGGAAAGCCGTGAGATTCAATCCGCCAAGCAGGTGTCCAAGGCCGAGCCGGTGGGACCGGAGACCGCGGAACGGCTGCTCAACGAGGCCAAGGTGGTCAAGGCCGCCGATGACGCCAAGGCGGCGAGCGAGGCTCAGGCCGCGCAGGAAGCCGAGGACACCCGTGCCAAGGAGGCGCAGGAGGCTGCCAAGCAGGCCGCGTTCCACGAATCCGAGCAGCATGCCGAAGTGGAGGCGCCGGACGCCACGTCCGAGTCGTTGAGCGTCGGCCTTGATTCCATCATGGCTCGTCGCGGCAATTAGAGCGCATGATTGTGCCGCATCGGTCGGCGGTGCTGTGAGAGGCTTCCCTCGAGTGGAGGGGAGCCTCGTTGCTATGTGCGTTGCGTGTGCGTCTGCGTTCGGGCGTTGCGTGCGCGCGTCTGCATGTGTGTGCGTGCATTGTGTGCGTTGTGTGTGTGCGCGTCGCATGCACGCGTTTCCCGATTTTTCTCTCACAGCGTTAGCACTCAAGTTGGCAGAGTGCTAACAATCGCGCTACCATGTGTCCTAGCGCAAAGGGACAACGCAAGTGATCGTCAGCCTCTTGAGACGTTCTGGCGCGGCATTATCGAACTGAACTACAAGCAGATACGAGGTGACCCACAGTGTCGATTAAGCTCACACCGTTGGAAGACAAGATCATCGTCAAGCAGGCCGAAGCCGAGACCCAGACCGCGTCCGGTCTGTACATTCCGGACAACGCCAAGGAGAAGCCGCAGCAGGGTGAAGTGCTGGCCGTTGGCCCGGGCCGTCGCGACGACAAGGGCGAGCGTATCCCGATGGACGTCAAGGTCGGCGACAAGGTGCTGTACTCCAAGTACGGCGGCACTGAAGTGCACTACGAGGGTGAGGACTACCTCATCATCGGTGCCCGCGACGTGCTCGCCATCCTTGGCTGAGTGATTCGCCGATAGCGCGTATACGAAGGCCCCGGCATATTCGCCGGGGTCTTCGTATATGTACATGTATGCCGATCGTCATATCGTCGCCGCTACCGGGCCGACTGTGCCGCCTCGGCCTCCGCAAGACTCTCGAAACCGCCCAATCGTACCGTATTGAGCAGCGTTTCCTCGGTGATGTTGCGTTGCGGATCTTCAGCCGCGCGCTCGAGAATCATTGCCTCGTACAGGTCGAAAGTGGCATCGGAGTAGGTTCCGAGCTCACCGCGCAGATAGGTCTCGAATGAGGTGGCATTGGTCGTGTCCTCCGCGGTGGTGAGCACGCGCATCGCCTCGCCGAGACGGGGATAACGCGCGCGGAAATCAGCGGCCCATGCCACCTGCTGCGTGATGACCCGCTCCTGACGGTCCACCCGGTCGGCGCGCAGACGCGGGATGTATGGCTCGATGTTCCGCGCAAACTCCTCAGGCGCGGTGGAAGCCATCATACGGCCGTACTTCTCGGTGATGAGATTGCGGCCCACCCGGTCGGATTCGTCCAAATCGGACGCATAGGATTCCAGCAACGGCCGCTCCCAGGTCAGGAACTGGGCCAACCTCATCTGGTGGAATACCGGCCAGTTGCCTTGGCAGGCCGCGCGGCCGCCCTCGTTGTTGGTGCGCTGGAACTGGTCCCATTCGTGGCGCACGATGGTCTCACGCAGCTCGTTGTGTTCGTCCGGACCTGCACCGGTCTTCTGCTCGACGGTCATCCTTGCTCCTTTGCTTCCATCGATTATGCGTTCATCATGCCTGAGAGGCGTGAATATGTTGTTGCTTTGGGTTTCCCATTGTCGGGATGTTGCCGTGATGTCAACCGCGGGTCTGTTTGCAGGCAACGTCCTGACAAGGGGAGCTGAGTCATGAGCGGCGAGCTGCCGGACACGCCGGGGCGGCTCCTCTGACATAAGCAAACTGCTGACGCAGGGTATTACCAAGTTGAATGCCCGGCGCATGGAATATCGGCAGCCCGTTTCACAGGCTCCTGAGCACTGGGTCGTCGGAGGTAATGTGCTCCTCGATATACGGGCGTTGCCATTCCAGGAAGGTCTCGTCGGACGTGGTCAGGCGCTCGCGGCGCAGCTCCTTGACGATGGCGGCCGCAATCTCCTCCACCAAACCGTTGATGCGTTCGATCGCCGGCGCGGAGCCTTTGCCACCTTCGCCGAAGCCGGCGCCTCCGTAGCAGGCCGCGGAGCTGAGTCGCATCACGGTCTCCAGCTTGCCGCAGATATCGGGCAACAGCGCAAACATCGACCCGGACAACTTGCGCAACGCCGCGAACTGCCACTTGTAGTACGGCATGTATCCCGCCACCATCGGCACGTTGATGAGGAACACCAATGACGCAGTGGCATTCACGAATTCATGGATGGACAGCCACGCCGCCGCGCCATCGCCGCGCTTGAGGGATCGAGGCAGGTTGTATTGACCGGCCTGCGCGATCATGCCAAGCCGCTTGGAGACGAGTGCCAGACGCACGTCGTCGGGCATGTCCTTGAATCCCTGACGGGTCTTGGAAAACAGGCCGAGCGGGTCGGCGAACACCTCGCCGTTGGTCGCGGCGGCTAATGTCGCCTCGTCCAGCATGAGCCATTCGTGCGGCGCATCCGATGCCGGGGCGGCCGCATAGCCGGTGATTGATGTGAAGAAGTCGCCGATGCGGAACACGCCGTCGCGGCGGCCCTCGCCCTGCGCACGCGGGGTGAGGGGGGAGAACGGCGCGGTTGCGCCGGACGTCGGGCTTGAATCGTCGCCATTCGAGGCATCCGGTGATGCTGCGTCCAGTGACGCCTCGTCCGGTGATGCCGCACGCGATGATGATGCATCGCGCGTGTCCGCATTGGTCCCCGGTGCGGCAGGCGCAGTGCGACCGTCTGAAGGAGCCGGCATGTCGTCGTCCGCCGTCGTTGCTGCGCTGAAGACGATGCCACCCTGTCCGTCCACGCGGAACTCGCGTGGCAGCGCCTCATAGTCGGCCTGCAGGCGGTCTCCGATGGCCGCGTGGTCCTCATCCGTCAGCCACAGGCAGAAGCGCGGGCCGAAGTCGTGGTCCTGCGAGTACGCGTCGTCGAATCCGTAGCATTCGGACCCGTGGCCGACCAAGCCGGCGGCGATACGGCCCGCGTACGCCGGGTATTTCGCCAAGATCATCGGCTTGCCTACCTGGTTCCAGAACGCGCGGGCCAGTTTCAGCCCGGACACCGGGCAGACGGATGCGTCGCCGAGTGCGGCGGTCGAGGGGGTTGTGGTGCCGCCTGCGGCGAGGTCATCCACCGCAGCCCCGTCCGCTGACGCCGATGCCGACGCTGTCGCTGCCGACTCCGCTGCCGCTTTCGCTTCGGCTTCGCGCAGGTTCGACTCGGTGATGCGCCAGTAATCCGTGTCCTGTCCGTAGCATTCCTCAATCACGGCGAGGGCGCGCCGATAGCCGTTCACGGCGTCCGCGTAGCGTCCTTCCGCGAAGCACACCTGCGCGAAACCGGCCAGCGCGGAGGCGTAGTGTGCGGAATGCTCCAGATGACCGGTCGCATAGATCTCCAGGGACTTGGCCGCATGCCAGTGGGCGTCTTCCAGCTTGTGTTCGGCGAGCAGCGTCAAAGCCAGGTTGGTGTGCGAGCTGGCCACATCGATATCCGCGTCCGGGTTGACGCTTGACGCCTCGACGATGCGCAACGCCTCGCGCAGCTCGGTTTCGGCCTTGTCCTGCCGCCCGGTCTCGCTATAGAGCATGGACAGGTTGTTGTGCAGGGCCGCAAGCCTGCGGTCGGTGGGGGAGTAGGCGCGGCGGCACACATCCTGCGCCTGGTGGTACAGGTCCTCGGCCTGATCGTACTGCTTGGCCGCACGCATCGCGGTGGCGCAGTTGATAAGTGTGGTAGCCCAGGCTTCGGATGTGCCGGTGGTCAGGCCCATGCGTGCGGCAAGCTCCAGCGCTCGCTGGACTATCCACTGGTTCTCCTGATGGCGTCCCTGTGAGCGGTAGAAGCCCATCGTCTCGTTGAGCACGGTGAGCAGGCCCGCCGCGTCGCCCGCGTTCTCCGCGTCCACCAGTGCCTGTTCAAGATACGGGCCGGCCTTCGTGGCGGCCGCATGACGCTCGAAGATGGCGTCCAGTCCTTTTAGGAACTCATTGACGTCGAAAGTGGCGGGTGGTTCGTTGTCGGTTGAGTCGGCGCTGTCGTAGTCGTCGCCGGCGTCCAGGTCCTCGGCCAGGTCCGGGTCATCGCCCGTCACGCCTCCGATCCCGTCAACGTCCGTGATGTCACCCGCGCCCGAACCATGCTCGAATTGTGCGGCGAATTGCCTGAGCAACGCCTCTTCGTCAGCCATATGTACCTCCTTGAACCATGCTGCTATCAGTCTATGGGCTGCATGGTCCATTGCCGGACCGCGACGTTGGCCGTCTACGAAAAATCGCCTGTGAGCTACCTCTCACAGGCGATTGGGATGAACGGACACAGGCCGTCCGGCGGAACGCGAGGCCCCTAGTCCACCTTGATCTCGCGCATACGGTGGATGGCCTCGGTATCGGTTTCGCATCGCCACGAATAGAAGGCGAGCAACGCTACGGCCGTGAGTGCGAGCGGGACGCCGCCCAGACCGGTGAACCGGTACTGCATATCGAAGCCATTGAGCATCGCGCCGCCCACCATGGAGCCCACGGCGTTGCCGAAATTGAAGGCCACCTGCACTGCGGCGCCTGCGATGAGTTCACCGCCGCCCTGACCGGCTTCGGTCATCAGCAGCTGCTGGGGTGCGGAGATGAAGAACAGCCCGAACGCAATCCAGAAGGTGAGGATGGCGGTGGTGACCATATTGCCGGGGACCAGGAACACCATGATCAGACCGATGCATGAGACGGCCTGACCGAGTGCGGCGGTGCCGGCGTGACGCCAGCGATCGGTGATGCGCCCGCCGACCAGGCCGCCGACGACCATGCCGAATCCGGCGAGCATCATCAGCAGCGGTACCAGCGAAGCGGACCAGCCGCCGGACTTCTGCAGCCACGGGGAGACGTAGCTCCACCAGCAGAACACGCCGGCGTTACCGGTGAACACGGCCGCGAGAATCACCCACGGGCCGCGACGGGTGAGGAAGCGGAACTGCCCGGCGATGCCGGCGTCCTTGATCGGCGGCACGAATGGAATCCATACCAGGGTGAGCACAATGGTCATCGCGGCCCATGCGGCGAGAATGCCGAAGGCGAGTCGCCAGGACAGAAATTCGGCCATCAGGGTGCCGGCGGGCACGCCGAGCATGTTGGCGACGGTCTGGCCGGTCACCATCACCGAAACGGCCTGTGCTTCCTTGCCCTTCTCGGCGAGGGTCTTGGCGATGAGGGTCGCGGTTCCGAAGAACGCGCCATGGGGCAGGCCGGAGATGAACCGAGCGGCCAGCAGCATCGCGGCGTTCACGGACAGCGCGCTCATCGCATTGCCGATCATCGCGATCGCCATGAACAGGATGATGAGGTTCTTCGGTGGCACCTTGCGGCCGAAGACGAGGATCAGCGTGCCGAAGCACACGCCTATCGCATATGAGGAGATGTAATGGCCGGCGGTGGGGATATCCACGCCGGTGGCGGTGGCGGCCTGGGGCAGGATACCCATCATCACGAATTCGGCCGCGCCCAGGATGAACGCACCCGCAGCCAACGCAAGCAAGCTTTTCTTCATAGTTTCCTCAGGGGTGTCATGGACTCATGGTGTATGACGCCAACGAATGATATGGCGATTGATTCGAGCACATGATACGGCTGTCCGCCAACAAAATGGCGTCTGCTGCGCCAAACCCCCGTTATTCACCCCGATTTCGGAGGAGGAGTACCGGGCCGTGCTGCCGGGATGGGTTGCTGGGACGAGTTGGCGGGCGGGGTGTCAGGGTCTGGGGCTGCGGGATGGTTCCAAGGTTCCGGGGTTCCAAGGTTCCGGGGGTTCCAAGGTTCCGGGGGTTCCGGGGTTCCAAGGTTCCGGGGGTTCTAGGGTCCCAAGATTCGCTTGACTGTCGGATTTCGACGCCTCGGTGTCGGTTCTCGTTCCAACACTGTCGGTTTTCGTCGTAAGACTGTCGGTTCTCGTACATATTTCGTACGAAATCCGACAGTCAACTGTCGAAATCCGACACCGAACCGTCGTAAACCGACACCGAACCGTCGAGAACCGACAGTCATGTATTCTGCCGTGCATTCCCTGCATTGTGATCCTTGACTGTGCTGGCTGGTAAAACGAAAAACCGGACTGCTGGGAACCAGCAATCCGGTTTGAGTTGTCGGGCTGGCGGGATTTGAACCCGCGGCCTCTTCGTCCCGAACGAAGCGCGCTACCAAGCTGCGCTACAGCCCGTTTGGCAACGTCCGATATAGTACAACGAACCCGCTTTCCTGCGCAACTACGGAGTGTCGCCCGGAATTCCGCCGTTTTGGCGTTAGTGGTCTGTGGGGAAACCAGAGGAGAGTGGGTTATTGGGTGGGTTGTCGGGCTGGCGGGATTTGAACCCGCGGTCCGATGGTGTTGTCGATGGTGTTTGTCGAGCGGTCCGATTGTGCCGTTGATATGGGTTGCCGGCCTGAACCTGCCCGGTGTGAATCAGCCTGGGGGAACGGTGCGATACAGGAAAATGATGGTGATGGCGTAGATATGGATTCGTCAGCTCGGGGGAACGGGTCACCGGTCCCAGAGAACGGCGGGCCACTGAATCAGGGATGTGTGGAGACGCGGTATGGGGTGGTATGAAGCCAGCCCGTGCGCCGCCCGCGCCCCAGCCATAGAGCGCGGAGGATAATTCGCCGGCCTTGCGTACACTGAAGAACCATGGCTGAAGTTGTCGAAAACACTGAAAACACCGAGAATACCGAGAACGAGACCCCGGCTGTGCCGCAAATGAGCACCGTCGAGCGTGCGGAGATGCTGCTCCAGCAGGATGCCGCCATTTACGAGAAGATCAAGTCCGGCGCAACGCTGGAGGAGACCGTGGACCCCTCCAACAAGGAGTTCGGCCCGCTCGCGCACCCCGAGCAGGTGCAGATGCGCGTGGCCAAGCGTGCCATGATGCTCGAGGCGGGCATCGCCCCCTACCCGGTGCATCTGGACGTCACCGACACCATCGAGGGCGTGCGCGCCAAGTACGACGGCAAGCTCGAGCCCGGTGAGGAGACCGAGGACATGGTCGGCATCGCCGGTCGCGTGCTGTTCATCCGTAACGCCGGCGGCCTCAACTTCGTGCAGCTCTCCGCAGGCGACGGCACCAAGATTCAGGGCATGATCTCCAAGAAGGAGATCGGCGCCGATTCCCTCAAGCAGTTCAAGCAGCTGGTGGATCTCGGCGATCACCTGTATCTCAAGGGCCGTGTGATCTCCTCCAAGACCGGCGAGCTGTCGGTGTTCGCCACCGAATGGGCCATCGCGTCCAAGGCCCTGCAGCCGCTGCCGGCGCTGCACAAGGAGCTCAACGACGACACCCGCACCCGCAAGCCGTACGTCGCGATGATCGCCGACGAGAAGGTCCGTAACATGGTGCGCAACCGCTCCAAGGCCGTGGCCTCCCTGCGCCACACCTTCGCGAGCCACGACTTCCTCGAGGTCGAGACCCCTATGCTGCAGACCATCCACGGCGGTGCGGCGGCCCGTCCGTTCACCACGCACATGAACGCTTTCGACCTGGACCTCTACCTGCGCATCGCACCGGAACTGTTCCTTAAGCGTTGCCTCGTGGGCGGCATCGACCGCGTGTTCGAGATCAACCGCGACTTCCGCAACGAGGGCGTGGACGCCACCCACGCCCCCGAGTTCACGATGGTCGAGGCCTATCAGGCCTACGGCACCTACGACTCCATCGGCCAGCTGGTCAAGGAGCTGGTGCAGAAGACCGCCATGGACGTCTACGGCTCGCACAAGGTCACGCTGCTGGACGGCACCGAATACGACTTCGGCGGCGAATGGAAGACCATCAGCATGTACGACTCCCTGTCCGAGGCGCTGGGCGAGGAGATCGTGCCCAACGGCGGCCCGGAGCACCCCGGCACCTCCGTGGAGCATCTCGGCGAGATCGCCGACAAGCTCGGCGTTGAGCGTGACGACGTGGAGAACCACGGCAAGCTCGTCGAGCACCTGTGGGAGCACTTCTACGAGGACAAGCTCTACGAGCCCACCTTCGTGCGCGACTTCCCGGTCGAGACCTCGCCACTCGTCAAGGGTCACCGCACCAAGCCCGGCGTGGTGGAGAAGTGGGATCTCTATGTGCGCGGCTTCGAGCTGGCCACCGGCTACTCCGAGCTCAACGACCCGGTGGTGCAGCGCGAGCGTTTCGTGGCCCAGGCCAAGGACGCGCTCGCCGGCGACGAGGAGGCCTGCGACATCGACGAGGACTTCCTCGAGGCTCTCGGCGTGGGCATGCCGCCGGCAGGTGGCATGGGCATGGGCATCGACCGACTGCTCATCGCCCTGACCGGTGCGACGATTCGCGAAACTATCACCTTCCCGCTGGTCAAGCCGCTGGTCGCCTGATTCATCGGTTTTTGATCGGTGTTGCCGAACAGGCTGATCGGGTTGATTCGTCGGCTGCCTGATTGGCTATCGGATTGATTATCTGATTGATTGATTGACTGATCGCGGTTCCCTGTGTATGTGAGCGGTCCGGCGAACATGCCGCGCACATACACAGGGAAAGCAACGGAACACTTGGTAAGTGCGCGTGTCCTCGTCGGCTCGCGTACTTGCCGTCCGTGCCACGCATCGCATGCGCGACGTCGTATGGAACGGTCATGGTGGGCCGGTCATGGAAGGCCCGTTGCCTTCTAGGGCATGCGATGGCTTCCCTGTGGATGTACATCATGCGCATGCCGGTCTCCCGCATCGATGCCGGAGACATGCGTGACATGCGTCGCGCGTGCGCACACGTTTCTGCGCGTATGGCGGATTCGCTGCGAAGTATGCTGGACAGCATGAACATTCGATTGTGGTTTGCCGGTGCACGGCCGAAGACCTGGCCGGCGTCAATTGCGCCGGTGCTGGTCGGCGCGGCGATGGCTTACGTGCGCCTCACACAGTTGGGCACCTGCATCGAGATCAACCCGGAACCGGCTGAATGCACGGCGAACCGAGCGCAGCAGTCAGTGCTGCTGGGCCGCTTTTGGCCAGTGTTCGCCCTCTGCGTGCTGGTGGCGTTGCTTTTCCAAATCGCCGTGAACTATGCCAATGACTACTCCGACGGCATCCGCGGCGTCGATGCCGGGCGGGATAAGGAGGAACTCGCGCAGTGGGACGCAGGCCAAGTCCGGGGCCGTGGCGCCAAGCCGCAGCGGCTGGTCGCCTCCGGCGTGCCGCCGAAACAAGTGCTGATGGCGGCCGGCAGCGCGGCCGCTCTTGCCTGCGTCTGCGGTTTGGCGGCGGTGCTGATCTCCCAGGGGTGGTGGCTGCTGGCGGTGGGGGCGCTGAGTCTAGTGGCCGGCTGGTTCTATACGGGCGGCAGGCATCCCTATGGATATGCGGGGTTCGGTGAACTCGGCGTCTTCCTGTTCTTCGGTCTTGCCGCAGTATTGGGCACCGAATACGCCTTGTCCGGTACGGTGGAAGGCATGGGCGTGGCGGCTGCCGTGTGCTGCGGGCTCAACGCCGTGATGCTGCTGATGATCAATAACCTGCGCGACGTAGAAGAGGACCGGGAACACGGCAAACGCACACTTGCGGTGCGGTTGGGCGAGCATAACGCCGGCATCCTGCTGACGGTCTGCTGTGTCATCGCCTGGATGATCGGTGCCTTCGTCTGCATGGCCCTATGGATGCCGTGGGGCGCGGTGTTGCTGATCTCCGGCGTGGGCGTGCCGGTTCGCATGATTCTGAGCGTGCCGAAGCGCCGGTTCTGTACCGCGTTCAACGATGCGGGCTTCCAAACGTCGTTTTTCGCCGTGGTCGTGGTCGTATCCGCACTGGTGATGTAATAATGATGCGGCTGGCATCGTCATATACTGCCGGGTGTTCGGTGAGCGAATCCTCATTCCATGTTCGGTGCCGATGTCTGGTAACCGAAGTTCGATAACCGGTGTCCGGTAACCGTTATCCAAACGATGCGCAAAACATAAGATGGATGCTCGTGTTTGGGCGCATCGGGCGGTAGACTGGCCGTATGACTTACAAACTAGTACTGCTCCGTCATGGACAGAGCGCATGGAACAAAACCAATCAGTTCACCGGCTGGGTCGACGTCCCGCTGACCGAGCAGGGTGAGGCTGAGGCCAAGCACGGCGGCGAGCTGCTCAAGGAGAAGAACGTCCTGCCGGACATCGTCTTCACCTCGCTGCTGCGTCGTGCCATCAACACCGCCAACCTCGCGCTGGACGCCGCCGATCGTCTGTGGATTCCGGTCGAGCGCAGCTGGCGTCTCAACGAGCGTCACTACGGCGCTCTGCAGGGCAAGAACAAGACCGAGATCCGTCAGGAGTACGGTGACGAGAAGTTCATGCTGTGGCGTCGTTCTTACGCCACCCCGCCGCCCGAGATCGACCCGGACGATCAGTACGCCCAGAACCACGACCCGCGCTACACCGGCGACCCGGTTCCGGAAGCCGAGTGCCTGGCCGATGTAGTCAAGCGTGTCGAGCCGTACTTCAAGTCCGACATCGAGCCGCAGCTGCGCGCCGGCAAGACCGTGCTGATCGCCGCTCACGGCAACTCCCTGCGTGCCATTGTCAAGATGCTTGACAACCTGACCGAGGAGGAGATTGCCAAGGTCAACATCCCGACCGCCATCCCGCTGCTGTACGAGCTGGACGAGGACTTCAAGCCGATCAAGCCGCGTGGCGAGTACCTGGACCCGGAGGCCGCCGCCGCCGGTGCCGCCGCCGTCGCCGCTCAGGGCCAGAAGTGATGTTGGCGGCGTAGTCCGTCACGTCATACGTGCATAAGCGCGATAACAGCAATACTCACAAGGGGAGTCGCACCCATCCGTGCGGCTCCCCTTGTCGCATAAGTGGGGCCACAAGTGTTTTTCGTACGTCCACCATGTAGAGAACTTCCCACCATGTAGGGAACTTCCCATGATGTAGGGATTGCCCCACCGTGTAGGGAACGAAAATGGCTGTATTCCGCGGAAAACACGACATGGCCCATGTGGGCATCCCTACACGATGGGAAGTTCCCTACACCGTGGGGGTATTTCCCGCGCTGCCGTGTCACCATTGTTGCGTAGCAGCGTGCCACCGTGCACAAGGCATAAGAAAACGGCGCCCAGCCGTAGCCGGATCGCCGTTTCAGGCATCCCCGAGGGGATAAGCATCATGCCGACGTGCCAATCGCCACCATCACTGCGATACCCGTATCCCCGGTGTTTCGCAGATCAGCGTTGACGCGCCGAACTCGCTCGAGTCTTACTCGATGGCGCCTTCCTCATCGCGGGCAGGCTTCTTGGACGGATCGAAGCCGGAGACGATGTACACCACGCGACGGGCGGCGGAGACGGCGTGATCGCCGAGACGCTCGAGGAAGCGGCCCAGAAGCACGATGTCCACGGTCTGCTGACGGGTGATGCCGTCGGACAGAGCCAGCTCGAAGGTCTTGTGGTGCAGTTCGTCGAGCTTGTCATCGTTGAGGATGATGTGCTCGGCGGTCTTGGCGTCGCGGTCGGACAGCATAGCGATGAGCTGGTCGGCGGTGTCGCTCAGGAATTCGAGCATCTCGGCGAACACCGGCTGCGCTTCTTCAGGCAGCGGGGAGGCCGGGTAGGTGCGGCGGGCGCCTTCGGCAACGTGACGAGCGAGATCGCCCATACGCTCGAAGGTGGAAGCCAGACGCAGCGTGGACACCACAACGCGAAGGTCAGTGGCCACCGGGTTCTGCTTGGCGAGCAGACGGACGCACTGGTCGATGATGGAGGACTCAAGGGCATCGATCTCGATGTCGCCGTCGATGACGGTCTGTGCGGCCTCGACGTCCTGCTTGAGCAAAGCCTCGCCGGCGCCATTGATCGCCTTACGCACATCCTGCGCCATGCGGTCGAGGTCGTCAGCAACCTGCTTCAGCTCCTCGTTGAAAATAACGCGCATTTCTCTAGCCTTTCATGCTTTGGTATTGCAACCTCTCTCAGTGTATTATTCCAGCTTTCTCGCCCTACTTCAACGTAGGCAATAGCAACCTCAAGTTGTTTCATTGTTCATTGGGTTGTTCACTTGCAATTCATGTTCTCGGCGTGCCGCGCGGTGTGGGAGAATGGACCCATGACCCTGATGTCGATTCCCGTTGCTGTGGCGCTGGTTGCCGCCGCCGTCCTGTTCGTGGCCATCGTGGTGGCGTTGGTGTTGGGGATGGCCACCGGCCGCGTCCGGATTGCCGGCTTCCGCGGCCATTCCTCCGCCGATGACGGGGATGATCTGCCCGACGAGGCGGCCACGCTGCTGTCGATGATGCCCGGTGTGTCGATCGTGGTGGATGCCAACGACGAAGTGGTCCGCTCGAGCCCGGACGCCTATCGCTTGGGCGTGGTGGCCGACGACGCCATCGTGGATCGGACGGTGCTTGACGCGGTGCATGAGGCCCGCCGCTCCGGAGGCAAACGCCTTTTCGACCTGACGACCACAACGCCGCAACGGTATGTGGCGGAAGCCAACCGCGCCGAGCACGTCGAATCCCGGACTTCCAGCCGACCGAACTGGCTGAAGGTGACGGTCGGCCGCATCGATGACCGCTTCGTCATCGTGCTGGTCAATGACGTCAGCGACGCGATTCGCTTCGCGCAGGTGCGTGATGCGTTCATCATCAATGTGTCCGAACAGTTGCTCGGCCCCACCGAGGCGCTGGGGAAGCTCGCCGATGAGCTTGAGAAGGGCGAGCTTGATGGGCAGCAGATCGCGCGGGACGCTCGGCAGGTGCGGTCGAGCTGCGACAAGCTCAACCACATGGTTTCCGATCTGCTGCTGCTCATCCGTGCACAGGAGCCGATCACGCCGTCCTCGGCCAACCGGCTGCCGTTGCTGGATCAGGTCCGTGAGACGGTGGAGCGTTTGCAGCCGCAGGCCGATCGCTTCGGCGTCGGACTGACCGTATCCGGCGACGCCGATCTGGTGGTCAATGACGAAGGCGGCCAGATTGACAGTGCCGTGACCAAGCTCGTCGAGAACGCCATCGGCTATTCGCCCGAAGGCGGCGCGGTGGGTGTGTCCGTGACCAGGTCCAAGGGCGGGGACAGTGCGGTGATTCGGGTGATCGATCACGGTGCCGGCATCGACAAGAAGGCCCAATCGCGCATCTTCGAGCGCTTCTACCGCGGCGCCGATCAGAATGCGCGCACCGCGGACGGCGTGGGACTCGGACTTGCCATCGCCAAGCACGTCGCGCTCACGCATCACGGCGACATCACCGTGTGGAGCGCGCCCGGTCAGGGCAGTACGTTCAGCCTGACGCTGCCGTTGGCACAGTGACCAACGCGGGCGGCCCGATGCGGGCGTCTTATCCATAGTTGCGGCTTACTGTCCCAGCCGTCGGTAGTCCCAGCGGTCGAAGTACTCCCAGATCAGCATGAGCACCCCGATGATCACGCCGGCAGCGCACAGAATCACGAATGACACCGTGTCGTAATGCAGTACGAGCAACACCAGCGAGACGATGAGCGCCACGGTCCACAGGCCGGTTCCAATGCCGAATACCTTGCGCAAGTCCACGCGTACCGGTTTGGGGGCAGGCTTGCGGACCGCTGGGTCGATGATGGGCGCGAATTTCATAGTCAGTACTGTAGTAAAAAGGTCGGTCAACAGCCGATTACTGCAGATGCTCGACCACGTAATCCACGCACTTGGTGAACGCGATCACATCGGACGGCTCCACCGACGGGAACACGCCGACGCGCAGCTGGTTGCGGCCCAGCTTGCGGTAGCCTGCGGCGTCCACGATGCCGTTTTCGCGCAGGACGGCCAGAACCTGGCTTGCCTGCACGCGCTCGTCCAGATCGATGGTGACCACCGAATGCGACCGGGCGTCCGGGTCCGTGACGAACGGCTGCGCGTACTGCGAGCGTTCCGCCCACGAGTACAGGATGGAAGCGGACTTGGCGCAGCGTGCGGCCGCCCAGTCCAGACCGCCGTTGTTGTTGAGCCATTCGATCTGGTTCGCCATCATGATGAGGGTGGCGACTGCCGGGGTGTTCAGCGTCTGGTCCTTACGCGAGTTGTTCAGTGCGGTCGTCAGCGAAAGGAACGGCGGTACCCAGCGGCGCGCCCCCTCAAGATGGGCGCTGGACTCCACGCCGGCGGCGCGTTCGATGGCCTCGGGAGAGAGCACCGCGACCCACAATCCGCCGTCGGAGCCGAACGCCTTCTGCGGGGAGAAGTAATACACGTCGGTCTGGGTGATGTCGAGGGGCAGGGCGCCTGCCGCGCTGGTGCCATCGATGACGGTCAGCGCGCCGGCCTCACGGCTACCGGGCACGCGGCGAATCGGCGCGGCGACGCCGGTGGAGGTCTCATTGTGGGCCCAGCAGTAGGTATCCACGCCTTCGGTGAGCTCGGGCAGACGGTAGGTGCCGGGCTCGCCTTCAAAGATAATGGGGCGCTCGAGGAACGGCGCGTTCGCGGCGGAGGCGGCGAATTTGGCGCTGAACGAGCCGTACGAGCCGAAGGCGGCCTGACGGGTGATGAGCGAGGCGCAGGCGATCTCCCAGAACGCGCTGGCGCCGCCGTTGCCCAGAGCCACCTCGTAGCCATCGGGCAGATGGAAGAATTCGGCCAGTCCCTCGCGGATGGAGCCGACCACCTGCTTGACCGGGCTTTGGCGGTGGGAGGTGCCCATCAGCGTGGTGGCGCCGGCGTCGATTGCGGCAATCTGTTCGGGACGGATTTTGCTGGGGCCGGAGCCGAAGCGTCCGTCTTCGGGCTTCAATGATTCGGGGATGTTCACAGTCACTGTCATGGCTTCAAGGGTAGCCAGTGCCGGGCGCGAATGCGCAGATTTCCCGATTATCGGCTATTAGATTGAGCAGGCATGGTCAGGAGTCGGTGCCGACGGAGCGGCGCTGCGGGAACGCGTCCACGGTGAACGGAATGAGGCGGGGAGCCGGCACCGACGGATGGACGCGGTAAATGTGAAGGACTCGCGCGGATAGCGTTCCATAAGGAATGCGTATAGCACGGCGTTCAAGGCGCATCATGCGGGTGCCGGGCCGTCCGTGCGCGGGTTCGCGAGGAGCGACAGGCGGGCCTGAAACCGGGAGAATACTGGGGAAAACTCGTGAAACGTCTTGTGAAACACTTGCCGTTCGATGGGTGGCGTATAAATCATGGATGACCGAGGACACGCCGTAGCTGACCCCGGATGGTCCCGTAATGGTTTGCCGGTTGACCCGTGGGCGTTGTACAGTGGGCAATTGTGACGGTACGGTGACGCCCCCACGAAGGGGCGTTCGAGCCCATCCAAGGAGTTATGAGTTATGAAGCACGCCTCGCATAAAGCGACCAAGGTCTCACACCAGAAGTTCAGCTTAGCGAAGGCGCTCTTCGCCTCCGGCAAAGGTTCGCATTCCGTGCGTGCGGTGCGTGCGGTGCAGGCCGCAGGCGGCGATGCCATGGTTCTGGGGCTTGACCCCGCGGTCGCCGAGAAGATCAACGAGATCGCACCGCAGACCCGTCGTTCCATTCGTCAGGCCGCCCGCGCGGCTGAACGCCGCAGCCATATTCTGGCTTCGGCCTCCCTCGCCGCCTTGGTGGGCACTGCGGCCACTTCGATGGCCTTCGCTTCGCAGAACGGTGAAGCTCCGGTGCTTGCCGATCCGGCCACCACGACCACTCAGCTCAAGCGTGTCAGCGATGTGTCCAGCGCCTCTCGTTCCGAGGCCCGCACCGAGCTCACCTCACCGGTCGCCACCCAGTCCACCAACGAAGGCGGATGGGGCCTGAGCAACTCCGAAAGCGCGCTCAACACCCAGCTCATGAACCGCAACACCGCGAACAACCCGGTGGTCTCGGTGCTCATGGATGAGGACAGCGCCGCACTGCCGGCCGGCTATAACCCGAACCACGACGCCGGCACCAGCGGCAACAACTATCCGTGGGGCCAGTGCACATGGTATGCCTACAACCGTCGCACCGAGCTGGGGCTGCCCACCAGCGGCAACTTCGGCAATGGCGGCCAGTGGGCCGATTCCGCCGCCGCCCTTGGGTACTGGGTGGACAACACTCCTCGCCATGTGGGCGATGCCGTGGTGTTCGCTCAGGGGCAGGCCGGTTCCGATCCGGTCTACGGCCATGTGGCCGTGCTAGAGAAAATCAACGCTGACGGCTCCATCGAGGTCTCCGAATCCAACGTCAAGGGTCTGGGCGTGATTTCCCATCGCACGTTCAGCGCAGCCGATGCGGCCAAGCTCCAGTTCGTGCATTACTGATCCATTACTGATTATTGATTCCTTGCTCCGAGGCTCGGACATCGACATCGAAGATTCGTCCGAATGCGGGCTGAATGACAGTCGGACATGGTCGGCGGGTTGAAGACGATTTGAAAGAATGAGACTCGGCGGGCATTCATGGACCTGCCTTTCGACTACAAATTCAGTTTGAATCCAGCTCGGGGACACGCGCACGGTCCGCTGTGACCGGACTTGCAATCATCTGAGAGCTTGCTGGGTATTGCTGGCGTCAATAGGCGACACGCCGATGAAATCCCAGTTATTATGCGGCATTGCCAGCCGATTCCCAGTATTCGTTCATATTTGGTGGCTACCGTTCAGGGGCTATGAGGACTTTTCCCCGAATCGCTTCCGTGATTGCGGCGTGCACGGCCGCCGCAAGCCTGTTCGCATTCGCCCCTACGACCGCCATGGCCGATGAGGGCATCGTGACCGCCACCAAGTCGTTCCCGACGGTCAGCACCACTCGAGAGAACCTGACCGCCGAATCCACCTCCACCGAAGTCGAGGGCGACTCCAGCTGGGGTGGCATCGAGACGTTGAACGTGCCGCAGGCCGCTTCTCAGGCCGAGAAGGATGCGGCTGCCGCCGAAGCGGCGCAAAAGATTCAGGATGAGGCCGCCGCGGCTCAGGTGCAGAGCCAGATGGAGGCCGCCAGCCGTGGCCAGGCCCGCAGCACCATGTCCTATACGGAGCTTGACGGGTCCGTCTCCGCCGGTGCCGCCGCATCCATCGACAAGGCGTACTCGCTGATCGGCCAGAGCATGGACTGCACCGCACTGGTCAGCTACGCCCTCGCCGCACGCGGCATCAACTTCCATGGCTGGCCCGAGGAGTACGCCAATGTGCCGGGCGGCCAGATCGTCACCGACGGCTCCCTGCAGCCGGGCGACATCCTCATCTACGCCAGCACCGGTGGCTGGAACGGCGGCGCCCATTACGACCATGTGGCACTGTATGTGGGCAACGGTCAGGCGGTGCACGGCGGTTGGAACGGCTACACCGTGGCGCTGGCCGGCGCGATGCTCAACCAGGTGACCATCGTGGTGCGCATCCCGTGACGCTTCCCGCCGGGTGGGACGGCATGGACGGAACCGGCCATGCCGGATAGCTGTATGCCGTGTGTGTCGGCGTAACCGATATCGAAAAGCGAACAGGGGTGATGTTCGTTACAAGGCCTTCGGACGTTCCGTCCGGAGGCCTTTATGGTAAGGTGGTGCGTTGATGATGAACGTTAAGCAGATTCTTTCCGCGTCGGCTGCGGTAGTGGTCGCCGCTACCATGTTCGCAGGTGTGGCACCGAGCGCCAGCGCCGCGGGTACGGCGGATGACAGTACTGTGGTCTCCTCTCGCTCCTTCCCCAAGGCCTCCGCCGCCAAGGCGAATCTTCTGGCCGAATCCACGTCCACTTCAGTGGATGACAATGCTAATTGGGGCGGCATTGAAACGTTGAACGTGCCGCAGACCCAATCCCAGTCCGAGAAGGATGCCGAGGCCGCGCAGAAGGCCGCCGACGAGGCATCCCAGGCGCAGACCGAGGCATACGCGGCCAGCCGTTCCGAGCAGCGCGCCGAGATTCCTCAGGTCGATCTTGGCTCCATGAACGGCGGCGGCGCCGATCTCGCCAAGTTCGCCATGCAGTTCCAGGGCTATCCGTATGTGGCCGCCGGCAACACCCCGTCCGGCTGGGATTGCTCCGGCTTCGTGCAGTATGTGTATGCCCAGTTCGGCATCTCCCTGCCGCATTCCTCCGGTGCACAGGCCGCTATGGGCACGCCGGTGGCCAACCTCGCCGAAGCCCAGCCCGGCGACATTCTGGCGAATGGCATCCATGCCGCCATCTACATCGGCAACGGCATGGTGATCAATGCCATGAATCCGGTGCAGGGTACGCAGATCGCCGACGTTTCCGTATTCGGCGGCAACCCCTACTCCATCCGCCGCATCCTGTAGTCTCCCCTGGAACCCGCCTTGAGCGGCGGTGAATGCATCCAAATCAGCTGGCTGCCGAAATAGGGACGGCAATCTGCATAACGTGACGGAAATGACCATTCGGGCGCGTCCTTCGGGGCGCGCTTTTCTCGTTCTTTGGGCGGCGCATACCACGCAATCCGAGTGTCGCGGGGTATTGTGGGAGATACGCAGAACAGGTTCCGCGATAACTTCAAGGAGGTCGTCATGATTAACGACAAGGCCATTCTCGTCGGCGTTGACGGGTCGCATGCCAGCTACAAGGCAACATGGTGGGCCGCGAATTATGCGAAACATGCCGGACTCACGCTGCAGATCGTCTGTGCGTATTCCCTGCCCAGCTATGCCGCCGTTTCGTTCGATGCCACCTACACGGCGATGGGGGATGACAACGCCGCGCATTCCGATGCCCAGGAGATTCTGTCCAAGGCCAAGGCCATCGCGGATGAGCAGGGCGTCGAAGCCGCCACTCTGATTGTCACCGGTGATCCCGCGTCCGTGTTCGTGGAGTTGTCGCGCAACTACAATCTCATCGTCATCGGCAACCGCGGCAAGGGCGGACTGGCCGAGCGTCTGCTGGGCACCACCTCGTCGTCATTGCCCGCATACGCCTATTGCCCGATTGTCGTGGTGCCCTACACCGACGATGACGGCAACCTCATGCACCTCAACAACACCATCACCAAGGTGGCCGTGGGCTCCGACGAATCCAAGTGGGGTCTCAAGGCGCTTGACATCGCCGCGGACTTCGCATCCTCTTGGGGCGCCGAGCTCGACGTGATCTCCGCTGTGCCGAACCTCAAGGGCGTGGACGGCGAGGACGCCGTGATGGAGTCCTACAAGGAGGACCTCGACGTGCGCATCAAGCCGTTGCAGGAGGCGCATCCGGACCTCACGATCAACAAGCAGATCGTCTCCGGCCCGGCCGTGAGCGCCCTGACCAAGGCCAGCTTCGATCATGACGTGGTCGTCGTCGGATCTCGTGGCCGCGGTGGCTTCACCGGCCTGCTGTTGGGCTCCACCAGCCAGGGACTGCTGCAGCACGCCGTAGGTCCGGTCTACGTGGTGCCGCGCAAGTACGTGGAGGCCGCGGAGTCCCGCCTCGATACCGTCCCGAGCTCGCCGGCGGAAGTGCCCACCAAGTCCTTGGACGATATCGCCGGAGTCGAGGAAATCCCGGTGCCCAAGGCCGAGCCCGAGGTCGCACATCAGATCGAGGCCACCATCGATCCGAAGCACGAGTAGTCGGTAGGTTTGGCAGTGGCTCCTTGGCTAGAGGGAGCTGGCGGCTGAATGCGACAGGTATAACAGTGGCTCCCCTCTCTGAGGGGAGCTGTCGAACGTAGTGAGACTGAGGGGAGTTACGGGCGGATTCCGGACTCCCCTCAATCGGCTTCGTCGACAGCTCCCCTCAGCGATGGGAGCCATTGCCATATGCGCCGTATATAGCGTATATACGGCAGATCATTCCATCAGTGCTTGATGGTCACGTTCATGCGTACCGGGGTCTCCTGCACATAGGTGTGCTTGACGGTGCAAGCCTTATCGATGTGACGGGTCACGCGTTCCTTGAGCTTTTCGGCGTCCTCCTCGGACAGCCCGGCATCGGAGGCGTCCACCACGACCTGCTCGTCGAAGCCGGTGTAGGCGTCGTTTTCGGGGTCGTAGGTGCCGTCCACCACAATCTTGGCACCCTTGCCCTCGCCCAGCGCGTGTTCGACGGCGAACTGGCTGGACAGCGCCGCGCAACCGGCCAGCGCGACCTTCATCAGGTCACCCGGCGTGAACTGGCCTCGATCCTTGCCGAACTTGATGTGTGCGCCGTCGTCGCTGAAGGCGTCCCACGAACCATCCTTGTTGCGTTCTACCCACAGTCGCTTACCCATAGTGTGCCTCCTTACGGCATCTCATGGCATTGTTGACCTCTCCATTATGCCCCGGCAGGTCGTTCGACGGGTGGAGGAACTCATCGATGGCGGAAAATGCCGGTTGCCGTCTGACTCGGGCAGTTTGTGGCGCGGTGCGGTTCGTGGTTTGGGCGAGCAGAGCGGTCGGTGTGGGGCTGGTCTGGCCTAGGGCGGTGCGGTTCGTCGTCGTGGCAGTCGGGCCATTGCGGTGGGGCGGCGCGGTCGGGCCCCTGCCGCTACCATGGTGGGCATGGCTTTGACTGAAGAACAGCTCGCTGACATCCGCACCCGCATCCCGTCTCGTCCGGACACGGACATTCCGATGCCGTACGAGGATCTGGTGCGCAAGATCCTTATGGAAGGCTCGCTGAAGTCCGATCGTACCGGCACGGGCACCATCTCCCTGTTCGGCCAGCAGATGCGGTTCGACCTGTCCCGGTACTTCCCGTTGCTCACCACCAAAACCGTGTTCTTCAAGGGACTGGCGTATGAGCTGCTCTGGTTTCTGAAGGGGTCCTCCAACATCCGCTGGTTGCAGGAGCACAACGTGCACATCTGGGACGAGTGGGCCGACGAGAACGGTGATCTGGGGCCCATCTACGGTGTGCAGTGGCGCTCATGGCCGGCCCCCACGCCCGAAGACCCCAACCGCACCATCGATCAGATTGGCAATGTGCTCGATTTGCTGAAGCATCATCCGGATTCCCGCCGCATGGTGGTGTCCGCGTGGAACCCGGCAGAGGTCGAGCAGATGGCGCTACCTCCGTGCCACGCCCTGTTCCAATTCTATGTGGCCAACGGGCGTTTGAGCTGCCAGCTGTACCAGCGTTCGTGCGACATGTTCCTCGGCGTGCCGTTCAACATCGCGTCCTACTCGCTGCTCACGCTGATGATGGCCCAGCAGACCGGCCTGGAACCCGGTGAGTTCGTCTGGACCGGCGGCGACTGCCATGTCTACGACAACCATATCGACCAGGTGCTCGAGCAGCTCTCCCGTGAGCCGTATCCGTATCCCACCATCGAGATCCGCAAGGCCGATTCGCTGTTCGACTACGACTACGACGACTTCACCATCGTGGATTACCGCCATCATCCGACCATCAAGGCTCCTGTGGCGGTGTGACGACTGCCGCCTTCGGCTGTATGCGGCCTTACTATTCGGCTGCGGACGGCCTGCGGACGACCCTGCGTACGGCCCTGCGCACGATGCGTTGGGCCGTCCGTCCGCCGGGTCGGCGGGCCGGGGACAGGGCGAGACTCCGCGGTCGGCCGGTCCGTCTGGCATGCCCATTACACTAAGGGCAGTTCCGCAATCCAGGAGGAGTAAGCGAAATGGAGCATGACAGTAGCCGTACCGGCTATCACGAACCCGAGCCCGGATCTGCCGGGCTGTCTGCCACTGAGGAGGATTGGGGTGACGATTTCCCCAAGACGTTCTCGGTGAATCTGATTTGGGCCGAAGCCCGCGACAAGGAAGGTCGTTCGGGAGCCATCGGCCTTAATGGCGGCATGCCTTGGCATCTGTCCGAGGACATGAAGCATTTCAAGGAGCTGACCGTATCGCATCCGGTGATCATGGGCCGTAAGACCTGGGAGTCGCTGGATCTCAAATACCGTCCGCTTCCCAACAGGGACAACATCGTGGTCTCGCGCGACCCGCTGTATCGCGCGCCGGGAGCCACGGTGGTCACCAGCCTTGACGACGCCCTCGATCTGGCCCGTCAGGAGGCCATCCCGGACGATGGTCTGGACCGTTCCGAGATCTGGATCATCGGCGGCGCGCAGCTGTTCGCCGAGGCGCTTCCGTTCGCGGACAAGGCCTACATCACCGTTCTGGCCGCCCATGTGGACGCCGACGCCTATGCGCCGGACATGGCCGCGCTCGTCGAGGCGGGCCTGTGGCGCGAAGCCGAGGTGGGGGAGTGGCGCACTCCCGATGACCACACGTCCGGCGTGGAATCATACCGATTCATCACGCTGGTCAAAACCAAGTAGCCGTGGATGGTCGGCCTCTGATTGACATTGACAGGGGCGACCATCGTGCGATACCTGCAATATCATCGGCCGGACCCCGTGTCCTCGAATCGAATGGAAAGCGCTATGAGCACCACCAAGCCCTACACCGTCATGACCGTCTGCACCGGCAACATCTGCCGCTCGCCGATGGGTGAGATCATTCTGCGCCACTATTTCGAGGATCGCGGCCTTGGCGACAAGGTGGATGTGGAATCCAGCGGCGTGTCCGATGAGGAATGGAGCCATCCGATCGACCCCCGCGCCGTGCGGGTGCTGCGCGAACGCGGGTACGGCGATGAGATCCCGCGCGATCATTTCGCCCATCGCATCTCCCGTGACGAAATCGCGCGTACGGATCTGTTCCTGCCGATGACCGCATCCCACATGCGCGCGCTGTTGCGCATGCTGCCGGCCGGCAAGCGCGCCGAAGTGCATATGTACCGCAGCTTCGACCCGAACCTGCCCAAGCCGAAGCCCGGGCGCGAGGACCAGATCGATCTGGTCGATCCGTGGTACGGCGGTCCGCATGAGTTCGAGGTGGCCATCGACCAGATCGAAGAGGTCGCGCCGTACATCGTCGACTGGGTGGCCAAGCAGCTCGATGCCGAGTCGTGACGGTCGGCGATTCACGGCCGCCAATCCACGGCCGTCGATTCGTCGTATCGACGGCCGCATAGGCCGCGTCGAATGTTCCGGCACCGCCGTCTTCTCAAGTGGAGGATGACGGTGCCGATTGCGTAGGTCCCGGGGATGTCAGAACACCAGCTGCACCAGCAGCATGTAGGTCACGGTTCCGCCGGCGATTGACAGCAGCATATTACGTTTCCAGCAATGCAGGGCCACGATCACCGCACAGGCGATGAACTCGGGCGCACCGTGGGAGCCGGTGAACACCGGGGTGTTTCGTAGGGAATACGCCACTAGTAGTCCGGTCATCGCATACGGCAGCACCGCACCGAGATACTCGATGATGCGCGGGGGCTGTTTGGACTCCGGGAATATCAGAAACGGCAGGAATCGCGTGAGCATGGTGCCGACTACCACTGCCACGATGGTGGCCACGCCCTGCCAGACGGTCATGATCATGCCTGATGAGCCTCCTTCGGGCCGGGTGCGGGGGAGTCGTGAAGTTCGTGTGAGCCGCGCGATTTGTGCGAAATCGTGTCGTCATTGACGGCGGCGTCGGCGGAGTCGGGGGTATCATCGGTAGCGTTGCCGATCCTGAGCGTATCCAGATACGGGCGCAGCAACAGGAACGCCACAAGCATCACGGCCATCGACGGAATCATGAAATCGTTGGCACCGAAGATTACCAGACAGGCGAGGGAGGCCAGCACGCCGATGACGGCGGCAAGCCGTTCGCGATGATGCCCGCCCAGCCATTGGTCAAGGAAAATCACCAGAAACAGTGCGGTGAGCACGAAATCGAGTCCGTTGGTGTCGAACGGCAGATGCGACCCGATGAGACCGCCGAGCGTGGCACCGATGACCCAGTAACTCTGGTTGCAGGCCGTGACCCAGAAGTAGAACCATCCCCGGTCGATGCCGTCGGGGATGCGGGCGGTGGAATTGATGGCGAAGGTTTCGTCGCACATGCCGAAGATAAGGTACGGGCGCTTCCAGCCAAGACCCTTGAACGACTTGAGCATTGACAGCCCGTAGAACAGATGTCGGGCATTGACCATCAGCGCAAGCAGGAACGCGGCGATCGGGTTGAATGCCGAGAGCAGCAGATTCACGGTGACGAATTCCATCGACCCTGCGAAGATGAACGCGCTCATGCACATCGGCCATGCGAAGGAGAACCCTTTGGTGCCCATCAGGATGCCGTATGACGTGCCGAGGAACAGGAATCCCAGACAAATCGGCACGGTAAGCGGGAATGCGGCCTTCAGAGCCGCGAGGACATCACGGCGCGGTGCGGACCGGCGGTTGCTGGCGTTAGTTTCGGTTTTGGCTACGGTTTCGGCTACGGTTCCGGTATCGGTGCCGGTGCCATTACCGTTGCCCATATCCCGCCTTTCTTCCGCAGTTGTTTCGATGCCTTTGTCCGCAAGACAAACGGGACAAGGATAGCGCGCACGGGGGAGCCGTCGCCGGAATCATCCACACGATGGCCGGGGCGCCTGCTGGATGCGGTAGGGCGTCGGTCGCTCGCATACGATCGCCGGGGCAGGCGAAACAGACTGCAAGTATGCGGGATAACGAAACCGCCGCGTACATACAGTCCCGAATAAGGCCGAAACGGACTGTAAGTATGCGGGACCTTCGACAGGCCGCATACTTACAGTCCGTTTGGTGCCGCGCTCGCCGTCCGATGGGGTATGCTGGTAAAGTTTTTTACTAAAATCGACGGTGTCAATGCGCGGACGGTGCGGATAGTGCGGACGGCGTTGATGCATGGGGAGGATGCTGATGGCCACGTTGAAGGAGGTCGCCGAACGGGCCGGGGTATCGCAGAGCACGGTGTCGCGCCTGCTGAACGATCCGTCGTTCTCGATCAAGGAGGAGACGAAGCGGCGCGTGCTGCGCGTGTGCGAGGAGCTGGGCTATCGCGACGTGTTCCGCCCGGCGATCGCGGTGCTGGACGCGCCGCCCTCGGGCGAGGAGCTGCAGGACGCATACTTCGCCGAACTGCGCGGAATCGTGGAGGAATGCGCGCGGTCGCTGGGACTGGACCGGCCGGTGTTCGTCCATTCCATCCGTGAGCTGATCGAACGGGCCGGCGAGTTCGACGGGTTCGTGACGATTGGGGCGACCGTGTTTCCCGCGGACGATTTGCGTGCATTGCACAAGGTGCTGCCGCATGGCGTGTGCATCGACACGAATCCCGCGCCGCATCTGTTTGACTCGGTGTGCCCGGACCTGTCGCAGACCATGCTGGATGCACTGGACGCGCTGATCGCTGCCGGGCGTCGTCGGATCGCGTTCATCGGCGGCGTGGGCAGCCTGATGGGACTGCATGACTATCCCGAGGACATCCGTGAGGCGTCGTTCCGCCAATGGGCAGCGCATTTGGGGCTTGACGTGGATGGGCTGGTGTACTCGCGCGGCACGTTCACGGTCGAAAGCGGCTACGAGCAGGCTTCGCGTCTGGTCGCCGACCATCGCGGTGGCGGGGAGGGCGGCCGGATAGGCGGGGCGAACGGCGCCGATGCCACCGTCGATGACGGACACGGTGACATGCCGGACGGTCTGATCGTGGCGGCGGACGTGCTTGCGGTGGGTGTCCTGCAGGCGCTGAACGCGTTGCAAGTGCGCGTACCGGATGAGCTGGCCGTGGTCAGCGTCAACAACCAGTCCATCGCTCGGTACACGTCGCCCTCGCTGAGCTCCTATGCCATCGACCAGCGCGAACTTGCGCGTACGGCTCTGACCACGCTGATTGACGGGCTCAAGCACGAGCGCAAGGTCCGCCGTCATGTGCTGCTCACCACCGAGCTCGTGGCGAGGGCCAGTTTTACGCCGCAGCTGTGAGATGCCGATTGGAATCGTTGCTGTCTTGGCGCTGAGCGGATCGGACGGCAACGGTATCGGTGTTTGCCTTGGTGACATTGCCGCCGAGGCAAACACCGATACGGTGTGGGATGACGGCGGTCAGATGCGTTGGATGTCCACGTCGAGGGTGAGTGGTCTGCCTGCGGGCAGCTGGTAGGCGGGGTGTACGGGCGCGCCCCACGAGTCGTCGCCGCCGACGCCCATCTGCCCGGCAAGCAGTCGCAGGTACGTATGCCGTGGCTCGGGCAGGTCCCTGCGCCTGCGTGCGGCCTCGATGGTGGTCGTGTCCCACGGCAGCAGGCTTGCGGCGAAGTGGCGGTCGCCATGTTGGCGGATGCGCAGACCGTGGCCGTGGATGTCAGTGGCCTCGAGCCAGCGCACGTCCTCCCGGTTGCCAGTCTCCTGGACCATGAGGTACGGTGCGAAGCTTTCCGCGGCCGTGGTATTCCAGATGCCGAGCCGGCCGCCACGCTTGCGGTCGCGGTAGGTCTCCTCGGGGCCAGGGCCGTAGTAGCGCAGCCGGTCGTATTCGCGTGGCAGCTCCCATTCGATGCCGAAGGCGGGCAGACTGGCCGTGTCGGGGTCGGTGCCCGGATATTTGACGGTCAGGTGCAGGCGCATGGCCGGGTCGATGCGGTAGATGATGAACGCGGGTGTGCGATCGGGGTCGGCGAGCTCGAACTGGTATTCGGCGACGAGTTCGCCGTCGTCGGTCCGGTTGATGTGCGTGCCGGTGGTGACGGCGTAACGGCCGGCGGGGAACCATGCGGCGCGGTCGAAGCCGGAGTGGTTGCCGCGGTCGTTGTCGGTCAGTGGGCGGAAGGTGACGATGTCGGGGCGACGGATCACCATCTCGCGTCCGTCTCGTTTCCACGAGACCATGCCTCCCTGTGTGCGCGACAGGAGGATTTCCTCGTCGGCGCGTCGGATGCCCGCGTTCCAGCGGCCGAGCGTGACCATGGCGGAATCGTTGCCTGTGGGGGCGGCGTCGTTGCTGGCGCAGGTTGCGACGAGCCTGTCGTTGATGATGTGACTCCTTTCGGTTTCGGGCGTGTGGGGGCGGTTTTCGTTGCCGGAGCGGGTGCCGGACGTGCGCCCGGCGTTGAGGACGCCGACGAGCTGGCCGAACGCGAGCTGGTAGCCGGCCGGGGCCCAGTCGGTGGCGTTGGCGAGACACAGATCGACCTCGTAGACGACCTCATGCACGCCGTCACTTGGGCTTGGGCTTGGGCTTGGACGGGTGCCGGTGTTGGTGGAGCCGTTGGCGTCGGTGATGGCGTTGGCATCGGGGTAGTCGATGTCGTGGCGTGTGGTCTGGCCGGCGGGTACGTCGAATTGGTAGTCGCAATGCCAGATTTCGCGGCCGTCCAGGAGGAGTCTGGCGGTGAACAGGTAGTCGTCGGTGCCGGTGAATTGGTTGCGGTTCTCGATGGTCACGCCGTGCCCGTCGGGGGTTAGGCGGATTGGCGAGTACAGTTGTTTGATTTCCTGGGCCTTGGGGCTGGGGGTGCGGTCGGCGAACACGATGCCGTTGCCGGCGAACTCGTAGTCGGTGGGCCGGTCGTCCCAGTCGCCGCCGATCGAGAGGCGTTCCGTGCCGTCGGGCAGGCGTTGGACGAGGGCCTGGTCGATGTAGTCCCAGATGAACCCGCCCGCATAGCATTCATGGGATTCCAGGTCGGTGAACTCGTCGAGCCCGCCGCACGAGTTGCCCATTGCGTGCATGTACTCGCAGCTCATGAACGGCTTTCGGGGCTTGCCGCTCGTGTTGGCTGCGTGGTTCTGGTGTTCGAGCCAGTCGCGGATCTCATCGGGTTTGGCGTACATGCGGCTTTCGAAGTCGCTGATCGCCTCGTACTCGCGTTTCCAGGTGACGCCCTCGTAGTGGACCGGCCGGGTCGGGTCGATGGCGTGCGCGTGTTCGCTCATGGTTTTGAGGACCTCGCCGGCGTAGGATTCGTTGCCCAGTGACCAGATGATCACGCTGGGATGGTTGCGGTCGCGCTTGATCATGCTGTCGAGCCGGTCGAGGCAGGCTGGCGCCCAGTCGGGGTCGTCGCCGGGGATGGACGTGCCGACCGGGATGTCGCCGGGGCTGTTCCAGCTGCCGTGGGTCTCGAGGTTCGTCTCGTCGATCAGGTAGATGCCGTATTCGTCGCACAGGTCGTACCAGCGGCTCTGGTTCGGGTAGTGGCTGGTGCGCACCGCGTTGATGTTGTGCCGCTTCATGAAGCGGATGTCCCACAGCATGTCCTCCTCGGTGACCGCGCGGCCGTGACGGCAGTCGAACTCGTGCCGGTTCACGCCGCGCAGTACGAGCCGTCTGCCGTTGATCTTCAGCACGCCGTTCTCGATGCCGATGCGGCGGAAGCCGAGGCTGGTCTGGGCGGCCTCCAGGACTTTGCCGTTCGTGTCGTACAGGGTGACGGTCAGCGTGTACAGGTTCGGCGTCTCCGCGCTCCACGGGTCCACGCCCTCGAGCGTCGCCTCGGCGTGAAGCGTGCCGGTGACGGTGGATGACGTGACGGTTGACGTGTTTGCGATTGTCGTGTCGGTGATTGACCTGTCAGCTATTGGCGTGCCCGCGACGAGGGGTGTGGCGGTCTGCCAGACGACCGTGCCGCCGTCCATGTCCGTGAGCGTGACGTCCGCGACCGTCGCATGGGCCGCGCCCTCGATCGTGGCGTCCACGGTGAGCAGGCCCTGTTTTGCGTCCGGATCCCAGTCCGCGATGGTGTTGAGGTCCGCGATGTGCGCGACCGGGCGGGCGGTGAGCTCGACCGAGCGGAACAGGCCGTGCAGACGCCAGAAGTCCTGGTCCTCCAGCCAGCTCGCGCTCGAATACTCGTAGCACGCCACCGCCAGCACGTTCGGGCCCGGGCGGAGAGCGGTCGTGACGTCGAACTCGCTGGGCGTGAACGAATCCTCCCCATAGCCGACGAACACGCCGTTCAGCCACACATAGACCGCGGTCGCCGCCCCATGGAAGGTGAGCGTCACACGCCGGCCATCCGCGATTGCCCGCGCCACCTCGCCCTCCGGACGAAACACGCGACGATACAACGCCACATGATTGTCAGCCGGAACTGCCGGAGCCTCAAGATTCTCATGACCATCCCACGGATACTGCACATTCACATACCGCGGTGGGAGCAATCCCGCGAGTTCCACATGGCCCGGCACGGTGATGCTGTCGAAGTCGGAATCGTCCAGTTCCGGGTTGGCGAACCAGGGGCATGCGTTGGGGAAGGCCATCGTCAGGGCGACAGTTTCGAGCGCTGTCGGTTTGAGCGCTGCTGTTTTGAGGACGGCCGTTGTCAGGGTGTCTGCCTTGTCATCGGTGACGGTCGGAGGAGTCGTTACCGATACGGAGTCGTGGAATGTATCGGATTTCGTGCTGGTGACCGTTCCTGTTTCGACTTGTGCGGTGCTGTCGACGTTAGATGCCCGATGTGGGGTCGGGGTCGGGGTCGGGAAGCCAACGGCCGGTGCTGTCCGGAGGCATACGCGCCATGTGCCGTCCAGACTTTGGCTGAGGTCGCTGGTTTCGCCATGCCGCGGGTTATGCGACCAGCAGGCATGGTCGGAATGGGCGTCCAGCCGGTTGACTGCGAACGTTCTCGGATCGGTGAGCCAATCCGTCGTCGGTAGGTCGTCGGCGCGGTGGGGGAGGGGGCGGGCTCCTTGTGCCTCGTTGATGGTGTTCATGGTGTCCTCGCTTGTGCTGGGGAATTGCGTCGCGTCGTTGTCGCCGCAATGCAGGAATCAGTTCACTGGATTCTTGCGTGATGATGATAAATATTTTTACTTAAAAATGCAACTTCTTGTGTTTCTGTGGGCGTGGTGTTGGGGTCTGGGGTGAGGGCTTGTGCTGAGGTCTGGCGGGTTGGGGTTGGCGGGTTGGGGTTGGGTGCGTTGGTTAATGGGGTAGCGGGCTTGTTTTGTGTGCGTGGGCGGGCGTTGGGCGTGGTCTAGTGTCCGTCTCGCAATTGTTTGAGTGGTATCGGCCCTCTCTGATGGGACGTTGCATACAAACAGCGGAGCTGTTTGTATGCAACGTGCGAGCCGGCAGGCGAGCCGGCAGGCGAGCCGGCAGAACACGTATCGCGTCCTTAATTGCAGGAAGAGCTGGCCCGCGAAGCGGGTCTGAGGGGTGGTGAATTAATCAGCGAATTTCTGACGTAGGACATTAGGTGTCGCTGAAGCGTCGCGTTTCTTCTTGATGTTGTGTGCTTGTCGCGGGCTGAGGTGTGGTGGGCAGCTGATTGTTGGCGGGGTGGCGCGCGTAGTCGTCCAATGCTGGGGTGTTGACGGTTGTTTCGCTGGTTGTGTCGTCGTGGGGGTGGTGTGGTTTGCGCTGATTTCCTACGTGATCTTCGCACTACTTTGCCTGCGAATATTGCGACACGCGATAATATTTTTTACTTATTTTAGACAGTTCTATACTCGCGTGGTGCGGGTTCGGTGAGGTTCCCGCTGACAATGTCGTAGGTCGCAAGGAGGCCGATATGGACGAATCCACAACACAACATGCGCAAGCGCAGCAACGACAGGAACCGGAAGAAGCAAGACGCAATATCGGACGTCGTATTGCGTATGCGGTGGGTAATCTGGGTCAGGCGGCGTTCTATAACACGATGAGCACGTTCTTCATCACGTTCGTGACGACGGCGTTGTTCGTGAACGTGGACAAGGCGTTGGCGGCGCGCATGATCGCGATCATCACGGGCCTGGTGGTGGTGATCCGCATCGCGGAGATCTTCCTCGACCCGCTGCTGGGCAACCTCGTGGACAACACGGACACGCGTTGGGGCCGGTTCCGCCCGTGGCAGTTCATCGGCGGCATCGTGCCGGGCATCCTCCTGGTCATGGTGTTCACCGGCCTGTTCGGCCTGGTGGACGTGAACACGGGCGTGTTCATGGTCCTGTTCGTCGTCGTGTTCATCCTCCTGGACGTGATCTACTCGCTGCGCGACATCTCCTACTGGGGCATGATCCCCGCGATTTCCACCGACTCGCGCGAGCGCGGCGTGTACACCGCGCTGGGCACGTTCACCGGATCGATCGGCTACAACGGCGTCACCGTGATCGTCGTGCCCATCGTCAGCTGGTTCACTTGGAAGTTCACCGGCCAGTGGGCGCAGGGCCGGTCCGGCTGGGCCGCGTTCGCGATCATCATCGCCGTGCTCGGCCTGATCACCGCGTGGAGCGTCGCGTTCGGCACCCGCGAGAACCAGGACCAGTTGCGCGCCAAGGCCCGCGAGGGCGGCAACCCCATCCAGGCGTTCAAGGCCATCGCCCAGAACGACCAGCTCCTGTGGGTGGCATTGAGCTATCTCCTGTACTCGGTGGCGAACGTGGCCACCACCGGCGTGCTGTTCTACCAGTTCAAATACGTGCTCGGCGCCCCCGACAGCTTCTCCATCGCCGGCGTCATCCCGATCGTCACCGGACTGGTCACCACGCCCCTCTACCCGGTGCTCAACCGACGCATCCCGCGCCGCTGGCTGTACGTGGCCGGCATGGCGTTCATGATCGCCGGCTACACGCTGTTCATCATCAATCCTATGAACCTGCCCACGGTCATCGTCGCGCTCGTGCTGTTCTACCTTCCCGCGCAGACCATCCAGATGACCGCGATCCTGGGCATGACCGACTCCATCGAATACGGACAATTGAAGACCGGCCGGCGCAACGAGGCCGTGACCCTGTCCGTGCGGCCCATGCTCGACAAGATCGCCGGCGCCCTGTCCAACGGGATCGTCGGGTTCGTGGCCGTCGCCGCCGGCATGGTAGGCGACGCCACCGCCGCCGACATGACCGCCGCCAACATCCGCACCTTCAAGACCTGCGCATACTACCTGCCATTGGGTGGCATTGTGTTGAGCCTCGTCGTATATCTGCTCACAGTCAAAATCGACGAGAAAATGCACGAAGAGATTGTCGCCAAGCTTGAAGAACAACTCGGCGGCGGCGATGGGGCCGATGCGGAGTGAGGTGTGGCCTCGGTACGGCCTCGCATGGCGGAATCGAGGCCCGGTCTCGTGAGGAAGCGAAGTCCTGGTATGCCGCGTCATTAATTCGTTGATTATTTTTTGGGCTCTTCGGGTGTTTGTGTGGGTGTAGATTGCTGGTCTGGCCTGCTGGCTATTGGCGTCCGGGGAGTGTGAGGTTGAGTCCTCCGCATTTGAGCATGACGAGGCTGATGAGGTTGTCGAGGTTCCTGTAGCCGTAGCCGATCTTGATGGTGGTCTTGATCTTGTTGTTGATGGCCTCGAGCCTGGCGTTGGACAGTCCGGAACGGATGGTTGCGAGGATGTCGAAGTGGCGCCTGGCGATCTTCTCTCCGAGCGGGACGAAGCCCGGGATGCCGGACAGGAACGCGTCCGCGGCCCATTGGCGCAGCAGGGGCGCGGCCTCGTCCGCCGTCTGCTTGAGGATCATCCTGAGGCGTTCCTTGAGCTTGTACGCCTCCCAGAGGGTCTCGTTGGTGTTCGCCACGCACTCCAATTGGGCCTTCTGGCCGGCGGTCAGGTCGTTCTCGTTCTTCAGCAGCGCCCAACGCGCGCCCTTGATCGGGTCCTTGGCGCCCTTCCGGGCCGTGCCGGCCTTTCTGGCCTCGCGCCATGCGGCGGTGCGGACCTTGTCGA
>NZ_MWWW01000029.1 GCF_002259745.1 Bifidobacterium myosotis | reverse complement strand
GGGGCCCACGCTCTTCCAGTCGACGCGAGTCAGGGCCGACACGGCGCTTCTGGGCGCGTGCACGCTCAGCCACGCGACCTGCTGCTCGAAGTCATACGTGTACGCGCTCTTGCGTCTCGCCCACGGCACCATCGCGACCGTCACGCCATGCCCGGCGCAGGTCACGCGCCGAGGCGCGTACTCCAGGAAAAGCCTCGCGCAGCCGATGTCGAGATGCCGCCATCGTCGCGTGGGCAGACGGTCATACGGCCGGCCATGCCCGCCGCATTCAGCGCACCGGCCCATGACACTCGCATACGGGCGGACCGGGACGACGACGATCTCACGGCCGGCGTGATCCCGTTCGACGCGGGGCGTGCCGATCACGACGTTGGCGGGCAGATGCAGCATGCGCTTGAGCGCGCCGGCTGATATGGTGGGCATAGGCGTTCCCCTGTTCTTCGGTTCCATTTCTTGGCGGAAACAAACCTAACAGGCGAACGCCCCTTCCATACCCGCACACGAAAAAGCCCCGGCCACGACGCCAAGGCTCAACACCCCACCACACAAACTGGCGAAGGCTCGAATGTTTTCATGCTGGTCGGCGGAATCATCACAGTGGTATCGGTTATCATCGTCGTGGTGTGCTGGCGCATCTACGTACGTCGCAATGAACGGAAGGCCCGATGCTCTTCCACCATCAACGGTGTGGTGACGCGGCTCATCGAAAGCCAGAACAGCGAGGGGCGGCCCTCTTGGAAACCGGTGTTCACCTACACCGTGGGACGGGACGAATACACCATCGTGTCGTCGGTCGCCTCGACTCCGCCTCAATATAAGGTCGGAGAATGGGTCGTCGTCAAATACGATCCGTTCAACCCGTCGGATGGGTTCGTGGAGGGCGAACGTGGTCCGAAGATCATGCTGATCATATTCACGGTAGTTGGCGTGTTTGATCTCGTCGTGGGGTTGGTCCTGTTCATTCTGGCGGCGGTCGGCGTGCTGTCGTGAACGACGGGCGGCAGCACATCAGCCCATCGGTTACGCCGCACATGACACAATCAGCCGATTGCCCGGCAGTATCTTCATCAATGTACTGCCGGGCAATCGGCTGAAAAGCATGTCAAAAACGGATTTTGAATCAGGATGCAGACGACATCGCCACGAAGATGCCAATCACAATGAAGATCACATACAGCGCAACCGTAAGGATGACGGACACCAACGCGCCCATGCCGGCCTTCTTCGCGCTTAGCGGCTTCTCGTTCTTCCACACGAGGAACAGAATCAGGCCGACAAGCGGGATGAAGAAGCCGAGTACCGCCCAACCGAACGAACCAGTGTCGGTCGGATTCGGCTGCTGGTAGCCCTGCAGGGCATATTGCTGAGGATAGGCGGGAGCAACCGGAGCACCCTGATACCCGGCTTGCGGCGCGCCATACTGCGGCTGTGCACCGGGCTGTGGTGCCGGAGCCGCGTACTGCGGAGAACCGGCCGGAGGAATCGGCTGCTGCGGAACCGGACTGACATTGAGATTGGGATTAGGATTGGACATTATTGGCCCCCTTCTCTTGAGACGTCGATTGTCTTCACTTCATAGTCTATGCCGTATTACCGGCCACTACAACGTTATCCGCCTGCGTTTGCATGAAGTTCATCGTGCCACGGCCGGATGCATCGGGTTGCACGGCACTGCCATCAATAAGAAGAACGGGCCGACATACACATCATTGTGCGTTCTGGAACGTCCGGGCAGTCCAGGTAATCAGCTAGAGACGACTTGTGGGTGGCTTTCCTGCAAATCAGGAAAGCCACCCACACTGACCGCCAGCAAATGCCATGCGGCGCAGTAAGAGCCATGCAAAGCCACGCGGGGCAACGCCCTATGCCACAGCCGCGGCGCACAGGCAATCCGCGCAACTCAGTGCGTCTGGAAGTACCGGTTGACGGCATCCTCGAGCTGGTCCACGGTCTCGATGATTTCGTAGACGCCGTGCTCCTCCATCTCGCCGGCAGGCGCGTAGCCCCAACGGCAGCCGATGGTGTCCAGACCGCAGGCGCGGGCGCCGTCGATGTCGGTGTACCGGTCGCCGATCATCAACGCCTTGTCGCCTGCGGCGGCGTCGAAACCGATCTTATCGAAGCAGTAGCGGATCACCTGGTCCTTGTCGAGACGGGAATTGTCCTTGGAAGCGCCGTAGATGCCGTCCAGTAGCTCGGTGAGGTGGAAGTGCTCGCAGATCGGCACGCACTGGTACTCCGGCTTGCAGCTGGCCAGCGCCAGATAGTACCCGTCCTCGCGCAGCTTGACCAGCTGTTCGCGGATGCCGGGGAACACCACGTTCACCAGACGGCCGGGCACTTTCTTGCCGGGCTCGTTCGGATCGTCGAACACCGCTTTGTCCGCGTAGTAGCTGCGGTAGATGTCCACCGCGCGGTCCAGCTCGTCCTCGGGCACATGGTTGCGCTGCAGCGATTCGATGATGGCCGGGCCGATGAAGCGCTGCAACTCCTCGTCATCCGGTACGGGCCTGCCCAGCGCTTCGAAGGTCTTGACGACGGAGGCGATGATGCCGCCGTCGGATTTAGTCAGCGTGCCGTCGAGATCCAGCAGGACTACGTTCATCGGGTGCTGTGCCATTGAGGTCTACTCCCCTGTCGCGATTCGAACATCATGCGACGCCCGTGGGCGCCGCGCACGCCAGTGATGCACTGGCGCGAACTTTACCAGCAATGATTATGCCCAGTCGCTTTGACTGGGCATTGGGTTCACGTGTTGTTCACCGTGCGATGATTCCAACGATTCCACCGATGAACGGCAGAGCCTTCCGAGCGTTACTACGTAATTCGCTTAATACGTGCCGCCGGTCAGCCCCTCACACCGTCACTCGCCGTCACTCGTAGTCGGGAATCCAACCGTCGCGGTGCATCTGCAGTCGCTTCTCGAGGAGCTTCGCGAGCTCCTCTTCGCTACGACGTTCCAGCAGCATGTCCCAGTGCGTGCGGGTGGGCTTGGCGATCTCGTCGCCCTCGCGGTCCGCATCGCCCTCGCGATGGGCCACGGCGCCGCAACGGCACTCCCACTCGTCCGGCACCTCGGCACCTTCGGCGAACGGCAGGATGGTGCGATGGCCCTTCGGACATACGTACGCCACATCCTTGCGTGCGGCGAAATCGACATTGTCGTCCGACTCCAACGACTTCGCACCGATGCTCATACCCCTGAGGCTGCGTTCTGCCATATCGGCGTCCTCCTTGAATAATTCGTAACCGTACCAATCTACGCAACAGTTCGGACTTGACCGTTATTCCTTTGCCGGGTCGAACCGGGTGAACCGGAACGAACTGGGACGAATCAGGGCCCGAATCAGGGTGATTCGCGGCGAAC
This sequence comes from Bifidobacterium myosotis, assembly GCF_002259745.1. Taxonomy (GTDB): domain Bacteria; phylum Actinomycetota; class Actinomycetes; order Actinomycetales; family Bifidobacteriaceae; genus Bifidobacterium; species Bifidobacterium myosotis. Next base: position 14,252 of record NZ_MWWW01000029.1, on the reverse strand, counting down.
CACGCAACGGTCCCCGATCAGTCCACGCCGGAATACGCCACGACACCGCGGTTGACGCGATCCGCGGCCTCCTTGGCGGTGTCCGCCAAAGCCTCTCCCCCGGCGAACGGCAACGGCCCGGCCACTGCGATCTGCTGCAGCACGTCCGCCAGGCGCTTGGCCGTGCGGACGAAGTCGCCGCCGGTCATATCCGTGCCGTAGAGGCAGGCCGCCAGCGAGCCGCCATCGGCCCATTCGTACATGATGTCCACGATGCCGAAATCGGGCTGCGCAAGCTCGTTGAGGCCGTTGTCCTCGCACAGCGCATCGATGTGTGCGCACACGCCCTTGAGCTTGGAGGAGGCGATGGCGATGCGTCCGGAGACACCGCCCGGATAATGCCGGGGCTCTCCCTCCCCGCCACGACGGGCCTCGTATACTAACGCGGACAGCACGGCCGCCAGACCGTTGGCGTCGAGCTTGTCGAACGTGCCGGCAAGCAACGCCTCGCACAGTTCCAGATCGTGCTCGCTGTAGATGCGGCGCAGCAGTCTGCCCTTGTCGGTCAGGGTCATGTCCACGCGGCCGTCCTCATGGTCGCGCCGGTCGAGGTACCCGAGCTGACACAAGATGTCGCAGATGCGATCGAACTGGCGTGCCACCGATCCGGTGCGGGAATCGTAACGGTCGGTCACCCGCTCGAGTTCGCGCGTCTCACGGGCCCAACGATGACCCCATTTGAGGTGCTGCTGCAGATCCGGACAGTCGCGGCACGGGTGCTCGCGTTCGGCCTTGCGCAGCTGCTGGATATGTGTCTCCAGATCGCGGAAGGCCTTGCTGCGCTCCTGATCGGTGAGGAACACCTCGTGCTTGAGTTTGCGCCGGCCGTCCTTCTCGATGGAGCTCAACTCCATGCGCAGCGTCATGAACTCCTTGAAATCGCCGTGGCTGCACTGGAACGCCTGCTCGTACCCCGCCAGCGCGGTTTTGAGCGTGGAAATCTGCGATTCGAGCTGCCAGGCCGATTCGTTGGCCTCCCATTGGGCGAAGGACTGGTCCAGCGTCACGCGCGCGGTCTCGTAATCACTGGAATTAAGCAGGTTGACGGCCATGTTGAACGTGGGCCGGAAGCTCGAATGCAGCGGGTACACGCGCTTGGAGGAAAGCGCGGCAGCTGTGGCCGGCACGAATCCGTGATGGTCCACCACGATGGCGTGGCCGATGGTGTCGATGCCGCGGCGGCCGGCGCGACCGGTCAGCTGCGTGAACTCGCCGGGGGTGAGCGGCACATGCCCGGTACCGTCGAATTTCTCCAGCTTCTCGACCACCACGCAACGGGCCGGCATGTTGATGCCGAGGGCCAGCGTCTCGGTGGCGAACACCATCTTAACCAGCCCCTCCTCGAACAACCGTTCGACGATCTGACGGAACAGGGCAATCATGCCGGCATGGTGCGAGGCAAATCCCTCCTCCAACGCGAATCGGAACTTGGAGAAGTGCAGGGCCTTGAGATCCTCCTGCGTGAGCTGTCCGGCCACCATCTCGTCCACGATGCGACGGATGCGCACGGCCTCCGCGTCCGTGGTGAGCTCGAGCCCGGCGTTGATGCACTGCTCAACGGCCTGATCGCACCCGTTGCGCGAGAAGATGAAGTAGATGCCGGGCAGCATGTCCAGGAAGTTGAGCTCGTCCACCACGGCCCAGCGGCGGGGCGTGTACCGTTCGGGTTTCGGCTCGCGGCCATGACGCGACTTGCCGCCCTTGCGCTTGTCCGGGCGCTCCTGTCCGCGGCGTCGCGCGGCTTTGCTGTCCAGCTGGTCGAGGCGGTTGACGAGCGTGGCGTTGAGCTTCGTCGTCTGCTCGCCTTTGTCATCGCGACGGTACAGGTCCAGTACCTCGGGTTCGGTGTGGTCGTCCGCCTGTACCAGCACATGCTGTTCCAACGGCACCGGCCGGTGCTCGCTGATCACCAGTTTGGTATCGCCCCTGACCGATGCGATCCAGTTGGAGAAGTCCTCGACGTTGGACACCGTGGCGGACAGGCCCACGATTTTCACCGACTTGGGCAGGTGGATGATGACCTCCTCCCAGACCGGCCCGCGGAATCGATCGGCAAGATAATGGACCTCGTCCAGGATCACGTACCGGAGCGCGGAGAGCGTGGAGGAACGCTCGTACAGCATGTTGCGCAGGACCTCGGTGGTCATGACCACGATGTCGGCTTCGGAGTTGATCGACGTATCCCCCGTAAGCAGGCCGACCCGGTCCGGGCCGTAGACATCCACGAGGTCATGGTACTTCTGGTTGCTCAGCGCCTTGATGGGCGTGGTGTAGAAGGCCTTGACGTTGCGCTCCTGCGCCAGATAGATGGCGAAATCGGCCACCACCGTCTTGCCGGCGCCGGTGGGTGCGGCCACCAGCACGTTGCTGCAGGCCTCGAGCGCGTCGTTGGCCTCGAGCTGGAAGTCATCGAGGTCGAACGGCAACGTGGATGCGAACCGCGCCGCCACGGAGTCGCGCTGGCGTTTGGTCTTCTGGAAGGCCGCGTACCGTTGCGCAGGGCTGAGGTTCGATGCTTGCGAGTCGTCCTTGCTGTGATGGTGACGTGCCATGATGCCTTCCTGCCGGTCCGGCGAAGCCGCTCGTGTACCCGTGTACCCATGTACCCGTGTGCCATGCCTGTGCCGTACCTCTGCACTCGTGTGTTGCCGCATGTCTTACGGTACCCGAGTATGTGCGGTATGCCGGACCTGACGAATGTCTAGCGAATGTCTAGTCGTTGAACCGTTTCCACCGGCTCCATGCCCGTGTGTGGCGCTCACGTTTGGCGGCCCTGCGACGCAACACCGCCGCATAGGTCTCGGCGTAACGCTCCTGGGCCTTGCTCAGCGGCTGGGTGAACAGCGGCGGCTCGACGGCCGAATCAGCCGACTCATCAGGCTCACCCATGGCGGCCAGCCGTTCGCCGACACGCTCGGCCACACCGGACATATCATGGAGCGCCCGCAATCCATGGATGCCCGCATAGATGAGTCCGGCGACAATCATGGACAGCATGAACAAGGCCAGAATCAGCCATATCCACCACGGCATGGGCTCTCCCTACCTCACTCTACTTCTCGACTTGCTCGACTTACCACTTGACTCTACTTGTTGTCGCTGATGCTCAGTTCGCGTTCGGCGCGGGCCACAATCATCGTACGCAACGTCTCCGGCGCCACGGCGGTGATGTGCCGCGCATGGGCGATGCAGAAGGCCACGAACCACGAATCGGAGGACACGGTCAGATGCACCTTCTCCCCCGCACCGCAATGCTCCACGGTGGCACCGGGCAGGGTCTTGATGAACGGCAGGTCGCGCTGATCGGTGATGAACACCGCTTCGGTGCCGTTGTCGAAGCTCCATTTGCGCAGCTCGTTAACCGGCACGTTCGGCACATCGATCTCCTTGGTGGGCTTGACGAGCTCACCCTTCTCGATGCGGGCGAGACGCAGCACCTGCCAGACGCGCGGCTTGCCGGTGGCCTTGTCGATGCTGGTGTCCTTGGAGACGTACGCCTTCTTGTCCTTCGGGGCCGCGGCGCCGACGTCCGTGTAGACGGCGGCATAGTAGACGCCCTCGTCGATGAAGATCTTCGAGGGCGCCACAAGCTTGCGGCGCGTGCGGCCGGTGCCGTCCGTGTATTCCATGTCGAGCAGGGAGTCGGTGTTGATGGCGCGCTTGACCAGCGAGAAGCTGCGCGGCTCCAGTTCGTATCCGGTCAGGCTCAGCCACGGGGTCTGACCGGGCGTGACGTGCCGACGCAGACGCAGGTAGAGCGATTCGGCCTGGCTGCGCTGCTTGTCCGGCAGCAACGGCGAATGGGCGAGGTAGCTGACGGATGCCGTGAGCATGCTCAGATACTGCGGCGAAATGCCGGCCAGCCGCTCCAATCCCAGCGAATTGGTGGCGGACACGATGCCTTCGGAGTCGAGCAGCGGCCAATCGATGTCGAAGAACTGGCTGCCGGCCATTTCCCCGTCGTCGGACACGGTGGTCAGCGTGTTGATGTCCTTGTGGATGATGTTGATGTGCTTCTTGAGCTCATCGTCGTTCTTGGGCTTGCCGATGAACCGTTCGGCCAGCTCGCCCATGGAGAACTCCTCGCCCAGATGGGCGGACAGGAACAGCATGAGGCGCAGGCGGCGATCCACCTCGCTGCCGGTCTGGAACGCGGAGCTGTTCTTCTTGTTCTGCGCCTTGATGGACTCGGGGTCGCCGGGCTCGCTCACATCGCGGCTGATCGACGGGGAGACGACGGACGCGCTCACCGGGCTGACCGACTCGTCCGCCAGCGTGAACCGGCTCGCGGCGTGCAGACGGCGGTGATAGGCGTCCACGGCCTCCTGCGGGCTGACGATGGTGGCACCGGGGTGCTCAAGCACGTACATGGCCAGATCGTCGGAATCGGTGTACGCCACGTTGAGATGCTCGCCATCCACCTCGACGGTGGCGGCGAAACGACGGGAATCGATGACCTTGACCAGCGAGTCAGGAATCGGCTGGGTACCGAGGCCCGGGGCGATGGAGTCAAGCCCGAGGCCGGGAATCGGCGTCTGCGGCACGCGCGGCGTGGTGCGCGAGGCGTGCTGGGTCAGCTGCGACTGGTCCGGTTCGGAGGAGATCGACATCGAACGGGCCAGGTAGTTGGCGGCGGCCAGCACCGGCATGTCCTCCGGTTCGAACATCAGGCGGATGCGCGGCTCATCGCCCAGCTGCAGCCGGTATGAGGCGAAATCCTGCCCCTCCGACTTGGACGAGTATTCCGGCTGACGGGACTCGATGGCGATGCCCATGGCTGCGAGCTTAGCGCGGTCGCGCTGGAACTGCTTGGCGAATGCGGCTTTGGCTGCCTGATCGGCCAGTTCGCCATACGAATCCGCGTAGGCCTTGACGCGCTGCGCAATCTGGCGCGACGTGAGCCATTGCGGGAACGCGGAAGACAATACGGCCAGCACATCGAGCTCGTGTTTGCCCCACTTATCGGAAAAACGCCGACGTCCGCTTGTTCCTTCTGCCATTAGTCCTCACGTATAGTTAATGTTTCGTTATAAGTGTGCAAGTGTTATCCCGCACTTCCTCCATCTTAGAGTGTTTTTTCGGTGGCTGGCGACATTTCCCGAAAAATAACGTCATTTTGTTGTTTTCCTCTGCGCATTTCCGCATAATCCCCGCGTTCGGGTGTGTGTATGGCCGGTCTGTATGGACGGCCCTCGCGTTCGCGTAAGGCCGACCATACACGCACATAGTCGTATCGGAATCACATTGCGATCGTGCCCGGATCACACCCAGTCGTCGGGCTCGATGCCCAGCGGACCGACGTACTCGCCGTTCGGCACGTAGCTGGGTTCGCCCTTGTCCTCCAGAACGGCGTCGGCGAACATGGCCACGTCACGGCCGAACGTCCAGTCGCCCTTGATGGTCACAGAGTTGGCGGCGGCCAGCGAGGGGACGTCGTACGGGAAGCGCTCGTCGAAATCGCGGATGTACTTGTAGTACCGCTGGTCGAGTTCGACGTTCGGGAAGATGTAGTTGCCGTCCTCCATTTCGTAGGTATCCGTCAAGTGGAAGCGATCGGACCGCATGATGAAAAGGTCGTTGGTGGTCTTGACCGGCAGGAACCGCATGCGGTCCACCTGCACGCAGATGGATCCGTTGAACAGCCCGATGGCGGCACCCATGGCAGTTTCCAGCTGAATCACCTGCTCGGTGTCCGGATTGGTGGGGTCCACGGTCTTCCTGTTGCGAATCACGGGCAGCGGCAGCACACCGTTGCATTCGGCAAGCTTGGCCTTGAGGGCGTCGATGCGAATCCAGATCGAGTTGGTGTTGAAGTACGGGTGCTTCGCGATGTCCTCCGCGGCGGCCTTGTCGTCCGGATGGACCTGGCTCATCTCACGCAGCATGAGACGGCCGGTCACCTTGTCGCGCACGATGTGGCCGCCCTTACGGTCGGCCTTGGTACGGACGGCCACCTCGGCCATGAACGGCGCGCCGGTGTTCTCGAAGTGCTGCGCCAGCGTACGCGACGGGCGCGCGCCGAGGTTGTCCGAGTTGGAGATGAACAGGTACTTGAGACCGCGGGCCTCGAGCACGTCCAGCAGACCGGACTCCCAGATGGTGGAGAACAGGTCGCCGTGGCCCGGCGGGCACCATTCGAGGTCGGGGTTCTGCGGGAAGCTCACCGGCTCTCCGGTGGCCGCGACAAGCTTGGGCTCCTGATGCTGGATGATCTCCATCGGCACCTCGCTCTGCTTGAACTTGCGATGATGCTTGAGCACCTTCATCGTGTCCGCGGAGGTATGGAACGAGTTCATGAACGTGAGCGGCAGTTCCACGTCCAGACGGGTGCGGGCTGTGAGCACCTGGCCGATGATGATGTCGATGAAGCGCATCTGCTTGGCCTTGTGACGACGCACCGGCAGCAGCGACTTGGCCTTCTGCAGACCCATGGAGGTGCCCAGACCGCCGTTGAGCTTGATGAACGCGGTCTTGGCGAAGGCGTCCACAGCCTTGTCGTGGTTGATGGTCTCGTAGACGTCGTGGAAGCTGGGGATGTGGCCGAGCGGTTCGACGTCGTCCTCGCGAATCCAGCTGGTGCCCTCGTCGTTGCGCCAGACGTTGTACAGACGTTCGAACTGGTTGATGGCGGTCTCGCTCATGCCGTGTTCACGCATCTTGGCTGCGGAATGCTCGAACACGTCGTCCGGGGCGTTGTCCTGCTGCTGTTCGGCCTGTTGCGCGGCGGCGGACTGTTCGTCGGCGCCGACCGCCGGGCCGTCCGCGACGGTTGTCTCGGGCGCCTCGGCCGGGGCGGATGCGCCGGATGAGGCATCGGATGCGTTCGGGGCGTCGTGCACACCGGCTGCATGTGCGGATGCGACGCTCTGCTGGGCTTCATCGTTCAGTGCGGTCACTGTGATCCTTTCGTACTGCAATAACCCCTCAGTCTAGCGCCTCCTGCCCTTGGTGCGCGCGTGGTCGGGCTCGTAGGGTCGTGAATAATCGGTGAATGGGCCGGTTCCCGTCCATTGCGTACGTTCATCGCATATTTCCGGCGGTCGAGCCCGTCATGCCGTGCAGGGTGAGGGCTCGACCGACATCACGGCCGCCGCGGATGTGCGCAGCCGCGGCAGTCAGATTCTCTTCAATTCGGCCAGCGCGGCGTAATGCAGCACGTCGAAGCGTTCGCGAGCGATGCGCTCGAGCATCGCCATGTGCTCCTGTTCCCATGCGGCGATCCGCTCGGGCGGAAGCGATGCGCCGATGCCCCGGCACGCCTTCATCCGTCCGTTCCAACTCTCCCGCGTGAACGGCACCTCCAGTTTGCGTTCCTCATGATGAACGAGCTCAAAACCGGAGTCCGTATAGCACGATGGGATGTCGATCGGATGCATGCGCTCCCCCGCGCCGCTCCAGTTGGGGCTGTATTTGAGGACGAGCCGTTCGCTCGCGCCGGCGATCGCGTCCTCGAATGGCAACCATTCCATGACCATCACGAGCAGTCGGCCGCTTGGTTTGAGCAGATGATGCAGCTTGTCGCAGACCGTCTCATGATTGAAATACCAGAAGCACTGGCACGCGGTGACCACGTCGAACGACCCATCGGGAAAGTCGATGTCCTCCGCCGACGACACCCGGTATTCGATGCCGCTCATGCCTGCGGACAGGCGACGGGCCTGTTCAATCTGCTGCCGCGAGATGTCAGCACCGACCCAAGTGGCACCGTACCGAATCATGTTGCGCGGCAGCACGCCGGTGCCGGTGCCGAGATCGAGCACACGCTGGCCGTCGCGGCATAGGCCGCGGTCAAGAATCATCCGGTAGAACTCCGCCGGATAGATGTCGCGGTATTTCGCGTAATCGGCCGATGTCCGGCCCCAATCGAACGGCGTGCCATCATCGATGCGCTGGTCAACAATCATCGAATCATCCTTTCTGCGGGTATTCTGCCCCAGTCCCCGCGCCGGAAGTTCGCTGACTATGCGTTGGCTTCCTTTGTCAACGGAGCTGTTCCGAGCTGTCCCGCAAAGCAGGACCGAGGGGCAGTCATCTCATCAACGAATTTCTGACGTAGAACACTACTCTTCCGGTTGTTTCAGGAACTCGCCGCTGTCGAAATAGCCGGCGATGTCGTTATTGTCGACGATGAGCCGAGGATCGATGGCGAGCGTGTGATGCGCGTCCTCGGTGCCGCAGTACACCGTGTCATGCGTCAGAAGCCGTTTGTTGAAGAACATGCGCACGTCGTCCAGAAACAGCGGTCCCACCGTGCCGACGTCGTAACCGGTACGTTCCCTGACAAGTTCCGGCGAGGCAAGACGAATCTGATGCAGACCCAGCGCGCGACCAAGCTGTCGCCATTTCAGATGCCCCGCAGCAGAGGCGACAACGGCGAACACGCCCTCCTTGGATTCAACGACGTAGGTGGCTGCCGCCTTGGTGATATCGAACACCTTCGCACCGGATTCCAGATCGACGATCGCCATCTCGTGCTCGATGATCCGCGCACGCCCCGAATGCCTATCGGCGAACTCCCTGACCTGCTCGAAACTGACCATGATCGCGCCCCTTACTGCTTTCGTCGGCCGGTGACGATGCCAAAGGAAAGCAATCCGCATTGACCGGACGTCCGTATGACTGTCCCACTGTAGCACGGAGATACTGCGATCATCCTTGGGATGCCGGACACCGGCGCATAACGGCCGTTGCCCGGCTGGCCCTTCAGTAATTCGGGATGTCATTGTCTACGGTCATACGGCCTCCTTCCACCCATCCCCCTACATAAGACAAGCCACTACGATAACGCAATTGCAATGGCTGAGTCGTAGGGAGTCTAAAGGAATGTCCAAATCGGTTTCAGTAGGATGTCGAGAATCTTGTCAATGACGCCCCATATTCCCAAATACGCTTTTCTGGAAAAGAGGTAGGAGTTCGAAGGTTTGTATTCTGTATTGACCTTTGCATAGTAGATACACCAGAGCAGACACTTTCGCAGTTCCCTTTCGGTGAGGTCAGGGTTGGTGTCCTCGATGTTGAAGAAAGGTTGTCTAATCTTCTGGGCATAGTACGTCAGCAGATTCTCCGTGCTCTTTCTCGAATAGACGGAGCAGAATGTGTGGAATCCCTCTTCGTCGCCTCCGTTATCTCGAATCGGCAGCATGGAGGAACGGTCGTCCGGCCTATCCAGTTCCGGTACATACGGCAGTAGAAGGTGAACTTTGAGTCGTCTCCTATCCACGAGGTAATCGGCCTGTTTCTTTGGATGATCTGTTGAGATGCATGTGGTTATGAACTCATCTTCGCCTGCACGGCCGGTTTCGGAAATCCCAGATGGAGCGACACCGATAGACCATGCAGTCAACAGTCTTGCCGTATGGAAATCAATCATCCGCATGCCTTCATTCGTTTTCGCTGACACTGCTCGTTTCCCGATGGTACATGTTGCCGGCCGACTGGCGTGAGCAGTGAATGTGGCGGCGTTCGGCGCATACCCGTTATGTCCAACGGCATCGTCTGGGGTGAATCACGCGCCCACATGGCGAATGCCGTTCCTGCAGCGCCGAGATGAACCGCACCTACGCCGCCGACCGACTGCTCGACCGGCTCGCCAAGTCGGAGAAGAAGGGCACGCCCAAGCAGCTGAGCGGTGAATGCGCGAAGGCCGGCATACGGCTGCCCGCCGCGACCATCCGCACATGGATCCACCAGAAACGCCTCACGCCCGACCCGAACGGTCACGTCACCCTGCGGGACATCGTGCCGTTGCTGCGCCAACGTTCTTAAAAGGAGTGTCTTCCTCATATGAGGAAGACACTAGAAAAGAGAATTCAATTCCGCAATCACACCACTCACACCTCACATTTCTCCGAGCTCTTGTACCGGAATGGCGGTCAGGCAAACGGCCTTGTTTGCGATTCGAAAACAGGACATTCTCGTAGTCGTCATGTCCGTTGAACAAAGGCCCAGCGTGGAACGGAATGTCCGGCAAACCCGAATCGGCCAGATGTCGTTCGTATTTTTCGATATGCACCGCTATGGGTTCGGATTGCACATGGAATACTAGTGTGATGAGGTAATATTCGGACAACTTACCCCATTCGCCGGATTCGTCCACGAAGACGCTCAATTCACTCAACCGAATCCCCTGACGAGACGACGAATCAAGGAATGCCGGGGGAATACCCCCGGCGACTTGGAGCCTCGCCCTTGCGGGACAAAGCATTCTCAATTGTACCAAACGCATTGCAACATGCAACGTCGCGCCCTTCGTGATGGGAGAAGACGACTTGGACCGGCAGCCGCAAGCAGTCGACGAAATCGGATAAGGAAATTCATCGAACGAAATCGCGGCATGCCGGTGATTCGAGGCGTGTCGCGGTGCGTTGTGTCAGAATCGTGTCCGAAAGCGCGTCCACAGACACGATTCCACAGCATGCCAGACCATTCAAATCGTTCAAATTCCAACAATCTGAGGACATTGACCGCATGATTCTCGATTACCCAGTCGATACCGTCCGCAACACGGAATGACTGGGATTCATCTGATGATCGGGAGCAGTTTCGGTCCGAGGTCGCGTATTTCATCGTGTCCCATCGTGTCCAAACACGATTCAAGCAAAAACAATGAAGCCCGGAATCGTTGAGATTCCGGGCTTTCTGGTCGGGCCAGCGGGATTTGAACCCGCGACCCCTTGACCCCCAGTCAAGTGCGCTACCAAACTGCGCTATGGCCCGATGCTGCAAAAGCAACAGTCAGCTAATTTAGCATGAATCATATTTAAGACAAATTCGGCGCGTGTCGCGATGTTACATGTATGGGCGGAATCCATGCCGCCCTAAGTCAAGAGAGGATTGTTCATCACTGCATCACACCACGGTATTGGCGTCCAGTTCGCTGATCTGTGGCAGGTGCCGTATGCCGGAAAGTGTCCAAAGGCGATTCCAACTTCTACGACATCATCAGTGCGCATATCTGGTGCAGTATATCTGGTGACGTAACGGATGCGGCATCGTATCCATACCTCATGCAGCCCTTCGGGTCTAAAACAACAAGCGCCGTGTCGATGATTTCTCTCCAAGCCTGCAAAGTGGCGCAGTCGCGGTGTCGTTACGGTATATTATTCGACGCACCGATGCGCTCACCGCGCGCAGGCGTTCAAGAAGTACATCCCCGCCGACTACGTGGGCCTGACCAGCCTCGGCGTGAGCGTCCTGCTCGGCGTCGTTGCCATCGCCGCCACCAACGGCTTCCACGGCTACGGGTGGGGCATCGTCCTCACCGGCGTCATCGACGTCGCCCAAACCGTCCACACCCTCGCCAACCAGGCGCTGGGCGGCAAGCTGAGCAAGGACAATGTCGCGGATTGATCCATTTCGCTGCCGGCACTCGTCGTCTTTCATGGCGTCGGGTGCCGGCTTTTCTTGTATTTCCCGTCAAGGAAATATGTAGTAGGTAAACGTTTAAGGATGTGGCTGTCTGTGGGATACTGAATGGAGATTTCTATTTGTAATGAGCCTCCCTAGTCACATGCACTACAAGAGCTACAGTGATACACTGTGGATAAGGAGAGACGCTATAGCGTCTCGAAGTCAAGAGATCGCAAGGAAACATAGATGACTAGCGAAACTGAGTGCTTTGAACTTCAGAAGGGCGCGCGTGAGCGAGAGGTGCCCCCGAGCGCAGAGGTCGTTGCACACAAAAAGAGCAATGCGGTGAAATCGACACCTACGAGCTTCCGGCTCAAGACAGAGACTGTTGCGGCCCTCAAGGAGTTTGCCGGTACCCATAACCCCATGGGTCTCAGCCGTACCCAAATCGTTGAGGCTGCCTTAGTGGAATACATAAAACACCACAGTTGAACTAATGTAGTGCATGTAATACAATAAATACATTCGCTACAAAGGTGGGTATTATGACTGACAAAGCCAAAGAAGTGCTACAGACCGAACTCGGTACGCTCTATCACGGTGACTGTGTTTCGTGGATGAAAACGCTCGAACCTGAAACGGTTGATCTCATTTTTGCTGATCCACCCTTTAATCTCAATAAGGACTATGGCAAGGGGGTTAAGGACAATCTGAAGAATTCAGAATATCTCGCATGGACATACGAGTGGATCGATGCGGCTGTCCCATTGCTGTCTCCCGGCGGGGCTATCTGGATTTACAACATTCCTCGGTGGAATATCATGATTGGAGCGCATCTGATGCAGAAACCTGAGCTTATGTTTCGACATCAGGTTGCGGTGTCCATGAAGATGGGACTCCCCATTCCCGGTAAGCTGAGCCCTGCTCATTATTCCTTACTGTATTTCACTAAGGGTAAGCCGAGAACGTTCACAAGACCTCGAACGCCCATTGAGCTATGCCGACACTGTGGTGGTGAAATTCACGATTATGGCGGGCATCGGAATAAGATGAATCCGCTTGGCGTGAATCTGACCGACGTGTGGACAGATTTAAGTCCAGTGAGGCACCGAAAAGACAAACGCCGCGCTGCCAATGCCTTGCCTGAGAAAATGTTGGAACGGGTATTGACCATAAGCAGCGAGCCAGGCGATGTGGTGCTCGATCCATTTGGAGGATCGGGCACCACTTATGCCGTTGCCGAACGCATGCACCGACACTGGCTGGGAATCGAGCTCGGTGACACAGATCCCATTGAACGTCGGCTTACCGGACGAGAAGCAGTCTTCGAGATGCCCCAAAAAGGCGACGCAGGGAAAAGCAAACCTAAATTGATTCAACCCGTAGCAGAGCAGTGGCCGCTCATCGCCTAGCGCGGCCGTCTGTTCCTTTAGGGATACGAGGTACATCCCAGCTCTCGGCATCCTGTTCGATAGTCACGATGCCGAGATAGCTGGGAGTTGCCAGTGACTTCCAGTGCTTCCAGAGCGGGATGTATGGGCGAAGTTCTGGTTCATTACCAATCCTGTCGGTTAGATATGGAGCTAGTTTTTCCGACGGTACGACAAGTATTCCACCGGACAGCCAACCTTCCAGTATTCCTAATGCGAGCCGATTGATGGCTCTATGTGATGACGAGATATTGCCAGTCTCCCATTCGACGGCAAAGGGCAGGAAGTCGGATTCCGTCTCCGGCCAACGCCAATGGCAATCAAACGCACCAGGGTGGGGGCCCTTGCCTCGACCGCGACCAGCTTTCTCTTCCAAAGTCCATCCATGATTGTGCAGATATTTCGTGAATCCCAACTTGATAGGCTTTACACCGTTCCCCTCGTCTGACTTTTTACCCGATTCGGGGTATATCGTAAACGCATCTGACCCGATAGGCCATACGACATGGTGGATGGCTTCGCGAATCTGATTTTCGATGAAGTCGTACTCTGGCGATGATTCGTATTCGCCTGTACTCAGCAGTGTCTGCCATTTAGTAATTTTCATGTTTTTATCCTACTTGCATATGGTACGAGTATCGCGTGAGGACACCATCGCACGTCGTGAATGCTGGCGCTTCATAGGAAGTGAACGAGAGAGGCATCGATTCAGTCCCCCTATTGTTGTTCCTCAGTCATCCTAGTATGCCGCGTCAAAAAATCGTTTATTAATTCTGGTATGATCGGGGCATGGCGAGGACGGGACGGCCTAAGGCCGAGTTGACGTTGACGGACGGGGAGCGGGACCAGCTGGAGCGTTGGGCGCGCAGGCGCAGGTCGTCGCAGGCGCTGGCCCTGCTGTGCTTTGTCAAGTTGGTGTCTGCGTTTTGTGCAGTGTTTTTCCGCAGTGTAGGCAGCGGGTTTTCCGCAGTGTGTGCGGTATCGGCCGCTGCCTGTCTGCGTGTGTTGTTGTGTTGTTTGGTTATTTGGTCATGAGGGCGTGTTGGCTGCGGTAGGAGTGGCCCTCGAATCTGATGAGTCGTCCGTGGTGGACGGTGCGGTCGATGAGGGCGGCGGCCATGTTCTTGTCGCCGAGAATGCGTCCCCATCCCGAGAATTCGATGTTGGTGGTGTAGATGATGCTCCTTGTCTCGTAGCTGTCGCTGATGATCTGGAAGAGGAGGCGGCTGCCTTCCTCGTCGATGGGCAGGTAGCCGAACTCGTCGATGATCAGGAGGCGTGCTTTGCCGATGCCCGCGAGCTCCCGGTCGAGCCGGTTGTCCNGTTGGGCGCGGCGCAGGCGCATGAGCAGTCCGGTCGCGGTGAAGAACCGGACCGGTATGCCCCTGGCGCAGGCGAGCCTGCCGATCGCGATCGCGAGATGGCTCTTGCCGA
>NZ_MWWW01000028.1 GCF_002259745.1 Bifidobacterium myosotis | reverse complement strand
CAATTTCGGACGCGCTCCGCGCGTGCTCCGCTGGCTCGCCTGCCGGCTCGCACGTTGCCTACAAACAGCTCCGCTGTTTGCTTCACGGCAACGGCCCCGCAATTTCGGACGCGCTCCGCGCGTGTTCCGCTGGCTCGCCTGCCGGCTCGCACGTTGCCTACAAACAGCTCCGCTGTTTGCTTCACGGCAACGTCCGTCAGAGGGACCGATGCCACTTAGATAATTACGAGACGGACCACTGGCGTAAGACGCAAAAAAGCCCCTCTTTGGAGGGGCTGAATGATGCTCGGAGCAACCGCGCCGAGTTTATCGCTCGTGACTATCGCTCCTTGGCGGCGAGCTGTCCGCAGGCGCCGTCGATGTCCTGACCGCGGGTGTCACGCAATGTGGCGGTGATGCCCGCGGCATGCAGGATTTCCAGGAACCGCGCCTCATCTTCGGGCTTGGATGCGGTCCACTTCGATCCCTCAATCGGATTGAGCGGAATCGGATTCACATGCGCCCAGTCGTCGCCATAGTGGTTGAGCCGCTTGGCGAGCAGCTTGGCATGCTCGGCCTGATCGTTGATGCCGCGCATCAGGGCGTATTCGATGCTGACACGACGCTTGGAAGCCAGCCAGTAGTCGTGCGCCGCGTCCAACACCTGCGTGGTGTTGAAACGACGGTTCATCGGCACGAGCTCGTCGCGCAGCTCATCACTCGGCGCGTGCAGCGAGACGGCCAGACGCACCGGGATGCCCTCCTCGGTGAGCTTTCTGATGCCAGGCACCACACCCACGGTGGACACGGTGATGTTGCGCGCCGAGATGCCGAAGCCCTCGGGCGGCATCGCGGAAATCTGCCGTACGGCGGAGAGTACCGACTTGTAGTTGCCCATCGGCTCGCCCATGCCCATGAACACGATGTTGCTCAGGCGGCCCGGGCCGCCGGCCACCACGCCGTCGCGCATCATCTTGGCCGCCACGCACACCTGCTCGACAATCTCGCCGGCGGACATGTTGCGGGTTAGGCCCATCTTGCCGGTGGCGCAGAACGGGCAGCCCATGCCGCAGCCGACCTGCGAGGAGATGCACAGCGTGGTGCGCGTTGGATAGCGCATGAGTACGGATTCGATGAGCGAGCCATCGAACAGCCGCCACAGCGTCTTGATGGTGGTGCCTTCGTCGGCCACCTGCCGGGTGACCTCGGTGATGAGGTTCGGGAAGAACGCGGCGGCCGCCTCGTCGCGCTTGGCGGCGGGGAAATCGGTGAACTCGGCGGCGTTCACGTCGAAATGCCCGTAGTAGTGATTGGCGAGCTGCTTGACGCGGAATTTCGGCAACCCCAACTCGCCGGCCTTCTCGATGCGCTGTTCGGGCGTCATATCGACGAAATGCAGCGGAGGCTTGCCGCGACGGGCGTGGTCTTTGGACAGCACGTCACGGAAGGCGCCTTGGGTGCCGCCGGGCGTGATGCCGGTTTCCGGGGTTTCGTTGTCCTGGATGGTCATGGCTGTTCGCTTCGCTTCCGATGATCCGATGATGCATGAGATGCGGCAATCACGGCAGATGCCAAGGTGATTACCGATGTGATGCCTATGTGATGGCAGTTGATGAACGAGATAAGGGCGCAGGAGCGTCGTCCGGCATCACAGTCCGGTGACCCACAACAGCGCGCAGGTGAACGGCGCACTCATAAGGATGGAGTCCACGCGGTCCATCACGCCGCCGTGCCCTTTGAGCAGGTGGCCCATGTCCTTGATGCCGATGTCGCGCTTGAGCATGGAGGCGCACAAATCGCCGAATGTACCGACGGCGCCGATAAGGATGCCGGCCACGATGGGCACCCACCAGCGGGAGGCCCAGGTCGTGCCGTCATAGGTGCAGGCGAACACCGCGAAGGCGCCCGCCATCGCGAACAGCATGGAGCCGATGAGCCCTTCGACGGACTTCTTCGGCGAGATGCGTGGAGACAGCTTGTGCTTGCCGAGCCATGCGCCGGCGAACAGGCCGCCCGTGTCGGACAGGGCGGGCAGGAACACCAGCATGATGGCGTGTGCCACAGGATGATCGCTGAAGGTCAGCGGGATGATGATGCAGCTGGCGAGAAGCGGGATATAGAGCACGGTGAGCACGGAGACGGCCACATGGCTCAGCCGCGAGTGGTGCAGTTCCCCTCCCTCATGGTTGAAGGAGGATTCCAGTCGGGCGCTGGCATCGGTGCTGGAGAGCTTGCCGGCAACCGCCAGAGACAGGCGGTTGCCGAAACTCAGTTTGGCGCTGGCGGAAATCGCCACCAGGATGATGGAGACGATGATGCTCAGCGACATGGTGATGAGATGGTACGGCGAATAGTAGGTGGCGATAAGGGTGAAGGCCGAGCACACCCAGAGCATGAGCACCGGGATGTGCAGCCCGACGGTGGCGAAGTCCACGCGCAGCTCCCACAGCGCCAGAATCATGAACACGACGACCAGTAGCACGAACAGGTCGATGCTGAACAGCAGGGCGCCCACGATTATCGCGATCAACACCACGGCCGTGCCGATTGCCTGTGGCATGTTGCGGCCGGTCCTCTTGTTGATCTGGTCGAGCGTCTCTTCGGCCTCGGCATGAAGTTGTTCGTTGCGTTCCATAATCCTCCGTACCCGGTCTCTCGGCGGTGCCGAATCAGACCTCCATGATCTCCTTCTGCTTGGTCTCGAGCAGGGCGTCGATCTCGTCGGTGACGTTCTTGGTCGCCTTGTCGAGGTCCTTGAGCAGACGATCGCCCTCGTCCTCGCCCATGTCGCCATCCTTGACGGCCTTGTCGATGGACTCCTTGGCCTTGCGGCGGATGTTGCGCACGGCCACCTTGCCGTCCTCGGCCTTGCCCTTGGCGAGCTTGACGTACTCCTTGCGGCGGTCCTCGGTGAGCTCCGGCATGGTCAGGCGGATGACGTTGCCGTCGCGGTTCGGGTTGATGCCGAGGTCGGAGTTGCGCAGGGCCTTCTCGACCGCCGCGGCCTGGGAGGCGTCGAACGGGGTGACGGACAGCGTGCGCGGCTCCGGCACGCCGATGGAGGCGACGGCCTTGATCGGGGTCGGCGCGCCGTAGTAATCGACCATGATGCCGTTGAGCAGCGCCGGGTTGGCACGGCCGGTGCGGATGCCCGCGAAGTTCTCCTTGGTGTTCTCGATGGTCTTGGCCATCTGTTCCTTGGCCTGATCGATAAGGGACATATTCAACTCCTTGTGATGTGTGTTCGTCCGGTGTTCGTCGGTGAACGCTTGATATCTGATTGTAGGATCGCAGTCAATGGCGACGTGCGGTCATGACGGTTGGCGTCAGTCGGCCACACGCGATTCGGCGGAGGAGACCAGCGTGCCGATCTCCTCGCCCAGCAGGGCGCGGGTGACGTTGCCGGTGCCCTCGAGACCGAAGACACGGATGAGCTTCCTGTTGTCGCGGGCCATGGACAGTGCCGAGGCGTCCATAACGGCGAGGTTGTCCACCAGCGCGCGCTTGTAGCTCAGGGTCACGAAACGCTTGGCATTCGGGTCCTTGCGCGGGTCGGCGGTGTACACGCCGTCCACGCCGTTCTTGCCCATGAGCACCTCCTCGCAGTGAATCTCGAGGGAGCGCTGGATGGAGACCGTGTCCGTGGAGAAGTACGGCATGCCGGCACCGGCGCCGAAGATGACCACGCGGCCCTTTTCGAGGTGGCGGATGGCCTTGAGCGGGATGTACGGCTCGGCGACCTGACCCATGGTGATGGCGGTCTGCACGCGGGTGGCCTGGCCTTCCTGCTCGAGGAAGTCCTGCAGGGCCAGGCAGTTCATCACGGTGCCGAGCATGCCCATGTAGTCGCCGCGGGAGCGGTCGATGCCGGCCTGCTGGAGTTCGGCGCCGCGGAAGAAGTTGCCGCCGCCGACCACGATGGCCACCTGCACGCCCTGCTTGACGGCCGGGACGATTTCCTCGGCGATGCGGCGGACCACCTGGGTGTCGATGCCGACCTTGCCGCCGCCGAATGCTTCGCCGGAAAGCTTGAGCAGCACCCTGCGCGGCTTGTCCTGTTCAGTCATATTGTGCCTTTCCCTCAAAAAACCGGAAGTGCCTGAAAATATCCAGTAGATAAGCGTATCGGCTCACGACGACACCCCGCGCATCGACACCCGCTCGCACCGACGGAAATACGCGGGAAAGGCTTGGAGATTCATGCGGATACGGGAAAGCGCCATCCAACCTCGATACCGGGTTGGATGGCGCTTTCCGGCAATCACGCTAGGGGCGTAAGGCGGACCTTAGTGAAAGGTCACTCCTCCTCGGCGCCCTTGCCGACCTCGATGCGCACGAAGGCGGTGGCGGTGCCGCCGACCTCCTTGAACAGGTCGCCGACGGTCTTGGACGGGTCCTTGACGAACGGCTGCTCGAGCAGGACGACCTCCTTGAAGAAGGCGTTGAGACGACCCTCGACGATCTTCGGGACGATCTTCTCCGGCTTGCCCTCGGCCAAGGACTTCTCGGTGGCCACGCGACGCTCGGACTCGACCACATCGGCCGGGACGTCCTCGCGGGTCAGCCACTGGGCGCCCATGGCGGAGATCTGCAGGGCGGCCTCGTGGGCCACGGCGGCACCGGCCTTGTCGGTGGCGATCATGGCCACGATGCTCGGCGGCATCTCGGCGGACTTCTTGTGCGCGTAGATCTCGACGTGCTCGCCGGAGACCTTGGCGTACTGGCCGATCTTGACGTGCTCGCCGAACAGGGCGGCGGCCTCTTCGACAGCGACCTTGACGGTGGAGTCGCCGGCCTCGGCCTCCTCCAGCTCCTGGGCGGTGCTGGCGTCGGCGGCCACGGCGTAGCCGAGGACCTCATCGGCGAACTCGACAAACTTCGGGGTCTTGGCCACGAAGTCGGTCTCGGAGTTCAGCTCGACGGCGTAGCCGGTCTCACCGTTCGCGGTCTCGACGACCTTGGAGGCGATGGTGCCTTCCTGGGCCTTGCGGCCTTCGCGCTTGCCGGCCGCGGCGATGCCCTTGGCGCGGATGATTTCCTTGGCGCGAGCGACGTCGCCCTCGGCTTCGGTGAGGGCCTTCTTGACGTCGAGCATGCCGGCGCCGGTGTCTTCACGAACCTGCTTGATCAGTGCGGCGGTAATTGCTGCCATTGATTTTCTCCTTGAGAGTATTGCTTACCCATACATACGATGGGAAGCGCTTATTCAGGCACTTCCCATCGTAGAGCATCACTCGGCCTGCGGGGCCGGGGTCGCGGCGGTTTCGCCCTCGGCGGCAGCCGGAGCGGCGGTCTCGGCCGGAGCCTCGTTGGTCAGGAGTTCCTTTTCCCAAGCGGCCATCGGCTGATCGGAGGCCTCGCCGGCCTCCTTGTTGGCGCCGGAACGCTCGAGCAGACCCTCGGCGACGGCGTCGGCCATCAGGCTGGTGAGCAGCTCGATGCCGCGGATGGCGTCGTCGTTGGCCGGAATCGGGTATTCAACGGTGTCCGGATCGGCATTGGTGTCGACCAGGGCGACGACCGGGATGCCCAGCTTGTGGGCTTCCTCGACGGCCAGGGACTCCTTGGTGATGTCGACCACGAACATGGCGGACGGGGTGCGGCCCATGTTGCGGATACCGCCCAGCTGCTTCTCCAGCTTGTCCTTCTCGCGCTCGAGGAGCAGGAGCTCCTTCTTGGTCAGGCCGGAGCCGTGCACGTCGGAGAAGTCCATCTCCTCAAGTTCCTTGAGGCGGTTGACGCGCTTGGAGACGGTCTGGAAGTTGGTCAGCATGCCGCCGAGCCAACGCTCGGAGACGTAGGGCATGTTCACGCGGGTGGCCTGGGTGGAGACGGCCTCCTGAGCCTGCTTCTTGGTACCGACGAAGAGCACGGTGCCGTTGTGGGCCACGGTGGTCTTGATGAAGTCGTACGCCTTGTCGATCATGTCGAGCGACTTGAACAGGTTGATGATGTGGATGCCGTTGCGCTGGGTGAGGATGAACTGCTTCATCTTCGGGTTCCAACGACGGGTCTGGTGGCCGAAGTGCAGGCCGGCCTTGAGCATGTCGCTCATCGTGATCTGAGCCATGGTATTACTACCTTTCTTGTCGGTTCTTGCCTGGTCATGCGCACCTGCGTGCAGCCTCTCCCCCGCTTGCAGCGGGTTCGTGACCGACCGACACAGGCCGTCGCGAGCATGACGCGAATTTTTGGTGTGCCGGTTGACAATATTGGGGTGGCTTCGAACGCCTGCGACTGCGCTCGTTGCCAGGTGGCACACAAATTTCAAGAATATCACGGGATGTGGAAAAGGCTCCCGCGTCGTGAGACACGGGAGCCTGATGACATGAGGACGTCCGTCCGCCGCTCACCGATCGAAGTAATCGGAGTAATGGATCGGGGTGCGGAGGCCGTCGCCTACTTGCCGCGGTTGCGCATGTACCGCATCGCGGCGCGGCGCTCCTCCTTTTCGAGACGGTCGAGATAGACGTGGCCATCAAGATGGTCGCACTCATGCTGGAGCATGCGGCCCATCAGGCCATGGCCTTCAAGCACAATCTCCTTGCCGTCCAGATCGATGCCGCGCACGCGGGCGTAGTCGGCGCGACGGGTCTTGTACCACAGGCCGGGCACGGACAGGCAGCCCTCGTCGCCGTACTGCTCGCCGGAGGTCTCCTCGATGACCGGATTCAGGATGTAGCCCACCTTGCCGTCGATGTTGTACGAGAAGGCCCGCAGGCTCACACCGATCTGGTTGGCGGACAGGCCGGCGCGTCCGGGGTCGTTCACGGTTTCGAGCAGGTCGTCGACCAGCCGGCGCACGGCCGGGGTGATCTCCTTGATCTCGTCGCATGGGGTGCGCAGCACCGGATCGGGAACGACCCTGATCTCACGGATTGCCAATTGGTTTACTCCTCGTTCTTCGTGTTCTTCTCGTTGGATTGGGTGGGTTGGGCAGTCTCGTCCGCGGAGCCATCGGAAACGGCGGAATCCGTGGCTTCAGAAGCCTCGGCCTCGGCGTCGTGTCCGCCGTCCTGTTCGATGTCGCCCTTCGCCTTCTTGATCTTCTCGGACACACTGGCCAGCGAATCCGACACGCTGGTGCGCACCTGCTCGGAGGCCTGCTTCATCTGCTCCGAAGCCTGACGCACCTGTTCGGAGGCCTTCTTGACCGTCTCCTGGGTGCTGTCCAGGATCTTCACGGTGGCTGGCAACGGCTTGGCCGTACCGGCCTTCGGGGCGTACAGCTCGTCCTCGATGATCGATTCATAACGCTGCAGCACCTTGGCGCGCACGACCTTCAGGCTCGGGGTGAGCGTGCCGTTGGCCTGGCTGAACTCCTCGTCCAGAATCGCGAACTTGCGCACCGATTCGGCGCGGGAGACGTTGGCGTTGGCTTGATCCACGTATTGCTGGATGAAGGCGCGCACCGCGTCGTTGCCACGGGCTTCGTCGAGCGTCATGTTCGCGTCGAGGCCCTGACCCTCCAGCCAGGAGCGCAGCATGTCGGGCTCGAGCTCGATGAGCGCCGAGACGAACGGCTTGCCGTCGCCCACCACCACGGCATGCGCCACGATCGGGCAGCTGTTGATGATGTCCTCCATCGGCGCGGGGCTGATGTTCTTGCCGCCGGCGGTGATGATGATGTCCTTCTTGCGACCGGTGATGAACGTGAAGCCCTTGTCGTCCAGACGTCCCAGATCGCCGGTCTTGATCCAGCCGTCCGCGGTCATCGTCTGCGCGGTGAGTTCGGGCTGCTTGTAGTAGCCGAGGAAGACGTTCGGGCCGGTCAGCTCGATCTCATCGTCCTCGCCGAGACGCACGCCCATGCCGGGGCCGGGCTTGCCGACCGAACCGACCTCGTTGTCATCCTCCCAGTTGACGAGCATCGGCGCGGCCGTTTCGGTCATGCCGTAGCCCTGGATGAAGGTGATGTCGTCCATGCCGTTGAAGAAGTGGGCGAGATCCACGTTGAGCGGCGCGCCGCCGCAGGCGAGCCAACGAAGGTTCGGGCCCAACGCCGATCGGATGGACTTGCCCACCGTGGCCATGAAGAACGAGTGGCGGATGCGTTCGATGATGGAGTGCCCGCGACCGTCCTGCTCGTCCTTGCTCCACTTGACGAAATGCTTGACGGACTGCGCGAAGATACGTCCCTGGATGCCGGCGCCGGCTTTCTGCGAGGCGGCGTTGTACACCTTCTCGAACACGCGCGGCACGCCCAGCAGATACGTGGGCTTGAAGCTGCGGATGTCCGCGAGCAGGTGTTTGGCGTTGGGGATGTACCCCACCACGCCGCAGCCGCCGATGGCTACGTACTGGATGTATCGGGCGAAGCAATGCGCCAACGGCAGGAACAGCAGCAGACGATTGTCGTCGTAGAGCATGCCGCGCAGAATCTCGTAGCCGTTGAGCACGATGTGCGTGTAGTTACGGTTGGAGAGCATGGCGCCCTTGGGCTTGCCGGTGGACCCGGAGGTGTACACCACGGTGAGCAGGTCGTCCGCCTTGATGCGGGCGATGGCCTGCTCGAGCGTCTCATCCGAGACGCCCTCGCCGAAGTCTGCCACCGCATCGAGCCCGTCCGCTTGGAAATTGAAGACGTACTTCATGGACGGATGGTCGGCGCGGATCTGCTCGAGCGTCTGGGAGCGCTGGAAATCGCCGGCGAAGGCGATGACGGGATTGACCTCTTCGACGATGCTGGCGGTCTGCTTCGCGGAATCGGTCTCGTAGATGGGCACGACCACTGCGCCGATGGCGGCGCAGGCGAAGTCCGTGATGCCCCACTCGTAGCAGGTCGGCGAATAGATGAGGACCATGGTTCCGGGCTTGATGCCCAGACCCAGCAGTCCCCTGGCGACCTCGCGCACGCGGGAGAGCATTTCGGATGCGGTGGCGCTGCGCCACTGGTGGGTCTGCTCGTCCTGCCACTCGGCGATGGTGTCGTCCGGGGTGCGCGCGGCGCGCTTGGCCAGCAGGGAGAAGACCGTATCCTCGTCGGTCGTCACATACCTGGGTGCTTCAACTAGTTCACGCATGTTCACTACTATACGGCGCGGTTCCCTCAGCGGGCGGAATACGGGGTGACCACCATGCCGCAACGCTGGAAGTTCTTCACATCCACGTAGCCGGTGGAGGCCATGGCGCGCTTGAGGGCGCCGATGAAGTTGGTCTTGCCGTCCGCCTGATGGCTCGGTCCGAACAGGATCTGCTTGAGGGAGCCGACCGTGCCCACCGAGGTGCGGAACCCGCGCGGCAACGTCTGGTGACGGGCCTCGGCGCCCCAATGCGTGCCCTTGCCGGGCGCCTCAGTGGCGCGGGCCAGAGGCGCACCGAGCATCACGGCGTCGGCACCGAGCGCCAGCGCCTTGACGAAGCTGCCGGAGTCGCCCAGGCCGCCGTCGGCGATGACCTGCACGTAGCGGCCGCCGGATTCGTCCATGTAGTCGCGACGGGCCTCGGCCACGTCCGCGATGGCGGTGGCCATGGGGGCCTGCACGCCGATGGTCTGGCGGGTGGCGGAGACCGCGCCGCCGCCGAAGCCGACGAGCACGCCCGCGGCGCCGGTGCGCATGAGGTGCAGGGCCGCGGTGTAGTTGGTGACGCCGCCGACGATGACCGGCACGTCGAGGTCGTAGATGAACTTCTTCAGATTGAGTGGGGTGTGATCCGAGGAGACGTGCTCGGCGGAGACCACGGTGCCGCGGATGACGAACAGGTCAACGCCCGCATCGACCACGGTCGAGTAGAACTCCTGCGTGCGCTGCGGGGAGAGGGCGCCGGCCACGGTGACTCCGGCCTCGCGGATCTCGTGCAGACGCTGCGTGATGAGCTCGGGCTTGACCGGCTGCGCGGCGTAGATCTGCTGGATGCGTGCGGTGGCCTGATTGGCGGGCAGGTCGGAGATCTCCTCGAGCAGCGGGGTCGGATCGTCGTAGCGGGTCCACAGACCCTCGAGGTCGAGCACGCCGAGCGCACCCATCTTGCCCATGTCGATGGCGGTTTCCGGGCTGGTCACCGAATCCATCGGGGCGCTGAGCACCGGAACGTCGAACTCGTAGGCGTCGATCTGCCAGGAGGTGGAGACGTCCTCGGGGTCGCGCGTGCGACGGGACGGAACGATGGCGACGTCATCCAGCGCATAGCCGAGACGGCCCTTTTTACCCAAACCGATTTCAATTTCCTGAGACATGGCTTCAAGACTATTGCCGGGGACGGACGCGGGACGGACGCGCGCCCGGCAGTGTCCATATTGTCGTCACGGAAAGCCGGCCGTTACAAACTTGCGCTAAGACTTGAAACACTTCACACCATCTACAGGGAGGAAACATGGCCAAAATCAAGGTCGAAGGCACCGTCGTGGAGCTCGACGGCGACGAGATGACCCGCGTGATCTGGAAGGACATCAAGGACCGTCTGATCCTGCCGTATCTCGACGTGAACCTCGACTACTACGATCTGGGCATCCAGCACCGTGACGAGACCGACGACCAGGTGACCATCGACGCCGCGCACGCCATTCAGAAGCACCATGTGGGCGTCAAGTGCGCCACCATCACCCCGGACGAGGCGCGCGTCAAGGAATTCGGCCTGAAGAAGATGTGGAAGTCCCCCAACGGCACAATCCGCAACATCCTCGGCGGCACCATCTTCCGCGAGCCGATCGTGATGAGCAACGTGCCGCGTCTGGTGCCCGGATGGACCAAGCCGATCGTGGTAGCCCGCCACGCCTTCGGCGACCAGTACAAGGCCACCGACTTCAAGGTTCCGGGCGCCGGGCGCCTGACCGTGACCTTCACCCCGTCCGACGGTTCCGAGCCCATCCAGCATGTGGTCTACGACTACGGCGAGGACGGCGGCGTGGCCCAGGTGCAGTACAACGTGAACGATTCGATCCGCGGCTTCGCCCGCGCCTGCTTCAACTACGGTCTCAAGCGCCACTACCCGGTGTACCTGTCCACCAAGAACACGATCCTCAAGGCGTACGACGGCCAGTTCAAGGACATCTTCGCGGAAGTGTACGAGACCGAGTACAAGGACCGGTTCGAGGCCGCCGGGCTCACCTACGAGCACCGCCTCATCGACGACATGGTGGCCAGCTCCCTGAAGTGGCACGGCGGCTACATCTGGGCCTGCAAGAACTATGACGGCGACGTGCAGTCCGACTCCGTGGCGCAGGGCTTCGGCTCGCTGGGTCTCATGACCTCCGTGCTCATGACCCCGGATGGCCAGACCGTGGAGGCCGAGGCGGCGCACGGCACAGTGACCCGTCACTACCGCCGCTGGCTCAAGGGCGAGAAGACCTCGACCAACCCGATCGCCTCGATCTTCGCGTGGACCGGCGGTCTCAAGCACCGCGCCGATCTGGACAACACCCCTGAGGTGCGCCACTTCGCCGAAACGTTGGAGAAGGTCATCGTCGACACCGTCGAGGGCGGCCAGATGACCAAGGATCTGGCCATGCTCATCGGCCCGGACGAGCCGTGGCTCGACACCGAGGGCTTCATGAACGCGCTGGACGAGAACCTGCAGAAGGCCCTGGCCGACTGATAACGGACCATGGGTCGGCTGTCGGCGGCATCCCCGGCATCCCCGGCATTCCCGGCACCGCCGATGGCCGACCCACCAGTCCCCTATGACCCTGATTTGTCCCGGATACGCGGCGACCGCACCGCGTATCCGGGACTTTTTCATACACCGCCGACTACTATCGGTATTCAGCTTGTTTCCGACGCCCGTTTGAGGAGGTTTCGTACGCCTATGGTGTTCGCACACCGTCCAGCCACCGCATTCACCGCCCTTGCCGCGACCTGCGCGATGGTGCTTTCGTTGGCATCCTGCGCCTCGAACTCCGACACACACACCAACGACGGCCAGACCACGATCACCATGTCCTCGACGGGCGCCGTGGCCCTGTTCACGCCCTCCGACGGCATCACGCTGAGCCAGCAGACGCCCTTGAACAAGTGGGCGAAGCTTACTCCGGACCTCACCGCGTCGCTGACTGACGCCGGTTTCAAAAAGGACAACATCACGCACACCACATCGGACTCGCTCGACAAGCAGAGCCGCGCCATCCAGGACTATGTGGTGAGTCATCTGTCGGACAAGGGCAAGACGAACGATGCGGGCATCGTCATCGAGCCCGAGAACATGACCCTGCTCGTGGCCCCGGTGGTCGAGGCGGATGCCTCCACCCGCCAGTACGGCGATTACGTAAGCCAGGAGCTGCGCACCACGCAGGACGAGGCCGGTGACGACGCCGACACGTCCGCAAACGGTTCGTCGAACAGTTCGTCAGCCGGTTCGTCGAGCGGTTCGACGTCCGGCTCGACGGATTCCAAGGATTCCGCCGACGCCAAGGATTCCGGTTCCAAGGATTCATCCGGCTCCGCCGCCCGATCCGATGATTCCGATGGCTCGTCCGAATCGTCGGACGACGCATCCTCCGATTCATCGTCCGACGCCACCGACAGTGCGGGCACCGCGGACGACACGCAGGCCGAGGCGGCCGACCGTCTGGTCTCCTCGCTCAAACTCGCCAAGGAATCCGGCATGCATGTGGTGCTGCTGGGCAACAGTATCGAGGGGTACAAGCCGGACGCGTTCGTGAAGTTCACGGACGCGCAGACCATCGGCAAGTTGCAGGCGGAGAAGGTCGTCTCCAAACTCCAGCTCGCCAAGGCCAGCAAGGACAATCCGAAGCGTATTGAGGTGCTGCTGCCCTACACCCCGGTCAAGGACGGCACGTCCGACGACGCATCCGACAGCGCATCGGATGACGCATCCGGCACCGTAGCGGACACGGACGAATCCACGTTCGCCCAGGAGGCGTTCCGCGGCATCTGGCAGGTGCTGGGCGCCTACTACGAAAAGGGCGTGGCGGAAAGCCCCTCGGGCACGCTGGACGCCAATACCACCGAGGACGATTGGCACGCCGTGGCATACGACGCCTCCAAGGAGGGGTCGAGCGCCAAGGTGCTGGCCACGCGGCTGAAGTCGGGCACGGACTCCCCCACCCGCGTGGATGCCGTCATCGCATTGAACGATTATGTGGCCTCCGAGGTGGTCAGCGAACTCAAGGATCTCGGATATACGGGATCGGCTGCGGACATCAACCCGCAGATCACGATCTCGGGCATCGTGGGCAACATCGCCGGCAAGAAGGATCTGGCCCGTCAGGCCGTGCCCGACCCCATCAAGTCACCGGAGAACGATACCGCCGATCAGGATGCGGCCGATGATGGCACCGCCAAGGACGAGCACGACGCCTCCTCGGACAAGACCGACAAGGCCCGCGATTCCCAGTGGCCGCTGGTCACCGGATATGGCGCATACATCTCGAACATTCCCTCCGTGGTCAACGGCAAGCAGTGGATGACCGGCATCGCGAACCGCAAGGTCATCGCCTCCGATATCGCCGATGCCTGCGTGCGGCTCAACACTGGCAAGGCGCTGTCGGGGATGTCCTCGGTGCGCAACGGCGAGGTCGGAGGCGTCGCGAAGGTGCCGATCATCAGCGAACCGCCGCTGGCTGTAAGCGCCAGCAACCTCAAGGCCGCGCTCATCGACCCTGGCTATATCACTCTGGCCGACGCGGGACTGTGACGGGCCGGGTCCGCCCAGTCCCAATCCATCCACGGTCGGAGTAACTCCCCGTCCAGCGGCTTCAACGCGATTTTCCTGTTGCCCGTGTAGCGCTGCGGATCAAGGTAGCCCGTGGCGCTTCTTCTCAGTCCCCAGTGAAGGCAATGGTCCTCGCAATGATCGGAATCCCCTTCCACCGTGGCGACAGGCTGGTTCCGGGACACGCGCGAACCCACGTTGAGCGTGGTGGTCGCCGGCTCGAACGTGGAGGTCACGCCGTTGTCATGCCGTATGCTCACCACATGCTTTCCCGCTACCTTGCCGGCGAAACTCACGGTTCCGGCTTTCGGCGCGACGATTCCGGTACCTTGTTCGGCCATCAGATCCACGCCGCGATGCCCCGGAAGCCAGGGACTTGCGGGACCGTCGAACCGTTGCTCGATTCGTGGTTCCTCGACCGGCCAGCTGTACATCGCCGCGCAACGTGACGGGGTGTCCTCGTCGATTTCGCCGGAACGGTTGTTCTCTCCCGCCATTATTACGGCTTCGGCAACTTCATCGGACAACCACGCAGACGGCACTATCGACGCCGGCATTGTTGATGCCGGCACTGTCGTCACCATCGGCATCGGGCAGATGCCATTCTGCGCCACACTGGCAGAAACAAGCTCCGTCGATGCCGATGCGTCACCATCGCCCTCCGGGGAATTGCCCCCGGAGGGCAGACGATGCGTCATGATGCCCAATGACATGACCAGAGCACAACAGCACACTGCCGTCACTGCGAGCAGCCCGACGACGTACCGATGACGTTCCTCGGTCTGCCGCTGCTCCCACGCATGATGCTTGGCGTGCCGCATGGCCGCCCGTGCGGCCTCGTCGCGCCGCCAATCGAACCAATACCCGTTGTATCGCATATGCCCTCCTTGGTGATGATTGCGCATCGGCGTCTTCGCCGTACGACACCACCTTGGAGGGCGTTTGCCCCATACGTCCAGCCGAACGCGGCCATGTGGTCCCAGCTTGCGGAGTTATCCACATTCACGCCCGGCGAACGTGCTGTGGTCGTTAGTACGTCGTTAGTACACGGAATAACCGCCATCGACCTGCAGGTTGGTGCCGGTGACGTATGAGGAGGCGTCGCTGGTGAGGAACAGCACCGCGGAGGCGATCTCCTCGTTGGTGCCGAACCGGTGCATCGGCACCGGCGCGGTCATCAGGTCGTGCGCCTCGGGCACGATGCGCCCCTCGAAGATGCCGGACCACACGTATCCGGGCGAGATCGCGTTCGAGCGGATGCCATAGGGCGCCAAAGCGGCCGCAAGATAGCGCGCATACTCGTAGATGCCGGCCTTGGACGCGCCATAGGCGGCCACCGGTGAGGGGCCTCCGGCGATGAAGTTCGCGTTATGCGCCGACAGGGACGACGTGAAGACCAGCGAGCCGCCGTGGCCATGGTCGCGCATGATGTGCTGGGCGATCTGGGCCGTCAGATAGGCACCGGTCAGATTGATGTCGATGGTTTTCTGCCAGACCTCGTACGGCTCGTCCGCATCGTCGCCGGGCACGTTCACGCCGGCATTGATGAACGCGACGTCCACGGTGCCGAGCTCGTCGATCAGTGACGTCTTCAGCGCGTCCACCTGTTCCCGGTCGGACACGTCGCAGTACAACGGTACGACGTTGGTGCCATAGCGCTCGGACAGTTCCTTCGCCAGTGGTTCGAGCACGTCCTTGGTGCGCGGCAGATCGACGATGGCCACGTCGGCGCCCGCCTCGGCCCATGCCGCCGCTACGTTGCGGCCGAGACCGCCGGCGCCGCCGGTGACGAATCCCTTCTTGCCCGTCAGGGAGAAACGGTCCATGATGCGGTGGTCCGGTTCCTTCCATTGATCGAGCGGATACTGATCGAAAATCGTGGCGTCCGCCATGATGTTCCTCCGTTGTTCGGTGCTGCGGCATCCGCGCCGCTGCCGTTACGGCGAGCCTAACATAGGGAGGCATCGGTTAGACACTGCGACGGGCGCTCGAGTCGTGACGGCTGAGGCCATCGCAACCGTGGACAGTTGGTGCGGCGTCCGGGAGGAGTTCTCGGAAGACCCCGTTGGTCGCCGTGATGGTTGCGGAGTGCGAATCATTGCGACACGCCGGAGAGTCCCTGCAAGTTGCATTGCCAAGGATTGCGGATAACATATTCATCTTGTGCGCAGCGCTTGGCGATGCACACAGACGCATTCCTGCGTAGCTCAGTTGGCAGAGCATCCGACTGTTAATCGGACGGTCGCTGGTTCAAGCCCAGCCGCAGGAGCTCGATAAAAGGCCTCGGATTCGTCCGAGGCTTTTTGTTTTCTCGACAAATGGACTGTCAGGTTCTATCCCGGAAGTGTCCATTCCCTCACGGAAAGGAGACGAAGATGCCTGAGGAGAACGTGTTCATCATCGACGGAATCAAAACCCAGTGGGATGACGACACGATGGTCGTCTCCGAACTGGGCTTTGACAGGACCGCGACATTGGATGACCGGGGCAACATCCTGTCATCTACATTCGGCAAGGAGGGAGAGTCCTTCCTGCATCATTGGTTCGGCAAGATGAAGCCGATGATTGACGATTTCCGCGCTATCGATAGGGAATATGCCAATGCCTGAGGTGTTCTTCCTCGCCGGATACAGCCCGGCTGACTCTTCGCACGTTTTCGCGGCAGAGGATAAGACGTCGCTCACATACTGACCTTGGTCAGGGGCATGGCGGAATCGATGGCGAAGTCCGGGGCGCTGGGGGCGACTCCGGCCTCGACAAGGTTCACGCCGAGCATGGCGACCATGGCGCCGTTGTCCGTGCACAGCTTGATCTGCGGGATACGCACCTCGACGCCATGCCGCTCGCCGTATTCCAGCAGCTTGGCGCGCAGCTGCGAGTTAGCGGAGAAGCCACCTCCCACGATCAGCGTGTTCGAGCCGTACTGCTCGCAGCCGCGCATGGCCTTGCGAGCCAGCACGGTGGCCACGGAATCGGCCAGCGACGCGCACACATCGTCCACGGGGATCTCATGCCCCTCAGCCTGCTCGCTTTCCACCCAACGGGCCACGGCGGTCTTGACGCCGGAGAAGCTGAAGTCGTACGGATGGGCGGCGCCGGCCTTGCCCTGCGTGAGACCCTGCGGCACACGGATGGCGTGCGGGTCGCCGTGCTGGGCATGACGGTCGATGTGCGGGCCACCGGGGTACGGGAAGCCCAGCAGTCGCGCCACCTTGTCGAAGCATTCGCCCGCCGCGTCGTCCAGCGTGGTACCCACCACGCCGATCCTGCGGGGCATGTCCTCCACATGCAGCAGCGACGTGTGGCCACCCGAGACGATCAACGCGAGCGTGTCCGGCGGGAACGCGCCGAACTGCAGCTGCGTGACCGCGATATGCCCGATCACATGGTTGATGCCGTACAGCGGCTTGCCGGAGGCCCATGCCAACGCCTTGGCGCCGGAGACGCCCACGGCCAGGCAGCCGGCGAGGCCGGGGCCTGCGGAGACGGCGATGGCGTCCACGTCGGCGAGCGTCATGTTCGCGTCGGCCAACGCTTTGGAAACGCATGGCACGAACGCCTCGGCGTGGGCGCGCGAGGCGATTTCGGGAATCACGCCGCCGTATCGCGCGTGCTCCTCCATCGAGGAGGCCACCACGTTGGAAAGCAGCTCGCGGCCGCGCACGATGGCCGCCGCGGTCTCGTCGCAGGTGGATTCGATGCCCAGTACGATCGGTTCGCTCATGATTGCCGCCCCTGTTCCTTGTCGTCGCCGTGTTCGCCGTCGTGATTGCTGCCGCGATTGACGTCGCCGCCATTGATGACACCGGCATCCGCAGCCGTGCCGACGGTGCTCTGGAAGCCGACCACGCGCGGCTCCAGATCCAACGCCATCACGTATGCGTCGATGCCTTCCGGCTGGTAGTACCGTTTGCGCAGGCCGATGCGCTCGAAGCCGAAGCCCCGGTAGAGGGCAATGGCCGGCTCGTTGACCACGCTGACCTCGAGCAGCATGCGTCGCGCGCCCTGATCTTTGGCCCGGGCGATGAGCTCCCCCATCAACGCCTTCGCGATGCCCCGACGCTGGTAGGCACGGCCAACGCCCACGTCCATGATTTCCGCGTCCTCGCCGTCGTACCAGTATCCGGCGAATCCGCGGACGATGGGAGCCGGCGAGGCTTCCGCCGAAGACTCGGCCGGGGATTGCGCTACGCCCGCCGCGTCCGGCGACCCGTCCGCCACGTCGAATACGTAGACGCGCCCCGGCGCGGTCAGTTCCTGCCTTACCGATGCCTCGCTCCACGCGTGGTTGCCGAACAGCTCGACCTCCAGCGCCCGCATGGCGGCGATGGCACGCTCACGGCCAAGTTCATCCAATCCCCTGATCATCAGGCCGTCCGCTCCGCGCCTTCATGGCCCAGCACATGCTTGAGCGGCGCCGGCACCTCGGCGTCCGGACGCCGCAGATACAGCGGTTCGACCGGGGCGCCCGGATTGCGGTCGGCTGCGACGACCGCATCCGCAGCGAAGATGTCGAGTCCCTGCGCGCCCTGATCGAGCACGGACTCGTCGACGATGTCGCCGACCGATGCGATGCCCGACAGCACGTCGGCGTACTTTGCTGCGCCGTGGCCGATGACGTCCACCACCACGTCGCCTTCGACGGCCTGACGGTATGCATGCACCGCATGGTTCACGCGTTCCACGATCGACGCCGGGTAATCGATGTCCATGGCGATGAGCGGGGCGGACGGAGCATCGGCAACCTCGACGTCTCCCCTGTCCAACGGGCTCGGGCACAGTTCGAAATACAGCTGCTTGCGGCGGGCGTCGTTCACGGCGAGCGTGAGCACATGCAGCGTCTTGGGGTCGCCGAGCGTGCCGGCCTTGGACCGACGGATGAGATTCCACTGCGCCTGCGGTTCGAGCACGTTGCGTCCGACGAGCCGGGCGCCCGTGGCGAAGGCCAATGCCTTGGCCGCCACGATGCCGGCGCGCAGGCCGGTGAACGGCGCGGGCCCCAAGCCCACGATGATTTCGTCGAGGTCGGCGGGCTTCAGTCCCGCCTCCGAGACCGCACGGGCGATGTTGCCCTGCAACCTCTCCACATGGGTGCGCGAATCGGTCTCGACAATGGGTTCATGCCCTCCCGTGACGCCGACCGTGGAACCGAACGAGGTGTCGATCACCAGCGTATGGTGCGTGCCCAATGCAATCCTCCTCACAACATCGGCCGGAATACCCGGCCGGAAAAAGCCCTTACGAGTGTACTACCAGGGCCGCCTCGGAGCGGTTCCGGCATGCGCTTCCATTCGCGTCCTGATTCCCTATGCAACGGGAAACGAGGAGATGTGCATCTCGCCACACCTCCCCAGTTCCTTGTGGCAAGAGCCGAGACCGGCGAATGCCGGCTACAGCGAGAACGACGCCCAGCGCGCGCCGACCGGGACGAACCGCACGATGCGGTCGCCGTCACCGGTCAGTTCGCCGTCCTCGTCGACCGCGCGGGCCGCCTCCAGCGGGCGCTCGATATGAATCTCGAGACGTTCGGGGGCCAGGGCCGTGGCCATCTGCTCGCCCCACTCCATGAGTACCACCGTGTGCTCGCCGGGGTCCTCCAGCTCCTCGTCCAATCCCAGCGATTCGAGCTCGTCCAACAGACGACCGACCGCGTCCTGACCGGGCGCGTAGGATGCGCCGCCGAGCCGGTAGGCGTCCACATGCACCAGATGCGCGGGCGTGCCGTCCGGGAACCTGCCATCCAGTTCACGGGCGATGGTGAAGGTCGGCGAGACGATGGGCTCCCCGATGGCGAGGCCTGCGCCGAAGCCCTGCGCGAACGTGGTCTTGCCGGCGCCCAGCGGACCGGACAGCAGCAGCACGTCGCCGCCACGCACCAGACCCGCCACGCGGCGTCCCAACGCCTGCATGTCCTCGCCGGTCGGCACCGTCACCGTGGTTGTTTCGCTCATATTCCATACTCCTTCCCAACCGTTACGTCATGTGCTCCGATGTATCCCGTTATGCCATATGTATGCCCTATGCCGCCGCGTCGCCGATGCGAAACCGGCACGGCACGACATCGTATCGAACGGATGTTCCATTCGGCTCGACTCCCGCCGGCACACCCGTTCCGGCTCGCCCCGGACAGCCGGCGGACGGCCTCGGAAGCGACCGTCCGTCCGTCGGCCATCATCGCCCCTTGCGGCTGATGTCCTCGATGCAGCGTTCCAGCGCATACAGCGGATCGCCGCCGTTCGACTTGCTCTGCTCATCCGCCCAGGCGAGCATGCGGATGCAGTGGGACAATCCCGGCGAGGTCCATCCGCCGAGCTGTCTCATCGCGTTGCGCAGCACCCAGGGGTTCGTCTTTGCCTCGGCTTGCGAGATCGTGCCGGACTTCACGGCGGACGCCTTGGCGAGGGTGCGCAGCTTCATCGCAAGCGCGCCGATGAGCGCGATCGGGTCCGTGCCCTGCTCGACGGCGGAGCGCATCATCACGATGGCTTCAGCGGTCCGACCCTCCACGGCCTTGTCGGCCACGGCGAAGCCGGTGACCTGCGGGTTGGCCGTCAGATACTGGTTCACACGGTCCAGACCGATGGGGTCGTCGTCGAAGTCGAAGCACAGTTGTTCGCACATGGCGGCCAGTTCTCCGGTCCTGCCGCCCAGCACGGAGACGAGCTGTTGGGCGGCCATCGGCTCCACGCGCCGGCCACGTTTCTCGAACTGTGCGATAACGAAGTTGAGCTGGGCGTCCGGCTTCTTGAGGTCGGGCACCTCCTCTTTGCGGGCGCCCGCCTTGACGAGTTGGTCGAGGACGCGCTTGCCCTTCACGCCGCCCTCATGCTGGCAGATCACCACGCTGGAGCCGGCGGGGTCCTTCAGCGCCTCCTTGGTGTAGTCCACCAGCGCCTCGGCGAGCCGGTCGTCCGCGTTCTGCAGGTTCGTGAGCTTGACCACGGCCACGTCCGCGAGCAGCGACGGGCTGACCGCCTCGTCGAAGGCGTACCGGTCCGCCGTGGTGGCGTCCAGTTCGATGAGTTCCGCGTCGGGCCGGGCCTTGAGCGCCGCGGCACACAGTTCCTTGACGCGTTCCCCGTTGAGATAGGCGTCCCCGCCCGGCACCACCGTCACCGGTGCGTTCGTTGCTGCTCTGGCCATGGTTTCCATCACCCCACATCCGTTGGACAATCAACCGATCAGTCGTCGACGCGCTCCTCCAAGGCGTCGGCGTAGTCGCCCCATGTGGCTTCGGCGAGCGAGGTCAGCCCTGTGTCGGGGTCCTTGCGGGTCACGTAGGCCTTGGTGGAGACCTCGAGGATCTCGCCGGTCTTGCTTTCGGGGGCGGAGACGATCACCTGGAAGCCGAGTCGCGGCAGCACGCTCAGCGCGCGCTGCGTGTAGCGGCCGTCGGCCTTGATGAGCGCCTCGTCGAGGAACAGCGTGGTGTAGCTGGGTTTGAGCCGGTTCTCCATGCCGCCGCCGAGCAGGTAGATGAGCGCCGCGCCGTAGACGAACGAGGTGAGCTCCTGCAGGGCGCCGCCCGAACGCCCGCCGGTGGAGGTGATGCGTTCGTCCGGCCCGTCCTCGTGATGCACGACGGCGTAGAACGAGGAGCGGCAGCGCGGGTCGAGGTTGCGCGCGCCGTAGCTGCGGATGCCGTTGACGTCCTTGACCTGGGCGAGTTCGCGGCGCAGCAGTTCGATGATCGGGGCGCACGCGGCGAACGTCCGGCGGGATTCCCCGATATCGCCCTGCCGACCGTCGCCGCCGCCCTTCCAGTCGTTGAGCAGGCGGATGGCGCGCTGCAACCCGGCCGCGAAGGCACGGTCCGGACGGCGCACGTCCGCATGCAGCGACAGACTGCCGTGCCGCGGGCCGAAGGTCTGCCCGTCCAGCATCGCGTTGATGCGATCGAGCTGGTCGAGGATGTCGCCGGCGTCCGTGTCAATGGCGCGCTTGATGGTCAGCAGGCTCATCAGCAGCTGGTCGAGGCACCGCCGGTATTCGGCGTCCGTGGCCGCGACGGCGGACAGCCGCGTCAGGCTGTCGAGCTCATCGAGATAGTACCGGTAGTCCGCCACGCTGGCGGTCAGCGCATCGTCATCGGCCGCATACAGGCCGACGTAGGTGCCCATGCGCGATTCGACGGCGGTGCGCTTGGCGTCGGCCTGGCTCTCCAGCAGGGCGACGTGCGCCGCCACGTCCTTGCCGATTCCCGCGATGACCCGGTCCGTGAAACTCGTCTGCGGCGTTATGGAACCTGGCGCGCTCGCGACTGCACCCGTGCTCGTCGCCGCACCCGCGCCGATGATCATATGGGCCCGAATCGCCGCATCCGTCATGCCGGAGAACTTGTTCTCGTACGATTCCGCGAGCGCGGCAAGGACGTCCTCGGGCAGGGCGTCGGCGCGCTCGGCCTTGCCCACGCCTGTGCCTGACCCTGCGGCTGTGTCTGCGTTCGCGCCCGTGTGGTCGCGCAGCCATAGCACGGCCGCGTCCACGGCCTGTCCGGCGAAGGCGGCGTCGCGTTCCGCCTCGATGCGGCGGCGTTCGATTCGGTCGAGCTCGTCGTTCAGCTCGTCACGCTGCCGGGTGAGTTCGGCGAGCTTGGGGTCCTTGACGATGGCGTCGATGGCGTTCTGCGTGTCCTCGATGGCCTTGCGCGCGCCGGCCACGTCGATGCGTTCCCATGAGGTGTAGGCGAGCTGGTTGGCCAGTTCGAGTCCGCGATGCAGGTTGTCGGACTGCGTCTTGGCGGCCGTGTAGTCGTGTTCCGCCTCCTGAAGGGCCGCCTGCGCGTCCTTGATACGTCGGTTGAGCGCGTCGAGGGAGGACTCGTTGGCGAATCCGATGACCTGCGCGCGGTCCTTGATGCCGTGCTGTCCGCGCGAGCCGGATTTGATCTGGCCGTCCGCCTGCACCTGACGGGTGTCGCGGTCCGTGTCGTCGATGGCGTCGACGCACCGTGCGTCGAGCCGTTCGGAGCAGGTCTGCATACGCAGCCATCCGATGAACGGCGAGTCCTCGCGGTAGCGCAGTTTGCCGGACAGCCAATCCGCATCATCGGATGAGGCATGCCCGTTTCCGTTGTCCCCCGCACCGTCGGCTCCGGTGCGCGCGCGGCCGTCCACCTCGTAGTCATGCGTGGTGTCGATGAACTGCCAGGTGCGGCGGGTCATCGCGTGCGGGTCGATGGTGCTGACCTTGGCGGCGAAGCCCCGCTCGTGGCGCTTGTCCACCAGAATGGTCTGGGCGATGGGTGCGTAGGCCACGTTCATGGCCAGACGCCAGCGTTCCTGATCCTCGCGCACGTCCATGAGTTCGGCGACGTAGGGCAGTTCGGCTGCGGTCAGTCCGGTGGCGCGGCAGAGCATGGCCCGGGTCTCGTCCATCTGCTGGGAGATGCGGGTGCGCTGGGATTGTTGCCGGTCGAAGTCGCGCTGGGCCCGTTCGATCGCCGTACGGGCGTCGGCTCGGGCGTTGATGGCCGCGGTGAGGGATTCCTCGCATGCATCGGCGTGCTCGTCGTATCCACGTTTGAAGTTCACGGCGTCCAGGCGTCGTTCGTTCCACGCCTCTTCGGTGTCGGGCAGCTGCTCCCCGATAGATGCGAACGTCTGTTCGATGCGCGTGCGGGTGGCTTCGACGTCGTCCAGGGTCCTGCGGGCCTGCTCGAGTTCCATGTCGAGGCGGGTCAGGTTCCCGCCATCCAATCCCTGCATCTGGGCGCGAATCAGGTCGAGGCGGGACCGCAGGCTCTCGGCACGGCGGCGGGCGGACTTGGCCTCGCCATCCCGGTCCCCCTGTTCGGCGCGGTCGATCGGCAGCTGCCTGGCTACCTCCTCGGCCATACGGGCCGTCGCCCAGTCGCGCAAGATCTGAGGCACCGCGCCGTCGGCCGGTCTGACCGGGTCGAAGGCGAGCGCCTTGCCACGCGCCTCGGCCCATGCGTCATAAGCCTCGCGGATGCCGCGCAGGGCGTTCATCCGGCGGGTCTTCTCCTCCATGGCGTGGAAGTTCTGGTCGTAGCGTTCGTAGTCCTCGATGGTGGTGCGGGCCAGTTCGAGGGCCTCCGGCACGCCGAGCACGCCCTGCTTGAAGATGTCGTCGAGCCGGGAGGGCGCGTCAGCGGACTGGATTTTGGCGAGCAGACGGCATGCTTCGGCGCTCAGGCCCATGACGGCCCAGATGTGCTCGTGGAACGCCTCGGCGCTGGGGAACGTGAGGCATTGTGGGTATGCGGCCTTGAGCTGCGTCGGCGTGAACGGCGCGTCGCGGTAGCGGTCCATGGCGCGCGGGTCGATCCGCTGGTCCCAGACCGCGTACTGGCGGCGTACGGCGTTCTTCTCGTCGCCGGGCATGAGGTACAGGAACTTGCCGCACGACAGGGTCGCGCCATCGGTCGCGTTGCGGTAGGTGTCCACGATCGCGCCCCAGACGGCCTGCGGCGCGCCGGTTGCGCGGTCGCGGCCGCGCAGGTAGATCGGCCGGTCGCCGTCGCCGGTGTTGCCCACGCCGACCATGCCGAGCAGGTACGTGTAGTCACTGCGCTCCGAACGGCCCGAATTCGAAGCCTTGTTGAACGGGGTGCCGGTCGGGTACAGCAGTGAGATCTGCGCGTCCACCAGCGTGGATTTGCCGGATTCGCTGGCGCCGGCGAGCAGCGTCACCGGCAGGTCGCGGTCCATGGACGGACGGAACTCGTGGTAGCCCTCGTACGATCCCCAGTTGACCAGCTGACGGCTTTCCATCATCCACCGGTCGGCGATCATCTGCAGGTCCTTGGCCATATCACTCCCCTTCCGTTTCGCCCGCCGCGTTGCCGGCGGCGTCGGTGGCGTTCCCATCGTCGGACTCGTCCGTCGTGTCGCCGAAGAGCGGCTCGGCGTACCGGCGTTCGTCGGGCGCATCGCCCGCATCCGTGGCGTTCGTCTCCGCATCGGCCGCGGACCGGCCCGCACCAAGCCCCTCGGCATCGTATCCGTCGGAGCCATCGCCGGTACCGTCCCGGACATCCCGTCCGTCCTCGTCCCGCACCGCGGCGTCGGCCGCGTCCAGCCACACGTCGGCCAGCTCGCGGTCGAGCACCACCGGCACGAGCGGCGTGATGCGGTACATCGTCTCGTCCTCGGCCAGATGGTCGAGATACCCGTAGGTGCACATCGCGGAGACCACGGCCCCCACCTGTTTGAGCACGCCCTCCTCGTCGTTGCGGGAGGCGAGGTAGCCGGTACCGGTGGCGAGCGCCGCCCTGATCTCCTCGAAGCTGACCAGCCAGTCGTCCTCCCCCTCGTGCGCGTTCTCGTATTCGAGCACGCGGATGCGCAGGAAGGCGAGCAACGCCGCCTCCTCGCGTTTGAGGCTCGTGCGGGTCTTGAGCGCGCGCAGCGTAACGTCGGAGTCGGCCACGGGCATGGCGATCATGATGCGGTAACGTTCGTTGACCACGAGTTCGAGCAGGTCGTTGTTGAGCGAACGGACCACGGCGGCCCGGTTGTCGAGCACGGTGTCGTAGAGGTCGCCGGAGATGTAGCGCTCGCGTTTGAGCGCGATTGCGGCCCGGCGCGCGTCGGCGGTCATGTCGCCGCTGTCGCCCTCGAACAGGGCGTATGGGTTGACCGCGCCTTCGGTGTCGCCGGTGTCCGCATCGTGTGGCTCGTCCGTCGCGTATGAGACGTCCGTATCATGCGGTTCGTTCGACCCGTATGCCCCGGAGGGCCTGAGCTGCTCGACGTTCTCTCCGGGATGCCGTGCCATGTCGTTCGTATCGTCCATATTTTCCCTGTCGTTCATCGTTCCCGTTTCCACGCTCATCCTTGCCTCGTCATCGCATCCAGTTCGTCGCGGTCGGCGGCCACCGGGCGCGTGACCCAGTCCCGGGGGCTGCCGTCGAGCGAGATGCAGTGCCAAATCACGCCGTTGACGCCGTCGCCCCGGTTGCCGCGCATGCCGCCATCCGCTCCGTCGAGCAGTCCGCCGGCGCCTTGGACGGCGCCGAGCAGGCCGACGATCTCGCTTTCACGGCGTTCGCGCTCGGGCAGACGGTTGAAGCTGGAGACCACGTCGATACGCCCGTCCGGGAACATCACCGGATCGCGTCGGATGAGTCCGGCCATGCGCCTGACGCGGGGGCCACCGCCGCTGATCAGGGCCTTGAGATCGATGGGCGCGACGTCCAGGGCGTCAAGGGACGTCTCATCGGCGAGTCCTGGAGTGGCGGCCCGAGCCATCGTGCGTGCCGGACGGGTGGGCAGGGCGGCGAACTGCGCGCCCGCACTGCCGGTCGGGTACGGGCGGGCGGCGTCCGACGGGTGCTCCCGCGCGTCGGCGTTGAGTCGTACGAACAGCCGGTTGAGGGTGCCGAGCATCGTGCGGTAGCGTGTGTCGGTCTGCTGGCGCACGAGTCGGCTGACGGCCTCGTCGGAGACGCGCATCTGGCTGCGCACCGATTCGAGGCCCACGTAGATGCGGGCGAGTTCGTCACGGATCTGATCGAGCAGCGCGCTCGACTCGCCGGCCAGATACGGGGTGCGTGCGATGTCGCGCAGCGCGTCGTCGATCTGCTTCCGGCCCTCGTCGGTGATGATCACCTGGAAGGCGTCCTCGAAGCGTCGGCCGGAATCCGATTCGTGGAACAGACGCCGGTATTCGTCATGGTAGGCGGTGAGGATCTCGTCCACGCTCATGTCGCTGGCCTGCATGCGACGGCGCAGCGCATCGCCGTTGTCCCGTTCGGTGAGCACGAGTTCACGCAGATCGATGGGTACGCCGCGCAACGTGTTGTGGATCACGGCGATGACGTCGTGGACCTGCGCCTCGCTCAGCGCGGCGTGCTGTTGGCCCTGTTGGATGCGTTTGATCTCGTGGCGGCGCTCCTTGATCTCCTCATTGAGGAGCTTGACCCGCTCGCCCGGGTCGGCGGTCAACTGCATGCGCGCATGCTCGATCTCCATGATGATCGAATTGGCCTGCGCGCCCGACAGCGTGCGGGATTCGTCCTCCAGACGTCCCAGCGCCTCGATGGCGCGATGGGCGCGGGCGGTGAGCCGGTAGAGGAACCGGTGGGATGCGGCGTCATGCGAGTTGGCGAGCCATGCGTAGTCGCCTTCGCCCTCCCGGCTCAGGTCCACGAGGATGCGGTGGGCGGCCTCGCCGTACGAGTCGTCGCGCAGCACGTAGTCGCCGTTCCGTTCCAGCAGTTCGAGGCTGTGCGCGAAGCGCTCCTCCACGGTCTCACGCGGCAGTTCGCCGGTCAGCGGGTCGAAGGCGGCGCGCAGCAACGCCACGTAGAGCATCGCGTTCTGGCGTAGCAGCAACCGGAGCACTCCGGTCTCGTAGACCGGCCGCAGACGTTCCATCTCACGCCTGATGTCGCCCATGCATCTCCTTATCGTCCCGCCGATCGCAACGTATCGACGCTAGCACATGCACGGGAGCGTCGCCTCGCGAACGCCTCTCCGTAGCCCCGTCCGCGCCTATTCCCCGCGCAGGGCTTCGGTGGGGGTGAGGCGTGCGGCGCGGGAGGCCGGGTAGAGGCCGGCAAGGATGCCGACCAGGACGGTAGCGGCCCATGCGAGCGGCAGGCCGGTCCAGTCGAGGGCAGGCGGCTGGCCGGTGCCGGCGGCCACGCCTATGGCCGTGCCCGCGCCGACCGCCACACCGACCAGCCCGCCGATGGCCGACAGCATCGCCGCCTCGGTGACGAACTGCATGCGGATCGACCCGCGTGTGGCGCCCAGCGCGCGTCTCAGGCCGATTTCGCCGCGTCGCTCCATCACGGTGACGATCATCATGTTGGCGATGCTCATGCCGCCCACCGCCAGAGCGATCACGCCGATCATGAGGCCAAGCGCGGTCAGCGAGTCGTTGGTGGTGTTGCGCGCCTCGGAGAGGTTGGCCGACGCGGTCACGGACACGTTGCCGCCGGAGAGGTTGGCCGCGTGGGCGATCATGCGCCGCAACGCCTCCGCATTGCCAGGGCGGGTGCGCACGTAGATCCGGCTGATTCGGCCTATGACGTCGGCTTGGTCCGCATAGTGCGCGAGCGCGCAGTCGGCGCCGATGAGGACCGACGAGTCGATGTCCTGCGCCTGCGGCGCGGCCTCGAGGATGCCGATGACCCCGTACCAGCTGTTGTCGATGAGCACGCGGTCGCCCGGTTCGTTGACGCCAAGCCGGTAGGCTGCCTCGGAACCGAGCACCGCGACCGGCAGCTGCTCGTTGTTCCGGTCGATGCCGTGGCCTTGGGCGATGCCGACGCCGACCGCATCGAGCGCGCCTGGGCGCATGACCGCCACGGCGAGGGCGTTGCCGTTGGTGGAGGGCACGAGCTCGTTTTTGAACACCTGCGCTCCGTCCGGCGCGGTGAGGAACACGCCCACCCGTTCGACGGCGCGCTGCCGGGCGATGGTTTCGGGCGCGTATTCGGGCAGCGGCACAGGCTGTCCGCTGGAATCCTGACCGGGGGTGACGACCTGCAGGTTCGCGCCGAGCGCGTCGAGCCGGGCGAGCAGGGCCGTCTGATTGGAGGCGGCGATGCCGGAGAGCGCCACATAGGCGGCGACTCCCAGCGCGATGCCCAGGGATGCCAGGATCGTGCGTGAGACGCGGCCAATCGCCCCGATCCACGCCGTCCGCAGCAGGTCGAGAACGCGTGCGCCGAGCGGCTTGCGCGCTGCCGTCGCCCTGCACGCATCGGCCGGCATGCCCGCAGACTGTTCCATGCGATGGTCCGGCCCGCTCATGCGACCACCTCCGTGACCGTTTCCGTGACCACGCCGTCCTGGATGTGGAGCCGTCGGGGGAATCGCGCGGCCACGTTCGGGTCGTGCGTGACGACCACCAGAGACGCCCCCGAGGCGGCTGCGTCGAGCAGCAGGGCGACGATTGCGTGCCCGGTGGTGGTGTCGAGCGCGCCGGTCGGCTCGTCGGCGAAGATGATGTCCGGCTGTTTGGCCAGTGCGCGGGCGATGGCCACGCGCTGCTGCTCGCCGCCGGACAGTTGCGAGGGCCTGTGGTGCATGCGCTCGCCGAGTCCCACGCGCTCCAGCGCCTCAGCGGCCTGACGGCGCCGCTCCCTGCGCGGCAACGCGGTGTACTGCAGGCCGGTCATCACGTTCTCCAAGGCGGAGACGGTGGCGATGAGGTGGAACTGCTGGAACACGAAGCCGATGTGTTCGGCGCGCAACGCGCTGCGACGCCGCTCCCCCATGGAGGCCACGTCCGCACCGTCGTAGGCGATCGTGCCGGAGGTGGGCATGTCGAGCGTGCCGAGCAGTGACAGCAGCGTCGATTTGCCCGAGCCGGACGGGCCCACGATGGCGATCCGTTCGTCGCGGCCGATCGCCAGCGACGTGTCGTGCAGGATTTCCAGCGGCGAGCCGTCCTTGCCGACGAACGCCTTGGTCACATGCCGCAA
The DNA here is from genome assembly GCF_002259745.1 of Bifidobacterium myosotis. Lineage (GTDB taxonomy): Bacteria > Actinomycetota > Actinomycetes > Actinomycetales > Bifidobacteriaceae > Bifidobacterium > Bifidobacterium myosotis. The sequence goes on along the minus strand of NZ_MWWW01000028.1, from coordinate 69,361 downwards.
CGTCAGCAACGGCGGATGCCCCGCATCCCCGCCCCGGTCGGAATCGGAACCGCCCCGCATCATGAGATCACCACCCTGTCTCCGACCTTCAGGCCATCGGCCTTGAGGATCTGCACCTGCGCGTTGGCCACCAGCCCGATCTCGACCGTCACCCGTTCGAGCGCGTCGCCCCGGATCACCTCGACCGCGTACGTGTCGCCGGCGGAGGCGATGAGCGCGGTGACCGGCACGATGAGCGTCTCCTCATTCGAGGCGTCGGCATTCGGCACGATGATCTGGACGGCCGTGGGCCCGAATTTCGCCACCTGCGTCTGGTCGGGGAAGTCGATGCGCACCGAAGGCTGGGTGACCTGCCCATCCTTGCCGGCGGACTGGCCGGAGGATTGTCCGGTGGACGCGCCTGAGGACTGGCCTCCCTGATCAACCGCGGTGAGCGTGGTGTCGAGGGTGGTGTTGTCCGGCAGGACGACCTTCGCCTTGTCGCCGGCCTTGAACGTGGCGGCCTGTCCGGCGGTGATCGTGGCCTGCGCGTGCAGGGTGACGCCCGTATAGGTGGCCGGACTCACATTGGTCTGCCCCAGTTTGGCGGCCACGGTCTTGATGCGGATGGGTGCCGCAGGGGCCACGGCCACGCTGGACGGCTGGAAGACGCCGCTGGCGACGTCCCCGTCGAGGCCGAGCGACCATCGTTGCCATTGGCGGACCGCCTCCTTGGTGTATCCGTCGAAATGGTTGTCCGGCGCGCCCCAGAAGTAGCCGAGTTCGGCGAGGTTCTGCTCCAATTGGGCCACGTCCGGCCCGTCCGTGACGCCGGTGTCGAGCGTGCGCCAGAACGGGCGCTCGCCGTGGAAGAGCACCACGGGTACGCCGTCCATCTCGTACACCTGTTCGCCGGTGCCGATCTGCTTGCCGGCCACCGGTAGCTGGGTGATGATGCCGGTCGCCTCGGCGAAGTCGGACGCCGTGTCGTATGTCAGGGTGGCGCCGAGCCGGATCTCGGCGTTGAGGACGCCCGAGGTGACCGGCTGGGCGCGCAACGTGGTCACATCGACCTTCCGCGCGGATGACCGGGTGGATGCCCGCGCGGACCCGGCTGATTGCCCAACTGATTGCGCGGACAGATGCCCGTCCGCCGTCATCCGGCCGATGAGCGTCCACGGTCTCATGGTCGCGGCCGTCGCGGCCAGTGCGGCCACCGCGACCAGCGCGATGACGATCGCGACCGTCCGGCGCCGTTTGAAGAACCGCCGTGTTTCCGTCCGTGTCATGGTCGTGGCTCCTTCACTGTCATTGCGCTGATATCGGGTTCATACGGGGTTACATGGGTAGGGGGTTCATGGGTAGGGGTCGTATGCATCGGGCGCGTATCGCATCGGCATCGCGCTTCCCATGACGGCACAAGAGCGCACCGTCACGAGACCGCGCCGGTTGCCTCGTCCAGCACCTTCATGTAGTCGTAGCCGAATTCCTCGGTCGCGCCGTCGAAGCCGAAGGCGATGCGTGCGTCGCCGACCGGGCATTCCTTGAGGAAGCGTCGCAGCTCCTCCTCGCCAACCGTCTTGGGGATGAGTATCGTCGTCGGCTCGTCGCCGGTCGGGTCGGCGACCCAACCGAAGCCTTTGGCGCGTGCCTTCCGGGCGTAGTCGAGCGCCGCCTGCCTCTCCTCCTCGGAGTAGGTGGGCGCGCCTGCGGCGAGGTCCTGAGCCGGCTGCGTGAAGTCCGGGTTCTTCGCCTCGCAGTCCGCGTACTCCTGCTGCTTCGACTCGTAGGGCGAGCCGGCGAGCGCCGCGGCATCCTTGAACGCCACCCATACGGCGCCGTAGTCGATGAAGGTGAGCATGGCGTTCGCGTACAACGACTGGGTGCCGGCGTCGGCGCTCACGCTCGTGCCGCCGTCTCCTGCCGCGACCGGCTGCCCGCTCGCGTCGATCATGCGCAGCATGACCATGTTCTTGGAGGTCGCCGCCTTCGCCTTGCCTTCCGCATCCGGCACGCCGGGAGCCGCAGTCGCCTGCGCATCGAAGCCCTTGCCGGTCAGGCAGGAGAGGAACCGTTTGGCGGTCGCATCGGTGGGAAGGGCGTCGGTCGCATTGCCGCCGCCGTTCGCGGACGCATCGATACCGGTGACGCCCGTATCGTCGCCGCCGTTTGCGGCGAACGGCGAGGAGCAGCCGGCGAGCGCGGCCATGCACAGGCCGGACGCGAGGGTCAGGGCCAGCGTACGGCGGATTGCGCGGGCGCTTGGACGTCCGGCGGGTCGGGTCGGGCGGCCGCTTGATGATGGGTTGTTCGTACGATTGTCGTCCAGGCTGGTCGGCACAACGATTGCAGTGCGCATGATGGGTTCCTTCTCGGGTTGTGTGTACGGGCTGTTGTCTGGCCCGTTGTCGTCGTTGTCCATCCAACCGTCCGACCGGTGGCGTGTCGGTGGGCGATCGCCTTACCTTCGGCTTACGTCGATCCGATGTCGGCACGCCGTATGCGGAGGCGCCGGGAAGCCCTGCGGAGGCGCCCGGCCCGTCACGCCCCGCAAAGCCATCGGTCACGATAATCGTTCGTCGCTGATGCGGCTGTAGGCCTCGCATTCGCCGGTGCAGCCGACGCCGAATGGGATGCCGTCATGGGTGGGCCACTTGTCGCCCGAATAGGTGTCGAAGAAGCGTCGCAGCTCCTGATAGGAGACATCCGAGGGGATCTCCACGATCTTATCCTCGCCCGGCGAGGGGTCGGTCATCCAGCCGAATCCGTCCGCGCGGGCCTGACGGGCGAAATCGATCAGAATCTGCTGCGCGTCGGAGTCCGTCGTGCCACTGGACGATCCGCCGGACGTGCTGCCGGACTTCGCATAGTTCGGCTGCGCGAAGTCCGGGTTCGCCTGTTCGCAGGCGGCATAGTCGGCCTGCTTGTCCCCGTAGATCGAGCCGGCGAGCGCCTTGGAATTCCGGAATCCCACCCAGGCTCCCTCCTGCTCGGAGACGATGGTGTACATCACGTCCGGGTAGAGCGGGTCGGAGTCGCCGCTGATCTGCGTGCCGGGCCCGGGGATGATGGGGGCACCGTCCGCGCCGAGCCGTCGCACCACCACGGTGGTTTTTGGGGCCGACTCCAAAGAGCCGCTGGGTGCCAGCGCGCTGCTTTCGACCACCTTCGCGTCGAAGCCCTTCTCCACCAGGCAGGCCGTGAATCGTTTGGCGATCGTCTCCAGTTCGGCCGTGGTGAGGTTCGCGGCAGGGTCGGCGTCCATGCCGTCCGATGACGTGCCCGCTGGGGCCGATACATCGGTCCCGGGCGTCGGGCCGCCGGTTCCGCCGTCTCCGGCGCTGGTGACCGAGCAGCCGGCGAGCCCGATCAGGCAGGTCGCGGCTGCGGCGACCATCAGCAGTGTTCTGCAAGGCCGGGCGCCCCGGCAGTAGCGGCCGGCTGTCAAAGCCTGCGACTCATCGGCCGTTGCGCTATTGCTTGCGAACCTGTTTCCCGTGTTCATCGGTTGCTCCCTCGCTTCCTGTTCCACGCGCCGGACGCGGATGTCGTATCCCTTGCGGCATCCGGCATCATCGCGGCGTCGCTTCCATGACACCTCCGGACCGGTGGCGCGATGGTGGGAAAAACCCTTACTTTCGCCTTACCGTGGTGCCGCGACGATGGATACGTAACGGCGGATGGATAATGGACGTGGCTGGTTCCGGCAGGGTTCGCCCGGCGGAACCATGCGGAAAGGGCGGGATCATGAGGATTCTCATCGTCGAGGACGACCGTGAGCTGGCGGCCGCGTTGGATGACGCGCTGCGCTACGAGGGGTACGCGACGAGCATGGCCACGACCGGTACCGAGGCGTTGCAGGCCCTTGCCGAGCAAACCATCGACATCGTGCTCCTGGACCGTGATCTGCCGGTGCTTTCGGGCGACGCGGTGATGGCCACGATCGCCGCGAACCGGCTGCCCGTGGCGGTGATCATGCTCACGGCCGCCGCTGAGGTGAGCGACCGGGTGAGCGGGCTCGACCTCGGCGCGGACGATTATCTGACCAAGCCGTTCGCCTATCCGGAATTGCTGGCCCGCATCCGCGCGTTGCAGCGTCGCGCCGGCCGGGCCGACGCCACGGCCGCGGTCATGACGCACGGGGACCTGACGCTCGACACCACGCGCCGGCTGGTCTTCCGCAATCATGGCCGCACGCTCGTCAAACTCACGCCCAAGGAGTACGGCGTGTTGCTCGAACTGATGCGCGCGGACGGCGGGTACGTGAGCGTGCAGGAACTGTACGAGACGGTCTGGGACGATGCGACCGCCGCCGAACCGGCGGACGTGATCAAGACCACCATCTATTCGCTGCGCCGCAAGCTGGGCGACCGCGACGCCATCGAATCCACGCGAGGGGAAGGATACCGGCTGTCATGACACCGCTTCCCCCGACCTCCCCTGCGGGCGGCCGCATGCGGGGGCTCCGCCCCCTGCTCAACCGTCTCGCCGTCCTGGCCCGCCGTCTGCGTCCCTCATCGTTCCGCGCGAAGGTGACCTTGGCCGTCGCGCTGACGATCATCGTAATGATGACGGCGTTGATCGTCGCGCAGAACATCATCGTGACCCGCACCGCCGCCAGACAGAACGAGATGATGTCGCTGTGCATGAACTATGACGGCAGCGTCTCCGTCTCCACGGGCAAGGAGTATTCGGATGCCGCCCCGACGGGCGACATCCCCATGGCCTGCTACTCGGGCACGCGCGGCAACCTTGAGGGGGCGACGCTGTACTCCCCGGCGAACACGCAGGAATGGGACGACGTCGAATCCGGCGCCTCCCAAGACAAGCCGCTCATCCTCGATAAGAGCAACGGCGTGATCCTCAGCACGGCGAACGCCGTCACCGACTCCCTGACCGGCATGATGCGCACGGTGTCGATCGTGATGCTCGCCCTGTTCGGTCTGATCGCGGTCGGGGCAGCATGGTTCATCGGCACGGTGCTCTCCCGGCGCGTGACCGCCGTGGACCGTCAGGTGGCCGCGCTGCAGCCGGACGACCTGAGCGCGCGGCTCGACGTGAAGCCCGGCCATGACGACATCGACCGGCTCGTGGAGTCGATCAACGGCATGCTCGACCGCGTGCAGGCATCCTCCGAGGCCGAACGCCGGTTCGTGTCCAACGCCTCGCATGAGCTGCGCACGCCGATTGCCGCCGTGGAGACGAATCTCGACGCGCCGCTCGCCCAAGGCCGGTTCCCCAAGGACGTGGAACCGTCCGTGCGCCGGGCGCTCGCCGCGAACCGACGCGGCGCGGCCTTGGTGCAGGCGTTGCTGACGCTGTCGCGCATCCAGAGCGGCGCGTTCGGCGGCGCAGGAGATGGTACCGGCAATGGCGGCAATCGTGGCAGCAGCCTCAGCGTCATCGGCGACCGCACCATAACGGACGGCACCGCCGCCGCGAACCTGAACGATTGCGTGGATGCCGCGCTTGAGGATATCGGCGCGGACGTGCGGGAGCACAGCGTCACCGTGCAGGTCGATCGCCCGGACTCATCCGCCGGTCCCGTCACGGTGCCCGTCAATCCGTCGTTGCTGGCGCTTGCAGTGGGCAATCTGATCCGCAACGCCGCGGTGCACAACGTGCAGGACGGCTCGATTAAGATCGCCATCGATGCGGATGCCGGCACGGATGCCGACGGGAACGGGAAGACGACCAGCGGCGAGACAACGGACGGCGACACCGTGCCTCGCATGACGGCCCACGGCGGAACCATCGCCCTGACCGTGACGAACACCACCGACGAGACGCTGCCGGACGATCTGGACGACCTCATGCAGCCGTTCCATCGCGGCACCAACTCGCGCATCAGCGCAGTGCCCGGCGTGGGGCTGGGCCTGTCCATCGCGGAAGCCGCATGCAAGGCGATGGGCGCCGCGCTGGAACTGGGACGAACCGAGGATGGTCGATTCCGCGCCACGATCCTGTTCTGAAAGCAGCACGACGGGTCTTCCTGCGTGGTCCTACATGGTCTTTACATGGTCGTGCGTGGTCGTGCGCGTGCAGCGTGATACGCCGCAGAATCCGTGACGCACCGTGCACGACGAGGAACATGCCCCGCCCGATTCATATCGACCTGCGCAAGCCCGAGTCATCCTGACAGCCCTATCCGGCGCGACAGGCCGAAAGCGCCCGGTGGAAAATTGGGTATTGCCTTTCCCCTGAATCACCGATACATTGGCGAGAGGACCATCATCCATTCATACGAACATCCACGCGAACTCATACGAAACGGAATCATCGTGACCTCACCGAATACGCCCGCAGAAACCCCGAACCAGACCGTGCAGTCCACACCGCAGCCCGCGACGGAAGCCGGCAAGCCCGGCAAACTCCAGGTCTCCGACCTCATCACCATCGGCGTGTTCGCGGCGCTGTACTTCGTGATGGTGTGCATCGCCACGCTCGTGAGCACCCTCGTCATGGGCGGCTTCGGCTCGATCTTCCTGCCGGCCGTGGCCGCGCTGATCTCCGGCTGCGTGTACATGCTGCTCGCGGCCCGTCTCGGCAAGTTCGGCGGCATCACCGTCATGGGACTGGTGGTCGGCCTGTTCCTGTTCGTCTCCGGCCACTTCGTGCTCTCGTTCATCGCCAGCATTGTCTTCCCCGTGGCCGCCGACCTCATCGCGCGCGCCGGCAAGTACAAGAGCAAGGCGCTGCTGCTCGTCAGCTACGTGGTCTTCTCCTACGGCCTGACCGGCCCGATCCTGCCGCTGTGGTTCATGAAGGACGCCTACGTGGCGAGCCTTCAGGCGCGCGGCAAGGACGCGGCGTACATCGATGGCGTCTTCGCCAACATCAACACCGGCTCGTTCTTCCTGGCGATGGGCGCGATCCTGGTCTGCGCGGCCCTCGGCGGCTGGTTCGGACAGAGGATGCTCAGGAAGCACTTCGTCAAGGCCGGCATCGTCTGATGCGGCCCGCCCCTAGCAATGCCTCAGCGAACGCCTCACGGCCGTCGGGAACACCGGCGACGGGGGCGTTCGCGTATGCCGTCCGGTCCGGGCAGGCCGGTCGGACTGCGTGGGGCGACCGTGCCGGCCGGCCCACGCTCGACCCGCGCACGAAGCTGTTCCTGCTGCTCGCGGCCAATCTCATGCTGTTCTTCCATGTGGCGCTGACCACGCAGATCGTCATGGTCGTCCTGTTCCTCATCCCGCTGGCGGCGGCCGGACGATGGAAGACGACGCTCAATTTCGCCATCACCTATGCCGTGTTCACGGCGCTGGGCCTACTCGACCCGGACGCGCTCGGCCTGCCATGGCTGCATGTGGTTTCGGCGCTGGCCGTGGGTCTGGCCATGATGCTGCCCTGCTTCATCACCGGCGCCTACGCGTTCGCCACCACGTCGGCCAGCGAGTTCATCTGCTCGATGCGGCGCATGCATGCGCCCGAGGCCGTGGTAATCCCCTGTGTGGTGGTGATCCGGTTCTTCCCCACCATCGCCGAGGACTACCGTCAGATCCGCAACGCGATGGCCCTGCGCGGCATCGCGGCGGGCGGCTGGGGGCTGCTGAGGCATCCGGCGCAGTCGTTGGAATACATTCTCATCCCGCTGCTCATGAACGCCACGACCGTGGCTCAGGACCTGTCCGTGGCCGCCCTGACCAAGGGGTTGGGACGTGAGGGGGCGCATACCTCGCACACACGGATTCGCATGGGTGCCTTCGACTGGCTGGCGATGGCTGCGGTGAGCGCGCCGATCATCCTTGACATGGCTGGGGTGCTGCGATGAGCGTGCGGCACTTGGAATTCGCCGATAATCATGGTGCTAATCGGACAACATGTCGATTGAATAGCGATGAGGATGCACAGGACATCCGTATGTGGGAGCCATCCGACATGGAATGCAAAACAGACAACGTGTCGTTCAGATACGAGCATGCGCAGGAAACGGCCTTGCGCAACGTCTCCTTGGGCGTCCATCAAGGACAGTGCATCGTATTGTGCGGCGCCAGCGGCTGCGGCAAGACCACTTACTCCCGCATAGTCAACAGCCTTGTTCCGCAGTTCTTCCACGGCGAGTTCACCGGCCGACAGATCACCTGCGGCCTCGACGCGACGACCGTGCCGATCGACCGGCTCACGCCGTTGGTCGGCAGCGTGTTCCAGAATCCGAAGACCCAGTACTTCAACGCGAACGTCACCGACGAGCTGGCGTTCGCCGCCGAGAACATGGGATTGCCGGCGGACGACATCAACCGGCGCATCGCGTCGGCGGCCGACCGGTTCGGCATCGGACCACTGCTCGGGCGCAGCATCTTCCACCTGTCCGGCGGACAGAAGCAGCGCATCGCGATGGCGGCGGCGAGCGTGCTGGACCCGAGACTGATGGTGCTGGATGAACCGACCAGCAATCTCGACGCGCACGCCATCGCGGACATGCGCGTCATGATCGAGCGAATGAAGGCCGACGGGCTCACCATCGTCATCGCCGAGCACCGGCTCGCATGGCTCAACGGTGTGGCCGACCGGTACGTGGTCTTCGACGGCGGCCGCATCGTCAGGGAGTACGAGGCCAGCGAATTCTTGGCGCTCTCCCCCGGCTGCATCGCCGCGATGGGTCTGCGCGCGCTCGACCTCGAGCCATATCGCAGGCGGATCGCGCAGATGGAGAAGAATCCGGCGTCGGCCTCCACCTCCTCCGCCGTCTCCGATACAGCGCCGCTGCTTGCCACGCACGGCCTCGCCATCGGCTATCGCGGCCGCGACGGCTTCACCCGGCGCGTACCGGATATGTGCTTCCACGCCGGTGAGATCACCGGGCTGATGGGCCACAACGGTTGCGGCAAGACCACGTTCGTGAAGACGCTGACCGGGCTCGTCAAGCCGGCCGGCGGCACCATCATGCTCAACGGTCGGAGGGCCAGGCCGCGCGACCTCACGCGCGCCGGATTCATGGTGATGCAGGACGTCAATTATCAGCTGTTCTCCGACAGCGTGCGCGAGGAGCTCATGATCGGGTTGGACGAAACCGACCCGTCCGTGGTCGCGCAGGCCGACCGGGTGCTCGCCGACCTCGATCTCACCGCGTTCGCCGACCGGCATCCGATGAGCCTGTCGGGCGGGCAGAAGCAACGCGTGGCCATCGGCTCGGCGCTGATGTGCGGCAAGGACCTCATCATCCTCGACGAGCCGACCAGCGGCCTCGACCGTTACCATATGGAGCAGGTGGGCGAACTGCTGCGCCGATTGGCCGCCCGCGGCAAGGCGATTCTCGTGGTCACGCACGATGAGGAGCTGGCCGCCGGCTGGTGCGATCGCATCATCAATCTGGAAAGGAACCAATCATGAACACAGCGAACACGCTGGGCACTCCGGACGCACCGGCATTCGACATCGCCGACTGGCTTGGGGACTGGGAAAGCTTCGAGCACTACATCGACTCGGACGACACCGCCATCCAGCAGACCTGGGAGGCCGCCGAGCGAGCGGTGCTCGCCAATCCCCGGATGGCTCCGATGGCCGCCCACGGCATCCGAACGTTCTGGTCGATGGCGTGCACCACCACGAGCCCGGAGAACATCATCCACATCGGCTGGTGGCGGGTGAGCGAGCCGGATGGGACCGATGGCGACGTGAATGGCACCACAGGCGGCGATACGACCAACACCTCCAGCGGCGGTACGAGCGACAACGCCGACACCGCAACCGCCGCCGGCGTCACGGCCAGCGCGGTGATCCGCATCGAATGGTTCGCCGAGGACAACACGAGCCTTGACGTCTACGACTACCGGCTCGACCATGTGATCGCGCACGGTCTGGAAGGATCCCCCACGTTCGTGTTCACGACCGACGACCCCAATGCCGAGGACAGCCCGTTCCGCTGGCTGCTGGCCATCGCACCCCTGCCCTCGCGCAAGGCGTTCGCCGAAGGCGGACTGCTGAGCCATCTGCACTTCCAGTACGCCAATGACCTGCACACCTTGGTGTCCAGTGGAACAGACGGCGGCAAGGAGGGTCAGGCCGGCTCCGGGGAACACCGGTCCAACAGGAACGAATCTGCCGGGAACAGGCCCGGCGAGGATACCGTCATCGGCGGAGAGCCGGATGCCAACGTCCATACCGACGGCACCGCGTCTGCCTCAGCCACGGAAACCCTGCGCAACCCGCGCTGGTACGCCACGATGTGTGCCGACGAGGGCACCGCGGAGGACCGTTGCACGATCATCCGCGCGTTGCATCACCTGCAGTAGTCGAGTTCACCGCGAGCATCGCATGACAAAGATCTAGCGTCCTGCGTCATGAATTCGTTGATTATGTTTTTGGCTCCCCTTGTTAGGACGTTGCCGTGAAGCAAACAGCGGAGCTGTTTGTAGGCAACGTACGAGCCGACAGGCGAGCCAGCAGAACACGCGCGAAGCGCGTCCGTAATTGCAGGACGAACTGGCCCGCGAAGCGGGACTGAGGGGGTAGCGAATTCGTCAACGAATTTCCGACGCGGCATGCTAGGCACCGCAACCTTCGCCCCGCCGAATACCTACAGCCGAACACAAGGCGGTGTTCTTCCGCCAACGGCCGTCGAGCACTGTGGTATCCGCACGGCATGTGAACTTCAGCGGCTCTAATGACGCTCCGTAGCGACTCAAAAGCGGGACGCAAGTGCAAAATCGGCGAATCTGCGTTTGCGTCCCACTCGGATTCGGGACGCAAACGCAATACCGGCGAAATTGCACTTCCGTCCCACTACCAAGGACTCCAAATCCTTGGAATTCCGCCATTCCTCGATAATCCCCAAATAAAGCGAGTGAAATGGGAGCGGGACGCAAACGCAAAATCAGCCGAAATGCGTTTGCGTCCCGCTCTTACCTCAGGTATTGGCGAATCACCGGCGCGTCGCATTCGTTGGCGAATCACCATCGCCAACGAATGCACTCGGCACATTCACCCCCTGCGACTCTTGGCCTCAAATCACGACGAGTCGGCAGGAGGCCAGACTCGATTGGATACGCAGGACACTGACGGCAATCGGTGATCACCGCCGCGCGACCGGTCGACCGGGAACCGGCATCAGCTGTTGCGGTTGATTTCGATGTCGGTGACGGTGAGGTTCGCCTCGTTGACGAGGTTGAACAGGATGACCTCGGCGAGCGGGCCGGGCTGCATGAAGGTGTGCTGCTTGGCCTCGGACACGTAATCATGGCTGTCGCGGTAGAAGGCGGTGTCGATGCCGCCCGGGTAGACGGCCACCACCTTGACGCTGGTGCCCTTGTATGCCGCCTGCAGGCTCTTGGTATAGCCCTTCTCGCCCCACTTGGTGGCGCAGTACACGCTCTCGTTCGCATTGCCTCGGGTGGCCGCGGTGCTCATGATCTGGGCGATCTTGACGTCCTGTTCGCCGCAGGCCTTGAGCGTCTCCACGGTCCACAGAATCATGCCCTTGAGTCCCTTGAGGCACTTGTCCACGTCGGCGGCCTCGTAGGCGGTGGGCACCTTGAACGACGGCTGGCCGGCGTTGTTGATGAGCAAGTCGATGTGGCCCAACGCGGCGATGTCGGCCACGGAGGCGCGCACGAACGCCTCGTCGGTGATGTCGCCTACATAGGCCCGGTATGATTCGGCCGGCCACTGCGCGGTAAGCTCCGCCTGTCGTTCGGCGTTGAAGTCGATGCCGGCCACGAGCCAGCCCTTGGCGATGAGCTGGCTGGCGAATTCGTAGCCGAGTCCCAGCGCGCTGCCGGTGACGATGGCGATCTTCTGGCCTGTTGCGGTGGTCATAATGGCTCCTTGCGTCCGATTGCTGTCCCGTTACAAAACTACCTGAAATAACCGGCCCTGTCGTGTGCATCGTCGGGCATCGTCGGGCCAACCGCCGATTGTGGCTGTCCGCTCGTAGGCCGCGCACCCGTTATGCGAGCACCCTCTGCGGCCGCTACTCCTCGGCGACCAGCTCGAGGTACGAGTCGTTCCACAGGTCCTCGTCACCGTCGGGCATGAGCAGCACGCGCTCGGGGTTGAGCGCCTCGACCGCGCCCTCATCGTGGGTGACGAGCACGATCGCGCCCTCGTATTTGGCGATGGCCTTGAGGATCTCCTCGCGCGAGGCCGGGTCGAGGTTGTTCGTGGGCTCGTCGAGCAGCAGCACGTTGGCACGCGAGGTCACCAGCGTGGCCAGCGCCAGACGGGTCTTCTCACCGCCGGAGAGCACCCGAGCCGGCTTCATCGCGTCGTCGCCGGAGAACAGGAACGAGCCGAGGATGGAACGGGCCTGCGTGTCGTTGAGCTCCGGCGCCACATGCGTGAGGTTCTCCAGCACGGTGGCGTTGAGGTCCAGCGTATCGTGCTCCTGCGCGAAGTAGCCGATCTTGCATCCGTGGCCGTAGTCCACCGAACCGGTGTCCGGCTCCTCGATATGCGCGAGCAGGCGCAGCGTGGTGGTCTTGCCGGCGCCGTTGTAGCCGAGGATGACCACGCGCGAGCCCTTGTCGATGGCGAGGTTCACGCCGGCGAACACGATGTTGGAGCCGTACGCCTTGGAGATGTCCTTGGCCATGATCGGCGTCTTGCCGCAGGGTGCGGGCTCCGGGAAGCGGATGTCCGCCACCTTCTCCTTCTTCTCGGCCGTCGAGGTGTTCTCAAGCAGCTTCTCGGCGCGGCGCATCATGTTCTGCGCAGCCACGGCCTTCGTGGCCTTGGCGTGCAGGCGGATGCCCTGCTTCATCAGGCGTTCGGCCTTCTTCTCGGCCACCTCGCGCTCGCGGCGGCGGCGCTCCTCGTCCACCACGCGCTGGTGCAGGTAGCCCTTCCATCCCAGGGAGTACATGTCGATCTGGCCGAGCTGCGCGTCCAGATGCCACACCTTGTTCACGGTCTCATCAAGCAGTTCGGTGGAGTGGGAGATCACAAGGAATCCGCCCTCGTACTTCTTGAGGAAGCCGCGCAGCCATTCGATGGAATCGGCGTCCAAGTGGTTGGTCGGCTCGTCGAGGATGAGCGTATCCGCGTCGGAGAACAGGATGCGCGCCAGCTCGATGCGTCGGCGCTGACCACCAGACAGGGTGCCGAGCTTCTGCTCCATGACCTCCTGCGGCAACCCCAGCGATGCCGCCATCGCGGTGGCCTCGGACTGGGCCGCGTAGCCGCCGGCCTTCTCGAAGTCCTGCATGGCCTTGTCGTAGCGGTTCATGGCCTTGCTCATCACGTCCGGGTCCGGGTCGGTCATCTCCTTCTCGGCCTTGCGCATGCGGCTGATGATGGTGGCGATGTCGCGTGCGCTCATCATGCGGTCGAGCGCGGACTGCTCCGGATCGGCGGCATGCGTGTCCTGCGGCAGGTAGCCGAGCTTGCCGGAGACGTGCACCTTGCCGGCCGTGGGCAGCATATCGCCGGTGATCACGCGCGTGAGCGTGGTCTTGCCGGCGCCGTTGCGCCCGACCAGACCGATCTTGTCGCCCTTCGCGACGTGGAAGTCGGTGGGATGCAGCAGCGTACGCGCGCCGATCTGAATCTCCAGACCTTGTGCATCAATCGCCATGCCTCACCTAACGCTTTCCTTGAATCATGAATCCCGAAATAAACCAACGCACCATGGTAGCGGAAGGCGTGAAGAATGGGCAAGACACCGCCATCCCGGCGCTCGGCGAGCCACTAGAATCGTCAAGGGAACATGTGTTTTTCGAAGGGGGTTGCCATGGAATACGCCGATGACGCCGATCGCCGCGAACTGCTGCTGCACAGCGCCTATGCCGCCGAGCAGGTGAGGGTCATGGAACGGCCGCTGTTGGACAGGGGCGTGCCGCTGATGCGCATGGCAGCCCAGGCCGTGGCCCATACGGCCGCCGGGATGCTGGATGACGAGGATCTGGCGCTTGAGGACACGTCGATCGTGCTGCTCGCCGGCGCCGGCGACAATGGCGGCGACGGTCTGTTCGCCGCCGCCGCACTGGCCCAGGAGGGTGCGGCCGTGACCGCCGTGGCCGTGGGACGCACGCTGCACGAGGAGGGGTTCGCCGCGTTCGTGCGTGCGGGAGGCAAGGTGCTGGTGCTCGACCCGGAGGCGGGGATTCCCGGATGCGCGTCCGGATTCTCCGCCGGCGAGGCAGGGGAACGGCTGCAGGCCGCCGTCTCCTTGGCGTCGAAGTCGCATCTCATCATCGACGCGATGACCGGCATCGGCATTCATGGCGTGCTGCGCGGCATCCCCGCGGCGCTGGCCTCCGCGTTGGGCCTCGATGGCGAGGTGCCGGACGAATCCGCACTGCCGGGCCGCGAATCGTCCGGCGACTTCCCGCTGGTGCTGGCCGTCGATACGCCATCCGGCGTGGGCGTGGACGATGGCTCGCTGCCGGGACCGTATCTGCCGGCGAATGTGACGGTGACGTTCGGCGCGATGAAGCCGTGCGCGGTGCTGCCGCCGGCCACGTTCGGCTCCGGACGCATCGAACTGGTCGATTTCGGTTTCGACATCGACGACGTGGAGCCGGCCGTGGAGGTGGTGGACAACACGTTCGCCTCCGATGCGGTGCGCCTGCCGCATGTCGATGACGGCAAGTATTCGCGCGGCGTGGTGGGCCTCGTGACCGGCTCCCAACGCTACCCGGGCGCCGCAGTGCTCACCGCCCGCGCCGCGGCCCGCGCGAACACCGGCATGGTGCGTTACCTCGGCCCCGAACGTGCACAGAACATGGTGCTTGCTGCCCTGCCCGAAGCGGTGCTGGGCAAGGGGCATGTGCAGTCCTGGGTGGTGGGTTCCGGCGTGCCGTCGGGCGACGCGGACGGCGCCGACGCCGACCTCCAGCGCCAGACCATCGCCGCGCTGCTCAGGCACTATGCGTTGGACGGCGAGCCGGCGGTGGACGACGCCGCCTACGACATGCCGCCGGTGGTCGTGGACGCCGGCGCGTTGGATCTGCTGCCTGACCGCGTGCCCGGTCAGGTGGTCATCACGCCGCACGCCGGTGAGATGGCGGCGCTGCTCAACCGGCTTGAGGCCGGTCGGGCCGGGACCCGGGCCGATGACGCGTCGCCGAAGGCCGGCGGCTACGCCGGAGCGGCTGATGCAGAGGATGCCCACGACACCGTCGGCTTCGATGGCAACGCGGATTCCGGCATCGACTCCGCCAGTACCGGTACGGGCACCGGCAGCCCTGAAACCGCTGAATCCAAGTCCGATGGGACTGAATCCAATACCGTCTCCTTCCCCACGGCCGACGAATCCGAGCCCGACGTCACCGGCGATTCCCGTGCCGCCTCCCCCGCGACCGATACGCCGTCATCATCCGTAACGCCGGACGAACCGGCTGCCGCCTTCACCGCGCGCGACGTGACCGCGTATCCGCTGGCTTGCGCGCGTCGTGCCCATGAGCTTACGGGTGCGACGGTGCTGCTCAAGGGCGCCGTGACCATCGTGGTGGATGAGGACCACACCTACGTCTCCGGCAGTGCGCCCGCATGGCTGGCCACGGCCGGTGCGGGCGATGTGCTGGCCGGTCTGGTCGGCGCCCTGTTGGCGCAGCAGGATGACGAGATCACCACGGCCGAAACGGTGGCCGCCGCCGCGTATCTGCACGGCATGGCCGCGGCGATCGCTTCGGAATCCGAACAGCAGGGGTGGCAGGAGCCCGATTTGGTCGGCCACGGCCGCCGTCAGCGGTTCATGACCCTGGGCCACCCCATCGTGGCCGGCGACGTGATTCGCGCCATCCCGGAGGCCATCGCCGACGTCGTCGCGTGACGCATCGGCCGGCGCGCAGGCCTTTTCCGTCTTCCGTCGCGACCGCATCGCCGTGGCAGAAGCACCACACAGGCTGGTTTGGGACGGTAAGTATGCGGCCCGACGATATGGCCGCGTACTTACCGTCCCAAACCAGCCTCAAACAGACGGTATGTACGCGGATACCTCGTCACGCCGCATACATACCGTCGAAAACGGCCGTCGAACGGCCTCCAAACGTACCGAAACGGACGATGTGTGCGTCCGGTCCGTCATGATGCGGCCAAACGAGGTACGGTGCGACGGACCAGACACGCACGCACCAGCGAAAACCCTCACACCTCGGGTTCGCCGTCGGTGTCGAGACGGTAGCCCATGCCGGTTTCGGTCTTGAGATACTTCGGGTGCGCGGGATCGGGCTCGATCTTCTTGCGCAGCTGCGAGATGTACAGACGCAGGTAGCCGGTGTCCTTGACGTGCTGCGACCCCCAGATCGAGGTGAGCAGATCCTGACGGGTCACCAGCTTGCCGGCGTTGCGCACCAGCACCTCGAGCACCTTCCATTCGGTGGGCGTCAGGCGCACACGCACCTCGCGTCCCTTGCCGCCGCGGAACACCGCGTGCGCGTTGAGGTCCACGGTCACGTCGCCGAAATGCACCAGCGGCGTCTCGCTTTCCGCCGCGTTCTCCTGCGTGACGCGACGCAGCAGGGCGCGGATGCGGGCCAGAAGCTCGTCGATGGAGACGGGCTTGGTCACGTAGTCGTCGGCGCCGGCATCCAGCGCGGCCACCTTCTCGCGCGCGTCGGTGCGGCCGGACACCACCAGAATGGGGGCCTCGGTCCATCCGCGCACGCCCTGGATCACGCCCATGCCGTCCATGCGCGGCATGCCGAGGTCCAGCACGAACAGATCGGGATGCTCCTCGACCGCCACCGTGATGCATTCGACGCCGTCACGCGCGGTGACGATGTCATACCCCTGTGAATGCAGGGTGATCTTCAGCGCCTTGAGGAACTGCGGATCATCGTCCGCCACCAGAATCTTCATCACCTTGCCTCCTCTCACGAATCCTGTGCCGAACCGTCACCGCCTGCGGCGGGCCGTCCGGCTCCATCGGCGTCATGACCGGTATGCCCGGCATGACCGTCGTCCTCGTCCGCACCGTTCACCGGGATGGGGACCGGCGCGACTATCTCGTCGTCATGATCGTCCACCGGCGACGGCTCCTCGGCGGAATGCGTCTGCCTCCCCGCTGCGTCGCCGTCCCGGTCCTTGCCGTCGGAGCTGGCGCCAGAACCCTTCCCGCCGTCGGCATCAGCGGCATCGTGGGCACCGGCCCCGGACTTCCGCCCGTCGGCCCTGTCAACGGCTGCGGACTCATCCTTCCCGCCCTTCATGATGCCGTAGGTGATGAACCGGTCAAGTCCGCGTTCATCGGACCGCCCACGCCCGGGCAGCGGCAGAATCACATCGGAGACGGCATCCGACACGTTGAGCGTGTCCTTCTCGAGGATGTCGGCCGGGTTCGGCCGTTCGGCGGGCGGGATCACCTGGCCGGCGAGCAGCTTCGAATCGGCCTCGCGCAGCGTGATCACGATGGTCAGACCGCCGCCGGGCGTGTCCTCGGGGCTGATCGAGCCACCCATCGATTCGACGAACCCCTTCGACAGGGCCATGCCGAGTCCGAGGCCGGTGGTGTTGTCGGTATCGCCCAGACGGTGGAACGGCAGGAAGATGTCGTCCTTGCGCGAGTCGGGCACGCCCGGTCCCTGATCGGCGACGCGGATTTCGACCACGCCGTTGAACGACGAGGCGGACAGGCGTACGCGCTTGTCCGACGGACTGAACCGCATGGCGTTGACCAGCACGTTGGACAGCGCGCGACGCAGCAGCGCCGGATCGGCCACCACCAGCGGCAGGTCGGGGGCGATGTCAAGGTCGATGGACCAGGGGCCGATGCCGAGTTCGTCGAACAGCGGGATGATCTCCTCGCCCACATCCGTGGCGACGAGCGACAGCGGCAGGGCGCCCTCGCGGATGCGCGAGACGTCCAACAGGTCGGTGACGAGCTTGGTGAGGTGCTTGAGGCCGTTGGAGGCCACGGCGAGCAGATCACGCCGGTCGCGTTCGCTCATCGTGTCGCCCATGCGCTGCAGGCCGGAGATGGCCGCGGTGGCGGAGGCGAGCGGCCTGCGCAGGTCGTGGCTGACCGCGTTGAGCAGACCGGTGCGCACCTTCTCGGCGGCGGCAAGAGGGCCGATCTCGCTGGCCTTGCGTTCCAGATCCTTGTGCTCGAGCACGGTCTGGATCTGGGAGAGGATGGCCAGCAGCATGCGCTGGTCGGAAGCCTCGATGGTCTTGCCGTAGAGTTTGAGCGACGGCCCATGGTCGGACAGCGAAATCGTCTCCGGCTCCTCGATGGGGGTGGTGATGTCGGTGCCGGTCTCCTCGCTCGCGCGGGTTCCCGGTTCGCCGTCGGAGATGATGACCCGGTTGTCCTGCACGACGCGCACGCAGGAGAAGCCGAAGGCCTCGCGCGTGCGGTGCACGATGGCCTGCAACGGGTCGTCGCTGCGCAGCACGGCCCCGGCCACGCTGGCCAGCGTCTCCGATTCGGCGCTGGCGCGCTTGGCCTGACGGGCGATGGTGTCGGCGCGGTCCACCACCGCGGAGACGATGATGGCCACCATCACGTACAACACGATGGTCACGAAATCCTGCACACGCACCACATGCAATGTGCCGATGGGCTCCGTATACAGGAAGTCGAGCAGCAGTCCGGAGAGCACGGCGGACAGCACCGCCGGCATGAGCCCGCCGATGACGGCCGAGACCACCACGATCAGCTGCAGCAGCAGGGCATCGCGCTGGGCGAACTGCACGTCGCTGAACAGGTACAGCAGCCATCCGGTAAGCGCCGCGGACAACACGGCGAATGCGAACCCGGCGGCACGTCGCGTCCAAGCCATCGGCGTATGGTTCGAGGAGGGCATGCGGATGCCCCGGTTGACGAACGAATGGGTGACGATGTGCACGTCGATGTCGCCGGACTTCTCGATGATGCCGTTGGGCGTCGAGGGCCGGCCGAGCCAGCGCGCAATGGCACCGCGCCGCGAGACGCCGACGATCACCTGCGTGGCGTTGTTGGCGCGCGCGTAGTCGAGCAGCGCCTCGGAGATGTCCTCGCCGACGATCTGATGGTAGGTGCCGCCAAGCTCCTCGACCAGCTCGCGCTGTTTGATGAGCAGCGCCGGGTTCGAGCCGGCGAGCCCGTCCTCGGGGGTGACGTGCACGGCGATGAGGTCGCCACCGCCGGATGCACGCGCCACGCGGGCGCCACGGCGCAGCAGCTGCTCGCCCTCGGGCCCACCGGACAGGGCGACGATCACACGCTCGCGCGTCTCCCACTTGGCCTTGATGTGGTGTTCCTCGCGGTAGGTCTTCAGCGCCTCGTCCACGCGGCCGGCGAGCCACAGCAGGGCCAGCTCACGCAGGGCGGTGAGGTTGCCCACGCGGAAGTAGTTGCTCAGGGCCGCGTCCACGCGGTCCGGCTTGTAGACGAAACCGGCGGCGAGGCGTTCGCGCAGGCCCTCGGGCGGCAGATCGACCAGCTCGACCTGCGAGGCGGAGCGCAGCACCTTGTCCGGCACGGTCTCCTTCTGCGTGCTGCCGGTAATCTCGCGCACCACGTCGTTGAGCGATTCGATGTGCTGGACGTTGATGGTGGTGATCACGTCGATGCCGGCGTCAAGCAGGTCCATGACGTCCTGCCAGCGCTTCTTGTGCACGGAGCCGGGCGCGTTGGTGTGCGCCAGCTCGTCGACGAGGGCCACCTGCGGGTGGCGTTCGATGATCTTGAACAGGTCCATCTCCTCGAGCCACATGCCGCGGTAGCGCACATGGCGGCGCGGCACCGTCTCGAGTCCTTCCGCGGCCTTAGCGGTGGCGGTGCGCCCATGCGTCTCGAGCAGGGCGATGACCACGTCCTTGCCATCCTCCTGCAGGCGATGCCCTTCTTTAAGCATCGCGCAGGTCTTGCCGACGCCCGGCGCCGCACCCAGCAGCACCCTGAACGTCCCTCTCGCCTCTGCCATACACTCTCCCCTGTTCGATTCGTCGACTGGTCGCCATCCGCGGCCATCGCGCGGACGTCCCTGTATACGACTGTATACGATAAACGCCATCAGGGGTGATGGCGCAGACACTTCACGCCATCACCCCCGATGAACGGTTGCAACTCGTTACTTGGTTGGTAACCGGTTACTTGAGCTCGTCAAGAGCCAGATTGAGCTTGACCACGTTGACCGTGGACTCGCCGATGAAGCCGAGGCCACGACCGGTCGTGTTCTCCTTGACCAGCTGCTCGACCTGCTCCTCCTTGAGGCCGCGCTCCTTGGCCACGCGCTTGACCTGGATGGCCGCGTACTCCGGGCTGATCTCCGGGTCGAGGCCGGAGGAGGAGGCGGACACGGCGTCGGCCGGGACGTCCTTGACACTCACACCCTCACGCTTGGCGATGGCCTCGCGCAGTTCGGTGGTGCTCTTGATGAGGTCCTCGTCCTGGTGGCCCTTGTTGGTGCCGGAGGAGGCGCCGCCGTAGTAGCCCTGGTTGTCCTCGTCCTTGTTCGGGTCGGAAGCGGCCGACGGACGGGACTGGAAGTACTGCGGCAGGGCGTCGCCGTTCTCATCCGTGAAGGACTGGCCAATCAGGGAGGAGCCGACGACCTCGCCCTGGGAGTTGGTGATCATCGAGCCGTTGGCCTTGTCGGGCATGCCGAGCTGGCCGATGCCGGCCATCACGAACGTGTAGACCACGACGATGACGGTGAAGACGATCACGGCCTTGAACCCGGCCCAATAGCTGCGCAGGTTCAATGAGATGGTGTTCTTCATAACATTCACTCTTTCCTAATGTCCGTAAGCGGGAATCAGAAGCCCGGGATCAGACGGACGAACAGGTCGATGATCCAGATGCCGATGAACGGCGCGATGATGCCGCCCAGACCGTAGACCTTGAGGTTGCGGCCCAGGATCTTCTCGCTCGCCTCGGCGCGGTACTTGACGCCCTTCAAGGCCAGCGGGATGAGCAGCACGATGATGATCGCGTTGAAGATGATCGCGGACAGCACGGCGGACAGCGAGCTGTGCAGGCCCATGATGTTGAGCACGCCGAGGCCCGGGAACTTCTCCATGAACATGGCCGGGATGATGGCGAAGTACTTGGCCACATCGTTGGCGATGGAGAAGGTGGTCAGGGCGCCACGGGTGATGAGCAGCTGCTTGCCGATGGCCACGATGTCGATCAACTTGGTCGGGTCGGAGTCGAGGTCGACCATGTTGCCGGCCTCCTTCGCGGCGGAGGTGCCGGAGTTCATGGCCACGCCGACATCGGACTGGGCGAGGGCAGGGGCGTCGTTCGTGCCGTCGCCGGTCATGGCGACGAGCTGGCCCTTGGCCTGCTCCTTCTTGATGTAGGCGAGCTTGTCCTCAGGCTTGGCCTCGGCGATGAAGTCGTCGACGCCGGCCTCTTGGGCGATGGCCTTGGCGGTGAGCGGGTTGTCGCCGGTGACCATGACGGTGCGAATGCCCATCTTGCGCAGATCGGCGAAGCGCTCCTTCAGGCCCTTCTTGACGACGTCCTTGAGCTGGACCACACCCAGCACCTTGACCTCGCCGTTCGCGTACTGCTCGGCGACGACCAGCGGCGTGCCGCCCTGGCCGGAGATGGCGTTGACCTTCTCGTGGAGGGCGTCGCGCACCTCCACGGGCATGGCGCCACCTTCCTTCTCGATCCACGCCTCGACGGCGGAGGTGGCACCCTTGCGGATGCGGTCGCCGTTCGGCAGGTCGAGGCCGGACATGCGGGTCTCGGCGGTGAAGGGCACATCGAGCGCGCCCGGCACCTCTTCGAGGTCGAAGCCCTCGGACTTGGCGAGGGCCACGATGGACTGGCCTTCGGGGGTGGAGTCGGCCAGCGAGCTCAGGGCCGCGGCCTTGGCCATCTCGTCGTGGTCCACACCGGGCAGGGCGTGGAATTCGGATGCCTGACGGTTGCCGTAGGTGATGGTGCCGGTCTTGTCGAGCAGCAGCGTGGTCACGTCGCCGGCGGCCTCGATGGCGCGGCCGGAGGTGGCGAGCACGTTGTGCTGGACCAGACGGTCCATGCCGGCGATGCCGATGGCGGAGAGCAGGGCGCCGATGGTGGTCGGGATGAGGCAGACGAGCAGGGCGATCAGGACCGTGAGGCTCACGGAGGTGTCGACCGAGGAGGCCTGCGGGTTGATGCACAGCACGACGACCAGGAAGATGATGGTCAGGGAGCTCAGGAGCACGTCCAGAGCGATCTCGTTCGGGGTCTTCTGGCGGTTGGCGCCTTCGACCAAGGCGATCATCTTGTCCACGAAGGACTCGCCGGGCTTCTGGGTGATGCGCACCACGATGCGATCGGAGAGCACGCGGGTGCCGCCGGTCACGGAGGAGCGGTCGCCGCCGGACTCGCGGATCACGGGGGCGGACTCACCGGTGATGGCGGATTCGTCCACGGAGGCGATGCCGGAGATGATGTCGCCGTCGCCGGGGATGAGCTCACCGGCGGAGACGATCACCACGTCGCCGAGCTTCAGGTCGGAGCTCGGAATCTCCTCGACGTAGGTCGGGCCCTCGCCGCGCTCCGGGGCGCGCACGTCCGGGTCGTTCTTCTCGTCATAGCCACGCACGATGCGGGCGGGCGTGGTGGTGCGGGTCTTGCGCAGCGCGTCGGCCTGCGCCTTGCCGCGCCCCTCGGCCACGGCCTCGGCGAGGTTGGCGAAGAGCACGGTGGCCCACAGCACGATGGCCACGATCCAGGTGAAGTACACCGGCTCGCCGTTGGCCAGGGCGGGGACGAACAGCT
Source organism: Bifidobacterium myosotis (assembly GCF_002259745.1). Taxonomy (GTDB): domain Bacteria; phylum Actinomycetota; class Actinomycetes; order Actinomycetales; family Bifidobacteriaceae; genus Bifidobacterium; species Bifidobacterium myosotis. Next base: position 46,797 of record NZ_MWWW01000028.1, on the reverse strand, counting down.
GGCAGATGCCCAGCAGGGTCAGGAACGCGGCGCCCACCCACACGATGAACATGACGGGGTTGTGCCACATGTTGCGGGGGTCGAACTTGCGGAACGCGTCCGGCAGGCTCTTGCCCAGCATGGCTCCAAGCGACTTGTTGTTGGAGTTCTTGACGTCGTTCGCGATGGAGCTCGCGTTGTTCGCGACGTCGTTCGCAGTTGCGGAAGTCATATCACGCCACCAAACCTTCTGCCAACGGTCCCAGAGCAAGCGTCGGGAAGAACGTCAGCGCGGAAATCAGGAAGATAACGAACACCAGGAGGACGACGAACAGGCCGTTGTCGGTCTTCATCGTGCCGGAGGTCACCGGCACCTTGTCCTGCTTGGCAAGGGAGCCGGCGAGTGCGATTACCAGCGCGATCGGCAGGAAGCGGCCGAGCAGCACGGCCAGACCCAGCGCGGTGTCGAGCCACGGGGTGTCGGCGGTGATGCCGGCGAACGCGGAACCGTTGTTGTTCGCGGCCGAGGTGAAGGCGTACACGACCTCGGAGAAGCCGTGGTTGCCGCTGTTGTTGAGCGAGGTGTCGAAAATCGACTGGCGGGCGAACGGCAGGGCGAAGCTCAGGGAGACGCCCACGACCACGGTGATCGGCATGACCAGGAAGTAGAGCGAGGCCATCTTCATCTCGCGAGGGCCGATCTTCTTGCCGAGGTATTCAGGAGTGCGGCCCACCATGAGGCCGGCGATGAACACGGCCACGACGGCCATCACGAGGATGCCGTACAGGCCGGCGCCCACGCCGCCCGGGCTGACCTCGCCGAGCATCATGTTGAGCATGTACATCATGCCGCCCAAGGCGGTGTACGAGTCATGCATCGAGTTGACGGCGCCCGTGGAGGTGGAGGTCGAGGTGGTGCCGAACAGGCCGGACCACACGATGCCGAAGCGGGTCTCCTTGCCTTCCATCGAGCCGCCGGTCAGGGCGGTGATCGGGTCGTTGGAGAAGGACTCGGCGGTCACCACGCAGAAGAAGCTGATGCCGAAGAGGATCACCATGGCGCCGAGCAGGGCGTAGCCCTGGCGGATGTCGCCGACCATGCGGCCGAAGGTGCGGGTCAGGGCCACCGGGATGCACAGCATGAGCAGGATCTCGATGATGTTGGTCCACATGTTCGGGTTCTCGTACGGGTGCGAGGAGTTGGCGTTGAAGAAGCCACCACCGTTGGTGCCGAGCTCCTTGATGACCTCCTGGGAGGCCACCGGGCCCTGCATGATGGTCTGGGTGCCGCCGGCGACGGTGTTCACCTGCACGAATCCGGCGAAGTTCTGCGCCACGCCGAGGGCCATGAGGATGATGCCCATGACGATGGCGATCGGCATGAGGATGCGCAGGGTGCAACGGGTGAGGTCGACCCAGAAGTTGCCGATGGTCTCGGACTTGCGCCAGGCGAAGCCGCGCACCAGCGCGATCGCCACGGCGATGCCGACGGCCGCGGACACGAAGTTCTGCACGGCCAGGCCGGCGAACTGCACGGTGTAGCCAAGGGTCACGTCAGGCGAGTAGGACTGCCAGTTGGTGTTGGTCACGAACGAGGCCGCGGTGTTGAACGCCAGCGGGCCCTCGACGTTCGGGAAGCCCAGCGAGAACGGCAGCCACTGCTGCACGCGCTGGAGCAGGTAGAGCACCAGCACGCTCAGGAGGGAGAAGCCGAGCACGCCGCGCAGGTATGCCTTCCAGGTCTGTCCCTTCTTGGAGTCCACGCCGATGATCTTGTAGATCCACTTCTCGAAGAAGAGATCCTTGTCGGTCGTGAACACGTTGTACATGTAGTCACCCAGCGGCTTGTAGATCGCCGCGAGGATGATGGCAATCAGCGCGAATGCCATGATCGCAAAAAGATATACCATGTGATGAACCTTTGATTCCTAAGATCTCTCAGTACAGTTCAGAACTTCTCGGGACGGCACAGGGAATAGAACATGTATGCGATTCCCGCGATACCCAGCACGACACCCAGCACAGTGAAGAACGTGGTCATAGCCTGTCCACCAGCTTTCCGAACAGGTCAACGAGAACGAAAAACGCCACTGTGCCCACAACGTAGGCAACATCTACCCACCAGGGCATGTCTTTCTCCTTATCATCGAACAAACCCGATGCCGCGTTCCGCCTCCCCTCTGGGGCTGCGCGACGACGTCATCGGGTCATTGCGATTCTTAATCGTATGGATTCGGTGCAGGAATTGTGACGGTTTTTACGGCTTGCATACGTACCTATGCGAAACTGGCGGCGATTTGCTAACACTTTGCTAACACCGCCGCTTTCGCGCCGGCAACTGTTGGTCAGACAGGTTGGTCAGACGGCCGCACATTGCCTGTTTTCTCCGCTTTTCGGCGGCGTGCAAATGCTTCTGTCTACCCGCAGTGCCACCCACACTGCCATCCCGCAGTACCACCCGCAGACACCCCGCAACCGCAATGGGACCACCAGCGCCCGCCGGATATCCGCCGCATCCGTACACTGGTTTGCGGACCACGATAGTCCCGGATACCCGGATATATAAGGAGCTTGTATGGCTGACTCCCCCACCACCATCACCGATGTCATCTTCGACTTCTGCGGCGTGCTGCTCGACTGGGACACCCGCGCGTGCCTGACCGGCCACTTCCCGGACGACGTGGTCGCCGCGATCTGCGCGCCCGACGATCCGCACGGCTTCTTCCGCTATGAGGACCGTATGGACGCCGGCGAGGACTTCGACAGCATCTACCCGGATGTGGTGCGCGAGCAGGGCGAGGACATCGCGGCGATCTTCCGCTATTACATCGAGCACTACGCGGATGCGCTGCCGCGCACGCTGCCGGGCATGACCGAACTGCTCGCCGATCTCAAGCGCCATGGATACGGCGTGTGGGGTCTGACGAACTGGTCGCACGAGACCTTCCATCTCGCCTTCGAGAAGTTCCCGCGCCTCGAGCAGCTGCTGGACGGCACGGTGGTCTCCGGCGTGGAGAAGATGCACAAGCCGAACGCCGACATCTACAACCTGACCATGGAACGCTTCGGCCTCACGCCCGAGCGGTGCGTCTTCTTCGACGACACCGCCAAGAACATCGTGGGCGCCAACGAGGTGGGCATCCACGGCATCCTCTTCTCGGGCGCCATCGCGGCGCGCGACTCCCTCGCCTCCCTCGGCGTGCGGCTGTAACGCTGCAACGATATAACGCTGCAACGCTGTAACGCTTTAGGCCGTGTCTACCGGCACGGCCCTTCCCCTCACCCCTTGAGCCCGGTGTACAGCGTGTAGTACCGCCCCTTCAAGGCGATGAGCTCGTCATGGGTGCCGCGCTCGATGATGCGCCCGGACTCGATGACCATGATGCAGTCGGCGTTGCGGATCGTCGAAAGGCGATGCGCGATAACGAACGTGGTGCGCCCCTTCATCAGCTCGTCCATGCCATGCTGGACCAGCGATTCGGTTCGGGTGTCGATTGACGAGGTCGCCTCGTCGAGGATCAGCGCGGGCGGATCGGCGACCGCGGCGCGCGCGATGGCGAGCAGCTGCCGCTGCCCCTGGCTCAGGGCCGCGCCATCGGCCGCAAGCTGCGTCTCATAGCCGTCGGGCAGCTTGGCGATGAAGGTGTCGGCGTTGGCGAGGCGCGCGGCGGCCTTCACCTCCTCGTCGGTGGCGTCAAGCCGTCCGAAGCGGATGTTGTCCATGATCGACCCGGAGAACAGGTGCGTATCCTGCAACACCATGCCCAGCGACCGGCGCAGATCGCCCTTGCGCATGTTCCGGATGTCGATGCCGTCGTAGGTGATCGAACCGGAGTCGATGTCGTAGAAGCGGGTGATGAGGTTGGTAATCGTCGTCTTGCCGGCGCCGGTCGAACCGACGAGCGCGATCTTCTGGCCGGGCTTGGCGAACATCGTCATGTCGTGGAGCACTTCCTTGCCCTTCACGTAGCTGAAGTTCACATGGTCGAGCCGGATATCGCCGCGCATCGGCGTGATATGCCCGTCGGACGGGTCCTTCCACCCCCAGTCGTCGGTGCGTTCCTGCGATTCGACCGTCCGTCCGGAGTCGTCGCGCGTGACGTTGACGAGCGTGACGCGGCCGTCGTCGCCCTCGGGCCGCTCGTCGAGCAGCGCGAAGACGCGCTCGGCGCCGGCCAGCGCCATGACGATGGAGTTGAGCTGCTGGGAGACCTGGGAGATCGGCATCGTGAAGCTCTTGACGAACGTCAGGAAGCTCACGAGCGCGCCCAGCGTGAGTCCCGTGGCACCGGTCATCGCGAGCGCCCCGCCGATGAGCGCGCACATCACATAGCCGATGTAGCCGAGCTGGTTGTTGATGGGCCCCAAGTATCCGGCGAACTTGTTCGCCTTGTTGGAGGCGTCGTACAGCTTCTCGTTGACTTCGCGGAAGTCGCGTTTGGCGGCCTCCTCGTGCGTGAACACCTTGACGACCTTCTGCCCGCTCATCATCTCCTCGACGAAGCCGTTGAGCTTGCCGACCGATTTCTGCTGCTGCGAGAAATGCGCGCCTGAGCGGCCGGTGAGCACCTTGGTGAGCAGCACCATGACCGCGGCGATGACGAGCATCACACCGGTCAGCGGCACGCTCAGGTAGATCATCGAGACCAGCACCATGGCGAGCTGAAGCACCGAGGTGAGGATCTGCGGGATGGACTGGGAGACCATCTGGCGCAACGTGTCGATGTCGTTGGTGTACAGGCTCATCACGTCGCCACGCGAGTTGGTGTCGGAATAGCCCAGCGGCAGCTTCTGCATGTGGCCGAACATGCGGTTGCGCAGCCGGCGCATGAATCCCTGGGTGACGAACGCCATGAGCACGGATTGCACCGCCGTCGCCGCGACGCCTACCGCATACAGGCCCGCGAGGCCGAGGATGGCCCCGAGCAGCGGGCCGAAGTCGCGTTCGGCGGGATTCGCGTGGACGAGCGGCATGATGTAGTCGTCGATGAGCCGTTGGATGAACAGGTTGCCACGCACGTTGGCGAACACGGTGGCGAGGATGCACGCCATGATGAGCGCGTATTGCACGCCGTAGTGCGAGAAGAGGTCGCCCATGAGACGCGTGAACGTGCGCCACGGGTGGCCCATCTTCAGGTAGTCCTTGGCTGCGGCCGCGTTCCTGCCCGCGTTGCCCCTTGGTCCCGGCATCACTTCACCTCCGATTCATTGTGCGATTCATCGTGCGATTCGTCATGGTCGCCCATCGCGGCTTCGTCGAAGTCGCCGCCGCCCTTGGTCTGCAGTTCGACGATGCTCGCGTAGATCTCGTCGCTCGCCACGAGTTCGGCGTGCGTGCCGACGCCGTGGATGCGCCCGTCGTCCATGACGACGATCATGTCGGCGTCCTGCACGCTGGAGACGCGCTGGGCGATGATGATCTTGGTGACCTCGGGCATCTCGGTGGCGAAGGCGCGCCGGATGCGCGCGTCGGTGGCGGTGTCTACCGCGGAGGTGGAGTCGTCGAGGATGAGCACCTTGGGGTGTTTGAGCAGGGCGCGGGCGATGCACAGGCGCTGCCGCTGGCCGCCCGACAGGTTCTGTCCACCCTGTTCGACCACGGTGTCGTAGCCGTCGGGCATCCGGTCGATGAACTCGTCGGCGCATGCGATATGGCAGGCGCGGCGCATGTCCTCGAGCGTCGCGTTCGGGTCGCCCCACTTGAGGTTGGAGGCGATGGTGCCGGAGAACAGCACGTTCTTCTGCAGGACGACGGCGACGTTGTCGCGCAGGGTGTCGAGGTCGTAGTCGCGCACATCGACGCCGCCGACCATGACCTCGCCGCCGGTCACATCGTAGAGGCGAGGGATGAGGTTGACGAGCGACGTCTTGGCCGAGCCGGTGCCGCCGATCACGCCGACGACCGCGCCGGAGGGGATGTGCAGGTCGATGTCGTCGAGCACGCGCTCGCGTCGTCTCGTGCCGGTGATCCTCGAGGCCATGTCGGCGCGACGTTTGGCGGTGGGGTCGTTTTCGGAGAGCGTGACCTCGGGGTAGCTGAAATCGACGTCGTTGAAGTCGATGGCCCCGTCCTTGACGACCATGACGGGATGCTCGGCCACGGGCATGTCGGCCCGTTCGGTGAGCACCTCGGCCACGCGGCGCGCGGAGGCGGACGACATCGTGATCATCACGATGGTCATCGACAGCATCACGAGGCTCATGAGGATGTTCATGCAGTACATGAGCAGGGAGGTCAGGTCGCCGGTAGTGAGGTCGCCCGCGACGATGAGGTTCGCGCCGAACCAGCTGATGAGCAGCATCGAGGCCCAGACGGTGAGCTGGATGACTGGGTTGACGGCGGCGAGGGTCAGTTCGGCCTTCATGAAGATGTCGTAGATGCGCTTGGAGATCGTGCGGAACAGCTCGTTCTGCATGTCGCCGCGGTCGAACGCCTTGACCACGCGGATGGCGGTGATGTTCTCCTCGGTGTTCTCGTTGAGCACGTCGTATTCGGGGAACGCGCGGCGGAAGAAGCGTGCGGCGATGTTCATGAGCACGCCCAGGACGATGCCGAGGAAGATCACGGCGCCGAGGTAGATGAGGGCCATGCGCCCGGAGACGACGAACGCCATGCACATCGCGACGATCAGCGAGCTTGCGGCGCGCGGAACCATCCTCATGATCATCATGAACGCGTTCTGGATGTTCATCACATCCGTGGTCAGGCGCGTGACGAGGCTCGGCGTGGAGAACCGGTCGATGTTGGTGAAGGAGAAGGTCTGGATGTTGTCGTACTGGTCCTGCCTGAGGTTCCTTGCGAAGCCGGCGGCGGCCTTCGAGCCGAACACCGAGCCGAGGCATCCGACCGTCAGGCCGCACAGCACGACCACGAGCATGATAAGGGACGTGCGCACGATGACGCCCATGTCCCCCTTCTCGACGCCGTCGTCGATGAGCGTGGCCATGAGCAGCGGCACGATCATCTCGCATATGACCTCGCCGATCATCACCAGCGGGGTCAGGATGGCATCCCGCCTGAATTCCCCGATGTGCCGCATCAGCACCTTGACGGTTTCCACCCGCTCCACCTTTCGCGTTTCCGTTGTCATCCGCGGCTTTCGGGCCTGTTTCCCCATGCCGCGGATTTCGACATCAACAGGTTAGCAGTCTCCCGGCATTCGGACCGTGTGAGTCGTCGCCATCCGGTATCCCAAAGCCGCTATCTCACAGGACAGACAGGAACATGGAAACAATTGGCTATAACCGCACCCATCGGCTAGTCCCACTGCTATAACCGTTTTTTATGACTCTGCTTCAGCTCAAATACATCGTCAAAATCGTCGAATGCGGCTCGATGAACGAGGCCTCGCATGCCCTGTACGTCTCCCAGCCCGCCCTGAGCTCCTCCGTGAAGGAACTGGAGAACGAGCTCGGCATCGAGATCTTCACCCGCTCCTCGCAGGGCATCGCCCTGACCGTGGACGGCGCGGAGTTCCTCACCTACGCCCGTCAGGTGCTCGACCAGGCCGACCTGCTCGAGGAGCGCTACAAGCATGCCAAGCCGCGCAAGCAGCTGTGCCAGGTCTCCACGCAGCACTACATGTTCGCCGTCGAGGCGTTCGTGGAGATGATCAACTCCATCAAGTCCGACGAGTACGAGTTCACCATCCGCGAGACCCGCACGCGCGACATCATCAACCAGGTCGCCAACATGCTCTCCGAGATCGGCATCATCTACCTGTCCGACTTCAACAAGGACGTGCTCGGCAAGCTCCTGCGCGAGAAGCACCTCGAGTTCCATCCGCTGTTCCGCGCGCCGCTGCATGTGTTCATCTCGCGTGACAACCCGCTGGCCGCCAAGAAGGTCATCACGATGGAGGATTTGAAGCCCTACCCGTTCCTGCAGTACGAGCAGGGCGAGGAGGGGTCGTTCTACTTCTACGAGGAGGCGGTCTGGCCGGAGTACTCCCCCAAGCAGATCAACGTGACCGACCGCGCCACGATCCTCAACTTCATCATCGGTCTCAACGGCTACACGGTGTGCACCGGCATCGACAACGGCGACCTCAATAACGAGAAGATCGTGACGGTCCCGCTCGATTCCGATGAGACGATGCTCGTGGGCTGGATCACCAACGAGCGCGCCAAGCTGTCCAAGGCCGCCGAGACCTATCTCACCAAGCTCAAGTCCGTGGTGGCCTCCCACGGCTACAAGCTCATCGACTGACGCACCGACCGGACGACATCCACACGAAGGCGGTTCTCCTCCCCTGTTCCGGGAGGAGAACCGCCTTCGTCGTATACGCCAGCCGTAATCCGCGCTATCGGACCTCCCACGGACTGTAAGTACGCGGCTCGACGAACCAGCCGCATACTTACAGTCCGTTCCGGGCCCCAAACCGACTGTATGTACGCGGCACCCTCGTTGAGCCGCATACTTACCGTCGCTCCAGGGTCGCAAACGGACTGTATGTACGCGGCATCCCCGTCAGAACGCGTACTTACCGTCCGTTCCCTCTATCCGGATGGGCTCATCGCCTATCTGGACGGGATGCCAATGGCTCAGAGCTGCTTGCTCATGACGTCGGCACCGTAGCGGCCGTAGTCGCTGCTGCCGTCAGTGGCGGTCACGCTCCAGTACGTGGGGGTCACCTTCAGGCCGCGCGGATCGAATTCGTCGAATAGCTTGATCTGGCAATCGGCGTTGGGCTCGCAAGTGGTCTCGCTTTCCCCAAGCGCGTATCCCGAATGGACCACGTTGCCATCGGCATCCGTGGCCTGCACGTAGACCTCGAAGAACGAATACGTCTTGTCGGTATTGTTGTGCACTGTCATCGGCGTTTCGAAGAAGATGTACGACTGCGACGTGTCGCCGATCGCGATCACGGTTAGGACCGGGGATTTGCTCTCCCGCTGTGCCTGCTGGACCTCCTCCACGATCTTGCCGTACTTCTCGCGGTCCTTCTTGGCCTGGTCGATGGCGTCGTTGGCTTCCTTGATCTGTTTCTCGCGGTTGGCGACGTCCTGCTTGGACTCCATCAGGTCCACGTTGGCCCACTTGAGCTTCTGACTGGCCTGCTGGTACTGTGGCGTGTCCGCGACCACCACGGACTGCCCGCCGAGCCGGTAACCGGTCGAGCCGGCCCACATCAGCACACCCACGCAAACCAAGGTCGCCGCCGCTTTGGCGACCCCCGCAAGCGGTCCTTTGACGATGTCCCAACGCGCGCGGTCGGCATCGCTGGCGTTGCCTGCGGACACCCGCGACGCGGCCCGTCCGGTCTGTCCCAGCCATGTGAACGCCTTGTCCAGAATCGAGAACACCCGATCGCCCACGGTCATGGTCTCATTCGTGGGCACCTTGGCGGTCACCGGCCCGCGATGATGCAGTTGATTGGATTCCTCTCCATGCGTTTTCGTCTCACGCAATCCCTTTTCGGAGGACGTCGCCGAAGGTGACCCCGATTCCGACCCCGCGGCCCTAGCTGCATCGGAAGCCACGGCAGGACCCTTGATGCCATGCCGTTCGTCATACTGCTCGTTGCCCAGCTTGTCGTGTTCGTGCTGTTCGTCACTCATGAAATCACCGCCGTCTTGACGTCCTTGCCGAATTCGTGGCTTTCCGTCGTGGTACCGTCGGAACCGCCGCTGCCGCTCGTGTCGGGGATGGTCAGATAGTATCCGGTGGGTTTCAGCGTGGCCCCGGAAAAGCCCGTGTCCTGAATCGTGCCTTTGCACACCGCGGTCTTGCCGGGATAGAGCACGATGTTGCTCGCATACGCCGAAGCGTCGCTTTTCAGCACGGTCCCGTCCTGTCCCACGATATCGATGCGCAGACTGATGCTGTAGACCACATGACCCGAGTTGTTACGCACGGTGATCTGCGGATAGTAGTACTTATCCGCACCGCTCGCAGTCCCGTACTGCTGGTAGAACGTGTCCGGCCTCTCGCTGATCGATTCGATGGTCAGCGGCTCGGCCCCGGCGGCCGTGTTGCCACCGAGTTCGCCGAAGACCTTCTTATTGTCCTCGACTTCCTTTTGGGCCTTGGCGGCCTGCTTGCGCAAATCGTTGCGCTGTTCGGTCAGCTCCTCGGTCTTCTTGCGATTGTCGGCCACCTGCTCCTCGACCTTGGCGGCCTTGGCCTCCACGTCGAGATAGCCCTGGCTTTTCGTCGGATCCTCGGTGAACCGGCCGACCGCGAACGCTGCGACGAACACGACTACGGCGACGAGCACCACCGCGATGATTGTGCGAATGGCGATGCCACGTCCGATAGCTTTGTTTGCCGAGGAATCGTCATTCCCCGGTCCGATGCCGATGTCTCCGCCGGCCCTGGCATCGCCGTTCTTTCCGGATTGTGTCTTCTTCGGCGCCGCTCCCCCATCAAACGGCACCTGCCCCTGCGCATCATCTCTCATACTTCCACTGTATTGATGAAGGCCCCGGTGCGCAGGCTATGTCACCGAAAGTTCATCTTCACGGTCGGATGGTTGCGGGATCGATGGAACCGAATCGGGGCAAGCGCTTCTTCGCGGCCCCGATGGACGCCGATGAAAAAACGCCCCCATCGAGGGGGCGCTTGGCGGGTCTGTGTGAAAGAAACCGTGCGAGGAACCGCACAAGGAATCAAGCAGCGGCCCCGGTAATCCGCCGCCGTCAGGCGCCGTACTGCTCGAGATAGGCCTCGGCACGCTGCTTGAGCTCGTGGCTGAGCAACGGGGTGCCGTCGGCGTTCTTCATCTTGGCGGCGGCGTCGAAGATCTCGCGCACGTTGGCGATGGCGAGCACCGGGAAGCCGAATTCAGCCTCCACGGCCTTGACGGCGGAGACGTCGGAATCCTTGGTCTTCTCCATGCGGTCCACGGAAAGCACGAGGCCAACGACCTCCACGTCCGCTTCGGCCTTGAGCTTCGGGATCACCTCGCGCACGGCGGTGCCGGCGGTCATCACGTCGTCCACGAGCAGCACCTTCATGCCGTCCTTGAGCGGGGTGCCGACCATCCAGCCGCCGTCGCCATGGTCCTTCTTCTCCTTGCGGTCGAAGGTGTAGCCCACGGTCATGTTATGGCGGGCGGTCAACGCGATCGAGGTGGAAACGGCCAGCGGGATGCCCTTGTAGGCCGGGCCGAACACGGTGTCGATGTCGCGCGGGATGGTGTTGTGCACGATCGCCTGGCTGATCTTCTCGGCGTAGAACGCGCCGAGCGCGGCGATCTTCTTGCCGTCGTCGAACGCGCCTGCGTTGATGAAGTACGGGCTCTGACGGCCCGACTTCAGCGTGAAATCGCCGAATTTCAGCGCGTTGGATTCCAGCAGGAATTCGGTGAAGCGGTGTGCGAGCGTTTCTGCCATAGTGACTACCTCCAAGTCTTGTATCCGGCTGCCCTCAGACGGCTTCGCCTCCGGTTCCCCCGTAAGCAGGGAACCGGAGGCGTGCCGGTTACCTCCAAGTTTTGCCTGCGGCCAGTTTAGCAGCGAGTTCGGGACGGCTGTCCAGCAAATCGTCCAGTTCGCGGGCGATGCGCAGCGGCGCCACCGGGTCGAAGAGCGCGGCCGCACCCACCTCCACGGCGTTCGCGCCGGCGTACAGGTATTCCAGCGCCTTCTCGCCGGAGTCGATGCCGCCGATGCCGATGATCGGGATCTCCGGCAGCGCGGTGCGCGTGCGGTAAACCGCCGCGATGCCAATCGGCAGGACGGCCGGACCGGAGACGCCGCCGGTCTTGTTGGCAATGATCGGCTCGCCGGTGCGGATGTCAAGGCGCATGCCCAGCACGGTATTGATCATGCTCAGAGCGTCCGCACCGTGTTCGACCGCGGCGCGCGCCGGCACGGTGATGTCGGTGACGTTCGGCGTGAGCTTGACGACCATCGGCTTATCGGTCATCGGGCGCAGCTTGTCCATCAGCGCGGCGAGGGCCACCGGGTCGGTGCCCACGCTCATGCCGCCGTGCGTGACGTTCGGGCAGCTCACGTTGATTTCAAGCATGTCCGCGTCGGAATCGGCGAGCTTGGCCACCACCTGCATATAGTCGTCGTCACAGTGACCGGCCACGTTGGCCACGACCAGAGCGCCCGCCTGTTTGAGCGCCGGCAGGTCGTGCGCGAGGTAATGGTCCACACCGGGGTTCTGCAGACCCACCGCGTTGAGGTTCGAGGCCGGACCTTCGGCGGTGCGCGGTCCGGGGTTGCCTTCCCACGGCACCGGCGAGCAGCCCTTCGTGCCCACGGCGCCGAGCTGGCTCACGTCATAGAACCAGCGGACGGCGGCGTACTGGAACGTGCCGGAGGCGGTGCCCACCGGATTCTTCCATTCGATGCCGGCCACCTTGGTGGGGTGCTTCCACTCATGTGCCTCGTAGATGTTGATGTGACGGTCGTTGACGTTCCGGTTCGCGCACATGGTCACTCCCCCCATCCAAGCTGTTCGCGGGTGAACACCGGGCCGTCCGAGCAGACCTTGAGTCGGCCGTCCACGGTATCGACGGTGCACAGCACGCAGGTGCCGTAGCCGCAGCCCATGCGCTGTTCCATGCTGAGCTGGGCCGGAATGTCGCGTTCGGCGGCCCACTCGGCCACGGCCTTCATCATCGGCAGCGGACCGCAGCTGAGGATGATCGGCTTGCGGTCGAACGCCTTGAGGGCATCGCCCTGTTCGAGCCGGTTGAGCAGGTCCACCACGTTGCCTTCGGCGTTGTCGATGCTCCACGACCAGTCGGCGTAGCGGGAGACGTATTCCTCGGCGAAATGCTCATCGCGGTAGCCGAAGACGGCGGTGGCGAAGGAGGCGTCGTTTTCGGCGAGCTTCTGCGCGGCGTAGATGAGCGGGGGCACGCCGAGGCCGCCGCCCACGAGAATGTAGTTGGCGTCCTGTTTCAGGTCGAAGCCGCGGCCGAGGGGGCCGAGCACGTCCACGCCGTCGCCGGCCTCGAGCTCGGCGAGCTGTTCGGTGCCGTGGCCGATGACGGCGAAGATCACGCTGACCTCGTCGTCTTCGACCTCGCTGACGCCGAACGGGCGGGGCATGAGCATGAAGTCGTCGTGGGTGAACAGGTTGACGAACTGGGCGGGCTTGGCGTGGGAGGCGATGAACGGGTCACGGAAGGTGAGCCGCACCACATGGTCGGCGAGCTCGCGCACGTCGGTGACCTCGACGGTGTGCCGGGGCGGGAAGTAGCCCGCGGCCTGCGCCTCCGCCACCACGTCGTAGGTGGATGTGAATGATGATGTCATTGGTGTTGTGCTGTCCTTAGTCAAGGTTCGTATGCAGAGGATACGTCTGCGGCTGACGATGAACGATGAACGGTCGATGCCGACCGATCGATGCCGGACGCCCTGCCCCATGACCGGCTTCCGGCACCGGCGAATCACCGGTAGACGGCCACGCGCAGCGCGTCGCGCATGTCGAGCGCGGCCTGACGCGCGCTTTCGGCCACGAGGTCGAGCGCGTCGTCGGCGCTCATGGATGCGTCGTACTTGCCGCTCTTCCTCCACGCGCCGATGATGCCGCGCGAGGAGTTGACGATCGCGCCACCGCCCCGCTCGTCGAACATGCCGGCCACATCCTGCACGGTGCCACCCTGGGCGCCGTAGCCGGGCACCAGGAAGAACGTATGCGGCATGCGGGCGCGCAGCGCACGGCCCTCCTCGGGATGGGTGGCGCCCACCACGGCTCCCACGCGGGAGTAGCCGTGCCGGCCGCGGGTTTCGGCGCCCCAGCCCTCCACGAGGTCGGCCACATGTTCGTAGACCTTCGTACCGTCGGCCAGATCGAGCATCTGCAGCTCGCTGGAGGACGGGTTGGAGGTGCGCACGAGCACGAAGATATCCTTGTCAGCGGCGGTCGCGGCTTCGACGAACGGGGTGATGCCGTCGGTGCCGAGGTACGGGTTGACGGTCACGGCGTCCTCGTGCCACGGGTCGAAGACGACGGATTCGCCGTTATCGGCGGCATCGTCGCCGGTCGCGGCATCCACGCCCGCGCCGGTGCCCACGCCGCTGAGATGATGCGCGTAGGCGGCAGCGGTGGAGCCGATGTCGCCGCGCTTGACGTCGCCGAGCACGTACAGTCCCTGCTGGGCCGCGTATTCGCAGGTCATCGTGTACACGTCCACGCCGGCGGGACCCAGCGCCTCGTACATGGCGATCTGCGGCTTGACCGCGGGCACGATATCGGCCACGGCGTCGATGATGGTGCGGTTGAACTCGAAATACGCCACCGCCAGTTGCGCGGCGGGCAGTTCCTCGGGGGTCTCGACCGAATCGCGCACCTCGTCGGCGAAGCTCGCTACCACCTGCGGCGGCACCAGCGCCTCGGTGGGGTCGAGGCCGACGACGGACGGGTTCTGTGTGTTCTCGATGGCTTCGATAAGACGGTCCATTGAAGTCCTTCTCTACTTGTGGGGTGCTCCTGTGGAGGGGAGCCAGTCAGCGGAGCGCGACTGAGGGGAGCCGCAAGACAGGTTGCCTACATGCGGCTGAACATGAACTGCGAGCCGATGATGGTGGCGAGCGGCCGACCGGTCACCTGCCATCCGCTGAACGGGGTGTTGCGGGCCTTGGAGTGGAATTGCTCGGGGTCCACGGTCCAGGCCTGATCGGTGGCGAGCACCGCCAGATCCACGTTGGCGGCGTCCTCCACGCGGCTCAGATCGAGCAGACGGTTCACGCCCTCTGAATCGTCGCCGGTGGGCGCGGGCTCGGCGTAGCCCTCGACGAGGGCGGCGATGTCCGTGGGCTCGTGGCCCAGCAGGCGCATCGGTTCGACGGCCATGAGCTCGATGAGCCGCTCGTCGGAGATGTGGCCGCCGTCCACCAGCACCTTGTGGCACACGCCGTACGCGCATTCGAGTCCGATGATGCCGTTGGGCGATTCAAGGAAGCCCAACGCCTTCTCCTCCATCGTGTGCGGGGCGTGGTCGGTGGCGAGTAGGTCCACCGTGCCGTCCTCGATGGCCGCGATGGTGGCCTTGCGGTCGGCCTCGGAGCGCAGCGGCGGGTTCATCTTGGCGAGCGTACCGTATTCGAGCAGCGCCTCGTCGCTCAGCGCCAGATAGTGCGGCGCGGTCTCGCAGGTGATCGGCAGGCCTTCGGCCTTGGCGGCGCGAATCGCCTCGAACGAGATCGCCGTGCTCACGTGCTGGAAGTGCACGTGGACGCCGGTGCGACGGGCGGCCTCGATGTCACGCGCCACGATCTTCAGCTCGGTGTCCTCCGGAATGCCGGGCACGCCGAGCTTGCGGGAGACCGGGCCGTCGTTCACCGCGCCAGTGTCGTGGTGCTCGCAATGCTCGATGAGGTACAGGTCGGACGCCTTGGCGTTGGCCAGCACTTGGTCGAGAATCGGCTCGGGCACGGCGGAACCGTCATCGCTGATCGCGGTGACGGGATGCGCGTTCATCGCCTCGGTCTTGGCGTCATCCTCAAATCCGGGCACGTACCTGAGCCAGTCGGCGGTGTCGCTGGCCTCGCGTCCGGCGCGGTCCTTGGATGCGCACACGCACAGGTCGTAACGGACCGGCAGCTTCACATCATGGGTGCGATCGTACTGCTGCAGGAAGTCGATGACGTTGGTCGCGCCGGCGTCCAGCACCTCGCGCGCACCGGGCTTGCCGGCCTCGGCGTCGAGCGCGGTGACGGTCTGGCCGTCGAGCGCGGGCAGCGTGTTCGGCATGATGAGCACGGTGGTGTATCCACCGGATGCCGAGGCGCGGCAACCGGAGACCATCGACTCCTTGTAGGTCTGGCCCGGGTCGCGGAAATGCACATGCGGGTCGGCAAAGCCGGGGGCCAGCGTCAGACCGGTGGCGTCGATGTCTGCGCCGTCACGGACGGTATCGGTGTCGGCGAAGTAGGCGTCGGCGAGGCCCGGCACCGTGAGGTCGATGATCTCGCCGGTGTTCCAGACCCTGATGTTGCGTAGTGTGATGCTCACAGTTTGGCTTCCTCATCGCAGTAGTCGCAGCGGTATTCGAGACGTTCGGAGTGCACGAGATGGAACATCTGCTTGATGCCGGGCTCGGTGGTGGTCACACAGCGCGGATTGACGCACTTGATGACGCCGACGATGTGCTCGGGCAGGTTCGGCTGCTTCTTCTCCACGATCGTGCCGCCGCGCACCACGTCCACAGTGGCCTGACGGGCCACGAAGCCGAGCACGTCGAGGTCGATGTCCTTGTCGTCCTCGATCTTGATGATGTCCTTCGAACCGTAGCGCTTGGACGTGGTGTTCATGATGAGCGCGAGCTTGGTCTTGGACGGGTCGATCTTCAGGTATTCGAGCACCTTGAGCGAGGTGCCTGCCGGCACATGGTCGATGATGATGCCGTTGACGATGCTGGTGACTTCCATCAGGCGCGTACCTCCTTGGATTCGAGCGGTTCGTAGCCGGGCAGGTCGTCGCCCACCACGGAGCTTTCAAGGGCCATGCGCATGAGCATGCCGTTCTTGACCTGTTCGAAGTAGGCGGCGCGCGGGTCGTCGTCCACCTCCACGGCGATCTCGTTGACGCGCGGCAGCGGGTGGAGCACGGCCATGTCCGGCTTGGCGAGGGAGAGCTTGTCCTCGTCGAGGATGTACGTGTCGCGCAGGCGCAGGTAGTCGTCCTCGTTGAAGAAGCGCTCCTTCTGCACGCGGGTCATGTACAGCACGTCGAGGTCGCCGATCACGGAGGCCAGGTCGCGCACCTCCACGTAGGAGCAGCTCGGCGTGGCGTTGATGCGGTCGATCACGTACTGCGGGGTCTTGAGCTCGTCCGGGCTGATGAGGATGAACCGCACGTTGCCGAAGCGGCACAGGGTCTCGATCAGGGAGTGCACGGTGCGGCCGAACATGAGGTCGCCGCACAGGCCCACGGTCAGGTCGTTGACGCGGCCGAAGCGCGACTGCAGCGTGGCGAGGTCGGCCAGCGTCTGCGTGGGGTGCATGTGGCCGCCGTCGCCGGCGTTGATGACCGGCACGGAGGCGGCGCGGGAGGCCACCAGCGCGGCACCCTCCTTCGGGTGGCGGATGGCGACGACGTCCACGTAGTTGGACACGGTCTTGAGCGTATCGGCGATGGACTCGCCCTTGGTGACGGATGCCAACTGCGCTCCGGCGAAGCCGATGACCTTGCCGCCGAGACGCAGCATCGCGGTCTCGAAGCTCAGGCGCGTGCGCGTGGAGGGCTCGTAGAAGAGCGTGGCCAGCACCCTGCCCTCGCAGGTGTGCGATACCTCCTTGCGATGCGCGTCGATGTACTGCGCCTTGTGCAGCAAATCCCGAATCTGTGCAATGGAGAGATCATCAAGCGAGATGACGCTTTTACCGATCATCGGCGTCTCCGCCGGCTCTTGTGGAGTTGACACGGCTCACCTTTCGTGCGTGAAGCGGATAAGGTGGCCACTAACGTGACCTCTCCGACTATAGACCATTTCCACGACGCGCGCCGCACTCCCCCGCCACCCGCGCGTCACCTCGCGTTCATGTTGCAAGTAGCGTTGGCATGGCTGGCATCCTGCACCAGAAGTTCGTTGATTATATTTTTGGCTCCCCTTGAATATAATCAACGAACTTCCGACGCGGGCCACTACCGCTGGGCGCGGCGACGGTTGGCGGCCAGACGCGGCGCGATGACGTGCATGCGCGGCTTTGCCGGTGCGACCGAACCGATCGGCCCGGCGCCGGCCCGTCCGACGCCCGCCGCGCCGACCTCCTCCTCGATCTGGCCGTAGAAGAGCCGCTGGCACACGTCGCGGCATTTGCGCATGACGCCCAGCAGATCGTTCTCGAAGTGCTGGCCACGATGTGCGCCGTAGCCGAGGTACACGGCGATGCCGCCGAGCGAGTAGATGTCGTCGGGCAGGATGTCGGCCTGATTGGCGCGGCCGGACCACAGGTAGTTGCCGTTGCGGGCCGCGGTGCACAGCGTCCAGGCCTTGCGCAGCTGGATGGCGTCCACCGCGCTGATGAGCTTCTTGGCCTCGAGCACCTCCAGCGCCTCGAGCGTGCCGTTGACGCGCAGGTCGCGGATGTCGCCGGCGTGCTGCAGCTGCAGGAGCTGCACGGTCCATTCCACGTCGGACAGCCCGCCCTTGCCGAGCTTGAGGTGGCGTTCGCGACGCACGCCGCGCGGTAGACGCTCGGCCTCCATGCGCGCCTTGAGCCGGCGGATGTCCTGCACCTCCGTGTCGGTCAGCGGCGTGGTCGGGTAGCGCAGCGGGTCGGCGATGTTGATGAGGAAGTCGCGGGCCAGTTCGGCGTCGCCGGCCGCGTACCGGGCGCGCAGCAGCGCTTGGCGCTCCCATGTGGAGGCCCAGGACTCGTAGTACTCCTCGCAGGAGGCGTAGGAGCGCACGATCGGCCCGTTCTTGCCTTCCGGGCGCAGGTCCAGATCGAGCTCGATCTTGGGTTCGAGCGTGGTGGGGCCCTGCAGGATGTTGCGCAGGTCCTCGACCACCTTCTTGGCGAAGGCGTTGGCCTCGGCGTCCCCGGCGTCGTCAGCGGGCCGGTAGATGAGGATTGCGTCCGCATCGGAGCTGAAGTTCACCTCGCGTCCACCGTACCGGCCCATCGCGATGACGGCGATGCCCGCCGGGGCCCTGTTCACGCCGAATTCGGCGGTCCTGTGGCGGATCGCCCATGTCAGCGAGGCGTCGATGATGGCGTCATAGACGTCGGTCATGGCCTTGAGGCTGGCGTCGTCGGTCATGACGCCGCTCATCCAGGCCAGTCCGATGCGTTCGATCTCGTGACGGCGCATGGCGCGCATGGAGTTGGCGAACTCGTTGATGCTCGTGCCGAACCGCTCCAGCGAGGAGTGGGTCTGCACGTCCAGGGCCTCGCGGGTGCGGGCCTTCAAGTCGTCGTCGTTGCCGAGCCAGCTGATCGATTCGACCGACTTGTTGAGCGCGTCGCCGAGGAACCTCGAGTTGGACAGCACATGGCACAGGCGCTGGGCGGCGGAGGTGGAGTCGCGCAGGAAGCCGAGGTAGCCGGATTCGGTGCCGAAGTTCTCCTCGAGTTTGCGCCAGTTGAGCAGGCCCATGTCCGGGTTCTGGCCTTCGCCGAGCCATTGCAGCACGGCCGGCAAGATGATGCGGTTGATCTTGGCGGCGCGGCCCACGCCGGCGGTGAGGGCCTGTACGTGGCGGATGGCGGCCTGCGGGTCGCCGAATCCGATGGAGGCGAAACGCTCCTGCGCGGCCTCGACGCTCAGGCCAATCTGGTCGTCCTCGAGCTGGGCGTTGACCGGCAGCATCGGACGGTAGTAGATGTCAAGGTGCAGGTGACGCACCTCGCGGCGCACGTCGTCGTACTTTTCGACCAACTCCTCCGGATGCATGCCGAACGCGCGGGCCAGACGGCGCAGCTCGGGGTTGCGGTTGAGCTCGTCCACGTCGATGTCGCGCTTGCGCTCCAGCCCGCCGACCGACGCGCGGCCGAGGTCCGGGAACAGGTGGGTGCGCTTGAGCGACCAGATCTGCTGGCGATGCTCCATCACCCGCTCGAACCGGTAGTCCTGGGACATGCGCACGGCCTGTTTGCGCGAGATGTACCCGCCCTCGGACAGGCGGTGCAGCGATTCGAGCGTGTCGCGTGTGCGCAGCGTCTCATCGGTGCGGCCGTGGACCAATTGCAGCATCTGCACGGTGAATTCCACGTCGCGCAGGCCGCCGCGGCCGAGTTTGATCTCGCGGTCCTTCAGGGGCGCGGGGATGAGGTCCTCGACGCGCTGGCGCATTTTCTGGCAGTCGTAGACGAAGTTCTTGCGCTTGGAGGCGCTCCAGACGAACGGACGGGTCATGTCCATGTACGCCTGGCCGAGCTCGGGGTCGCCCGCCACGGGACGGGCCTTGAGCAGCGCCTGGAACTCCCAGTTCTCCGCCCACTGCTCGTAGTAGGTCTTGTGCGAGTCGAGCACGCGCACCAGCTGGCCGTCCTTGCCTTCGGGGCGCAGTCCCCCGTCGATCTGCCACAGGGGCTGTTCGGCCACGCCCATGATGGCGGACTGGCAGACGCGCTGCAGCGTGGTGCCCATCTTGGTGCCCACGCGGATGAGGGTCTGGTGGTCGATTTCCTTGTCCGCCGGTTCGACCACGTAGATGAGGTCCACGTCGGATACGTAGTTCAGCTCCTGGGCGCCGAGCTTGCCCATGCCGATGACGGTGAAGCGCACATGCTCGCTGCCGTCCACCTCGTGCCGGGCGATGGCCAGCGCGCCTTCGAGGGCCGCGTCCGCGAGGTCCGACAGTTCGCGGCTGATGGTCGGCTGGATGGCGGTGGGGTCGTCGGCGACGGCGTCCTGGGCGATGATGGCCGCCAGCTGGCGACGATAGGCGGCGCGCAGGGCCGTCGCCGCCTCGGCGAGGTCCTTGGAGGCCGTGGGATGGGCGGCGTCGTCGGGATCGGCGCCCACCGCCTTGAGCAAGCGCGCGCGCCGCTGCGCATGGTTAAACAGGTGACTGTTGCATTCGTCGGTGGCCGCCGCGGCGACGAGGTCCGACCTGAAGCGCATGAACTTGCCCAGCGCGTCGGAGACGCCGAGCACGGTGACGAGACGTTTGAGGGCCGCACCATCGGGAATCACCTGTTCGAGGTCACGGCCCGAGGACTGCATGGCGTTGACGATGTCCACGAAATTGCTCAGCGCCACGTCCGGGTCGCCGGCGTGGGCCAGCACGCCCAGCAATTCGGCTCTACGATTGTCGGGGATGTCGTCCGCCTTGAGCTGGTCGAACAGCGAACGTGCCTTGTCGAGATCCTGCAGACCCGCCCTGATGAGGTCCATGGAGCCGGGATTGAACGTCGTCTTGAGTTCCATGGAATTCCACTATATACGCTTGGGGCCGTCATCCCCGGCGTTCTCCCAAACTCGCGTCGCACGGCACCATCTGCGGCGTCATCTGCGGCAGTGGCGGGCGGTGGTGGGCGACGTCCGCGGACGGGCCGTCGATGGACGGGGACGGGCCGTCAGACGGCGAACAGCGGCTCCACGTTGCGCCAGATGCGGCGGGTGGTGGCCGGGTGGTTCATCGAATACAGGTGGATGCCGTCCACGCCGTGTGCCACGAGGTCGGTGATCTGTTCGGAGGCGTAGGCGATGCCGGCCGCGCGCATGGCGTCGGCGTTGCCCTCCCAACGGTCGAGCATCACGGCCAGATGGTCGGGGATGCGCGAGGCGTTGCGTTCGGCCATGCGGCGCACGGACTTGGCGCCGCGCACCGGCATGATGCCCGCCTCGATGGGCACGTCAATGCCGGCCGCATGGGCCTTGTCGAGGAACCGGTAGAAGTCGTCGTTGTCGTAGAAGAGCTGGGAGATCAGGTGAGTGACGCCAGCATCCACCTTGGTCTTCAGGTTGGTGATGTCCTCGTCGAGCGAGGAGGACTGGTAGTGGCCTTCCGGATAGCATGCGCCGAACACCTTGAGCTCGGGCTTGCGTTCGCGGATGTAGGCGACGAGGTCGCTGGCGTGCTCGAAGACGCCGACCGGCTCCTCCCCCTCGATGTAGTCGCCGCGCAGGGCGAGCACGGCCTGGACGCCGGCCTGTTCGAACATGTCGAGCGCCTCGTCCACCTTGTCCCGGTCAGAATAGAGGGCGGTCAGATGGGCCACGGCCGGGATGCCGTATTCGTTGCGGATGGTGTTGGCGATGCGGGCGGTGGCGGTGCGGTCCGTATGGGTGCCATGCCCGTAGGTGACCGAGATGAAGTCCGGCTCGAGACCCTCGAGGCCGTCGAGCGTGTCATAGATGGTGCCGACCGGCGCATTGCGCTTCGGCGGGAATACCTCCAACGAAAACATCGGAGTATGCATATTGGCTTCCTTACAAGCATTACGGCTCCCCTCAGTGAGGGGAGCCATCACGAACCCCGGCGTGCGAACAACCAGCAGGAGCATGACTCCCCTCAGTGAGGGGAGCCGTCGCCATAGGCGACTGAGGGGAGAGCCCGATACTGAGTCAACGCCCCTCAGTCAGTTTCACTGACAGCTTCCCTCACTGAGGGGAGCCCAATAATGACTACTTCTCCAGCTTGGCGCGCACGGCCTTGGCCGCGGCGACCAGATGCTCGAGGCTCGGCCAGGTTTCGGCGTTGCCGCGGGTCTTCAGACCGCAGTCGGGGTTGATCCACACCTTCTCGACCTCCATCTTCTTGAGGATCTCGTAGATGCGGTCCTCGATCTCCTGCTCGGAGGGGATGCGCGGCGAGTGGATGTCGTAGACGCCCGGGCCGGCCTCGGTCTCGAAGTGGGCGTCGTGGATGGCGTCGAGCACCACCAGATCGCCACGGGACGCCTCGAAGGAGATCACGTCGGCATCCATCGCGTCGATGTCGCGGATGATGTCGTTGAACTCCGAGTAGCACATGTGCGTGTGGATCTGCGTGGTGGGCTTGACGGCGGAATGCACCAGACGGAAGGCGGGCACGGCCCAGTCAAGGTACTTGACGTGCCAGTCGCTCTTGCGCAGCGGCAGCTTCTCGCGCAGGGCGGCCTCATCGATCTGGATGACCTTGATGCCGGCGGCCTCGAGGTCGAGCACCTCGTCGCGGATGGCGAGGGCCAGCTGCTTGGTCTGCTCCTCATGGGTGATGTCCTCGCGCGGCCAGGACCAGTTGAGGATGGTCACCGGGCCGGTGAGCATGCCCTTCATCACATGGTTGGTGCGGGACTGCGCGTACGCGGACCATTCCACGGTGATCGGCTTGGCGCGGGAGACATCGCCCCAGACGATCGGGGGCTTGACGCAGCGGGTGCCGTAGGACTGCACCCAGGCGTTCTTGGTGAACAGGAAGCCGTTGAGGTTCTGGCCGAAGTACTCGACCATGTCGTTGCGTTCGAATTCGCCGTGGACCAGCACGTCGAGGCCGATCTCCTCCTGATGCTTGATGCAGGCGTCGATCTGACCCTTGATGAATTCGTCGTAGGCTTCCTTGGTGATCTCGCCCTTGCGGAACTTGGCGCGTTCGGCGCGCACCTCCTTGGTCTGCGGGAAGGAGCCGATGGTGGTGGTGGGCAGCAGAGGCAGGCCAAGGGCCTCGCGCTGCAGCTTCTGACGCTCCTCGCGGGCGGGCTGGCGCACGAAATCGTCGGCGGTCAGGCCGGCCACGCGCTGGGCGACCGCCGGATCGGAGGCCACGCGGGTGCCGTCGAACAGGGCCTGGTTGGCGGCGAGGGCGGCGGACGCCTTCTTCTCGTCCTCGGTGGCGTCGGCGAGGACCGCCACCTCCTTGAGCTCGCCGAGCTTCTCGACGGCGAACGCGAAGTGCTTGAGGTCGTCGGCCGGGATGCCGGTCTCGCCCTCGGTGCTGAACGGCACATGCAGCAGGGAGGATGCGGTGGAAACGGCCACGTTGGCGGTGACCTGCTTCAGGGCGTCCACGAGGCCGAGCGAGGTGGCATAGTTGTTGCGCCAGATGTTGCGGCCGTTGATCACGCCGGCGAAGAGGGTGGTTCCGGAGGCCACGCCGTACTTGGCCACGGCCTCGAGGTTCTCCTCGCGGCCTTCGTTGAGGTCCAGGCCGATGCCATCGAAGCCGAGCAGGTTCACGGTCTCGTACACGTCGGCGATGTGGCCGAAGTAGGTGTTGAGCAGCACCTTGACCGACGCCTTGGCGGCGAGGATCTTGGTGTAGAGGGTCTTGAAGAGCTCCACGTCGCCCGGCTCCTTGTCGAGCACGAGGTAGGGCTCGTCGAGCTGGAGCCACTGGGCGCCGAGCTCGTTGAACTTGGTGAGCACCTCGGCGTAGACGGCGGCCACGGCGTTGACCAGGCCCTTGTCGTAGTCGAGCTTTTGGGCGTTGGCACCACGGGCGAGCTTGAGGAAGGTGTAGGGGCCGATGAGCACCGGCTTGGTGAGGATGCCGAGCGTCTTGGCCTCGTTGAACTCGTCGAACGGCTTGGTGGAGTTGAGCTTGATCTCCTCGCCGGGCTCGATCTCGGGCACCAGATAGTGGTAGTTGGTGGTGAACCACTTCTTCATCGGCAGAGCGGTCACATCGCCCTTGTCGCCCTGATAGCCGCGGGCCATGGCGAAGAGCGTGTCCTCCGGGTCGGCGAAGGCCAGACGCTCGTAGCGCTTGGGGATCACGTTGAGGAGGATGGCGGTGTCCAGCAGCTGGTCGAAGTAGCTGAAGTCGTTGCTCGGAATCAGGTCGATGCCGGCGGCCTGCTGCAGCTTCCAGTGCTTGGCGCGCAGTTCGGCGGCGGTGGCCTTGACGGCGGCGAGGTCGTTGGCGCCCTTCCAATAGCCTTCGATGATCTTCTTCAGTTCGCGGTTCTGCCCGATGCGCGGGAAACCGGAGACGGAAGTCAAAGTGGACATGAATCCTCCAATGTATGCGTCAGTAACCCGATTAGGCTACCAAACCATTGGCTTTTCGGACCCATAAGAACGGTTTGAGTGTCGTTATAGACGGAGTTTATAGCGGTGCTTTCCGGAGCGCCTCACCGCGATGCGTCTCACGACGCATGTGCCTTGCCACGCATGCGCCCCGGTAACCCGGTAGCGATAACCCGCACGGCACGACCTCGCTCACCGCGGAAAATCAAGGACGCCCGCAAATCCGCAAGCCTGCAAGCCCTCAGGCAAAGAACCGAGCTCTCATAGCCCACCTTCGCCCGAGGTCAACAGGAACACTAGTCGAAGTCCTTCACGTTGATCACGGCGAGCAGATCGCCGCTGTGGACCTGCCACTCGTCGAACGGTTTGTCCGAACCGAGAATCACCACGGATGCCGGCGAGAGCCCGAGATTAAGCAGATCGAGGCATTCCGGGTCGGATTCGGCGGAGGACAGCCACTGCGCGCTGATCGAGATGGTCGGCTCGTGGCCCACCACCATGAAGACGCGCATCTTGGGCTTGACGTGGGACAGCTCGTCGAAGACGGACTGCACGCCGCCCTCGTACAGGCTGATACGGTAGTCCACAATCGGTTTGTCGCCGAAGGTCTTCATCATGCGGTCGAGGGTCTGACGGGTGCGGACGGCCGACGAACAGGAGATTTGGTCGGGCACCAGACCGAGCGCTTCGATGCCCTTGCCGACGGCTTTGGCCTGCTTCAGACCCTTGTCCGTAAGCTGGCGTTCCATGTCGCCCGTCCCGCCGAACGGCTCGGCCTTGGCATGCCGCATGATGATGAGGATGTGCTCATATTTCTTTGCGGCCTTGGCTACCTTGTTGAGCTTGATGCCCATGTCGTTCCTTCCCGAACCGGATGGCGCGATGTGCGCGAAACCGGCTGATTGTCACCAGTATAGGCGCGCGGACATGCGCCGGCCCGTATTATTCGGCCGGATGTTCCAGCGCACCCACCTGACGGTCGAGGTCGCGCAACACCTTACGTAGTTTGTGGTCGGAGATATCGCGCAGTTCCAGCTCCTCCAGGCGGGCCTCGCGCTGCTCGTCGGTCAGCGAGTCGACGTCGGTCTCGGTGTCCTTGGTCACGCGCTCGCGCTTCTTCAGCGCTTCGAAGCCGGGTGCCATCGCACGGGATACCACAAGGAATCCGGTATGGCCGATCATCTGATGATCGGGACGCACGGCAAGCCCCTGAGCCTTCCATGTGCGCTCGAGGGTCTCCTCGATCTGCGGCTCGGTCCAGCAGCCCGCGTCGCGCAGGGCCTCGGCCATACGGCTCATCTGCGTGGTGGTGGTTACGTAGCTGACGAGCACGCCGCCGGGGGCGATCACCCGGTACGCCTCGGCGAGTCGATTCCACGGGTCGAGCATGTCGAGCATGATGCGGTCGAACCAATGCTCCGGCAGGCCGGCGGCCACGCTGTCGAAATCGCCGGTCTTCAGATCCCACCAGCCGGGCTGCTCGCCATAGTAGAGCGTGGCGTTGGCCTGGGCCACGCGCGCGAAGTCGGGGCGCAGCTCGATGGTGGTCAGATGGCCTTCGGGGCCCACGGCGTCCAGCAGGTTCACGCTCATGGCGCCCGAGCCCGCGCCGGACTCGAGCACGCGCATGCCGTTGCGGATGTCGCCGAGCTGGATCACCTGGGCGATGTCCTTGGGATACATGATCTGCGCGCCGCGCGGCATGGAGAGCACGTAGTCGGCGAGTCGGGGGCGCATGGCCGCGTATTCCCATCCGCCGATCACACGCGACGACTTCCACGGCTTGTTCCGGTCGCGTTCGGGGTGGACCGCGTTGATCTGCGCCTCGCGCTTGGCATGCACGGTGGCGATGACCGTGCCCTCGAGGCTGCCGATCACCTCGTCATGGAGGATCAGCCCATGCTCGGTCTGCGTGGAACCGCCCGGTACCAGCTGGTCGGTAATCTTCTTGCCCTTGCGGTCGGTGAACTGCACCTTCTCCCCCGCCGCGAACGGCCCCCGCCTCGGATTCATGGGTCTCCTTCCCTGCAACATCTCGCGTCACGCCCATACGGCCGCGCTCAGGCGCAACCGACTCAAACCGTTTCAGTGTAATGCATGGAATCCCATCAGCGACACCCTCCGTGGGCATCGACCGTCGGCATCAGCCGTCGGACCGGTCGCGCTGGTAGACGACGGAGAACTCCCTGACCTTGCGCAACTGCTGCTGGCGCGTCATCGGATTCAACCATGAGGTGTCATACTGCTGGAAGATGTCGAGGCCGCGTCCGAGGATGACGATCCATCCCGTGTCGGTCACGATGGAACGGTCGTGAGCGGTGTCGCTGAACTCGTAGGTGACGATGATGCCCAGCTGTCCAAAGGCATCCCGCACCTCATCCAAGCTCGCAATCTGATTGTCGACATGCTGCTCATCCGTGTATCGGGTGACGAGATGGACGTGCACCTCCTCGGTCCGTTCCGTATAGGCGAGCACCGTTTCCAGGAATTCCGCGAAGTTGCGGATCTGCCAGGGAAGCCGGATGTATGGGTCCACGAGGGTGATGTCATGCGCCCCGGCCACGAACGCGCCGAACAGCCTGTTATAGGTGACTCCGCGCTGGTCCTCGGCAAAGGTGAGGCGGCCTTCCCGGGCGGCCGCGGCGGCGCGCTCGATGCGACTGAGCTTTGGCTGCGGGGCCGATGCGGCGGACGGTTGCGTTGAGGTCAACGGTCGTGACGCTACTGACGCCGCTTCGGCCGGCTGGGACTGGACAGACGCCCCGGACTGAGCGGGCGGCTCGGTTTGGGAGGATCGCTCGGTCTGTCCTGCCGGCCCGGCAACCGCGGACTCGCCGATCCGCCCGGCCGTCTCCACGGCAGACGACGACTCCTCGGCATCATCCAGCCGGTGATGCCCGTCCCGCCAATACAGTTCCGGGTACTCGACCTCCTCCAGCGTCTGCACGGCGATAGGCTCGGCATCCCCCACGCGCGTATACGAGAAGTCGACCTCGGCCATGGTGGAGTCGATGCGGCACAACTGGTCCTTGACCCGCTTGCGCCCTTCGATGGCGCAGCGCAGCAGCGGCTCCATCTCGTCCATCGTCGCCTCGCCGGAGGGATAGATGAGCTTCATGAGGCCCGAGAAGGTCTTGCGCACGCCGTCCTTGTCGCGCGTGGAAAGCGTGGGCGATAGCGTGAAATACCGCTCGAACGCCGAACCGTAGTCCACGTTGCGCAGGTTGTGCAGGATCTCGGCCAGATAGTCCACCACGAAGCCGTACCCCCGCGTGAACATCTCGGAGCGAATCTGCTCGAATTCCCAGCCGGGCAGGTAGTAGTGGATGCGGTCTAGGAAGGCCGGATCATGGTATTGCGCCGGCAGCTCCTCGAACAGATCGGAGTTCTTGAGCATGTAGGGCACGTTGTGGGACGTGTTGCCGACGAACACCATGGACGCCTCGGCCTGCATGGTGTTGCGTCCGCGCGAGAACGACTTGTTGGCCATGTAGTTCTTCATGATGTCCACGAGCGCGCGGTCGGCCTTCTTGGCCTTCCCGGCGAACTCGTCGAACGCCACGGTGTCCCAGTAGCCGACCAATCCGATCTGCCCGCTCGAATTGTTGACGAACAGCTTTGCTGCCGTCACCTCGCCGCCGGAGATGAGCATGCCGTGCGGGGAGAATTCCGAGTAGATATGCGATTTGCCGGTGCCCTTGGGACCGAGTTCGATGAGATTGTAGTTGCGCTCCACGAAGGGAATCATGCGCACGAGATGCAGCAGCTTCGCCCGCCTGCCGAACAGGTCTGGATTGAATCCGACCGACTGCATGAGCAGGTCGATCCACTCGTCTGAAGTGAACTTCTCGCGCATGGCAAGGTAGTTCTCGCGGTCGTCGTGCGACATCTGGACGGGCATGAGCCGCTGCAACCGCCACGGCACGTCCTTCGGGTCGCCGGAGTAGGCGTAGACCAGCGTGCACATGCACCAGATGCCGGTGACCATGAGCTTCGGATTGTTTTTGACGGTCTGTGAATCGACGACCACGCGGCTGATGCCGAGGTTCTCGAACGTGGCCTCGTACTGGTCAAGCCTCTCGTTGAGCGCCACCTGCACTTTGTCGATGACGCTGTACCGCCCCTTTTCGCGGATCTTCGACTGGATGAGGTTGGCCTCCTCGCGGTGCACGTAGTTGTCCGCGAGAATGGCCCGCACACGGTCCACGCCGACCTGCACGCTGCCCTCGTCGGTGGTGGTCGCGTATTTGCCGAGCAGGTATTCCAGCACGTACGAGGGCACGAGGGCATTGCCCTTGACCTTGCTGACCAGGTCCTTGCGAACCGTGTACCCGGAGAATTCAGCGGTCACCTTACGGTCGAGGTCGTTCATCACCGGAATGGCGTTCTCCGCAGTCTCCCTAGGCTCGCCCGAAGCTTGACCCAGCGTCTGTTCCATGTGCTCTTCGTCTGCCATGTTCCCACCTTACCTGTTCGCCTGATCCTCGGCTTCCCACTAGAAGTCGAATCCATCATCGATCACGAATCCGCGCTGCAACCGATACTCGGCCTTGATGTCCAGTCTGCGCATCTGGCTGGAGCCGGGAATCCGCTCGGTCAGACGCAGCTCGATCACGGTGTTGTTGAACCGGTCCGCCTCGCCGGCGAGCAGGAACGTGGCCGGAACGTGGCGGTCGGCTGCATCGTTGGATGTGGACGCGAACGCCAAAGGCACCTCATTGGAGATGAGCGTGGCCTTGCCGCCGGGCTCCACGCCCCACAGTCCCGCGAGCACGGTCCGTTCGGATATCTTGCCGCCCACGGGTTCGGTCTGCAGGAAGTCAACCGTGATCTGCCCGGTGGTGATGCGGTCGGTGTTCTGCAGGATGCGGAATTCCACCGCACGCGCGTCGCCAGCGGCCGACCGCCCTTTGTTGATGTGCACGACCGGCACCACGATCTCGGGCAACGCCGCGCCACCGTGCACATACCGCACGCCATCGCCCGAGATGCGCAGCCGATGGATGCCGTTGGGCACCTGAACGGTCACGCCCTCGTCTTCCGGGTCTCCCAGACCGACGCGAGCGGCGGGGAATATGGTGAACGCGGGCTTGGGAGCGAGATTCGAGCCGATGACGAACCGGCGCTTCTTCACCCAGACCGCGTCGCCGGAGGGGCCGACGCTCAGCCATTCGGCGTCCGCCACATCGTGGTCCTGATAGAGGAATCCGTGGTCCGCGGTGACGATCATGTTGGTCACGTTCGCATTGGCCAGCCGCTTGACGACGGCATCAAGCTCGTCGATCGCCCGCGCGCAGGCATCGAAGACGCCCGCTTCGCTGGCCGCCTTGTCACCGACGGCGTCGATGACGTTGTGGTAGACGTAGAGCACGTTGCAGGATTTCACCAGCTCGCGGTACTCGTCGCGCTTCATCTTGAGCAGGTCCTCAGCGTCCACCGCAGCACCGCCCACGGAAGCAAGGACCGCCTCGCGTGCAGCCAATCCCATAGTGGAGTCGCCGTCCGCCAGCACCCCGTAGTGGTCTGAGGGGTTCAGCGCCAGACTCGTGTGTGGCAATAGCGCAGCCATGCCGAGCTGCGTATAGGAGGGCAGCACGCCCAACTGGGCCTCAATCGTGGCGTTCCAGCGGCTCTGCGCATCCAGCCGTTCGCGGAATTCCTCGGCCACCTCGTAGCGCAGCGCATCGGAGATGATGACCGCGATCTTCCTCCCGGCATCGGTGACCTTCTTCACGTTGCGCGCGTAGAAGTCGGTCTGTGCGGGAACGCCGTCGATCGACCACTCGTCGAGCTTGTTGACCTGCGTCTGCCACTGCACGCCCAAATCGGCCTGATAGAGGCCGTATTCCTGTTCCAGGCTTTCGGCGACCATGTTGCCGCTGAACTGGCCTCCGACCTTCCATGCGGCGATGAACCGGCGGTAGCAGGCATCGACTTGGTACAGGTCGTTCGCATACAGGCGGAAGCCCTCCTGCGCGGACGACATGGATTCCATGACGGACCGCGCCGCGCGCAATCGGGCGCGTAGGGCGCTGGCCGAGGCGATGATGGCGTAGTCCTTGGCGAATTCGTCGTACCACAGACCGTATCGGCGTGAGGCGACTATGCGCTGCACGTCGTCATCGGTCACGCTCTCGTTGCCGAGACCCGTGTACAGCAGTTCCACGAGCTGTTCGTCGACCGCACGGAACAGGTCGTGCGACGCCAGTTCGTCAAGGCCCATGCCGATGATGTCGTCGGTGAGCGAGAGGTCCGCGAACGCATCCTCCGCCAAGGTGCGGACCACCGGGGCGAATCGGGGATCGTTGCGCCACAGATCGAAGTCACGGCGGATGTTCGCGTAGTAGTCCAAACCGTGTTCGGCGTCGGCGAATCCGTTCCATGCCAAACGGAACAGCCATAGCGCGAAGTCCTTCACCGTGGGGTGTTCCAGTTCGCGGGCCGCGTCGAACCGGTAGATGCCGCGGGTGCCGGACCAGTGGTAGTCAGCCAAGCCCATGGCCGCGATGTGCTCGATGCCGTCCGTATCATCCTGCGAGTATTGGGCGAGCAGCGCGCGCCAGATCGCCTGCAGGCTGTGCTCCCCCGCCGGCAGACCGAGCAGCACGGCGATCATCTTCGCCTGGAATGCCCGCTCATCGTCGTCCGCATGCAGTCGCTCGGCCAGCCCGGCCACCAGATCGTCGTCGTCGAAGAACGGCTTGGTGCGTTGCATGATGGCGAGCCAAGTGTCTCGTGTGGCGGCGGATGCCTCGCGCGGGAACAACTCGTTGACGATCATCGACAGGCGGTCGGCTGTGAACATCGGGCCGTACGCCAGTTCGAGGTCAAGCATCCAATTATCCTCGTCCGCGGGCAGTTTGCCGGTGAGGTACACGAGGAACTTCGTGGTCGGCCGCTCAAGGAGGATGCGGTGTTTGATGGCGAACGGGTTGCGTTCCAGCCGCACGACCTCCACGTCGCGCAATGCCTCGTCAGCGGCCTGCGGCCCTGCGATTTCATCCAGCAGATCGACGAATTCGCCGTGCTCGTCATGCCAGAACACCACGCGCCCCTCGCCATACACGGTGCCGTCGTAACCGGCGAACCGCGCCGCCAGCAACCGTCCAATCTGCTCAGCTGTGCTCATGCGAGTCCTTCTCTTTCTGTGGTATCCAACATGGATGACGTTGCGCTGACTTATGACAATAAGTCACTGGATAGTACCGTTTGGTCGTCGCGTAGCAGACAAGACAATAGCCTGTCGGAGATCTCCTCCATGACGGAATCCGGGGCCACGCCGACCTTCTGCGGCTCCCTCATGCTCAGATCAAGTGATTTGGTCTGTTCGACGGCTGCGTAACCGTTGATTAGCGCGTTTTCCTCGCCCATGATGAGCCCGACGTTGACATGCAACGGGTACCCGTTATCGGTGTGGGTGATGGGTGTGATGAAGGTGAGGTTGCACCGGCTGTTGAACCGGTCGTTGCCGACGACCACCACAGGCCGGCGCTTGTTCTGCTCATGCCCCAGCGAAGGGTCAAGGTTGACGTAGACGATGTCGCCGTAATGGAACATCAGATGATTTCCTCGCCTACCGGAGCGCCGGTGTTGAGCTCCTCGCCCCGGTATTCGCCGGAATACCCCTCGAACAGACGGTCCAGGTCACTGGATCGAACCTCTTTGCGCACGGGGGTAAGCACCAGTGAACCGTTCTCTATCTTCGGCGACAGCAGCGCTCCCTTCTGCACACCCAACTGGGCGAGCAGGGTCTTGTCCAATCTGATGGCGCAGCTATTCCCCCACTGGGATATCGTCACGGTCTGCATGCCGACCACCACCTTTCCGTATCTACAACGTATATCCTACTGTTGTGCAGAGTCGTCGGCAAGGACATACCGGGTTGAACGGGCCGCACCGACACGGCGCAATAGGCCGCGCCGCGTTAATTCCACCAGGATTATCTGCGCTCGACGTTCCTGAACATGCAAAAGGCTCTCTACTTCGGCAGTAGTGATACAGCCCTTCTCTTGCACATAATGAAGTACCTCTCTCTGCCCATCGGCTAGGACACCAGTATCCCGCACTCCAGACGGAGTATCCCGCACTTTTTGGGCAGTATCCCGCACTCCAGACGGAGTATCCCGCACTTTTTGGGCAGTATCCCGCACTCTTGCGCTATCAATCTGCGTATTCCACGGGACCGGCACTTGGGCTACGAACACGTCGCCTTCGGTCAGCGTGGGTGCTTTGCCGGAATACATGGCGGAGTATTTGGTGAGGTTGCGGGTACCGCTGCCCAGTTCGTCGGCCCTGCCGATTTGGTGGAAGAAGTCGGCGATGGTCGGGTTCTTGGGCGTCGGCTCGAAGTTGTCCAGCGTTATCGCGCCCGAGAACAGGGAACGGCTCGCGTTTTCGGTACGGATACCATTCCTGTCGATGATGAGCTTGGCGATGAACGGATGCGCGTATTCGCGGTGAATGAGCATGTTGGATACCAGTTCGCGGCAGATGATAGCGCGGGCGCTGACCGTCACGCCGTTCTCCAGAATGAACGGGTCGGGAAGATGCTGCGTGGCAAACGCCAACAGCTGGTCATAGGCATCGACAAGGTTGGTCTTCACGATGAGACGGTCGTCGTATCGGTCCACATTGCGCAGGCGCACGATGGCGTCGGTCTTGTATGCGGGGCACAGGTCGAAAATGAGTTCGTCCGTGCCAAGCAGCATGGCGGCGGCGAGGGTGAAACCCTTCTCACCGGTTGCATGGTCACGGCCATATAGTTTGGCAGAACGGAAGAACTCGCCATCATCCAATCCGAGCCACGGATGGTCCGGATTACGTGCCGCGATCAGGTCACGTACATGGGCAAGCACGTCAAAGCGCAGATCGTCCTTGGTGATGTACGGGTATATGCGTCGCTCAGAATAGGCGTTCTGTTTGCGCATGTACATCATGGAAATCTGTGCATCGTCGCGCACTTTGATGTCCGCATCCCCGCGACGGTCGTACACTTCGCCCTTGTACCGGTAGACGGATGGACCGACCGGCACCCACAGTTTGAGCACCAGACCGTCATCGGTCTGGATACGCTCGAATTCCGTGGCCGGAGTGGCGTTGAAGCTATTGGGATTACTGATGACGTTGACGATGTTGCGTTCGATTTCACGCACCAGCTTGGGGTTGACGCCCTCGACAGTCCCGTCGTCATTCACGCCGAGGAAGATGGTGCCACCCTGACGGTTCGCAAACGAGCACACCGTCTCAAACGTATCCCGCTCAGGCTGAGCCCCGCACCGCTTGAATTCCACCGATGCATCCTCACCCTGCGCTAATACGGCTTGAAGTTCCTGCGGAGTCATGGTCACTCCTTCTCCAGCGGGTTGGTGGGCCAGGTCCAGGATTGGACGGTTTTGCGCTTGGCTTCGATGGGCTTGATGGCGCGGACGGCTTGGCCCATGCGCAGGTAGTTGACCAGCACGCCGTCATCAAGGTCGATGGGGAGATTGGCGGTGGCGAGCGGGTAGAGGATGTCACGCTCGTAGCTGGTGCATTCGGTGATGGCGGTGCGCAGCTTTTCGCCCTTGCGGACTTCGGCCGGTTTGCCGGAGGCGAGCAGGGCTTCGGATTGGGCGTTGAGCTTGCCGGTGAACTCGCGCAGGTATTTCAGCACGGTGTTCGTGGTGGCGGGTGTGTACCGGTGCAGGTAGACGAGCGCCTTGAACGTGCCCTTGTTGTCGGTGCGGCTGGAGTACATCCAGTAGATTGGACGATTCTTGTACATCCTGACATGATCATCGTAGAAGTCGGTGGCGAAGTACTTGCGCAACGGCTTGCCGAGCACCTGTTCGATGTACGCGGTGTTCTCGTTCACATGCTGCTCGCCGAGCGCGACCGCAAGGAACGTGCGGAAGCGGACGGCGAGGTCGTCCTCGAACCATTCGTCGTCGGTAATGGGGATGACGTTGTCCGCGTCCGGCTCGAACGTGGGGTTCGGAATCTCACGCCGATAGTCGTCGATGGTTTCGCCTTGGGATGCGAGAATCAGGCCCGGCTTGTCAAGACTGTAGCGCCCGAACATGCAGCCGACCGCGTAGGAGATGATCTCCTTGACGACGTCCTCGGCCATCTTCGTGTCACGCTCGGCGGGTGTGGCCTTCGGATAAGCAAACGCCGGATTGCGCTTCAACGAGACGCGCTCGAGCGGCACATCGCACGGCACCTCGTCACGCACACCGTAAGCATCCGCCACCAGCTCGTTGTTCCTGATCTCACGCTGGCGCTGCTCTTCGGCGATCTGCTTGCAGTGGGCGATATACGCCGGAATCCTTGCACCCAGGCTCCCCTTGTCAGGGGAGCTGCCGGCGCAGCCGACTGAGGGGTAGTCCAGCACCTCCAAACCCTTGAAATCCCACGAGGTTTCGTAGGAGTCCCAGTCGGATTTGGAAGTATGAACCAAATTGCCTTCTACACACTCACATTCGTCATTACGTCCCAGCAAAAAAGGCAGACTAGCCAATTGCCCGACTTCAAAATTGGTCGTAGGTGAAAGAGCTCGCATAAGCGTAGATGCAGTTGTTGAGTTTAAGAAACTGTGTATCCGTTTCAGAGAATCGGTTTTAGAAATCGACACTGCCGCAGCATTTATTGAAAAACCGTTCTCATGGTATCTAAATGCGATTGAACCAGATATATATGTACAGGCAACACATGGCAAAAAGGTAATATCTCTGTTACGCGGTGTAGCACGAGGGAAAGTCATCAAATCTTTGCCATTATTACGCCAATCTACGATATATTCGTTATTCCCGAACCAACGACGATATTCTCCCCCCTTATCACAAGGGACCCAACGTCCAACCTGCTTTTCATCAAGATTGTTGCGATTGAAATCAATATCCGCTTGAGAACTTTCCCACCAAAGACGCAAGAATCTTGCATTGTCTCCAGTGGTGATGCCCTGAGCGACATCGCCGATGTCGCTCAGGGCATCACCACTGACGCCCTTAGCGATTTTTCTATTAAACACCTTCATTAAGGATTCCGGAAGCCAATACACAATCGGCGAGCCGGGAATCTGGGCGAAATCATGCTGGTTGACGGTGAAGAGCTTCAAGGATTCGCTCCCCTCAGTCGGCTTCGCCGACAGCTCCCCTCGAAGAGGGGAGCCAACTGCTTCCGCACATGCTGCCGCCTGATTATCATCGCCTTGCACGTCAACCAATCGCAGATACGTACCCTTGCCGCCGGAAACACTATTGCGAATGGTGAATGCCGTGGTAGAGACGACTTCGCCGCCGATGCTGTCGAATGCGCCGGCTCCAAGATGCGCCATCGTTTCGATGGAGTGCTTCGCGAGCAATCCCTTGCGTAGTTCCTCGAACGAGGAGAGGAACATCCAACTTTGCATCGTAATCATGCCGAGCAGTGCGTTCGGCTTGATGAGTTGCAGGTTGCGTAGGATGAACGCGGCGAACAGGTCAGACTTGCCGTCCTTATAGTGGTCCTGCACGTACTTCTTGAGCTCGTTGCCCATGTTGCTTGAACCCATATACGGCGGGTTGGCGACGACCGCAGCGTACTTGCGGGCAAGATAGGCGGTCTGGGTGAGTACTTGGTCGCCGCGGGCGATAAGGTGCTCGTCAAAGAGCATCGTCGTTTCGGCGTGGATGATGTTGTCGGACAATGTAGCCAGTTCGATGTCCGGCTGGATCAGCGAACCGTAGATGTCGGCATGCTGATAGGTGTTCCAGGTGTCAGCATCGAGGGTCACGTCGTACAGGTCATTGAGCTCCTGCACTTCCGTGTCGGTGAAGTATTCGGGCGTGATGCGCTGGATGTTCGGCTGCACCTGCTTACGGAAGAAACGACGGTAGCGGCCGCGCGCCTTCATGGTCAGCGCGAAAGCGGCGAGGTTGGCGGCGCGTTCGTCGATCTCCATGCCGAACAGGTTGTGCTTGAGAATCAGTCCGGGAATCTCGTTGGCTGAGTAGCCGGCCTCGTCGTAGATGTCGTAGAGCAGGTCGAACGCGTAGGTGAGCATGTGGCCGGAACCGCATGCGGGGTCGCAGACGGTGAGGTCTTCGGGTGAATAGATCCTGAGCACGCTCCCCTGCTCGCTCGCAGTCGAGCCGCTTTTGGCCGGCTCGATGTAGTATTCCCATGATTCATGCAAGCGTGATTCGGGATGGCTCTGCGCCCACAGGCGGCCGACCGTGTTCTGGACCAGGTATTTGACGATCCAGTCCGGCGTGAACAGCTGCGTGGCGGCGGGGATCTCGGCGGCGCCGGCCTTCTTCGACTTCTTGAAGCCGGCCATCACCTCGTCCTTGCGCTCGGCGATGTAGAACTGGTAGAGCCAGCCGATAATCTCCGCAGTGCCCTCGCCATCGTCACCAATGCAGTCGGCGACGGGCATCGCTTCCACGGCGCGGCGCAGCACGGAATCGGAGGCGAGCAGATCGGCGGGCAGCAACAGTTCGTCGGCCGCGCCGGATTCGTCGAACATGAACGGCATGAACCGATGCCAGTAGTCGCAGTAGGCGCGCAGCAGCAGACCGTAGGCGTCGCCCTGCGGGTCGTTGCTCGTCTTGGTGCCGTCCAGCAGCGCCTGGATGGTCGGCATCACCTTGGCTTTCGCGCCGACATTGCCGAACACGCTCTCATCGAACTCCCCGCGCTTGGCGGCCGACAGCACGCCCGGCAGCGCGTTCGGATTGTCCGCATCATCGCCGGACACCACATGCGGCATGGTGAACTCGTTCGCATCCATGTATCGCAGGGCGATGATCCGGTTGAACCAGCGGTAGGCATGCCGCTCGGCGGTTTTCGCACGACCTTCCTCGCCGCCGCCGTTGGCGCGGATCTCCTCCTCCAGTTTGGCGAATGCGCGAGGATTGTCCACGCGCGCCGCCGAATCCGGCTCCATCGCCGCATCCAGTTTCGCGCGCACCGCCTTGATGAGCTCCACGCGAGCCCCGGCCGCAAACGCCTGCAACTTACCCGTGTTCATCATTCCACTCCCTCTTGCAAGCCCTCACCGGTACGTGTGTATCCGGCCCGGGCGTTTTCCAGCGCCTTGCCATACCAATTAAGCCCGCCCGACAGCGCGACTTCGAAATGGTCGACCGCATGACGGTAATACCAGTGGGCGAGTTTCCTGTTCTCGTGATTCCCCTCGCCCCGCTCGCAGCATTCGGCAAGACGCAATTCAATGCTGGCCAGCACAGCGGCGTCCTGCGGAATGTCGGGATCGCATTCGTTGCCCGCG
This sequence comes from Bifidobacterium myosotis, assembly GCF_002259745.1. Lineage (GTDB taxonomy): Bacteria > Actinomycetota > Actinomycetes > Actinomycetales > Bifidobacteriaceae > Bifidobacterium > Bifidobacterium myosotis. The sequence continues at coordinate 9,262 of NZ_MWWW01000028.1, read as the reverse complement.
AAATACCCCGCCCTGCAATACAGTTCGACGGCCTTTTTGGGGTCGCGAGCGCATCCGCGTCCGGACCGATACAGATCGCCGAGCTTGTAGCAGCTTTCCGGATTATCCATCTCAGCACCGAGAGTAAACCAGTGGAAAGCCTGCGCGTCATCCACTGAGCCGATGCGGCCGTACAAATACACGTAACCGAGGTTCGTGGCCGCCTGCGCATTACCTATGTTCGCACTGCGCTCATACCATCGCGCCGCCTGTTGGAACAAACGCGCCCGTTCTCCGGGATCCTTCTCGCGCATGGCGGCGTCATAGTTCGCCGCGCCGATGTCCAGCGATATATCGCCGCCGAATACGATATCTGCGGTCTCGTCGTAATTATCGCTCGTCATTGTATCGGTCATATATTCTCCTCGTTGAGCAGCCAATCCAATGCATACACTTGTTCAATGCCCTCGTGCGAGGTCAGGCGTTCGTCGTCAAGCGTGATCAAGATCTTCGGATAATTGTCCCTGACCGCACGCAGTGACGACAATTCACGTTCCAACGTGTTCGGATCGCGAACAGATTCACTCACTTGGTAATATCGGCGTCCGCTGGCACCATTGGTGATGAAGTCGATCTCACCGCCCGAGCCTTGTCCGACGTATACGTCGCCTTCTCGGCGCATAAGCTCCAAAAACACCACGTTCTCCAAGAGACGCCCCGTGTCGCGTACGTTGTTGGAGCATAGGATGCGGCGGATGCCGAGGTCCACGGTATAGTACTTGCGCTCCTGACGTAGCGCACGCTTGCCTTTGATGTCGAATCGCTGCACCGGGTAGAAGATGAACGCAGCCGCAAGACCTTCCACATAATTGGATACTGTGGGCGGCGATATCTTCGTACCCATTGAGGTCATGGCATCCGCGATGGACTTGGGGTTGACGAGGTTACCGATGTTGTCGAACAGGTATCGGGTCACCGTCTCCAGCGTGGCGATGTTGGATACGCCAAGACGCGCCGCCACGTCCTTGAACAGAACCGTGCTGAGAATGCCGTCAAGGTAATCGTGCAACATGGTCTCATCGCCGGGAAATCCCACCGTTGCAGGAAGCGCGCCGTCGTGCAGATACTCCGACCATGCGCGCTGCAAGGTCAATCCCTCATTGGAACGAGCGCTCCAATACTCCGCGAAGGAGAGCGGCGTCATGGAGATCTCCACATACCGACCGGATATCAGGGTCGCCAGCGTGCCAGAAAGCAACATGGCATTCGAGCCGGTGATATACAGGTCAAGATCGCCCCTGGCCTGCAAACTATCGAGAGCCTTCTGAAAGTCTGGCACGTTCTGGATCTCATCGATCAGCACATAGCGGCGACCATATGTTGCCGTGTCCGCGAGCGCGCATCGGCGAAGAATTTCCTCGTGAAGCTTGTGATATTCGAGGAATTGCTCGTTCTCCAGTAGCTCAAGGTTGATGTGGATGACGGCTTCGGGTGCAATGCCATACCGTGCGATCAACCGCTGCTTCCAGAGCGTCATCAGCGTGGATTTGCCACATCGACGTACGCCGGTGATCACCTTGACCACGTCACGGTCTTTCCACGCGTCAAGTTTGCGCAGATACTGCGGCCTGTCGATCATCGGCGTGCCCTTTCAGAAGAATAAAATCGAGTTGCAATACCGCAAGTATATCACTGGATTTAAAATGCATTTTAAATCCGCGCGAAAACCGGCTCAAAGTAAAATGCGTTTTCCTTCTCGGATGGCGGCGATGAGCTCACGGCGGTAGGCGTCGAGGAATTCGTCCACGTCATCCTCCGTGCGAAGCATCGGCTTGGGATGGGGCGGCCTGACGCGAATCGTGCGAGCGGCAGGCTCAGCGGCTGCCGGAACGGGCTTCGGCATGTGTTTGGGGGCCGGCGTGACAGGCGCATCGTCCGTATCGTCCGAATCGTCCGAATCCGTCCCATGAGAGCCGCCCGGCGTCGGCGTAATCGTCACGCTCGGTTCGGTCTCTTCCGACCGAACCGGCTGCTCGGGCCGGGCCTTCGCGGCATCCAGCTGGTTGACCAGCGTCAGATACAGGCTGCCGCGCACGGTGTCGGCCGTCTGGCGGATGTCGGCGATGTACTTCGCTCCCCCGATTCTGGCCTCCGCATCCTGAAGCGAGCGCAGGGCGCTCCGCTGGGCATCCTCCCGGGCGTTGCGGTAGGAGTCGATGCCTGTGATGGAATCACGCACGTCGGCTACTACGCCACGGGCACGTTCGCGCTCCTCGCCCACCAGTTCGCCAAGATGCTGCTGCAACTCGGTCAGACGGGTCTTGAACAGATTGACCTTGTTGCCACGGAACAGGAGCGGGTCGTCCGCGATGGCGCGTACCCCGTCGCGTTCCCGCTGCAGGTCGGGGGCGGCAAGCGAGAAGTTGGAGTCGTTGGTCTTGATCCACTCCAGCCCGTCGGCGAGCACGTCGCGCTGCACGCCGTTGAGCACCCTGCGGATCGGGTCGATCACGTCCTCCTTGTCGTCGAGCAGCTGATCCGTGTTGTTGTCTTCATCACCACTCGGGAAGGATTCCAGAATCCACTCCTCGCCCATCGCGGCCATGGCCTTCATCCGTTCCAACGGCTCGTCGAGCTGGCCGACGAACGCGAACTGCCCGTTGGCGGCCTTGAGGTTCTCGAGGCGTTGCGCCTGGGTCGCAACCCCATCCCTGATGGCCCGGGCCATGTCTTCGGAGTCGCCGGGCAGCTTGTCGGCGGTCAGTCCCAGATACTCGTTGGCGAACTCGCGCAGCTCACGGAGCTTGGCGGCGTCGTAGCGCTTCGGAATCACCACGCGCACGTTTTCGGTCTTCTTCTGGTTGGTCAGATACTTGACCACATCGGTGTGCGACACCCGGTTGCTGTCAATCATGAGCCGGATGCGCTCGGTGCCGTACAGGTAGCACAGGCACGCCAGGGTATCGGGCAGCGGCCAACCGTACGGCACATCCTCGTAATGCTGAACCACGTCGCGCACGGTCGGTGTGAAACTGCGCCGGATCTGGCCGGCCACATAGTCGTAGATGTCCTGCGCCGGCAGATCCAGAAGCGTCCTCGCCGCATTGGTGCCGTCCAGCGAAGGCGTGGGATCCGACGCATCGGCGAGCACCACGGGTAGGTCCTTCTCGGTGTACGCGAGCCCCTCCACCATGCTGAAGTTGGTGTACAGGCGGCCGATCAGCGTCTGAATCGCCTCCGTGATGATGGCTGCCGCATCCTGACTGGCCTTCGTCGCCAGCTGTGAGCCGTTATAGGCGATGACCGCGGAACACACCGATTTGGCGACCGCAGCGCGCAGTTCCCGCTGCATGATGTCGAGGTCGCCGCGTTTGTCGTCGATGATGCGCTTGCGCGGCCCCTGCTCGTTGGAGTGCAGGCGCAGATACTTCTCGGTGCGTTCGACCATGGCCAGATCGCGCAGCAGAGCCTTGCCATCGTCGCCGAGAATCACGCGCAACTGCTCGCGCTCGCCGGACGAACGCAGGATCTTGGCATCCAGGGACGCGTCGTCCAGCGGGGTGACGACGTGCAGCGTGATAGGGCAGGAGCGCCCCTGCGCAATGCCGTCGATGGTCAGCCCACAACGGAAGTCCGCTTTCTGCCTGCCTTGGCCGTACTTCACATGCAGTGGCGACGACCCGAGGATATCACCGAGAATCTTGCCAAGCCGATCGCGAATACGCCCATCCTCGATGTCGAGGTTCTTGATCTCGCTTTCGACGGCCTGCTCGTCGTTGGTCAGATACTCGTATTCGTCGCCGGTGCGGTGCACGTAGTTCTGTCGTTCCAGAACATCGAGCGTCTCCTGGATGCGGTGTTCCAGCTCGGGCAGATTCTCGCCGAACCCGGCGAGCACGAGAATGCGCAGATTGCGCACGTTGGCCTTGAACCCCTTGACATGCTTGACCAGCAGCAGCGCCTTGAGCAGAGGCAGCGCCAGCTCGCGGGTCTGCGGGTCGAGCTCGCGTTCGGCCTCGTTGATGCGATGGTTCACCGAACTCCGGATGGTGCCGGCGATGCCGTCATACAGGGCACTGAACGGCACCAGTGCGCCGATGGCATCACTCTTGTGCTCCACCAGCGCGCTGCTGATGGTGGACAGCAGCGAGCGTTCGCCAACCGATCGATGCTGGCCCTCGAAGAAGTCGGCGTCGCTCATGCCGCGCATAGCCTCCTGGAACAGCGCGAACTCATAGTTGACGAACGGATAGGTGGCGGCGAAATCCTCCTGCGTACCGAACCGGAGATTCTTGAACTGGCGCGCGCCGCCTTCGCCTTGGAAAGTGAACAGGGCGTCGAGCTCGTCGCGATGCATGCGCCACAGTTCGTCGACCGCTGCTTCCCCCTGCTCGTTCTTGGTGAGCAGTCGTTTCTGGATGACCTCGATGGCGTCGGCGCTGGAGAGTTTCAGATTTACCGCGAACCGGCCTTTGATCTTCGTGAAATCAAGCCCCTGCCTTACCGTGCGGTCGCCGATGACCGCATCGATGTCCTCCTGGGAGGTGACGATCACCCACACGCGGCCGTTGGTGCGGGAGAACAGCTCCTCGGTCACGGTCTGCAGGTTGAGCATGAGATTGGCGTCGTCGCCAATGAACTGGCCGACCTCGTCCACGAAGAAGATCAGACGGTGGTTGGCGGGCTGAAGTTGCAGCCAAGCGTTCACATCATCGGCGAAATCGGCGATGGTCGGGTTGTACTGCTTCTGGTAGTCCTTGAGGATGTCGCGCACCTCGTCGCCGGTCGCGGCGGAAAACGCCCTGTCGATCTTGGGACCGGAGAACGCGGCCTGGGCGCGTCCTTTGGACCATGGCTTGCCGGCGACCTGCTCGAACTGGCGTATGAACTCGTCAAGGCAGCCGTTGGAGTCGAGGTCGCGTTCCATCTTCGCCACGTACTTGTTGGCGCCGTAGTAGCCGCGCGCCTCGTCGAACACACGGATGAAGGCATCCATGAGCACGGTCTTGCTGCCCTTCTGCGCCTTGCTGTCGATGTTGAACAGCAGGGACGTGGCGGGGATGCGCAGATTGGCTTCCAGCAGGCCCTCGAGCTCGTGGTTCTCGGCGTCCCGCGCCTTGGACTTCATGATGTCGATGACCTGCGCACGGTCCAGCGGCTCGGTGACGCCAGTGCGCGCGCCGGCTGGAATGTCGCCCAGAATGTGGGAGAGGATCTTCAACAGATGGGATTTACCGGAGCCGAAGAAGCCCGAAATCCAGACGCCGTTCGTATAGTCGGCGGACGGGTCGTTGTACGTGTCGAGGAATCGTTCGAGATTGGTCTGGATCTCGTTGGTCAGCACGTATTCGCGCACCTCATCGGCAAGGTGGCTGTCGTCGCTGGCCTTGATCACACCGTCGATCTTGTCGTCGATGTTCTTGACGAAGATGTCCCTGAGCTGCAATGCGCCCGCGCGTGCCGTGCCGTCGCTTCCGCCGCCTACGACATCGCCCATGATGACGTTCATGCCCTTACTCATGCCCTCGACCCTGTCCTCGCTCATGCGCCGGCTCCTTCCATAATCGCGGTGTTGAGGCTGAATGCCCGGTAGTAGTTGTCTGCGCCAAGCCGATCGAACAGACGCATGACCGACACGGTCGTGGCTGTCTTCTCGTAGGTTCCCGGGAAGAACACCACCACGGGGGTGCTGGAGGGAACCACGTCCTGGATGCAGTTGAGCAGCGCATGGGTGCGGATGTACGGATACACCTGTCCCATACCGGTGAGGAACACCATATCAGCCTCGCTGCTCGCCGCGGCCCGCTGGTAGCGCTCCCCCAACGCGTCCTTCAAGTCGTCGTTGTCGGGACCGAGCATGCCCGCGAGCGCCTGATAGAAGTCGTCCTCCTGCAGCGGGGGCCATGAGTCGGTCGTTCCATCGGCGGCGTCAATGGCGGCATTGATGTCATCGGCTCCCTGGCCGTCGCCGTGCATCTCGGGCTCCTGTTCGATGGCGGAGTCGAAGACGTCATTGTCCTTCATGATTCCTATGGCCATCTCGTACAGGTCGATGACCAGCACGGCGGGCGCGACATCATCGGCGTCCACGGGGTCCATGCCCTGCAAACGGTTGACCAGCATCGGAATGCGGCGCCTCACCTCCAGCTCCCTTTCCGGAGGATAGGCGTAGATGTAGTTCGCCGGCTCGCCGCCGGTGTTTTCGCCGTTGCGGAAGCGCCTGGAGCGCATGTACCGGAACAGTCCGTCGAAATCCTGCTCGATGCTGCGGGACTGCCGGGCCGAACCGACCGCGCTGTGCGAGCCAGACGCGCCCTGCACGTCATGCACGATCCGCATACCATGCATATTCCGCGTACCATGCACATCATTGGAGTCCATCGCGCCTCTGCCTCCTCTCACGGCCTCTGCGACTTTCACGACTTTCACGACGTTCGCGGCCCTCGCGGCCGTTGCGCTCCTCACGGACATATCCGTCTGATTGGCCTGCCGGCTTCAACCCCATTCGTCTTCACCCCTCGCTCATGGGGAAGAACCGGAACGATTCCGGCCTGCTCTCAAGGATACCGGCCACCGACCTGCCAAGCAGCGAGGGCAGCAGCGTGTCACTTCGTCTTTCCACCAAACCGGCCTCCGACATCGCCTTGAACACGTTCGAGCGCAACTTGTTCGACGTGGCCGGACTGAGCTCCTCAAGCTCTTCATGCCACATGGCCTTGCCTTGAATGAACCGGTCGTAGTCCTCACGGGTCACTGTCGGCAGACCCATGAGGTAGTGGTCGCGGACCACTTCGGTGGCGAACTCCCCGATCAGCGCATAGTAGCGGCACATAGCCACCCACATCAGCACTTGGCGGTCACTGGCCGAGGTGTTGGCGTCTGCCAGAAAACGGATCTCCTCCTCGGTGAGTGCGCTGAGGCGTTTGAGCACCTCGCTCACCACGCGGGCGTTCGCCGACTGCGTGCGGATGGACAGCACATTGTCGTCGATGGCCTGTCTGCGAACCCGCAATATGCGCTCCCCCAGCTCTCCCAGCCCGCCCAGCCCACCAGCGCCGACACCTTTGCCAGCCGAGGAGGCCGAATCCGCGCCCGACCACACGTCTCTTTCCGAACGGTCATCCCCCACAAACAACAGAGCGATGATCCGGCCCTGCGGAGCCAGAAGCCCGCCGACCGTGAACGACAGACGGTAGCGTCCATTGTGTAGGGTTTCGGAACCATATGAACCCGCCATCGCATCTCCTTGTGGTCCTTGTGGACTGTGGACTACGGTTGCAAGAATATTTCAGACTACCCCCGGGGAACGATATATACGCGATATACGCGCGGCCCAATTATGCGCTTGACCGACCATGATCGATCGCAACCAATTGCACCCGACCGTCAATGCATCCGCATCCGATTGCGGGCTCGACCAACTGCGCCTTCCGCCGCGATAGACTGAAGACGCAATTGCGGCGCACATCGGGTAGTCAAGCCGGCGCATCCGGGCCGATCAACCGTCCATGCCGCCGCGATGCATTCATGGCATCCCAAGACAAGAGGTGATGACGATGCGTCTTCGGTTCACTAGCGATCTCGAGACCTCCCCGGCCGGAGATGACCGGCTGTTTGTGATGTTCCACGGATACGGGAACGACGAGGGCGAAATGGTCCGCATCATCGACGCGGTGTATGCATGCGAAGACGGCCTTGGGCCCGACGCCACGCCGCATGCAGCGCAATCATCCGCGGCATCTCCAGCATCCGTAGTGTCTCCCGGCACGGCACCGGTTAGTGCCGCTCCCCTCGGCGCCACACCCAGCTATCTGTCGTTCCGAGGCACTTACGGCCGGCCTTACATGGGTGGCCATTACTGGTATCCGGACGGATGCGGCGTCGAGGAGCGCCAACGTGAATGTGCGTCGGTCGGCGAGGCGATAACGCAACTGCTTGCGGCACCGACATTCGCAAGCCGGCGCAATGTGCTGATTGGGTTTTCGCAGGGCGGCTATCTGTCCTACCGATTGGTCAAAGCATATCCGGACCTGTTCGATGCGGCGATACTGCTGAGCCCCTCGTTCAAGGGCGAGGAGAGTGCGACGCTCGAGTCACCGACGCGGTTCTTCCTGGCGTACGGCACCGAGGACCACACGATTCCTCTGGACGATCAGCGCAATGCACGTGCCGTGCTGGAAGACGCCGGCCACCTCACCTATCGGACGTACCCCGGCATGGGGCACGCCATCTGCACGCAGGAAATCGCCGACATCCGCGTTTTTCTGCGTGGATTGTAGTCACGCAGCAATCCGCCAGCAGCATTCGACATGCCGCTGGCGTCTATCTCGCTTGCAAGGGGTACATTCCGGGATCTCCGGACAGCTATCTGCGTTGCAAGGGGTACCTTATCGACGAAATGCCGAGTACAAACGTTGCGATATCGCCGTTCGTACTCGGGATATCCATCGTCATGTACCCCTTGCAACGCAGATAGCTGTCCGCACACGCCCATATGTACCCCTTGCAAGCCAGATACCCTGCTCGCAAAGTGTTCAACCACCGGCGGGCCCTGCAATCGTGCTTGTACGGACCGCGTTTCAGACCACCCGGATGACTATCTGCGTTACAAGAGGCTTTTCGACGGGGATTCTGAGTATGGATACCGATATATCGGCATCCATACTCGGGGCTTGCCCTGTTGGGGAGCCCCTCGTGACGCAACTAGTGGTCCATCTCTATAAATAATTGGCTCTTCGGGTGTTTGTGTGGGCGTGAGTCAGTGGTTGTTCCTACTGGTTATTGGTGTCCGGGGAGTGTGAGGTCGAGTCCGCCGCATTTGAGCATGACGAGGGCGATGAGGTTGTCGAGGTTGCGGTAGCCGTAGCCGATCTTGATGGTGGTCTTGATCTTGTTGTTCACGGCCTCCAGCCTGGCGTTGGACAGTCCGGAACGGATGGTCCGCACGATGTCCTCGCAGCGCCTGCCGATCTTCTCGCCGAGTCCGGTGAACGGGTCGATGCCGCTCGAGGCGGCCTTGCCGCTCCATCGCAGGAGCAGGACGCGGGCCTCGTCGGCCGGCTGCCGGAGGATCATGCGCAGTTCCTCCTTGAGCTTGTACGCCCTCCAGAGGGTCCCGTTCGTGCCGGCGATGTACTCCAGCCGGGCCTTCTGCCCGGCGGTCAGGTCGCTCTCGTTCTTCAGCAGGGCCCAGCGCGCGCCCTTGATCGGGTCCTTCGCGCCTTTCCTGGCCTCGCCAGTTCTCCGCGCTTCACGCCAGACCATGGTGCGTACCTTGTCGAGC
>NZ_MWWW01000027.1 GCF_002259745.1 Bifidobacterium myosotis | reverse complement strand
GGCAGCTCACGCCCGAGCAGCGCGCATCCATCCGGGTCGTCACCGGCGACGGCGCGAAGTGGATCGACTCATGCGTCAAGGAGCACTGCCCGAACGCGGAGCGCGTGCTCGACGGCTTCCACATCGTCAGCTGGATGACCGGCGCGCTCGACGACGTCAGGAAGCGCCTGTGGAACGATGCGAGGCGCGGCGGCGACCAGGAGGGCGTCAAGCGCATGCGCGGCGTCAAATACGCCGTGTTGAAGAACCCCGACCATCTCACCGACCGGCAGGACGAATCCCTCGCCGCATTGAGGAACACGGATCCCAAGGGCCAGCTCTACCGCGCATGGCAGCTCAAGGAACTGCTGAGGAACCTGCTCAAGCACCCGCTCGGACAGGCCACCGCGGAACTCAAACACTGGGTGTTCTGGGCGTCCCACAGCCGCATCCCCGAGATCGTCGAACTCTCCCAAAAGATCCGCAGACGGCGGCCCGACATCCTGCGCACGATCGAGCTGGGCTACTCCAACGCCAGACTCGAGGCGTTCAACAACAGGATCAAGGTCACCATCCGCATGGCCTACGGCTTCCACCACGTGGACAACCTCATCGCCCTGATCATGCTCCGATGCGGCGGCCTCGACATCCGACTACCAAAGCCCACAACCTAACCCACGAAAACAGCACAAGCCTCACAAATAGTAAATGAGGACCGCGAAGAATGCGCCCCAGCAAATCGAGTTGAAGAAGTTGCCTGCGGCCAGCGACGCGATGCCCTTCGGATATCCGAAGAACGAGCGGTCGGCGCGCAGGTCGTTGAGTTCCTTCTCCTCGGCGGAAGTCACCTTCTCGCCGTCCTCGTCCACGATCAATGTCCCGTCGTCTTTGACGCTGTCAGTTGTTTTCTGATCGGACATTTCTTACCTCCTTGAAAGGATGGCTGTAAGCCTTGTCTTTTCACGCCGTTAAGAAAGCGTTAGCAATAACGTAAGGCAGAACGGGGGCACGGCACGGTGAACAAATATCGCATAAAGTGGATATTCCTTTGTCCGTCGGTGTTGCAATCCCGGCGTTACAGCGGTGATACACCCCCGTTCCATGGTCGTTACGCGAGCGCCCAATGATTCCCCGGCTCCCCCCTCGACAGCACAACATCGGGTGCCGTGATGAGCGAGACAGTACTGGTCGCGAATGTCCGTACAACACAGAGAAAGCCCCTCCCGCATACGGCGGAAGGGGCTTTCTCCACAAGGGAGACAAGAACGGGCTATGCCGCGATCAGTCGCCCATGATGGCGTCCTGGATCTTGTTGCGGAACAGGAAGACGCCTGCGGTGACCACCAGCTCGAAGATGGCGATGATCCAGAACAGCGGCAACTGCGCGTCCAGGGTCTTGAGCTGACCGAAGATGATCAGCGAGATGGCGGTGCCGATGGCGGCGGACAACGTGAAGTCGGTCTGCAGCTGTGCCTCGTAGGATTTCGGCGCGCCGGCGGCGACCAGTGACGTGGCCGCGACCCAGTAAGGGAAGCCACCGAAGTTGCCGACCACGTAGTAGATGAGCAGCCATATCACCGAGTACTTGGCGGTCTGCGGGAAGAGCACCACGGTCGGCACGATGAGCAGCAGGTTGGCCACGCCGGAGAAGCCGAAGCCGAAGCACATGCGGTCCACGGACTTCCATCCGCTGCCGAACTTGGTGGCCATGAGCCATGTGTAGAAGATGCCGGCAAGCAAGGCGAAGATGGACACGATGGTGTTGAACGAACCGGGAGCGATCTCGATGCCGAAGAAGTTGCGGTTGATGCGCTGGTCGAGGAACATCAGCAACGTCGTGCCCTGCAGCTGGTAGTCCACGCCGATGACGATCTGCATGATGATGATCGGGGACAGCGCGCCCAGACGGCGGCGCTCCACGCCCTTGATGCGCTTCGAACGCCAGATCACCGCGAAGAACACGATGGCGATCACGAAGGTGAACGAGCTGATGGTGGTGGCCAGCGTGCCGATAGAGGCCTTGCCGGCGCCCACGGCGATGGCGATGGCCGCCGCAATCACCGCGACGACGATGAGCGCACCGAAGCCGTACTTCTTCTTTTCGGCCTCGCTCAGCGGGCGGGACGGCTTGGAACCGATCGAACCGAACACGCGCTTGCCCGGCAGACCGATGCAGGCGGCGATGATGAACGCGGCTATCGAACCGATGAGGAAGCCCCAGTGGTAGTTGATAAGGCCCAGCTGCGCGGCGATGACCGGGGTGATGAAGCCGGCGATGTTGTTCGCGATGGTGAACATCGAGAACGCGCCGTCACGACGGCTGTCCTTGCGGTGGAACAGCAGACCGGTCAGCGCGGCGCTCGATGCACCCATGATCGGCAGGTTCATGAGGACCATGCCGACGATGGCGAACACACGGCCCTGGCTCAGGGAGAACGCCGGCAGGGCAAGCAGGCCACAGGAGATGCCCTTCATGATGTTGCCGATCACGATGGCCTTGCGCGCGCCGAACACACGGTCGCCCAGCCACGAACCGACGATCGAGAACACCGAGTTGATGGCTGCCACGGAGGCGATGAGCTGGGCGGCCTCGCCCTGGGTGAAGCCCAGACCCTCCGTCCACGGCTTGTACAGGTAGAACAGCAGGACCGCGTTGTACGAGGCCCAGCAAATGGAGTTGAAGAAGTTGCTGGCGGTCAGCGGGGCGATGCCCTTCGGATAGCCGAGGAAGGAGTGGTCGTTGCGAATGTTCTCCAATTCCTGCTCTTCGGCCGTCGTCACCTTCTGTCCGTCTTCGTCGAGGACGATGCCTTCGGCGGCATCATCGGATTGTTTCGTTTCAGCCATTGCGTACCTCCTTGTATGAGGAGCCGGATATGCGGAATACATGCGTATTCGATTGATGGATATGTAACTGTGCGCGAACATCTGCGCTGGCTCCAACGGTAAACTGATGCTTTCCTAACATCGGGTACACTTTTCACGAAAAAAGTGGATATTCATGCGTACCGGGATGAACGAAACATTGCCGTTACATGAGGATTCGTCAACCCAGGTTCCGCGACGACCGCGACGACCGCGACGACCGTCACATCCCTCCCATGACGCTTGTTCCGTACTGCGGCACCCCCGGCGGGAACCAAACCGCACGGCGAAGATTTATCCACCTAATCGCAGGAGTGGCGAGTGCGGATGCGAATCGTTTCCCCATACACTGAGGGCAACGATTTGGCATGGATGCCACGGTTTCGCACCATACACCGCCTCATGGCATCGCAGCCCTTCACGCCAATCAAGGAGGGACCAAATGACCATCCAGTTCAACGAGCAGGCCAGGCAATTCCACCTGCGCAACGACTCCATCAGCTATGTGATGCGGGTGTTGCCGGGCGGCGAGCTCAGCCATGTGTACTTCGGCCCCAGGCTCACCGACGACGGCGACCTGGCGGATCTCAAGACCCCGCCGAGCCAAGGGCTGCTCACCCGCGACGCCGCCGACGCCTATTCCATCGAGGACGAGCATCTGGAGTATCCGGCCGCCGGTTCGGGCGACCTCAACCCGACCGCGCTGGCCATCACCGACACGCGTGGCTCTCATGTGATTCGTCCGCTCTACACCGGCTACACAATCACGGACGGCAAGCCGGAGCTCGAGGGCCTGCCCTCCACCTACACCGAGGACGACGGCGAGGCGCAGACCCTCGCGATCACGCTTGAGGACGCCCGCCTCGGCCTCGAGGTGACACTGCTGTACACGCTGTTCGCCGACTTCCCGGCCATCGCCCGCAGCGTGAAGGTCACCAACACCGGCAAGGGCTACGGCAAGCCGGTCGATGTGGACGCCGCCTACAGCGCCGACCTCGACCTCACGGACAGCGATTGGGATCTCATCACCCTGACCGGCGAATGGGGCCGCGAGGGCACGCCGACCCGCGCGCACCTGCGCCCCGGCCACCAGGGCGTGGCCAGCCTCAACGGCCACACCAGCCATCGCGCCAACCCGTTCCTCGTGCTCGCCCGCCCGGACACCACCGAAACCCACGGCGCGGCCATCGGCGCCTCGCTGGCCTACAGCGGCAACTTCGATGCCGACGTGCATGTGGACAGCTACCTGCGCACACGCCTGCGCATCGGCATCAATCCGGAGCTGTTCCGCTGGCGTCTGGAGCCCGGCGAATCCCTGCAGCTGCCGGAGACCGTGCTCGCCTACTCCACCGACGGCCTCGGCGCCCTGAGCCGCACCTACCACAGGCTGTATCGCACGCGCATGGCCCGCGGCCCGTGGCGCGACCGTCGCCGCCCGATCGTGGTGAACACCTGGGAGGCCATCTACATGAAGATGGACGAGGACAAGCTCGTGGAGCTGGCCGAAAGCGCCAAGGACCTCGGCATCGAGATGCTGGTGATCGACGACGGCTGGTTCGGCCATCGCAACTACGATGACACCTCGCTGGGCGACTGGTTCGCCAACCCGGCGAAGTTCCCGAACGGGCTCAAGCCGGTGGGCGAGCGCGTGCATGCGCTGGGCCTGAAGCTCGGCCTGTGGTTCGAGCCGGAAATGATCAGCCGCGACAGCGTGCTCTTCGAGACGCACCCCGACTGGGTGCTCGGCGACCCGGATGTGGAGCTGAGCGTGGGCCGCCACCAGTACCTGCTCGACCTGACCCGCCCGGAGGTCATCGACTATCTCGAGGACATCATGGCGAAGACCATCCGCGAGGGCGGCATCGACTACATCAAATGGGACATGAACCGCCAGCTCTCCGAGGTGTACTCCCCCACGCTGCCGACCGAGCGCCAAGGCGAGGTGTACCACCGCTTCGTACTCGGTTATTATGAGCTGCTGCGCCGGCTCAACCGCGACTTCCCCGAGATGCTCATCGAATCGTGCTGCTCGGGCGGCGGCCGCATCGACCCGGGCGTGCTCGCCTACGCGCCGCAGGCGTGGATCTCCGATGACACGGACGCGATGGAGCGCGTGAAGATCCAGTACGGCACCTCCTATGTCTATCCGCTGAGCATGATGAGCAACCACGTCTCCGCCGTGCCGAACGCGCAGACCGGCCGCATCTCGCCGCTCAAGACCCGTGCGGACGTGGCCTACTTCGGCACGTTCGGCTACGAGCTCGACCCGCGCACGGTGACCGACGATGCCGAGCGCGAGGCCATCCGCGAGCAGATCGCATTGGATAAGAAGTACGCCTCGCTGGTGGCCACCGGCGACTTCTACCGCCTCATCAGCCCGTTCGCGCTCGAGCCGGCGTTCGGCATGGCGCACGCCGCATGGATGGTGGTCTCCCCCGACCGTCGCGAGGCGCTGGTGGGCTACTACCGCACACATGTTGGCGTGAACCTCATGCCGTTCCACTTGAAGCTCGCCGGGCTCGACCGCACAGCCAAGTACCAGGTCGAGGAAATCGGCTTCGACACGAATCCGTGGCGTCCGCGCTACGGCGACGAGCTCGAGGAGGTGGGTCTGACGTTCATCGACGGCTCGTCCGGCGAATGGCGTTCGAAGATCCCCGGCGGCGATAACCTCTCCCGGCTCTTCCGCCTCACCGCGCTGTAATCCCCCTACCTTGGCTCCCCTCGCTCCGAGAGAAGCTGTCCCGGTTCACCGTCCGCAACGCGAACCCGGTCGGTTGGCTCCCTTCTCTGAGGGGAGCTGTCGTCGCAGGCGACTGAGGGGAGCCAAGCCACCAACCACCATCACCCGTAACCATTCCATCCATCACCCGTATCCATCCCATCAATCCAACCGAAAGGAACATCATGAGCGACACCGCACTCACCGACCAGCAGATTGTCGACGCCGACGCGCAGCTGCTGTACATCGGCAACACCGGCACCGTCGAATTCGACCTGACCCTGCCCACCGAGGGCAAGAACGGCTCCACGGTCACCTGGGCCACCAGCGACGAGCGCTGGATTCAGACCGACGGCACCGTGCACATGCCCGAATACGGTCGCGGCGACCGCGACGTGACGCTGACCGCGACGCTCACCCACGGGGACGCGACCGCGACCCGCGAGTTCACCGTCAAGGTGCTCGAACAGGCCAACAAGATCAAGGTCAAGGAGTTCTTCCCCATCGAGCTGAACGTCAAGGCCGGCTCCACGTTCGAGCTGCCGATGTTCGCCGCCGTGCGCACCGACGACGACCGCCTGCTCTCCCAGCGCATCAACTGGGACGACGGCGTGGAGCACACCGCGGGCGAGCCCGGCGAGGAGAGCTTCCACGGCCTGATCGACGGCAGCACCATCGACGCGCACGCCACCGTGCATGTGCACGCCGAGGACCCGCAGGCCCCGGTGGACGCCACCGCCAAGGTCAGCCCGGTGTCCATCAGCCACGTCCGCCTGACCGGCGACGGCTTCCTCGCCCGCAATCAGGCCCGCCGTCTGGAGTTCCTGCGTACCGTGGACGACGATCAGATGCTCGTCGAATTCCGTCGTGCCGCCGGCCTCGACACCAAGGGCGCACCGGACATGATCGGCTGGGACGCGCCGGACTCCCTGCTGCGCGGCCACACCACCGGACACTACCTCTCCGCGCTGGCCCTGGCCTACGCGGCCAGCGGCGACGAGACCATCAAGTCGAAGCTCGACTACGTGGTCGCCTCGCTCGCCGAAGTGCAGGACGCCTTCGAGGGCAAGGAGGGCATCCACCCCGGCTTCCTCTCCGCCTACTCCGAGTTCCAGTTCGACAAGCTGCAGGAGTACGCCCCCTACCCGACCATCTGGGCACCGTACTACACGCTGCACAAGATCCTCGCCGGCCTGATCGACGCCTACAACTACGCGGGCAACCAGACCGCGCTCGACGTGGCCTCCAAGGTGGGCGACTGGACCTACGACCGCCTGTCCAAGCTGCCGCACGAGCAGCTGCAGAACATGTGGAGCATGTACATCGCCGGCGAGTTCGGCGGCATGAACGAGTCGCTCGCCAACCTGTACGCCCTGACCCACGAGCCGAAGCATCTGGCTGCGGCCCGCCTGTTCGACAACGACCGCCTCATGGTGCCGATGCGCCAGCATGTGGACTCGCTGGGCGGCATGCACGCCAACCAGCACATCCCGCAGGTGATCGGCTCGGTCAAGCTGTTCGAGGCCACCGGCGTGCCGTACTACCTCGACCAGGCGAAGTTCTTCTACGACTCGGTGCTCGGCCACCACATCTACGCGCTGGGCGGCACCGGCCAGGGCGAGATGTTCCACCAGCCCGACGAGATCGGCAACCTGATCTTCGACAACACCGCGGAAAGCTGCGCCTCGTACAACATGCTCAAGCTCTCCGCCGAGCTGTACCGCTACTTCCCGGAGGACGCCAAGTTCGGTGACTACTACGAGCGCACCACGGTCAACCACATCGCGGCGTCCACCGATCAGGTGCCCGAGGGCGGCAGCCTGTACTTCTTCCAGACTCAGCCGGGCGGCCAGAAGAGCTTCGACGTGGAGAACAGCTGCTGCCACGGCACCGGTCTGGAATCGCACTTCTACTACGCGGAAGGCGCCTACTACACGGACGCCGACGCGCTGTACGTGCGCCTATACCTCAACGGCACACTGGACGACGAGGCCGCGAAGCTCACGGTGAGCGTGGAGGACGTCAAGCCCGAGCATGTGACCATCGACGTGGAGCATCTGGCCAAGAAGACGCTGCGCCTGCGCGTGCCCGGTTGGAGCGTGGACGGCAAGGTCGCGGTGAGCATGAACGGCGAGGCCGTGGAGCCCATCGTGGTGGAGGCCGCCCGCACGGATTCCGGCGAGCTGGCGTTCACCGCCGACGAGCTCGGCCTCGACACCTTCGACGGCGCGCGCATCGAGCTCGACTTCGAGCCGCACATGCACCTGTTCCCCACCCCGGACCGTCCGGAGCTGGCGGCCGTGGCCTGGGGCCCGTACGTGCTCGCCGCCCTGAGCGACGAGACCAAGTACCTGGACGTGCCGGTGAACGAGTCCGACCCGGATGCCGCGTTCGTGCGCGAACCCGGCACACTCACCTTCACGCATCAGGCCACCGGCCTGAAGTTCGTGCCGCTTGAGCAGATCGAGTTCGAGCACTACCACGCCTACGTGCGCGTGAAGTGATTCGCCGAGTCCGCCCTGCCGTGTCTGCCCCTCTCAGGTGAGGGGCAGACACCGAGCGAGTAATCCGGCGGATTGTTCGCAGGCGCAGCGGGCGATTGCGCCGCATCAGGCTCTCCTCTTCGGAGGAGAGCCGATTCCATATCGACGTCCATAATCCGTCCGTAATCCGTAAAGGAGAACACCATGCAGATCATCACCGACGATGGCCGTTTCACGCTGACCGACCCCCATGGCACGGCCTGCCCGCTGGCCCCAATCACTGTGGGAGCCGTGTGCGTCACGGCGTCGGGCTCGCGCGTCACGACCGGAACCCTGACCGGCCAGCCCGATGCGCACGGCATTGGCGTGACGGTTGCCATCGACGGCGCGATGGACGACGTCTTCGCCAGTCTCACGGTCACCGTGCGCAACGACGGGGATGGACCGGTCACGCTTGATGATCTGTACGCTGACTTCGGCGTCGACGATACAGCCCCGAACGCATACCTCCCCGCCGATATCGTCTCCCGCGGCTTAGTTGCCGGAGTCAACGCATCCGGTACTCACACGGCACACAATCCGTCATCCATCACCCATCCCGACGACCGGCCGACCCCGCTGGACTCCCCCGACGCCTTCCTGCTGCTGCCCTACGCCGGTCAGCGCGACTTCCGTCTGCTGGTCATGCCATATGACACGACGCAATTCGAGCTGGTGGAGCCGTTGCGCCCGTCCGCATATCGCTGTTATCTGCGTTCCGCAGGCCGGCGCGGCGCACCGGAATACGCGTATACGCACTGGCATGAACCGGCCCGTACGCTCACGCTCGCACCGGGCCAGGCCGAATCGTTCACCATACTGCTCACGTTCGCATCGAGCGAGAACGATATCGCGTCCTTCCTCGTGCGATTCGCGCAGACGCCGCGCGGTTTCTCGGACGGCGCGAATGGCATGGATTCGCTCTACCACTTCCTGCTGGACGACCCGAAATCCATCCACGCGAGCCACGACCTGACCAACGGCTACCAGTCGGCGGTCATCACGGACGGCCGCCTCTCCTCACTGACCACGCCGGCCGGTGGCATCGAGGCCATCGACCCGGACATGGGCTTCGGCGATGTCACCATCACGTATGACAACGATCGCAAGTTCTCGACGGCCGGCCTGAACGGACATCTCGACGCGGACGGCGACGCCGTATTCCGCGACGGGCCGCTTGAGGCCACCTTGTCGTTCCGACTGGACGGACGCACGCTGCATGCGACGGTCTCGCTCGCCAACACGGGCAGCGAACCGCTGACCCTGACCGATGTGGGCATGGCCGTGCCGCTGAACAGCCGCATGGCGTGGGGCGTGGACGCCGCGCAGCGCATGATTCGTCACACGCAAGTGGCCGGCGACAACTCGTTCATGCTGGCCACGCCTTCCGACGGCAAGCCGCCGTATCTGCTGGGCATCCCCGCAGACGGCGTGCGTTGGGAGCTGTTCGATCTTGGCAAACAGCCGACGCGCGACGGCGAAACCCGTGAGGTGTACCGCATCCACATGCATGGCGACGCGGCGGCGGCCGAAGCCCGCACCCATGAGGGCGGGCGCTGGCGTCTGCCGACCAGCTCGCTGACCCTGGCACCCGGCGAGCGGCGCGCATTCGGCCTCGATCTGCTCTGGGTGGACGGATACGACGAGGCGCGACGCGAACTGATCGCCCATGGCAAGCTCGACGTGCAGGTGGTGCCCGGCTATACGCTTCCGCGCGGCACCGAGGCGCTCATCAAGATCGACTCCCGGTATGCGGACGTCACGCTCACCGCCGAGCATCCGGACGAGACCGCGATTCGGCTGGTCGAGGATTGCGTGATCGACGCGGGTTCGGGCGATGGGGCCACGGGCAGTTACGCCGGCACAGGCGACGGCAACGGCATGGGCGACGACGGGAATCGTCACGGACGTCACGGCGTGTTCCGTCGCATCTACGGCGTGCGGCTTGACCGGCTCGGCGAGAACCTGCTGACGTTGCGCTATGGCGACGGCCACGTCGGCTATCTGGAACTATTCGCCACGTTGCCGGTCGGCGAACTCATCGACTCGCGCGCAGACTATCTGCGACGCTGCCAGGCCGACGCACCGGACAAGTGGTACGACGGCCTGCTGCAGGAACGCAACACGAAGACCGGCGCACTGCTCAACCCGGACAACTACGACGAGATCAAGGGCTGGCGCATCTACGAGGTCACCTGCGACGACCCTGGCCTTGCCAAGCCGGCGTTCCTCGCGGCGAAGAACGCCGAGCACCCGGTCGAGGACGAGGTGCATGCGCTCGACCGGTATCTCGGCTCGTTCGTGTGGGGCGGGCTGCAGCGCACCGACGAGGAGGAGTGGCCGTACGGCGTCTACGGCGTACCGGACTGGAAGAACCTGCGCGACCATCGCGGTCTCAACGGCAATGAGCAGCTGCACATCGGACGTCTGTGGGACTACCCGCATGTGGCGCTCACCTGGTTCATGATGTACCGGATCGCCGTGCGCAAACCGGAATGGACCGCACTGCCGGCACGCGAATACCTCAAGCGCGCGTGGGGCACGTTCACGGCGATGTACCGGTATCCGGACGAGGTCGGCTACGACTACGAGTCGAAGCTGGACAACACGTCGCCGTACAGGACCGGCTACTACAACGAACTGGTCATCGCCGACGTGATCGATGCGCTGCGCGTCGAGGACGAACCGGTGCGCGCCGCCCAGCTGGAGGCGTACTGGAACCACAAGGCCGACTTCCTCATCCGTCAGGCCAAGGACCTGTTCGGCTCCGAATACGCCTTCGACACCACCGGGTTCGAGACCACGCAGGCCGTGGTGGACTGGGGACGCGGCCATGCGATGCGCGTGTGGAACACGGACGGACGGTCCGCGACCTCGTACCGAGCCGGCGACGTGGAGCGGTTCGACCGCTACCAGCGCGCCTGCAACATCGCCTGCCGAGGATGGCTGGAGAACGGCTATTACGTCACCGGTTCCGACATCCGCAACGACACGATGCAGTACACGTTGAGTTACATGTCGCAGATGGGCGGATGGTCGCTGCTGCAGGACGCCTTGTACGCGGACGGTTCGCCGTTCGGGCTACTGCGGCTCGCCTCGGCGTCGCTGCTGAGCTCGTGGGCGCTGGTCAACGCCGGCGATAAGGCGAGCGGGTACGGATACTGGTTCCCGGGCGCCGAAAACCAGGGCGCCTCCAGCGGCGGATTCGAGCCGCTCCCCTACGCCACCACCTGGCTCGGCCAGCCCGCGGACCGTGGTTATTGGATCTACGGCTGCGAAACCGATCTCGGCTATTGCGGCTACCTGCGCGGTGCCGCGACGGTCGTGGCCGACGACCCGGATTTCGGGCGTGTGGTATACGGCGGCACGCAATCGGATGATAATCAGGCCGACGTCAATGTGACGCGCGGCGTCGTCGGCACCCGAATCACCCACATCACGCCCACCGACGGTGTGAACCGGCGGTTCCATCTCATCCGGTCCGCCGCCGACCGCATCCATGTGATGCTCGACGGCGCCCGGTACGCCAGTGCGACCATCGAGGAATGCGAATCCGGCCGGACCATCATCACCCTCGACGTCACCAACGCGCTCGACGGCCGCGCCACCCTGCGCGCCTTCACCCACGACGGCGCCGTCCTGACCATCGGCCGTCATTGCGGGCGCGACCTCACCATCCCCGTGTCCGACGGACCGGTCGCCATCAGCCTCAGCTGAGACCGGCGGCCGAATATGAGAATTGCCCTCCCTCCTATACTGAAAGGAAATGCATAGCCACTTGACGAAGTGAGGATCAATGGACAGCGTTCCGGCATTGTTGTTTGTCATTGGCCTAGTTGCGGCAATTGCGATATCGGTCGTTTTGCTTCGGCTGTCAGGCAACCGGCTCGCAATCAATCTTGGTCTGTATGCGACGGCTCTGGCATTGCAGGCTGTAGCGTTGCTGCTGGTCCCGTCGATGTCGTTCGTCTATCTGCGCGGCGCGATAGACATCGATGTGGCCGATTTCTATGCTTCTCCGATGGCCGCGCTTTTCCCTCTCGCAGCAATCGTCGCGTTCGCCGTGGCCGATGGAATCATGGTGGTCAAACGCTTCTGGAAGGCCTGATTGGTAGCGACGGTATGAAACGGCTGGCAGGACTGCGAATGGTCCTGCCAGCCGTTTCGTATTGCGACGCGATGCCCGTGTGCTACACACACCTGGCGTGCCGTCGGATCGGCGTCGTCACGCCTTGGTGATCTCGAAGAACGTGGGCACACCCTTCCAGTTGGGCTCCACGTTCTTCACGTTCTTGCCAAAGACCGCATTCGCGTTCTGGTTGTACAACGGAATCTGCGGCAGATCATTGAGCAGGATCTCCTCGGCCTGCTGGTACAGCGAGTTCGCCTTGTCCACGTCCGAGGCCTGCGCGGCCTGATCGAGCAGTGCATCGAACTCGGGGTTCTTGTAGTCACCGTCGTTCGAGCCCTTACCGTCCGCGGCACCGGACGAGAAGATCGGCGTCAGGTAGTTCTCGATGGACGGGTAGTCGGCCTGCCAGCCGGCGCGGAACGCGCCCTTGATCTTGCGGTCGGTCACGGCCTCGTGGAACTCGTTGCCGGTGGGCATCGGGGCGGTGGCGGCGTCGATGCCCAGCGTGTTCTTGATCTCGTTGATCACGGCGTCGTAGATGGGCTTCATATCGCCGTCGGTGCTGAACGCGATGGTGAACTTGCCGCTCCACGGGTTGATCTCATCGGCCTTCTTCCACAGCTCCTTGGCCTTGTCCGGGTTGTATTCGAGATTCTCGTTGCCCTTGAGGCTGTCGGAGTAGCCGGAGATCGGCGGGGCGGAGAAGTCCTTGACCGGCGTGGCGGTGCCGGCGAGCAGCTTGTCGCACAACATCTTGCGGTCGATGGACATCGAGATGGCCTGACGGCGCAGCACGCCCTCCTCGCCGGTGAAGTGCTCAAGCGTGGACGGAATCGTGAACGTGGCGATGCCGGAGCTCGGCTTGCTGTAGGCGTTGAGGCGTGAATCCTTCTGGAAGGTCTTGACGGCCGAGGGCGGGATGGTGGCGGAGACGTCCAGGTTGCCGCCCTGCACGTCGGCATACGAGGAGCTGTTCGACGTGTAGATCTTGAAGGTCAGACCGTTGTTCTTCGGCTTGAAGTTGCCCTGGTAGTCGGGGTTCTTCACCAGCTCGATGCTCTGGCCGTGCTCCCACGACTTGAACTTGTACGGGCCGTTGCCCACCGGGTTGTTGCCGAACTTCTCCGGGTCCTTGTAGAAGGATTCGGGCACCGGGTAGTAGCCGGAATAACCGAGGATCACCGGGAACACCGAGTTGGGGGCGTTGAGCTCCACGCTGAAGTGCGTGTCGTCGGTGACGTGCAGGCCGGACAGCTGCTCATCACCCTTGAGCTTGGAGGTGTCCTGCAAGTCGTCGTAACCCTTGATCATTGAGAAGAAGCTGGCACACAGCTGGCCGTTCTTGGCGTTGGCCGTGTAGCTCCACGCCTTGGTGAAGCTTTCGGAGGTGACCGGCGTGCCGTCGGTGAACTTCCACCCCGACTTCAGCACGATGTCGAACTTGGTGTTGTCCGCATTCGGCGTGATGGACTCGGCCACCTCGTTGACCGCGGTGCCGTCCGGCTTGAAGCCGACCAGTCCGGAGAAGAGCATGTCGTTGACGTTGCCGCCGGCCGCCTCATAGGTGTTGCCGGGGACGAGCGGCTTCTGCGGTTCGACCGTGGAGATGGTGATGATGTTGTCGCCCGCGCCGCCACTTGCGGACGCGCCATTGGAGCCCGCGCCGCAGCCGGCGAGAAGCATGGTGACGGACAGCATGGCCGCCGAGATCATGGCTATGCGCTTGTGCCTGATAATCATGGGAGTCTTCCTTCCTGTTCCTCGGCGGGGCGTCGCGGCCAGCTCTTCTCATCGGTCGCGCAGAGGTCTGACAACACCCATGCGCGAGATCCCGAGAGCCGGACCGCACCCCGCCTTTGGTCAGGGAGTATAGGTTCGTGATTGTTACGCAATCGGCCCGATTTCATTGCCGATGACCATTTCCAGCCGATTCCAGAAGAGGACTCCACCCCACCCCAGAAAAATCCACCAACCGTAGTCCTTATCTTCCCGTGAGTTGCCCGTGGGTTCTTCAGCGTCCGGTTTCTGTCAGAAGTGAGGGACTACTGACCATAATCGGACGCAAAACCGCCTCTCAGCGTCCGTTAATGGTCAGGACCAGCGGATCCTGACAGAATCCGGACGCTAGAAAGCCCGATTGCGTCCGTTTTCCGTCAGAAGCGACGTGTTCCTGACAGGAAACGGACGCTTATCGGCTCCTCAGCGGCCGGTTTCTACCAGGAGAGATGCGCTTCCAGTAGAAAAGGGACGCTTACTCGCTCTTCAGCGGCTGTTTTCTACTGGAAGAGCATGACTCTCAGTAGGAAACGGCCGCTCACCGTCTCCTCAGCGGCTGTTTTCTACTGGAAACAGCCGCCTTCTGGTAGGAAACGGCCGCTGAGGAGATTGAATAGGCCTAGGCAACCGAGCAAATCAAGGAGACGGGATAAACGGCACCAACCAAATCAGCGAGGCACCGACCGGGTTGGCCGTCACCGTGCAAACAGACCGGTGCCGGCCAACCCAACCTACGCAGCCACGAAAGGCACCGTGAGGCGGACGGAATCGAGGTCCACGGTGAAATCGGAGAGCGGCACGGCGGCGAGGCGCTTCGAGTTGTTGTAGATGGCGAGCGCGAGGCGGTGGCCGGCGCGCACGGTCCAGTCGGTGGGCAGCAGGTCGAAGCCGATCTCATACCATTCGTCCACGGCCGTGGGCGTGAACTCGCTGAACGAATCCTTGTGCGCGGTGGCGATCCAGCCGCGGGTGACCATGTTCTGCATCTCGTGGGACTTGCGCGGCACGCACACCACGTACGACGCCTTGTCGTCGTCGGTGTAGCCGCCCACCGGCGGACGCTTTTCGGTGAGTTCCACGAGGGCGTGGATGTCCTCGCTCACCTGCACGTAGTTGCCTTCGCCGTATTCGATGAGCGAGGCGCACAGGTTGGTGTCGGGCGCGGACGCCTTGACACGCAGGCTGATGTGCGGAGTGCCGGAGATATGCCAGTCGCGCTCCAACGGCTCGCCGACGTACAGCAGGCGGTCGTCGTGCGCCTTGGCGAATTCGGCAAAGCGCGTGAGTTCCGGAATGCGCGCGCCCTTGATGACGGCGACATGCGCGGGCTCGTCGGAATCCGCCGAGACCGGCGCCGCCGCAACCGCCACACCCGCCGATGCCTCATCAACCGCCACGCCAGTCGAGGCCGACGCAGCAGTCACGCCCGACGCCGCCACCACGCCCGCCGAAGCCGACGCAGCCGACGACGCATCTTCGTCCCCGGCCCCGCCCAGCGCGTCCAACGCGCCCAGCACACCCAGCCGCGCGTCCTCACCGCCGGCCACGCCGAACGTGTGGTCGACCGCGCCCGGCACGGGCCAGCTCGGGTACTCGTGCCAGTTGCCGTCCGGGTCCTCGATGGAGGCCTCGGGCTCGTCCATGATGCCGTTGTCGATGTCCTTGAGCCAGTAGTCGAACCAACGCTCCAACGTCGTGAGCCATGCGTCGTGGCGCACGTCGAACGGGTCGTCATGCGCGTACTGATGCAGCCAGATCTTGCGGGGCACGCCGTACTCCCCCAGCGCCTTCCAGTAGGTGCCCACCTGGTTCATCATCACGTTGAGGTCGTTGACGCCGTGCACGATGAACACGCTCGCCTTGTACCGGTCCACATGTGAACGGTAGTCGCGCTCGGCCCAGAACTCGTTGTAGCTGCGGTGCTTCTTGTCCGAGCCGTCGTGCAGGCGCTGCCAGCCGCCCTTGGTGTTGAACCGCTGGAGACGGCCTTCGGCGGGCGATTGCAGGCTGGCGGCGAAGTTGTCCGGCTCCCACCAGGCGCCGTCCGCGTCGTCGCCGTTGAGCAGCACGCCCTGCGGATGGTACCAGTCGTACTGGCTGGAGATCGCGGAGATCGGCACGATGGTCCTGAGCCCGTCGATGCCGGTGGCGGCCATGCCGTTGGGCACCGAACCGTCGTAGGACTTGCCGATCGCGCCGACCAGACCGGACGCCCAGTCGGCCTTCACCTCGTTGTCCGGCGTGCGGCGGTCGCGGGTCAGGTATCCCTTGGCACGTCCGTTGAGCCAGTCGACCACCGCATTGGCGGAGGCCACGTCCTTCGGGCCGCCGATGTCGCAGAACCCCTCGGACAGCGACGTGCCGGACGTGCTCAGCAGGATGACCGCGTAGCCGCGAGGCACGAAGTAGTTGTCGAAGAAGAAGGTGAACTGCTTGAGCGGGCTGTTCCACTTGTCCTCCGGGTGCGCGTACTCGATCATCTCGCCGTGACGCGGGTAGAGCGAGTAGTACGGGCTCGGGTCCATGATGACCGGAATCTTCTCGACGCCGTCCAGTTCGCGCGGGCGGATGATGTCCGCGCGCACCAGATCGTTGCGTCCATCCGCATCGCCGTCGAACGGCAGTTCGATGTAGACGAACTCGCGGATCGCGTTTTCGTAGGAGTACTGTTCATCGGTCATATTCGGTTCCCCGCTTACCTGATGTTTGCCTGATTCATGGGATTTCCCGTCAAAATACCCACGCGGGGACGGCGAATATGTGCAGGAATCCCTGTTTTAGGTGGAAGATTCTTCCCGATTCGGGTAATAGGCGTACGAGTGGGGCGATTACCGGGCTTTCCGCTCCCCTCAGTCGGCTATGCAGACGGCTCCCCTCAGAGAGGGGAGCTTAAGTGAGGGGAACTGATGTATGACCCTCAGCACTCGACCACGTTGACGGCGAGCCCGCCTTGGGAGGTCTCCTTGTACTTGGCCATCATGTCCTCGCCGGTGTCCTTCATGGTCTTGATGGCCTGGTCGAGGGTGACGATGTGCGAGCCGTCACCGAGCATGGCCATGCGCACCGCGTTGATGGCGGTGTTGGCGGCCATGGCATTACGTTCGATGCAGGGGATCTGCACGAGTCCGCTCACCGGATCGCAGGTCAGGCCCAGATTGTGTTCGATGCCGATCTCGGCCGCGTTCTCCACCTGCGCCACAGTGCCGCCCATCACCGCGCACAGGCCGGCGGCGGCCATCGAACAGGCCGAGCCGACCTCGCCCTGGCAGCCGACCTCGGCGCCGGAGATGGAGGCGTTGCGCTTGAACAGGTACCCGATGGCGCCGGCGGTGAGCAGGAACGTCACGATGCCGTCCTCGTCGGCCGAATCCACGAAATGCCAGTAGTACTCCAGCACGGCCGGGATGATGCCGGCCGATCCATTGGTCGGCGCGGTGACGATGCGGCCGCCGCCCGCGTTCTCCTCGGAGACGGCCAGCGCGAACAGGTCCACCCATGCGGCGTCCGAGGATTCGAGCACCGCGTCCACCCGGCGGCGACGGTTGAGCAGGTCGCTGTTGGAGGCGAGCCGGGAGTACATCTTCGGCGCGCGGCGCGGCACATCGAGGCCACCCGGCAACGTCTTCATCTCGCTCGTGCAGCCATTGGTCACACACTCGCGCATCACCTGCCACACGCGCAGCAGGTCGGCGCGCACCTGCTCGGCCGGCCGCATCGCGATCTCGTTGGCCCACACCACGTCGGCGATGGGCATGTGCTCGCGCTTGCAGATCTCGAGCAGTTCGTCGCCCGAGGTGAAATCATAGGGCACCTGCGGGCCGAAGTCGGTGGCGGACTCGTCCTCGTCGGCGAACGCGGTACCCTCCGGCGGACGGTCGTGGATGCCGATCATGAGGTCGTCCGGGTGGCCTTTGCGGATGAAGCCGCCGCCGATCGAATACCAGACCTGCTCGTCGACGAGGTTGCCGGCGGCGTCGAACGCCTGGAACCGCATGCCGTTGGGATGCGCGGCCATACGCTGCCACAGTTCGAACGCCACGTCGTGCTCGTAGTCGAAGTCGATCTCGTGCGTGCCGTCGAGCATGAGCTTGCCGGTGCGTTCGCACTCCTGCTTGATGGTGAGCACATGGTGGGTGTCCACGGTGGCGGGCAGGTTGCCTTCAAGACCCGCCACGGTGGCGCGGTCGGTGCCGTGGCCCATGCCGGTCAGCGCGAGCGAGCCGTACAGGGTGCTGCGCACGCGGGCCACGCGCCCGAGCAGGCCGCTGTCCTTCAACGACTCCGCAAAGGCGTGGGCCGCGCACATCGGGCCCACCGTGTGCGAGGAGCTGGGCCCCACGCCGATCTTGAACATGTCGAGAATGCTGAACATCAGTACTCCTTTCCCATCGGATTGCCTTGACTAGCCTTAATTCCTGAATCGCCGCACATCACAGCGGGCGCCCCACGCCGACCGCGTCCGTACGCGGCACACCGGGCCGGCGACCGACCGCCTCGTATGCATCCGGCCGCTCCCCGCTCCTCGCCCGCGACCCACGCACCCGTACTTCTCGCCGTTACTCCTCGATGGCGTGCAGGTGGAAGATGCGCGAGAGATTGTCGCCGAGCGGCACCCGCGGATGCAGCTGGCTGTTCGACCCGTCGGTCATCGCCAGTCCCACCCGCTGCAGCTCGTCGCCGTAGCGCGGCCGACGCTCCACGTCGAAGCCGATCTCATCGACCGCGTACCGCACGCTCTCATCAAGCCCGGCGAGCCGCAGATACCGCACCGGCACGTTGACGCCCACACGGTTGCGGTAGTACCCGGCCAGCGCCTCGCGGCGATTGCGCGAGACCACGATCCACGCCACATCCGTCGGCGAGGAGGCCGTGCGGGAGCGGAACGGATCGAGCAGCCGGTAGAAGTCGCCGCAGCGCACGAGTTCCGCGTATTCCTTGGCGAGCGCGATCTGCCCGCGGATCGTAAGCCGCTCCTCCTCGGTGCAGGCGCGCGGATCGAGCTCGTAGCCAAACACGCCGAACAGGGCCACGTCGCCGCGGGTCTTGAGCGACGCCGACCGGCCGGTCTGCGCGTTGGGCACCGGGGTGATATGGTTCGACATCACCCCGAGCGGGTAGGCGAGCGACGTGCCGTACTGAATCTTGACGCGCTCCATGGCATCGGTGCAGTCGGAGATCCAGTACTGCGGGCAGTATGCGAGCACGGCCGGGTCGAGACGCCCGCCGCCGCCCGCGCTGGCCTCGATGAGCAGTTCGGGGAATCGTTCGAGCAGTCGGGACAGCAGGTCGTAGTAGCCGAGCACGTACCGGTGGTAGATCTCGCCCTGCCGGTCGGCGGGCCACGCGGCGGAGAACACCTCGGAGAGCGAGCGGTTCATGTTCCATTTGATGTAGTCCACGTCGTTGTCCGCAATCACCGTCGACATCGCGTCGAGAATGTGGTCGCGCACCTCGTCGCGCGTCAGGTCGAGCACGTACTGGTGGCGTCCGATGCTCAGCTCGCGCGTGGCGTCGCCGAGCACCCAGTCGGGGTGGGCCCGGTACAGGTCGGAATCGGGGTTGACCATCTCCGGCTCGAACCACAGGCCGAACTTGAGGCCGAGCCCGTGGATGTGGTCGGCCACGGGCTTGAGCCCTCGCGGGAACTTGTCCGTATCCGGCGTCCAGTCGCCGATGGACGAATCGTCCCAGTCGCGGTGGCCGAACCAGCCGTCGTCCACCACGACCAGTTCCATGCCGAGATCCGCGGCCTGGTCGGCGAGCTCCATCACGCTTCGCTCATCCACACGCATGTACAGCGCCTCGTAGGTGTTGAGCGCCACGGGGCTGCGCCGGTCGCGCCACGGGCCGCGCGACATGCGGGTGCGTAGCAGCGTGTGGAAGGTCTGGCTCAACGCGCTCAGTCCGTGGTCGGAGTACGCGACGATCGCCTCCGGGGTCTGGAAGGGCTCCCCTGGCTCCAGCCGCCAACGGAACAGCTCGTGGTTGATGCCGGCGCGCAGGCGCACGCCGTTGAACGAACTGACCGTCGCCTCGATGTTGAAGTTGCCGCTGTAGGCCAGGCTCATGCCGATGGCCTCGCCGTGCAGCTCGTCGGTGCTGGGTCGGGCGAGCATCACGAACGGGTTGGCGTGCTGGCTGCTGCGTCCGTCAAGGCTGGAAACGCGCTGCCCGCCGACGCGCAACGGCACGCGGGTCGCCTCGCATTCGCGCGACCACGCGTTGGTGAGCGTGAGCATGTCCCACTCCGCGTCCGGCAGGTCCAGCGAGCAGCTGTACGCCGATTCGATGGCAAGCCGATGGGCTCCCACGTTCTCCAGACGCACGCTGCGGGTGATCACCGGCAGGTCCTCGTAGATCGAGTACCGGAGCACGGCCTGCAATCCCAGCGCATCGTCGCGCAGGATGATCTCCAGCGTCTGCGCCTCGCCCGTATCCTCGACGTAGGTGGACGGCAGCCCCTGGATGGCCGGCTTGCCGTTGACGATCGTATGTCCGGCATACGTGAGCCGGGCGACGTGCGAGCCGCGCTCGTCGCACACGGTCAGCGCGCACGGGCGCAGGTCGCCCGACCCGGTCACCGGGTATTCCTGTCTGATCTGTTCGAGCGACAGCAGTCCGCGGTCATCGCTGACGGCGAGCATGTCGCGGAACAGAATCTCCTGCAGGTCGGTCAGCGGGCCGTCGTCCCTGAGGCGCGCGCCGAAGTACAGATGATTGAGCTCGCCGCCCTCTAGCACGCGCAATACGTAGCTGACGTATCGGTTGCGCAGATGGAACTGTCGCGAGGGTTCCAGAAAGGCAATCGTCATGGCCTGCCGCCTTTCGCTGGTCTGGTGATCGGTCGTGTGGATGACTCCACGGATGATGTTGCACTCAGCATATTGCGTACGATGGCATCGCGCGCCGGGCAACCGTTCGATTCGGTGGAGAAAACTGCGGCATGATTCATGCCGCCGCAGTTTCCTCCGGCCGAACCGGACGGGCGTCCGGTCGCGGTCGCCCACCCACCTACGTAGCCGTACCACCATACTCATATACGCACATATACGCCGTCGATGTGAACGACCGTATGCAGACGCGTAAACCGGGTGAACGAAGAAAAACACACCTTATTCGAAGAAAAGGAGAGTCCACGCCTCTACCGGCATCCACTACGATATTGAGGGGATATCGGGCCCGAGGCCCGCCGGACGGACGAACAGGGGGTGCAGCCATGCCGACGATCATCGCCGATCTGCCGGCGGCCGAGGTCTCGTTCGAATCGACCGGCCAGTTCATCGGCACACCGGGATGGATCCACGAGCGCCGCACCCTGAACAGCTTCGAGCTGATCTTCGTCAAGCGTGGCATCCTGCCGTTGCGCGTGGGCGGCGAGGACCTGCGCGTGGGCGGCAAGGACATCCTCATCATCCCGCCGCAGACCCCGCATGAGGGCAGCGGATACCTGACCGATACGCTTGAGTTCTTCTGGGTGCATTTCCGTATCCGCCACTGGCGTCGATCGAACGCGACGGGCGGCATGGGCGCGTCCTCCGCCTATAACGACCATTCGCTGGTGCTGCCGTTGTCCAGCTCGCAGATGGACACCGACCGGCTGACGATCATGTTCAACCAGTTGCTCGACATCTATCAGATGAGCTATCCGGAGCCGAGCTCGTACTGCGACTACTTCACCACATGCCTGCTCTACGAGGTGGCCTCGCTCACCGGTCGGGCGGCCGCGGCGAACAGCGAACAGCGTGAACGCCATGCGCTGCAGAAGGTGCATGAGTGGATTCGCATCAACGCCTTCGAGGACATTTCGGTCAATCAGATCGCCGATCAGTTCAACTACTCCCCCAGCTACCTGTCGACCATCTACAAGCAGCATTTCGGCGTGAGCATCACCACGCAGATCTCGAAGATCCGCATCGAACGCGCCGAGGAGCTGCTGCTGTCCACCTCGATGAGCGTGCAACAGGTGGCGGAGGCCAGCGGCTACAACGACGCGAAGTATTTCATGCGCGTCTTCAAGCAGCACACCGGGCTCACCCCCACCCGCTACCGCACGAGCTTCACGATGCGCCATTACAACAACGCGTGAATCGGCCGGTGCTGTGGAGCCATGAATCCCCCATGGCGAATCATGGCCATGGCGTTCCATGACGATTCACGTCTCCACAGCGCCGGCCGATTCACGGCCAATCGCACTATAATTGTGGCTCCCCTGCCAAGCCGAGGAGCCACGGAACAGCCGGGCGAGTCGCGAGGATCAAGCCGCGCCTCCCGCCCGGCGGCGTCACATCGCGCGCATCACACGCATCACGCGTTCCGGTCGGTGTCGACCTGGGCGGTGATGACCTTGCCGAGCTTCTTGGTGAAGAGCAGCACGATCAGGCCCACGAGGATCGTGATGCCGCCGATGGCCGCGAAGTACACGGCCTCGGAGCCCTCGTGGTAGAAGTTCACGGAGATCGCGTTGAGCGCGGCGCCGGTGGACTGGGAGATGGACCACACGGTCATCATCTGCGTGGAGAAGGCCAGCGGGGCCACCAGCGAGGCGGCGGAGTAGCCGGACGGCGAGGTGATGGCCTCACCGAGCATGATGAACACGTAGAAGACGAGCAGCCACATCGGGCTCACCTTCACGCCGGTCGGGTAGAGCATGAACGGGATGGCCATGAACAGCGGGCCGGCGCCCCACAGCATCGTGCCGAAGCCCATCTTGGTGACGACGGTGGGCTGGTGGTCGCCGAGGCGGGTCCACAGCGCGGTGACGATGATGCCGAACGCGACGGCGAGGATGGCGGACCAGGTCTGGAAGGCGGCCGGGGTGATGGTCATGCCGAACAGGTTGCGATCCACGGTGGTGTCGGCGTAGGTGGCCAGAATCGAGGTGGACTGGGTCCACACCCACATCGCGAACACGTTGCACACGTACAGCGGGATGATGGCGCTGAGTCTCTTGGCCTCCGGACGGGTGGTCTTCTTGCTCATGAGGATGTAGGCGAGGTAGACGATCGGGATGAAGATCGCGCAGGTGCTGATAGTGGTGGCGAAGGAACCGATGCTCACGATCTTGGCGCCGAGCAGGATGCCGATGAGGGCCACGACCACGACGATGCCGGCGATCATCTTGACGGTGAAGCTGGTGCGCTTGGCCGGGGCGACCGGGTCGTCCGGCTGGTCGCCGATAGGCCCGAAGAACTTCTTCTCGGTGAGCAGGTAGAACGCGGCGCCGAGCACGGCGAAGACGGCGCACAGCGCGAAGGCCGGATAGTAGCCGGTGGCGAGGGCGATGGTGCCGGTGATGAGCGGGGCCACGCCGCCGACGTTGTTGATGATGTAGAGCATGGAGAACGCACCGTCACGACGCTTGTCCTGCTTGTCGTACATCTTGCCGGCGAGCGTCTCGACGCTGCGTCCGGTGATCATGGCGGAGACGCACAGGAGGATCTGGTTGGCCGCGTAGCCGACCACGCCGAGGAACGGCAGAGCGAGCACCACATACGCCAGGCAGGTGGTGATTCGGCCGAACCTCAGGGCGCGGCGCGGGCCGAGCACGCGGTCGGCCATGTAGGAGCCGACCAGGCCGCACAGGAGGGCCGCGGTGGAGTACAGCGAGATGAGCTGCGAGGCCTCGGCCTGCGTGAAGCCCAGGCCTTCGGGGGCCGGCTTGTACAGGAAGTAGATGAGCACCGCGTTCATGCCGCCGTAGGCGAAGCCGTTGCACAGGTTCATGAAGCTCAGGGTGCCCACTGCGCTCGGATGCCCGAGGAACTGGGTGCCGTGGCGCAGCTTTTCGGCCAGATCGTGGCCCTTGTTCGATGCAGTCTCCTGCGGTGTCGGTTGGTTCATTGTTTCCCTTTCTTCAGGGCCGCCCGACCGAAATGGGCGGGCGGCGTTTTGCGGTCTCCCCCACGCCACTATGCGCGGGAGAGACGTTCATTGACGGATGGACGGATTGATACGGATAAGGCGGATGAGATGGATGGACAGTGGCCCGTCGTGGGGCGGGCCGCCTGCCGAGGCTTCCACCTGCCGCGACTTATCGTGCGGTGATCTCGAACAGGCGCGATTGGTAGTCGCCCTGATAGATCCATGTGGTCCACGGGCCGAAGCCGGAGTCGGACACGTCGAATCCGTGGTGCATGAGCTCGTCGCCGTAGAACGTCTCGCCGTCCACCTGCGGCATGCGGTAGGCGGTGTCGCGCACCTCGTACTCGCGCTCCGGGTCGAGTCCGTCGAGACGGAGCGAACGGTAGCCCTCGTTGACCGGCTGGTGGGCGCGGTAGTAGCCCACGAGCGCGCGGGAGCGGTCCGGGGAGACCACCATCCACGCGGTTTCGGCGCCCTCCTGCAGCCCCACCGGGTTCGCGCCGAACGGGCTGATGAGGCGGTAGAACGTGCCGTGCGCGATGAGGTCGTAATGGTCCTTGAAGAACCGGATCTGCGCGCGGATCTCCTCCTGCTCCTCCGGAGGAATCTTGTTGACGTCGAGCTCGTAGCCGAACGTGCCGAAGTAGGCCACGTCCGCGCGGGTCTTGAGCGGCGTCCTGCGGAACACCTGATGGTTCGGCACGGCGGAGACGTGGCTGCCCATGCTGGAGATCGGGTAGCCGAACGAGGTGCCGTATTGGATCTTCAGACGCTCGATGGCGTCGGAGTCGTCGGAAATCCAGCCCTGCGGCGCGTAGTAGAGCATGCCGGCGTCGAAACGGCCGCCGCCCGAGGCGCAGGATTCGAACAGCACCTCCGGGAACTTGGAGGTCAGCCGCTCGTAGAGCGCGTAGACGCCGAGGATCTGGCGGTGGTAGACCTCGCCTTGGAACTCGGCCGGACGACCCTGCGAGAACACGTCGGTCATCGAACGGTTCATATCCCACTTGACGTAGCTGACGAGTCCGGTGCCGAGGATCTTCTCCATCTGCTCGGCGATGTAGTCCACCACCTCGGGCTTGGTGAAGTCGAGCTCGAACTGGTTGCGGCCGTGCAGCGGCGTGCGGTCCGGCACGCGAATCATCCAGTCGGGGTGGGCCTCGTAGAGCTTGGAGTCCTTGCTGATCATCTCGGGCTCGAACCACAGGCCGAACTTCATGCCGAGCGCGGTGATGCGACGGGCCAGCCCCTCCACGCCGTTCGGCAGCTTCTTCGGGTCGGCGAACCAGTCGCCCAGCGAGCTTTCGTCGTTGTCGCGGTGGCCGAACCAGCCGTCGTCGAGCACGAACAGGTCCACGCCGAGCTCGTGCGCCTTGGCGGCGATGCCGTACACCTTGTCCTCGTCGAAGCGCATGTACGTGCTCTCCCAGCTGTTGATGAGCACCGGGCGCGGGCGGTCGCGCCAGTAGCCGCGGGCCAGACGGGTGCGGTACAGCTCGTGGTAGGCCTGGCTCATGTGGTTGAGGCCGTCGGCGCTGTAGACGATGACCGCCTCGGGCGTCTGGAATGTCGCGCCGGGGCCAAGCCGCCATGCGAAGCCCTCGGGGTGGATGCCCATCATCACGCGGGTGACGTGGTAGTTGTCCACCTCGACCTGGCCGAGGAAGTTGCCGCTGTAGACCAGGCTCACGCCGAAGCACTCGCCGGCGGTTTCAGTGGTTTCCGGGCGCTTGAGGATGAGGAACGGGTTGAACTGGTGCGAGCTGTGGCCGCGCAGGCTGTAGATGGACTGCACGCCGGTCTTGAGCGGGCGTTCGTCCAGATGACGTTCACGGCCCCATGCGCCGGTGAAGTCGAGCATGTTCCAACGCGCGTCCGGCAGGTCGATGTTGGCGCTCATCGCCGCGTCAAGTACGAGCTCCCGGTCGCCGTGGTTCACGAAGCGCGCGTTGCGGGCCAGCACCGGACGGTCGGCGTACAGCGTGTAGGACAGCTCCAACTCGGCCTTGGTGACCTCGTCGGCGAGCGTGATGGTCAGCGTCTCGGCCTCGGCGTCGTCCTCCACGTAGGTGGCGGGCAGTCCCTCGAGCTTCGGCTTGCCCGGCGTGACGACGTGCGAGACGTACTTGAAGTCGGCGTAGCGGCTGCCGTCCGGGTTGACCACCGTGGCGGCCATGTTGCGCAAATCGCCGTTGCCGGTGACCGGGTATTCCTGCTTGGTGTCCTCCAGTGAGAAGCTCTGGTCGCCCTCGTAGACGCACGGGTCCATGTCGCGGCGCTCGTTGACCTGCATATGGGTGAAGTTCTCGCGGTCCTTCAGCGGCGCACCGAAGTACAGCTGCCCGATCTGACCGTTGCGCAGCACGTCGATGATGTAGGAGAAGTACCGGTTGTGGATGTGGAAGACCTTGGTGTTCTCGTGATACACGATGGGCATGAGCGTGACCCTCCTGTTCAGACTCTTCGCTTGCCGACGGTGCCTCGACGCATCGCCGCTGGCTTCCAACCATACGGCCGGCGAGCGGCCCAATTGATGGACGAATCCGGTGGTCGGGTGGATTCTCATTCGCTGTTTACCCGCCGGTATACGGAACTTCACCGAGGTGGACAAAACCATCGAGTTCCCCGATTCCCCGCCGATATGCCTCCATTGGTAACGTGACGCGCGACGCCAAGCCAGTAGCATGGGGCGCATGGCCGCTCCGTCGCGGCCTCCACCAAGCAAGGGGGAACATATGCCGGGAACCAATCTGACCCAGAACGAAGCGGCAGAGCGCAGGCACGCCATCGTCGGCACGCCGGACTACCGCGTATCACTGGACGTGACCCGCGGACCGGACACGTTCGCGTCCGTCACGACGATCGACTTCGACGCAATCGCCGGAGCGTCCACGTTTCTGGACCTGACCGCCGAACAGGTCGAATCGATCACGCTGAACGGCGAAGCTCTGCCGGTGGAGCGCGTCTACGCGGACTCGCGTATCACGCTGTCCGATCTGACGGCGCACAACACCGTGGAGGTCAAGGCGCTGGGCCGGTATTCGAAGACCGGCGAGGGCCTGCAGCGCAGCGTGGACCCCGCGGACGGCAACGTGTACCTGTACACGCAGTTCGCGGTGCCGGACGCACGCCGCGTCTACGCCGTGTTCGACCAGCCGGACATCAAGGCCACATTCACCTTCGACCTCAAGGCTCCCGCATCGTGGATCGCCCTGTCGAACACGCCCGTCGTCGCCAGCGAGGACGTGCCTGGTGCGCTCACCGAGCCCGGCACCTTGGGCGACGGGCCGGCCGAGCCGGTCCGGCACTGGCGATTCAAGACCACGCCGGTCATGTCCTCGTACCTGACCGCGCTGACCATCGGTCCATACGCCGAATGGCATACGGACTATGAAAACCCCGACGGCCGGACCATCGCACTGGGCCTGTACTGCCGGCAGACGCTCGCCGACGCGCTGGCCAAGGACACGGATTACCTGTTCGTCATCACCAAGGCCGGCATGACATTCTACGCCGAGCAGTGGGGCGTGCCGTACCCGTATGAGAAGTACGACCAGGCGCTGGTGCCCGAATACAATTCCGGCGCGATGGAGAACATCGGACTGGTCATCATGCACGACCAGTACGCCTTCACCTCCAAGGTGGCGGGCAACGTGGCCGAACGCCGCGTGCTCAACGTGCTGCACGAGCTCGCCCATATGTGGTTCGGCGACTACGTGACCATGAAGTGGTGGAACGACCTGTGGCTCAACGAGTCCTTCGCCACGTTCATGGAGTATCTGTCATGCGTGGAGCGCACCGAATGGAAGGACGCCTGGGCCACGTTCTGCTCGTGCGAGAAGTACGGCGCGCTGGACATCGACCAGCGGCCCACCACGCATCCGGTGGTCGCGCCGATCAACGATCTCAATGACACGTACGTCAACTTCGACAGCATCACCTACGCCAAGGGCGCGGCCGTGCTGAAGCAGATGGTGTACTACGTGGGCCGCGAGGCGTTCTTCAGGGGCATCCACGAGTACCTGACCGACCGCGCCTACGGCAACGCCACGCTGAACGACCTGCTCGATGCGCTGGAGAAGGCCAGCGGTCGGCCGATGCGCGTCTGGGCGGAGCGTTGGCTCGAGCATCCGGGGATGAACACGATCGCGGCGTCCGTGACCGCCACCGGGGATTCCAATGATTCCCGGGATTCCGGTGATTCCGGGGCGCACGGCAAGATCGCCGAACTGACGCTGACGCAGACCGCACCCGAGCAATACCCGGTACTGCGCCCGCACCGTCTCGCGGTGGGCTTCTACAATCTGGACGAGGCCACCGGCAAGGTGCGCCGCACCGAACGCTTCGAACTGGATGTGGACGGCGAGACCACCACGGTCGCCGAAGCCGCGGGCCGTCCGCTGCCCGACGTCATCCTCATCAACGACGACGACCTGACCTACACCAAGGTGAGGCTGGACCCGCGTTCGGCGAGCTTCGCCGCCGACAACCTGTACCGGTTCGCCGACCCGCTGGCCCGCGCCGTGCTCTGGCAGACGTTCTGGTCGATGACCCGAGACGGCGACTTCCCCGCCGAACGGTTCATCGACCTGTCGCTCAAGGCGTTGGCCACCGAACATCAGCCGTCCACGTTCACCTACAGCATGCGCGAGATGCAGATCACCGCGCAGCATTACGTGCCGCTGGAGCGTCGTGCGGCCGTGCTCGCGCACATCTCCGAGGAACTGTGGAAGCTCATCGACGCCGCCGAGCCCGGTTCGGACCAGCAGTTCCAGCTGGTCACCGCGTATCTGAACAAGTATGCGACGGATGACGCGTTCGAGGCACATGCGCGAGGGTTGCTGGACGGCTCGGTGACGTTCGAGGGCCTTGCCATCGACAACGGCATGCGGTGGACGATCCTGCGCGCGCTCGCCTCGCGCGGATTCCTCACCGAGGCGGACATCGACCGCGAGCTGGCCTCGAACGACACCTCGGGCAACCGCGAGCAGGCGTTGGCCGCGAAATGCTCGATTCCCGACCCCGACGTCAAGCGCCGGTACTGGGACCTCATGTTGCACGACGAGTCGCTGTCGCACACGCAGTTGTGGGAGATGGCACCCGCGTTCAACACGAATGTGGGCCGCGCCGACCTCTACGAGCCGTACGCGGACGCCTA
The DNA here is from genome assembly GCF_002259745.1 of Bifidobacterium myosotis. GTDB lineage: Bacteria > Actinomycetota > Actinomycetes > Actinomycetales > Bifidobacteriaceae > Bifidobacterium > Bifidobacterium myosotis. The sequence continues at coordinate 75,720 of NZ_MWWW01000027.1, read as the reverse complement.
TTTCGAGCAGGCGGAGTGGATCTGGAAGAATCGATCCTTCCATGTAGCGGACGTGCTGCTGCGTTTCCTCTATCCGGAGCACGCGCCCGCCGAGACGCTGGTGGCTTTGGGAGACGCCTGGCTCGACGCGCATCCGGCAGGCAAAGTCGATGACGCCCTGCGCCGTCTGGTGATTGACGCCGTGGACGGCTCCCGCCGCGCCGCCAAGGTCGAGGCCTCCAACCGGTAGATGCTGTGCCGGTGATGCCATCGACGGCATCACCGGCACCCGTCATCATTTCACCTACGCGGCTCCGCCGCCATTCTCGCTCCGCCAAGGTCGTTACTGTCGTTTTTATCGCCACCATCACCCCGACCAAAGCAATCCTGCGAATGGGTACAACGATGAACACACCGCCGCAACCGTCTGCACGGCACGATGCGCATGTATGTGTACACAACAGCCGGGTTTACACCGATACCGCGTTTTGTGTACACACACATGCGGTACGATTCGGGAATTCGGCGGTTTTCCGCATATCGTACCGCGACGCCTTACGCGACGACTCGATGCCGATTCCACAAAACGGCTTATTTCCAAGGATTTCGACACGAGCACCGCGGTACAATCCGCACCACAAACGTTTGCATCCTGTGTTGTCCCGCGCCGCTGCGGTACAACACATCAAAATCCCTCTTTCCCCGCAGTCGTACCGCAGGCCGACGCTACGCGAACCGAATCCATGCCGGCTTACAACCAGCTCACGCCATATCGGCCTCAATCACTAATGGGTCGGTGTGAGGGTGTCCTTGATGGCGGCTTCGTGGAATCCATACCCACCAGCCAGTGTCGTCGCTTCGCTTTCCGTTCTGCCGCCAACAGCGGGTGACGTGCTCGCGGACGCCGTCGCGGCGTCGTTCACATTGAGATAGACGGAGTATTCCTCATCAGCGATGGCGTAGATGGGGACCAGTCTCAGCATATCGGCATTGGCGACATGCGGCGGGCACACGTCGATGCTCAGACCGTAACGGTCGTCCTCATGCCGGGTCGCGGAAGCATCCAGCTCATTCACGGTGATTGGTCCGAGCTCGGCGGCGCCGCCCAATGAGGCCAGCAGTACATTACCGTAGCGGACGGCCTGCCGTGTCGAATCACCCGGCAACGGCACCAGTTCGATATCGGCGCGCAGATCGAGCGCCACGCGGTCGCCGTCATGGAAGGTGGCGGTGAAAAGGTACAGGCCATCCCGCACCGTCGTCACGACGTCCGCCGGGGCCGCGGTCTCCCTTTCGTCCATTGCGCGCCCATGCGTAAGCGTGACTTCGGAGACGCGATCCGCCATCATGGCCAGAGTGAATCGGGTCGGCGCATGTACGGCCACGTCGATCGACGAAATCGTCCTGTTGGGCCAATCGGTGTCGAGTGTGAGGCCGATGCCGGCCTCCGCCCAGTCCAGTCGCGAGGGGATTAATTCGGCGAGCACAACCAACGGCACACCGGCATCGGCATTCGCACCGGCAGACACTACGCCATCGACGGCTGTGCTGTGGAACCAGATGTCGCGCTGCATGTGCGAACCAGCCTCCCAGCCAGTGCCGGTGCAGCACCAGAAGTCAAGGTACGGACGACCGAACTTCTTATGTACACCCACGCCCAACGGCTGATGGTACAACGACTGTCCGGTCCGTTCATCGAGACAGTTGATCACCGCATTGAACTTGAGCTGTTCCAGTTCCCTGAGATACGTCACGTCGCCGGTGATCTCGAATAACCGGCGCGCGATGACAGACAGGTTGTGCGCGCAGCATGATTCGCTTTCCCCGCCGGTGAGTGCCCCGCTCAGATCGCCGTACGCCCCCCAATGCTCCGCACGTTCGGAAATCGCGTTCGGATCGGGATGGCTTGCCTTGGAACTGGTATTACCGTTGGCGAACATACGGCCGGCGATGAACCGGTATCCGTTCGTCGCCGCGGTCAGGAAACGGATGTCGTGGGTGATATCGTAGCGATGCAGCGCTGCGATGATCATTGGCAGATGCGTGTTGGCATGCAGGTCCTCCAGCACGTCCTCGCCGCGGGACAGAGCCCCAGTGAAGTAGTCCCGGTCGAAGATTCCGGCGGTGCGCAGCACATCCTCGTCGCCAGTGAGGTCATAGAGCGTGTACAGCGCGTCGCCGATGCCGCCGAATTCGTTGGTCGGGTCCACCTTGGTGGCTCGCAGTACGCCGTCGGTCTTCCATGCGGACAATTTCTCGAAACGCTGTCCGATGTAATGACCGAGGTTCAGCGCCAGTTCGAGCGCCTGTCGGTTGCCGACATACCGATGTGCGTCAAGAAGTCCCTGCAGGATTTTGTGCAGCGTGTAGTACGGTACCTCGACGCCGTGGTTCTCCCACGATTCGAGCTGGTCCAGCACTTCGGAGGGGAAAGCGCTCAGATAGCCGTCGTCGCGGACGCACTCCCCCATAATCGCGACGATCCGGTCCGCCCGGTCCTTAAACGCCTGATCATGGTCACCGCCATAGTATTTGGAAACAGCCGACAGGTAATGGCCCACGCAATGGCCGCGAATGCCGGCCTGCTCGCCTTCCCAGCCGCCAAGAGGCTCGGCGCTGGACGGCAGGCCGGCGTTGAGCCGGAACGTGTGCATCAGACGGTCAAGATCGAATTCCAGCAGGAACCTGCGCACCGCATCCGCACGCCGTCGGAAAACGCCGCCGGTGATGCTCACCTGATTCAGGTCGAACGTTTGAAATCGGTATTGTGCCATGTCGTCCTCCTTGACGTATCATCGGCGGCATCCTCGTCGATTGCCGCCGTCTGGACATTGTTGGTAGAGAAGGCTTCCACGCCATCACGCGAAGCCAGAGTGTTTATGAACCGATGTCCGGGAGTCCTCTCCAGGGATGGGGATGGACTTCCCGGACATGGCATTTCGTCACCGTCACCCCGCCATGCCGGTGCTGCGGTGACGTCATCGCTGTACTGTTGCCGCTCAGGTAGCCGTCGTCGCGGCAAAGTCACCAAAGCTACTGCTCGATGGCGTCCACGGCGTTGATCACCGTGCCGCGGAAGCCGTCCTTCTCGAGCTGGGCGACGCCGCGGATCGTGGTGCCGCCGGGCGAGCAGACGGCGTCCTTCATCGCGCCGGGGTGCGTGCCGGTGGCCATGTACAGCGCACCCACGCCCTCGACCATCTTCGCGGCAAGACGGTAGGCGGCCGCGCGCTGCAGGCCGTACTTGACGCCGGCGTCGCCCAGCGCCTCGATGTACATGTCGGTGAACGCGGGCGCGCATCCGGCGATGCACATCGCGATGTTCATATGCTCGGTGTCCACGCGTTCGATGAGGCTGATCGGCGCGAACAGTTCCTCGAAGGCCGCGGTCTGCTCGCGGGTGAGCGTGTTCGTGGCCTCGGTCACCAGCACGCCCTTGCCGACCGCCATCGGGGTGTTCGGAATCGTGCACTGGATGTGGATGGCGGGCGCGTCGCCAGCGGCGGCCTTACCGGTCTCCCCCGCATCGCCTGCATCCTCGCCGCCGAACAGCTCCTGATACTTCGCCAGATCCCAGCCGGCGGCGATGGACACGACGAACTTGTCAGGCTTGGCGAGCTCGCGGGCCAGCGGCCCAACCACGCTCTCGATCTGGTACGGCTTGATGGCCACGATGACCACGTCGGCCGCCACGGCCACCTCCACCGGATTGTGCAGCGGCCGTACGCCGAGCCTTGCGGCGTTCTTCTCGAGCTTGTCGTAATGGGCCGCGCAGGCCACGATCTGGTGGCCGCGCACCACGCCGGCATCCACAAGCCCCTGCGCGATGGCCTGCGCCATGTTCCCGTATCCGATGAAACCGATGGTGAGATTGCTGGACATATGCTTCCTTCCCGGGCCCCGATACCGCCCTGCAACGCAGTTGAATCGCAGATCCGCATCATCCAACGAACCGGAAACGAATCGAAACCGAACCGGAACCCGCCTCTTCCGGCTCCCATAGGGAAACCGTCGGCCGGTTCCGGCTCGATGCGGACCGCGCGACTATCAACTATCAGCTTTACATGCCGAGTGTAAACACACATGCTCCGTCTCATCGGCGGGGTTCCACATCGGCCCCTACCGTCGGGACGGAGACGGAGCAGCGCGCCCGGCGCCTACAGCCGGATCACACGCAGACCGTACGGCTCGATGTCGAACAGGCCGGCGATGCGGCTGCCATCGAACACCGATGTGCCGGACAGACGCTCGGGAAGGTTCACGGTCTGCGTCTCGGGACCGTTGTTGAGTACGAACACGAGTTGGCGGCCATCGTCGTAGTCACGCACGCGCACCTCCACATCATGCGGTGTGTCTACCGTCTCCAACGCGGCGTCACGTACGAGCACGTCCGTGAGCCAGTCCATGCCGTTCTCGTCCAGATGGGTGCCCACGTAGTAGGCCTTGCCGGAACCCACCGTGTTGACGGTGACCGCGGCAGTACCGGCGTAGAAGTCGGTGGTGTACGTGGCGAGCACGCTGGAGGTGACGGGATGGATGAGCTCGGCCACGATGCTGCCGGTCACGTCGCCGCCATTCTCGAGACGCACCCCCACCGGACGCTCCGGCGGCAGCGCGTCAAGCTCCTCGCCCCACGACCCAACGAGCTCGCGGAAGGCGCCGGGGTAGCCTCCGAGAATCACCTGATCGTTCTCGTCGGCGATGCCGGACATCGTGGTGGCCACGAACCGTCCTCCGCTGCGCACATAGGATTCGATCGCATCAGGCACGCCGGGCTTGACCATGAGCAGAGCCGGGGCGAGCACTACCCGGTACTTCGCGAGCTGATCGGACGGTGTAGTGCTGGGGATGATGTCAACCTGGATGTTGCGACGGTAGAGAGCCGCGTAATAGTGATGGATCTGATCGACGTACTTGAGCAGGACCGACGGGCCGGACGAGTAGTACATCGCCCAGTAGCTCTCCCAGTCGAACATGATGGCCGCCTGCGATTCGACGTGGCCACCCATGTATTCCTTGCCATATTCCTTGAGTTCCGCGCCGAGCTGGCTCACCTCGCGGAAGACGCGCGTGTTCTCGGTGTCGGCGTGGCTGATCACCGCGCCGTGGAACCGCTCGGTGCCGCCGATCGAACGACGCAGCTGGAAGAACTGCACGGTGTCGGCGCCGTGGGCGACGGCCTGATAGCTCATCACGCGCATCTGGCCAGGACGCTTAAGCGAGTTGTACGGCTGCCAGTTCTGCTGGCTCGGCGTCTGCTCCATGAGCATGAACGGCTTGCCGCCGCCCACGCCGCGCATGAGGTCGTGGCGCATGGCCACTGCGGAAGCCGGGAAATCGTAGCGCGGGTAGCTGTCCCAGCTGACCACATCCAGTTCTTTGCCCAGCTGGAAGTAGTCGATATCCATGAACACGCTCATCAAGTTGGTGGTGATTGGCGTGGTCTTGTCGAACTCGCGGATCGCCGCCCGCTCGTCGGTGAAGCAGCGGGTGATGGAGGTGCTCATGAACCGACGGTAGTCGATGGCCGCGCAGGACAGTGTGGCGCAACCGGGCTCCCATTCGTCGCTCAGCGCGTTGGGGACCACGATATCGTCCCAGTCATAGATCGTGTGGCCCCAGAAGTGCGTGTACCACGCCTTGTTCAGCGCTTCGATGGTGCCGTACTTGGCCTTGAGCCATTCAATCCACGCGTCGCGGCAGTTGTCGCAGTAGCAGTACGCGCCATACTCGTTGGACACATGCCATGCCACCAAACCGGGCGTGTCCGCATATCGTTCGGCAAGCTTGCCAGCCAGACGCGGCGCGTACGTCTTGAACGTCGGCGAGTTCGGGCAGGGGTTGTGCCGGTCGCCGAACTTGTGGCGACGGCCTTCGAAGTCGGTGTACATCACGTCCGGGTGACGTCTGGCCATCCACGCGGGAATCGCGGCAGTGGAGGTTGCCAGGACGATACCGAAGTGATGGTCCACCAGCAGCTTCACAATCCTGTCGAGCGTGGAGAAGTCGTACTCGTCCTCGCTGGGCTGCAGCTGCGCCCACGAGAACACGTTGATCGTGGCCTCGTTGATGCCGGCGTCCTCCAGCATCCTGATGTCCTTGATCCATACGGATTCGTCCCACTGCTCGGGGTTCCAGTCGCCGCCGTAGTAGAAGCGGTCGAACATCGGTTGTGCCATCATTGGCTCCTTTTCGTGGTCGGTTACGACAATCCGCTCTATTTTTCGCGGATCTACAGCAAATACGAGGGCGTCTCCCCCTCCCGCCAGCGCGAGATGGGCGGGCAACCGTTCGCCGTCACCACTATGCCCAATCCGTGACGTCAGGGCTGCTGGCTGACTGACGGCGTCAGCCTGTGGCACTCCCCATCCCCACAAGGGACGAGGGAAGCCACAGGCTGAACCGACCCAAAGCCACAAATCAGCTACAAGTCAGCCTCAGAACAGCGCCTCGAGGTCGCCGCGGTTGAGGGCCTCCTCGAAGAGGCGCTGGAAGACGTGGCCACTGTGCACGCCGTCATGCTCGTACTCGTTGGTCACCCAAGCGTGCGAGTTGCCGAGGTTCTTGAGCGTCTTGAGCTGCAGCGTGGAGTCCACGTACATGTCGTCGTAGTAGACGGCGGCCTGCAGCGGCACCTCGTTACGTGCCAGCTGGTCGAGATCGTAGATCTTGTCCCAGTGACCGTCCTCCATGAGGATGTCCATGGCGTTGCGGAACGGGATGAGCGCGCCGCCCTCCTCGAACATCCACGGGAACGACGCCTCGCCGGTGAACAGCAGCGGACGGTGCGAGGGGTCGAACTCGGGGTGCTTGTCACGCTCGCGCTGGGCCGCCCAGCGAATCGGTTCGCATTCGCCGTTCGCGTAGATGAACTCCTGAAGCGTCCAGTACAGAGGCTTGTTGTAAGTCTGCGTGGAGGTGAGCACGCCCATCAGGAAGCCGTCCGTGAGGTAGGAGCTGCGGCTTGCAGAGCCGTCGCCGTCCACGAATGCGGTGTCCAGCAGCCAGTGCAGTCGTTCGAAGCTGGGCTTCATGCCGAAATCGCTGCCCAGCAGCTGCAGGCGGTGGATGGACAGCGGATCGCCGTTGGGCAGATGCACGTCGGACGCCGTGAGGATGTCGGCGATGGCGGCCACGCGCTCCACGTCCTGCGGGTAACGCTCGTAGAACTGGCGGTTCTTCTCAATCATGCGCGGGAAGGTGTGCGAGTACACCGCGTCGGCGTCGGCCGCCACGTACGGGATGCCGCCCGTGGTGAACGAGGCCAGCAGGCCCTGCGGGTAGAGCGACAGGTACGCGAGCGTCAGGAACCCTCCGTAGCTCTGGCCCAGCGACACCCACTTCCTGCCGTGGAATTCGGTCAGACGCAGGTGTTCGAAGTCGCGCACGATCGAGCCGGCGAGAAAGCGCTTGAGGTAGGCCGCCTGATCGTGCGGGTCGGCGAACCGCGCCATCGTGTGCGAATCGACGGGCGTGGACCTGCCGGTGCCGCGCTGGTCGGGCAGCACGATGCGGAACCGCTTGACCGCATCCTTGACCCAGATCTCGCTCTGCAGGCTCGTCAGGCGCGGGCCGGCGCCGCCTGGGCCGCCCTGCAGGAAGACGAGCAGCGGCAGGTCGTCATGCACATGCTCGGGCGCCGTGACCACGCGGTAGAAGAGTTTGAGGGTTTCGCCGTCGAATCCCTGACCCGGCTCGTGGCCGGTCCAGTCAAGCGGCACGTCGATGGAGTGGTCCTCGATGGCGAGGCCCGGGACATAGTATTTGCTCAGCAACGTCATACAGGCAACTGTAACCCGTCCGGTCGTCCGAAAATCCAGCTGCGAGGATGCCCGCGCGTTCGGCACGCGCAGCGTCAGTCCGGCTGATTCGGGGGCCGACGCGGCATGGAGAATCCGCGGCCGCCGCCGACCCCCGGAGGAATCTCGTAGGCCGCCCGGAAACCGCCGTCGCCAAAGCGTCCGGGCGGCAAATATCAGGCCCATCACCAAGTCCTAGTCCTTCCCTTCAAGCCTTCCACCAGCCCACCGCAGCCCCCAACGCAAACCCAACCGGCCCACGGAATCAGCCCTACGGCCGATGCCATACGGCCCGCGCGCGGGTTAGCCTAAAGGGTATGGATACTGTGGATTGGGCCGGTCGACTTCGGCGGCGTCTCGCCCGCGCCCGCACATGGCTGAGGGGCGAGCGGGGCCGGATGTTCACGTTCGATGCGGTGCTGGCACTGATCTTCGTCGGACTGTCCATCGCGTCGACCGTCGGCTCCAGGGATTCCTACAATCCCGGACTGCTGTTCCAATACCCAAACGCGGTGATGGTGGCGTGGGGGCTGCCGGCCGTTGTGCCGCTGGCGCTGCGCCGCATCCGGCCGGAGCCGGCGGCATGGTGGTATGTGGGTCTGACCGCGTCCCACCTGCTGCTCGGTCCGGGCACGATCGACAGCGATCCCCTGTCGATGCTCATGCTGTATTCCGTGTTGGTGTACGGCACGGCCGGCCATGCATGGCGGTTCGTGACGGCGGCGATGGCAATGGCCTTGCTGACCGCTGGCGTCTGGGCGGTGACGTTCAACGTGACCCCGTTGTTCGACGTGTTGGCGAATGGCACGTATACCGACTGGACCACGCAACTGTCCGGCGACACATGCCCCGGCGTCGCGGGCACATTGAGCCCATCCACCGGCACATGCGGTGCCCGGATGCTGCAGGATGCCGGCATACTGGCGGTCCTGATCGGCGTCAGCATGCTGAGCATCAGCGTGATGGCGCTCTGGCAGCGGGCACGCCGGGCCACCGTAAACGCCATGCGCGAGCGCAACGCCTCCATCATGGCGCGCGAGGCCGAGGAGACGCGCATCGCCGCCCTGGCCGAACGCGCGCGCATCGCCCGCGACATGCATGACGTGGTGGCCCACACGCTGTCCACGATCATCGTGCAGTCGGACGGCGGCCGGTATGCGGGGGCCCGGGACCTCGCCCTCGCCCGCAGGACCATGGCCACAATCCGCCATGAGGCCGAACGGGCCCAGCACGACATGCGGCGTCTGTTCTCGGTGTTCGGTCCGAACGGCGCGGGCGGCGCCAGCGGGTACGCGGACATCCCCTCGCTGTTCGACGGGTCCATTCCCGTCTCACGTCGCGTCACTGGGGTGGCGCATGCGGCGCGCCTGTCCGCCAAGGCCGACGAGGCGGTGTTCCGTCTGGTGCAGGAGTCGCTGACCAACACCCGCAAGCACGCCGGGTCGGGCGCACGAGTCACCATCGATGAGATCTGGTCGGACGATGCATTGTCCATCACCATTGCGGACAACGGACGCGGCGGCGCCTCCGCACAGGACGGGCACAGGCCCGGTTACGGATTAATCGGCATGCACGAACGCATCGAAGCCGTGGGAGGCAGCGTCTCGGCTGGGCCTAGGCCGAACGGCGGGTTCATCGTGGCGGCCACGATTCCGCTGGCGCCTGTTCCGGGCGAGGCGGACGGCCATACTGCCATGCCGGCCGTAACCTGGACGGATGGCGCCGCCACACCCCAAGCCTCCGGCACCGGTCATCGGGCCAACGGCGAATCCATGTCCTCCCCCATGGAGGCCATCCCCGCCGCCGGCAACTTGGGACTGAGCCGTGACGGCAAGAGCATCCCCTCGGACGGCATGGCTGCGGACGCGGGCACCAGGAGGGCCAGCATGACGGACCTTCCCTCGGACAATCCCCCGGCCGGAAGCGCATCAGGCATCGCCTCCCCCGCGTCATCCGCTTCCCCGACCCCGATCCTTTCCCACATGAAGATCCATCTGCCGCAGCCGTTGTACAGACTGGCGCGTTGGCTGCGAGCCAAGCCGATCGATCAGGGCGACAACCACGAACTGAACTGGGTGGCACAGCTGGCGCGTTGGACCGAGCGACATTACCTGTTCATGGACACGATGGGCGCAGTGCTGCTCATGCTGCTCTTCTACAGGCCCACGTTCAGGGACCTCCAATGGCAGACCGGATACGGCGCGGCGCTCCCCCATGTGGCGACCGCCCTGCTGACCATCGTGCTGCTAGCCCCGCTGGCATTCCGCCGCAGGTTCCCGGAGGCCAGCGCGCTGGCCGTCGCGGTGCTGTCATTCTTGCAGCTGTTGTTCCTGCCTTCGGTGCTTCCGCTCAACGTCTTCGCGCTGGTATCCGTGTATTCGGCAGTGCTGTACGGCCGCGAACGGGCGTGGCGCTGGGTGAGCGTGGCGCTGGTCATCGATTCGTGGGCTTTCGGCATCAGGACGACGTCCGGCCAGGATGGCATCGGTTCGCTGATGAGACTCGCTCTGTCGCCCGTATACACCGTGATGGATTGGGTGGCCGTGGTATTGGGCGGTCTGCTGCTGGGAGGCATGGTGATGCTCGCCGGCTTCGGCTGCATCGCCGCCGCCCGTTGGGCCCGTTCGCGAGGCTCGAACGCGCTGGTGCTGCAGCAGCGCGAGGAGGCGTTGCGCGCGGAGCAGGAACGACAGAAGGTGCTGGCCGCGAATCTGGAGCGGGAGCGCATCGGCGCCGCCATGCAGGCCGAGGTGGCGGCCACGCTGGAGTCGGTGATCGTTCAGACGGATGCGGGTTTGGCGATGCTGGACGGCTCTGCCGAGCCGAGCGGCGAACAGGTTGCGGCGGCGTTCGCGGCGATCGGGTCGCGCGGCCGGTCGGCGCTCGCCCATATGCGTCAGCTACTCGCGGTGTTGCGCGAGACCGGTTTCAGCGACGCGGCGCACGAGGGCATGGCGCCCGAGATGCGGCTCGCGCCGGCCGCCTCGCTGGACAGCCAGCTGCGCGATCGGGCTCGAGGATAAGCGGCCACAGGAATGTAGGTCCTGCCGCTGACCCATTTGCCGCCAATCCTCGCGTGACAACCGGTGTATTCCCCGACCTTGCCGTTGGCGAGTTTCTTGCTTATCTAGTATTTGATCGGGTAGATGGCTTCGGACTTCCTTGTTCGCGGCATCACGTCTCCGTTCCGCAACATTCCGCAACATCCGGTTGCCCGTTACCTAACTGTTGAGCACCCGCTGAGCACCCGCTAAGCGCCTGTTATCCTTGGAACACCGTCGTTTTGGTGCTGACATCCAGGCGATGTCACACCAAATGGTTGTCGTACGCGAAGACCACGGCCTGGACGCGGTCGCGGGCGTTGATCTTGGCGAGGATGTGGGCCACATGGGTCTTGACCGTGGGCAGGGAGATGAACAGCTTGTCCGCAATCTCCTGATTGCTCAGACCGTGGGCGACCTCGACGAGCACCTCGCGTTCGCGGTCGGTGAGCAGGTCCAGCTCCGGGTCGGTGTAGCACGGCTGGTTCGAGACGCGGCCGGTCGCAACATGACCGGCGCCGATGCCACCGTTGACGTCGTTGCCTTCCCCGATGCCGACGGCGGCACCGGCATTCGGCACGCCACCCAACGAACCATGCTGCGCATAGCCGTCCTGCATCATCTTCTCGATGAGGCGTTTCGTGGCGGACGGCGCGATGATCGCATTGCCCTGGAACACCGTCCGAATCGAATTGAGCAGGGTCTCCGGCTCGGTGTCCTTGAGCAGGAACCCGGAGGCGCCGGCGTCGATAGCGGCCATCACGTACTCGTCCAGATCGAAGGTGGTGAGGATGATGACGCGAATCGGCCGCACGCCCGAAGCCAGCGCGGTAATCCGACGCGTGGCCTCGATGCCGTCCATACCGGGCATGCGCACGTCCATGAGCACCACGTCCGGCCGCAGCGATTCGGCTGCCGCGACCGCCTGGGTGCCGTCGGACGCCTGCCCGACCACAGCCATGTCCGCCTGCGAGCCGATGACCATGGCGAAGCCGGCGCGCACCAGCTCCTGATCGTCTGCGATGACCACGCGGATGCCGTCGTTCCCGTTGCTCTCGTTCATGCTTCCACTGTATGCGATTTACCGCCGTGTTTCAGGGATTCACCACCCTGATTGTTCCCTGAATGGGGATGTTTTCACCCGTCGATTGGCCATTTCACGGCTATCTGCGTTACGAGGGTCTGGCCTGCATTCGAATCGCAAACATAACCGGCATCGTCGCGGCATTCCCATCGGGATTCGCCGGACCGACCAGCCCCTCGTAACGCAAATACCACCCGATTCGGCCCCATTCGAGCGGGATATCCGCGATATCTGCGTTGCAAGGGGTACTTTCACCGTTTTCCGGAGACCTATCTGCCTTGCAAGGGGTACCCAACTGTCCATATGCCAAGTACAAACGCTGCAACAACGGCGTTGATACCCTTCATATCACCCATCAGGTACCCCTTGCAAAGCAGTTACCTCTTTGCAAACCATCCCAAGTACCCCTCACAACGCAGATAGCCACGCCAAACACGAATCAACCCGACATTTCATCCGTTTGCTCCGCCGACTCTCAGGCTTCAGCCAGAATCTCTACTGGCCGAGCCGCCAAACGGGCAGTCCGGCGGACTGCCCGTAGGCAAAGTGAATGGTCTTGCCGCGAAGGCTGCCTGTGGAGGCGACGGCAGAAGCCTAGGCTTCAGCCAGAGCTTCCACGGGGCGGCACCCTGACGGCCCGGCGGGCCGGGGCGACGCTGGCAAGCAGGGCGGCGAGCGCGGCGATGCCCAGTACCAGTCCGTTGGTGGCCCAGTCGAACGGCAACGCCACGGTGGCGTACAGGCTGAACACCATGTAGGAGCCGAGCCAACCGAACAGCGTGCCCAGCGCCACGCCCGCCACACCGGAGACGAGCGAGAGCAGCAGCGCCTCGGCCGCGAGTGAGCGCCGCAGCTGCCCGCGCGTCATGCCGATGGCGCGCAGCGTGGCGGATTCGCGGGTTCGCTCGATCACGGAGAGCGACAGCGTGTTCGCCACGCCGACCAGTGCGATGAGCACGGCCACGGCGATCAATCCCACCATCAGGGCCATCATGCTGTCGATGGTGGTCTCCCACATCGAGCGTTCGGCCACCGGCCCGGACACGCTCACCCCCGGAGAGGCCGAGAACGCTTGCTGCACGTTGGTGAGCACGTCGTTCATCGTGATGCCGGCGGCATCCGCGTCCACGCGCATGAGCAGCATGTGGCCGGCGGTTTCGAGGTCGCCATCGGTGAAATGCTCTGCGTTGACGAACGCCACCGCGCCGTAGTCGGAGGAGACGCGGCGGTAGTCGGCCTGCTGAGGCTTGAGGGCGATCGGCTTGCGGCTGGCGGCATCGGTCTCGGCGCCGGCCGGATTTTCCCGGAAGACGACGGACCCGTCGAAGCCGACCTTCTTGCCATCCATGGCGTTGATCGTCGGCAGCAGCACGTCGCCCGCCCCGATCGAAACACCGCTCAGATCGGCTTTCATCACCTTCGCGAGCGCGGCGGCGTCCTTGATGCCGACGAGCATCACGGACAGCTCCTTGCCGTCCTTCGTGGTGACGTACCGCACAGTGGTGGGCGCGTAGAGGGAGGCGGCCACGCCCTTGGCCTCGGCGGCGTCCGTGGCCTGTTTGTCGGTCATATCGCCGCCGGCGGCGATCATGTCCACGCTGTAGCGCTGGTCCAAGGCCACTTCCATGGTCTGCTTGCCGCTGGCGGCGCCGGTGGCGATGGTAGACACGAGCGTGACGCCGATGAGCAGCGCGGCTCCGGTGGCCGCCACGCGACGCGGGTTCTTCTGGATGTTTGCATTGGCGATTCTCGCGCTGGGGCCTGCCAACGAGACAGCCGCTCCCACGCCGCGCATGAGCAGCGGTAGCCAGAACGCGGCGGACAGCACCAGCCCGAGGAAGATCAGCGCGCATCCGGCGATGGCCATAAGCAGGACTACCGCATACCGCTCGATCAGCGCATCATGTCCGACGAGCGACTCGTGCATCTGCCATGCGGCGAACCCGGCAAGCGCCGCGCCGGCAGCCACAAGGATGCCCGAGCAGACGGCCCGCATCACTCCCGCCCGGCGCGTATCGGTCAGTTCAATGGGACGCAGCGCCTCGAGCGGCGTCACGGCGGTGGCGGCACGCGCGGAGCCGAGCGAGGCGAGCACGGTCATCACCACGCCGAACGCGATGGGCACCACGAACGCCTGCCAGCTCAGGATCAGCCGGGCCCTCAGCTCGTCGCCGCCCATGAGTCCCGAGGCGCACAGGCCGGCGATGAGGCCGATACCCAGCGCCACGCCGAGCAGTGAGGCGACCAATCCAAGTATACCGGCCTCAAGCAGCACGGAGGCATACAGCTGTCCCTTCTGGGCGCCGATCGTGCGCAGCAGCGCCAGGGTACGACGGCGTTGCGCCACCAGCACCTGGAACGTGTTGGCGATCACCAGCGCGGCCACGACCATGGCCAGGATGCCGAAGCTCAGGAGGAACACGGTGGTGATGCTGAGCCCGCCGTCCGCGTCGAGATTCTGCAACGCCTCCTTGTCGATGTCCGCGCGGCTCATGACGACGTAGTATTCCGGCATCAGCTTGGCGATGCGTTCGGCGGTGGCCTGCGCCTTGGCATCACCGTCCCGGCCCTCTCCGGCGCCGGCGAGGTCGAGGTAGAGCGTATTGGCTGTGACGTCGTTGAATTCCGCCGCGCCGGACATGGTGGCCAGCACGTTGTTCGACAGGACGGACGCGCCGCCGTAATAGGAGTACGCGCCGTTCGGATCGTCGGTCAGGCCGGTCACGCGCACTGTCATGGCGGAGCTGTTGGCGCCGCTACCAGTCGCGGCCCCGCCAACCGTCGAGGACCCGCCGGCAGAGGCACCAGTATCAGCACCAGCACCAGCGGCATTCCCCTCGATCGCCGCCTGAGCGGCCGGGGAATTCACCGTGACCGTATCGCCCACGCCCACGCCGAGCTGCTCGGCGACGGACCTCGGCAGGGCGATCTCGTCGTTGTCGATCGGCTGGTTGCCGTCCGAAACGGTGACCGGCAGCAACGAGAGGCTCTTCGCGGTGCCGATGGCGATGCCGGTGACGTGACGGTCTCCCTTGGCGACGGTCAATCTGGGCACGGTCGCATCGACGCGCACGTCCTCGACCCCGTCGATGGTGCGCAGCCGATCAAGCTGGAAGTCGGCGACGGTAGTGGCGTACGCCTTGCTCTGCTCGTCTTCGCTGGCGTTCTTCAACGCTTCGGAGTCGGGCGTCACCATATAGTTCGCCCCACCGTATAGCGCGGTCTGCTGATGGACGAGCGCATCGCCCATCGTGTTCGAGAACAGGAACGTGGCGGCGATGAACGCGGTGCCGATCAGGATGGCGATGCCGGCGGGAATGAGCATCCGGCCGTTCTTGCGCATGAGTTTCAAGGTGATGTCGAACATGATTCGCGACTCCTCTCTCAAGCGGCGTGACGCGCGGTCGCGGCGGCGCGGCGGTGGCTTGAGTGACGCTTCGTGGAGGGTTCGGCGTCACTGTCGGCGAATGCATCCGGCCTCACGAAACGGTCGTGCGTATCGGACGTCAGCACGGCGTCGGTGACGGGCAGCGTCACATCGCCGGCGACCCCGGCCAGACGGGAGAGCTTGTCCGCCGAAGTAGCGGTGACCGCGGCGCGCGTGGCCCGTTCGCGCTCGGCCATGAGCAGGCTGCTCATGACTTCGGCGGTGGGATGCGGCTCGTCGGCCACGATCCGCCCGTCCGCGAACACGATGGCGCGATCCGCGTAGGATGCGGCCACGGCGTCGTGCGTGACCATGACGATGGTCTGGCCGAGCTCGTTCACCGAACGCTTGAGGAAACCGAGCACTTCGGCACTGGAGACGGAATCGAGGTTGCCGGTAGGCTCGTCGGCGAAGACGAGGCTGGGCTTGGTGATGAGGGCCCTTGCGATGGCCACGCGCTGCTGCTGTCCTCCGGACAGCTCATTGGGGCGGTGGTTCAGTCGCTGCCTAAGCCCCAGGGTCTCCACCAACAGGTCGAACCAGGCGCGGTCCGGCTTGGCGCCAGCCAAGGTGAGCGGCATGAGGATGTTCGCCTCGGCGCTGAACATGGGCAGCAGGTTGAAGCTCTGGAAGATGAACCCGATCTTGTTGCGGCGCAGCAGGGTGAGCTGCTTGTCATTCATACGGGTCAGGTCCTTGCCCTCGAACAGGATGTGCCCGGAGGTGGCGGAATCGAGGCCCGCCAACGTGTGCATGAGCGTGGATTTGCCGGAGCCGGAAGGCCCCATGATGGCGGTGAACCGGCCTCGCTCGAAGCTCACGTTCACGCCGCGCAGCGCGTGAACGGCGTTGGAGCCGGTGCCATAGTCCTTGACCAGATCGATGGCCTGGATGGCGGTTGCCACGTCGGATGCGCCGGTCGCGCCCTGGGCCGGGATATTCTGCTGATTCATCATCGTCTCTTCCTGAAAGTCCGGGCCCGATGCCCGGATGATGCTTCCAACTTAGAAAAAGACGACGTTGCCTCCCATCGTGCGTGAGGCTGAATCCTCCGCCTTCCCAGCGAGGCGATCCTCATCCTCAAGGATGACGAAGAAGACAAGGATGACGATGAGCCGATAACGATGCGCCGATGACGGAGGGCTCGGCGCGTACCCGAAAGCCCCGCTGTATAAGGCCTTTATAAGCGGCTTCGTATGGGACAGACTCAGGTACATTCATCGTTTCTTAGGTAAGCCCCAAAGAACAACAGAACAGGACAGCACAACAACGCAGGCATACATGCAAGGCGACGATGAATATGTGCCTAAGCAATGAAAACGCATGGCCCCTACACGCCAAAATCGGAAGAGCCCCTTTGCTTCCCGCATCCCGGCCATTCCTACACATGCACGAAAAACCAGTTGCTCTTGGATACCGCGGGCCTTGCGGTGATGGTTGCGGCGAATCCCCGTGAGGCATGGAAAGCCCGCACTGCATGACGTCAGTGCGGGCTTTCCTATCCCTTGAGTCAAGTAATGGCTGAGAAGGACCCCCTTCGGTTCCGCTCCCCTACGGCGCACCCCATAAACGCCGTTCCCCTTCGGGCCGGAACCGTATCCTTCCCGGTGTTACTTGGCCAGGCCGGAGGCGCGGACGGCCTCGAAGCCGCCCTTGAGGTCGTCGAGGATGTCCTCGATGTTCTCGGTGCCGATGGACAGGCGGATGGTGCCCTGATGGATGCCCTGGTCCTCGAGCTCCTCCAGCGTCTCCTGGGAGTGCGTGGTGGAGGCCGGGTGGATGACGAGGGACTTCACGTCGGCCACGTTGGCGAGCAGCGAGAACAGGTGCAGGTTGTCGATGAAGACGCGGGCCGCATCCTTACCGCCCTTGATGTCGAAGGTGAAGATGGAGCCGGCGCCGTTCGGGAAGTACTTCTTGTACAGCTCGTGGTCGCGGCGGCCTTCGATGGACGGGTGGGAGACGGACTCGACTTCCGGCACGGTCTGCAGGTACTCGACGACCTTCAGCGCGTTCTGGACGTGACGCTCGACGCGCAGGGACAGGGTCTCGGTGCCCTGCAGCAGCAGGAAGGCGGCGAACGGGGACAGGGTGGCGCCGGTGTCGCGCAGCAGGATGGCGCGGATGCGGGTCACGAAGGCGGCGCCGCCCAGAGCCTCGTAGAAGTTGAGGCCGTGGTAGGACGGGTCCGGCTCGGTGAGGGTCGGGAACTTGCCCGGCACCTCGGCCCAGTTGAAGTTGCCGCCCTCGACGACCACGCCGCCCAGCGTGGTGCCGTGGCCGCCGATGAACTTGGTGGCGGATTCGACCACGACGTCGGCGCCGTGCTCGAGCGGACGGAACAGGTACGGGGTGGCGAAGGTGTTGTCCACAATCACCGGCAGATGATGCTTATGGGCGATTGCGGAGATGGCCTCGAAGTCCGGCAGGTCGGCGTTCGGGTTGCCGAAGGTCTCGAAGTAGACGAGCTTGGTGTTCTCCTGGATGGCGTCCTCGAAGTTCTGCGGGACCTCCGGGTCCACGAAGGTGGTGGTGATGCCGTCGCGCGGCAGGGTGTGCTTGAGCAGGTTGAAGGTGCCGCCGTAGATGTTCTTGGAGGAGACGATGTGGTCGCCGGACTGGGTGATGTTGCGCACGGCGTACTCGACGGCGGCCGCGCCGGAGGCGACGGCGATGCCGGCGGTGCCACCCTCGAGGGCGGCGATGCGGTCCTCGAAGACGCCCTGGGTGGAGTTGGTCAGACGGCCGTAGATGTTGCCCGGGTCAGCGAGGCCGAAGCGGGCCTCGGCGTGGTCGAAGTTGTGGAAGACGTAGGAGGTGGTCGCGTAGATCGGCACCGCACGGGAGTCGGTGGCCGGGTCGGCCTGCTCCTGGCCTACGTGCAGCTGCAGGGTTTCAAAACGGTACTTCTTGTTGTTCTCGGCCATGATGTGCTCCTTGTAGTGGTCGCGAGGTTTTTCCTTGCCACCCGCCTGCCGTGTTCGGCGGTTGGCGAGGTGTTGGTTATGAAGGTACGCGCGGCGTGCAGCGCGGCGCAAGCCGGACGTTATCGGGGTTGCCTATAGACCCTTATAAGCCGTTGGAATCATTGGGCTCGCGGGTTCCGTACGACGTTGAATTCATCGTCGGAACCGCCGCGACACGCCGGCGGCGGCGATACGGTTCGGCGTCACGCGGATGCGGCGAGGACGAGGCGCAGGTACGGCGCGGACATGCCATGGACCATGGCCGCACCATGATATGAACACGATTCGCCTCCCGACCCATGGATTGGCTACGCTCTCGAATGTGATGCCGGCGTTTCTGCCGGCCATGGCATCCGTTGCGATTCGATTGGAGCTATTTATGACTGACGTCACCCTATATGACCGTGATCCGCACTACATCCCGCGCGTGGCCGCCGTGCACGACATGTGCGGCTACGGCAAGTGCTCGCTGACCGCCGCGATTCCGATTCTCTCGGCCGCCGGCTGCGATGTGTGCCCGGTGCCGACCGCGCTGTTCTCCGCGCACACCCGCTATGCGGTGTTCACCTTCCACGACACCACCGATATCCTCTCCGGCTATCTCGACGCCTGGCGCAAGGAGAACGTGGACCTCGACGGCGTGTATTCCGGTTTCCTCGGCTCCCCCGATCAGGTGGCCATCATCCAGCGTCTGTACCGCGAGTACCCGAAGGCGCTGCGTCTGGTGGACCCGGTCATGGGCGACGCGGGCAAGATGTACCCCACGTACACGCCGGAGCTGTGCGAGGCGATGGGCGCGCTGGCCGACGGCGCGGACGTGCTCATGCCGAACCTCACCGAGGCGTCGATCCTCACCAAGCGCGACTACCCGGGTCAGGATCTGGATGATGCCGCGGTGACCGACCTGCTCGACGCGCTGCTGAAGCTCGGCGCCAAGAACGTGGTCCTCAAGGGCATCGACCACGGCGACGGCAAGATCGTCAACTACGTCGCCAGCGCCTCCACTGGTGCCGAAGCCAAGGTGGAGCTCGCCCATGACAAGCTGCCTTACATGATTCACGGCACGGGTGACGCCTTCGCCTCCGCACTGTGCGGCGCCGTGCTGGCAGGCCGCGGTCTGGCCGAATCGGCCGAGATCGCCGGCGAGTTCGTGCGCCACGCGATGGAGAGCACCCGCTACCAGCCGAACTTCGAGGAGCGCGGCGTGAGCTTCGAGCTCAACCTCGGAGAGCTTACCGGTCTGGTGAAGTGAATCAGCGCTGAATCGCCCGGCTCCCCTCTCTGAGGGGAGCTGTCAGCGCAGCTGACTGAGGGGAGCCGACGAGCCGATGGGAGCCCACACGGAAAACGCTACCGGTTCTTGAAATACCTGAGCAGGTGGCTTTCGCGGGTCAGCAATACGGCGACCCCCGACCCCACCAGCAAGCCCACGACCGCGGCGACCGGCACCCGAAGCAGCGTGTCGGCGAGCGCCGCGGATTCCGCATCCGCGTTGCCCATCCACACCCATGCGAGCAGCGGACTCGCCAGCAGCACCCCGGACACGGCCCACGCGCCCGTCTCCAGCATGACCTGCGTGATCAGCGCCGTTTTCGGCACACCGCAGTGCAGGGCGGACGCCATCTCCAGCTTGCGGGTCCGGGTGACGATGAATCCCAACGCCAAAGCAGCCACAAGCGCGATCCACGGCACATAGGCGGTCAGCCGCGCGCCGAACAGCGCCGCGCTGTCCCATGTGCTGCCCTTGGACATGTTGAGCTTGGCGATCTGTGGCCTCTCCTGCGTACTCTCCATGCCGGAGCCGACGCCCGCCAGACGCAGCAGCGACTCGATGTCCTTGGTCTCGGGCCATGTACGCACCCAACACTGGCTGAACGTCTCATCGGAGTCCGTGGGCACCGGAGTCAGGGCCGCGTATGAGAAGCCGGATTTGCGCCCGTCGTCGGGCCAGTCAAACACGCCGGCTACCTGCACCTCGCGCCCGTCGCGCAACGTCAGCAGGCTGCCGGCCGACGCCTTGAACGGTTTGGCCGCCTCGGCGGAGAGCATCACGCCTTCCGGATACAAGGTCACGGCATCGGTCTCCCCCATCCCGGCCCGCGTACCGGCGGTGCTCAGCGCGAACACCTCGCGCGCGCCCGGCGTAATCTCCACGACGGGTACGCCGGTGGACGGCAGCGCCGCGAACACCATCTTCCGGTCGGTCTGTCGCACCGCGCCAGCCGCTTCGACACCGTCCAGCGAGGCGAGGCGGTCGCACGCCGCCCCGTCGATGTGATTGTTGTACTCCATCACCCATGTGGAGCCTCCGGCGGCAACGTAGTCGTCGGTCTGCCGCTGGATGCCGGCGATGGTCAGCCAGTCGGCCCCTGCCAGCAGCACGATGAGGCAGGCCAGCCCGACGGCCAGCGCGCAGGCGTGGCTGGTGCCGGTCGCCAGATCGCGCCACGCCTCCCCCAGCATGCCGCCCAATCGCATGCGAGGCGCACCGGAAGACATATCGTCACGCCGTCGCCAGATCATGACGCACCTCCTCGCTTTGCCAGTCGCGCAGGTCGATGAGGTCGGTGCAGGCGTCCCTCGTGCGCGGATCGTGCGTGGCCACGACGACGATCGCGCCGCTCATCGACAGGTTGTGCAGGTGTTCGTTGACCGTGGCCGCCGTATTGAGGTCGAGCTGCGCGGTCGGCTCGTCCACCAGCAGCAGGCCGGCGTGCGAGGCCACGCCGCGCGCGAGCATGAGTCGTTGCGCCTCACCGCCGGACAGATCGCGGAAAGGCTTCAAAGCCAACGTTGTCAACCCGAAGGCGTCCAGCAGTTCCATGGCGTGCGCTTCGGCGTTCCGCCGCCGCTCGCCGCGCGCGATGAACGGCAGTGCCACATGGTCGAGCGCGGTACGACGGGCCACGCCGTGAGGGTTCTGCAGCACCCAGCACACGCGCCCGCAGTCGATGCGCTCCACCGTGCCCGTCACCGGCTCCACCCATCCGGCGATGATGGACAGCAGCGTGGATTTGCCCGATCCGGACGGCCCGGTGAGCGCGTAGACGTGCTTGGGCAGCAGCGTCATGGTCAGATGGCGGAACAGCATGTCCTCGCCGGTGCGGTCGAAGCTGTGGCCCACATCGGTCAGGATCACACGCCGCGTATCCCGGCGTACGTTCTGCTGTGTGTCACGGCGCGCGGCAGAACATCCGTCATGCTGCACGGCACGCCGTCCGTCCCGCTGCACATCCAGCCGCGCATCCTGACGCGCATCCTGACGCACATCCCGCCGCACGTCATCCCGCGCGCCCCTTCGCGGGCCGTCCTCCCTCACCTCATTGCCGCCCATCTCACTGCCCGCCTTGGCCCTGGGCCGCATCAGATGAGGATTGGGCCGTGGTATCGTCCGATGCCCCGCCTGATGACGACCCGGCAGCAGATGCAGTGGATGCGGATTCGCCCCCGACCCCGCAGTGCGCGGTGGTGCGCGGCGTCACATCCACATGGTCAAAGGACGTATCACCACTCGTGGAGACCATCGTCTTGCCCAGCTGCGAGGCGACGATGGAGACGGGCACCGGCTTGGCGTCCACGCTCACGCATCCAAGTCCACCCGAGGCGTCGTAGATTGCGGAAGGCGGCACGGTGAGCGCGGTCAGCGGCTGCGCGAGCCTCCAATCGTAGGACACGCTGAGTGTGCCGCCGCCCGTCCCGGACGTTCCCGCCGCACCGGTGCCCGCTCCCCCGGAGCCACCCGCCGTCACACCGCCGGAATCCCCGCTCATCGACGCCAGACGGAAGGCCACGGAGCCGCCGATCGCCGCGAGCAGCGCAGGATCGGTGAGCTCGACGGTTCCGGCCGGCACGGCGAACGTCTGCTCGCCGATGACGAGCGTGCGATCGCCGGCCACTAGATCGGTGGCGGACGTCGGCAACGTCGCCTTGAGCGGGATCGCGGCCGTGGTGAACAGGTCCGCGCCCGCAGTGATCTGTCGTCCCACGGCGATTGAGGATTGCTTGACCGTCACCGAGTCGGCGGGTATCCAGACGAACGATTCCGGGCCGATGGACCAGCCTGAGTCGGCGGTGATGCGGGCCGCGCCCTCACTGTCGGCGAGCGCGTTGTAGGCGGCGATGGTGTCCCACGTCATCCAATCGGAGTCGGGCGCGCCATAGCCGAGGCGACGCAGCGCGGCGTTGAGCCCTGCCGCATCGGGTCCGCGAGTGCCGCTGGACAGCGTGCGGTACAACGGCACGTCGGTGTGCAGTGCGAGGACGGGCTTGGCATCCACATCGAACACCGTGCCGCCGGAGCCGATGACGGCGCCCGCACCGGCGGAGGTGCCGGTGATGGTGCCCGACACCGGCGAGGTGACGGTGGATGATTCGCCGAGGGAGACAGCCAGCGTCACGGACCGTGCGTCGTCGAATTGGGCGGAGGACACCTTCACCGTCGTGGCCTCGGTACTGGAGACCAGGGACGGTGGGATCTTGGAGCGGGTGAGGAGGAACCCGCCGCCAAGACCCACCGCGAACATCACCAAGGCGAGCAGCACCACGATGGAGGCCGCCACCCCATTGCGCGCGGCCCGCAGTTCCTTACGATTCCTTGCTGCGCTTTCCCGCTTCATGTCGGCCTCCTTGCCTTGTGCCCCACGCTTTGCGCCTCATGTCTTGCGCCTCATGTCTTTCGCCGTCTTTCGCCCGGAAGAGCAAACCATGTGCACGCCTTGGTTGACTTCAGCGTATTACCGGTTCCGACGGCTTCCCAATACCGTTGTCGTCCGCAAGACGACAGTTCCGACCGCTACTGATGCAGCGGGTCCTGTCCGCATGCCCAGAACTGCTTGCCCTGTGGCGAATTCTGATCGTATTTGTAGTTCGGATTGGGTTGGCCGTCGAAGGTGGTGCTCATGTACTCGATGAAGAACTCGTGCCAACGCCGGAGATTGGCCTCGAACTGGCTGTTGTCGGTCACGTTCGCGGTGTTCATCGTGCTCATGTACTCGTCTTCGCTGATGGGGCTCGGCAGCAGATCGTGCTTGGCATAGCATTGGTAGATCTTGCGTGCCATGGCCTCCTGATCGACATTGTCAGGGTTCATGTTCATCGTCGCGTACAAGCTGGAGATGTCGCCCGAGCCGGTCTTGGCATGGCACTCGTCCATGACCTTGAACTGCTCTTCGTCGGACATCGACCCACGATACTGGCCGACCCCCTCGCCCCGGTCCAATGTCCAAGTGGCCTGCAGCCCATAGGGTTCGAGGCACTTGTTGTAGTCGTCGTAGACCTCCTGCACCTCGGCTTCGGTGATTTTGCCGTCCTTGAGTATGTTCCTGACCAGATCGGTGGGCGCCTGGTCATATTGCTTCTTGAATTCCGCGGCGTACGGCCCGGAAAAGGTCGGTTCGCCGCCGGTGCCGGATGTGTCGGCCGTCTTGGACGCCCCGTTGACGTCCGCGACCTGTCCGCATCCGGCGAACATCACGCATGCCAGCGTCGCCGCCCCGATCAGCACAATCGCGTGGTGCAGCCGTTGACGAATCGTCGTTGCCGTATTTCCCTGCATGATGGCCTCCCTGCCTTATGGATTTGTATATGTTCTCGTATGTGTGTTGTGTGTTACGTGTTGCTGTGTGTTGTGTGCTTCGCGCTGCACGCTGCGCCGATCCTGCATCGGCCCGTGCATCAGCCGTGTGCCTCACGGCCGCGTACCGGCCGCGTTGCGCATCGGCCATGTGCCGGCGCCGACAGACTGTGCACCGACGGCGCAACAGCCGGGCATCGTAACGATGGTTCAAGCCCCGAATCGCACGACTGACGCTGTGCCTACTGCTGATTCAGCGCATCGGTCTGGCATTCCCAGAACTGCTTCGCCTTGACGGCGTCGTAGTCGGGGTTCGGGCTGCCGTCATCGTTGCGCTCCATGTAGGCTCGGTAGAACTCGTTCCACTTCCGGGTCTTTTCGACGATCTGCTCCTCGCTCAGCCCTTCCGCGCCGGTGACCTCCAGATCGAGGAACTCCTGCTCGGTGATGGGCTTGGGCAGCAGATCGCGCTGTTTGAGGCACTGGTATATCGCGCGCTGTCGGGCACCGGCGTCAACGTTGTTCGGATTGCTTTGCAGCGCGTCATACATGGACTCGACGTTCCACAGGTCGGTCTCGGCGGCGCATTCGGCGTTCTTCTGGTTCATCTCATCCTCGCTCAGACCGCTCGCCCGCACCTGGGAGAGCTGCCCTTTGGTGGAGGCCAGACCGTATGGCGCCAGGCACTGGTTCTGCGCGTCGAAGACCTCCGTAAGCTCCGCGTCGGTGACCCGGCAGTCCTCGAGGATGCGTTTGCCCAGCTCGGTCTTGGACTGCTCCCAATTGAGCTTGAATTCGGACGCATACGGCCCCTGGAAGTCAGGTGCCTTGCAGACGGTCGCCGCAGCGTTCGCCGGCGTCTTCCCGTCGGCGTTCGCCGCGCCGCCGCCCTGCCCCGGACCGGAACAGGCCGCCATCGCCAGGCACAACGGCACCAGCACGCCGGCCGCGATCATCCGCCGCGCGACGCCGCCATATCCGTTCGTGTTCATCGTCATCCCCACCAATCATCGTGGACTTCCTCGTCATGATTCAGCTTAGGTCCGCTTCCTGCGTGGACCGCAATCGCCGTGTAGTCGGTGAGGTTACAAGGATCAGCTTTCAGACCGTCTTTGGCTGGTCCGCCAGCGTCTTTTGCCGTGGAAGCTGCTGAAAAGGACTGTATGTACGCGCCATCACGAAACAGACGCGTACATACAGTCCCTCTTGCCATCACGACAGACGGTAAACGCAGGACCTTCGCCGAGACGCGTACTTACCGTCGCTTTCATCATCGAGCACCGTCAGAAGGAGCCGAGAAGCCATCGGCATCCGGCCATTCCGAGATCATCCGATGTCTGTCATCCGCTGGCTTACGCGAGCGCTCGCGCGACGGTCCCATCTGTCATACCTTGGATTTACCGACAACGAGGTCACAAAGACACTGTGCGAGCGGCTGAACGGCATCCGTGACATTCACCCGCCGCGCCAAAACCAAAGACCCAAGGCCAAAGACCCAAGGCCCAGACCGAAGGACAACACTGATGAAACGCAGTACAACCTACGCAATCCCCCTGTCCATCATGTCTCTCACGCTGATGTTGACGCTGGCCGGCTGCGGGGGCATGCCAGGTACCGATGCCGCGCCTCAAGCCGCCGAACCCACCTTCTCCGGTCCATGGGCCGAGGACTTCCAGCGGAATTACGATGACGCGGGCCGGCAGGGCAACACGTTCGCGCAGGACGTGCTGCGTGATGGGCGGATCACCGAGGCCGAAGCCACCGAGGCGGTCAACCGGTATGCGTCGTGCATGAAGGACGCCGGGTTCGCGCTCGATTACGTCAATCCGGACGGCAGCAGCCAGATGTCGGGCGAAATGACCGACGCCGAGAATGCACGATACGGTGAGGCGGACGGCACCTGCGATGCATCATCGGGCTCCCGGTGGATCACGGCGCTGTACAACGCGGTCGCCGGCGATCCGAACGGCAATCTGCGCAATCGCAGCGACGAAGAGGCTCGTCAGGATCTGGCCGACTGTCTCAAACGCAAGGGCGTGGTCGGCGATGAGTTCACCGCCGAGGACATTCCCGAAGTCAATGCGAGCGGCGACGAGAATTGGGAGTTCCACCGTCAATTCGTCGAGCCGGGCGGCCGGTACTACAGCGAGCGCAGCACCGACATACTCACCCAATGCAACATGGATCCGAGGCAGTAAGGCAACCATTCGTCCCGCCGGCGATGCCACTGGGGTGAAGCATTTTCCCCAACGCATAGACGCCAGCGTCAACGTCAATGGCGTGGCCCCTTTCCCCAAGCTGCCTCGGGAGCATGGACGCCAGTATGGCGTAGTAGATGTGCTGGCCCGCGCCGGCCGAGCGGCCCCGGAAGCATGGACGCCAGTTCGGCTTGGCGCTCGTCACCGGTTTGGCCCATCGAGCGGCCCCGGAAGCATGGACGCCAGTATGCCATGCCGTACTCGCTGACGGATTCGCTGCCCCCTAGACCCATCGGGCCGACTTTTAGACCCATCGGACCGACCTCCCGACAAGGGACGATATTTGACGCAGGACGCCAGCCCACCGTGTAGGGAACGGCCCACGATGTAGGGAGCGGATTTTCGCTTTTCCCGGAATTCCGCCATTTCTCATCCCTACACGGTGGGCCAATCCCTACACGGTGGGAAGTTCCCTACACCATGGGAACGTTCCCTACATCATGGGAGCGTTCCCTACATCATGTGGTCTCTGCAGACGGCAAGCGGCCCGGCATGCCCAAGCCACCATTCAGTCACCCGCATGCCTCGACCTTCTGCCGGAAGCCCGCATCGGCGCGCTTGCCGGCATCGAACGGCCCGGTGCCCGCACGACTGTCACGCTCGTAGTCGTCAATAGAATACGATTCGCTCACCAACCCCTGCTTCACATAGCAATCGATGATGATCTGCCTCACATCCTTGCCGTCGTTGTCCGGATTGATCTCGGCAGCACTGGCCAGCTGCCATATGGTCCGTGCCCCGTCGCGCGTCGAGCAGGTCTTCACATCCTGATTGAACGTGCCACCCCACGCCGCCGACTCCGCCTGGGATGCCCCGCTGGGTGGCCGCGCGCTTATCTCACCCAGCTCCCCCATCGTGATCGAATCCGTGTCGTGACCCAGATCGCCCAGACATTGGAGCACGTGATCGTTGAGCTCGGCGAGCTCGGATTGCGTGATCACGCCGTCTTCGAGAATCCCCACCGCGAAGTCGGCGCCATCATCCTGCAACGTCCGGCGGGCTTGCCTCAGCTCAGCGGCATAGTGCGCGTTGAGGTCATACCCGCCAGCCGTCTCCATAGTTCCTTCAGTTCCTTCGGAGTCCGGATTGCCGGACGACGGGCCAGCGCAGGCAGTCAGCGTGCATAGCATTACAGCGGCCACGCACGCCGCCGTCAGCCATGCACGCCCCACGCCGGAGGCTACGGAAGTACCGCAAGCGCCCGGAATCCCGAATGAACACGAATCATGCATGTCAGCTCCTTCGCCGTCGGAACGGCATCATCACGCCGTTGCCGCCATGGTATGCAATCGTTCGCGGAACGTCATGCCCATGCGTAATCCCAGGGACGACGCGATTTCGCGGTAAGCCGGCGTCACACCGCAACCGGTCTCACAAGCCCGGCATCTCGACGCTGAGCGAGGGATGGCCGCCGTCCTTGGACGCCACGTCGCGCAGCGTCACGTAATCGGATTCGACGCCGCATTGACGGATGATCTCGTTCTTCTCCTGACTGCCGATCGAACCCCGAACCGTAACGATCACCTCGCCTTCGCCGCCGTCGACCGGCTGCGCCTGAAGCCCGTACACGGACAGGCATTCGTTATACGCCGTGCGCACCTCCGCAAGTTCGTCGTCGGACACCACGCCATCCTCGAGCACTTCGCGGCCAAGCCCGGTATGCAGGTTGTTCCATGCGTTGAGCAGGTCGTACTTGTCTGGCCCCGTGAATTCCGGGTGCTCACTTCCGGACGATGACTGCGCGTCCGTGCCGTTCGTCGCGTTGTATGGCACGTCGCGCCATGGTTCGGGCAGCAGCATGGCCCAGATGATGGCGCCGACCGCAACGATCACCAGCAACGCAGCGGAGACAATCGCGACGGCCCGTCGCCGCATGTCGGCATTCATGATGGGCTCCCATCGTCATGCTCCGACCGTGCAGGGACGCGCCCATCGGAGCATAAGGCGCCGTTCCGCTCTGTGACCGTCCCCGAATCCGAACGACCGGGTGCATCCCCGTCTGGGCGCGTGGGGATACGCGCGTACAGCACCCAATCGCCGTCCTCGGCGCTGTCGTTGAGCACGCCGCCGAGTCCGGCGATGATGCGACGGTGCATCATGAGCCCGCTGCCGTGCGCGGGGACGCCGGCGCTGAAATCAACGTTGGCATCGGAAACGGCCATCCCCTCGCGACCATCGGGTTCGCCGCCAATATCGGAGCCCACGCCGGCGACGTCAGTGCTTGCGCGGTTCTCGCCACGCCCCCTCGCCTCGCCGTCATCATGTTCGGCGTCGCGCGGCTGCCGCAACGGGTTGGTCTCCATGATTTCGATGGCCGAGCGGCCCAACGTCACCACGCAGCAGTAGTCACCTGTGGCCGGATCGAGATGACGGCTGATGTTCGCCGCGATCTCGCCGATGAGATTGGCGGCCTCCTGGGCCGATTCGGCGGCGCAATCATCCGGAAGCTCGCCACGTATCTCGAAGGTGCCGTGGAATCCGAGGCGAGCCAGACGCTCCCTGCCCGTGTCGACGGCCCGTGCAATCGCCGTGCCGCCCGCAGTATGGCCCGGCATGCCGCCCGACATTCCGCCCGCCGCATCCGTCGCGTCTCCCGTTATGCTCACTCGCCCACGCGACTGGCGCGCTGATTCCCTGACGACTCTCGGTTGCCGCGGTCCCGGTGATTCCGCTGATTCCGGAACCCGTACCGATGCCATCGACTCAGCCGACCCCGCCGATGCCGTCATTCCCGCAGATGCTGTCAGCCCCGACGCCATATCCGAATCCGCCCTCTCACCTGGCCGTGCCGACCCCGCGGATTCCACCGAACCGGCCGGATTCGCCAACTGCTCGGGCGCCACCTCCTCGAGCAGGTCGATGACATGATGGATCTCGTCGAGCACATCAAGCGCCTGCGTGTTGACGAATTCCCAGTCCCGCCGCTCAGTGGCGTGGGTGGGGTCGTCGGGCGTCCGCCGCAGCTGTCGTTGCGCGGTCAGGGCGATGTACGACAGTCCGCCGCTGGCCGAATCGTGGATGCGCGACGCCAGCCGCGTGTTGCGCTTGAGCATATCGGCCTGCCACTGGCGACGCTCCAACGCCATCGCATGGTCGCGCATCTCGTCGCGCTGTCTGCGCCATCGGAAGGACATGCCTCCCATGGTGGCGAGGGTGAACATGCCGATGTAGTTGACCATGCCCACCCATGTGGCGGACACCGCGTTGAACGTGTTGAGCGCCACCGGCACGCATTCGGCGAGCGACACGGTCAGCAGCGCACCGATCGCCACCGGAATCGCACTGTCGTATCCGATGATCGCGAGCGCCAGATATGCGGCCCACAGCGGATTCGGGCCGGACAGGTCGAGCACGAACAGCCGCCCCAGCACCGTGGCGATGATCATCCATCCAGACGTCCGTGGCAGGAACGGCGAGAGGACGATGGCCACCACCGATGCCCCGGAGAACACGAAGTTCAGCGGGTACACCGGTGGGATCGCCGCCCATTCGATAAGCGTGGCCGCAAGGATGAACAGCGCCATGACCACGCGGAACCAGTGCGCGCGCAACCATCGCAACGCGAACGTCGCACCCCTCATGACGCGGCTTCCGTCAGTGCGACGATTGTCGATTCCGTCATGGCCCGCGCCACGGACCGTAGCCCCGGCACGGTCTCCGCCCACTTCCCACGCCCCGGGCAGGCCATCGATTCCGTCGCGATTCCCGCCACGGAATCGATCATGATTCCCGTGCGCCGCGTATCCGGACGCGCCGTTCATCGCTCGTCCTCCGCGGCTCCGGTCCACAACGCCACGGCTTGGCCGCGCGAGGTGACGCCCAGCTTGTGGATGGCGCGGGTGAGATAGGTCTTGGCCGTGGAGACGCTCACCTGCATCTCGCCGGCAATCTGCTCGGTGCCCAGTCCGCGCGAGCACAGGTTCATGGCCTCGGCCTCCCGGTCGGAGAGCAGGAACTGCCGGGGTACGCGCCGTCCGCCGAGTCGCGCGTGGGCCGCCGCCGCGGTGTCGAACCCCTCGCCCCATGTGCCGCCCGCAGCCACAGTGCGTATGGCCCGGATGATCGGCGATTCCACGGATTTGGGCACGATGCCCTGGGCGCCGGCCTCCGCAGCCTTGCCGGCGTATACCGCCAGCGAGAAGGAGGTGACGGCCAAGATCGCCACGCGTGCGGTCTGGATGCGGATGGTGCGGGCGACCACCAGTCCGGACAGTTCGTCCATCGACATGTCGGTGAGCAGCACGTTGGGGCTTTGGACCGTATCCAGGCACCGCGCCACCGCGTCCCGTCCGGAGGTGGTCTTCCATATGACGCGAGCCTCGGGCATGAGCTCGCCGATCGACCGTTCCAGAAAAGCGAGCGAAAACTCGTCGTTGTCCAGCAGTCCGATGGTGACGATGGGACGGATCGTGCGCGATTGGCCGGCGGTTTCCTGTGCATTCGGCTGGTTCACGGATTGTTGATTCACGGATTGCTGGTCCACGGATTGCCGGCCTGCAGGCTGTTGGCCCGCAGGCTGCCGACCCGCGTGCCCATCACGTCCGTTCGAGGGGTCGGCCCATTCCACATCGCGCGATTGCAGTCCATCGTTCCCGGTCATCATGCGTCCCCTCCATGCGGCGACTATGCCACTTCATCTTTCACCGTAGCATTGCTGCACCGCGCCGTGCGAAACATGTTGTCATCCGTCGGACGACATTCATGTCAACATTCCTAACAAACGGTGGATAACCGGGATTCCGTCCACACGTTATCCACAACACGTCAAGCCGCGTCATACTCTCCACATTCGCCGTTCGAGCTTGTGTTCGAACGGCACCGACCCGCACAGTGGAGTCATGACTACTTCAACAGCCGCTCAATGCGCCGATTCCACCGCCACTGCCCTCTCCTCCGCTCCCATCGAACTCATCGCCTCCAACGCCTTCCCCGGCCCCGTCAAACCCTCCGATTCCGTCAAGTCCGCCTACATCCATCCGGACATCACCTGCCCGGACGGCATCCACGAACCTGCCGGATGCGACGCCGGCGCCGTTCCCGATCTTCCCTTCCAGCCCATGCTGGACGCCCCCGACCCGGCGACGATGGCGCCCTTGGACCAACTCGCCGCCGTAATGGGCGACCGGACCCTGACCCCAAAACGATTCGGCCTGTTTGGCGAGCAATACGCAGCCCGTTGGTTGGAATCGCAGGGATGGACCGTACTGTCGCGCAATTGGCACACACGGTATGGCGAACTGGATGTCGTGGCGCTCGCGCCGGGCCGCGTCATCGTGTTCGTGGAGGTGAAGGCGCGTCGCAACGCCCGTTACGGGCCGCCGCAGGAGGCGGTGACGCCCACCAAGCAACGCAATCTCCGGCGTGCGGCGTGCGACTGGCTGATCGACCGGCGCAACCGCATGCCGCACGCGGGCATTCGGTTCGATGTCATCACCATCGTGATGCGCGCGGGACGTCCGCAGGTGCTTCACATCCCCAATGCCTTCTGACCTTCCCCGAAGCGGTTTCGACTCGTCTTCCGTCTCTGTCTTCCCCGCCGTTACGACTCATTACGCCAACCCATTCCAAACCCATTCCACTCCGTTTCCAAACGTTCCGAAAGGAGACATCCATGGCCATCGGCAGCACGCTTTCGATCGGTCTGATAGGACTGCGGGCCTTCATCGTGCAGGTGCAGGCCTTCATCAGCCCGGGACTGCCCTACTTCACCATCATCGGCCTGCCCGATGCCAGCCTGTCCGAGGCGAGGGAACGGGTGAAATCCGCCTGTCACGCCTCCGGCTTCGCCTGGCCGCAGACGCGCGTCACCGTGAACATGAGTCCGGCCGCCACGCCCAAACGAGGGTCCTCGCACGATCTGGCCATCGCGGCGAGCGTGCTGTGCGCGGCCGGCGCCATCGGGCACGACTGTCTCGAGGACACCATCATGCTCGGCGAGGTGAATCTCGACGGTTCCGTGCTGCCCATACACGGATTGCTGCCGATCATGCTGCACGCCGAGGAACGCGGCATCCGCAAGATGATCATCCCCTACCGCAACCTCGAGGAGTCGGCCATGGTGGATGGCCTCGACGTAGTGGGTGTACGACATGTGGGCGAGCTCATCGAACTCATGGGCGGCAAGGCCTCCTACACCATTCCCGATCTGGTCGTCACCGGCGACGAAAGCGCCGACCAGCAGATTCCCGCCGATTCACACACCTGCGGAGACATGAACGAGGTGCTGGGGCAGGAATACGCCAAATGGGCGTTGCAGGTCGCCGCGGCGGGCGGTCACAATCTCATCATGACCGGGCCTCCCGGCGCCGGCAAGACCATGCTGGCATCCCGGCTGCCGGGCATCATGAGCCCGCTGACCGAATCCGAACAGCTGGAGGTGGCCTCGATCCGGTCGCTGTGCGGCACCTTGCCGCAATACGGCATCACGGATGTGCCACCGTTCGAGGCGCCACACCACACCGCCACCACGGCGGCTCTGGTCGGCGGCGGCAGCGGCATCGCCACGCCGGGCGCCATCACCCGTGCGCATCGCGGCATCCTGTTTCTGGACGAGGCGCCGGAGTTCTCCGCAAGGGCGTTGCAGACGTTGCGCGAACCGCTGGAGTCGGGGTATGTGGCGTTGTCGCGGTCCAAGGGAAGCACCTACTATCCGGCACGGTTCCAGCTCATCATGGCCGCGAATCCATGCCCGTGCGGCTACTACTATGGCACCGGCGAGCGCTGTACCTGCCGGGAGAAGGACCGGATGCGGTACTTCTCCCGTCTCGCCGGCCCGGTGCTGGACCGCGTGGACATCCAGCTTGCCGTGCCGCCGGTCTCGCGCATCGCGGCGAGCAACGAACCGTTGGGCGAATCGAGCGCAACGATCCGGGCACGGGTGCTTGAGGCCCGTACTGCGGCACGGCAACGGTTCCGGGAATACGGATGGACCTGCAACGCCCAGGCCTCGGGCAACTGGCTGCACACGCACACCTCGCTCAAGGCGATGGAACTGGTGAACCGGGCCTTGTCCGATCACCGGCTCACGTTGCGCGGCGCCGACCGTGCGATGCGATTGGCGTGGACGCTCGCGGACCTGCGCGGCCGCGTATCCCCCACCGAACAGGATGTCCATCAGGGCATCGAACTGAGAACGAGGATGTCATGACCGGTTCCAACATCGCCAGCAGCACCGAAACCAGCAGCACCGTCGTCACCAGCAGCACCAGCAACACTGGCAATACCAGCAGCGCCAGCGCACATGCCGGCACCGCAACACATGGTGGCACTGGTGTGAATGCCGGTACCAGCACACATGCCGACACCGGTGCGAATGCCAACGTTCCCGTCCAGCATTCCTCGCCACGCCCCGCCGCGATTCCGGCTCCCACCATCGAGGCGCTCTACCGTGCGGCGCTCACCTTCTGCTTGGATGGCACCGATGTGATGATGTACGCCACACTCAAGGGCGCGCCCAGTGCCGAAAGCCTGTGGCATGCCTTGGCGCAATCGCATCCAAGCAATCCCGACAACGTCTCCGGCCCCGCCTTGGGCCGTATCGACCGCATGTTCGTCAACGGCATCACCCGATGGGGCCGTAGCGTTTCGACGGATATGATGGCGTCCTTCCGCACGTCGCTGGCCTCCTGGCACAACCGCATGCGGGACCTACCCTCACAGGACATAATGCAGCTGGCGAACTGGTTCACCGTGGACGGCACGATGTGGCTCATCGGCCCCGACCATCCCTGTTGGCCCCACCAGCTGGCCGATCTGGCCATCCGCTCGGACTGGGCGCCGCCGCTATGCTTGTGGATACGCGGGGACCCGCGAGCGCTGACCAGCTGTCCCAACCCCATCGGCATTGTCGGCTCGCGGGACGTCAACGAATACGGACGCTACGTCGCACACACCATGGCCGAACAGGCCGCGGCGGCCGGGCATCTGGTGGTCTCCGGTGGCGCGATGGGCACGGATGCCGCCGCGCATTGGGGCGCGTTGAACGCGCTGCACGGCCGCAATCCCGCCAATGTGGGCAAAACCGTGGCCGTGTTCGCCGGCGGGCTCAACCATATGGGACCGATGCGCAACCGAACCCTTTTCGAGCGCATTGAGGCGCAGGGCGGCGCGCTCATCAGCGAGCATTGCCCGAACACCATCCCCGAGGCCAGACGTTTCCTGCTGCGCAACCGCATCATCGCCGCACTCTCCTCCACACTGGTGGTGGCGCAGGCCAGACTCCGCTCCGGAGCGCTTAACACCGCCGGTTGGGCATGCGAGCTCATGCGCGAAGTGTATGCGGTGCCGGGCGACATCAACCAGCCCGGCAATGCCGGATGCAACAAGATGATCAGCGACCATCGTGCGATTCTGCTGTGCGCCGCCACATCCACCGAGGACATCTGCCACGAACGCCATCGGCCCATCATGACCGCGTACGCCGGTCCGCCGGGAACGCTGTCGAAGGCCGGTTCCGCGAGTCAGCCCATACACGAGACGGCACAATCCGCGGCTTCCAACGACGCATCCTTGCCCGCCGAAGAGGAGACCGCAACCGGAACAGCCGCCGAAGGCGCCGCATCCCCGACCTCTCCGACTCGAGCCGCGGACCATCGCCCAAGCCGTTCCGCACCTCCCGGTCGGCCGTCCAATACCCGCGCCATGAAACCGGCGTCCGGCGGCATGCCCTCATCGGCGAAGCAACGCATGCCGGACATCGCACCGCATGGATCCCGCACCGCCTCCGACGCATCCGAGGCACGTCGCTCCCCGACCGATGGCAACCAACCGACGCTGATGCAGACAACGTTGATGCAGACGACGCTCCAATCGAATCCGATCAGCCGGTACGATGACGGCCCAGTTGGCGACCATTGCCATCAGGACGCCCATGCCGGCACCTCAACACGACGCATGCCCGATCTGCGTGCCCCATCCAAGTCGCAGGAGGACGCGGAGCCGCGCATCGACCCGAACACGTTACCGGAACCGCAGCGGGAGATGGTGGGGCTTATCCGTGAATGCCGCAGAAGGCATCTCATCGTCACCCCGGACGCCCTGTTGCGTGTGGCGCGAGAACTGCATAACGACGAGATTCCGAATATCGGCACCGTGCTTGAGCTGCTCGGCGCCCTTGAACTCAAGGGGGTGGTCACGCGGCAGGCGGACGGCGTGATGCTGAGCGACCGCGTGCGGTGATGGCGGGCACGTCGCACTGACCGGCGGGTGTGCGAGAATCAACACCATGAGTCCGAAACGTTTGGAAGATATGTACGATGCGGTGATCGTGGGCGCCGGCGCGGCCGGCTTGTCGGCGGCGTTGGGATTGCTGCGATCCCCTGAAATCGGCGACCTCAGGGAGCAGGGCGTGGACCCGAAGATCCTGGTGGTCTCCAAGCTGCAGCCGCTGCGCTCGCACACCGGTTCCGCGGAGGGCGGCATCGCGGCGAGCCTGGGCAATGTGGAATCCGACGACTGGCATTGGCATTACTACGACACCATCAAGGGCGGCGACTGGCTTGTCGATCAGGATGCGGCCAAGCTGCTCGCCGAATACGCGCCGGAGACCGTGATCAATCTGGAGCGGCAGGGCGTGGCGTTCTCCCGTACCGAGGATGGTCATATCGCCCAGCGTCGTTTCGGCGGTCATACCCGTGATTTCGGCGGCGAGCCGGTCAAGCGTGCCGCCTACGCGGCCGACCGTATCGGTCATCAGATTCTGCACACCTTATGGCAGCAGTGTGTGGCACAGGGCGTCGAATTCGCCGAGGAGTGGTACGTGACCGATCTGGTGCTGGCGAACGAGGCCGACTCGGCCGCCGACCCTTATCGATTCGTCGCGAACGGCACCGACAACGCAGGCAACTCGGAAGACGCTGGCAACGGCGCGTCCGCCTCAAATCAAGCTGCGCCGCTTCATGCGGACGGTCGGGGCGGTCGTGTGGCCGGCATCGTGGCGATGGACACCCATACCGGCAAGATCCAGGCCATTCATGCACGCAACGTGCTTATCGCCACCGGCGGTGCGGGCCGACTGTTCCATACCACGTCCAACTCGTGGGACCTGACCGGTGACGGCATGGCGCTGGCCCTGGCGTCCGGGCTGCAGCTCGAGGACATCGAATTCGTGCAGTTCCATCCCACCGGTCTGGCCCATACCGGCATCCTGCTCTCCGAAGCGGCCCGTGCCGAGGGCGGCATTCTGAGGAACGCCGATGGTGAGGCGTTCATGGAGCGCTATGCTCCGGAACACCGGGATCTGGCGGCACGAGACGTGGTATCCCGTTCCATCATGGCGGAGATCGATGCGGGTCGCGGCGTCGCCGATCCGAAGGACCCGGATGGGCCGAAGGACTGCGTCTGGCTCGATATGACCGGTATCGAAACGCAGCATATGCGTGAGACGCTGCCTCAGGTGGTGGAGACCATCGAACAATATGCGAATCTCGACCCGGCCAAGGACTGGGTGCCGATCAAGCCCACCGCGCATTACACGATGGGCGGCATCCCCGTCACCACGGAGGGAGAGGTGTACCGGTGGGCCACGCAGAACGGGCAGAGCCCGACGGCAGCCGGCACGGAACACACCAGCCCGGAGCACACCAGCCCGGAACACACCGGCAATGGCAATACCGGTAACGGCAATGCCGACAACAACGGAGCCGACGACGTAATTGCCCCCGCCCAGACCACCGGTCGTCGCGTGATCGTCGAAGGACTGTTCGCCGCCGGCGAATGCTCCTGCGTCTCCGTGCATGGCGCGAACCGTCTCGGTGGCAACTCGCTGCTTGACGCATGCCTGTTCGGCACGCGAGCCGGCCATGCCCTGGCCGCACGCATCGCGGAGAATCCGGTGGACTCCCCCATGGCCGACGAATCCAGCGAGGAAGCCGACGAACCGCTGATCGCCGCCGTGGACAAGGCCGCAAGCGACCGTACGTCCGAGCTGAACGCCTTGCTTGCAGGCCCCGATGCGGCCATCGACGGCGAGCCGGCCCCGGACGAGGCCGAAACACCGTCGGACGGGAATTCCGGCACCTCGGCAGCGACCGGGGAGGCACTCGATAACCCCTACGCGCTCATGGCCCGACTGGGCACGATCATGGACCGTGCGCTGGCCGTGCGCTGCAGCCGTGACACCATTGAAACGGCGAAGCAGCAGATCGCGGAAGTCATCGCACCGGCTGCGGCGGCCCTGCGCGCGCACGACAAGACCGCCGCGTTCAATCAGGAGGTCACCGCGATTTGGGAGGCACGGCATCTCCTGCTTCTCGCACAAGCCATGCTCGATGCCAGCAACGCCCGCGAGGAATCCCGCGGTTCCCTGCAGAGGCTGGACCATCCCGGACGCAACGACGAGCGGTTCCTGGCGCACTCCATGACCCGGATCACCCCGTCGAACGGCGCCGATGCGGCATCCACCAGCCAAACGTGGCAACCGGTGCATATCGCCGATTACCCGCCCCAGAGCCGCGCATACTGAATCCCGCAATCGAGCGATCGCTCGGGCCTACAGTGGTCTTTCCGGAGTCTCCCCAATCGAAGGCCAACTTATTGTGCCGCACGCCTAGGGCTTGTGGCACAATAAGTTGGCTGAATATCGACGTCATGGAGGCAGATGATGGCTGAGGCGAACTACACGACCGTCACGTTGCAGGTGCATCGTTTCACGCCGCGCGCCGAGCGTGCGGAACGTGCTCGCGGAGGTAGCCCGTTCGCCCGGAAAAGCTCACCATTCGGCGGCGGAGCCGATGCCTCCGCACGTCGTCGTCCGCGCGGCAAGCAGTGGGTGCAGGAGTACACCATTCCCGCCCGTCCCGAAGATACGGTTCTGGATTGCCTGATGACCATCAAGCGCACGGTGGACCCCACGCTGGCGTTCCGCTATTCGTGCGGCCACGGCATGTGCGGCTCCGACGCCGTATCCATCAACGGCACGCCGACCCTGTTGTGCACCGCCTCCGTCCGCGACTGGGCGAAGCAGCCCAGCGCCCTGCCACAGGTCGATGACGAGGGCTTCCGCCATATCGGCTCCGAACGGGCCGTTCCCGCCGAATCTGAAGCGACGGCTACAGGCGCGCTCTCCATCGACGGCGCCGACCGTACTGATGCCAATGCCAAGAACGCCACCGATGCCGCCGCCGCGACCAGTGCCGTGTCGAACACCCAAGCGGCCTCCGGCTCCCTCGGCGTCATCGAGCTCGCTCCCCTGCCCGGCTTCCCTCCGCAGCGCGACCTCATCGCGGACATCGACCCGATGCTGAATCAGATCAGAAAGCTCACCCCCTACCTGCAGGCCGATGGCGTGCTGGCCACCACGTCCGAAGGCAAAGTGGATGTGTTCGAATACCTGCAGCATCCGGATCAGCTGGCCAAGTATGAGACGCTGAGCAACTGCATCGCGTGCGGCGTATGCGAAGGCTCCTGCCCGGTGTTCGCCGGCGGCGACGCGTTCATCGGCCCTGCCGCACTGGTCTGGTCCTCCCGCTTCATCAACGATTCGCGCGACACCAAGGCCATGGCCCGCATGGATGCCATCGACACCGCGGACGGCGTGGCGGCCTGCCAGTCCGTACGCGCCTGCTCCCGTCACTGCCCGCGCGGCATCGATGTCGGCGAGGAGATGTGGCAGATCGTGGCCAAGGTACGCGAACGCTGAACGCCGCAGCGTACGCAGACGGCAAAACAGCCGGATGACGGCACGCATCGCGGCACACGCGCCCAGACCTGAGACGAAGCCGGCTGGACGATACGAGAAGGAATCGAAGATCATGGACAAGACGCAATACACGAATCTCGCCAAGGCTTGGGAATTCACCGAGGAGCATGCCCGGGA
Source organism: Bifidobacterium myosotis (assembly GCF_002259745.1). GTDB lineage: Bacteria > Actinomycetota > Actinomycetes > Actinomycetales > Bifidobacteriaceae > Bifidobacterium > Bifidobacterium myosotis. The sequence goes on along the minus strand of NZ_MWWW01000027.1, from coordinate 36,780 downwards.
GCTCGAGCCGGACACCATCGCCGACGCCCGCGCCACAGCCGATCAGGCCGGGCAGCTTCAAGGACCGGCCGCCCAGGCGCGACTGCTGGGTCTTCTGGTACAGCTCACCGGCGCGTCGTCGGTGATTGCGGTGGGCACCGGCTCTCTGGTGGAGACGCTGCAGCTGATGCATGCGCTGAACGGTGCCGGCCAGCTGACGGCCGTGGACTCCTCCGCGCAGGGAATCATGCTGATTCGCAAGGCGTTCACGGCCTTGCAGGACGTCACCGACACCTCACTGCGAGCGGTGAACGCGCCGACCAGCGTGTTTCTGCCGCGACTGAACGCCCATGACTACGATCTCATCGTCGTGGCGGGCGACCCGGAGAACTACGCCTCCACATTCGCCCAGGCATCGCGTTTGCTGCGTGAGCATGGCGCCATCGTCTTCACCGATGTGCTGGCGCTGGCCTCCGAACAGGGAGGCGTGCTCAATGCAGCCGACCGCAGCGATAAGACGGTGGCCATGCGCGAGCTCATCGCCACCGTTGAACAGGACGAGGGCTTCACCTCCACCCTCACGCCGGACGGCACCGGCATGCTGATTGCCGTCAAGCAGTGATTGGGCTGCGCGATCTAATGATCTGAGATCGCAACCCGACAACGGCCGAGGTGCCAGCCACAACAGACCGACGACACGCACGAAACTTGGTCTTGCACGGAAAAGCGCCGGTACAGTTTGTTGCGGAATAGTTGCGGAATAACCGCGCCGATGAGGTCAGAGCGAGGTCAGAGTCCCTTAGTGACGAGCTTCACGGCCTCGTCGGGATCGTCGGTCAGCGTGACCAGATGCGGATCGATGGCGGAGATCATGCCATGATCCGAGACCGGGCCGTTAAGCCAGTCAAACAGGCCCTGCCAATACTCTTCGCCGTACAAAACGACCGGCATGTTGGCGACCTTGTGGGTCTGCACGAGGGTCAATAATTCGAACATCTCGTCCAGCGTGCCGAAGCCTCCCGGGCATACGATCACACCGGAGGCGTACTTGACGAACATGGTCTTGCGGACGAAGAAGTACCGGAAGCTCATGCCAAGATTCACCCACTGGTTAAGTCCCTGCTCATGCGGCAGCTCGATACCGAGTCCCACCGACTTGCCGCCCGCGAGCGCCGCTCCCCTGTTCGCGGCCTCCATGACGCCCGGCCCGCCGCCGGTGATGACGGCAATGTTGCGCTTGGCGATCTGACTGCCCATGCGACGGGCGGCCTTGTACACGGGATCGGTACGCGGGGTGCGCGCCGAACCGAAAATCGCGACCGCAGGCCCCAGCTCGGCAAGCGCGCCGAACCCGTCCACGAACTCCGATTGAATGCGCAGCACGCGCCACGGATCCATATGCAGCCAATCGGTATCCGCGTCGGGTTTCAGAAGATTGGCGGTGGTGTTGTCCTTGGGAATCATCTGACCGCGCAGAATCACCGGACCGCGATGATAGGTGTCGCCAAGCGGCGAGGCGTCCTCCAGATCGACCGGCTCCACAGGCGCGGTCACCGCATTCGAAGCATCCGCGGCATCTGAAGCATCCGCGGCCGCCGAAGCATCACCCTGCGTATCCGTCCCGTCAGCGGTAGCGGTCCCGGCAACAGACCCGGCAGCCTCGTCTCCAGCCGCAGCATCCGTCATCTCTTCCGCCTCAGCCGTCATCGCCTCCGCAGACGTGGACAAAGCCGGCTCCCCGTCATGCTTGTGCTTCTTCGGATGCTTCCGCGACGTCGTCTCGTTCGTCTCGTTCAGTGCCTCTTCGGTGTCCTTCCCGGCTTCGGCTTTCTTGGCCTTCTTCTGCTTCTTGGCCATCTGATTATCTCCTTGATCGTATTGGATGCGCGTCCGCTCTGCTCGGCCTGCCGCTGGCGCTTGGCCCTCATTTCGGCGATCTCCTCGGGGGTGAACGCATCCATGGTCACGCTCTGTGTGCCATCGGCCAGCGTACCAGCATGCTCCTCGATCACATGACCGGTATCCGTCTCATGGTCCGATCCCTGTCCGCGAACCGCCTTGGCGGATGTCTCCAGAGCGAATCGCTTCGACTGACGGCTCAGCAGGATACCGGCAATCAACGCGGAAATCAGCGATCCAACCAGCACGCCGAACCGGGCCTCCGCCGAAAGCTCCGCGTTGCTGTACGCCAGCGATGCGATGAGGAAGGACACGGTGAAGCCGATGCCGCAGGCGCACGCGGTGGGGATCATGTCCCGCACCTTCAGCCCCTTCGGCATATTGAGTCCACCCAGATGGGTCGCCACCCAGGCGGTGGCGATGATGCCGAGCGGCTTGCCGACGACCAGCGCCACGATGAGTGCGATGACCACCGGCGAGAGCATGAGTTCGGGCGTCAGCTCGGCGAAGTGCACACCGGTGGCGAACAGGGCGAAGATCGGCAGCGCGAGCAGCGCGGAGAACGGCTGCAGCTTGGAGGCGTACCGTTCGGCGCGAGGCGTGGCCTCGCCGTGCATCTCGCGGGAGGGGGTGAACAAGCCGACCAGCACACCGGCGAGCGTGGGATGCACGCCGGCCTCGAACATCATCACCCACGCGAGGATGCCGACGACGCCCACCGCGATCCAGGGCACGCGCTTCATACGCACCAGCACCGTCCAGACGGCCGTGCACGCCGCGATGCCCAGGAACCAGTACCAATCGTTGAGGGAGGAGAAGAACACGGCGATCAGAATGATGGCCAGCAGATCGTCCACGGTGGCGAGGGTCATGAGGAACGCGCGGATCGAACCGGGCAGTCCTTTGGCGAACAAGGCGAGCACGGCCAGCGAGAACGCGATGTCCGTGGCCGTGGGCACCGCCCAGCCATGGGCCATCTCACCGAACGGGACTATGCTCCCCGTGCTGGGGAGCACCACATTGCCCACACCTCCCGGACCGTATTGCGAGAACAGCGCGGCCACGATCACGAACAGTATCGGGGGCATGAGCATGCCGCCCGCCGCGCACAGCATCGGCACGGCCGCAGCCTTGGGATTGGCCAATGAACCGGTGGTGAGCTCTTGTTTGAGCTCAAGTCCGACGGTCAGGAAGAAGATGGTGAGCAGGCCGTCCTGCGCCCAATGCCCAATCGGCAGATCGATGTTGGTGTAGGGGATGCCGATCTGCGTCTCCGCGATGGACTCGAAGAGATGGTAGGTCATCGGCAGGTTGGCCGCCACCAGGCCGACCAATGCGAACCCGAGCATAATCAGACCCGACACACGGTCGGATGCGGCAAGTCTGCGAATTGCGGCCCATGGCCCTTGCTTCACCACGCTGTTCGCCATCATCCGCTCCTTGTCTCTCGGCTCTCCCGATTCCTACTGTTCTTCCTATCAGACGGTTCCGTCATCGACCGTGCACATGGTCCGCCGTTTGTGCAATCTCACCTCTCGCGACGTGCACCCATAACCGGAGTCGGACCGTCACACACACCGTCCATACTACGAAATATCCACGGACGTTCCGCCACTGGCTAAGCCGGCGATGCCGCAGACGTGCCTTATCCAGTGTCCTGTGACAATTCGTTGATTTTCTTTTGGCGCCCTTGTCAGAGGAGCTGGCCAGCAAAAGCGGAACTGAGGGCTGGTCACTTTCGCCGACGAATTTCTGGCGTAGGACATGGAGTGGCATCAGCGGACTTCCGGCAAAGATACCGGATTGTCCGCGGGCCCAAATAGCCGTTCGCGGGACCGGGGCAATCGTCCGGTGCCCGCGAGTCAGCGGCGGGATGCCAGCGCCTGCCCCAGACGGGTCAGGACACGCTCGAGCATTGCGGTCGGACACGCCAGATTGACGCGCTCGAAGTAGTCACCGGAATGGCCGAACAGGGAGCCTTCATCGAACCAGACGCGGCCCTTCTCGCGCAGGAACGTGCGCAACGCCTCCGGCGAGGCGAACCCGAGCCCTCTGCAATCGATCCACGCCAGATACGTGCCCTCGGGCTCGATCAGGCGAATGCCGTCCGTGTGTTCTGCGAACTCGCGAACGAGCCCGAGGTTGCGTTCCAGTACAATCATCAGTTCATCCAACCATTCTGCGGCGTGGTTGTATGCGGCCTGGCAGGCTACCAGACCGAAGTGGCTCACGGTCAGTCCGCCGATGTTCTCGGCCGCGATGTCAAAGCGGCGCTTGAGATCGCAGTTGGGGATGATGACGTTGGAGCACAGCAGACCGGCCAGATTGAAGGTCTTGGTCGGCGCGGTGAATTCGAATACATTGGCGGCGTACTCCTCCCCCAACGCGGAGAACATCGTGACCTGATGGCCGGGGTAGGCGAAATCGGCGTGGATTTCGTCACATAGGACGATCACACCGTGCTTCAGACAGATGTCGCCGATGCGCCGCAACTCGTCGGCGGTCCAGACACGGCCGACCGGATTGTGCGGATTGCACAGAATCATCGCGGTCGTGCGCGGATCGGAGGCTTTGGACTCCAAGTCGTCGAAATCGATGGCGTATCGTCCGGCCGCCTCGTCCAGGAACAGTTCGTTGTCGAGGATGGTCAGGCCGTTGCGTTCGGCGGCGTACGTGAACGGGTAGTAGACGGGCCGCTGGATGATGACCTTGTCGCCGGGGTGCGTGACGGCGCGCAGAGCCGTGTTGATGGCCGGCATGACGCCGTCGGACAGGCTCACCCAGGACGGGTCCATGTCGAAACCGTGACGACGCGACATCCAACCGGTGAGGGCCGCGAAATAGTCGTCGGTGGCGTAGTCGTAGCCGAACACATCGTTGGCGGCGGACGTGACCAAGGCCTCGACGATTTCGGGCGCGGGCTTGAACTCCATGTCCGCCACGGACAGAGGCACCACATCGCGGCTGTCGGGACCCATCTCCTCCTCGATTTCATGCCATTTGATGGACGTCGAACCGTGCCGTTCCAGAATGGAATCGAAATCGTATCGGATCTGCTGCGCCTGCGTCATCACGTTCCTCTCACTCCCAGAGAAACAACCCGGACCATCGTAATGGCGGATTGTGACGAATGACGGCGAATTTCCGTGACGAATAACGATGAATCTCTCCCCACCCGTCTTTCGACGGAAGCTCCCGCATCAGAGGAAGTCAGAACCACTGGATCGCCGTCGAAAATGGACCAATATTGAAAAACCTCGGAAGCATTTCGCCACCGAGGCTTATCGTGCGCCGGACAGGATTCGAACCTGCGACCTGCTGATCCGTAGTCAGCTGCTCTAATCCGCTGGGCTACCGGCGCATACCACTGTTGTCCCCGTGGTTCGGGAGTGCGCCAGACAGGATTCGAACCTGCGACCTGCTGATCCGTAGTCAGCTGCTCTAATCCGCTGGGCTACTGGCGCATGTTGTCGTTCAAACAACTCGATATATAATACACGTACGAACCGACTATGCAACTTGAGTCGTCATTCGGCGTGTCTCGTTGAAATCATGCGGTTTTTCGCTGTTCACCATATGACTCGTACGTCGGCTCACGCAGTAATTTCGGACTGCTGGCCCCCTCCACGGACGCGCGGTCCACAATCACCTGCCGCACATCGTCGAGGCTGGGCAACTGGAACATGGTGTCCTGCAAGGTGCGTTCGATGATCGAGCGCAGTCCGCGTGCCCCAATGCCCTGAGAGATGGCCGTATCGGCGATGGCCCGTATGGCCTGTTCGGTGAACTGAAGGTCGACGCCGTCCACGGCGAACAACTTGCGGTACTGCTTGACCAACGCGTTGGCCGGCTGCGTCAGAATCGCGCTCAGATCGTCCACGGTCAGCTCCTTGAGGACGCTGATGACGGGCAGACGCCCGATGAATTCAGGCAGCAAACCGAATTCGGCCAGATCGTCCGCATTGACCTGCTCCAGCAGTTCGTCGTCCTTGAGATCGGCGTCATGCCAGTTCACGCCGAACCCGCTTTCCCGTCGTCCAAGTCGCCTACGCACAATGTCGGTAAGCCCCACGAACGCCCCACCGCACACGAACAGGATGTCGCGCGTGTCCATCTGCACGGTCTCCTGCTCCTTGTGCTTGCGGGTGCCCTCCAGAGGCACGGCGGCGATGGTCCCCTCGAGAATCTTCAGCAGCGCCTGCTGCACGCCCTCGCCGGACACGTCGCGGGTGATGGAGGTGTTTTCGCCGGATTTGCGCGCGATCTTGTCTATCTCGTCGATGTAGACAATGCCGTGTTGGGCGCGCGCGACATCACCGTCGGCGGCCTGCAGAAGCCGTTGGAGCACGGTCTCCACGTCGTCGCCCACGTATCCCGCCTCGGTGAGGGTGGTGGCGTCCGTGATGACGAATGGCACGTTCATCACGCGGGCCAGCGACTGGGCGAGATAGGTCTTGCCCACGCCGGTGGGCCCGAGCAGCAGGATGTTCGACTTGGCAACCTCGACGTCGGCCAAGGAGTCGTTCCGCCGCCGAGAGGCCGCACGCGCGCGCCGATGCCGCGAGACGGTGCCTTGGCCATAGGAGGACGGCACAGATGACGGAACGCTTCCAGATTCGCCGCTGATACCGCCAACGAATCCGTCAAGTCCGCCACCGGCTCCGCCCGCTTCCCCGAAAATCTCCTGATCCGCGGACGACATGGCGTCGCCGCCAGCACGCCGACCGCCCTCCAGACGCTCGGCACCTTCACGCAGTTCCATGTTGACGCGTTTGTAGTGGTTGTACACGGCCACGGACAGGGCCCGCTTGGCATCCTCCTGCCCGACCACGTACCGGTTGAGATACTCGAAGATCTGAACGGGCTTGGGCAGCACGAGCGTATTGACTTCGGCGTCCTTGGCCCGTTCTTCGGAGATGATCTCGACGCACAGCTGAATGCATTCGTCGCAGATGGAGGCGTTGGGACCGGCCACCAACTTCTTCACCTGACGTTCGGTCTTGTTGCAGAACGTGCAACGGGGAATCTCCTCGTTGTAGCTGACCACCCGTCCCATGGCATCTCCTTTGCCTGTTGCCTCGCTGCGCGACCGTTTTCCCGATGCACCCGTCCTGCCGAACATTGCCGGAATGGATGCATTCGGCCAATCCGCTGAATCGCCGGTTCCGCGGAATCGCCGAATCGCCTATTCCCCTACCAGCCGTAAACAACGAACCACCGGCAGACAGGGAGCGGCCCGGAAAAGACCTTTAGATGACACCATACCCCCGGTCGACGTCGGCCGAGGGTATTGCGATGATGAACAGGGAAGCCCGTCGCGCACTTGGTGAGTCGCTACCGACGCGTCCCCGCCGGACTCACTGACGGTGCTCGAGCACCTCGTCCACGATGCCGTATTCCTTGGCTTCGGGCGCGGTCAGGAAGGTATCCACCTCGATGTCGCGGCGAATCTTCTCCACATCCTGACCGGTGTGCTTGGCGAGCGTGTTCTCGAGCCACTCACGCATGCGCAGCATCTCGCGAGCCTGGATCTCGATCTCGGTGGCCTTGCCGAAGCCCTGGTCGATGGCCGGCTGATGGATGAGCACACGGGCGTTCGGCAGCATGAGACGCTTGCCCTTGGCACCGGAGGCCAGCAGGATGGCCGCCGCGGAGGCCGCCTGGCCGAGGCAGACGGTCTGCACGTCCGGCTTGATGTACTGCATGGTGTCGTAGATGGCGGTCATGGCCGTCATCGAACCGCCGGGCGAGTTGATGTACATCATCACGTCGCGGTTCGGGTCCTGCGATTCGAGGACCAGCAGCTGGGCCATCACATCGTCGGCGGAGGCGTCGTCCACCTGCACACCGAGGAAGATGATGCGATCCTCGAACAGACGGGAGTAGGCGTCCTGGGTCTTCATGCCATACGGGGTCTTCTCCACGAACTGCGGCATGACGTAACGGCTGGTCGGCATCGCCGCATCGCGCGCGGCGCGGGCCGCCGCCGGCATGAATCCGGCCACGCCACGGGCGCCGGCCAGACGGTCGGCGCGGGCCGCGAACTTCGCTTCTTCACTTGCCATGATGCTCACTCCCCCTGCTTGGTGTCGTTGCCGATGGTGTCCGGCGTGGTCACGAGCTTGTCGACGAAGCCGTAGTCCAGCGCCTCCTTGGCGGTGAACCAGTGGTCGTACTCGTTGTCGCGATAAATCTCCTCGACCGTGTGACCGGTCTGCTCGGCGGTCAGCTCGGCCATGGTCTTCTTCATGTCCATGATGAGCTCGGCGTTGATGCGCACATCGGTGGTGGTGCCGCCGATGCCGCCGGACGGCTGGTGCATGAGCACACGGGCGTGCGAGGTCAGGTAGCGCTTGCCCTTGGTGCCGGAGCTCAGCAGGAACTGGCCCATGGAGGCGCACATGCCCAGACCCACGGTGGCCACGTCCGGCTCGATGAGCTGCATGGTGTCGTAGATGGCCATGCCGGCGGTGATGGAGCCGCCCGGGGAGTTGATGTACAGCCAGATGTCCTTCTTCGGGTCCTCGGCGGCCAGCATCAGCAGCTGGGCGCAGATGCGGTTGGCCATATCGTCCTTGACCTCTTCACCCATCCAGATGATGCGGTCCTTCAGCAGACGGTTGAAAATCGGGTCGACGGGGCCGGCCGGGACGTCATCGCCCGCCATGACCGGCAAGGTCGCAAAGGTATTGCTCACCTTGATTCTCCTTAACTCAAAACTCGAACATTGTTCAGACTACCGCCTTGAAGCGACCGGCAACGGCTTTCATCCCGATTTCGGCGGCCAGCGTAGGCGACCGCAGCCACGGTACGCGACCGCAGCCACCGTACGCGACCGCGACCGTTCACCGCCAGTCGCGACAAACCGCCAGTCGCACAAACCGCCAGCCATACAGGCATCCGCAGACTCCGGCATCCGGCTATTCCAACGTGTCGAGCACGTCGTCGATGAGAAGCCGCTCCTGTGTGCGGGCGCCGTCATTCTTGAGCCGCGGGAACCGTCGTTCGGCGTTGGCCGGGCTGGCGCCGGCCGCGCGGGCGACGTTCGACTTGCTGGAGCCGTGCGCCACGGCCTTCTCCGCGAGCCGGTCGACCAGCGAATCGGAGACCTGCCGCATCCGCTCGGCCACCCACAACTGGGCCATGTCCTGACTCAGTCCGTAATCCTCGGCTAGTTCGCTGGAGGCCTCCTGGATGGCGGCCCACAGCACCATGAACGGCTTGCGGTAATAGGCGATCTGCTCGTTCAGCGGCTCGCCATCGATCGCCGCCAAAGCCTTGCGGTCCTCGGTGTTCTCGGACATATACCTCCTAAGCCCTTCCTTGAACCGCAGTCTCACCCGAGGCGGCATCCCCCGGCGGCATCGCGTTCTCCCGGACCCTACGGATGCAGAGCACCAAGTCCAGAGCCTGCTTGGAATCGAACAGTTTGAACAGCGGGCGTGGCCTGTCGAACGGTGGTTTGCCCAACTGTTCGGGGTCGAGGTAGCCGTTGCATTCGATGTAGTCTACGACCGTGTGCAGGAAGGCGATTTGCGCCTGATTGAGCGTGTGCGAGTTGATGAACTCCGCGAACGCATCCATCGCCGCCTGATGGTCGAGTTTGGCGATACGCCGGACCAACAGCCCGAATGGCAACGGCCCGAACGACGTCTCGTATTCGATTCGGGAACCGAGCTTATGCACGAGGATACGTTCGAGCTCACTGTAGTCATCGGCGTCCAGCGGCTCGTTATAGCGCAGTTTGCGAATCGCGCCCTCGTTGTTATGGGCATTGATGTACCGGTTGACCTTGAGCTTGTAGTCCTCGTAATGCTCAGCCATGTCGAACGGCTGGTTTTCCGTACGTTCGATCAGCGGATCGGTCAGGTCGGTGACGATGACCTTACGCGCGCCGGAATCCGCCACGAACTGTATGAGGCCGCGTAGCTGCAGCCGCAACTGTTCCAGTCCGGTCACCGATAGCCCGGTCAGAAACGCATCATCGTGTGCGATTGAGCCAATCAGTTCCTTATGCTCATGCACTTGTGGAATGGTCATGCGCTCGTTGAGCTTTGCGGCGAGCGCACGGATTTTCGTGGCATACGCCGCGCCTGACGAAGCGCCGGACGACGCGCCCGATGCGACGTCGGAGTCCCCTGCCATGGCGGAAGCCCCTGCCGCAACGGCGACCATGAACCCGTACATCAGCGCATCGAACCGCAGCGCGTACACGTCGGGATCGTCGTAATGGGCCAGCGGAGCGAGCTCCGTGACGAGTTCGCGCACATTGAGCTCGTCCAGCGCATCGAACGCCTCGCGATTGCGATACCGTTCGACGTATTCGCGCTTGAGTCGCACGGCGACTTTGCTTGCATCCCACGATCCGATCTGGCCGCACAGGTCGTCCACCAGCGCCGCACGCCATTCGCCTACCTGCTGGTCATCGGCGTACGCGCCGGATTGGAAGGCCCGCGCGAGCTCGGCCTTACGGGCGAAAATCCGCTCGCTGATCGAGACGGCCGGCTTATCCTCGACCGTATTCGTCTGTTCGCGGAAGAACGCGAAGTTGCCGCAGTAGTCGAAGATCTTGAAATACTGCTTGCCAAAGTATTCCTCGCCGCCGTCCACGCAGTCGAGGTCGGCGCACAGTCTGGTGCCGCGGCCGATCATCTGCCAGAATTTGATCTTGGACCGCACTTTTTTGAAGAACACGAGGTTGACGACTTCGGGCACATCCACGCCGGTGTCCATCATATCGACGGAGACGGTGATGACCGGATTCTGTTTGTTCTTGAATTCGTCGATGATGCTGTGTGCGTAATCCTCGCTGTGCAGCACGGCTTTGATGAACCCGTCCGCCGATTCCTTGGGATAGAGCCGCGCATACCGCTCGACGATGTACCGCGCATGCACCTGATTGGACGCGAAGATGATGGTTTTGCCGAGCCGCTCGCCTCCGTCGGTGCGAATGCCGTTATCGTGCAGATCCTGCAGAACGGTATCGACGGTCTCCGGGTTCATCACATAGGTATTGAGCGCTGAGGCGTCGATATGCGGGGGGATATCGGACTTGCCGTCATCGCCGTCCACGTCATCGCCGAAGTCCTCTTCGTATCGTTCCTTGTCGCTGTCGGACAGGTCGTCGTAGGTGATGCCTTCGTCGATGAACTTGGTTTTGGCCTCGATGTTGCGGTACGGCACAAGTACGCGGTCCTTGAGCGCGGTCGCGTACTCGTAGACGTAGGTGGGCACGCCATGCTGCACTTGGAAGAAGTCGTAGGTGTTGCGGTCCACCTCATTGCGGGGCGTGGCGGTCAGCCCCACCATGATCGCGTCGAAGTGGTCGAAGATCACCTTGTATTTCTTGAAGATCGACCGATGCGCCTCATCCACGATGATCAGGTCGAAGTGTCCGGCCGAGAACACGGACTTGCCGTCCGCGCCGGCCTCCGTGTCGATAGCGTTGATCATGGTCTGGTAGGTGGAGAACACCACGCTCGCGTCAGCATCATGCTTGTTCTTGCACAGGTTGCACAACCACCAGTTGGGATAGTATTCGCCGTACGCACTGTTCGCCTGCGAGACGAGTTCGAGACGGTCGGCGAGGAACAACACGTTCTTGACGAGTTTCGCGCGCATGAGTACGTCCGCGAGCGCCGCCGAAACGCGTGTCTTGCCGGTGCCGGTGGCCATGACGAGCAGGCTGCGGCGCTGGCCCTGGTTGAGATTGTCGCAAACGGCCTGGATGGCTTCGAGCTGGTAGTATCGGCCGTCACCACCGGCGACCGCCCGGTTGACGGGAACAGTGGACGGGTCGATGGGGTTGTCGCGACGGTCGATGATGCGCTGCAGATCGTCCTGGGCGAACACTTCGCCGACTTCGCGGTATGAGCCGTTGGCGTCGTCCACGATGTAGGTGCGGTATCCGTTTGACAGGAAGATGAGCGGACGGTAACCGAACTGCCGCTCGAGACAATCGACGTACAGCCGGGCCTGTTGCAGACCTTTCGCCGGATCGTATGAGGTGCGTTTCGCCTCGATGATGGCGAGCGGCCGCCCGTCACGGCCGTTGAGCAGGTAGTCGATGCGTCCCTGTTGACCGGGGTTGCCTTCCATGCCGGTGACGGGATATTCGGCGATGACGTCGCGCTGCATGTTCCAGCCGACGAGTTGCAGGTCGAGGTCGATGAAACGGCGGCGGGTCTCGGCCTCGCTGAGCGCATCGGCAGGAGGCTGGGGCATGGGCGGCTGTTCGGCCTTGCGTGCGGCGAGCTGCTCGCTCAGCGCACGGATGTGCTGTTCGAGTTCGGCGATGTGCTTGGTCTGCTCGCCGAGTTGCGCTTCATACTCTTTACGGGCGGCGTCTTCCTGCGCCTTGCGCTGTTTGGCGGCGAGCATATGCTGCACGGCGGGGACCTGCGCAGGGTCGAACTCTCGCTTCTGGTACTGGCTGCCGTAGCTGTAGTCGATCCATTGGATGAACTGGAAGAGTATCCGCAGGGAGTACATCGCGTTTTCTGGTTTGAGCTGCGTATTGCGATGGGCGGCCGCATTGCCGGCCTTGATGATGTACCGTAAGGATTCCCACAGGCGGTTGTCCGCCAGCGCGTCGCGGAACGTCGGCTCATGGATCAGCGATTGCAGGTTATCTTTATAGGGCGGTTTGATGGTCTCGTCCGCGGCGTACACCCATTTGACGGCCAGCTCAAACGCGCGTCTGGCGGCCAGTGCGCTGATGGTGGGCGATAGCGACAACGCCCGTTCCGCGTCCATGCACGCCCCGGCGAACATCTCATAATTGCCCTGCCCGATGAGGAACGAGAAATTGGCCATCGCCACCTCCGCCGGATTGCACATTTCACGCCGTTCTTGGTTGCATATTGTACGCGTTCCGCCGTCTTGCTTAGGAACCCATAGGATTCATCGAAACCTAACGATTTTTTCGAATATTTCGTTTGCTGATATGATATGAGGGCAATTCATCAAACAATGCATAGGTCCAGAGAGGCGATTCACTATGGGGGCACGCAGTCTTTCCAACGACGCCGCGACGTATCTTCCCAACGCGGAGGATCGCCGCCAACTTATCGACATTAAGGAAGCGCTTTCTCAAATCACACAGGAGACAGCCGACACCGCGTTTGACGATATGTCGAACGACAAGGACTTCCCCGTAGCAACGCTGAAGGTTCCCGGATCTCCGGCTCGACCGCTGACCCCGGAGCTGGCGGATGCGCTACTGCAAGTCGCCGACCAGCTGGCTAGGGGACGTGCTGTGTTCGTCGCGCCATATGATACGGTGCTCACCACGCAGGATGCCGCTGATTTTCTCGGCGTTTCACGTCCCACGCTGGTAAAGATGCTGGAGAATGGGGCAATACCGTTCAAGAGGATAGGACGTCATCGTCGTGTGTTGCTAGCCGACCTGCAGCAGTACATGAGCAACAGGCACCGCGAGAACATGAATATGTTCGACGACCTTGCCGCCGACATGGATCCTCGAGCAACCCTCGATAATCCTCTGGTCTCCTGAATGTTATGTTCGGCTATGGCAAAGGCGAGTCATGAGTTTCCCAGTCTTCTTCGATACTTGTAGCCTCTTCGGCGAAATCGTCAATGATTTGGTGCTTCGTCTCGCCGAAGAGCGCTTCTTCACCCCATATTGGTCGCAAACCGTACTCGAAGAGCTTCGCAAGAACCTCGCGCCTCGCATCGGCGAACATCGGGCGGACCGGCGTATCCATGCCATGACGACGGCGTTCCCCGATGCGATGGTTACTGGTTACGAAAGCTTGATTCCGAATATGACCTGCGATAGCAAGGATCGTCACGTACTCGCCGCGGCAGATCACTCCCCAGCACAAACACTGGTGACGTTCAACCTCAGAGATTTCCCGAAATCATCAACTGTTCCTCTGCACATCGAGGTCAAGCACCCTGACGATTTCCTATTGGATGTACTTGACCTCGATCCCGGAAGGGTCTCAACGGTTTGTTATGACGCGCTTATCAGCTATAAGGCATACCCGCAGACACCCGAGGACTATGCGTATATGCTTCAACGCTGTGACCTCCCCCGGTTCTCCAAACAGCTTTACCCAATTCTGGATGCGCTCTACGAACAAAGCCAATAATGCACTGTTGCTTCGGCTTTTCCAAGGTGGCGTTCAGGTCAGAAGACGATAAGCGAAATAGATGGTGGCGGACGAAGGTGTAGATACTTCGTCCACCACCACTGCTGTTTATTGAGCAAAGTAGCGCTGGGCGAGGCTGTCGTAGAGGGTGTTGAGACGGTCGAGCTGCTGGCGGGTGGTGGCCTTGAGGGATTCGACCTGTGTGACGAACTCGGCGAACTCGTTTTGGATGGCGAGGGGCACATTAGGAACGGCAACCGAGCCAAGCACATCAGTATCTAGCTTTTTGGTACCGTGCGCCGATTGTCCAGTCTCAGCCAACAGCATTTTCTCCTGATTACGCAATGCAGATGCGAGGAATACTGCATTGTATTCTCTTTTGGGAATCATCGCCTTCAAATCCTGATTGATTGTCGCCGCAGTTTTCACAATCGCGACGGGAACATTATGAGCAAGAATCATTCCACGAACGACGACGACAACTGTATCTTCCGGAATTAATTTCAGATTAGTTCTCTCAGTGATTTCATCATTGACATGATCGATTGAGTCCCAAAGCATAGGGCTCTTGATATCTTTCGGGCTAAACCACGGCAATGAACCGTCCCAGTATTCAGGATTCTTTTTCGAGGGAGTCCCGCCACTATAGAAATCACAAAAATCAAGAAGTGCGCACGTAGGCTGACTGTCAAACATCTCGACGAAGCGGGATTGGATGAGTTCGTCGGCTCTGGCGAGTATCTGCTCGGCCAAGGCTATTTCATCCTGAATAGTATCAAAGGATTCAGCTATCTGACACTGATGTTCATAATCAGGAATAATAAATGAGCATTCTTTCAACCATTTAAAGTGGCGTGTATATTGCTTGCTACCGGGCAGATTTGCAGCATAATACTTCAATGCATGAAAGAGAAAACGCAGATTGTCATTTCGAACTTGTCGAAGAATCTTTGTTCCATCAGCACCAATGAAAAACGGTGTATCTGCATATTTGATTGCGCATGTGTGGTCGCCAAATACAATAGCCGGTACATCCATGAACAATCCATCCCGAATATCAGAATAACCAGCAATAGCACTCTGACCCTGATCAATGATTGGATTAATTCCCTTGGGCTGATATTCCTTTGCCGGTATCTTAGTGGCTTTCCGAGTTACATCAGAGAATACATCCTTGAAAGCTAACTGCTCCCCCATCACTCACCATCTTTCGCGAGCATGGCATCGAGGGAGTTGAGACCGTCCACGAACTTGGCATTGAGTTCGCGTAGTTCGGCCATGAGCTGGCTGGTTGGCGGGTATTCCTTCTTCTCGTATTCGACTTTCACATACTTGTTGAAGCTGAAGTCGTAATCCTGTTCGGCGATGTCGTCGCGGGTGACGAAGAAGCTCTGCTCGGTGCGTTCGCGCGAAGTCTCCGCATCCAAGTGTGCCCAGCGCTCAAGAATATCCGGAATATCGTTATGCGTCGGGTCCTCGTCGCGCTTGTCATCCAGCGTGAAGCCGTCATGCTCCATGTTGTACAGCCACACTTTATCGGTGCTGTTCGGCGCATCGGTTTTCGTGAACACGAGAATCGCGGTGCTGACTCCGGAATACGGCTTGAACACGCCGGAAGGCATGTAGATGATTGCCTCCAGACGCTGATGCTCCACCAGTTCGCGGCGCAGTTCACGATACGCCTTCGCATTGGAACGGAACAGCACGCCGTTCGGTACGATGCACGCGCACCGGCCACCGAGCTTCAGCATGCGCAGGAACAAGGCCACGAACAACAGTTCCGTCTGCTTGGTCTGGACGATCGACTTCAACGAATCGTCGATGTCCTCCACGTCCAGCGAGCCAGTGAACGGCGGATTCGCGAGGATTACATCGAACCGGCTACGAATCGTGTTCAGCCTCGACAAACTGTCCTGATTGCGCACGTCGGGATTCTCCACACCATGCAACAGCAGGTTCATCGCGGAAATACGTACCATCGTTTGATCGGTGTCGAATCCAGTGAACTGTTCGCCCTCAAACAGATTCCACTCCTCAGCGCTCATCGCATCACCATGATGGGCGCGAATCCATTCGGCGGCGGAGATCAGGAATCCAGCCGTGCCGCACGCCGGGTCGCCGATTAGCTGTCCGGGTTTCGGATCGAGGAGGCCGACCATCAAATCACGGATATGCTTGGGCGTGCGGAACTGTCCGTTCGCGCCGGCAGTGTTGAGCTTGCTCAGCATGTACTCGTACAGGTCACCCAGATCGTCCTGATCCTTGACGACGTTCGTCAGCAAATCATCGATGCCGGCAACCGCACGCTCCAGCGTCTTCGGCTTGTTGAACCCGAACGAGGCGTCCTCCATGCTTTCGGCAAACGCATTGCCGGTATGCAGCGTCTTCAGGAATGGGAACACCTGCTGGGAGACGACGACGAACATCTGCTCTGCCGGCAGGTTCTTGAACCTGCTCCACCGCAGTGCCTGGCCTTCCGGTGTCTGCGGGAACGTGAGCTTGGCGGCCGGCACTCCAGTGAGCTGCGCCATGTGCTCGTTCTCAAGCTCCCTGTCGTCCAGCGACTTCATGAACATGAGATACGTGAGCTGGCTGATCACCTCAAGCGGATTGGTGATGCCGCCCTCCCACATGCGTTGCCAGATGTCATCGACCTTGCTTTTCGTGGCCCCGGTGATCATGAGCGCCTTTCCGTTCGTCCCATCACAATTGGATATTCCTCATTACTGTACCGGATGTCCGGTGGTCTCCCGGCGTTTCATGCCGTCCAGCACCCACTTGGAGACCAACGCGGAGGAGGCCACGGCCAGACCGACCGGCACGAAGAACGTGATCGGCGCCTCGGTCAGCTCCATCACGAGGCACATGGCCATGAGCGGGGCCTGCTGGGATGCGGAAAGCAGGGCGGCCGCGCCGATCAGCGCGCAGGCGGTGACCGAATCGGCGGGGAAGGCGAACATCCAGACAAGCCCCAGCATCGCGCCGAGCGTCGATCCCAATGCGATGCCCGGCTGCAGCACGCCGCCGGACGCGCCGGAGCGGATGGTCATCAGCGTGATCAGCGCCTTGGCCACGAACGTCAGTGCCAGCACGGCCAGAATCATCCCGACATGGGAAAGCGTCAGCACCGTGCCGGCGTTGGGGGCGAGGCCGGAACCGAAATCGAGCCACGAGCCGGCACCTGTGCCAGTGACGGACGCGCCCGAAGCCGCAACGGTACCGGACGCATCGGCGGATGCGCCACCGGCGACCGCGCTATCGGCAACGACGCCACTCCCCCCGCTCAGCAGCGTCCACGGCGACGCGGCGGCCGATGCCGGCGACTGCACGGCACCCGAAGTGCCGGCGACCTCGGGAATGAACGTGCTGAATCCGAGCTGCGCGGCGGCACGACCATTGCCCATCACCTGCGGCACGAACACCGCCACCAGACCGGTCACCAGACCGGCGAGCGGCATCTGCCACAGAATCGCCCGGCCCGAGGGCTTGTGCGCCTCCGCCCACGAGGAGCCCTTGCGGAACAGCGCACCCACCGCGCCGCATGCCGCGCCGCACAGCAGGGCGAACAGCATCAGTGTCGGCGTGGAGGAGGGCTGCATCGCGGTGATGTCGTAGAACGTGTGATGCCCTTTGATGGAGGCCGCCACGAATGCCGCCACTGCCGACATGCCCAGACCGAACGCCACCTTCTCGATGGTCACGTCCACCAGCAGAATCTCCACGGCGAAGAACATGCCCGCCAGCGGCGCGTTGTAGACGCCGCCGAGGCCGGCACCCGCCGCGACCGCCACCACCATACGGCGGTCGATGCCACTATCGCCCTCGATATGCAGCAGATTGCAGAACCGCTGGGCGAGCATCGCACCGAGCTCGCGCGGGGCGACCTCCCGGCCGATCGACGCGCCGGAGCCCACGATGAAGATCTGCAACACCACATGCAGCACGGTCTGCCATACCGGCATTCGCTCCCCCGCCACGGCTTTCTTGACCGAGGGGACCTTGGCGGTTTTGTGGCGCAGCAGATACCAGATCACGCCGGCGACCGTCATGCCGAGCGTCACCGAGATTGCACGGCGGATTGCTGGAACGCCGAACGGTCCGGGCAGTTCTGAACCTTCGATGTAGCCGAGCATCACATGTTCGACACCGTACAGCAGCAGCGTCAGCAGTCCGGCACCCGCGCCGATGACCGCCCCCAGCACCAGCACGGCGAGGATAATCCAGCCGAGGCGTTTTCCATCGAGTTGTGCGTTCGTCTGTGTATGTGTCATTGCGCCAACTCCTCATGCTTTGTCTTGTTTGCCGTCTGACTCTATAGTTCTCGTTCCGAAAGCGACCCGTGAAGGGTAGGAGCATACTGGGCGTCCGTAGGAACGGAATCGTCATGTGCTCCATCGCAAGACTACCCCCTCAGTCGGCTTCGCCGACAGCTCCCCCCGATAGGGGCGCCGAATATAACAGAGCCCGGAACCTTGGGCAGGTTCCGGGCTCGAACGATCACGCTAGCGCGCGAAAGTTATGCTCACTCGGCGTCGGCCGGCTTGTCCTCGTCGGACTTGGACAGCTCGTCGGCCACGGCGGCAGCGGCGGAGGCGGCCTCGACAGACTCGGACTCCTCATCCTCGGCGGCCTCGCCCAGGAAGGCGGAGAGGTCCACGACCTCGCCGTCGGCGGTGAACTTCACGGCGCGCATACCGGCGAGCAGGCCCTTGGAGCGGCCCACTTCCTGCACGGCGGAACCGAGCTGGCCGTTCTTGATGATGGCCTGGATGAAGGCGTTCGGATCCATGCCGTACTGCTGGGCGATGGAGGCGAGGAAGTTGAACACGTCGGCCTGGGAGACCTTGACGTCCAGCTTCTGGGCCAGGGCGTCCAGAACCATCTGGTCACGCAGGTCCTTCTCAACGTTCTTCTCGGCCTCGGCCTTCTGCTCGTCGGTGGCCTTCTCCGGGTCCGGGGTCATGCCCTTGAGCTGCTCCTCGACCATCTTGTCCTTGACGCCCTTCGGCACCGGAATCTCCAGGCCCTCCTGCAGCTTGGCGATGAAGGCGTCGCGGGCCTCGGTGGCCTGACGGCCTTCGGCATCCTGGCCGGCGGCCTTGCGGATGTCGGCCTTGAGCTCGTCCAGAGTGTCGAACTCGGAAGCCTCGGAAGCGAACTCGTCGTTCAGCTCCGGCAGCTCCTCGGCCTTGACGGAGTTGACCTTGACCTTGACCTGGGCCTTCTCACCCTCGTGCTCGCCGGCTTCCAGCGTGCCCTCGAAGGTGGTCTCCTCGCCGGCGGACAGGCCGTCAAGGGCCTCATCCAGACCGTCGAGCATGGTGTTGGAGCCGAGCTCGTAGCTCACACCCTCCTGGGAATCGACGACCTCGCCGTTGATCTCGGCGCTCAGGTCGATGTTGGCGAAGTCACCCTTGGTGGCCGGGCGATCCACGCCGACCAGGGTGCCGAAGCGCTGGCGCAGGGCCTCAAGACGCTTCTCCACGTCCTCGTCCTTGACCTCCGGCTTGGCGATGGCGATCTCCATGCCGTCGATCTCAGGCAGCTCGAAGTCCGGGCGACGCTCCACGGTGGCGGTGAACTTCAGCTTGGTCTCATCCTTGGCGGACTGCGGAACCTCCTGCACGTCGAACTCCGGCTGGTCCATCGGGTGGATCTGCTTCTCCTCCAGGGCCTTGGAGTACAGCTCCGGCACGGCGTCGTTCACGGCCTCGCCGGCGACGGCGGCAAAGCCGATGCGCTGGTCGATGATCTTGCCGGGCACGTGGCCCTTACGGAAGCCGGGAACGTTCACCTGCTTGGCGATTTCCTTGCGAGCCTTGTCCAGGAACGGGTCAAGCTCTTCCGGGTCGACGGTGATGGTGAGCTTCACCTTGGTGGGCTCGAGGTTACGAACGCTGATCTTCACGCTAATGACTCCTCAAAAGTCGTTTTTCTTAACAATCTGCCGTAAGGCAACCTCTATATGATAGCGCTAGTTACGGACGGTGCGATAAGCCGCACCTGCCAGTTTCTCGCTCCCTGTTGGGCGAGGAACTCCTCCACGTCCAGATCGGAGACGTTTTCGCTCCAGCACAGGTTGCGCAGAATCTGCGGCTTGATGACGATTTCGGGCGGCGTGCGGGTGTCCTCGGCGATCTGGTTGACCACCCGACGCACGCGCTGCAGCCGTTCGTACCGGTCGGGATGACGCTGCTGCCACAGGCGCATGGAGCGCGGCGCGTTGGCCACCATGCCGTTCTCGTCCTGATCGGGCGCGGGCATGGACGGCCACTGCGAGGGCTTCAGCGCCATGGCGCGGTCGATGGCGGCCTTCCACACCTTGGGCTTGACCTCGCGCTGGATGGGCGCGTACCGCTCGAACATCTTGTCCTGTTCGGTGCCGGTGCGGATGCGCACCCGCTCGTTCAGCGACCGCAGCGCACGGAACTGGGCGGCGTTGTGCGGCTTGGCCGTGGCGGCCTCGATGATCGAGGCGTCGGTCAGCAGCAGGGTGGGGGCGATGTCGTAGCGCCGGGCGAGCCGGTCGCGTTCCTCCCACAGCGATTTGGCGATGGCGAGCCCGCGCGGGTCGCGGCTGAGCTGGGTGATGCGCGAGATCCGCAGCCACGGGATCGGATGGGGCTTTCTCGGGGCCAGTCCCTCCTCCAACGCATGCGCGAACTCCTCGGCGGCCCATGCGTCCTTGCCGTGGGCCTTCAGGTCCCGGCGCATGAGCGATTCGAGCTCGATGAGCACCTCCACGTCCAGCGCCGCATAGTTGCGCCAGTCGCGCGGTAGCGGACGGTAGGACCAGTCGGCGGCGGAATGCTCCTTGGCCAGCGTGATGCCGAGGTAGTGTTCGGTCACCGCGGCCAGGCCGAAGCGATGCAGGCCGAGCAGCCGCGCGGCGATCTCCGTGTCGAACAGGGCGCGGGGCTTCAAGCCGATGTCCGCGAATCCGGGCAGGTCCATCAGCGAATCGTGCAGGATCCAGACGGCGTCCCCCACCGCGTCGTTGAATTCGTCCCAGTCGGCCCCGGCCCGGGTCAGCGCCACCGGGTCGAACAGGGCGATGCCGGCGCCTTCTCGTTTGAATTGGATGAGCCAGTCCTCGTGGCCGTACCGGAATCCGGAGGCGCGTTCGGCGTCCGCCGCCAACGGACCGTCCGAAGCGGCCAGAGCCTCGCAGTACCGGTGATATTCGGCGAGTGTGGAGGTGACGTTGGGCACTCCCCCGCGTGGTTCCTTGAGCAACCGGGGTTCGGTCTCACGGACGTCGCTCACCTGCAGTCATCCTCCTCTGGACGGACGGTAGATCTGATGAAGGCGGCCCATGAGTTCACCTGGGCGCCGGCGTCCATCGTAGCGTCCGGCCCGGTCCCGTCAAGCGGCGTCCAGGACACGCGCATCTCGCAGCCGGAGCTGGGGGCCTCGTCGAGTCCGCCGAACGCGGTGTTGCGGGTCACAGTCACGGTGCCAGAGACGCTGTCCGGTTCGGCGTATTCCACGTAGTCGCACATGCCGTCCCAGTACATGCCGGGTGCGAGCGGGTCGTTCTCCCCCGCCTCCAGCGGCAGGCGTGCGAATCCCACGCACCGCCAGTTGGAATCCCAGCCGATGCGCGGCTCGCGGGAGTAGAGCACCATGAGCCATCCTGTGGCGAGCCGGGTTTGCAGCGGGTCACCGGTCCGATCATTCCGATCGTCGGGATCGCCGAAACCATCACGCCCGGACGCGCTGGCCTCCAATTCCACGCCGATGCCGAAATCGGCCAGAGTGGAGGGCACGGGTATCTCACGGTAACGCACATCGGCGAGACGGGGCATGGCGTCCACCGATTCGACGGCCGCCCACACCTCGTCCGGCACGCCGCGCGGGCGCACGGGATGCTGCGGCGCACCGGCTCCATCGCCAGGCCTCGTTGCCGCAGGAGTACCCGCCGGAAAAGCGAAGATCTCAGCCATATCATCAGGGTAAGGCAACGACGCCCGTTTCCCGGTATCGGCACGCTTTGCCGCCAAACATCTCTTGCTCTTCACCGGTCTTTACTGGGCACGGTTGCCCGCTTTACACCCGCACCTGCCCACCTATTCCGGTCATCGGTCATCTTGGATATTCCGGACATTCTGGGCATATACCCACCACCTGAAGGAACCCAAAATCGGTTCTGGGCATACACCTACCAGTTATCGGCGTTTTCACGCTCCTCGTGGTACGTACATGCCCAGAACCGTTTATTTGTTACGGTTATGCCCAGAATAACTGGTCGGTCGATGCCCAGAACTTGGTTTGGCGAAGCCTTGTGAGCCTTGTGTCTAGTACACGGTGAAGCCGTGGGCCTTGAACTGGTTGGCCACACGCTCGCGGGTCGCAGCGTTCGGGCCCTTCTGGTTCTCCAACGGGTACGGGATACGCAGCTCATGCCACTTCGGACGGCCAAGCTGATGGAAACCGAGCACATCGATGTGCTCCACGGCATCGCCGAACGTCTCGCAGATCTCAGCCACCTGCTCCACGTTCTCCTCGGAATCCGTCAGCCCCGGCACGAGCACGAAAAACAGCGCTACCACTGCACGCTTACTGCCCCAGTACCCGATTCCGGAACCGTATATTGATGATTACTTCCTCCTTCCCATACAACCGTTCCATCCGCTTTCTTAACGAAGAACTTATACTCGACTGTCATGCCTGCCGGAACACTTGCCATGACGAACCACGTCGGATAGTTCGGACAGACCAACGGCCCTATTGCCTCCGCCGTATCGGTGCTCCAATTGCCAAGTTCCGGTACATTACCTGTGAGATACACCTCATCACCATACGATGTGGAGGTATCCGTGACGGTAAAGGTCACCGCGGTCTGCGGTGCCGTTAATACGTGGTATGAAATCGCATTAGATTTCACCGATGCCGATGTGGTCAGAACAACATTCTGTGTTCCAGACGGAGTCTCAGCGGGAACCACAAAATCGACTTCCTCATCAGACCAGTACTTAATTTCAGCTGGGACACCGTCGACAAAAATCGTGCCTTCCTGTCCGCCAAAATTCTTGCCCGCAACGGATACGACATCGCCTGCATGTCCCATAGTGGGGCCGATATTACCGATCTGCGGAGAATCTGCGGCAGCCGCAGTATACGACCACACCGCCGACTGTCCACCTCGTAGAACATACTCACTTGCAATGTTCGCAGCATCTTCCGTCCCCGCGGAAACCTTAAGAGAACCTCCGCCGAGCCGTCCACCAAGGACATCATCATAGGTGCCAGCAGGAAGGGCCGTATAAAGATTCGAAAGAGTGTAAGAATCATTGCCCTTATTCACTGCGATAAGTACTACATCATCGTAAAAACGTCGTTCATACACGTACACGTCATCATTGATCCAACGCTCGGTCAAAGCCCCATATCGTAATGCAGGATTGCTTTTCCGCAAGTCTGAAAGCGCGCGAACAATCTTAAAGTTACGGGTGCTTTCGTCAAACGACGACATCGCCTGCCGATTATACGGATCCCCGCCAACTTGCCCGGAAGCGTTCGTTGAATCATTATGGCTATATTGCTCATCGCCGTAATAGATCGATGGGATGCCAGGCACCGTCATATTCACCACTGTTGCTTCGTCAAACAAAGTCTTGTCATCATTAATTGACAGGAAGCGAGAAACGTCATGCCCGTTGACGAAATTGACAAGCTGGTTAGACCAATCAAATGACGACTGCTGACGCTCCAAGGCGGAATTCAACTCCTTCATTGATGAGCCATAGGCAAAAACGTTACGTAAACTGCTGTTTAAATCAAAATTCTCAAGAGATTGACCACTGGCATTCGCGAACTTTACCTCATCGTTCCACAATGCAGATCCAGAAGTGTCTGCCCATTCACCAAAGATGAAAACACTGTGTTCATCATAGATATGATCAGCATAACTTTTCAGGAATCCGCTTGACATGTGTTTAACGGCATCCATACGAATACCATCCACCCCGTGCGAGGCCCATAAATCGATAGCATTTTCTAGATAAGTAGTTACCGCAGAATTTTCTTGAGCCAAGTCGGCAAGATTAAACAAATTCTTATATTGACTCTCATATCGATCACTGTAATTGGTTACACCGCCATTATGATGAAAATAACCATTTGGATCATTATTATAAGTTGCCAATTCTTTGCCTGATTCCAATAGTGCACCGTTCACACCATATGAAGAATCATTGACGTCTTCCGGAGATGTATGATTCGCCGCCCAATCCATGATTACTTTGATTCCATTCTTGTGAGCAGCGGAAATCATAGTATCAAAATCATTCCATGACCCAAAATGAGGATCAGGCACATAATAATCCATACCCCAATATCCATGATATCCAGCAGACAAGCCAGAAGAATCAGTCACGGGCGAGCTAATATTTTGCACCGGCGGAGAAATCCAAATAGCACCTACACCCAAATTCTTCAGATATGACATCTTTTCAGCAACACCGGCAAAATCACCACCCCAGTATAGTTGCCAGTTTGTCCTATCCGCACTATATTCCCCTATCGCAGACGCAGGGTTATTATTGCTAGAATCACCATCATAGAAACGATCTGTAATCAATTGATAAATCACATCGCCAGTCATATCTGCAGTGCTTGCTGGAACATTTGAAGAACTGCTTTGACTCGTAAACAACGGCTCTTCTGCCTGCACGATATTCGCTGGTAACCCTACAGCCAGCATCGTTCCGGACAGCGCAGTCACAATAATGGCATCAGACAGTTTCCGGAATAACGTATTTATTCTAGACATACTTCACCTCTATTTTCATGGAACTTCATTGTCCAAGGCAGCATTACCATGGGCAAAGTAATTAGCATTGAGTACCAGCAACATCAACAAGGACAGTTTTTAGATGCCAGTTTTGCCCTTTGACGGCAAATTAACAACTCCTCTCTCTCATTTCACTGCGCCAGCTGTCAGGCCGGACACGATGTATTTCTGTAAACATACGAATACAACGACTACAGGCACTGCAGCCAAGACTGCCCCAGCAGAGAACAATCCCCAATTCTGAGAAAACTTTTGGGAGACAAAACCATATAGGCCAACAGCTAGAGTTTGTTTCTCCGGTGACACCAACACCGTACTTGCCACTGCATATTCATTGACTGTAGCAATAAAGGACAGCAATGCCACAACCGCAAGAATAGGAGAGACCAAGGGTAGAATAATTGTAAAGAATATTCTTGCATGCCCGGCACCATCAATTTTGGCAGCCTCATCTATTTCCTTAGGTACAGTATTAAAGAATCCGTACATTAGATAGGTATTCACACCAAGCGCACTACCTAGATACACCAATATCAATGCCAAACGACTGTTAATACCCAAAAGTGGAAATAAATCACCGAAATGACTCAACAACAAATAAATTGCCACTATAGACAATACCTGAGGAAACATCTGCACCAGGATCAAAGAGAACAAACCTGTTCGCCTTCCATAGAAGCGCAATCGCGAGAAGGCATAAGCTGCCAAGGCCCCCAAGAATACGGAAAGCGCAGCACTTGACAAGCCAATTACTATGGTATTGATGTACCATGCACCAAAAGGTTGCTGGGGCATATGAAAAAGCTCAATATAATTTGCTAAGGTGAATCCCGCGAACAGCTTATTCGATGAGATGAGCGTTCCCTGTTGATTTAGAGAAGCTGATACGATATAGAAAATAGGAAAGCCAGCGAACACACAGGCAATTACGCCAACCACGTGTCGCCATCCTGTACCGGCAAACCATCTAGCGAATGATAATTTATGTTTTTGAATCAACTCGGAATTATTTGTTCCACAGTTTTTACGTAAAACAGCCATTTTAATTCAGCTCCTCAAGCGATTTGGATGTTCTGAATCCAATTGCAGATACCGATGCGACAATAAAGAAGATCAGAATGGCAAACGCACTCGCCAAGCCATAATCGCGATCCGAACCCGCAAAAGCAATCTTGTACACCATCGAAATCAAGATATCCGTACTACCGATATTCATTCCGGTGCTGGTATCGGTAGGACCTCCAGCAGTCAACATGTAAATTAAGTTGAAGTTATTGAAATTCATAGCGAAGGTCGATATAAGCAATGGCGACACAGAAACCAACAGCAACGGGAACTTGATAAATCGGAATATCTCCCAAGCCGACGCGCCGTCAAGTTTCGCGGATTCCGATAGCTCTTCCGGTATGGACTGCAATGCTCCCATGCAAACCAAAAACATATACGGAAAACCCAGCCATAGATTGACAACCAATACAGCGACCTTAGCCAAAGTCGGTGACTGCAGCCAGGGGATATCAGCGCCTCCCAGCAATACCTGATTGATGAAGCCAAATTTTTCGTTCAATAATCCAGCCCAGACCAATGCGGAGAGAAACGATGGAAATGCATAGGGAAGGATCAGGATGGAACGATATATCTTACGTCCTTTCATGCGCGAATCATTGAACGTGATGGCGAGGAACAGTCCCAAGATAAAAGTCGAGACGACCGAAACGACGGAAAACACCACCGTCCATACGAGGACTCTTAAGAAGGGACCGGTCATATCCCGGGAAGCAAAGACACGTTTGAAATTGGCCAGACCGACATTGACTCGCCAACCTGGATTCAATTCTTCGCCCCGCGATGAAACGAAGGCTCCGTTGCCGGTATCGCGATACTTGACACCCGTTTGGGTATCGGTCATCGTATCTGTTTTTTCGTCATATTCCAACGTCGATTTGAACACATATGCCGTTTGTCCATCGGATGTCCGCAATTCTCCATTTTCCAAGTCATCCGATATAGGAACATTGATATTCAGGATTTCATCCTGCCTGTTCAAGATATCGTTGAATGATAAGGCACTACAACCATCAACGGATACCGCTTTCCCTGTGGAGTCCATCGTTACATTGGTTGCATCATGGAGCGGAACCCCATTGCTACCGATTTGAACCGTCCCATCCGATGCGGTCACAAGAAAGTTCAACGTGCCCCCGCACTGCAATATCGCAACATTGTAAGTATCCGAATCCGGAACCTTGGTAAGCGACGACTGCATCAGAGAGCTGATCGCCTGTTCCTTCGTGCCGTTATGTCCAGTGCCATAATTGGTAAAAGCAATATAGCCCGAATACAGTATTGCGGATATCTGAAAGATGATAAGAAAAATCAACCCAGGGGTAAGGTACTTGGCTGCAAGACCTCCACGTCGCCAATACACCCAATTGATCAGTATGCCTACAATCAGCATCACACCGAATGCCACCCAGTATCGTTTGCCCGCAACAATGAGTAGACAGTAGACGCCAAAGGCATCAAATAACCCCAATAGTAGGATCTTGACGAGTATGGGCCAGATGCGGACATCGGCGCTTACTGCCACTCGTTCCGCGCGACGTCTCTTTGCCGTGGCCTGTCGATCTGATTCATGACTTAAGGTTTTCACGATTATCGCTCCTTACCCGTTGTCCGCATCTGCCCATGCCCATAAACGGAATTACTTGTTCAACGCAGATTGAATCTCATCGGTCATCTGACTCCACAATTCCGCCGGGTCTCCTCGCTGAGAAATAATGGAGACTTCGGTAGCGTTCCAATATTGCCAGACCGAAGACATCTCCGTGATGTTCGGCATTGGTACGCCATTTTCCGAAGCCTTGCCAAATCCCTGAGCAATGGAATCCTTACTCGCTTGATCATAGGCAGCAGTCAATGCGGGCAGACGTTGTCCCACTTTGTACAAGGACTGCTGAACATCAGCAGTACCGATGTAATTGATAAGAAAGTCAGTTGCGGCGATCTTGTTGGTAGTCTTCGAGCTGAGGAAGAATCCGCTAACACCCACGAAAGGCTTGGCAGTCTGGCCTCCAGCCGAAGGAATCGGATCCACGGCCACGTCAATGCCGGCTTTCTGTATCGCGGAGATATTCCACGGACCGGTGATGAAATATGGAGATGCCCCCTGCTCGAACTTCGACAAGGCGATATCAGCACTCATTGAAGTGCTCAACGTTCCATTTTGCGCCTGTTGTTGCACCCATTGCGCGAATTTGACTCCGTTTTCATCTCCGATGGTGAGTTTGGAAGAGTCATAACTACCGTCATCACGTTGTCCAAAAACAAACGATCCGAAAGAAGTCTGGATCGGGTACATGGTGTAGGAATCCCCTTGGTCGCCCACCTGCAACAGATATGGATACTCCGCACCGACGCTTTTCGCCGTGGCAACCATGTCATCCCACGTTGTGGGAGCTTGAGGAGCAAGCTTCGTGTTCCTGACCAGAGCGACGTTTTCAATCGCATACGGCAAAGCATAGATCTTACCGTTGTAGTTGAACGCGTCCGTAGCGACTTTCTCATAGTCGGATTCGGCATCGCCAAGTTCAAGAGGCTGAATCACGCCATCCGTGGCGAGGATTCCGGTCCAGTCATTTTGTCCGATCGCAATATCCGGTCCCTTTCCTGCAGGAACCTGCGTGATGAGATCCTGCTGAACCGATCCCATATCCTTCTGAACAAGATTGACTTTCACTCCGGTCTTATCGGTGAATTGCTCCGCAACGTCCTTCAGCACGGAGACACGGTCCGCATCGGCCCATATCGTCAATGTACTTGAGGTCGCTTCACCCTGATCTTGCTGCGTAGCAGTAACATCACCAGGATTACCGCATCCAGCCAAAGCGATGAGGGCTACACTGACCGCACCAATTGATCTGAAGATGCCGCGATTGGTATGCATGTTCATGACTTCCGCCTTTCTGAGAGACCTGCACGATGTTGTGCCGTTGTCTCTGATTTCCAAGCTAACAGTCAGAATGGCGACAATTCAGATGTTTCATTATGTCGAATAAGTTTTGCAGATAATTGCAACACTATTTCATGCATCATCAATCCATTGTGAAATGCTTGTTCCTTGGTGCGGTAGAACTGCGAATAACCAGTTCCGGAGGAAACAGCGACTCCCCGTCAACGGCGTCATTGCCCTGTATGCGATTAATCAATGCATGCGCAGCAAAAGTGCCCATGGACAGCATCGGCTGCCTCACCGTGGTCAGCGGCGGATCGGTATGAGCCATCAATGGAGAATCTCCATATCCAATCACCGACACATCCTGAGGTACCTTCTTCCCACGCTGGCGCAATGCACGAATCGCGCCCAAAGCCAGCAGGTCGGAGCCACAGACGTATCCAGTCACTCCTTTATCCAGCAGGCGTATCGCGCCGGCATATCCGCCTTCCTCGCCCTCAAAACTGATATCGACCCACTGTTCCGCATTTGCGCCAAACGATTCGGCCATCGCCCTTCGGTACCCTTCAGCCTGGCGCGTAGCCGAAATATTCGTTCCAGACGGGAGAATCAGGCCGATTTTGCGATGGCCAAGAACCGCAAGGTGCCGAACGGCCAATTCCCCTGCAGCCTGATCGTCGCTGGATACGAACGGAGCATCCAGATTCTCAAGAAATCCTTTCACGAACACAATCGGAAGCCGCTGAGCCACCAGACTGTCATACCGGGAACGATCGGTTCTTGTGTCAGCATGTTGCCCGGCGACGAATATGATCCCGGAAACTCCGCGATCGAGCAACATACCCACATACTCATCCTCGCCAACGCCATCACGATCCTGTATGCACAGCACCGGAGTATATCCAAGACGTGCAAGATTCGTGGAAACGACTTGAGCGAAAACCGGATACACCGGATCCTCCAGACTCGGCAATATCAATCCGACCAGCCCGGAACTACGAGGTCGCAGTCCGCTCGGCCTTTCCAGACCCAATACATCGATGGCCGTAAGCACGGCCCTGCGCATTTGCGGGCTCACTCCCGGCCGTTCATTAAGTACACGGGATACCGTCGCCTTACTTACCGCCGCCTGCTTGGCAATCTGGTCCAGATGAGAAGTCATGCATTCATTATGCAGCCACTGAAACTGTATTGCAAATAACAGAAATAAAACAACACAAAGGAGAAATCTACTTCCTGGTTCATCGTTCACCATTACATTTAAGAATGCAATACGAACGCGAAGGGAGCGTTGTGTACAACAAAAAACTTTTTTTGCAGGGGCCACTCGCCCATCATGACGGTTCTCCGTTATATGTCGATAATGCCCGGCCTTGCATCGACGATATCGTCAACCTGTCCATCCGCATATCGCATATGTTTCCAGTCAAACAAGTTTTTATACGAGTTGTAGTGGATGGAGAGCCACACTATACGCAAGCACATATTGTCCATGACAATCCCGAGGAATCATGGTGGACCGGTTCCATCAAAATCTGGAACACGCTCACCAGTTATCGGTTCCTGTTGGTGACGGAACATGGCAATATCTGGCTCAACGGCCTCGGTCTTTACTCATACGACATTCCCGATTCGCATGATTTTCGACTCAGCACTTTCCATGTACCGGAATGGGTACAAAACGCTGTCATTTATCAGATTTTCCCGGACCGATTCGCCTGCTCGACAGTGCATCCTATCGAAGGACAGCCCGACTGGGCCATCCCCGTGACATGGGACACGCCAGTGGCCGCGCATACACCAGACGCCGTCAGACAGATGTACGGCGGATCACTTTGGGGAATCGCCGAGCATCTGGACTACATAAAAAATCTCGGAGCGAACGTTATTTATCTCACTCCTTTCTTCCCGGCCGAATCGAATCACCGCTACGATGCAGCGACCTTCGACCATGTCGATCCATTCCTTGGAGGAGACGAAGCATTACACTACCTGATCGATTGCGCCCATCACATTGGAATTCGGATCATTGGCGATCTGACGCTTAACCATTCGGGCGCAACTCACGATTGGTTCGTGACAGGACAGCATGATCCCAACAGTCAGGAAGCAGGCTTCTATTACTTCGATCAGGACGACCGAGCCTCGTACGCCACATTCGATGGCGTGAAGACCTTGCCTAAATTTGACCATCGCTCGCATGAGCTCCAACGGAGACTCTACGCAGGTGCTCAATCGGTCGTGGCCAGATATATTCAAGATTTTGGACTGGACGGATGGCGCATAGATGTCGCGCAATCTGCCGGAATCTATCGAGATATAAATCTCAACGAAAACGTCGCAGAACAGACACGTTCGACCATGGAAACGGCCGATACTGACACACTACTCATCGCAGAACATCAGTTTGACGCATCCCAGACACTTCAAGGCCCCGGGTGGCATGGCACAATGTCCTATGCCGCCTTTACCAAGCCGACATGGGCGTGGCTCGGCCGGCATCATCCAAGTAGCGAATGGGGAGCTCCCGGCGTACCGGCTCACTATGGCGGCGAAGCTATGGTCAAATCCATGCAGGCCTTCACGACTTTGGTGCCTTGGCAGTCATGCCTTGCCAGCATGAATCTATTGGATTCTCACGACACATCCCGGTTCCGCAGCATAGCGGGCACTTTCCAAGCTCTCGGCATTGCTCTGCAGATGACGCTTCCCGGCATACCCTCCATTTTCTCCGGAGATGAAGTCGGTTTGGAAGGACGAGGCCTTGAAGAAGGACGGCAACCCTTTCCTTGGAATCCAGACCACTGGGATCACAGCGTATACGAATTGTATCGGTTGTTGATAACGCTCAGGCATAATCACAAGGCCCTGCAGGATGGTGGATTACGCTGGTATCGCCACGACGATGACACCATCATTTTCGAGCGTGCAGATAAAACCGAAACATTGATAATCGAAATCAGTCGCAAACATCATGCTCCATTGATTTCGACCGTCAATGCAGAAAGCCTTACCGATGGTGACGACCTTAAGAAAGGCTCACCGATGCCTTCAAGTGGCCCCGCATTCCATATCTGGCAGGTACACGACTAAACCCATCGCGTAATGAGGAATTCCGTGTCCTCCTCGCATTTTTGCCATGGTGCTTATGGGCGTGCAGCCAATCATCCCAGCGAGTTGATTGGCTACACGCCCATGGCATATCGGCGATCCATTAGTACACGGTGAAGCCGTGGGCCTTGAACTGGTTGGCCACACGCTCGCGCGTCGCGGCGTTCGGGCCCTTCTGGTTCTCCAACGGGTACGGGATACGCAGCTCATGCCACTTCGGACGGCCAAGCTGATGGAAACCAAGCACATCGATGTGCTCCACGGCATCGCCGAACGTCTCGCAGATCTCAGCCACCTGCTCCACATTCTCCTCGGAATCCGTCAACCCCGGCACGAGCACGAATCGCACCCAGATCTTCTTGCCGGCCTTGGCCAGGCGCTGCCCGAAATCGATGGTGGGCTGCAGCGTGCCGCCGGTGACCTTGTGGTAGGTCTCCTCGTTGCCGGACTTGACATCCAGCAGGCACAGGTCGATGTCCTCGAGCATCTCGTCCGTGTAGTTGGTGTTGAGGAAGCCGGAGGTGTCGAGGCAGGTGTGCACGCCCATCTCCTTGGCCGCGTGGAACACGCGCGAGACGAATGCGGGCTGCATCATGGACTCGCCGCCGGAGAACGTGATGCCACCGTGGGTGGCCTTGAACAGGTCCTTGTAGCGGTCCACCTTCTTGATCATGGCGTCGAGGTACACGGGCTTGCCGTCGCGCATCTTCCAGGTGTCCGGGTTCTGGCAGTACTGGCAGCGCAACGGGCATCCGGACATGAACACGGTCATGCGCGTGCCCGGCCCGTCGACCGAGGTGTTGATGTCCCATGAGTGGACGAAGCCGATATCGCCGGACTTCAGCGCGGCGAGTCGGTCGCGGCGGTCGAGACCGATGGGCGATTCAAAGCCGGACAGACCGCCCATGAGGGTCTGTGAGGCGTACGTCTTGGATTCGCGCAGCATATGGCGCGTGGTGGTGCGGAACTGGTTACCGGGCATCGTTGTCCTCCTGTTCCTGAATACGATTGTCCGAAAAGTGGGTTGGACCGGGCAAACGGAAGGGGCGGGACGAATCCCACCCCTTCATCGTTCTACCGTTTCACACGGTCGCGGTCATTCGACGAATCAGTCGGTGACGGCGCCCTGGTGGAAGGTACGGGAAATCACGTCGAGCTGCTGCTCCTTGGTGAGCTTGACGAAGTTCACCGCGTAGCCGGAGACGCGCACGGTCAGGTGCGGGTACTTCTCCGGGTGCTCGACGGCGTCCTCCATGGTCTCCTTGCGCAGCACGTTGATGTTGGCGTGGTAGAGGCCATGGCCGTTGCCGGCGTCCAGGATGCCGACCAGGTTGCCGATGCGCTCGTCCTCGTCGCGGCCAAGGCCATCGGGGGTGATGGTGTTGGTCAGCGAGATGCCGTCAAGAGCGTCGTTGTAGTCGATCTTGCCGACGGAGAACATGGACGGCAGCATGCCGTGGGAGTCCATGCCGTTCTCCGGGTTGGCGCCCGGGGCGTATGGGGTGCCCTTCTTGTGGCCGGACGGGAAGGAACCGGTGTTCTTGCCGTACTCCACGTTGGAGGTGATGGTCAGGATGGACTGGGTCGGGACGGCGCCACGGTAGACGGGCAGACGCTTGACCTGGCCCATCACGGTGGAGACGACCCACTTGGCGATGTCGTCGGCGCGGTCGTCGTCGTTGCCGTAGATCGGGAACTCGCCGTCGGTGCGGTAGCCCACGACCAGATCGTCATCGGCACCCTCGACGTACTCGTACTCGTGGCCCTCGAGGTTCTTGGCCTCGGCGTTGGTGATCGGGTACACCTTGGCGTACTTGATGGCGGCCAGGGAGTCGGCGGCGATGGACAGACCGGACATACCGCAACCGAGGGTGCGGTACACCTCCTTGTCGTGCAGGGCCATCTCGATGGACTCGTAGGCGTACTTATCGTGCATGTAGTGGATGATGTTCAGGGCCATGACGTAGGTCTCGGACAGCCATTCGAGAGCCTTCTCGTAGTTAGCCTTGACCTTCTCGTAGTCCAAGGAGCCGTCGGCCTCGGGGGCGATCGGCTCGATCACGCCCTTGTCGATGACCTGCATGCCGGTCATCTCGTCGCGGCCGCCGTTGATGGCGTACAGCAGGGCCTTGGCGGAGTTCACGCGGGCGGCGAAGAACTGCATCTGCTTGCCCACACGCATCGGGGAGACGCAGCAGGCGATGGCGGCGTCGTCGCCCCAGTGGGAGCGGATCTCCTTGTCGGACTCGTACTGGATGGCCGAGGTGTCGATGGAGATCTTGGCGCAGAAGCGCTTGTAGCCCTCCGGCAGCTTCGGGTCCCAGAAGATGGTGATGTTCGGCTCGGGGCCAGGTCCGAGGTGCTCAAGGGTCAGGGTGTTGAGCAGACGGAAGGAGGTCTTGGTGACCAGCGGACGGCCGTCGTCGCCGAAGCCGGCGTCGGACCAGGTCGCCCAGTACGGGTCACCGGAGAAGATGTTGTCGTAGTCCTTGGTACGCAGGAAGCGCACGATGCGCAGCTTCATGACGATGTTGTCGATGAGCTCCTGGGCGTCGGTCTCGGTGATCTTGCCGGCCTTGAGGTCGCGCTCGATGAAGCAGTCGAGGAAGGCGGAGTTACGGCCGAAGGACATGGCGGCGCCGTCCTGGGACTTGATGGAGGCCAGGTAGCCCATGTAGGTCCACTGCACGGCTTCCTGGGCGGTCTGGGCCGGACGGGACAGGTCGAGCCCGTACTCGTTGCCGAGGTTGATGAGCTTCTTCAGGGCCTTGATCTGCTCGTCGTGCTCCTCACGGAAGCGGATCCAGTGCTCGATCTCCGGCTCGGTGAAGTCGTTGCGGTACGGCACGGAGTCCTTGTCGCGCTTCTTGAAGGCGATCAGCTTGTTGACGCCGTACAGGGCCACACGACGGTAGTCGCCGATGATGCGGCCACGGCCGTAGGCATCCGGCAGGCCGGTGAGGATCTTGTTGTGGCGGGCGACCTTGATCTGCTTGGTGTAGACACCGAAGACACCGTCGTTGTGGGTCTTGCGGTACTTGGTGAAGATCTTCTTGATCTCCGGGTCCGGCTCCTTGCCAGCCTCGCGGATGGCCTGCTCGACCATGCGCCAGCCGCCGTTCGGCATCATGGCGCGCTTGCACGGCACGTCGGTCTGCAGGCCGACGATCACGTTGTCGACCTCCGGGGAGTCGATGTAGCCGGCCGGGAAGGCGTCGATGTCGGCCGGGGTGTGGGTGTCCACGTCGTAGACGCGCTGCTTACGCTCGACGGCCAGGTAGTTGTCGTCGAGGTACTTCCACAGGTGCTTGGTCTTTTCGGTCGCCGGAGCCAGGAAGGACTCGTCACCCTCGTACGGGGTGTAGTTCTTCTGGATGAAGTCGCGGACATCAATGTCCTTCTGCCAGTTGCCCTCGGCGAAGCCTTCCCAAGCCTTGGCTTCAAGCTCCTCCTGGGAGACAGCTGCATTCTCTACTGCGGTCATGTCACTCCTTTAATGGGGTTGCGGTTCCGCATCTTCACGGAACCATTGAGACCAAGTGTAGTTTGCACAGCCTTGGGAAAAGCTGAAATCACGAGTGAGCTATATCACATTCAAGTGTGAGCGTTATCATTCCAACGGTTTCAAGCCTGTTGTGTACCGCAATGATTTGAATTTCGAAGTGAAAACCGCTCAGGCCACTATGTAAGAATGAGCGGTTTCCCACTATGCGGACGCACTATGGACATGGTATAGCCACGTTGCGGGCAAGTGCGGTCACAATTGCCCCCAAGGTAGCGGTATCCACCGGGGTCAGCAAACGGTCAACGACGGTAGCCCTTACCGTTCCACTGGCGGTCCTGCTCCTCCCACTTGGCGTTGCGGTCGGTCACGATGTCCCAGGCGTGCTCGGCGTCCTCCTTGGTCTTGTACGGGCCCATGCGCTGCTCAATCGGCGAGATCGGGCCGAGCTCGGCCTTGCCCTTGACCATGTTGAAGTACCACTGCTTGTCGCTGTCGCTCATATTCCTGCGCCTTTCCGCGGAGACCGGCCGGCCCACCGGCCACCGGGAGCATACGGCCCACCGGGATTAGGTAGGTCCCGTGGGCCGGGTTCCGGGACCGGATGGAACCGGTGCCCGGAGGCCGTCTCCCCCATCCATTATTCACCTGCATCGTGCCGCGCAGGCGGGACAGCGCTGGAATAGCCGGCCTATCCCTTCGCATCCAAGGTCAGACCGCCGCCGCCACGTCCTCCTCCTGGGTCCTGACGCGGGCCGCATGCTGTTCCTTGATGCGGGCCAGCAATGCGGGGTCGGTGAGGATGTCGAGCGCGGTGAAGGCGAGCGCCTTGGAGGACCAGCGGATCGATTCGAGTCCGAACGGGCTGGCCGCGGCCGCCGCGATGTTTTGTTTCAATGTTTGTTCGACAGGTTTGGCAGTGTTTTTCCGCAGTGTAGGCTGATGGTTTTCCTCAGGTTTGGCAGTACTTGGTAGTGGGACGTCGGTTCGCCTGTCTGTATATTCCCGAGTTGCAATTCGTTTTGGTTTCGGCCGGTTGCCGCTGGCCGAAGGCTCGGGAAGGAAAGGAACATGGCGATACCGATGCCCATGGTGCAGGATATCAGGAGACTTGATCGGCAGGGATTGTCCCGCGCGCAGATAGCGCGGCGGCTGCATGTCGATCGCGGGACGGTCGCGAAGTACGCGGATATGCGGGATTGCTCGCCCAGGCCGAAGACGGATCGTCGGTATGGTTCGAAGATCGACCCGTACACGCATCTGGTGGATTCGTGGCTGGAGGCGGACCGGTTGATGCCCCGCAAGCAGCGTCACACGATCAAACGGGTGCACGAGCGTCTGCTCGCGGAGACTGATTACGATGGCGAGTATTCGACCACGTTGCGGTACGTGCACCGGTGGCGCGAGGCGAACCGGAGCGGTG
>NZ_MWWW01000026.1 GCF_002259745.1 Bifidobacterium myosotis | reverse complement strand
CGGCGAATTCGATCGCCTCCTCGACCAGCGGGGCGCGGTCGGCCTTCTTCGGCACGTACAGGGAGCAGAAGTAGTCGATGTTCTCGGTGACGGTGAGCTCGTTGAACACGGCCACGTTCTGCGGCACGATGCCGATGCGGCGTTTGAGCGCGTAGCTGGTGGGCGTCATCGGCTGGCCGAAGACGCGGATGGTGCCCGAATCGTAGGTGAGCAGGGCGAGGATGCAGTTGATCGCCGTGGTCTTGCCGGAGCCGTTGGGGCCAAGTAGGCCGAAGATCTCGCCCTGCCGCACCTCGAGGTCGAAGTAGTCGAGGGCCACCATGTCGCCGTAGTGCTTGACGAGTTTCGAAACGCTGACGGCCGGGGTCTCGTTGTCTGCGTCACCTGTCGCGGGTTTCGAATCCGGCACCGCCGTATCCGACTGCCTCGCTGCCGCATCCGACTGCGTTTTTTCGGCCGGTGTTGTCGTAACCGGCGTTGTCCCGGCCGGCGTTGTCCCGGCCGGCGTTGTCCCGGCCGGTGTTGTCACAGCCCGAGCGGCGTTGGGTGTCTGGGCGCCCTGGCCAGTTCGGACCGCGTCTTCCTCGCCGTCGAAGGCCGAGGCGGCCGTGAGGGTTGCGCGGGTCGTGCTGTCGTCCGCCATATCCGCTCCTTTCCTGGGATTGTCCCCTTCTCGGGTTGCCTCCATCATCCCAAGCGCGGGGTTGCCCGGCCAGCCACAAACGTCACGTTCCGTCCTTGACGCAGTGACATTTGTCATCGGTTACGCCGCATATGCAACCCTGCGCGGTATATGCGGCGAGCGGCCTCCATCGGTTTTCCGCGGCGGAGCCATAGCTAGCGGCGTCACAACTACCGGACGCGGGGACGCACAGGTGGCGCAACTCCCCGAAACACGTTTCCGCCCCGTGATGATACGGGGCGAGTACAAGGCAGATACGGGACGCACGTGCAAAACAGCCGAATCTGCATTTGCATCCCACAGGGCCACCCACCTCACTTTTGGAGAAACGGCGGAATTCCAATGATTCCACGAGATAAGGCGCGGGACGCACGTGCAAAACAGGCCGGAATGCACTTCCGTCCCACAGCAAATCGGGACGGAAGTGCAAAACCCCCAATTCTGCACTTGCGTCCCGCCACTCCGCATCTCGAACAGCGCGGCGCAGGAAGTCACTTCTCCCATTGTCCCTCCGCCCCACCACTTTGCATCTCGAACAGCATCTCGAACAGCATCACGGACAGCATCGCGGTACGGCCGTCCACCAGGAAATCAAGACGACAACGCCTTCAACCGGAACGAACGATGATTCCATCGACGCAAACACGACCGTTACGGGTAGGCTTGAAGGCAGGCATTCAGGGCGGAGGATTTCATGCGGATTGTGGCGGAGAAGGGACTACTGGCGGCAATAAGCCTGCTGCTGGCGCTGAATCTCCATGCGCAGACCGATGCCACGCTGGTCGCCGCACTGCTGGCCGCGGTCTGCGCCACAAGCGTTGCCGAATGGCTTGCCGCGAGCCGGTGGGGATGGTTGCCGTCCGTGTCATTCGCACTGGCCGCCGTGTTCCTTCCCCTGTGGCGCGCGTTTCTGCCGCTCGTCGCCTATGATGCGGGGCGCATGCCACCGGCACCGCATCTCTCCGATTCCGTCGTTTCCGCCCCGGGCACGTCGGGGCACCATGCCACGGCAACCGATACGACCGAACCGGCCAAATCACGCTCGTCGTACGGCCTGGCCATCCAGATGAAGAGGTCCGTGAACCGTCTTGCGCCGCTTGCACGATGGATGTGGACCATCCCATTGGCGGCCGCGCTGACAAGCACGCTGACGGGCACAGGCACACTGATGGCCGCCAGCACCGATCACACGAGCGCAGCCACGTCGTCGTTCACGATGCTCTCCGGCGAGGACCACCCGATGATGCCGGTGACGTTCCTCGCACTGCTCACATGCGTCGGCTTCGCATGGGGCGCCGATTCCCGACGCGCAACGTCACTGACACGTCAGGTGCGGCATCTGCGGGACAGCACGCGCGAATCCACGCGCACGCATCGCCTGCGGCTCGCGGATGTCGCCGAGGAGCGCGCGCAGGCGGTGCGGATGGCCACGCTCGGCGAACGCACGCGCATCGCCCGCGAAATCCACGACAATGTGGGACATCTGCTCACGCGCGCGATCATGCAGGCGCAGGCGGGGCGCGCGGTGGCCGACGCGACCGGCGACACCGTGGCCGTCCAGGAATTCGATTCGTTGGGCGGGACGCTGCACGACGCGATGACGATGGTGCGCAGGTCCGTGCATGACCTGGAGGACGACGGCACCGATTTCGCCGCGCAGATCGGGGACGCGGTCCGTTCATTCGACGGCGTCTCCCCCGGCTTCTCGGTGCGGCTGACAAGCGACATCGATTCGGCTCCGGCACCGGTGACGCGTTGTTTCGCCACGGTGATCCGCGAGGCACTGTCCAATGTGGTGCATCACAGTGAGGCGTGTGAGGCGACCGTAACGCTGCGCGATATGCCCGCGCTGTGGCAGCTGGTCGTGCAGGACCCCGGTCCGGCCGCGCAGGATGACGGCCCCACTGACGGCCTCGTGACGGGACGGCGTACTGCCGGCTTGGAAGGTCCGAACTCGTCCGGCTCCGTCGGCGAATCCACCGGCGCGTCGCCCGATGAATCCCAACGCGGCATGGGCTTGGCGGACATCGAATCGAGAGCGCGGGCGTTGGGCGGCACCTCGCTGTGTGGCCCGTACGGCACCGGCTGGCGGGTGTTCGTCTCGATACCGAAGGCCCGGTGGCGCTCGGCGACGGACACGCAAGGCGCACAAGGCACACAAAGAACACAAGGCGCACGTATCATCACAGCGAGGCAATCGAGGGCATCATGAGCATTGCAATCGTGGACGACGACCCCATCGTCTGCCAGTCATTGGCGACCATTCTCACCACAACCGGCGCGGCCAAGGTGCTGTGGACCGCGCATGACGGCGAGACGGCCGTCGGACGGTATTTCGAAACGCCCTCCAGCCGGCCGGATGTGCTGCTCATCGACATCCAGATGCCCGGCAAGGACGGGCTGGCCGCCGCGAAGGAGATTCTCAGGAAGGACCCGGCGGCGCGCATCCTGTTCCTCACCACGTTCGCGGACCGCTCGTACATCGCGCAGGCGATGGCGTTGGGCGCGAAAGGCTACCTCATCAAGCAGGACGTGGCGGCGGTCGGCCCGGCGATTCAGGCGGTGATGGCCGGTCAGGTGGTGATGGGTGCCGAAGTACTCGGCAAACTGACCGGCCCGGCCGAAGTCGGTGGCACGCCGGGCGGTCGGCCCTCCACCGGTTTCCGGCCCGGAGCTTCCGGCATCTCTGACGTCTCCGGTCATCTCGACAACCGAGACAATCACGGCGTCTCCGGCAACCGGACAGTCCACAGTTCAACAATCCACGACCCGGTGGCCGACGACGCCCAGTCCGTCGAAGAGACGCTCAACGAACGTGAACGGGACATCGCCGCGCTGGTGGCCGAAGGGCTTGACAACCGCGACATCGCGCACAGACTGTATTTGAGCGAGGGCACCGTACGCAACCGCATCAGCGCGATGCTCGACAAACTCGGTCTCACCAATCGCACACAGCTCGCGATCCTGTGGATCAACACACACCGGTAGCGGGATGCATAAGCCCCGCTGCGATAGGGCCGCACGCCATCATGTCCGCGTTGGATGCCGAATGGACTGATAAATCCCTCTGTGGTAGTGGT
Organism: Bifidobacterium myosotis; assembly: GCF_002259745.1. Lineage (GTDB taxonomy): Bacteria > Actinomycetota > Actinomycetes > Actinomycetales > Bifidobacteriaceae > Bifidobacterium > Bifidobacterium myosotis. The sequence continues at coordinate 32,130 of NZ_MWWW01000026.1, read as the reverse complement.
TCGTCTCTTAAATATGCGCATTTCAGCAGCGCGCCGACAACTCCTTACCGGCATATCCGTTCTCTGCCGGGCGGATATGAGAAAATGGACACGCTGTCAACAGGAAGGCGTGCAAATGGTCGTCAATGAGACAATGAGGCATGAACTGCCCGATTGGGTGAAGTACGGCGTGTTCTGGCATGTGTATCCGCTGGGATTCTGCGGCGCGGATATCCGGCCGTCCGGTCCGCGCGAGTTCCATGGCCGCGGTCTTGACGCGATGGTCGACTGGCTCGGCTATGCGCGCGATCTCGGCGCGTCAGGACTGCTGCTGGGCCCGATTTTCGAATCCGACACGCATGGATACGACACGCTCGACCACATGCATGTGGATGTGCGGCTCGGCGACGATGCGGCGTTCGACCATCTCGCGGAGGCCTGCCGGGATATGGGACTGTCGATGGTGCTGGACGGCGTGTTCAACCACGTCTCGCTCAACCATCCGGCGGTGCGTGCCGCGCTCGACGAAGCCCGCGGCCGCCTCTCCCCAGATGACGAACCGTGGCGAGGGCTGGTCAAGGCCCGCGTCAACGACGACGGGACACCTACGCTGGATGTGTTCGAGGGCCATGACCGGCTCGTCGATCTCGATCACGATGATGAGCGCACAGTGCGCTATGTGGCCCGTGTGATGAACCATTGGCTCGACCGGGGCGCCACGGGCTGGCGTCTCGACGCCGCATACGCCGTGCCGACCTCGTTCTGGGCCCGCGTGCTGCCGCATGTCAGGGCCGCGCATCCGTACTCGTGGATCTTCGGCGAGGTGATTCACGGCGACTATCCGCGCATCGTGGAGGAATCCACCATGGATTCGGTCACACAGTACGAGCTGTGGAAGTCGATCCAGCATGCGCTCGAGACGGACAACTTCTTCGAGCTGGACTGGAACCTCAAGCGGCACAACGCCTTTCTGGACTCCTTCGTGCCGCAGACATTCATCGGCAATCACGACGTGACGCGCATCGCCTCGCAGATCGGACCGGCCAAGGCCGCGCTCGCCTTGGCGGTGCTGATGACAGTGGGCGGCGTGCCGTCCATCTACTACGGCGACGAGCAGGGGTATGTGGGCGTCAAGCAGGAGCGGTTCGGCGGCGACGATGACATCCGCCCGAAGTTCCCCGACTCCCCCGACCAGCTGTCTCGCCTCGGCGAGCCCATCTACCGAATGCATCAGGCGCTGATCGCCCTGCGGCGGCGCAACCCGTGGCTGCTCGACGCGCGCACCGAGGCAATCGAACTGGAAAACAAGCGATTCGTCTACCGTTCCGTCGGCGCCGACGGACGGCATGCGCTGACCGTGGCGCTCAGCGTGGAGGAATCCCCCACCTTCACCATCACCGATGCCGACGGCACCGTGCTGTACCGGTACTGAACGCGGCATTTAGGGGCCGGTAATGCCATAGCTGCTCTCCTCTGAGGGCTGTCAGCGACACTCGGCCGGGGATATCTTGGCAAATATGGCTCCCCTCTCTGAGGGGAGCTGTCGAACGGAGTGAGACTGAGGGGAGTCCTCGGATGACTGGGCTCCCCTCAGTCAGCTTCGTTGACAGCTCCCCTCAGAGAGGGGAGCCTATCGTCGATGACCAGTTCGGCCTTCCAGCCAACTGACAGCTCCCCTCAGAGAGGGGAGCCACTATGGGCTCGGAACTTCAACGAGTGGAACCTACACCATTCAATCCCACAAAGGGAGCCGTCACGTCTTACCGGCGTCCGGAACGGGTGCCGCCCATGCGGAAGGGCGCACGCGTCTTGGCATGATGACGGCGATGCGGCGCCTCGGTGGTGCCGTATTTGGCCATCATGCGGCGATCGTGTCGCTTGGCGGCCTCACCGCGCTCATCACTGATGATACGGTTCTCGTTCCTGCGATGGATGCGCTTACCACCGCTGCCCTGCCGGCGATCATCATTGCGACGGGACGAGCCGAAACGGTCCGATTCCCGGCGATCAGCGCCGTTACCGCGATTGCCATCGAACCGACCGTCCCCGTAATGGTTGACGCCACGACGAGCGGCATCACGCTTGGAAACGCGGTGACCGTCCTCACGACGCTCACCACCGTCCGCACGACGGTTGTCGGCCTTCGGACGGCCGCCACGACGCTCTTCGGGATGCTCGAACAGATAGTCACGGCGTTCGGCGGCCGGGTCGCTCATCCCGGCGCGACGCTCGGCGCGGTTCTTGATACAGGGTTCCGTGTCACGACTCGTTTCGCGACGCGTCGCACGCTCGTCGTCACGCTGCGGCCTGCCACTCCCCTTGGCCGCGTTTCCGAAACCATGTCCGGCGCTGCGGCCGGCCGTATCCATGGCGCCGGAGTCCATCGACATGGCATCGCCCGCCGTGGCGCGTTCAAGCCGTTCGGCCGCACGACGGCGACGACGGTCCTTCTTGCGCGCGTTGCGTTCCTGAATGTCCTGCTCGCTCAGCGTGGCGCGAACGGAACCGCCACGGCCGGTCTTCCTGCCGCCGTTGCGGCCACCGCCCACCGGCTGCGACTTGTCAAGGCTCCAATTCTGGACCAGCGGGGCCGTCTCGCCTACCAATTCCAGCACTTCGGGGGATTCGTGGGTCACGGCCACCGGCTGTACCTTGATGCCGGCGAACCGGAGGGTCCTGCGGGCTTCACGGCGCTGTTCGGGCAGCACGAGCGTCACCACGTCGCCTGCGCGACCGGCGCGTGCGGTACGGCCCGACCTGTGCAGGAAGGACTTCGGATCGTCCGGCGGCTCGACCTGCACCACCAGCTCGACGCCGCTCACGTCGATGCCGCGGGCGGCCACATCGGTGGCGACCATCACATGCACGTCGCCGGATTCGAACGCCGCAAGATTGCGGTCGCGCTGGTTCTGATTGAGGTTGCCGTGCAGTTCGGCGGCGGGGATGCCGTTCTGGATAAGGTTCTTGGCCAGCTTCTTGGCCTGGAACTTGGTGCGCGTGAACAGGATGCGCTGGCCCGAGCCGGAGGCGAGCGTGCGCACGAGCTCATGCTTGTCGGCGTGGGTGATCTCGAACACATGCTGGGTCATGAGGTCGGGCTCGGCGGTGGCGGAGTCGACGCTGTGCACCTTGGGATCGTGCAGGAAGTCGTTGACCACCTCGTCCACGCCGTGGTCGAGCGTGGCGGAGAACAGCATGTGCTGCGCGTCGGAACGGACCTGTTCGAGCAGACGCTTGACCGGCGGCAGGAAGCCCATGTCCGCCATCTGGTCGGCCTCGTCGATCACCACCACTTCCACGGAGGACAGGGTCAGCAGCTTCTGGCGCAGCAGGTCCTCGAGACGGCCGGGGCAGGCCACCACGATGTCCGCGCCGGCCTTGAGGTCACGCACCTGACGGTTCTGGTTCACGCCGCCGTAGATAGTGGTGGTGGTCATGCCGTACATGTGCGCCAGAGGCAGCAGCACGTCGTTGATCTGGTTGGCGAGCTCACGGGTCGGGGCAAGCACGAGGCCGCGCGGGTGCGGCAGGTAGTCGTCGGCACGGCGTTCCTCGAGGCGCTCCTTCTGACGGCGCTTCATCTCACGACGAAACTCGTTCATCGCGATCTCGCCGAGCGAATCATAGGAGCCCAGACGGGCCACGAGAGGCAGGCAGAAGGCGAGGGTCTTGCCGGAGCCGGTACGGCCACGGCCCAGCACGTCACGACCGGCGAGGGAATCGGGCAGGGTGTCCGCCTGGATGGGGAAAGCAGTTTTCTTGCCGTCGGCGGCCAGCACGCGCACGAGCGGGCCGGGCACACCAAGCTCGCCGAAGGTGGGGGCTGCGGTCTCGTCGGCGGTCATGTCATCAGCGTCGCCGAAATCGGCATCCCGATCGGCGTAGGTCCCGGTAACAGGCATGACCGGGCTCTGGGAATCATCAAACTTGTTATAGGGCACAATGGCCTTTCATCAATAGGTACGCATGGTAATCGCGTAAAATATGCAAACCATGTGAGTCTAGCCGAAGCCCTCTACTTTCGTCCTGGAACGGGAATCCGGTGGCCTGCCTTACCAGTACGGCACCTGATACGACGAAGGCTCCCTCATACGTGTGAGGGAGCCTTCGTGGCATACCGGCCTACAAGCCTACGACCTACGGCCTTACGGCCTACAGAAGCCTACAGGATGTCCGGATCGTCCTTGGCGATGGTGCCGGTGGCCTTGCCGATGGCCTTGAGGCCGTGGTAGGCGACGAGAATCACGATGGTGCCGATAGCGATGCCGTTGAACGAGATGCCGGAGACGGTGAACGCGAACTGGCCGATGGCGATGATCATCGTGATGGCGGCCACCATGATGTTGAGCGGCTTGTCGAAGTTGACCTTGTTCTCCACCCAGATGCGGATGCCGATCATGCCGATCATGCCGTAGAGCAGCGTGGTCACGCCGCCGAGCACGCCGGCCGGGATGGTGTTGATCACGGCGCCGAACTTCGGACACAGCGAGAGGATGAGCGCGAACGCGGCGGCGCACCAATAGGCGGCCGTGGAGTAGACCTTGGTGGCGGCCATCACGCCGATGTTCTCGCCGTAGGTGGTGGTGCCGGAGCCGCCGCCGAAGCCGGCAAGCGTGGTGCCGAGGCCGTCGGCCATCAGGGCGGTGCCGATCTGGTCGTCGTAGTCGCGGCCGGTCATCTGCGCCACGGACTTGACGTGGCCCACGTTCTCGGCCACGAGCACGAGCACCACGGGCACGAACATCGGCAGGATGGCGAAGTCGGCCTGCGGCAGATGGAACTTCGGGAAGCCGATCCAGCCGGCCTCGCTGATGGCGGAGAAGTCCACCTGACCGCGGAAGCAGGCGTACACGTAGCCGATGAGCACGCCGACAAGGATGTTGAGTCGGCCGAGCAGACCTTTGAACAGCACGGCCACGAGCAGCACCGCGAGCAGGGTCACGACGGCGGTGTCGGGCGCGACTTGGAAGTTGTTCCAGACGCTGGGTGCCAGATTGAAGCCGATGATGGCCACGATCGCGCCGTTGACCACCGGCGGCATGATGATATCGATCCACTTGGCGCCCGCGTAGTGCACGAGCACGCCCACCAGGGCGAGCAGGATGCCGGTGACCATGATGCCGAAGCTGGCCACGGCGATGCCCTTGTTCGCGGTGGTGACCGCGGTGATCGGCGCGATGAAACCGAACGAGGAGCCGAGATAGCTGGGCAGCACGTTCTTGTTGATGAGCAGGAACAGTGCGGTGGACATGGCGGTGAAGAACAGCGTGGTGGACGGGTCGAAGCCCGTGAGGATCGGCACCAGGAAGGTGGCACCGAACATGGCGATGACGTGCTGGGCGCCGATGCCCGCGGTACGCACCCAGGTCAGGCGCTCATCGGGCTCGACCACCTCGCCCGGGCGCAGCGTCTTACCGTCGCCGTGCAGGGACCATGTGAACAGGTTCTTCATAACTGAAAACTCCTTTGGCTCTCCCGCGCGGGCGCATCACAACCGTCGCCCGCGCATCGTGTGCCATTGTAACCTGTTCACCTGTCCTTAACGTTTCCGCGCCACGGCACCCCCGGTGCCCGGGGTCCCCGGTGCCCCGGGACCCTGGGACCACGCCGCGCAAAAGCCGCCCCGCCGCCCGACGGCCCGGCTCTACTTGCCGTAGTAGTCGAGCAGATGGGGATCGACGGTGCGCACCACGTCCACCAGATCGCCGTTGGACAGGTACGGGCGCTTGAACTCGCGCCACGGCTCCACCTTGACCTCCCAGCGACCGGACTCCTCGTCCAGCACGGGCCGGGCGGTCTGCTCCCAGCGCACGCGCTTGGACGTCCGCCCGGTCTCCGGATCGCGGCGGGTGTAGTGCAGACAGGTGCAGTTGGTGATCTTCCAGTCGTCCGAATCGGCCCGGTGCAGGAACTCCTCGTCCGAAAGGTCCTCGATGGTGAGCATGAGCGCGAGCATGAAATCGCCGTGGGTGACCATCACCACCGATTCCGCGTCGGACTTGCGGCTCAGCGAGGTGAGCACGTTGTGGACGCGGTCCTCGGCCACGTCCGCGATCGACTCGCCCGCCGGCGGACGCCAGTACAGCGGGTCCGTGTTCTTGAACATCCAGTTGCGCGCGTAATGGGTTTTGAACTCGTCCTTGGTGATGGTGTTGATCTCGCCCCACGAACGTTCGCGGATCACCCGGTTCTCCTCCCATTTGGCCTTGGGCAGGGCCATGGTCGCGGCGGTCTCGCGCGTGCGCACGTACGGCGAGACCATGTACCGGTCGAACAGCTGCTGTTGGCTCACGATCCACCGGCCGATGCAGTCGGCCTGCTTGCGTCCGACGGCGGTGAGCCTCCAGGAGCGGTCGGGCACGGTGACGTTGTCCTGCGTGTACAGGGAGTTGTCGCCGCGGTCGCCCGCCTGGACGATTACGTTCGCCTCGGATTCCCCATGCCGAATCACATACAAATCGAGCGGCATGCTCATGTGTCGTTCCTCGTTTCCCTCGATGGTCCTTCAATGCCCGGCGTCATGACGTCGGGCGACGGCGATGTCCCCACTACCGTAATCGAAACGCGCGGGCCGTGCACTGTTCACCCCGGGCCGAACCGAAGAATTCACCGGCCGTTCAACCTCACCACGGACTCAGGCCAGAGCCGGTGTTCCCCGACGAAACCCGAACGCACTACGATGGGGAGGCATGGGGAATAACTCAATTATCGATCGTTCCTGGCTGACCGAGGCCAAGGAAACCATCAGTCAGTGGTCCTACATCATGTTGAAGGACGCGGATAACAACGACATCAACTGGGATTGGGTGCGACTGCTCGATCTCGAACATGGCATCGGCGTGGCCACTCCGGCGGATCTGGAGCCGGGCGCCGAATCGAACGTACACAACCTGCTGAAGGCGGATCTGCAGATCCGCGACCGTCTCGAGGCGATCATCGCGAAGATGAGCATGGTGTTCATGCGCGATTTCGACCGTCACATCAAGACCTACGAACTGCCACGCGCCCTGGCGTACGCGGACCGCCGCCTCAACGACGAGATCGCGCTGCTGCGCGACCGCGGAGTCGCCGAGGGGCTGTGGACGGTTGCGGATGAGGACCGCGAGCGTGTCACCGTACCCGTGCTCACCGCCACGGCCGATGTGCCGGTGGACGACATCCAGGACCGCACGGCTGAGATCGTCAACGCCCGCGCCGAGCAGCGCAAGGCCGACCGCGAGAAGCGCGAGGAAGCCCGCCACCATCGCCAGATGGCGTTGCTGAACGCCGACGAGGTGAGCTACGGCTCCGTGGAGGCAGGCCCCGACGAGTCCGCGCCGGCCGACTCAAGCTCGGACGCCGGCAGCAACGACTATCTCATCGAGGCCCAGCCGGTGATCAACGACGACAATCCCGCCGTGCCGAACACCGAGCAGGTGGCGCGCGACGAGACGGCGGTGGCCGAGCCGCGGTACGCCCGCTTCCGTCACGCTGCGGCCGAGCACACGGCCGACCGCATGGCCGCCGCGCCGAAGGACTACTGGCGCGAGGTGTTCCTGCCGGGCCGCGACGTGGACAAGGTGATGGGCATCGATCTGGAGACCAACGGCACCGAACCGTACCGCGCGTACATCATCGACGTGGGCTTCGAGTACATGAACATGGCCTCGCCGCGTCCGAAGGATGCGCCGGGCGACTACCAATACGACAAGGACTACTATCAGGGCGGCGACGCCTACGACCAGCATCGCTTCTCGTTCGGCGTCTCGCCTGAGGCGGCCCGACACGGCAACCCGTTCATCATCCAGCTCACCGGCATCGACATCAGCACGCGCGTCGGCGAGGAGTATCCGCTCTTCGACGAGGACCCGGAAGCGCAGGCCGACCTGCTCAAGCGCCTGACCTCGCAGCCGTTCGTGGCGCATATGGCCACGTTCGAGCACAGCTTCTTTATGCTCAATGTGGCCGGTTACGCCGAGGCGTACCGCGACGGCCATGTGACGATCATCGACACGCTGCCGATGAGCCGCTTGTGGGATGAGGGCTCGATTCCGTGCGAGGGCCATCCCGACGGCGACAACACGCTCGACGCCTACGCGAAGCGTCAGGGAGCGCTCCGTGAGGACGATGCCGAACGCCATTTGGGTCTTGAGGACACGCACATCATGCTGCTGGCCATGAAGCATCACCTCACCCAGCTCAAGGCCGAGGCGCGCGGGCCGTGGGGGCCGAACGGCAAGGCCGGTAATGGCGGCAAGCACATCGTGCAGCATCGCCGTCATTACCGCCGTTGATGGCTGTTATGCGCCCGCCAGCAGTCTGTCCTTGGCGCCGATGCGCTGGCCGCTGTTGGGATTGCAAGGCGTGATTATGGGGCGCGATCACGACCATTGATGAAGAGGCTTCTCTCGTCGCGAGAGGAGCCTCTTCGTTGTTTCTCCGGCCAATCCGACGCCGCGTATGCCCATCATGGCTGCTATAGCCGTCGTACGGCCAGCCATGCGCGACCTAGCGGAATCGTCTGGGGTCACTTCACCTGCGTAATGGTGTTGCCTTTGACCATGAACCCCTTGCGCGCCATGTCGATCATGGGCTGGTCGAACTTGCTGTCCGTATAGAACTCGTCGATCACGGCGTCGGGCCCGAGCACCTCGCGCAGACGCTTGGGCTTGTTGGTGTTGAAGTTGAGGTACGTGACCTCAAGCGTCTCCGGGTTGATGGTGGAGGCGATGAGCCGCATGACGCCGAGCCGACGGCAGGCCTCCCCCACCGTCACGTCGAAGGACGCGGTGAGGATCACGTCGTCCGGCCGCGGGTGGTACCACGGCTTGATCTTGGACATGTTGCGGTCCCAGAACGCGCTGACCAGCGACTTGAGTCCACCGGTCGAATCGTCGGATTTGGCCTTGGCGATGCTGTGCGCGGCGTCGCCGGCGAGCACGTCGTCGCCCAGCCCGGCCTTGGCCGCCTCTCCCAGCGCCGCGACGCGAAGGTCATCGATGCCTTTCGATCCGCTGAGGTCACGCAGGTATCGTTGCGTGACCTTGCCCACGCCATGCTCCATCTGCTCAAGCGTGGCCTTGCCGAGCTTGTATTTGATGGCGTACCGCAGCACCGGGGCGATGTGGCGGAAGACCTTCGCATCGTATCTGGCGCTGAACAGATAAAGGTCGAACAGGCTTTCGCCGTCGTAGATCGTGCCGTCGAAATCGAATACCCTCATCGTTCGCTTCTCGCTTCTCGTCGTCAGTCGCCGTCGATTGCCGTCTGCCGCTCAGCCCTTGCGCGGCATGTCCACGTCGGTGTCCACGACGATGGTGACCGGTCCGTCATTGACCAGGCCGACGCGCATGTGCGCACCGAAACGGCCCTCCCGCACCGGCACTCCCCCGGAGCGCAATGCCTCGTTGAACTTGATCCATGTCAGGTTTGCATGTTCGGGCTTGCCTGCCCTAATGAAGCTGGGACGGTTGCCCTTGTGCACGTCGCCGTACAGCGTGAACTGGGAGATCGAGAGGATCTCGCCACCGATGTCCTGGATGGAACGGTTCATCTTGTCGTGCTCATCCTCGAAGACGCGCAGGTTAAGTACCTTGTGCGCGAGCCAGGCGATTTCGGCGTCGCCGTCCGAATCGGCCACACCGACCAGAATCATGTAGCCGGGGCCGATCTGCTGCGGCTCGAAAGTGGGGTCAAGGGTGCCCAACTCATTGACGACGTCCACGCTGGCGTGGGACACCCGCTGAATCACAATACGCATATGCCCGATTATGCCACGGTATTGGGCATTATTGGGCACATGGCAGGGTATTCGGCCAATATCGCCCAGCCGGGCCGCCGTCATCTGCCTGTCACTGGCCTATCATTCGACCGTCATTTGTTCAGGCTGGTGGCGACCTGCTGCTCGACGCGGTCGTACGCCTGATGGAGGATTATGTTGCCGGGCACGGTGGTCAGCAGGAACGCGAGGATGGCAACGATGGCCGATACCACGATGCCTTTGATGATCTTGGCCACGATCTTGAACGCCACGTAGGCCACCACCGCGCCCACCACGACGGTCAGCGCGGTCTGCACCACGGACGGCAGCCCGCCGTACCATACGGCAATCCGGTCCAGTGCGGACAGATCCAGATTCGTCAGGTCGATGTTGTTCAAATCGATATCCGGCATGGTTCTTCCTTGGCTCAGTGGCGGTATACGGGCCGCCAAACGGTTCTACAGCCTCCGCCTGACCATACCCACCACATCGGCGTTACGTTCACGAATAATCGGATTATCCATCATCTGCTCCACAGTCATCCATAGACAATCCTTGGAATCGACATGGAACTGGTCATGCCGCCAGGCCTGAGGCATACGAATTATGTCGGCATGGTACAGCGTATACTCATACCAGCGCTTTTCGTGATGCTCGGTGGAGTACTTTTCATGATTTTCATGAGCAACGCGAACCAGCGTGAAATCGGACTGCGGGATATCAAATCCATCCGACAGGTAGCGAGTCAATCGACGCAGATTATCCTCGTCATTCTCGGAAGTAGGGTGATTCGGGAAGAAATCACAGTCCCAAGCTGTGTCATGGTATAGGAGATAGCGGTTACCGTCGTTGATCGCGATGATACTGCTGCGTCGTTCCGTCCTATCCAAAGCAACCATCTCCTGATACAAATCATCGGCATTGTAGCCTTTGCTCCAAGTAATAATAACGGAAATCACGGCATACAACGTAACCACCGTAGCAACAACAACGAATCCGATGCGCCACCAATACCCCATGGATGTGGTTACAGCCGTCAATATCAGAAAGACACCCTCGACAACAGCGACAAGATGCGCGGCCCGTGAGCCGAAACCAATCATCTCCCGTCGCTGCTGCAACCGGTCATGCAACCTCGCGGAATCTATTCTCAACAGCATGCGCCCCGCCCTTCATCGCATTATGAAATCAGCTCGACAACGAGCTCACGGCCCCACCCGTCCTGCAAGAATACCATGGTCAGAACATAACCTTGCCACGCATGGAGCGGCCGGTTCCTCAGACACAAGCTGTGGAACCGGCCGCCTTGAATTACTTGGCTTGGAAGGCGACGCCCTCGTACCGCCAACCGAACAGCACCAGCACGCCACGCTCGCTCGTGCTTGTCGTCAACAGGTGGTCGCCGCTCCACGGGCTATACAACCGATGCACCGGGCTCTTCGCCGTGCCATCGTCCCGCACATGGAAGGCCACACCCTCATACCGCCAACCGGCCGCCTTCAGCGCATCACGCTCGCGCCGCGAGGTGGTGAACAGATGCTTGCCGCCCTTCAGATACAGACGGTACACAGGAGTACCGTAATCAGCCATCGTGAAGGCCACGCCTTCGTCACGCCAGCCGGCCTTCACCAACGCCCGGTATTCCGTCTCGCCGGCCGTGTAGAAATGCTCGCCGCCCCAACGGTTATACAAACGATGAACCTGAACGTCCGAGACCACAACGGTCACCTCGAACGACGTCGTCTGCGAAGGGTCGGAGTCCAAGGTGACGAATGCCTTCACCTTGCCCGGTACGGAGGTGTCCAGCGCGACCGTGTACTGATCCGGGCCCAACACATGATTACGGTACTTGACCACCATGCCCGTACCATCGAACGCCTCGCCGATTCGATACTCCACCTTGTTCGGCTTGGACGACACCGTCAACCCCATATATGGGGAAGGAGACGGAGACGGGGTGGGCGCGGGAGCTATCACCGTTACCTCGGCCGAGTCCTCGGATGGCTCATACCACGGGGATTGCTCGGAACCTGAGTACTTGGCCGTGATTGCGTGCTCGCCCAACTTCCAGTTATCGCCGGAGATATCAATGTTCTCCAGCACGGCCGCGCCGTTCTTTACCTCCGCTTCGCCAAGTTGAACACTTGGCTTGCCGTCCTTAACGTCAAGCAGGAACGTGACCTTTCCGTCCGTAACCGAAGTGCCCTTATCGGTGACGACCGTTGCGGTAATCGCCTTGATTGAGGCACCGAATGTCACCGACCCGGGAGGATCGATTGCAATCGTCGTATTCGACGGCGTGGAAGTCACGGTCAACGAAGCCATTCCCTCGGAGGCCGCGTAGGTTGTAGTACCGGAGTACTTGGCCGTGATTGTATGCTTGCCAAGAATCCAGTGCTCGTCGAAAACGACAACATCCAGCGTGGCTTTACCGCTACTTACGGTCGCCAAGCCAAGTGACACTCCGCCTTCACCTTCCACGGCATCAAGCAGGAACTCCACCGTACCGGCCGAGACCTGCATGGCCGAGTCACCCTGAGCCGTCACCTTCGCGGTGACCGTGGCTGCGGACCCGATCGTCACCGAGCTTGCGCTAATCGTCACCGCTGTCTCGGTCTTCACGAGGTCCACGGTCAACTTGATCTCGTCGGTGGACGACTTGAGCCAAGGCAGTCCGTCGGAATCATCGGCGGAGTACACGGCCTTGATCGTGGACTCAGACCACGTACCATCGACCGTCACCTTCAATTCGGCTTTGCCGTTCTTATCCACAACCACTGGTTCTTTATTGAGCTTTGTCCCCAAATCAGAGGATTGCCCATCCACGGCGCTCACACGGTAAAAGTCCACCGTGCCGCTGGCGACCGGCATTGCGCCTGCCTGCGTCATCGTGGAGGTGGAGGTCTGTGACTCCTGTGCGGCTTGTGTCACAGTCGCCGTGATTGTGATCTCGGAGCCGGCCGTCACTGATTCGGAGGGCGTGACAGATACCGTGATGGTGGTCTCCTTGCGCAGACCGTCGCTCATCGTAATGGAGCCGGAAGGGGCGTTTCCGGTGAGCTCGCCCTGACCATCAAGCGTGCCCTTGCCGGTGATGGTTCCGTTGTTTTCCAACGCGGCGCCCTGGGAAACAACCAACTTGCCGTTCTCAGGGATGGTCAGCGTCACGTCCTTAGGGATCGTCAGCGTCACGCCTTCAGGAACAGTCAGCGTCTTGCCAGCGGGGATGGAGAGATCCTGCTGCAACGTGAACGATGTGCCGTCTCCGGACAAGTAAATCTGACCGTCGCTCCCCTCGAACACGATTCCGTTCCACTCGGCCTTGTTGTTCTGGTCGCCGATGCTCGACGCATCGACCACACCATTTTCAACGGCAAACGAGCCATGCGAAGAGTTGTCGCTGCCAGCACCGATACCAGAGGCGTGCTTGTCTTTGGCATCGATGGCGGTACCACCGCTTGCGGTGACAGTACCGCCCGTAATGGTCACCGTACCGCCAGCACCACCATTTTTACTCCCGACGTTGCCACCACCGCCGATACCAGCACCACCACCATTGCTGCCATTCCCTCCCTTGGCAATGACGACACCACCATTGATGGTCACTGTTCCACCAGGCTTACCTGAGACACCGCCGATACCAGCAGCACCGCATTTATCGCCGATGCCCCACTCGCCATTACCTCCGGTCGCGGTAACAGTACCACCGGTGATGATTACCTTGCCGCCCGCGCCTGTGGGGCCGCCGATTCCGGCACCGCCACTGGCGCCGCTTCCTCCTGTCGCGGTAACGGTACCACCGGTGACAGTTACCGTATTCCCATTGATACCAACACCACCATAGTCGTTGCTTCCTCCCATCGCGGTGACATTACCGCCGGTAACGGTCACTGTACCCCCATTGATACCGGCACCACTGGTAAAAAAGCTACTCTGTCCACCAGTCGCGGTGACGTTACCACCGCTGACGGCCACTGTACCCCCATTGATACCATCACCACCAGTGCGATTTGTGCTTTTCCCGCCGGTTGCGACGATGGTGCCTCCGTGGACGGTAATCGCATCTCCGGCGATACCAGCACTGCGTTCATAATGACTGCTTTCCCCGGTTGCGTTGACTTTACCGCCATAGACAATCACCGCACCATCCTCAGCGGCCTTGGTTCCTTTTGCATCGTCGGTGCCATTATTGGTGGTAGCCGCCACACCCCCAATACCGGCCTGATCTCCTCGCGCTGTAACGCTGCCGCCGTGGATGGTGATTGCGCCGGCGGTCTTCTTCTCACTGCTACCGCCTATGCCGGCTCCTTGCCCACTTCCTGTGGCATTCAGCGCGCCTTGATTGTCCGGGTTCTCGGATTGGACGTAGATGGTCAGGCTCTTGCCTGATTCCACGGTGATGCCCTTGTTGGCATCGAGCGTAGCGCCGTCCTTGAGAATCAGGTGCACGCTGCCGCTAACAGTGACACGGTCATCAATTGTCACGTTCCCCTCGGCGACGTACCAGCCATTCGACCATGTTCTGGTGGATGACGTCACCGTGGTATAGGTGTCAGGCTGACCGGTCTTCCATTCGCCGTTCTCAGTGTCGTAATACCTGTATGTCACCGAGGTCTTGCTTGTATCGTCGGCGGGCGGCGTATCCGCGTTCGGCTCATCAGCGGCTATACCGTCACCATCCACCGTCGCATCCGGCGCATCATCGGCACCGTTCTCGTCCGTTGACGCACTCGGCGCATGCTGACCTGTCACATCGGTATCGCCATTCCGATGTACCGACGTATCCGGTGTACCGGCAGTGTCATTCCCCTCCACCGCCGCAGCCGGAGACACGGGCACCATGCAGGACAGGCACACGGCCGCCAGCATTGCCGTCAAGCGAGTCAAACTCCGTCGTGCGCTTCTCGATCCCGTCATTGGACTCCCCATCCCTCGTCATTTTTATATGCGCACACCCACGAATGGATTGCACACGCATTTTCGAAACGAGCCGTCACGCATCACTCTCAGGAGACGAGAAAGCTCCGAATCGAAGCCCCCCCCCCTGAGATTCGCGTACGGGGCGAAAAACCAGTGGAAGAGACCCTTCCCTCACGCTATCAAGGCGAAAACGCCCGCGGACGAGACAAGGCACGAACGATATGCACAAAGGCATGAATGCACCAGAGCATGCAGTCCTGCACCGTACATTCGTTGATCATTCGCTGATCATTTGTTGACGGATGAACCACCCCGCAAGGCTGTTGTGCGGGGCGGCGGACAGCGCATTCCGCAAAACAACAGGCAATAGTCTGCATCCTTGCTCCGCGCCGTCGCGCATACTTACCCCGAGCCGTCGCGAATCCCGGCGCATTTTGCAGACAACGGGCGATGGCTTGCATTCCTGCCTCGCGCCGTAGCGTATCCCTGGGCATTTTGCAGACAGCCAGTGATGGTTTCCAGCGCCAGCTTGCGAATCTTCCACGACACCGTCGCGGCCAAGCCAACGCGCGGCCGGGTGACAACGCTGAGCCTCGATTCGCTATTGCGAACGAGCCAGTCACTGGTCGTTGAGCGCTGTACGCTCGCTCAGCGTCGTCAAAGAGCCAAGCCCTGGCTTTCCTGCACTGAAAATCGGCTTCCAGGCATCGCCGAACAGCCACGCACTGGTCCCCCAGCAACGCTGACCGACTCAGTGGCGTTGACAGGCCAGTCACTGGCCGCCCAACAACGCAAACAGCACGCTCACCGTCAAACCAGCCACATACTGGCTTCCCAACGACACTGAACCCGCCTGAGCCCCGCCTGAGAGCCCACCCCAAGCCGGCAGCAAATCGCAGCACCGCAGGAAATCCCCAGTAGCGGCCCAGAAGTGAGATCACTCAAAAGTCCCACAGACGGAAACCGCGCGGCGCGAATCCCACCCCTAACCGTCACGCCATATCGTCATCGATACGCGCGGCGGCGATGGTTTCACGCACGACGGTAACCTTGCGCTGCGGCACCGGCAGCGTATCGCCGTTCACCATCGTCACGCAATCGGAGACACTGCGCACGTACAGCGCGTTCACCGCATACCCGCGATGGACGCGCACGAAACCGCATCGATCATCCTCCAGACCGGTGTCAGCCAAAAATGCGCCAAGCCCGCGATGCACCACGTATTTCGCACCATCCGTCATGTGCAGCACCGTGTTATGCCCCGCGGACTCCACATACTGCAGGTCGAACAGCAACAGTCGATGAGTCGCGCCGGTCACGTCCTGGATCTGCAATTCACGCTGATACCGTTTCTGTTCGGTCATCAACGACATCGCACGCGAAATCCCCAACGCCGTTCTGCGCGGGAACCGTTCACCTTTTACGGAGGCGCGTAACGGATTCGACAGATGCCAATGCACCAGTTTCGCACGCGACACGTCATTGTTCTGAAGATCACGGTTCTGAAGATCACGGTTCTGAAGATCACGCCAGATCACGGTGAATCGCTGAATATCGGCGAATGCCATCTCCTGCCCCGGCGCGACATAGGCCGCGTACTGACCCATCACCACGGTCATATCGCCTGACTGCGCCACCTGCTCGTAGCGCTCCCGGACGAACACCAAATCAGGCATGACCCCGGTATTACGGAGAATATCATCAACGCTGATGCGATACTGCTCCGACTGCGCACCGATACCCGTGAAATCGGGAGCGAAGTGTCCGGCCAACCACCGCGCGTCACCCGAGTAGAAGCGATGAATCAGCTCTCTCGTCAGCGACTCCGCCACGGTCTCCCTGCCACCGATCATGACGACGCCTTCCTCCAATTCCTCACGATGTACGCAGATTTGCGGTGTCATCATAACCGACGTGCGGCGCCGGAAATGGACTGTGGACTCTCGCAAGACATGAATGCAGGCTCTGTGATCACGAACGTGACCAATCCACACCAAACCAGAACACACAGCACGCTACAGATCGTGCGTCAATGGCGAATTCCGCCAACGGTAGGATCGCCCCCTTCGTACGCCATCTGCCGCTGGTCGCCATGATGTCCCTCCCATCACCGGGAGCGCCTTCGAGCATCCGCCGGAGACGCGCCCCTTGAAAGGACACTCTATGGGCATACTATCCGGCCCGCAAACGGCCAGATGCCAGGCATAATCAGCCGTTCCCCGACAATCGAAAAACGGCGGATTCGCACGCCCCGAAACATCGGAAACGTTGGAATTCCGCCGTTTTACAGGGGCGCTACACCCTACTTCGACACGTTGAACTTGAACTCGACGATGTCGATGTATGGCATCAGGCTGAAACCAGCTCACCATAGGCGGCGTATTCGTATGAGTGCTCATACAAGTATGTGGGCGAGATGTCGATGTCACCGTCGCACCAAGTCAAGATTCCGTGATCAATACGGAAGTCCTCGAATGTCTTCTCGTCCCGCAATGGAGAGAAGGCAGGAACATCGTCGTACATCTCGGTGAAATCGCACAAACGTGTCTCGCCGGTGGAGAACATCACCAGCATGATGTGGTCGCCGGTGACGCGGGCTGATCTGACTTCCAGCTCCCGGGACGGCTCATCCGCATACAGGATGCCGTTCACTTCAAACATGGCTGATTCCTCTCCTCACGAAAGCGGCTTGATACGGTCGAACGGACGCCCGGACACCGCTTCATTCCATGCTTTATACAATTCGTCCTCATGCAGGACAAGCCACGCGGCCACCAGTTTGTATTGCTTGGCGGGAAGGGAGCCGGCCAACAGCTCGCCATCGATGCCGATAGAGGCTTTGAAGTCACCGTAGTACACATGGACGTGAGGCTTGTGATGTTCGCTTTCATCTTGGTACATCATGCGAACGATGATTCCGAAGAATCTGCTCAGCTCCGGCATGCCCGCCTCCATTCCGACTTGAAAAACCCTATTTCGAGTATATATTCCCGCGGCAGAATTACCATCGTAAGCAATCGGCAAGCATACAGTCATGGTCGCGCGATAGATTCAAGTCAACAGCAGCCTTCCACGCCTCCTTACAGTGCGCAACCCGGAAGGCTCTTCTCATATTTCCGGAGCAAATGCCACAGCGCAACCTCTCGCGCCGACAATTGTTTGCAACATAAACAAGGGCCTTGGAATCACTGGAATCCAAGGCCCTCAGCTCTACCCGACAATCACTACTTCGACACGTTGAACTTGAACTCGACGATGTCGCCGTCCTGCATCACGTAGTCGCGGCCCTCCTGACGGAGCTTGCCCTCCTCCTTGATCTTGACCATCGAGCCTTCGGCGGCCACGAAGTCATCGTAGGAGACGATGTCGGCCTTGATGAAGCCCTTCTCGAAGTCGGTGTGAATCACGCCGGCGGCCTGCGGCGCGGTCCAGCCCTTGTGGATCTGCCAGGCGCGCACTTCCTTCTCGCCCGCGGTCAGGAAGGTCTGCAGACCGAGGATGTCGAAGCCCACGCGGGCCAGCTGGTCCAGACCGGACTCCTTGAGTCCCGCGTCGGCAAGCATCTCACGGGCATCGGCCTCATCAAGCTCGGTGAGGTCGGCCTCGAACTGGGCGTTGAGGAACACGGCCGGCGCCGGGGCCACGGACGCGGCGAGCTTGGACTGCAGCTCCTTGTTCTGCAGCTCGTTGTCGTCCACGTTGAACACGTAGATGAACGGCTTGGCGGTCATCAGGTGCAGGTCGTAGACGGAGTCCTTGTCGAAGCGGCCCTCGCGCGCGGCCTTGTCCAGCGTCTCGCCGGCCTCGAGAATCTCCTTGGCCTTCTTGACCGCGTCCAGATACGCCGGCTCGATCTTCTTGCCGCGAAGATCCTTCTCGAGCTTCGGCAACGCGTTCTCGATGGTCTGCAAATCAGCCAGAATCAGCTCGGTGTTGATGGTGTCGATGTCGTCGGCCGGGTCGACCTTGCCGTTGACGTGCACGATGTCGTCGTCCACGAAGGCGCGCACGACCTCGCAGATCGCGTCGGCCTCACGGATGTTGGCCAGAAACTTGTTGCCCAGGCCCTCGCCCTCGGAGGCTCCCTTGACGATGCCGGCGATATCCACGAAGGTCACCGTGGCGGGCACGATCTTCTCCGTGTGCACCAGCTCGGCGAGCACGGGCAGACGCTTGTCCGGCAGCGGCACGATGCCGGTGTTCGGCTCGATGGTGGCGAACGGGTAGTTCTCGGCGAGCACGTTGTTGCGGGTCAGTGCGTTGAACATGGTGGACTTGCCGACGTTCGGCAGTCCGACGATTCCAATAGTAAGAGACATGACTTCCAGTCTAAGGGGCAAAGCGACAAGCGCCCTCCCGCGCGAAACACCCGCACGGAACACCCGCGCGCCTCGCGGAAAACTCCCGTACGGAACACCCCGCGAGAAACGTCCGGCCGCGCACAATCGCATAATATGGACATCCGCCTCTTCGGAGTATCTGATAGCCGGGTATAAGCGCCACTCATATCACGCCATGACACCACGGCATCGCCCGCCCACCGTCGGCATCACATAGCTGCGCGCAATCCGTTGCAACCATTGGGATTCAGTGACCGGCGATGCTCCTCAGGCACTACGCCGCGGCCGCCGACCGGCTCATGGAACCGCTCGAACAGGCTCCCGCCGACGAGCCGTCGTCGGCTTCCTCGTACAAAGGACCGGCCCCACACCCGTTATCCTTAAGCGTTAGTTAGCAAACCGAGGCCGCCCTGCACGGCCTGCGACGGGCCGGCGAGACCATCGCGGACCACCATGGTCCGCACACCCCACCCGGGCCGCCTAGCCTGGGCGGCACCGCTCGGGCGGAACGCACAGACCGCACGGCACGCATGGGTTATGCGCATGCGCACATGCAGACATGAGAGAGACATGAACCAAGTACTACAACCAAAGCAATCACGAGAGGAGGGCAGGCCGTGAGCTGGCAGATCATGCAGTCCGCGCTCCCGCTGTTCGAGCGCGCGTTCGTGCTCACGCTCAAGCTGTCCGCCATCAGCGTGGTGCTGGCCACCGCGCTGGGACTGGTGCTGGCGTTGCTGCGCGAGTACCGCACGCCCGTGCTCTCGCATATCAGCACCGTGTTCCAGGAGCTGTTCCGCAACACCCCGCTGCTCATCCAGCTGTTCTTCCTGTACTACGGCCTGCCCTCCGTGGGCATCATGTGGAGCGCCCAGACCTGCGCGATCGTGGGCATGTCCATCTTCGGCGCGGCCTACATGTCCGGCGCGTTCGAGGGCGGCTTCAGCGGCATGCCGCGCGTGCAGAAGGAATCGGCGCGCGCGCTGGGTCTCGCCCCGCTGCAGATGATCCGGCACGTCACACTGCCGCAGGGACTGACGCGCAGCGTGCCGGCGGTGGCCGCGAACATCATCTTCATGGTCAAGGAGACCTCGGTGTTCACCGTAATCGCCGTGCCCGAGCTCACCAATACCGCGCGCGACCTGATCGGCATGTACTACCGCAGCGACGAATACCTGTTCATGCTGGTGGTGGCGTACGCGATCATCCTCATCCCGTTGTCCATCATCCTGACGCTGCTGGAAAGGAGGGTCCGTCGTGGTACTTTCGGCGATAACTGACGTGGCGCTCTCCCCCGCGTATCCCGCGTCCACCACGCTGGCTTCCGGCGCGAGCGTGCTGTTCACCGGCGACAACTTCACCCGTCTCCTGTCCGGTCTCGGCACTTCGGTGACGGTGGCCGGGCTGGCTCTGCTGGTCGGCATCCCGCTGGGCGTGGTGCTCGGCGCCCTGCGCATCCTGAAGAACCCTGTGCTGCGCGCCGTGCTGCGCCTCTATCTCGAGTTCTTCCGCATCGTACCCACGCTGGTGCTGCTGTTCCTGTCCTACTACATCCTGCCGCGCGAGCTCGGCGTGCAGGTGGACGGCGTCACGGTGGCCGTGGTGGCATTCGGCCTGTGGGTGTCGGCCGAGATCAGCGACATCGTGCGTGGCGCCCTAATCTCCGTGTCTGATCATCAGGTGGACGCCGGTAAAGCCCTCGGCATGAACGGGCTGCAGTTGCTGTGGTACGTGCGCATCCCGCAGTCCATCAACCTCATGATTCCAGCCACCATCAACCTGGCCGCCCGCGTGATCATGACCACCTCCCTGCTGCTGCTCATCAGCGTGATTGACGTGATCACGGTGGGCCAGCAGATCATGGAGGCCAACCGCATGACCCATCCGGACGCCGCGTTCTGGGTGTACGGATTCATCTTCTTCCTGTATTTCATCATCTGCTGGCCGCTGGCGATGATCGCCAAGGCCCTCGAAAAGCGAGCCAAGGAGCGCAACAATGGCTGATTCCGCAGTCCTCAACCCGTCGGTCGCGCCGAATCCGGCGACAACCTCGGCGACGACGGCCGGCCACGGTTCCGGCGATTCCGCCATCTCCCCCGATGACGCGCCGCTGCTGTCCGTCCGTCATCTCAAGAAGTCCTACGGCACCCACGAGGTGCTCAAGGACGTGAGCTTCGATGTCAAGCGCGGTCAGGTGCTCGTGCTGCTCGGGCCCTCCGGCTCCGGCAAGTCCACGCTCATCCGCTGCCTCAACGGCCTCGAGACCATCCAGGGCGGCGAGATCGTGTTCAAGGGGCAGGCGGTGCCGGCCAACAACGAGCGCGCATGGCGCAAGCTGCGCACCGAGATCGGCATGGTGTTCCAGAGCTACGACCTGTTCCCGAACCTCACCGTGGCGAAGAACATCGAGCTCGGCCCAACCAAGGTGCAGAAGCGTCCGAAGGCCGAGGTGGACGAGCAGATGGACCGTCTGCTGGCCGACGTGCAGCTGAGCGAGTACAAGAACGCCTATCCGCGTGAGCTGTCGGGCGGCCAGAAGCAGCGCATCGCCATCGTGCGCGCGCTGGCGATGAACCCGGAGCTCATGCTGTTCGACGAGGTGACCGCCTCGCTCGACCCCGAGATGGTGCGCGAGGTGCTCGAGCTTATGCTGCGCCTGGCCAAGCGACACATGACCATGATCGTGGTGACGCACGAGATGGAGTTCGCACGCCGCGTGGCAGACACGGTGATGTTCCTGGAGAACGGCGTGATTCTCGAACGCCAGTCCGGCAACGAGTTCTTCACCCATCCCCAGACCGATCGTGCCCGGAACTTCCTGGAGAGCATGGCACCGGTGGGTGCCGAGCCGCAGGACTGATTGCACACTTTTCCTGAAACCAACCAACAACCATAACCACATAACCAAGAGGAGAGGAACTATCATGTTCAAGAATGCCAAGAGGATTGCGGCGGGTCTGCTCGCCGCGGCCACGCTGATCTCCGTGGCCGCCTGCGGCAACGGCCCGGACCCGGCGGCCGCCGGCGCATCCGGTTCGTCCAGCTCGTCCGGCTCGTCCCAGGAGGGCAAGACCGTCGATCAGATCAAGAAGGACGGCACCATCCGCATCGCCACCTTCGGCGACCTGCCGCCCTACGGCTACGTGAAGAACGACGGCACCCGCGCCGGCTACGACGTGGCCCTCGGCAACCAGATCGGCAAGGACCTCGGCGTCAAGGTCGAGTGGGTGCAGGTCAACGCCGACGGCCGTGTGGACTCCCTGAAGAGCGACAAGGTGGACCTCGTGCTCGCCAACTTCACCGTGACCGACGAGCGCAAGCAGGTCGTCGACTTCGCCGAGCCGTACATGAAGGTGTCCATCGGCGTGGTCTCCCCCGACAGCGCCAAGATTACCAGCGCCGACCAGCTCAAGGGCAAGCAGCTGGCCGTGACCAAGGGCACCACCGCCGAGACCTACTTCACCGAGAACTACCCCGACGTCGAGCTGCAGAAGTTCGATTCCAAGACCCAGCAGTTCCAGGCCTTCAAGGATGGCCGTGTGGCCGCCCTCGCCGACGACAACACCTACCTGTACGCCTGGGCCAAGGACAACCCGGGCTACACCGTGGGCGTCAAGACCCTCGGTGAGGAATCCACCATCGCCCCGGCCGTGAAGAAGGGTAACAAGGATCTGCTCGACTGGACCAACAAGGAGATCAAGCAGCTCAGCGCCGACGGCTTCTTCAAGAACGCCTACGAGACCGAGCTCGCCCCGAGCTTCACCTCCGACATCAAGCCCGAGGACGTGATCATCGAGTAGTCCTCGGCGGCCGGCACGCTTGATGCCAGTTGGCCGTGAACCGGAAGATGGTGTGTTCCCGTTGTGGGGACACACCCTTTTCGTATACCTGTACTCCTTGTACCGTCCGGTTTGTGTCAGGAGTGAAGGCTTACTGACCATAATCGGACGCAAATCGGCCTGTTAGCGTCCGTAAAGGGTCAGGACCAGCGACTTCCTGGCAGAATCCGGACGCTGAGTGGCCCATTTGCGTCCGGATTCTGTCAGGAGGAAGAGGCTTCTGGTAGAAAACGGACGCTCACCGGCTCGTCAGCGGCCGGTTTCTACCAGAAGAGCATGACTCTCAGTAGGAAACGGACGCTGAGACCCTGATTTGCGGCCGTTTTCTACTGGGAGCCGGTGGGTTCCTGTAGGAAACGGCCGCTACGACCACTGTCACAGCCACGCGGAAGCAGACAGCAATGCGGAGGAAGACAGGCAACGGTACGGAAGCACAGAGCACACAGCCGCGCGGGAGGCGAACACAACCAACCGCGGTTACGCCCCACCTCACCATCACTTCGTGATGTCGTACAGCACCGGATTGCTCTGGAAGTCGAAGGCGACGTTCTTCAGATTCGGCGTCGAAACCGCGACGGTGTTCGTGTACCACAGCGGAATCGACGGCAGGTCCTCGAGCAGGTACTCCTCGCCCTCCTGATAGTGCTTGTTCGCCTCCTCGACGGACGACGAGGCGGCGGCCGTGTCCATCGCGGCGTCGAAGTCGGGGTTCTTGTAGTCGCTGGAGTTGCCTCCCTTGCCGTCGGCGGCTGCGGACGAATACAGCTGCACAAGGTAGTTCTCCGCGGACGGGTAGTCGGGCGCCCAGCCACCGCGGTACATGCCGCCGAGCTTGCGCTCGTCCATCGCGGTGTAGTAGTCCTTGCTCGTCGGGAAGGCGTTGACCTTCACTTCGATGCCCAGCGTGTTCTTCAGTCCGTTGGCGATGGCCTGAATCCATTCCTTCACCGGCGCGTCGGACGGGTAGTCGATCTCCAGCTCGCCGCTCCACGGGCTGATCTCGTCGGCCTTGGCCCACAGGGCCTTCGCCTCTGCCGCGTCGTATTCGATGTTCGACTTGTTCTTCAGCGTGCTGCTGTATCCCGAAATCGGCGGGGCGATGAAGTCGGTCGCGGGCGTGGCGGTGCCGTGCAGGATCTTCTCGACGATGGTCTCGCGGTCGATGGCCTTGGAGATGGCCTGACGGCGCAGGCGGCCTTCCTCGTCATACGTGATGTGGTTGCTCTTGGCCGGGAACATCATGGCCACGAAGCTCGAGCCGGGCTCGTTGTACGCCTTGACCAGCTTGTTGTTCTGGAAGGAGCCGAGCGCCGTGGATGGCAGGGTGGTCAGGATGTCGAGGTTGCCGCTTTGCACATCCGCGTAGGCGCCGTTGGTGTCGGTGTACATCTTGAAGGTGATGCCGTCGTTCTTGGCCTTGCGGGGACCGTTGTAGGCAGGGTTCCTGACGACCTCGATGCTGCTGCCGTGGGTCCACGACGAGAACTTGTACGGGCCGTTGCCGATGGGGTGCTCGGCGTAGCCCTTCGGGTCCTGATAGAAGGAGTCGGGAAGCGGATAGAACACGCAGTACCCGAGTTTGAGCGGGAACACCGAATCCGGGCGGGACATGTGCACGATCAGTGTGGAATCGTCCTTGACCTCGAGGCCGGAGAGTTGCGCAGCACCGTCCACGCCGTCCTTCTGCAGGTCGTCATAGCCTTCGATGGTGGAGAAGAAGGAGGCGCCCAACTGGCCGTTGGTCACGTTCGCCACGTAGCTCCATGCACGAGCGAAGGACTTCGCCGTCACGGCCGTGCCATCGGTGAACTTCCATCCGTCGTTCAGGGTGATGGTGAATTCGGTGGAATCGTCGTTGGTCTTGATCTCCTTGGCGACTTCGTTGCGCGTACTGCCGTCGGCGTTGTAGCTGACCAGTCCCGCATACAGCGTGTTGATGATCTGACCGGCGTTGCCGTCGAGCGTCTGCCCGGGGGTGAGCGGGTTGGTGGGCTCCTTGCTGCCGACCGTGATGATCTGGCCCTGCTCGGATGATGTGCCGTTCTGCTTCGTGCCGCAGCCGGCCAATCCCATGGCCAGTGCGCACGCCGCCGCGATGGCCGCCACGGCCCTCTTCATTGCATGCATATCAGTACCTCCTGCATTGTCGTCAAGATTGTCGTCAAGTGGGGAATCGCGAACGATTCCGTGGGGAGAAAACGGTGCGGAACCGTCATTGGTGCCGCATGGTAGGACCAGTGTATTACGGATGACCGGTTTGTCTGATTATTTGGAGTGAAAGGAAAAGTAGCTCCCCTCGATAAAGAGAGCTGGCGGCGAAGCCGACTGAGTAAGTGCTCACGTTCGGGGACTCCCCCTCAGCCAGCTTCGCTGGCAGCTCCCCTCAAAGAGAGAAGCCTTCGCGGCACAGCCGCTCACCTCACCTACGGACAGTCCACCGGACTGTCCACCTCACGGTTCGCCTCTCAAAGAAAGGCACCGCTAAAGAGGTCACTCGGCACAGGCGGCCTCGTGGTCGAGGAAGCTCTGGATGTAGTCCTCAGGGCCGTGGGCAGCGAGCCACGCCTCGATCTCGTCGGGCGTGCGGGCGAACGTGGTCATGAGCACGGTGCGGCCGTTCTCGTCGACCCGCAGGTCGTCCTCGATGCGCGCGCCGATGCCGCGGTATTCCTCGGGCACCAGCTCGTCGGCGGCGTCGAAGTACAGTCCCGGCTCGAGCGTGAACACCATGCCGGGCTTGAGCGGCGCGTCCGGGTAGAACTCGTTGCGCGAGCGGTAGGCGTCATGGCAGTCGAGGCCGAGGTGGTGTCCGGTGCCGTGGTACAGCCAGCGCTGGTACTGATGGCCGTCGGGCTTCAGGGCCTCTTCGGCGCTGACCGGCAGGATGCCGAGCTTCTCGAGCGAGTGCGCGATGGAGACCATTACCGCATCCATCATGTCGTGGTAGACGGCGCCCGGTTTGTTGGCGGCCTCGATGGCCGCGTCGGCCGAGTCGAGCACGGCCTGGTAGATCTCACGCTGGGCCTTGGAGAACTTGCCGTTCACGGGGAACGTGCGCGTGATGTCGGCGCTGTACAGCGAATCAAGTTCGATGCCGGCGTCGAGCAGGAACAGCTCGCCGTCCTTGAGCGCGTGGTCGTTGGCATGGTAGTCGAGGATGGTGGCGCGTGGGCCGGAGGCGGCGTTCGTTTCGAAGGAGATGTAGTTGCCCTCGTACCGGCAGGAGTGGGTGAACGTGGCCTCGAGCAGACGCTCGCCGCGCTTGACCTGACGGGCGATGGGCAGGATGTCCGCC
Source organism: Bifidobacterium myosotis (assembly GCF_002259745.1). Taxonomy (GTDB): domain Bacteria; phylum Actinomycetota; class Actinomycetes; order Actinomycetales; family Bifidobacteriaceae; genus Bifidobacterium; species Bifidobacterium myosotis. The sequence goes on along the minus strand of NZ_MWWW01000026.1, from coordinate 6,018 downwards.
ACGCGGTCGAAACCGCGCTGCGTGGCCTCGACGGCCTTCTGGATCTCGGCCACCTCGCGCGGCGTCTTGATGATGCGGCATTCGTCCTCGCTCTGCTCGAGCACGGCGTCCACACCTCGGTTGGCCGCGGCGTCGCCCAGCCCGGACTCCTCGCGCACCTTGTCCACCAAGGCGTCGATGCTCGGGTCGTAGCCGCGCAGCACGCGGATGTGAATGCCGTCCGGGCCGGCTCCGGCGCGCAGGGCGTCCTCAAGCTCGGTGCGATCCTTGATGTCGAGGCCGGTCATGATGTGGAAGTCCTCGGGCATCGGGCGCGGACCCACCCAGAACTCGCCGTGCTTGGAGTCGGAGAAGAAGCGCGGGTTGGAGCGGTCGATGGCCGGCTCCAGATAAATCGTGGCATGGTATCCGGCGGTGCCGTCCTCGTTGAGTACGGGGTCGATGACCAGCGCGGAGTCCGCCTCGAGGTCGCGGCCGAGACCGGTCAGATGTGCGTACGCGGTGCCGGTGCGGAACAGGAAGTCGATGTCCCAGGTGCGATGGCGTACGGTGCCGGCCGGGATGACGAGGCGTTCGCCGGGCAGTTTGGAGACGAGTTCGGCGCGGTGCTTGGCGGCATCGTCGGCGAAGGGACTGCGTGTGAAGACCTTCTTGTTCGGGTTCGCCCCCCAGTGCTTGAAGATGATGTCCTCGAAGCCCTTGCCCTTCAGCGCCAGGCCGCCCCCTCGGCGTCCGGCTTGCGGCTTGAGGTCGTTGTCGGCGGCCAAGGCGTTGAGGCGCGCGAGCGTTTCGGCGTCGTATTGCGGTTCGTTGCCCATGGATTATGTCCTTTCGGCGGTATCGTCCCCCGCGCTTCCGGTGCACTGGCGCATACGTGATGTGTGCGGCCGGTGCACCGGTACTTCCGGCAGGGGACCACTGCAATTTCGTTGTTCCTTGATTCAGTTATGTTGCACGGTTCGTTGCCGCATGGATTGCGGGGAGACTCCCCTCAGTCAGCTTCACTGACAGCTCCCCTTAAAGAGGGGAGCCTTCGCGGCACAGCCCAGTATCAGTTGGCCAGGGACGGGTCGTATCCGGTCAGGTCGGCGATGTAACGGTCCGGGCTGTGCATGGCCATCCATGCCTCGATGCCTTCGGGGCTGCGCGGCACGCCATCGCTCAGAATCACGACCTCGCCGCTGTCGGTGACGAGCAGGTCGTCCTCAAGGCGTACCCCGATGCCGCGGTACTCCTCGGGCACGAGCAGGTCGTTGTCGTGGAAGTACAGTCCGGGTTCCATCGTGAAGACCATGCCGGGCTTGAGTTCGGCGTCCGGATAGTATTCGTCGCGCGCATGCTGGGCATCGTGGCAGTCGAGTCCGAGGTGGTGGCCGGTGCCGTGGTACAGCCAACGACAGTGCTGCTGGCCGTCGGGCTTCAGGGATTCCTCGACGCTGACCGGCAGGATGCCCATATCCTCCAGCGAATGGGCCACGGATGCCATGGCCGCCGCCATGAGGTCGCGATAGCGGGCACCCGGCTTGTTGGCGGCGGCAATGGCCGCGTTGGAAGCGTCGAGCACGGCCTGCGCCACGCGGCGCTGGGCCGGCGAATAGTGCCCGTTCACCGGCAGGGTGCGGGTCACGTCGGCCGCGTACAGGTACTGCGATTCGGCACCGGCGTCGAGCACCACCACGTCGCCGTCGGACACCGGATGGTCGTTGATCATGTAGTGCAGGAACGTGGAGCGACGGCCGGAACCGACCACGGTCTCGAAGGAAACGTCGTTGCCCTCCATGCGGCAGGAGCCTGTGAACACGCCTTCGATGAGTCGTTCACCGCGCTTGACCTTGGGCGCGAGCGAAATGATGTCGGCGACGCGTTCGAAACCGCGTTCGGTGGCGCGGATGGCTTGACGAATCTGCTCGATTTCCGCCGGCGTCTTGATGATGCGCAGCTCGTCCTCGCGCTCCTCGAGCACCAGATCGAGCGGCAGGTTCGCAGCCTTGCCGCCAAGTCCGGATTCCTCGCGCACCGCATCCACCAGTGACTCGACCGCCGGGTCGGCACCGCGGAACACGCGCACGCGCAGACCGTCGGCCCCAGCGTTGCGGGCGACCGCCTCATTGAGCTCCGCGATGTTACGGGTTTCGATGCCCGTCATCGTCTCGAAGTCGGCCAACGTGGGCGCGGGACCCACCCAGAACTCGCCGTGCATGGCGTCCGCGTAGAAGCGTCTGTCGTCGTGTCCGATCGGTGGGGCGACGTACAGCGTGTCGCGGTGGCCCACGGTGCCGTCCTCGCGCACGACCGGGTCGATGACGAGCACCGGACCGGGCTCGATGTCACCGCCGAGCCCGGTCAGGTGTGCGAACGGCGTGCTGACGCGGAAGTTATAGGTCACGTCGTTGGTACGGAAGCGGATGGCACCGGCCGGAATCACCAGCCGCTCCCCCGGCAGGCTCGCGGCGAAATCGTCGCGGTGCTTGGCGGCGTCATCGGCCAGCGGACTGCGACGCACCTCCTCGCGAGGGCTTTCGCCCCAGTGCTCGCCGATTTCGCTCTCGAATCCGGCGCCCTTGATGCGCAGGCCGCCGGCCCGCTTCCCCCGTTCGGGTTCGGTCGCGTTACCTGCCGCGGCGGCCCGTAAAACCGACAGCATCTCGGCGCTGCTTTCCTGACTTGTCATATGGTGTCCCTTCTGCTTGTGATCAGGCCGGCCGAAGATTCGACCGACACGCTCTGGTATGTCTCCGACGCAGAATCGCGCGCACGGCATGCCTTGATCTACTTGCCGGCACCGTCCTTCGGCGTGCCGTCGATGTCGAACCGGTCGAGCCCGTGCGCCCACGGTTCGGGGAAATGGGTCTCGGGGTAGATCTCGGCCATGAACTCGTAGGCTTCCGGGTCATACCGCTTCAGCTCCTCGCGGGTGTTCACCGGGCCACGCACCTCCCAAGAGCCGTCCGGGCTCTCCTCCATCACGTCGAACCAGATGGTGGTGAGCGTGGCGAAGAACTCCTCGTGGTTGCTGATGGCGTAGGTGCCCGGCCACAGTCCGGCTTCCTTGCTTCGGCGATAGAGCTCGCCGAAGCGGCGGTACCGCTCTCCCCCGTGTGCGAACTTCAGGCCGATGAGGTGGATGCCGTGCGCGAACTCGTGGGCGAGGATTGATTCGTGGCGGTATTTGGTCGTGATCGGCCCGTCAAGCACACGCAGCACGTTCGTCTCGGCGATCGATGCCGCGGGATTGCCCTCGCAGGCGCCGTAGCCGGCGACCGCATAGGGCGCGACCTTGTATCCCATGCGGTGTTCGGGCACGTCGAAGGCGTCCTCGTGAGGTCCGTAGACACTCAGGGTGACGCCGAAGTTGGTCATCACCTTGGCCTCCTCAGGCAGCTTGGCCAGCAGGATATCGACCATCTCGGCCGCCTTGTCGCGAGCCTCCTGCGAGGTATCGTTGCCGGATTTGATGAGAATGCCGGATGCGGTGCGCTGGAAATGCGTGTAGTACGGGTGGTACTGGGCATGGTAGGTCTTGCCGGTCACCGGTCGTCCGTCGGCGGCGGCCAGGGGCGCGCTGAAACCGATGGTGATGTCATCGAAATCCTTGACGCGCATCGGGCGGATGGGGCTTACGGTGGTGCGGCGAATCTCCTTCTGATACAACGTGCCGCTCTGCCATTCCATGCTGTCGTCCCAGACGAACAGCGGCATCGGCGCCCCGCGGAAGTTGAGGTGGTAGACATCGATGCGGTCCGCGTTGACCATGTCAGCGGGCCAGAGCACCTCAAGATGGTTCTCGTCGATCAGGGTGACGGAGATTGGTTCGATCTCATGGCCATCGTTCACAGGGCCATCGGATTCGTTACTGTCGGACACCGTTGTCCGCGCTGCTGTTGTTGTGTTCATGACGACTCCTTCGTACGTCAACCAGCCGTTGGCGGCTTCAAGGATGATGCTGAAAATAATAGGGCGGCCGGCTGCGGGCCAAGGTGGAGAACTCGACGTTCAGGTATAGACCTGTACGTACCTTGGCCGGCAACCGGCCGCCATGGGAACTACCGGCAAACCGGTCGGCGGGTCAGCCTCAAGACTCGGCTCACTCGGCCAAGATGGCCGCCTGAATCTTGTTGCGGAACAGGAAGATCAGCACGGAGACGGCGATCTCGAAAATGGCGATGATCCAGAACATCGGCAGCTGCATATCGAGCGTCTGAAGCTTGCCGAAAATGATCAGCGAGATGGCAGTGCCGATGGCGGCGGACAACGTGAAGCCGGTCTGCATCTGCGTCTCGTAGGACTTCGGAGCCGCGGCGGCAATCATCGAGGTGGCGGCGACGCCGTACGGGAAGCCACCGAAGTTGCCGACGATGTAGTAGATCAGGATGAAGATGACCGAGTACTTCGCGGTGCCCGGGAAGAGCACGACGGTCGGCACGATGAGCAGCAGGTTCGAGATGCCGGAGAAGGCGAAACCGAACCACAGGCGGTCGATGGACTTCCACTTGGCGCCGATCTTGGTGGCCCACAGCCAGCTGTAGAAGACGCCAGCGAGCAGGGCCACGATAGCCACGATCGTGTTGAACGAGCCGGGGGCGATCTCAATGCCGAAGAAGTTGCGGTTGATGCGCTGGTCGAGGAACATCAGCAACGTGGTGCCCTGCAGCTGGTAGTCCACGCCGATCACAATCTGCATCAGAATGATCGGAGTCACCGCACCAAGGCGACGACGCTCAGTGCCCTTGATGCGCTTGGAACGCCAGATGACCACGAAGAAGCCGATGGCGACCAGGAAGGTGAAGGAGCTGACGGTGCTGGCGAACGTGCCGATGGTGGCCTTGCCGGTACCGACCGCGATGCCGATCGCAGCAGCAAGAACCGCAACAACGGCGAGGGCGATCAGGCTGAACTTCTTCTTCTCCGCTTCGCTCAGCGGGCGGGACGGCTTGGAGCCGAGGGAACCGAAGAACGCCTTGCCGGGCAGTCCGATGGCGGCCGCATACAGGAAGGCGGCGATGGCGCCGATGAGGAAGCCCCAGTGGTAGTTGACCAGACCCAGCTGCGCGGCGATCACAGGGGTGATGAAGCCGGCGATGCTGTTCGCGATGTTATGCATGGCGTAGGCGCCGTCACGACGGCCGTCCTTGCGGTGGAACAGCAGGCCCGTCAACGAGTAGTTCGACGCGCCCATGATCGGCAGGTTGATCAGGATCATACCGACGATGGCGAACACACGGCCCTGGCTCAGCGAGAACGCCGGAAGGGCGAGAATCGCGCAGGACAGACCCTTGACGATGTTGCCGATGACCAGCGCCTTGCGGGCGCCGAACACACGGTCGGCAAGCCAGGAGCCGACAATGCCGAACATCGAATTGATGGCACCGGTCGCGGCAATCAGCTGGGCAGCCTCGCCCTGCGTGAAGCCCAGACCCTTGGTCCATGGCGTGTACAAATAGGGCGCTATTGCTGTTTTCGTGGGTGGTTGTTTGCCGGTGAGGCGTTGAACCGGTAAGAGAAGAGCGCTTTTTGGTTAGGATGTTCATCGACCAAGAAAAACACAACCGAAAAGCGCCTGATGAACAGCATATTCAAACAGCTCCTCAACGTCAAAGGCATGGTCGTCGAGAACGTCTGCATCGTCGATGGTCCCATGCGCCCCGAACCCGTGCTCGAGGTGCGGGTGCGTCCGCGTGCGGGCATGCTCAGGTGCTCGAGGTGCGGGCGGAAGCGTCGTGGCTATGACCGTGGCGGCGGCGTGCGCCGATGGCGCCATCAGGATTTCGGATGCTGGCGGGTCGAACTGGTCGCCATGATGCCCAGGGTGGACTGCCCGAAGTGCGGCGTGGTGGTCGCGTCCGTGCCGTGGGCGGAGCCGGGAAGCCGGTTCACGCGGGACTTCGAGGCGGAGTGCGCGTGGCTGATGACCGTCGCCAACCAGAAGACCGTGAGCGGGTTCCTGCACGTGGCGTGGAGGACCGCCGGCCAGATCGCCCGCAGGGTCGCCGGCCGGCTCAGGGCGTCGGCGCCCTCGCC